>CAVPXM010000062.1:0-9163 GCA_963709405.1 uncultured Nitrososphaerales archaeon
GTCTTTAGAGCTTCCTACAATAGGTGGAATTACATGTTCATACCAACCATCGGAGTCATCATATGTAATTATTATAGCTGTATTGCATGTATCCTTGTTTTTGTTTCCGTTTCTATATCATCGATTTTTGAATATAATATGAAATTTCCAGTTTCTGATTTAATTCTCGCAGACCTACCCAAACCGGTAATGATGCCACACGGTACACATGGTTCAGGTAAATCCACATTTCAGGAGTTTGATAAGCAAGTAGTAGACCCAAGCGCGCGCCAACTACCGCATTTCCTAATAGTCTCGCTGAGTTAGTGCAAGAGTTAGATCACTCGTATCTCACATTCTTCGATAATGTCTCCGAGATCTCAGCACTTACCTCAGATACATTATGTAGAGTAGTAACAGGTAGCGGACTCATAAAGAGAGCTCTATACTCAAATGACGAGGACTTTATCTATAACATGACTCGTGCGGTTGGATTCAATGGTATCAACGTTACTGCAACAAGACCGGACTTACTTGATAGATTGCTAAGTCTACACTTGTATCCAATTGATAGAAGACAGCGCAAGAAACTGAAGGTTCTACATCAAGAGTTTGATGCCATGCTACCTAACCTATTGGGCTACATATTCGACATACTGGTTAAAGTGTTAGGCAGAATAGGCGAGGTAAAATTACAAGAGCTGCCTAGAATGGCAGACTTTGCAGAAATGGGTGAACTAGTTGCAAGATGCTTAGGTTACAAAGATAACGAATTTACTGAGGCATACAATCGCAATATAGGGTTTACCAACCAAGAAGCAATTGATTCCAGTTCTATCGCAACGGTAATTATTGCTATGATGGATAAGCAACCAGTCTGGAGCGGCAAGGCTGAAAAACTCAGAGTAGAACTTAACAAGGTAGTCCTTAGTAGGGAAGAGTTATCCGGACTTAATGAAGGCAAAGGACTGGCCCAGGACTGCTAGAGCAATGCGATCCAGACTTAACGAGGTAACTCCTAACCTGAAGGAAATAGGTATCGTCGTGGACTTCAAGAAAGACTCGCATACCAAGAACGATGAAATAACGCTAGTCAACAATGACTATACACTCGAACCAAATTCCATGCGATAGTACGAGAATCGCAATTCTGGCAGGTATTCGACGAACTAGCAAAAGAGTCAGCAACCAGTCAGGTAGGACACGATGAGCTGCGTAACAGACTTATCGCTAGTGAGCTTCTCAAGCGAGGAAGCAATAGACACCATTAACCGAATGATTGAACTAGGTGAGTTAGAATTAGCTGCGGTAGGTATCTATCGCAGAGCGATGTCGAGGCTATCGCTATGACACCGCTTTTCAAATCTGCAGTGGTCAAACTCTTGTCGAAAGCGCAACCACCGCAACAACCACCGCAAAATCATTTCATAGAAATCCTAGCATCCAATAGAAAACATGCAAATTCCTTCATACAATCAATCTACAAATTCTATAATATTCAAGTTTTTAGAATTTGCGGTGGTTGCGGTGGTCTGCGGTGGTTGTTTCGAGATACAGAGCTACGCATAACCACCGCAAGAGGTTGAAATAGACATGGCTTTACTAATAGAGCACGAATCAAATCTTATTCAGGGATTAGAGTTCATTCTGAGCCATTTCAGAGAGCCATTATTCCCTAGAAACATATCAACCAAGACCACACAGGGCAGACAGATATCTATCAATAGTAAAGAGGAGGCACTGGCAAGGTTCAACCAAGCTAACGGCCTAGACTGTAGGATTGCAGCTTATCCGGTATACCATCCTTCATATATCAAAAGTACCGGTATCAGCCCAGACTTTTTATTTATCGATCTGGACTTGGCAACCTAACAACCTGTGAACTATCCCCGGGGTTTATTTCAGCCCCCGGTACTATATTTATTTTTTATATAAAAAATGCATAAATGAATAAATAATGATAACGTTAATGATATTTTTGTCATATGGTACGACCTAGAGGGATTAGAGACGACCCAGCTCTTACGGCTATTAGAATCAGTTATAGTGTCAAAATGTTATGTAGTTAATATGTTACTAAATAATATATGAAAAACGTACAATTCAATTATGTCCAAGCCTCAGTTAATTAGCTAGTCAGTTAATCTTGCCCGTATTTCTATGTAAAGTTCTGGGTTCCTATTATGTAAGTTATCAAAAGCAATCGGCTTATATTCATCTTCTTTATTAAATTCTGATTCTATCATTTTTTCAACATCAAAAGTTATCTCTCTTTTTTCATTACATGGCTTACTCCATTTTACAATTATTTTCTTAGCTTCACGCAGTGAAACTAGGTAGATAGGGCACTAGAATATGCCAAATGCAAAATTTTCTATAGTCTAGAATCGGTATAGTTAGTAATCTTTCAATCCACTTAATTTTATTTGGTTTTGGTTTTGATTTTTTTCTATGTTTATTAACAAACTATCATAGAAACATTATTTATAGCATAGTTACAATATATGAATATGACCAATTCTTGTGGGAAGAATGGTTTATTTAATTATAAGAATTATTTGACGATGTGGACTTGTTATCTAGTTATACTGTTTAGCTTTTCATCTATTATCTTAAATGAAAACATTGTAAATGCGCCTAATAATAATATTAAGACCACTAACAATATTATTGATGGAGTTGGCGCTAACTGTAATTGTGTAGTATTTAGAATGGATGATATCCAAGACTATTGGCTTAACTCGGTTCAAACTAAAGTGATGGACTTATTTCTGTCAAAAAACCAGAGTCTTTCATTAGGATTGATAATGCATCAAGTAGGTAATGATTCTAAGATAGTGGACAAGATCAAGGCAGGACTTGACAAAAGGCTATTTGAATTAGATCTGCATGGTTGGGATCATATTAACTATACTAAATTAAGTCAAAATGAACAAAAGGATTCTTTATACAAAGCAAATTCGAAGATGGAGAAAATATTTGGAATAGGATCAATAGTATTCATTCCACCATATGACACTTTTAATAACGATACTATTAAAGCAATGAAGGAACTTGGTATAAGAATGATAAGTGCTGGATCGCATGAAGAAAGTAGCTTTAATCAAAATAAGAGTATTTTTATTGCAAATCGCGAAAGCAATAATAATAGCAAAATAGCGATGCCAAAATTTTATGATGGTAACGAGAAAAACGTCCCAAGCGGCATGACAGCTCCAGTAATATATCACTTGCCTGGAACAATATTCTTCAAGTATTTTAAAAATGGTAAATGGATTCAAACTCCTCTTGTTGATATTGTAGGTAATGCTTCAAGAAATATTGCAAAATATGGCTATGCAATAATTGTTCTCCATCCTCAAGATTTCGCAAACACTTCTAATGGAACAACAACACCATTTACTAATTCGATAGACAGAGAAGAGATTTCTGGTCTGATCAACTTGGTAGACTATTTTCTGTTAAAGAATGTAAAGATTGTGACCTTTTATAAGGTAATAACGTTTTAGTCTAGCCTATCTGAAAAGTAGTTGACAACTTAAGTTCAGTGTATATTGTATTTGAATGATAAAGATAAGCAAGTGTATAGTATCTTGTGTTATGAAACCTGCTGGTGGCTGAGAATGAGAGATCATTATACGAAATACTGCTCTAGGCATGGGAAAGAACGGATGGTATGCGAGTATGAGACGAAGATTTCTATAGTGCTGGCTGCGGACGGGCCCGGAAAAAGTTAGTTCTGTAAGTATTGAACATCCGAATTACATGAAAGTGAATCAAACCCTGAAAGATCTACTATTACCCTGGCATTCAATGAAAGTTATTAACTATGCAGACTGTCTTAAAGTGTGGTTGGAAAGAAGTAAAATCTGCCTAGAGAAATAAAGAGAATAATGGAAATGTAAACAATATTTTTGGTTATTGGTGGATGGCCACTATTATTCGAGCAACCACCTTTTTTTCTTATAGTATGCTCTACTTGTCTATGATATCTATTTGTTATTATTATTCTACATGATGTTGCTGAACAAGCTGGTCATAGAATCTAATTGACTTGATATTGACAAACTCTAACATACCATACCTTGTACATTTCCACTGAATAACGTATCTCCTGTAAACACAATGCTTTCAGACGTCTTCGGATATTCTGCAAAGAGTAATGACATGCTTTCTGGAGTATGATTAAATGACAATCAGATAGTAAGTTGATGCAGTTTAGAAGCCCAGTCCTCAACCCGCATTTACAAGCATCTATATCACTCACTCCATGGCCCAATTCCATGAATATGTTCAGCAGTGATGCAGGTAATGCATCCCTGTGGTGCTATAATTTTCATTTACTTATCAGCTAAAGTTGATCTCACTTCAATGAGTTAAATGAGATATATTCATTGCCAGAAAACCCATATATAATAATGTACTATGGGTGTACTATGGATAAAGAAAGCTACTGGATTAGGTATCACTGAGTTCTTTCTACGGTATATTGCATGGTTGTGCCTGAGAAACTATGAATATCAGGGTTCTCAGATCTGCATAGTGACTGGTCCTAACATAGATATTGCTATCAAACTTATAAAGAGATTGAAAGCCTTATTTGAAGCAAAACTTAGCATTACATTTAGTAACAAAGAAACTGTTCTAGAGCTAAATCGTTGTACCATAGAAGCCTTCCCATCCAATCACCTTGATTCGTACAGAGCATTGGACAATCCTAAGTTCATATTTATTGAAGAATCAGATTTTTTTCGCAAATCAGAACAAGAGGATGTAAGACACGTATCAGAGCGGTATATTGCAAAATCAGATCCATACATAGTTATGGTTAGCACCCCCAATGCACCAGATGGTCTATTTGAGAAGATAGAGAAAGAACCGGAAAAGACATGCTTGTACAAGAGATTAAAATTAGATTACACTTATGGTCTTGGCAAAATATACACTGCAGAAGAAATTCAGAAAGCAAGACAATCTCCATCATTTGATAGAGAGTATGACCTCAAATATCTAGATCTTATAGGAAATGCATTCCATCAGCTAGATATTGATAATGCTATCACCGACACTTATGACCCTAACGATGCATGGAGCTTATCAACAGCTTTAGGTAGGAGTATGGGAATAGACGAAGGATTTGGTAGCTCGGATTTTGGTATTGTAATTACACAGGGTAAAGATAATGCAGTAGAGGTTATCTATGCTGAAAGTTTCAACCGACCGCTACATAATGACATGATAGATCTAATTCATAAGCTAAAGAATAAACACCGTATCACAAAAATATTCATAGATGCCTCAAATGCAGGCTTTATCAGCACACTAAAATATCAACTGGGAGACTATGATTATAGAACGTATACAGAACAAAAGAATATTATAAATCATATGTATGACCCTAGACGAGACTACAATAATGTACAAGTATTTCCAGTTAATTTTGCAACTATGCATAAAGACATGCTAGCCAATACTAATGAACTATTGTCTGCCAAAAAAATAAAAATACATCCAACTTTTCAAAGACTGATTACATCATTGAGAACAGCAGTGGTAAATACTAACACTGGAAACTTGGATAAAGATGCTACATCGTACAATGATATTTTTGATGCATTTACGATGTCTCTACTTAACTATAAACTTGCAAGGCCTGATCACTAGACGACATTAGCAAAAAATTAGTAGGATGTTCTGTTGATGAACAGTACAATGAGGTGTGCGTTCTTAGAGTCAGATTTGTGAGGCTATCCAGAATGAATATAAGTATATTGCATGATGAACACGGTAGAATTATTTCGATATCAAAGATTGGAAATTTGAAGGAGGCTGGAAGTGAATTTGTTAAGGTTAGAATGGTTCCAAGACCCGGATACAGTACCATCATCAAAATTTGCAACATACCTTGCTCGGTTTGCCGGATCATATGCAATCCTCTCCGGTCCATTTCCTATGCTAATTGGACTGCCTGTAATCATGGTATTGGTTTGTGTATCTAATATGGAGACAGTACCAGGTTGGGAATTTGCAATGTACATTCTCTGAAATACCGGATCGTATGATATGCCTAGTGGTGTATTACCCACATTAATAGGTACTAGGCGGTAAAACTTCATTGGTCATTGTATCTATTATGGAGATCGTGCCAGGCCCACCTGCAGCAATATCTATATGTGCAACACACATCCTGTGATGTACTGGATCATAAGCTATACCAAGGGGCCCTGGTCCAACTGTTAGCGGATTGCCTAAAATACAGTTAAAGTTTGTATCAATTGTGTTGTCATTTCCAGTAAAAATTGCATGTGATCATCTAGTTACCAAGATTACTTTATGCAATTATCTCTTCGTGGAGGTCATGTTTATGCATTTTGAGGAGGTAATAGTCTCATCAGATTATTAGAGTAATCTGCTCAGATCATTCCAGGCAGACAAATTTCTATGAAATTCGTCGAAATTAATCCAAGCATATATAATCCTAATTCTAAATATCTTTCTGTTTGAATAATCTCACGATTTGTATCTATTCAATAATTAGTAAATCTTAATATTCTTCAAATTAGCAATCTGTTGAAATATGATGTATTGGTGTATGAGTAGCGGTGTATCATATATTGTACAGTGACATAAAACAGGTTCTTTACAAATGTTACATTTTGAGTCTGCCTCACAACTCTACAATTCTCTGTTATAATGCGTACTGACATACGTAAAACTATTAGTTTTCTTACAATAGTAAGAATACAAATGATATCGTCTATTATTGGAACGTTCAGATGTCATTACTATATTGTGAATATCAATTAGATCTAGTTAGTACTTGTCCTCTCACTTTCATACCTTTTCCATTAATCCGATTAAATACATATTTTGTGATGATTGTCACAAGATAACCAGTGACAGAGATAATGACGATTGTTCCTCCAGGAGCCAAATTCATAATGTATGAAGTAACTATTCCTCCGATCACAGACAAAACTGCGACGATAATAGAGATTAATGCTGTTTTCTTGAATCCCTTTCCGAACGTCATCGCTGTAATATTCGGAATCACGATCAGTGAAGAGATAAGCAAAACTCCTACTAACCGCAATGAGGTAATTACGGTAACACTAGCAAGTATGATGAAGAGATAATTCAGCTTTGCTACATCTATGCCACTAACACTTGCCTGCTCTTCATCAAAAGCAACGTACATAAGCTTTCTATAAATCTTATACATTATTGCAAGTACTATTGCACTTATAATCAAAATCATAACTTGATCTTGCGAGCTGATTAACAAGATACTTCCAAATAAGAAGCTGTATAGATCAAGCGAAAAACCGCCAGCCAATCCTATCAATACGACACCTATTGCGAGACCAGACGACAACAGGACTGCAACAGCAGAATCTGCAGAAATTTTTGCGGACTGTCTTAGTTTAGTAATTCCCAACGCCGCCAGAACGGATACTATAAAAGCTGTCCATATTGGATATATATTTATAAATAGACCGATAGCTATACCACCAAAAGCTACATGTGATAGAGCGTCGCCGAATAACGATTGTCGTCTTAAAACAAGGAAGAGTCCAATCACAGAGCAACTTATGGCCACTGCAATTCCTGAAATTAATGCACGTTGCATAAAACCAAATTGAAATATCTCAAATATCATATCAACAATTCCTGATCATCATATGACTAATGATGTAATGAACTATCGTCGCCATTGGGATGATTATTCTTCATTTTGATTCAAATGCATACGTATATGTGCTTGCATAATTGATTCTGAATACATCTCTAATAGTTCTGGACTCGAAAAGAATTCATTGGTATTACCATGAAAGAATATAGTTCTATTGATACATGCCAGCTTATTTGCAATCTTATTTATGGCGTCTAAGTCATGTGATGACCATAATATTGTTACTTTATTCTTTTGGTTGAGCGTCCTTATAAGAGAATAGAATTTGTTTTGTGTTTCTATATCAATACTTGTAGTCGGTTCATCTAATATCAATAACTTGGCGTCATTTACTAGTGCTTTTGCAATGAGCACTCTTTGTTGTTGTCCACCAGAAAGCTCGCCTATTCGCCTATCTTTCTGCGCCTCTAATTCCACTGTTCTGATCGCAGAAATTATTTTTTGTTTTGAATAACCTTTACCTGTTAGTCCTAAAGAAACAACTTCTTGTACGGTTGCTGGGAAAGTCTGATCGAGTGATTTCTGCTGTGGTATATAGCCTATTTCCTGAAGGACTCTTGTACCTTTTCTAATGTCCTGACCAAATATTGCAATTTCTCCTCTATAGTCTTCCAACAATCCAAGTATGCATCTGAAGAGTGTGCTTTTGCCAGCGCCATTAGGACCGATTATTCCTAGTATGTCACCTTCATTTACATTGAATGAAATGTTATCCAAAGAAGAAGAGGAAGAAGACGATAAGTGATCACTGTAGCTATAGTCTAGATTCTTGACTGATACTGCTACTTCTTGCATTGCAGGCCTTCCTTTAAATCTGACAAATCTTGATACATCTTTTCAAGATATCCTATTCCTTTTTGCTCTTCTTGAGGTTTGATTCCTTCAATAGGACTCAATACCATTACCTTTCCGTTAGGAATCTCATCTGCTATCGCTTGAGCTGAACGAGGATCGATCAAATCTTCAGAATAAATTATATTTATGCCGATCTTCTTTGCAAGTTGTACAACCTCTACTAACCTTTGTGGGAGTATTTCACCTTCGGGTGTTAAACCTTGAATGCTGTGTTGCTTTAGTCCATACTCCTTTGCAAAGTAGCTAAAAGCATTGTGGAAAGCTATAAAATCTCTTTTTGCACAATTAGAGCTCGATAGATTTCCTCTTATTGCTGTATCTAAAGATTTGAGATGTCCAATAAAGCTCTGAGCGTTATTTCTGTAGTACAAAGCATTCTTCGGATCAACCTTTATCAATCCATCGCGGATATTCTCAACTTGATGGATTGCAAGGATTGGATCTAACCAAATATGAGGATCTGTTGATGCATGGATTTCAGGATCATTAGTAGAAAGTAAGTTTAAACCCTTGCTGGAATCAATTGCAAGCTTTGGGTTAACTTTGTTTATCCATGTTGCTTCCATTCCGGCTCCATTGTATACTAACGCGGCAGCAGATTGAGCATTCTGAATTTGTTGAATAGTGGGATCAAAA
>CAVPXM010000063.1:0-260127 GCA_963709405.1 uncultured Nitrososphaerales archaeon
TCGGAAGCGTGCAGGACGTTTCCCGCTGGTTCCTTCTAGGTTCCTTCTAGTGACCCTCCATCCTCGAAGCAGAGCCACTTTCGCCTGCTCGTTGATCGCAAAGCGCGTAGTCACCCAGATCGTGGAGTAGGCGACCAAGGTTGTTGACGCGGATCGCGACGTTCGGGTGGCCAGGGCCGAAGGCCTGCTCGTTGATCGCGAGCGCCCGCCCGTATTCGGCGCGGGCGCCAGCGTAGTCACCCAGATCGTGAAGGACGCTACCGAGGTTGTTGACGCAGATCGCGACGTTCGGGTGGTTGGGCCCAAAGGCCTCTTCGTTGACCGCGAGCGCCCGCTCGAAACAGGCGCGGGCGCCCGCGAAGTCACCAAGTTCGTGGAGGACGCGCCCGAGGTTGTTGACGTCGCTCGCAACGTCCAGGTGGTCAGGCCCGAAGGCCTGCTCGTTGATCGCAAGCGCCCGCTCGAAACAGGCGCGAGCGCCTGCGTGGTCACCCAGACCTTGGAGGACGAGCCCGAGGTTATTGACATCTCTCGCGACCTTGGGCTGGTCAGGCTCCAAGGCCTGCTCGTTGATCGCAAGCGCGCGTTCCAAATGAACGCGGGCGCCCGCGAAGTCACCAAGATCGTGGAGCACGCGACCAAGGTTGTTGACGCAGATCGCGACGTTCGGGTGGTTGGGCCCATAGGCCTCTTCGTGAATCGCGAGCGCCCGCTCGAGATGAACGTGGGCGCCAGCGAAGTCACCAACATCCGCAGGGCGCTCGCTAGGTCGTCGACGTCCCTCGCCACGTTGGGGTGGTCAGGCCCGAAGGCCTGCTCGTCGAGCGAAAGCGCCCGCTCCAGCAATCTACCGGGGATTTCGTGTACTCGGCGCGCATGTGCAGGTAACAGCCCGCCTTGTTGAGCAGAGCGGCGGTCTTGGCTTCGTTGACGTCGAGCTCGTCGGCATGCTTGGCCGCTGCAAGGGCGTGCGGGAGAAGCCGCCCCGTCCAGCCCCAGCTTCTCGGTTGTCCTCGGTGAAGGAGAACGAAGCCGCGAGCAGGGAGACGGTCTCGCCGGCGCGCTGTCGCCGGCGTTCGTCGGATATGCGGGTGCGCGTGACGAGTTGGACGAGCCGGTGGAGGGCGAGCCCCTCTCCCTCGCGCGTAGCGAACGAGCTGCGAGTGAGCGCGGCAACGATCTCATCCTCGAGCATGAACGCCTCGAGATCCGTGAGAGGCTCCGGCAGCGTAAAAGTGTATCATGACCTAACAGGTATTCGATGGAAATGCCAATCACTTGATAGTGATTCTGTAAAGGCACCTTTAGATGGGAAATGCCAAACTGGCTCTAATCCTACAGACAGAGGTGTAAATAGTTACGAACAAAACGTCAATTCTTAACTGATGGACAAGGTATCTATTAACAACAGTTACCGTAATTGGGACTAATACTCATGACATGAATGTAGCTATAAAAAAACACCGGATAGCATCGTAGTTCAAGACTCTCTTCTAATAAGTATAAAGAAGAAAACTTTTCCTTACAAAGGAAAAGAAGCTAGAAAGATTTTTTGCGTTAGTATGTTTAGGCAGTTGTATTCTTATCAAGTGGAGGATAATTTTGGCAAAGGCTTTGTGGTATTCGAGTCGAGTTATGCTTCTTAACCGATTTGCTACCAATTTAGGTAACTCCTTATCAATCTGTTCAAAATTCCTAATTAAGGGATCAAAAGTCTGAATTTGGTCACCTAGTAGAGAAATAAATTTTCTATCTATAAAAAATATAAATTATGAATAGGCTTCACGTAGCCTATCGCAGATTAATCCTCTTTTTTTAGGTTATTGTATCCCGATTATGTTTGCTGCATTACCATTGCCTTGGATTTGGTTGGCTAAATTCTGACACTTGACGTGTGAAGAGCCACTTCCGTTCCCGCATGCATTATCCTGAGCTAGGGTCTGGGTGTTGGACGAATGATGACCACGATATTTCTTACATTTTGCTAATGCATCTTGGCTTACTGCTGTAGAGGCTATGAGTATAGCTGACACAGCAATAATTGCAGCTAGTGCAATTATCTTGCTATCCATAGTTAAGAAATTGATTGAGTAATATTTGGATATTCAGCACAGGGATGATATAGATTATTTCCTACTTTTCTACTAGAATAAGTTCTGTTAATAATCACTAAAATGATGACAACCTCCTACCAAAAGCTAGGATCTAAATAAGTTGTGGGTATTTTCCTAATGTTCTAATATTTAAGGCGTTAATCAAGAGCCTATCGTAACGAATGATTTTGTATGACATCGTAATAAGTACGACAATTTCATGGAGTGTAATGCCCTAGTTCGAGAAAAAAAGACTCTTCAAGAAGATAGTTCAGATTTAACTCGTAGCAATATTTCGCCTAATGCAGATAAGCCATCACAATATTCTGTTAATAGAGAAATATAATATGAGCAACAAAACAGGTTTTGCAATTGCTGCTATAGCAGTAGTGGCAGCATTGTTAGTCACGACATCGGCCATGAGTGCAAGCAACGCATATGCAACCCACTATAAGAAGACAACTCAAACATTAGCACAAGAAAACAATTGCGGTAATGGTTATTTTCCTTTGAAGATTGACTGCCAAAACGCAGCATCACAAATTCAAGGTAAACAGAACGCAGCTAGACTAACCGTTTCACAATAAGATATAACAAAAAATAAGAAACAACGACAATATAGTTCGTTTCCCTCCATTTCTTTTCTTTTCTTTTTCTGAATTCCTCTAAATAATTTGAATAAATTCTACCGCAAGAGACTTGTTATGTTCCCATAGTTTTGGTTGCAAAACAGGACAAATTCTAAGTTTGTATCTATGATCTAAGCTTGTAGCTACGATAGATTAATCTCCACAACTAGACCAAATTGTCACCATCAAAATATTATTAAAGTCTGCTCTCATTTTCTCAGACGTGGATATCTAGAGTATAGAATCTGCGAACTGTAAAACAAATTTCTGCAATTTCACAATCAAAAAATGGCAAACTATATACATTACCATGGATCCGTACTGTTTCATATTTTAGTTGTTGGTTCACATTGTAATAATAGAACAAATCAATACATATCCCTTTAGACCAAATTCACATATCGAATTTCAAAGATTATTCACAAAAGATAACATACAAATTTGTTATCATACATCATCTGAGCACATATCCCAAATTGGGTGTGCCAAATTAAAAGATTTTTTTATGGGTACATTATAATATAGATAATTGGGGCTTTTCGGAAGAAAAAAGATACTCCATTGCGTAAATTGTGGTAAGGTGTTAAAGCACAAATACAAGCCCCCAGATGATTCTATTCTGAAGGCTTTCTCTGTGCTGACTGTCACATAGATAAAACCAAAGACCATGTTCTCAAAAAGCAAGAGGAAAAGAAAAGACTTCAGGAAGCTCAAGAAAGATGTTCAGTTTGTGGCAAAGAACTTGAAGAATCAGACAAGAACAAGCCAAAATGGCAATGGGAGATGGGTACAGGAAGCGTTCTATGTGAAAAATGTTATG
The DNA here is from genome assembly GCA_963709405.1 of uncultured Nitrososphaerales archaeon. GTDB lineage: Archaea > Thermoproteota > Nitrososphaeria > Nitrososphaerales > Nitrososphaeraceae > JARBAU01. Next base: position 3,543 of record CAVPXM010000063.1, read on the forward strand.
ATAATAAAAGAATGGAATTTGAAAAAAAGATAAATTTCTGTGTAATATGTCAAAAAAAACTCAGCTTTTTCCGCTACAATCCAAAGCCAAAATGGAAAATAGAAGGACAGCTATGCAGAACGTGTTGGGATAAGCGCAATCAGAATAAGTGAAAATTAGATGAATCCCTTTAAAAGGCACGTGTGCAATGATTGTAACCAACGCTTTAGAAGAATTGAAGAATTAATGCAACATACGCAAGTGGTTCACTGTCTTCAAAATGCGTACGAGTGTACTGAATGTAAGAAAAGCTTCGAGGGTATGGAACAAATGAGAGATCATCTTCGAAGGTCACACTCATATCGAAACAAAAAACAAAGTTCTGATGAATATGAATTGTAATATTAGAATTTTGTATATGTCAAAGAAAGATAATTAATATTAGAAATTCATCAATCGCAATTTAGAGATTACAAACAAGCTGGTAAAATCTAGAGCACATCGTTTATAGAATTGATGTCTCCAATGAGCGAGCCATCAAGGGTCGTTATATACGCTTCTTCGATTGCATTTTGCTTAATGACCCTGCTTATTATTGGCGAGATTGACTTTTTATATTGCTTCTTCGATATTGCATAAAGATACTTGTTAAAAGCCGGAATCACGACGATCTCGACAAGATCACTTGTTTGAAACGCATGCTTAATATTCCTACTGATTAACCCTTCCTTCTTTACCTTGAAATGAAGCCATACCCTCTGACCGTTCAAAAGGCTTCCTTGTTTAAGAAAGACTGGATGGATATGTCCCATGATAATCCTCTTGACATGTGATAACCTAGCCATCGACGGCATGCTGTGTCCGTGCAAGAGTAAAGTACTATTTAATAACATTCCACTCATACCGAAAACATTAACAGTATCTGGCATCAAGAACCTTATATTGGCATCGTGATTCCCAGGTATAAAATAAATATCAGCATAATTTGAAATCGTTTTGAGAAAATATGGCACTTTATTCCACTCATCCCTGCTTATTGAGCCAACAGTGCTCTTTAAATCGCCCAACAAGACTACTGCTTCAGGTTTGTGGGATTGTATCAACTGTACTATCTGGGAGATGATCTCTGTAACATATAGATTAGAATCGATGAATATTCCCTTTGTGTCTAGAGTGCTTTCGAACCCCAAATGCAGATCCGACACTACTATATACCTTCTGGCCGGAAGATCGTTTTGTTCTTCAATTAACAATAGAGCGGGTTCAGGGTAGAGAGGAAGAATCCTTATCTTCACAAATAAATTATATGGCCTCTCCCATCAAATAATTAACGGTTGTCAAACGATCGATAGGACGTGAAGGGCAGTCATTCCCTCAGGTATGTATACCGGACTATAAGCGAGCACTATTATTCGTTCTATTACACACTCTTGATAGCATTCATCAATAAGAATGTGGACATGCTGTCACAAAGGTCATCATAATTCAGATTTAACCCAACTTGATTAGATAAAACAAATTAGAGTTCGCTTCATCGTTCTTCAATTCATTGTATTACTTTGCATTTTTTCTAAAGAGCATTAAAAAGTGGTATAGCACTTGAATTAACTCTACATTAGATGTTCTCTAGTTTTAGAGTATATTAACCAAACAGGCTACAAGAGCCAGCAGTGAAATTACAGTCACTCTACTTAATTAGTGTACATACCGCGAATTAGTAGTTAAATGTGTTGAAGAATAGAATCCGTGATTTAAGAGTTGCAATTAAGAGCCAAAAATCTTTCAAAAAAAGAGGGTTAGGGCATTTACGAAGGCTGTACGCCTATTACGTTAACGGCGTTAGCGTCGCCCTGTATTTGTGAGTTCAATGCCTGACAGAGAATCTTATATGGGAACTTTCCATTTCCACAAACATTTGCTTGTGCTGTTGTTTGTGTCTTTTTGTAATGGTGTCCGTGGCCCCCTGCAAATGCTGTGTTTGTACTCACGGCCGCTGTTGTGGCCAACATTGCTGCTACCGCTGCGATTGCTACAATTGCCATAATTTTGCTGTTCATAATTCTAGTTAATTAGTCGAATTAATTATTTATCTGCGTTAAGAGGCTTAATGCACCTCGTTTAATCTGATATATCTTATAAGAAAATCGTGTATAGATTCAATTCAATCTGACACAAGAAAAAACGATCCATGGCAACCTGGGCCAATGCTGTAGATACGTTTCAGCGAGCATCTCACCAATTCATTACGGTCAAATAACGCGTTCACAGTATGATCTACAGAACATGATATACATTCTCAGACTCTTACAAAGATGACGCCTATTTAACAAATTTTGATTTTCGGCACGGGATTAGCACTCTATTAATAGAACATGAACTACGGTGGCGTTCTCCGACTGCTACCGGTTCCTATCCTTCCTGTTAATTATGTGATTAAGGAATATATTTGATTGGATAAATTGATCTATTCCTTGAGGATCGCATCCGTAGTTGGAGCAAGGCCCAATTTTATTAAGATGGCCCCCGTTTACAGAACCCTTAAAGGTTTTGCAGATCACTCAATAATACATACAGGCCAACATTATGATTATCGATTGTCAAAGATATTCTTTAAGGAATTCAATCTTCCAGACCCTGATTATGAACTAGGAGTAGGTTCTGGGTTACCAGGTTATCAAATCGGTGAAATGATTAAAAGGTTGGAGGATGTTTTCTTCAGTCACAGAGAACACAATCGATTAGCAGATAGACCTGTTGGTTCTAAGCTGGATAACCCGCCTATCAGATATGCGAGAAGAAAACCTCAATTTGATCTCGTTCTAGTATATGGAGATACTAACTCGACTTTCGCCGGCGCTTTGGCTGCTATGAGATCTGGTATCAAAGTTGCTCACATTGAATCTGGTCTTAGGAGTTTTGATAGACGTATGCCCGAGGAGATAAATAGAATCCTAACTGATCAACTGAGTGATTATCTTTTCGCATCTACTAAGACTGCGATGGCCAACTTGAAAAGAGAACATGTACATGGCAAACCTATCTTTAGCGGAGACCTTTCGGTAGAAATTGTGAACGAAGCGGTCCAGATTTCAAAAAATAAATCGAAAATACTTCGTAGATTGGCTCTCGGTCCACAATCGTACATACTTTTCACAATGCACAGGGCAGAAAATACTAACTCTGTAAGAACACTAACTTCTATCATAGAAACTTTTGAATTGCTTTCTAAAACTAGTGCAAGTAATGATAATGAAGTAAATTCTAATGCTATTATCGTGTATCCGATACATCCAGGGACAAAGAGAAAATTCGAAGAAAATGCATTGTACAAGAGACTAGAAAATTGTTCTAACCTACGTCTTATTAATCCTGTTGGTTACATTGATTTCATCCAGCTGCTACGAAACGCACGTAAGATAATTACAGATTCTGGAGGAATTCAGAAGGAAGCCTATATTCTAGGTGTTCCTTGCATTACTATACGTGAAAATACTGAATGGGTAGAAACTGTAAAAGAAGGATATAACGAGCTTACTGATATTAATCCTAGTAACATAGTAAAATCGATATTACAATGGTCTCCAAGAATAGCTTTATCAAGGACATTATCAAATGGTAGTAACCCTGCGATTTTAAGTCAGTACAATTCAGGGAAGGTAAAGCAGATCTTTGGAACTGGAAATACATCCGCACTAATTAAAAAATTTATACTCTCTCTTCCTACCTAGCAGCCCAGCTTTTTGCATTGGTCTAGTAAATACCGATCATAACATTTCAAAAAAAGAGCCTTGATTTGTGCTATGCTATTGTTCTGATTGTCCAGATCTATCCTTAGATCAGACCTTCATCCAGTCTATCGGAATATCTTGATACAACCCGTTTGGTAGGACCCGACGAATGGATATTGGAAGCGCCTTGGATTCGATCTCTGCAATTGCGAGAGATATGGAGTCTCTTATGTCTGGTGAAACCGATATTAGGCTTGGAGCGCCCAATGAGAGCTGCAATGCTCTAGCCCCTGTAATTCTAGCCTTTTCAAATCTGGTCAATCTTGACGGACCGATTAGGATTTTATCTCCCTCAGGAGGTATCTCCTTTAAATCAAATTCGAACTCTGTATATGTTACCACTTCATCCTCAGGCCTAGTAACCTTTTTTGTGGCTTGATCGAGATCGACTTGTTCTTGTTCTGGTACGCTCTCGACAATGACCTCACCCGACACAGCTTTGGACCTTTTCGTGACGGATTTCTCTTTTTGTTCTGAACGCCTTACTTTTTTTTTAGATTCGCTCTGTGATTGTTCCGCTACTGCGCTTTGAGAATCTCTGACCTTGGTCGAGCTTGATTTTGTTTTGGTACTGGACTTCTTGGTCGATTTTTCTTTATGATCAGCAGGCTTTTTGGGTGCAGGACTATCGGCCGGAGATTGTTTAACTACCAAGAATAATGCAAAGGATAATTGATATATAATTAAATGTTACGAATTAAAGAACATCCCCAAAATTAAACGTTTCTGTTAAATATGTGGATGCTGAATTCTTCTCGTGCCCTCGGAAAACATCAAGAATTCAGTCTCCCGAATTTCACTCACGCTCGAGTTAGTCAATAAGGGCTACATAGGATGCGAAATGATCCGCCATTTAGCGCCTGTGACTGTTAGTAAAATAATTAAAAACTTACCTATTGAGGACAGAGTACACAGATTCAAGGATCAATTCGTATATATTGAGACTGGTTTAGAGATAGGGGCAGAAAAACCGAGAACTCAGTTCAAGTCCGGTGACGTTGCGTTCATGACATCCAATGGTGCGTTATGCTTTTTCATGCAGGATTCAACTGTGTTACCAATGAGTTATGTTGGCGTACTAAAGAATAACGTCGCATTAATCGAATCAATCAAGCCTGGAGATATCTTTATTTTAAAGAAGTGAAGTTTAACGTACTATGAATCTTTTCGTTATTAAGTTTAACAAGATTGCTTACATAGTTGTTAGTTGTATCCTGATCGCGGCACCTCTGTTATGAAGATCCCTTTTACACGGTTATGATATATCAGAATTACCTCTTGAGCTGATAAACCCTGTGCCCACTGTAGCCACCAATGCAGCTGAGTACATTTTTGGATTCAAGTGATCTGATATATGCATTAGCGACCGATATCTTTACTCCCACTACCCTTGCAAATGCCTGAGCAGTTATGGCTTTCATATTGTCTAATGCCTTTCTCCCACCTGCTTCTTCTACTAGAACTGATAACTTTTGTTTTTGTTGTTGTTGTCCGCCTCCCTTTTTCGATTCGGTCTTCTTAGCCGATTTATAAGCGCCTGCACTTGTATCTCCTTGTGTACTGGCCGATTCTCTCTCAGTTGCACTGACCGGTCTTTTCTTTGCGCCACCCATAGATTTACATACTGACAAATACACAACTCTAATTTATAATTTGCAGATAGATCTCGATAGAAAAAGAGTTTGCTACCACCATGCGGCTCAAATTTCAAATGCTCTATGCTTTAGATAATTGTAGGTCTAGGTTGGACTAGCTAAGCAGAGACTTTATCCTGGTCGAACTTACTGTATTCAAATCTAGATACTGAAGTCTATTCAGTTTGCAGCAACTCCTTCCTGCGGATAAAGCTTAAAATCTCATAGTCCATTCAGGTAATAGCATGCAATTCTCTCTGCTGGTAGACACATTTGAACAAATGGAAATGACTACTAGTAGATTGTCCTTAACAGAACATTTGGTTTCCCTACTCAAAAAGACACCAGCAGACATAATAGAAAAGGTAGTATACCTGATTCAAGGTAAACTTCGACCAGATTACGAGGGAATTGAGCTTGGACTGGCAGAGAAAATGATTCTACGATCGTTAGCACAATCCTCAGGTATGGGGGTGAGCGCGTTGCTAGAAATTTATAGGAAAACTGGCGATTTAGGTGACTCTGCAAAAGAAGTAATGTTGCACAAGGATCAGACTAGCCTTGTGCCTCAACAAATGACAGTTGAGAGGGTTTATTCAGTTTTATATAAGATAGCACGAACGACCGGGCCTCGATCACAAGAATTGAAAATTAGATTGGTGAGTAGCCTCTTAAATGAATCCACACCTCGGGAGAGTCGGTACATAATAAAATTTATTATTGGTTCCCTGAGGCTTGGCATAGCGGATAATACGGTTATGGACGCTCTTTCATTGGCGTTTACCGGTAACAAGGCCAATAGAGCAGTGTTAGAAAATGCTTATAATGTCTCCAGCGACCTTGGTACTGTAGCTAGGATACTGGGTTTAGAAGGTATCGAAGCGGTAAAGAAGTTAAGGATAGTATTGTATAAGCCAGTCAGACCTATGCTCGCTGAAAGGGTACCAACTGTTGAAGATGTGTTTGACCAAATAGAAGGTTCAGCTGCTGCGGAATATAAGCTCGATGGAGAGAGAATTCAGGTGCATAAAGGAAGTGAACGAGTCGAGCTTTTCTCACGCCGATTGGAAAACATAACTCATCACTTTCCGGACATAGCGAATATTATAGCGCGGTCAAAATTGAAAGATGCGATATTCGAAGGTGAAGTCGTAGCCATAGATGCGGAAACCTCACAATTCTTACCTTTTCAGGTACTCATGCACCGGCGGAGAAAACATGGAGTCGAGGAGGCAATGAAAAATTATCCAGTTTTTCTTAACGTTTTTGATATTTTGTATTATGACCGTGCGTCCAAGACCCACTTACCTTACTCGGATCGAAGAAAATTGATTGAATATCTAATTCAAGAAATAAAGGATCACAGGATCCTCCTGGTTCCTCAGACTGTAGTAAAGGATACAATAAGCCTGTCTAGATTCATGACGAAGGCCATAGAAAATGGCTGCGAAGGGGTCATGATAAAGCAGCTGAATTCTGAATACAGAGCAGGAGCGAGGGGATATGCATGGATAAAATTGAAGCGGGAATACAGGAACGACTTGACCGATACGTTGGATCTAGTGATAGTTGGTGCTTTGTACGGCAGGGGACGTCGGGTAGGAAAATACGGAGCGTTACTCTTGGCAGCGTATGATCCCAAGACTGACACTTTCAAAACCGTATCCAAAGTTGGAACTGGATTCACTGATCAGGACCTAGCTGACTTTTACAATAGCCTTGAGAAACATTTGATAAAACAAAGACATCCTAGAGTTGATGCAGGAATGCATATGGATGTATGGTTCGAGCCTAAAATAGTGATTGAAATCATAGCTTCAGAAATTACATTGAGTCCAATTCACACAGCTGGTATGGACGCCGTTAGAGATAAGTATGGTCTTGCACTTCGATTTCCCAAGTTTACTGGCAAAATTCGAGATGACAAGAACGCTGAGGACGCTACAAAGGTAGAAGAAATAATCTCACTATACACCCAGCAAAAGCGGACCATCCAACAATAGGATTTGAAAATCAGGAAATTAATTAGTCAGTGAGTCAGTGAGTCAGTGAGTCAGTCAGACAGATAGACAGACAGATAGACAGTCAGTCAGACATTAGACACTTGCAGATTTCACTAGAAGCGAAGTGCAGTGAAAAATTCTGTAAAATTCGTGAAAAAGGTATATTCGCATTAGTACAATAGAATCATATAATGAGTACCAGTACTCGGCTCGAAAAACTCTTGGTCGTATCCATATTGGTTCTAAGTATGATTCATTGTTTTTTAAGCACTAGTCAGACAAAGGCTGCGACTTCTGGTCATCCAGTTAGTCAAGATTCTTTGATCCAGAATTCAAGCAGGAATTCAAGTAATGATCATAATAGTAACAATAACACCAAACAAAATGAAATGTCAATTCAGATTTGTGATAAATCTCATCCTTGTAAATCCCTCACTTCAAATAAGAGTTTACAGTAAAGTAATGGATAGAAGTGTGTGTTGTTTGACTAGCCATGGTTAGTCATGAATATGTGAATTGCATATGAAATTAATTCAGATCCGATAGAAAGCCTTCTTATCTAGAAGCAGTGATATTTGACTATTCTCTAGTTAATAAAAAAAATAAAAACTTCGTATTATGAAGTAGTTCTTATATTTCTTATTCTTTCTGTTGAGGCTTGAGCTTTATTGCTATTTTGAAGTTACACAAGATGTCTTTGCACCTATTTCGTATGGTTACTTCTGTAATCCCTGCAATTTCGGAAATCTCTACTTGTGACAGACTGGAACCTAGCAGTGCGGCAGCCATATAAATATATGCAGCTGCCAAACCATGCGGAGATTTGCCGTCGGCCAGAAAATGATTGTTGGTTTTGTGGGCAATATCAATTGCTAATCGTTCCACTTTGGTATCAATTTTCGCATTATTTGCGAGTTTGGAGATGTAGTGATCAATAGCAACTGTCGCACTAGATTGTGCAGAGGCCTGCCGAGAATATAATTGGGACGGCTGGACAGACGAAGTTAAAGCATATGATTGCCTGGTTGAGGATCCGCTAGATGACACGTCGAAAGATTGCGATAATTTGCTCCCAGAAGATAAACTCTGAAGATTAGAGCGTAGCTCTGAATTTACGATCTTTGGGGGAGACAATAGATTATTCTCAGAGGCTTGTGACGATATGCCGTAAACCTGGGGTCCAGATCGATGAGATTCTTCTGAAGACAGAACCTGACCCGACGTTGATGCTGATAGGTCTCTACTAACTATGTTGTTTGTGGTTGCACTATCGGTAGAATTCTTCCTTCCTTTGTTAGTTTGCTGATCCAGATCCTGGCATTGAATGCCGAATATTCCCATTTCCATGACCATCATCCTGTAGTATTTAGACGCTAACTTGCAGCTTGATCTATCATATCCCGGCGTTCCACCGGCCTTTACTATTTCATCTAGTGATCTTACCACCGAGCATCTCTTGCATGCTATGTATATGGTCGCCGCGGCCATACACAAAATGGACTTGCCCTTTGCATCATTTTTGTTCTCAAAGGTTCTATAAACCATCGCTGCCGTCTCTGTAATAGTCTTTGGCAGAGACATCCCCGAACATATTTCATTGATCTTGGACAAGACGTTTGATAATCGTCTTTCCTTAGGCGTAGCAACCCTTATTCGAGAATGCCACTTTCTCATACTGTTCATTTGCTCTACGATGTGCTGATCTATTGATTTACCACTGTAATCTTTCGATCCTAAACCGATCTCTGTTCTAAGACCATAATCATGAAGCGAGTAGCTTGTAAATCCACTGGCACGAGTATTCTTCGTCTTCTCTTCGAAGTCTGTGGAAATTGATTCCGGCCCATAATCATCGACTTGATCCATCACGACGCAACCACATTTTTGACAAATGTATTCGCCCTTGCTATAGTCGTGAATAAGTCCAGATTGACATTCTGGGCATTGTGTATAAAATCCTTTAGAAGTCATTACGACATCTAACCTGATCACTGTTTAATCATACCGCTAAATCCTCTTACAAACGTAGACAGCGCACAATTAGGGGATAATCGTGCATGAATTTCTAGGCTGTTGATGCATTCCGATTCTATCTCGTGGTTACAAGCCTTTGTACTCTTAAGAAACGCATAGTATCGATTTTCTTGAATTTCCTTAAGGCTTGTCGAACGGCAATTTTGAGGTCCAAACAGTGTTCCCATTGGGCGTGAAAAATCTCTTAATAACATGCTTCGTTCAAAACCAAGCGGATCACATCATATTTATCTGGCTTGGTCATAAGATATTCACCATAGTTTAAAAAATCTCTTAATTCCAGGAAAACAGAAGGCATAACAAATATCAAATTTGCGCATGAATGTCTAATATAAAAAAGAGATATAGAAAAATCTTCTAAGACAAAACACATTTAGTGCATATTATATTTAGAAAAATTAACCATCATCCTTATCAAACTATATATATTATTTTTGTCGTGTGTTCATCGTATGGTCTCCTGATGATTAGGGATCGGGCTTTGAGACTAGGCTATTTGAGAGCTGGAGGTTTATTGTTTGTCTAGGCGAGGCGCCCTTTTGATTTTTTGGGTGATTGGATTTGGAGTAGGTTCAATTGGCTACCTATCCTTACCAGGTGTCGCAGGATGGTTTGCAGGGATTATCCCTAATTTTCTGAACCAGGCAATCATCGGGGCATTGATCGCAGGTATGGTGGGTTCCGCAGTAAGTACATTTTCTGTGGTAACTTGGGCAAACAGATCATCTACTATCTAAATTCAGTTTGCAGGCATTTCTTTCCTGAAAATATCCTACAGTGCTGCGTGACATTGAAATTAATCCAATCTAAGCCAATCCAAGCCAAATGAAACGAATCAGTCCAATTTTCTGATATTTACATCTAATCTGATAGTCCATGGCGGGATGGCTACCTCAATAACCACTCCTAGCCCGATGCTTCTATGTTCTTAATGAACTCTAATCCTCTTCTGGTTGGTTCCGTGAAATCGGTCAGTGACAAATTTGGTTCAAAACAGATATACTCGTCGTATCCAATTTTCTTTAGGCAGTCAATTATCGATCTGAATTCGATATGTGCATAGCCCGGCATCTTTCTATTGTTATCTGCGAAATGAGTATGTCTTAACCATTCTCCTGAATCTCGAATGGCGGATTCAATAGAGTCCTCTTCAATATTCATGTGATATGTGTCCAATAATATCCCAAAGTTCTCGTGATTTATCTCCTTGGCAATATCTGCAGCTTCTTCAGCCCTATTGCAGTATTGACTGCAATACCTGTTAAGTGGTTCCAACAAGAGTCTGACGTCGTGATCCTTTGCTATTCTAGTCAGGCCAGCCAGGGTTGGTATAATCCGAGTTTCCATAATATGCCGCTTGTCTCGTTGAGTTCTAAATTCATGTGTCATCTGATATGGCGACAATTTTTGATCATCAGAGGTGACACAAATATTCACTTGTTTACCGTCTAGTAAACGACATATCTCTAAGCAATATTTGGCGTATTCATAACAACTATTGGCAAAATCAGAATTATAACTTAAAAGATTTGTCCGTAATCTTCCTCCTTCCAGAGTTCCCCACATTCCGGTTATACCCGAGACCTGTAGATCAAATGTATCTAATGTTTCCTTCGTAGCCAATAAATCTGACTTTTCTGTCAGAGCTAAAACTTCAACCGCATCGTACCCTTGAATCACAAGTCGTTCAAGTGTTTTCTCTAGTGCTTCATTAATATTCCTGAAAGAAGATAGGGTGATCGAATACTTCAATTAGGTACAACACTATTGTATTCTATAGTTCAAGAAGGTCAACTCACCAGTCTTATTAAATATTTTCCGATATCGACAGAATTTGGAAAGAGGGCTTTCATCTTATCGTTGCTTATTAGGCCTTTGCGATTTGAAACGTATGCTGCAAGGCCTTCAGCCGCAGATTCGACATCTGCTGGTCTTCCATGAGAAGATTTTACCAGGGATGTGTCTAATGGAATCGATTTTGTCTTTGAATCAAAAAAAAGTTCAACCGGGTCATAACCAGGTTTCCTATGGATATCAACTGTACCGGCAAAACTTGGGGCGGCATTTTCATCATACCACCAATAGTAATTAAACCAGCTATGCTTGCTGGCGATCGCGATAATTTCCCCGGATCTTTCATGATTTATCTTAAACTTTCTCTTCTGGTGCTCTGAATACAATACATCAGAGATTCCATCGATATCTTCCAACACCCTTTTCGTTGCATTAAGAGCATTTTTCTTTATATATATGTGAGCTACCTGATGGTCTACCATGGCAAAGGCTTGGCTAAATTCGTAGTCTAAGTATTCCTTTCCTTTTATTCTTCTAGTTACCAAAAGTCCCGCGTCTCTAAGCCTCAGATTGATGCTTATGGACGAGTTAACGTCGTTGAAGCCGTACTCCGAAAGTACTATGAATTGAGTCTGGTCCATGAGATCCAATTTTGTAGTTTTCTCAACTAATTCTCCTACCAATTCATCTGCGTATTTTAAATCATCCTCCACCTGTCTGCTATCCTTACCGAACCTTTGCGCAGAATAGTCAACATGAGGTAAGTATAGGAGCATTAGATTTGGTCTTGCAAATTCCAAAATATATTTGGCCGCACTCATAATCCATTCGCTCGACTTGCGAGATGCAAGCGGTCCCCAATAAGTCGAAAGGTTAAACTCGCCTAACTCTGGAGCAAGTGTCTCATCATAGAACCCCACTGGAGTAGAATAGCACCAAGGTATCATCGACTCCGCCATATGAAGGGGTCTAGGTGTAACAACAATATCTGCTGAGGAGAACATCGTATTTTGCCAGAATAATACTGCGCTTTTGAAGTGGTCTTTCTTTGTTGACCCTCGCTCAGCGATCTTGTCCCAGATCCTATCAGTTTCGACCAAGCCACTTGCTTGTTCCCAAAAAAGTACGCTGTGATTAATTCTATCGTAGAAACCGTTTGCAATTATACCGTGTTCGTTAGGATGTTTGCCTGATAGAAGAGAGGCCTGGACAGTACAGGTCACAGCAGGAAAAACTGGCTCGATTTTACATGCTTCTCCTTCGTTGGCTATCTTAGACAAGGTAGGCATTCCTGACTCTAAATGTCCCTGCTCGAGTCCTACCATGTTAATGATAATAGTGTGTTTCAAGCTGGTCCTCCTATCTCAGCTAATGAGCAGGACAAATCACTTAAAAATCATTCCCATTAGGTCACGTAGAGCAGCCTAGAGAGAATAAAACCCGGGATCAAGAACAATGCGAGTGATATTCCTAACAATACACCCGAAACTCCGCTAGCAAAGGATGAATCAAGTAATACCAGGCAAAGGACCAGTATTTTAACTAGGCTCTGAATTTGTTCGTTTCCTAGTGCATAACCAGCTCGTAGTATCCGCCTGTATGTAAACAGACCTATAATTAGGATGAGGAGAACCAAATTCAATAATAGGTCTATCTTAAAGGCACCGAAAATTACTGAAATAATCATAATGATTATTACTAGCAATATTAGCAAGAAAGGCTGAATGAGCCGTTTTCGACTTATTCGAACTCCACTGGCTTCCCCTGCACTAATCATCATTGTGGCTACCACGTATAGAAACATGCAGCCACATTCAACCGTTAGGCGTTGCAAATGTTGAGAGTCAAATAGCCCAATCAACAATAGTGGAGAAGCTCCGTATATAATATTGGAAGCACGAGCCGCCCCCACGGAAACGGCTCTGAACCTTGTTCGTTTCAATCTATAATCATACAAGAGAGCGATAAGGATGATCGTGGACGATACTATAAGGCTCATAACGCCTCCGAATGCCGAGAGCACTAATGCGGCGATCAAGCAGAGAATTCCAACGGTGACTGCAGCCTTTCTTGTAACCAATCCTGCTGACAATGGCCTTGGACGGCCTTCCTTTAGGTCGGTCTCAATATCAAAGAAATCATTGAAGATAATTGCTGCAACGTAGATCAAGCAAGATGATATCACAATCAAGGGCAATACCAGTGGCAAACTTGCGCTTGGATGATTAAGGACGGTAATGTACCCCACAATAATATTGGATGGAATTGTAAACAGATTCGGCAACCTGATCATAAGCAAATATTTTTTGAATGCCACAGAAGTAGCATGCTATTGTCGCTAAAAACGATTATAGTCGATATGAGATCAATTTTGATAAAAAATGGAGGATTTTAAAAATTGCATTTGATAAACTATCGATAAATTTTTTTATTAATGTATCCCAGAGAATAGCACTTTGGATACTCCGGTTACAATACAGCCAGATGGCATAAAGCTAAAACCTGAAAAGATGAACCCTGATCAACTTTACCACTGTCTGTTTGAAGGAAGAGTCTTTCTCTTTTTTAAAGACCACGAGGAATTACTTCATTGTTATGAAGTTCAAGACCCGGTGGCAATAAAAGAGATATGTGAAAATCCCTTGGAGATCGAAAGCATATTGAAGAAGCATTCAGACATAAATACTGGCCTTAGATAGGTATTTCGTCAATTAACAAACATTATATTGCTTATATGGTGTGTATAGATATTTGACTCATGCTCATTAAATTGTGTCTACAGGACTTGAATACGCAGACCAGAGCGGAGCCTACAAGAATTTTATTGGAAGTTTGGATTCAGAAGAGTCAAAGAGATGCTATCGTTTTTCGTTATCCTATTTCATGGGATTTTGTAAATTAACACTATACGAAGAAATCATAAAGATAGACCAACCCAAGTTAGAAGGTGTAATAAGAGATTACATTATCCATCTAAGGCAAGATAAGAAACTATCTCCAGCATCAATATCAGCATACATTGCCGCACTTGCTCATTTTTGCGAGATGAATGATATCACAATACGATCGCGTAAGTTAAAGAAATTCAAGGGCAAACGGTACAGAACAAATAAAAAAATTAGTCGATGTAGCGTCATTACGAGATAAATGTATCATTTTACTGATGGCATCAACAGGTATAAGGCGTAGCGCTCTAGGCTTTCTAAGTATAGGAGACCTACAGAAAATCGACAAATACTATAGCGAATACGTCATGGGTCATAAATCCGACCTAACCAAATCATATTTCAAGCCAACCGATACCGAACTATTGGAAGGAAACGAAGCCCTAGGATACACAGCAGTAATTAACGATCTAACGATAGCAGAAGAGCACCGCCTTGCCAAACAACTAACAGAAAAAGAACTTTTTATCAAACAACTACAAACAGAGGAACAAAAGGCATTAGCACAAATGAGAAAGGACATGAATGAATTGCGTGAAAGAATGGAGAGGGCTAGAAATAATCGTTAATGTATTGGAACTAGTTGTGGATTTGGAAGCCATGTGCCTCTAAATGGCATACCTGCTGGAAAACTAGGTTGAGCAAATTGATCTGATAGGTCTGCGACCAATGAACTGTGGCTGTGTGTCTATCTGTTAGTTATTTCTTATGGAAATGCGTTTATGATAATTGAAAAAGATGTTTTGGCTGGGCATGTTATTGCCTAATCTACGCAGGTTATTGAATTCAAGACTTAATAATTACTCTTATCATGGTTGAGGCAATGACAGAAGAATCGAAGAATCGGGTGTTATACGTAGTGATAGGAATTGTCGTTTTAGCTGGGTAGTTTTAGTGATTCCAGCAGGCGCAGCATTCGCGGCATCTAATGGAAACCCGTCCTGTGTCGGAAATCCGCACACGAACGGCCAAGGAGATCCTCACCCTCAAGGCATTCAACGGAACCCGCACCGATCTGGTAGAAATCATCATTGTCCAGGGGAGCAGTGAATGATTAAGGTCTGATACATTACCTTTTTTCGTACCCCGGATAGAATTTGTAGATACCAGGAAGGTAATTCTGTATTTAGATATTCATTTAAATTTGTTGAGAATATTCATACTCCTTTAAAATAGACGAAGAATTCCCTATAATCATTCCAGTAAATTATGCAGAGGTTAAAATATACTGATGAATTCGACAACTCATAAATCGTGGAATAGCGTTTAGTTGAAAGGCTAAAAGAATTATGAAATACAATAAAACTTCAATGCAACGAGGAAAGATGATGACGATCGTAGTAGTTGTAACGGTATTTACACTCTTGGTCACGATGACTGCAACGCAGGCCTTCGCCGCTAAAAACCTAAATTCCTCAAAATCCAACATATATCGAAGCACGCAACAAATTCAAGATATAGAAGGCGGCGGCTCTGGAGAGCAAGTGAGCACAAATACCTGTAACTGCCCGTCTAATGATAATATCGTAATTAATCAACAAAACTAGCTCGTGATTGCGTTTCACTATTTACCTTTCTCCCCTAGTGCCTCCGCCGCCGTTACAGTTCTCGTCCTGGGATGGCGGAGGAAATGTACCAAAGCACGCACATGAGGGAGAGATGCAATGCCTTAAGTCAAACGGCGTTGAACCACCGTGTCAATGGCCTTTATGATTAAGCGCATGATTCACAGTATATCCCATCGTTGGTACAAAAATCATCGCAATTATTGCAAACAGAACTAGTTAAAGAAATACAGAGTGCCTTTATTCTGGTTTTAATAGGCTGTTTTCTTTTCAAGTCTAATGGTAAATTTGGAGTTAATTAAAATAAATGATAAGATCTAAGGTATATCCATTGCGACTTATGGGGAACTGGTTCGATTTATCTTTTTCTTGATATGTTATGAATCTCGCTAAAATAATGCTCGTATACAAATTGACCAAACAGATCTCTTTCTTCATGGTTTAGTCGCTGAATGAATCCTTCATTTACTGATATACTCATACATTTATGAATTTATGACACTAGTGATATGAGAAATGACTGGCCTTTCAACTACGTTTGTTTTATTGACGCTGCTAATATAATAACATGTACTATTCCAATAATAACAAATGCCAAGCATTCGAAGAATAGCGACAGCGATAACAGTAGCGGCGATAATAGCGATAACAATAAACAAACTACGACAACGGAGCAAACACCGACCGAACGACAAACACCTGAAATAGCAACACCATCAGCCATAGCCGTCATAGCAGTAGTAGCAAAACTATAGATAGAAACTTGCAGGATGAGGATAAAGAAGCAGTACAAAAGGAATTTAGCAACCAGATAGACTTGACACATTTTGGTGTAAAAAATTTGAATAGTACGCACTTTCTAATAGCAATTGGAAATGACACGAATAGATTTACGTATGTGGTGGCAAAGAAACGATGACTAATAAAAATCCGATTTTAGTAGGTCTAATGATAATTGCTATTCTTACTCTAGCCTTGGTTATTTCTACGACTGGAAATGTAAACGCAAAGAAGGTTGACCCAAACTTTCTAACCTACCAAAATCCTGACTTACATTTTAAGATCCAATACCCTAGTAACTGGACTAAGGAAAACGCATATCTACCAAGCCATGTAATTGTAAGGTTTTTCACTGGTCAGGGCTACTCTACTGTAGGCTTTAGTATTATCGTATCCTATTCTCGTTGCGAATTTTACTACTGCTGATTATGTTAAAGCGGTCCGCATGTCAAAAATCCCTGAAATGCAAATTTTGAATGCTACTACAGGGATTAGTTTGGCTGGTACTAACGCATCTCAGATGCTATACTATAATTATGCAAAGGAAGGAACATAAAGACTCTAGATACTATTCTTATAAAAGGCAATGTAGTATATCTTTTATCGTATAGAGCAGACCCTACTAATTATCTCACATATCTTCCAATAGCAAAACAAATGATTGACTCATTTCAATTTACAAATTAAGTAACACGGATGGTAGAAGCAATGACAATGAAAGATAGGCAAGAGGTTGAAGTAAGGTTTAGCATACCACGTGAGGTCTTTGCAAAACTAAGCAAGGCAGCCGAAGAGCATAACATGACAGTTGAGGACTACACGTCATTTCTATTGGCGGCATTGTTTAGTGTGTCTGTTGGTTCTGCTGATTCGGTAGGTGATAGATAGCGTCTAAGAATCCTCCTATAGACATACCCCCGTTCAAAAAATTATAGGGTCTATAAAGCCGGATTAACAAACATTATATACCTCACTAACAGGCATAATTTTACGCGATGTCCTCGACAAATGCACGCATCACAGGTAAAGCAAGTAATGAGATTTTCATAGGGAAGAAACCACTCATGACATACGTAACTGCTACCCTAGTTCAATTAGCCAACGAGCCTACGGTGGTGATAAAAGCCAGAGGAAAGAGCATTACCAGGGCAGTTGATGTAGCTCAAATTATTGTCAAGCGCATGGACACGCTTGGATACAAAATAGGGCCGGTAAAGGTAGGAACTGAAAGCATACAATCCGATGATGGTAGAACAAGAAATGTTTCTACAATAGAAGTTTCGATTTCAAGGTCGAGATAATCTCAGTAAAACATTTTACAATCTGTTACTGTACATCGTTATTAATGGCTAGGATAGGGATGCCATCCCACCTGGATCATTTAAGATTTTATTCAATTTTTAATCTTGTCTCAAACTGGAACTCTTGCCAAACCCTCATCACTATTCCTTTTGTTCAAGCGTGTAATTTTATTAGTAGTAGGTCCCTGGTAATGTTCATCAATCGGGTTGGCCGATCTGACATTCACAAAATATCTCAATTCATATCATCAAGTACCTGAAAGATATAGACCATCATTTTTATTCATATTGCATAGAAATTGTCGAGTAAATTGCCTGAGCAATTATTAGTACGTCGAAACTGAAAACTTTTCGTTAAACGTAGCGTTGACCAATCTTATTACGCTAGAAGGAGATCTGCGATAGTATATTACTTCGTTTCCATTGTACTCCTTAATCTGCATCACGAATTCATTCAGAGCAGCTTTATTGATAAACATTTTCTTCTTTTTGCCAACTATTCTGACACCATCATCTAGATCTAATGAATTCAATTGAGATACTAGGTCTTTAGAATCTATTTTCTTCTCTAGTTTCATTTTTCTTTCACAGTAGACATAGAAGAATGACTATTAAAGATGGATCTGCTTTGAATACCGCGATGCATATCCTCACTATTTGACAAGATCCCGCTTACGTTTACGTCAAATCACTAATTTATTGTTGATTATCGTAATGAAAGGTTTAGATATGGCAAATCAGTACCTCTTTTTCCTGCAGTTATGTAGAGCAGACACTGGATGTTATTATTATCATTATTGTTATTATTGGATATAGTGTCCAAAATTGATCATGAGAATATTTGATGCACTAAAAAAGAAAAAGGTCACTGTAGTGGGCTACCCTCGACAGATCAGAATCTTTCTCTGTGGTCCAACAGTGTATGATCTCTGCCATTTGGGACATGCCAGGGTATTGTGTTTTTATGACTTCATGGCAAGATATCTTGCCTACAAAGGATTCCACCCAATAGCAGTTGTTAATATTACAGACATAGATCCGAAGATTTCTGCAAAGGCGAGAAGCATTGGTGTTACCACAAGTGCTGTCTCGGATAGATACACGAACGAATTATTACACGATTTGTCATTATTGGAAATTAATAAAATCTTCCTCCTGGCGAGGGTCTCAGATTATGTTAATGCCTCGACAAGCCTTATCAAAAGGCTATTGCGTGAAAGGATAGCCTATGCAGCGTCCGGTAATGTCTATCTGGATGTAAGAAGGATAATACGATACGGAGAATTATCTGGTCTCTCCTATGACAAACTTAAAGACTTGAGGATCGATATAGCGCCAGGTAAGCATAATCCCAGTGACACATTGCTGTGGAACTCTGGTGACTTTTCCTGTCAGCAATTTTTTGATCCAGATTTTGGAAGAGGCATCCCTTGGTGGCATATCCAAGATTCATCAGTAGCAATGTCAATCTTTGAAGGTCGTTACGATATACACGGAGGCGGTGTAGAGCTGATCTATCCTCATCATGAAACTCATCTTGGACAATTGAGGGCACTAACTGGCATCGCTAATCCTGTAAATTGCTGGACTCACGTGGGTCTAGTTACTGTTCACGGAAACAAAATGTCTAACTCGTTGTCAAATACACTGAAGGTCAGAGAATTATTAAGAGATTTCATGCCCAACGTTATCAAACTATATCTATTGTCAAAGCACTATCGTGAAGATCTGTCTTTCTCAAGAGCGTTTCTTGAAAAATATGTTCTTATTGATAAGCATATTTCGGATTCGATGGTTTCGGATAAAACCCCAAATTCAATTAGATATAGCAACAAGATTTTTGCTAGGTTTCAATCGCACATAGATAACGATTTTGACACTCCTAAGGCTTTGGATGTTTTATTGGAAGGAATAACTAATCGTATCGACAAATACATACTCTCAAAGATGATAGGTATATTTGGACTTCAATACTGACGATCACATAGAAGATAACGAGAACAAGTTTTGTTCACTATGGACTAAATGTCGGAGAATCGACAGCTGTGCAAATTTGTTTCTGAATAGCAAGTTCAAGAGAGACTATTTTTTCAATAGGTTAAACAACGTCCAAACTTGCGATAAGTTCGAGTGCACTCTTGATACGGTATCAAAAATTTGTTCAAAAGAAAGACAAGATGTTTATATTCACATTCCATATGTCCCAAATAATTATGAGTTAATAAATATCCTTTTAAAAAAAGGGTTTAGATATCTTGATACCATGTATGTGCTTATGATAAGAAATCACCATCACGTTATCGATGACGGGCATACACATAGGATTCTTGACGTCAAGGCGAAAAATGAATTAGATATATGGACTCGAGCCTTTTGTGAATCCTTTTCTATTCGTTCTTGGAAATACGAGGTGAGCAAAATCATTAACCGCAACATTAGTAGGTTTATCTTAATTGTAACATATATTGCAGAAAACCCTGAATATCCGGTAGGATGTATGTTACTACATAAATATCATGGGATTACTGGCCTGTATTGTCTAGGTACTCTAAAGCCTTTCAGACGACGAGGTATTGCTACAAAGATGATTAAATTTGCAACCTATTATAAAAGAAAAAAAAATACTAAATTTCTTATTGCTCATTCGTTAAGTAATGAAAATACAATAAATTTGTACAAGAATTTAGGATTTGAGGTTGTACAAGTCAAGAAGATATTCGTGTCTAAATGTTTTTCAAATGCATAATTCCGTCGTGTGCAGTACAGTTCATTCTAGACAGTCGAAATCCTGATTCTGATTATTAAAAATTACCTAAAGGTATTTTAGAGTAGTATGCTTTATCTTGCAACTTGTATGGCGTGGATTCGCTTTATTGGACATGCTTGGAAATTATTTCTAAAAAAAGAATAGTGATCACGTCATCCACCATTAACCACTTAATTACTCATTTTTCTATTCTGCCTTCGACAAAATCTATAAAATTCTTCTTGGCTTGGTTGTATGACATTTGCTTGGGTGGGTGCTTGAAACAATATGCTGAGACACTTTCTAATGACCCTGAGATTCCCCGTCGTAGAGCTACTTTTGCACCTCTGATGGCATCTATCATAATGCCGGCACTATTGTAAGCATCCACAACTCTGAGCTTTAGATCAACTTCAACTGGGATGTTACCAAAGTATTTTCCTCGAAGATAAATATATGATATTTTATCGTTTTTGAGGAAACTAACATAGTCTGAAGGCCCGATCCTCATTGGAATATTGTAAGGTGCCATTGCCGCTACTGCACTTGTTTTGCTAATCCTTTTGTCTTCCAATCGATCTTCGTCCAACATATTGTAGAAATCCATGTCACCTCCTATGTTCAACTGGTAAGTCTCGTCTATGTTTACTCCTCTATCGACAAACAATTTTGCTAGGGTCTTATGTAGCACTGTAACTCCAATCTGACTCATCACATCATCACCGGCACACGGGACACCCTTACTATCGAACGCTTGTTGCCACTTTGGAGATGACGCTATGAACACGGGAATGGCATTTATAAAGCACACACCGGATTCAAGACACTTTTCGACGTAAAACTGGGTTGCCTGCCTACTCCCGACTGGGAGATAGTTTAACAGGATCTCCGCATGCCTATCTTTCAGAGTCGCCGCGACATCAGCAAATGATTCGTTTGATATACTAACTTTCCCATGATAATGCTCGCCTATGCCATCTAATACCTCGGCTTTTTGTACCTTCACATCCATTTTGTCAACGTTAGAAGTGAATACAGTATTATTTGGCTCGGCAAATATAGCTTGAGAGAGATCCTTACCGACTTTCGAGTCGATTACATCAAACGCAGCGACGAAATCAACATCATCAGGTTCATAACCCCCCAGGTTATAAGCAGTGAGTCCCAAACAGCCGGGAGCATTATGTTCGACGCTTTCTCCTTCGGTGTTACCTTCGATATCCTTAGGATTATTGTCATTCCCAACTGTGTCATAAGTTTTTAAGCGAGTATTGGTTCTATTTGCATTATAATAATTAATACCCTGCACTAGGGCTGACGCACAATTTCCCACCCCAGCTATAGCAACCCTAATTTTTTTAGCCATGAAAGATTCCCATTAGATAGTATATATATATTATTGCTACTGGCATGGTAAAATATTCCATCTGTATTGTGAAGGGATTCATTAGACTTTCCTTGATTACAGAATGATAGACCAATTGTGATCGCCTTGCTTAATGACCTAACTTATCAATGCGTCAATACCATCAATGAGAACATGATTCGGCAAGATACTTGACATTTCGATATATGCAGCTATCGTTTCTGGCACTGTAATTGTAGATTAAATGCTTAAATTGGCGCGCAGATGAAAAATCTACTGGGCTTGTAGCGCAGACTAAAATATTAGGTGAAAAATGGATAGCGTGGACGCCTCCTAAGCGTCAGGTCGAGGGTTCAAATCCCTCCGAGCCCGCTTCAAACTTTTCCCCTTAGATTTACCATGCAGAATACCATATAGAAGAGCAAGGATGTCTCAGCCATTCTGTAGGTATATATGCTAGGCGACTTCTGAGCTCACCATCAGGTCTGGTTATGTCACTGTACTGTCCAATCTGCTGCATTAGAATTGATTATAGACAAGTGAAAAGGTGGCGTTTATCAGTCGTTTCACTCTTACGGCATTACTTGAACTATCTTGTTCATTACAGTGTTCAAATTGAATTAGACTAAACTCGAGGAATTCACTCAGTTTAATTTCTAAGTGAAGCTCGAAATTACAAGTCTATTTGATCAGTCAGGATAATATTCATTTAGAACGAGGCAAGATTCAGCCATTGGTCCAAGGTATTCGCAATATCGAAGAAAGGCTTAAACGCTTCCCAGAGGAGCTATCAAATATGCAGGCTTAACTAAATCGGCAACATCGACCCATAATCTCGCGAGATTATTTAATGAATAAATCGAATTCAACATCGCTATATTTGACTTGGAACTTTTCTGATCTTCGCGTGATACCATATGTTTCACAATGTTCATAAGCTTGTTAAATTCGTTATACATTTTGACAACTTCGATAGATTCCAAGCTATTCTTATTTATAAACGCCGCTACAGATTTAAATTGCATCTCTTCCATAAATGCGCTAGCTTTATTAATCGAGTCAAGAAGATTCATTCCGTACAAATAAGGTAGTGATGACGCAAAGTCTACCATATGA
The DNA here is from genome assembly GCA_963709405.1 of uncultured Nitrososphaerales archaeon. Taxonomy (GTDB): domain Archaea; phylum Thermoproteota; class Nitrososphaeria; order Nitrososphaerales; family Nitrososphaeraceae; genus JARBAU01. The sequence continues at coordinate 26,594 of CAVPXM010000063.1, forward strand.
TCGCCGGCGCTCTCAAGATGATTTGCGGCAATTCTATAATCTAAGATGTCAATATTGCTTAGATTAAGCTTCCTAGCCAATTTTTGATCCATCATGGCGCTTCGGATCAATCTCACGAGCAAGAAATATTGTCTATCAACTTCATCATCTCTACTTATCATTAGCTTTGCTATTCCCGGGTTCTTGCTAATGAATACGTCCAGTATATCTCTATACATCCCTGCTACTATAGAGTTCATCCGCCTAAGGATTTTTGCTGCGTCAAGGGAATTAGTATCTATAAGAAATTGAGATACAATATTGGAGGCATCTTCGTCTACTATCTCCAGTCCGACTAACTTTCTCATTGCAAATTTTATGATTTCCCTATGTTCAAAGCTAATTTGAGACTTCGCTTTGATCTTTATAATATCGTAACCAAGTAGATAAGCGCCATATATTTGATTAATTAAACTATCCATGCTTTCGGAAGAGTACGGTATAGCAACTGATTTTACTTCTTCATTTGTACCAGCTGATGGAAATACCGAAATGGAATTATCCTTATTTATTTCAATCAGCAATGTTGTTCCTTTCTTTAAATTATTAAATTTGACCCATTCATTTGGAAGCGATATCAACACACTACTTCCTACTCTCTGAAGCCTTCGAGCATATCTACTCATTTTATATATACTTATTAATACTAATTAAACACTATTTTTATATTTTCATATTATATTATATATTTGATATGACTTCAGTTCTGGCAGCACCTATTTCCATATGTAAGGCGTATAGTCCAGGACATGTGACTGGTTTTTTTGAACCTCAATCAACCCTAAAGAACTCAGAAGATGAGCTTCAAATGGGATCTAGAGGTGCTGGATTTTGCATTGAAAACGGAATTGTCACCACTGTTAGGCTGTTTGAAAGCAAACGTGCTTCTTACGACGTAACGATTTCTGGTCATAGATCCGATCGAAACGAAGTTTCAAGATGGATCATACGCTATTATTTGAAGCTCATTGATAAACCTCTTCACATAAGCGTAACTCACAAAAGTGAAATTCCCATCGGATTTGGTCTAGGAGCGAGCGGTGCGGGTGCACTCAGTCTCTCATATGCACTGAATGAGGCATTAAATTTGCGTATGACCAAAGAATCGGCGGCTCAAATAGCCCACAAAGCTGAAATTGTTTGCAAAACCGGCCTTGGTACTGTTATCTCTGAGTTTTCCGGGGGGTTTGATATTAGAACTGAAATTGGAGCTCCTGGAATAGGATCGGTAACGAAAATCCCGGTTACAAATCATAAAGCCATTATACTGTGTATTGCACCTATCTCTACGAAATCGATTCTTTCGTCAGACAAAAATACAGAACTTTTGTCTAAACTCGGTAGTAAGGTAATGCGAGGTTTCTTATCAGCCCCAACTTTACATAACTTTCTTCAATTTTCGTATGATTTTTCAAATTCCATGCATCTTATAGATAGTAAATGTAGAGTGGGTATGAATAGGTTGAGATCAGCTGGATTTGGTTGTGGCATAGCCCTATTTGGAAAGACTATATTCACTTTAGTCCCGGTTGAACTCACAAGAGAAGCAAAACAATGCCTGAAAAATCTCGATGGAACACTAATTGAAAGCAATATTAATGCTGTAGGAGCAAGACTTCTGAAAAATTAATTTGGGAACAAGTATACCTCCAAATCACCCCAGGTTCATCTCTCTCCAATCTAGGGCTCAGCTAGTAGATGGATTCAATAAAGGGCTAGTTGCATCGGAAGGTTTAATTGCGCATGGGAGAGGAGAGGCATTTGATTATTTGCTAGGTGAACGCACAACTAGTATGTCTTTTAATGCAACACAAGCTGCTTGCTGCTGTCTTTTGATGGCCGCTTATCCAATCATATCAGTTAACGGTAACTTTGCTGCATTGTGCTCAACAAACATTGTAAAGCTAAGCAGGCTTATTCCGGCAAATACAGAAGTTAATCTTTTCCATCGTTCTCCGGAACGGGAACGTTTAATAAAACAAGAACTTGAAAATCTAGGTGCAGAGAAAGTTCTTGGGTCTTTTTCGGATGAGTCCGCTATTGTCCCTGGGTTGACTAGTAGTAGAAAATTTGTGCATACTAATGGTATCTACAAGGCAGATGTGGTTATGCTATCTCTGGAAGATGGAGATCGTACTCAAGCACTCGTGGAGATGGGTAAAAAAGTTATAGCTATAGACATAAATCCCATATCCAGAACAGCCAAGACGGCGGATATCACAATCGTCGACAATGTAACCCGAGTCATGCCGATTATGATAAGTACTTTAACCGCGCTGAAGCAAACAAATGATATCGGTTACATGCATAACATCATGACCGATTTTAATAATAAAACAAATCTCACAAATTCGTTAAAAACTATATTAAGTGGTCTCGATGAACGATCAAAATCAGAATAAGAATCCTATGAAAAAACTCACAGCTAATGACATATTACTAAAGAAAAGCAATGGTGAGAAAATAACAGTTTTAACTGCTTACGATTATCCAATGGCATTTCTTTGCGATAATGCCGGAATCGATATCATTCTAGTTGGAGATAGTGCGGGTATGGTCATGCTAGGTTATCCATCTACCATACCTGTCCGAATGGAAGAGATGTTATTATTTGTAGGAGCAGTCGCTAGAGCAACAAGACACTCCTTAGTTACGGCAGACATGCCGTTTGGTTCGTATCAATCGTCAATTAATATGGCATTAGATAACGCAATCAAACTAATCAAAGCAGGTAGTGATGCTGTTAAGCTTGAAGGAGGATCGGAAATTTTTAACACGGTCAAGGCATTAGTAGATGCAGGTATCCCAGTTATGGGACACATTGGGTTAAGACCTCAAACCTCTATTCTATGGGAAGGATATCGGACGCAAGGAACTACAGAAGTTTCTGCACGCAGGATTATCTCTGATGCAAAATCCTTGGAACATGCTGGAGCCTTTAGTATTGTAGTAGAAATGGTCACGAACGAAGTGACGGAAATAATTTCTAAATCCACTACGGTTCCTATTATCGGAATAGGATCTGGTACCCATTGTGACGGACAGGTTCTCGTCTTGCACGATATTCTTGGGCTTTATCGACAAATAAAGCCCAGGTTTGTGAAACAATATTTAGACCTATCTGAGCAGATCCACGAAGCCCTTACTAAATACAAGAACGATGTTAGATCTGGAGTCTTTCCCGCAGAACAGAATACTTTTCACATGTCAGAAGAGGAATATTCGAAATTGAAGGATGTGTTAAGAAAGGATTTAAATGAATAAAACCAGAATAAATCAAGATCGGAATGAACATCCATCCAAAGATATAATCGCTAGTCTAGGCAGAGATCTTTTAAATAAGAAAATAGTACTTTGTCTAACTGGAAGCGTTGCTATATATAAGGGGGTTGATTTGGCACGCCTCCTTATGAGATACGGTGCAGAGGTTTACCCAGTGATGTCAGATACCAGCTCATCTGTTCTAATCAATCCAGAACTGATGAAATGGGCTACTGGCAACAGTGTAGTCACTAAGTTGACCGGTAATTTGGAGCATATTTCGTTGGCTGATTATAATACGTCAGATCTTGTTATAGTCTATCCTTGTACTGCCAATACGATTGGCAAAATTGCCAACGGGATCGATGATACTTCGGTAACGTCCATCCTATCAGTTGCGGTTGGCTCGAATATTCCGATAATAATCTGTCCTGCAATGCATCAATCAATGTATCACAATCAAATGATTCTCGCTAACATAACAAAGCTAAAAAGTGTGGGTATTGATTTTTTGGAACCAAATATAGATGAAGGGAAGGCCAAGGTGACTGACGCTCAAAAAGTCGTGAATTTCGCCATAAAGAAACTTGAGATTCATTGTCGAAAGAGTTGGTTCAATGACAAGAATGTCTTGGTCACAGCTGGGGGAACTATAGAATATATTGATCCCGTTAGAGTCATCAGCAACCTAAGCAGTGGTAAAACGGGCATTTCTATTGCTCGAGAAGCTGAGGCAAGAGGAGCACACGTAACGATAGTTTTTGGCCATGGCTCCTCAAGACCTGAAGGGTTTACCCGCGCAAGAATAGTTAAAGCAAATACCTCAGAAGACATGCTAAATGCAGTCAGACATGAATTGTCCAAATCGGAATATGATGTCGGGATCTTTACTGCAGCGGTAAGCGACTATACTGTGGATAATAATTCAAAGAGCAAAATAAATAGCGATTCCCCCAATCTTAATTTAAAACTATCTGTTACGAAGAAGATCATTGATGAAATCAGAACTTTATCAAAAGGAATGTTTTTAGTGGGATTTAAAGCTGAGTATAACGTACCAAGACCATTCTTGATCGAGAGTGCTTTCAAAAGACTAAAGAAAGCAAGATGCGATATCATGGTCGCAAATGACGTAGGCAAGGACTACTCTAAAATAGGATCCGATACAATCGAGGCACATATAATAAATGTCGATAAGAACGTTATTCATATCCCGATACAAACTAAGCTTAAATTTGCAAAACGACTGTTGGACATTATCGAGACTCAAGTAACCAAACCAAAGTAATTGTTTTTGATAGTAATCCTTCACTTCCTCGTACCTTAATTTTTTGTTATTTTCATTTTATGCTAGTTACGTTTTATACTAGGATTAGATCTCTATAATCTCCTTAGTAAATGAGGTAAGGTTTTCGGGAGGCTCACCTTTAGCAATATTTTTTACGACTAAGGTATCTTCTATTCTTACCCCAAACTTATTTTCGAGATATATTCCCGGTTCTACAGTAACAACCATGTTGTCCTGTATCCTTTCTTCGTCACCAAACCTAATCCAAGGACGCTCATGAACCTCTAGTCCTACTCCATGTCCAGTAGAGTGGATAAAATCATCCCCATAGCCAGCTTTTTCTATAACCGTTCTGGATGCCCTGTCGATATTTCCTGATAATTGAGCAGAGCTTAGTGCTTCTATGCCAGCTTGTTGTGCATTTTTGACTATGTTATAAACCTTTCTGAGTCTTGCGCTTGGCCTTCCTACAAAAAATGTTCTTGTTGCATCTCCAATGTAGCCATTATATCTTATAGTTAAATCTACAACGATGATATCATTTTTGCTGAATGATCGGTCAGTTACCTCAGCGTGAGGGTATGAACTATTGCGGCCTGAAGCAACAATAATTGGATTGGTAGACCATCGATAGGATATCAAATTTGCGCCCAACCTCAATGCCTCATATACTAAAATTGCTTGCAAGGTGCTTTCTGATTGAGCTGGTCTCAGTTCCCGTACGCATATCTCATAAAGTTTGTCAATTATTTCGCAAGCTTTGGCTATCATGTTGATTTCGTGTTTATCTTTTATCATTCTAGCTACAGAAAACGGCTCAGAATTGATGACAAGGGAGCCTTTGCTCAGATTCTTAAGCAATATTTCTATCACAGAGTAGTCATCACAATCAGAGCATGTTTTTCTTCTACCTATTTCACTCAAAACTCTTGTTACTATCGACTTGCCGCGTTCAGAAGAGATTATTTCACATGACTTGGCTGTCTTTTCCGCCCTTCTAGCTTCTAATCTAGGTACAATTAGTACAGAGCTGTTCCTTGTGCAGATTGCCACAGACTCCCCCCAAAAACCAGTAAGGTAATAGGCGTTTTCTGGCCTAAAAGCAACTATGGCATCACAATGCAACTTAGAAATAAGGTGAAGAATCTTCTCTCGTCGATCAGCCAACATGCCATGTGATGTCACATTAGAGTATTATCACCCTTACTATTCGTGTAATTATAAATACGGGACGATCGGTCTTATCGAATAGAATATGGAATACCTAGTGATGGTGCCTGGTCCAACCAACGTTCCAGAGAGAGTAATGAACGCGATGCTTACTCCGATTATCAATCATAGAAGCGATGATTTTCGAAATCTGTACAAAACTATAGTATCGAAAACTAAACAAGTCTTCCAAACCGAGAATGATATTGTCTTGCTGACAGCCTCCGGAACTGGCGCAGTCGAAGCATCAGTGATAAACATGATTAGGAGAGGAGATAAAGTTGTTATACCAGTAAACGGGGAATTTGGAAATCGTCTGGCAGATTTAATCGATATGTGGGGAGGACAATCAGTTCGAGTCGTGTCACAATTCGGTGAAAATCCGCCTTACGAAGCAATTGAGGAAGCGTTTGAGAAGAATGACATAAAGGCAGCTTACGCAGTCTATAACGAAACCTCTACCGGGACGACTCTCCGATACATGCAAAAGATTGGAGAATTATGTTCTAAGAAAGGGGCGTTCTTCATAGCTGATGCCGTTTCCATACTGGGTGGAGATGAATTGCCTGTCGATAAATGGAATATAGATATCTGTGTAACAGCATCACAAAAGGCCCTGGCGGCTCCACCTGGCGTATCACCGATTTCAATTAGCGACCGGGCGAAAAAGTACATGAAATCGAATCCTCCCCCTACCCAATATTTTAATCTGCCAAGATACTTTAAATATTTTGAGGAAAATTTTGAAACACCGTTCACGCCATCGTTGCCACTTTATTTCGCTTTCAGTGAAGCACTGGATATCGTGTTAGAAGAAGGGATGGATAATAGAATTAAAAGGCATGCTATCTGTGCCGACGCCTTTTACAGTAGCTTAGGTATGATCGGATTTAAGCCATTTGCTAAATTAGATTCTAGGAGTAATGTCGTCATTGCCTTCAACTACTTAGATGGTATGGACGACACAAAATTCAGAACTACACTTTCAAAACAATTTAAGGTGTTGCTAGCAGGTGGTTTCGGTAAGCTTAAGGGAAAGGTATTTAGAATAGGATGTATGGGTGAAGTAAACAAGTATCATGTCATGCGCACTATTTCCTCTATCGCCTCAGTGACTAATATGATGAATACCAAGACGACAACCGAACCTTTGAGTCTTGCAGCAGAAAAATTACAAGCTATTCCATAAAAGAACACGCTTTCTCTTCATGCGTCAAACTTAATATATGGTAAATCATTAGCGAATTTTATGACTTTAGAAAAAGGTACTTTAATACTAGTTGATTATACTGCCACAATCAAAGATACTAACCAAGTGTTTGAAACTACAAGCGAAGAAGAGGCTAAAAAAAATAATATTTACGATCCAGCTAGACGATACGGATCAAGACTTATATCGGTAGGAGAAGGATGGGTATTGAAGGGCGTTGATGAAGCCCTTGCAAATGCAAATTCAGGTGATAAATTGAGTATTACAGTGACCCCAGATAAAGGATTTGGAGAAAGGGAGCCCAATAAGGTCAGAATGATTGCGCAGCGAAAGTTAGGCGAAAAAGCGGATGAGGTTGGGGTAGGCGACGAAATAGAGTTGGACCAACGTCGAGGAACCGTGAGATATATTGGTTCAGGAAGAGTTCAAGTAGACTTCAATCACAAATACGCTGGCCGTACTCTTATTTACGAAACTAATATTTTGAAGACAATAGATAGCATTAATGAAAAGGTTTTTCAGCTTATAAACAGAAGAATTCCAATAAATGAGGAAGTTATTGACACTAAATCCGAGACATCAACGATTGAAGTTAGCCTACCAGAAGAGAGTTTCCTATACGAAGGATTACAAGTCATTAAAAGGGCAATCGCAGATGATATATTCAAGTTTGTCAAAGAAATTAAGACGGTTTGCTTTATCGAGAAATACCACTCGCCTAACGAACCTGTAGCGACTGGACAAACGTCACAATCCGAGGCAAAAATTATAGAACCCTCAGAAAAGAAGGCTACCTGACATATCAGCATATTTTTCTTTATTACCTTCTTACCAAGATTGATGCAGCGTCGCTGTTTGTCCCGGCCGCCCGGAAATTAGACCAGTCCTGAACATCATAACACTGAAACGGATCTGGCCAATTCGCGGGCAGATGATTTGTCTAGTTTAATTTTACTAAGTACCGTATATCTGTCAGGCCTAAGCGACCTTGCTAATATTAGCGATGAGACTATCTGTTCTTCATTCAATCCGATCTGCTCAGCTCTAGTGGGGGCGCCAACATTTCGTAGGGTATCTACGATCCTCTCCCAATCCAGCCCGTGAAGTTTTGCCATCATAATCGTACCCAGTCCGACCCTTTCACCATGAAGTCCATAACCATGGCCTGCAACGTATTCTACTGCATGACTAAACAAATGTTCAGCACCAGAACAGGGCCTACTACTACCTGCGATACAGGATGCAACGCCTGCGCTTATTAGGGCTTCTATGACGGTACGAATTTCACATCGAGTATCCCCATGTCTGCCGCCAGCAAATTTATCTATTATAATTTTTGCACTCATGAACGCAAGGTTTGCTGCGTAAGCACCGTAGTATTCATTAGTCTCATCTCTTGCAAGCTCCCAATCCTTCACTGCAGTAACCTTTGCTACGAGGTCGCCGCATCCGCTGGACAGCAGACGCTTTGGTGCTTCCAAAAGAAGCTGAGTGTCTGCTAAAACAGCCAAAGGGGTGTTCGCCTGAACCGAGAATGGTTTGTCTATTCCCCGAATTGAGACAAACGGGCTAGATATGCCATCATGCGAAGCTGAAGTGGGTATGCTTACGAAAGGCTTCCCCAGGTCAAATGCAGCCATCTTTGCGACGTCTACGGATCGCCCGCCGCCAAATCCAAGAATAACGTCAGGAACATTGGATCTCATGGAGGTTTCTAGGTTTCTCACCGTTAACATTGTAGCATCGTTAACCACATACCACGAATCGGAAAGGGAGCAATTAACGAGCGAAGATTGACACAACGATTGAACTCTCGACTTTACGATTCTGCCCGTCACTATCGCAAGCTTTGAGAAATTATTGTTCAAAACCGTCAAAAACGATCCCAAATCTCTAATTACATTTGGCCCGATAAGGATCTTCCTAGGAAATTCCATCAAATGCGTTGAACTTGTATTCACACCGGCCATATGTCTCTCATATCAGTATAACTTCATACAGGTTAACAAAAACCAAAATTCAGCAATATGCTTAACTTCCCTAACATGGAATTTTAGTTGGCTCTAGTCGGTAAACCATCTTCTGGTAAGGCATTTGATGACGTTTCAATTACGGCTCGCCGAAGCATAACCTCTTCCAACCTTTGAAATTCTGATTCTAACCTTGTCACCGACGTTTGTTGCCTCTATGAAGATAACGAGACCTTCCACCCTTGCTACTCCTGCATCGCCTCGTTTGCTCATTGATTCTATCGTTACATCGAATTCCTCACCAACCAAGACCGGGGCTTGTCTGAATTGTCTGTGTCCAGAATATGGCTGTCGAATAATTGTACCATTGTGACCCATTCCTTTATCCGGCCTACACTGATCGTAGTTGGTGTCAATCTCGGATTCAGGGTCCGGTTGCTGTCCTTGTGAATGGGAATCATTAGTCTCCAAACTCTATCAGTACCATACGATTGTTCTGTACGCTATTTCAACGTAATGTTTAGAACTCGGATTTAGTTGTGTTTTTTACTCGATGGCTGGTCGTCTTTAACGAAACATCTTTAAATAGCGTTGTGGACACAAAATATGTCGTTAGAGCCTATCTTCAGGGTTAAGCTCACCATATTAGTAGTGAAATAATAAAACATGCAAAATAGTTCATCGGGAAACGAGCCTTCAAGCCAGAATATTATGGCTAGCATCCTCAATAATATCCCGGCCGATTCAGGTCTTACTAAAATTGTTTATGAAGGACCAAGAATTGCTCTTTATGCCAAAAATACAGAATTCATTATGAAAGACACACAGGTTATTTCTAACATGGTGAATATACTTAAAAAAAGGATAGTTATACGCACTGATGAGTCTATTAGATTACCAGACAAGGAATCACTGAGGATTTTGCAACAAGTGATGCCAGCTGACGTTAAAATAAGAGAAGTATTTTTTGATGACGCGTTAGGAGAAGCCTGGGTTTGGGTTCAAAATAAATCCTTTTCATTTGAAACAAATGAAAACATAGGTGATTTTCTGAAGAAGACGGGATGGAAGTTGGTATTAATGAGAAGTCCTAATACAATTACAACGATTAAGGAAATAAACGATGTGCTAAAGAAACGGGTGGAAGAACGTGCTCGATTTTATAAAAGTGTCGGTGAAAAAATATTTAGGTCAAAGTTGAGCAACACAGTTGAGGCGAGTGTAGTCGCTTTAGGGGGCTTTGGTGAGGTTGGAAGGTCTTGTTTTTTGCTCATTACTGATGAGAGCAAGGTCATATTTGATTGTGGAATCAACCTATATTCTCGAGATAGAATTAATGCCGTTCCCAGATTTGACACCCTTGGCATCAAAATGAATGATATTGATGCCATCGTAATTAGTCATGCGCATCTGGATCACACTGGATTCCTTCCTGTGCTTTTTAGGTATGGCTATTCAGGACCAATCTATTGCTCTGATCCTACTGTTCCTCTCATGTTTCTATTGCATAAACGGTATATCGAGGAAGCAGGGTCAGAAGCACTGTACTCGACTAAGGAGATAGAAGATATGGTTATACACACTATCCCATTGACATTTGGGAGTGTGACAGACATATCACCCGACATAAAAATAACGCTGGGTAATTCTGGTCATATTATAGGCTCTTCCGTAATCCACGTCCATATTGGGAACGGAGATCATAATCTAGTTTATTCTGGCGACTTGAAGTTTGGAAAGACGTATTCTCTTGATAACGCAGTTTGGAATTTCCCGAGGGTAGAAACACTGATAATCGAAGGAACGTACGGTGGAAAACAAGACGTATTTCCACATCGTGATGAAGCAGATACTATTCTAATAGAGAGCATAAATAATACCCTCATACGAGGAGGAAAGGTACTGTTACCTGTTCCCTCAGTAGGACTTCCACAAGAACTAATACTGACGATCAATCAATATATGACTGCGGGAAAAATTAAAAAGTCAACAATGTTGATTGAGAAAATCATAGCAGAGACGACATGTGTTTATGAAAGTAACTTGCAATATTTATCAAAGGACTTGCAAGCTGTCCTTATTCAAGGTAACGAAAATCCGTTAAGGCCGGATAATATGAAGATAGTTGACTCAGTGGCCTTGGATGATAAGCCTGCCATTATTATGTCTCCATCTTCGATGTTGACCGGCGGACGATCTGTTCATTATTTAAAGCAAATCTGTGATTCCTCAAAAAATAAGATGATTTTTACTTCCTATCAGATGACTGGGACACTCGGAAGGAGTATTCAAGAAGGGTTCACTCGTCGGTTGGTTGAGGATAAGGAATTTGATCTCGAATGCGAAATCGAGACAATAAATGGTCTTTCTTCCCATAACGATTATAATCAATCGCTAGCATATATAAGCAGAATGAAGCAAAAGCTCAGACGAGTATTGGTTAATCATGGAGAAAAAACAAGAGTTCAAAATTTGGCAAATTCTGTTAGCAAGATTTTCAAGATCCAAACACAACATCCGTTAGTACATGAATCAGTCAGGCTTATTTGAGTCGATGTATTAAGAACCTATCCGAAAAGTAGTTGAGGTCGTAATTTAACTAATATAGGATTGAAATGATGACTAGGCGGTGTACACTCAACCCCGCCTAGATGGTTGTAATTTGATCAATATAGAATTGAAACTTAGCTGCTCCCGGATTCGAGTCACATACTCGCATTGTTGTAATTTGACTAAGAACCCATCCGAAAAGTAGAGTTTTATTGAGTTACAAGCAAAGTGTGTTTGATCGATAAAGCTAAGCTGTACTGCAAGTATCTTCTGAGTTGTTGTATTGATATCAGAGGTTAGTGGAGTTGATTCATCTTACTGCATACCTGATGTTGTTTGGGACAGGATCATTGCATTGCTATCTCCATCAATACGAAGGAGGAAGAAAAAGGCTGGTCGTCCAAGAATGGATGACAGGAAGGCTATGAGTGCTATTTTCTACGTCCTACGTACAGGCTGTCAGTGGAATGCTCTACCAAGAAGTCTTGGTGCTTCAAGTACAGTACATGACAGATTCCAGGAATGGATAAAGGCTGGTGTTTTCAAGCGAATGTGGATCGATGGATTGACCATGTACGATAAAAAAACTGGGATCGATTGGAAATGGCAGGCTATGGATGGAGTGATTACAAAAGCACCTCTTGGGGGAAAAAAGCACAGGACCAAATCCCTACCACAGACAGAGCTAAATCAGGTACAAAACGCAGTATTCTAGTAGATGGTAAAGGTGTACCACTTGGTGTATCTGTAGATGGAGCTAACAGACATGACATGAAGATGACCAAAGCAACACTGCAAAGCATAGTCATCTATAGACCTGAACCAACAATCAGATTAAAGCAGCACATGTGCATTGACAAAGGCTATGCCTTTCCTGAAGTATACGAATTACTAGAGAAGAGTATGGTTATACAATTCACATCAGATTAAGAGGTGAAGAAATAAGCAACAATAAAGAAGAAGAAGAAGGAATACCAAAATACAGAGCTAGACGATGGGTTGTTGAAAGAACCCATTCTTGGATGAACAGGTTTAGACGATTGCTAATAAGATGGGAAAAGAGGATAGAGAACTATGTCGGAATGCTACATCTTGCTTGTGCTTGGATCACGTATAGAAGAGGTGGACTTTTCGCATAGGCTCTAAATTAAGATAGATATCTCGAAGTAATTCTCACTTGGCCTTAGGTTTATACTCAGGATGACGATAATGGTACTAGCAATATGAATTCGTTATTCACGTGCATTCAGGAATTTTATCCCAGATATTCTTGAAGCCAGTTAGGCGCTAAGGTTTTACTCGAGGGCTAGTAATGACTAAAAGCTCTCCGGCCTATCAGGCTATTGCCGAACTTGAGAAAAAGAGTGTAACTGAGCAGATCTCGTAGCATTGTGTTAACTACTTTTGTCATTTCTTATTTGATTCTTGCAGCTAGCACATCATCCATTTTCTCTATATTGTAGGTTGATCGACCGACTTTAGGAACACAAGAAGGTTTGATAATTCTGTGCCACTACTATAAGATGAAATATATTCCAACTTCTCACGATTAGATAAATCATACTACTTAATACTGAAAAATGAACTACTCGACTTCAGATTCTAAGCTTATTTAGGATTGATTCTTCACATGGAACTGAAGTGATATTGACCATAATTTTATCTTCACTCCAAACTCTTACTGTAGAAACGCTGACCTTAGGAGCGTCTGAATACCGTAAGACTATTGCACCGGCAGTAGATAATACGGACTGGAGGTCAGTTCCCCTTAACATACCCACAGGGCCCTTGTATTCTTCTGCTTCAAGCAATAGGTCACGATGGTTAGCAAGTCCCGATATAATTTCATTTTCGTCCTCGTTTCTACCAACTATCAATTTTGAACCACCGGACAATCTAAAATGTCTGCCTACCTTTAGGAGTTGTATGTCATTCATTGTCATATCACGGTCACCTTTTGTGATAAGGTCCTTAAGTTTCTTTGAAAAACTTTTATCTGTTAACAAACATCCCCCTGCGGCATTGGGAGGATCAAGTATTCCATACCGCGTTGCAAGCTTAATCTGCTCTTTTCTAGATCTGCCATTTATGGAATAAAGATTCTCGCGTTTTATGAGACCGATAATCTCTGGCTCAGAAGGTGGAAGGTTACCTGCCGATAATGGTCGTACTACCTTGCCGGTCATCTGGGCAGCTCGCTCAATAATTTGCAATGCTCTCCTATTCTGACTCATTGGTCTTTGAGAGAGAACCTCTCCAGTAATTAAAAAGTCGGCTCCTATATTTTCCATGTGCTCCTTAGCACTTTTATACATCATAGCTCTGCAATCTATACACGGATTCATACCTGAACCATAACCGTATTTTGGATTCTTCACCATTTTCAGATATTCTTCCCCCAGATATACGGTTTTAAGCTTAATCCCCAAATCAGCTGCTACCTCCTTTAGATTGTGTCCACATCCTCTACCACAGTCGAAATCACAAAATGGTGTTTTAATTGCTACTGCTTCCACGTCTATGCCCTGTTCTCGGATGATTCTAACTGCTAGATTACTATCAAGACCTCCAGATAATAGTGCTACTGCCTTCTTTTTCTCTGCATTGGTATCAATTTCCCGCATGGGCATAGTCTAAAAATGCTTCTGGACAACAAAGACATATAATCATATTGTTTCGTTTTCAGTACTTTGAAGACGCAGGTCTTCCCGACAAAATTTCAATACTAATGTAGGAAGCGTTGGTTTATCGAGTGTGCTTCTCACATTCTTATCGATAACACCAGTCTGGGAACTGAACGTGCTGAAGAAAGCTATTCAACTATGAATGACCCTTATCGGCAATACTAAAATAAACTTATATGCACTTTCTTGATAGAATCGACTTTCTTCATAGCCATGACAAATACTCCAGAATCAGCCGACTCACCTATGGGTATTTCTCTACTCAGAATAGCTTTACTAACGATTATATCCATGAAGACATAATTATGAATTGAAATGGTCTTCGAAGCTATCACAAATTTTGACTCGTATGTGTGGGCCGCACTAGGTCTCTTTGTTGCAGGTTTGTTGGGAGTAATAATATATGAAAAATCGTCCTCTGGCTCAAAACAATATAACGAGGATAAGGGAATCTCTTCCAATATCTAAAAGTTTTGACGGCGAACAATACATTTACGAAAAATTCAAGTGGGAAGGCTTTGAATCTCTAACTGAAGTTCAACAGAAATCTATACCTGTCATAGGAAGGAAGATTAACACTCTCGTCATCGCCCCTACCGGCTCAGGAAAGACTGAAGCCGCAATGATGCCTATACTAGCTTTACTAAGCAACATGCGCAACGCAGCTCACTGCCCAGACTCAAAGTCCATCGGTATCAGGGCCATTTACGTGACCCCACTTAGGGCATTGAATAATGACGTATTTCGAAGAATAATAAAATATGCAGAGTCAGAACATTTGAAGGTACAGATCAGACATGGCGACACAACTTTAAAAGACAAAAGGAAAATCACGGACTGTCCACCTGACGTACTTATAACCACACCTGAATCCCTTGCGATAATACTAGTGAATGAAAAGATACTCGACCATCTTAAGAATCTGCAATGGGTTATAATAGACGAGGTGCACGAGATTCTTTCGAGTGAGCGAGGTGCGCACTTATCTGTGAGCCTAGAACGGCTGGAAGTGGCCTCTTCATACGCGATTACAAGAGTAGGAATGTCAGCTAGTATAGGCAATATTCGTGAGGCAGCAAAATTTCTCGCAGGTTCCGAGAGAAAAAGCGCGATCATTGTAGATAAATCTATAAGAGCGTATGATATCGAGGTCAAGTTCATAAAAGGGTCGATAAACAGTGTTGCGACATTTATTTTGGATTATGTTCGGATAAATTATGCTAACTCAAATCGAAATGACGCTTCGATTCTACTGTTTACCAACACTCGAGATGAGGCAGAATACATTGGAACTGTTCTAAGAAATAATGACTTGATTCATGTTGATGTGCATCATGGATCTTTATCTAGAGAAATGCGCGAAGAGACGGAGCAGAAATTGAGAAGAGGAGGTGCTGGTATAGTTGTCTGCACTTCTTCATTAGAGCTGGGCCTAGATTTAGGATCGGTAGACCTCGTAATACATTATGGTTCCCCAAGGCAGGTAACGAAACTATTGCAGAGAATCGGAAGAAGCAGGCATAAACAAAATCTTTCTGCTAAGGGATTGATTATAACAAATATTCCTGATGACGAGGCAGAGGCCCTAGCAATCATTCGGCTTGTGAAGAGCGGTAGCGTTGAGGAGCAACGACTGCATAATGGGGCGTTGGATGTTTTAGCTCACCATATAGTTGGGCTCTGCCTCCAGAGTAAGAACGAGGTAAAAATAGACTTTGCATTTGGGATCATTAGAAAAGCCTATCCCTTTATTAGAACCACAATTGATGATTTCCTCGGGTGCATCGAACTACTTGGCACTAACCAGATCATAAGGTATAATATGAAAGACCATTCCTACAAACGGATGAGGAAAGCTTACAAATATTATTTTGAAAATATTTCAACGATCCCTACCGTTTTAAAATTTGAAGTAATTGATTGTGTCAACAAACGTAGAATCGGTACATTAGATCAGCAGTTTGTTGGCGACTATGGCGAACACGGTAACGTCTTTGTACTAAAAGGCTCGCAGTGGAGAATCGTCTCTATCGATGAAAAACGAATGATTTTAAATGTCGAGCCTTTGCAAGTAGGTTCTTTAAACGTTCCATATTGGATAGGGGAAATGATTCCGATAGACCCCCTTACAGCTCAACATGTAGGCCAGATTAGACAGGAATCTTTAATGAAGAAGATTCTAACAGATGATACTGTTCGCAAAATTCATGAAGAGTTGCAAGTCATCCCGGGTGCAAATAGAATTGTAATTGAAAGGTCAGTTCGAATGAATGCATTGGTAATTCATTCATTGTTTGGTACTAAAGTAAATAATTCCCTAGCCTCGTTACTTTCAACACTGCTGTCTTCGCAATTAGGATATTCTGTAGAAGCGAAAAGTGATGCATATAGGATATTCATTACATCCACTGCTAGAATAAATGAAGCTCATATTCGAAAAATCTTTATTGATGAATATAATGTAGAAGATGTAATAATCGCATCGTTAACTGGAACCCCTAACATAAATTGGAAGGTATGGTCGGTAGCGAAGAAGTTCGGTGTTGTCAGTCGTGAAGCAATCTATGATAAAAAAGTAGCAAGGATGATTTACGATAGATATTTTAATACCGTCCTTACTAGGGAGTCGATTAGAGAAATAATACACGACAAATTCGATTTTCAACTGACCAAGCAGATCATAATGAATATTCGAAAAGGAGACATCACCTTCCACTGGCGAGAGGTTGATGAGTTCTCTGACCTCGCGAGACCAATAACTGAGCATACGGCTAGATTTTCGTCCACTCCATTGTCTACAGAAAGTGGCGTAATTGAACTAATGAAGGAAAGATTAGAGAAGACCAAACATCGACTAATCTGCATGCGATGTGGTAATTGGGAAAGGATAATGGAGACTCGCGAAGTACCTGAATCCATCGTTTGTCCACGTTGCAAATCTAGGCTTATTGGAGCAACTTTTTGGTCCGATAATGCTCTATCCCAGACAATATCCATGAGAATAAAAGGGCTGAAATTGAGTTCTGAAGAAAATAAACGATTCGAACGGGTATGGAAGACAGCGTCTCTAATTAACAGTTTTGGGACTACCGCATTTAGGGTGCTTGCAGGTCATGGGATAGGTGCCGATACTGCAGCGCGAATATTGCGAGACTATGTCAATGATGACGAGATGTATAAGAGTATTTACCAGGCAGAGAGATCATACGTCATGACACGTGGATTCTGGGCAGATTAATGATTCTACGCAATAGAAAATCAGGTCTTCGGATTTATTCTTGTGATAGAAGAGTAAGGTTTTAACGTAATTTCGGCATTTCCTTGTAGACCGTTACTTGCAAAAGCACCTATTATTCTAATTCGATCACCTAAAGCAAGAGAATTTATGCTCAAACTCAAATCTCGCCATCCTATTAGTCTTATTTCTCCAGAATCATCACCGAGCAGTGTATCGGTCATTGTTATCATTTCGTTATTCCTAGTGTTAATTTGCATACTATTCGGATGCTGCAAAACTATTGCCTCTATTATGTATGGGATATTCGATGCTACTATGTCGCTGATCTTAGTCTGGTAGTTAAATGCACTCGGGAATGAAGCATCTTCATCCAACAACCTGATATAGGAATCGTTTATTGTCAGCGTTATGTTCGTGCCAAGAATCCTGCTTGGAACACACTCTATTAATGAGCCAGTAGTCATATCGCTTGGGACAAGGGCTTTATCAATTGCAACTGAAACCAATTTACCATCACCCAATAGACCCAAGCAACTCAAACTGTCTCTAGTATTATCGGTTCCAATTGAAATTATCCTCAATGTCATCATCTCAATGTCAGGTTGCTTATGCGAGGTCACTAACATGGTAGCCTCATCCCCGTGAATTTCAAAATCTCCGTTACCGTACTGAGGATTTCCGGGTTTGATTTTTACCCCTATTAGTTTAATTTTGGATCCAATGGTGAATACTTTAGGAATTCTTATCTCAGCCACATTCCAAATTATTGTACGCAAGGATCGTGTACCATCTTCGTTAAACAGCTGCATTTGCAGAGATCTGCTCATTCCCCCACGTGAATCTCGGTACTCAGAAATCCGCGGGTTCGATTTAATGTAACCTTCAATCACAATGTTATCAACCGGGGAATCTACATCATCTATAATTTTTGTTTTAGAATCCAAACTGGGAATATTGTTAGGTGACTCGTTCGTTTTTTCTAATTGACAATCTGTACCAATATTAACAATCGGTTTTCCGTCTAGTCCTGTCTTAACGTATCCTCTGCTTATTTTTACCAAGTCTCCAGGTCGAAGCCCTATTTCATCAGGCACGTAAACCTGGTTGTCCCAAAGTTTGATTTTGATACTAGATTGATGATCATAGATTACCATAGTACGATTTTTGACTATTTCGATATTATCCTTCTTTGTATATTCTCTTGGAGAATAAATGGTAAGGATCCTGCCATACAACGTCACGTCTTTAGCTCCTACGTAGAGGTCGCTTATAGATGCCGGGGACTTTTGCTCTCTAATGAAATACCCAAATCTGCAGCAACTAAAAAGAGTGCTCCCTGTTCAGTTAGATAACCCGCGCCGATCTTCTGTTTCTTTGCCTCGATCAAATCCTTCAATTTATCAATTGTTAAGTCACTTCTTTGTTCTGTCAAATACTGAAGCATTCTTTCAAAATCGGTGGATATAGTTAATAAACCTCCAATAACATCTCAAGATCATTATATTAATTGTGATACTTCACTTGCCTATATATCTTGACCAATTCTATTATTGAGGTCAGATTTGCATATTTAAGGTTTAATCATTTGTACGCATAATGAAAAATTAAACCGTGACTTGCGAAATTCAAAAATTACTTTTAGGAGTACAACACAACGGAGACCCAAATCGTAAACAAGGATATGCAGATACATACCATTTTTACAATGCATTAGAAAATATTCTGAGGGCGTGTTTAGTAGGCCGGTCTTTCAGTTTATTTTGGCAGTGTCCCCAATTTTATTAATGTATCAAATTAGGATCTGTAAAGTGTCATTAAAGATTCCTGAGATCGAAGATATCACCCATAGATAGTTTCTCGTCGACATTATCGTCTTGCCAAACCTCATAGGCTAGCAAGTGTTTGAATATTTACGGCCTCGATATTAACTAACTCATCTCGAACCAAACCGACTTAGATAAGGGTATTTTAGGCATCATATACTGTTTAGCAGCCTAATTTGAGACTCTTTTAACTTGTTCATTGTCTATCTCAAATGTGAATCTAGAACCTTGAAACTGCTCTGAACCAGATCTTTGCCAGCTTACGAAATACGACTTTGTAATACATTTTCCGATTATCTTAATTTCTTGCGGAAGTTGTGTGTATAATGTTTCTAACTTCTCTGGATCCCTTGTCATCAATAAACTCCTTCTTCTTTTCATCAAATACTTTATTGCCACATTCTTGTGAACTTGACCTTCAACTGGAATTGTCTCTTGGCCGATATCGATAAGGAACTGGCGTTTAGTCAATCAAATACGATAAAACGTGCGAGTATACAAAAGCCTGTGGGTTAAAATTAGTAAATGTTTTGAAAAAAATAGGCATACATAATCAACTAGTTAATTAATTGTTGTACTTCCTAACATAGGTGACATTATAGCTTACAGACATGGGTTACACTTCTGTCAAGAAGTGTATACATATAGAAATCATAACTAAATTCAACCTAATCCACGAAAAAGAATGGACTGGTGACACCATAAGCAATATTTGTAAAAAGTATAGTGTCTCCAGGAAAACTTATTACAAATGGAATAAGAGATATGAACAGAAAGGAACAGAAGGTCTATCCGATAGCTCAAGAAGACCCCACAATATCAAGTACAAGAAGATAACATCTGAAATACAGGAAACAATACTTGATCTACGATTAACCAAAAGGTTTGGATGTAATAGGATCAAGTTTAGATTGAGAAAGATTATTGGAATCTCATTAAGCACTCGAACCATATACAAGATACTAAAGAGACATGGTCTAAATGTTCTAAACTGTAAGACAAGGAATAATAAAAAATACAAAAGGTTTGCAATGAAACGACCTAACGATATGGTACAGATGAATATTCTTGGACCGTTTTATATTCGTAATTCCAGTCAAAGGAATTATTACATCATTAGCTGTTTAGACGATTGTTCAAGAAAAGTAGCTAGCAAGTGGTCTGAAAGAAAGAGGTCAGTTGATGTTCTCAATGTACTAGAGGACTGGATAATGACTAATGGTAAGCCCAAGAAGATAATGCATGATAATGGAAAACAATTTACGTCCAGAATATTCAGACATTTCCTGGTACACAACCAGATAAAGGATAAACAAATACCAAATTCCTATCCGCAGTTACAAGGAAAGATAGAAGCATATAACAAGATAGTAAAGAATGAATTTCTAGCAATAGAAGATATACCAAACATAGATGATGGTAAACAAAGGTATGATATCTTTGTAAAAGCGTACAATGAAACTAGAGAACATGGAGGCATAAATGGTCTTACTCCATCAGAGATGTTTCTACAAAGATTAATTACATCCACCGTACATACAATAACAAGCAGCAAAGTGTAACCCATGTAGGTACTTAATAATGTAACCTATCTGTGCAAGTACAACAATTAATTAACTAATTAATTTCCGTTATTAGATTTAATGATTTTAGTTCAATTAGGTACGCCACTCATCAACCAAATACAATACAAGAATCAAAAGGTCTTTATCCCAGATTTCATGAGAAATGGTGTTGAAGCTCTCTTATAAAAGGGCGCCGAGGTCCGCTAGGCGAACTCGCAAGCCCCTACAGGACAATTGGCCTAAAGGTCCTGTCAAGGGTACATGGATTACATGTACATATAAAAAGTGCGCATTCACGTGGAAGTATTTCGGAGGGCGAAGATGGGCCGAATGTCCAATCTGTCATAGCGTTATGAAGGTTGCCGCATCTAAAAGAATTTTTAACTATCAAAGATAACTTAGCAGCTTTTGAGCTCGAGGGTTTCAAGCCCAATTCTACGCGTTTTTGACAATATTGTGGGATTGTTATATTCATTCATTAATTGCACACAATCTCAGACACGTATGGGATTTTTGGTAATATTCAGAATTCACTCTTCGGATGGGAAAAAGCTATGAATAATGATTTGGAGGATTTCTGCTCCTGTTAATTTGCCTTGCCAATCCCAGTCAATTCGCGAGTCCGCAGATGACTCCCTCTGTATTGATCGTTTAACTTCTAAAAAACAATTCAGCGAGATCGCCCGGATCATTTTTCACATGATTATGCTGAGGAAAATTTGTGGCCTTTCTAAACGTCTTGGATATGGGACTAAATCAACTTATGCATCCAACGGATTCATTTTCGATTGTTCAATGATGCGTGTTTGGTTTATGATCCTCAGCGTTCCAATTGTAAGTCCGAAACTGATTAAGCATTCCCACAGCGAAATATATATTGAAGCAGTCCAACTATTTTGAGACATTTGAATTCTTCCGTGACTTCATTGACTGAGTACGCTAGTATATAATGCGGGGTCGGCCGGATTCGAACCAGCGGCCTCCAGCGCCCAAGGCTGGCATCATACCATGCTAGACAACGACCCCATACATTTATTTCACAGTTTGAATTTCTTTAATTGTCGATAATTTTAAGCTTGTTAGCTACATATGTCTAAATATACCGTGAACATTTTGAATTCTGATACATGGATTATCTTGAATGCTACCGAAAAGCAGGTAAAATAGCATCCGAAGTGAGAAAAAATTCCAAAACAGAAAACCACGTCGGTAGATCACTATTTGAGATATGTGAGTCTGTAGAATATGATATCAAGAGACTGGGAGGCACGCCGGCGTTTCCAGTAAATGTTAGTTTGAATGACATTGCAGCTCATTACACTGCTGAGCCTAATGACACAATTACGGTTAAAGATGGTGATGTGGTGAAGATTGACATTGGAGTTCATGTTGATGGCTTTATCGCCGACACCGCAGTCACTGTATGTTACAATCCGAAATATGACGCGCTTGTGCGAACTGCAGAACTAGCACTCGATGGAGCAATTAGAATAGCAAAGGCCAATACCAGTGCTAGTGACATCGGAAAAGTCATAGAATCCAATATATCCCAACATGGCTTCAGACCCATCCAAAATCTGAGTGGACATTCCCTTGAACAGTTTAAAATCCACGCAGGTAAATCCATTCCCAACATAAGGACCATAGGACCTTCGATTGTCTTGGCTGCGAACCACGCCTATGCAATAGAACCATTTTTAACTACTAAGGACGGTCAAGGTGTAGTCTACGAAGGAAAAACTTGCAATATATTTAGCGTGATTTCCAGGAAGCCATTAAAGGAAAAGCACGTTAATGATTTCCTTGAGGACATTTGGAATAGATATAAAACGCTCCCTTTTAGTGCGAGATGGCTGACTAATGAATATGAAATCAACGAAATTATGGTGCTTATCGACACTCTAAGGAGAAAGCGGAATCTTCATGGATACCCTATCTTAGTTGAGGGTAACAGCAAGGTTGTAGCTCAAGCTGAACACACACTGATTCCATCATATAACGGTACTGACGTGATCACTCTCTAATCACTAAATATCAAAGATATGCGATATTATTCAGTGAAGTCGTTGTTCGAGGCCACCCCCAACAGATCAGACTGATCCAAAAATAATGCATATTTATTTTCGTCTCTACAATAAAAGCTATAAACTCAGTTCGAACCTTCTGATATTCGATACATTTTATGTGGGTTAAGATATTACAGATTAAATTTGCCCGACTTACAACAGTACTTTCCGAATATTTGGATAATATTACTAACCTATTAGCGGGTATTTTGGCATATTGCCTGGCGTCTTTAAGTATTTATGACATCTTAATTAACTTTGGTTGAGTTAATGCAGTTATTGCCTCATTTTCATATGAACGATAGTTATAGAGATTCTGCTAAAGCTCGATCACGACAGATTTTAGATCATTTATAAGAAATTCTACTTTAGATTACTCCATTTTGTTACACCATGCTGCGCAATACAGTAAAGAAAATTAGTCTTACCTGAAGGTATAGTTAACCCAGGAGGGTTAAATTTTCCGGGACTGCTGCGCTACGCTGCAAAGCTAAACACAAGATTGATATTGAAACCGGTCATTATGCACTAATTTGACTCCTGCATTATAGCAGTTGAACAATGCAATAAAAACACGCTATGATATTGCAAGCATCGAATATCTACCACATTAGATTCATCAGTGACTGACTTCTCATAACAAGATGTTTAATATCTTTTATAAAGAATGGACCCTAATTTGCTTTGATAAGAGTTGAGCGAGGAAAGTCAGCCAAATCCGAGTCCAAAATTTGTGTACGCTGTTATAAAAATGCCTGATGGGAAGGAACATGAAATCCCTTTACCACCTAAGGTATTTAGTTCTGGAAGGCAGGGATACTATGCTCAAATACCTTCGTTCGTTTATAACAACGAGGTATATGGAGGGCAGATTCAGCTTTGGAAGAAAGGGTCTAAATAATCACTTGTCAGATTGCCTTATCATACTGATTTAATTACATATCCTAGTTCAAATGTAAGTAGCTCATTAGGAATTTATAAATGAAGAAGTATTCTTGATGGAAACGCGGACTTATCGTATTGTCTCTTTGCTTTCATTTAACGGTGAAATAAGTGATATTCGAAAGAAGTCAAATGGTAAATTGACATGGTATACTTCCCATCTATGCTCAAACCCGGCTAATACAGTCAGCCGTTTATCCCATGAAATACGAAGATAATATCGCGTTACTTAAACTCATCTTCAAGTATTTTCTTCTTACGCGTCATCTGGAATAATTTATCTGCTCTTTTGATTGCATCAGCCCTATCCCTCCTAAAATACATTGACTGAAGAAGCAAATAGTTTTCAGGAATCACCATTCCGGTTTGATCGTCTGAGTAAACTATTTTAACGACATCGTCTTGAACTCGGAGTACTTCTTGATGGATATGTGCCATCTGGGTATCGCCATGTGGAAAACCCAATTCAATTGCTTTATTCCTAACGTTGGCGGTGCCTTTAGCAGAATTAAGTAAGGCAACCCCAAATTCACCTCTGAATACTTCTAAAATACTGTCTCTCGTGGGGGCTTTGCCATCAAATCGTATCAGCATCTGGTGAACATGCATCATCCTCGAAGGCACCTTCAGTGCATCAACGAACAGATTCGCGGAGGGGATAAAATCCTTCACATCGTCTTGATGATGTGGGTTTTTGTCCCATTCAATAGAATCCTTCACCTCTTTTGAATCCTCTAAGTCTGCCCATCTCCTGACCAACGTTACATCAAACCTTTTTATTTGATTTCCGTATTTCTCAATTAATGGTTGCATGAGTCTTCCCATTCCGGAAACGTTGCAGCTACCTTGAATAACGTAGTCCTTACCCGAAGCCTTGTCGTAATTTACTCGTGAGTTATGGATCATATCTGCCACGCTATACGGACCATACCTATCTTCTCCTCCCTGAAAAATAGCTGGCTTTTTTAAAGGTGTATAAAATTTCTGTTTATTTTCAAAGCCGCGGCCCTCCTTCGAAGCATCTAAAATAAAATCACTGCATTGACATGCCTCATCGATGGTCCCTGCGATCTTATACCCCTTCTGTTGAAACAAGTCAAATTTATCCGCGGGGACATATACGTCTATATCATTATCCAGAGCTTCAAGGATCTTATCATCCATTGAATATTTAGCAACTCCGACCATCTTAATTTCATCGTCCATTAAGACAGCTGTAGCAAGACGCCTGCCAATATTTCCGTATCCGTTTATAAACAATCTTACCAATTAATGTCCCCCTATAATTTCTAAGTCAACTTGAGGATATTATATACATTTTTCTTTGACCTAGAAAAATCTTACGAATGGTAACTTTGCAAAATACGCGACCACATACTCGGCGCTGAATATCTATCTATATATATAAATTATGCGTATGAAAGACGTCATAAAGATGGTAGATTTAAGGTGTTTGTATCCCCCGTGTGTAGCATAAAGACTCATCTGGCGATTCCTGGTTCGGCGGTGGTTTAATGAAGATTCTTGTTATTGATAACTATGACTCGTTCGTATATAATATTGTCCAAATTCTTGGACAAAATAGTGTGGAACCCATAGTTAGGAGGAACGATATGATCACGATGCGTGGCATTAAGAAAATACGACCTGATGCCATAATTATCTCTCCAGGTCCAGGAAATCCGCAAGATCCTAAGTATTTTGGAGTCTGTAACAATATAATAAAAGACCTTGGACCAACGCTACCGGTGTTGGGAATTTGTCTAGGACATCAAGGGATAGCTAGTGCCTTTGGAGGAAAGGTGATCAACGCAAGATCTGTCACGCATGGTAGAACTAGTGTGATACGACACAATAATATTAGTCGCCTATTTGAGAACGTAAAGAATCCCTTTATCGCCACACGTTACCATTCATTAGTAGCAGATGCGTCTCGCCTACCAGATTGCCTCGAGGTAACCGCTATAGCCGAGGATGACAACGAGATAATGGCTCTGAGGCACAAGAGATATTTAATTGAAGGACTCCAATTCCATCCTGAATCTGTACTCACTTCAGAAGGATCAAAAATATTATTAAACTTTCTTTCAATGATCAAAAGATGACGTACAATGATATAGAATTCCAACCTCTCATTAGAAAACTAATTTCCAAGAAAGAATTGAGTGAAGAAGAGATCAGAAAATCTATTGATCTGATTTCTGGGACGCAAGTTTCGCATGTGTCAATAGCAGCCTTTTTAGTTGCCCTTACTATGAAAAAAGAGACTGCGAATGAGATTGGATACCTGATTAGATTTGTCAAAGAACATTCCATCCGTCTAACCCCAAAACTGAATTCCCCAATTGTCGATATTTGTGGAACTGGAGGCGACTTGATCAGTACCCCTAATATCAGCACTGCAGCAGCTATCGTCGCATCCGCTAGTGGTGCTTGTGTGGCGAAACATGGAAACAAATCAATGTCTGGTCTGTGTGGCAGCGCAGATTTTATGGAATACGTGGGCTTTGACCTCAATACTTCACCTGCAAATGTATTATCTTCCATAGAGCGGATAGGAATAGGTTTTCTATTTGCCCCAAAATTTCACCCCGCCATGGCAGGGGCAGCTATTGCTCGCAAAATCATAGGTGCAAGAACGTTGTTCAACGTCATCGGCCCGCTTAGCAATCCATGCACTAATCTGTCCGGGCAAGTGATTGGCGTCACAGATGATTCATTAGTTGAGACAATCTCAGAAGCTAGTCGAAATTTCGGCATAAGAAACGTAATGGTAGTTCATGCCCACGACGGTCTAGATGAGTTATCTAATACGTGTCCGAATGACATCGTCTGGAGAAAAGAGGGCTACGTCCAGAGGATTTGTTTGCACCCTAAAGATGTCAATTTAGATATAGCAACACTAGATGGATTGACTATGAAGACAAAAGAGCAATCTATTCGGACTACGCTTCGATGCATATATGGCCAGGCAGAGAGGGACCTCTTGGGGATAGTTGAGTTAAACGCAGCGGCCGTTCTAGTTGTTGCGAATAAGGCTAGCGATTTAAAAGAAGGGATAGAACTTGCACGAGGGTCGATTAAAAATGGCAAGGCAAGAAAGAAGCTATCTGAATTAATTGAACGTTGCGGACGTAAGCGAAGACTTGAAGAAGTCGAAGAGGATTTCGAGCTATGAATTAGCTAAATTACTACCGGTTGTGCCAAGCACTGGGCTCAGCAATTTAATAGCCTACTAGGATATGACGCAAATCGCATGCCTTGAGAATATGATAACAGGTTCTGTAAGCCAATCTTTTGCCAAATTCATATTAAACGAATAACATCATGATTTAATCTAATTTAGGCTCTGTAAAGTTAAGGAAAAATCTATAGCTTTATGACTCCGATATAGGTTATGATGTGTCAAATAAGAAAGAGAACAGAACCTGAGGATATAGCATATTCTCTGTATCTGTATTTCCTTGGTCTTTCATTAAGAAATACTTCCAAAGCTGTGTCTAGATTTGTTAAAAGAAGTCATACTGCCATCAGAGACTGGATTCAAAAATATAAACCAGAGATGTTAAGTTCCAGAAAGATAGATACGTATTACTGAATTTATAATTGATGAAACTATCATTAAAGTTGGTTCCGAATATATCTGGTTATGGATAGCCATTGAAAATGAATGATAACCGAGAAATCCTTCAAATAAGCATATCAAAAGAGAGAAACATGTTTGTTGCAGAACGTTTTATATTAAACCTTGTAAAAAGATATGGAGAACATCTATCCTGTTTCAACTGATGGAGGTACATGGTATCCACAGACTTGTAGATTCTTGAGACTGCACCATCACATCCATTCTCCATATGAGAAAAGTATCATAGAAAGGACGGTACAATACATCAAAGATAGAACAGAATATTTCGATGATTATTTTCCTTGTAGAAAAAGTAAGTGTAAATTGCAACACATACAAAAATGGTTGGATCTATTTGTTAGTCATCATAACAATAATTTGTTATCTTAACTTTACAGAGCCCTAATTTATGATTAAACAGTAAAATACGCAGCTAGTGTACATTATATTTTTATTATATAAGCGCGTGTAAAGGCATGAGGGTAATTACTGCAAATTGCAATCCCCTGATCAAAACTTCGCTGAAAAGGATATAGATTCGTTAGATTGGCAAGAGCTCTTGAATTTGAAACGCAGATTCTCTTCGTATCTGAAAGAATTAACAAATGGAATCATTGAAATTGAAAGGTCCAAAATGCCATCCTTAAATCACAACATTCAAGCCGCCATGGATAGTCATAGGTTGTTAGTAAACAAGTCCAGAGATATTCGAGCTTCAGTCAGATCCAAAAATTCTGAATTTTTGGCAATTAGTCAAAAAATTTCACAATCCAAGGACTTTGTAAGTATGATGGAATCGAGGATTACAGATAACAGTGAGGATATATTATATCAGACTAAAGATACTCTAACAAAAAATCTGGAAGACAAACAATACGAGAATGAAAGAGACAGAGCTAGAATAGTTCAGGAAATAAAAGATACGTCTATGAAGATAGAAGCTGTCAAGGCCGTAAATACAATCAAACAAGAACTAATTCAGTTCAATCGACAAGCGGAGGTTTTTAGAGATAATATCATGATAATGGAAAACGATACCATAAAGTTGAATAATGATATTAATACAAGCAGAATTGCGCTAGATGCTTTATTTAAGGCTAGGCATAGGTTGGCCGGTGAACGAGGTAAGTTATTAAGCACCTATAATGAAGCACTGGCAAAGTTGGAGATGATTAATTCGAAGATGGACAAAATTGCTCAGGTGAGAAAGCAGCGTGTACAAGAGCATGGCCGTTATGTCAGTGATAGCGTTCTTTTGAAAGTCAAAGAGGAGGCTAAAAAAAAGTTACAATCTGGATCGAAACTAAGTTTTGAAGAACTAAAATTATTGTATAATGATGGCGGTTGACACATGAAAAATATCTCATTATGTGATTAAATTGCTGACGAAAGAAGTAAGACTGTTATCTAATATCGTCTATTCATTAGTAAGCTGAGCACCATTCGCGGGGATGGGTATAATAGGCTTAAGAAGGACAGTTTGATGCCTTGAAATCAAGACAAACAAGATATATCTCGCTGCTTGACTGCCTACTTGCAACAGGCTTACTTAGTTTTACCCTGTGGAATCGAGTTGATAATTCACTTACAAAACCTCTTAAAGTCTCACCTTCAAAAACTTTAAACACCCCAGTTCCGCCGCTCTTCAGCAAGTTGGCGGCCATTTGGAAGGCAATACGACTCAGGTTGATTTGCGTAATATGATCAACTTCCCATATTCCACTTATATTTGGAGAAAGATCTGATAATACTACATCTATTTCATTTCTGAAATGCTTGATCAAATACTGTCGTAAAGCTGGATCCTCCACTGAATAGTTCAAAAATAATATACCTTCAAGATGAGTTATCTGTTTGAGATCTGTGCCTATAACGATGCCATCATGCCCTACTTCCCCTTTAGCAACTTGCAGCCACCCTCCCGGGTATGATCCGAAGTCTATGATCCTACCACCCTTTCGCAAAAAATGGTAGGACTTGTTTAACTGAAGAAGTTTGTATGCAGATCTACTTCTAAAGCCATCACTCTTTGCCAGTTTGCGATAATGATCCTTTCTTGCATCACGCAGCTTCATTAGTTATGAATTCCGAATGCAGCGCGACCTAGAAACTGTTCTAACAGCTCATACTAGCCTAAAGTGTCACAAATATTTTGTCAAAATAGTCTGATTGCTCTTTTGTTAGTTCCGCTGCCTTCCCCTTCAGAAACATTTGCGAGGTTCTTGGCTAATTTCTTCTTATATTCCAATTGCATTTGACGTGCGATTTGGATTCTCTGTGCCTGAGGGGAACCTGCACCGTGCATTGACTCAGTAAGGTAACCAACGGCATTGCGGCCCATTGTCATATTTTCTATCAATCGCAAAATCCTTACCCTATTCTCAGTAGACACACCCTTCTTGCCCCTTAAATACTTCTCCAGCAATGGACCCGTATAAGGACTCCTAAAGTCTTTTTCTGAAGGCATAGTTACCATAAGGCCACCCGCGATGTCTTGAGCCAGCCTGCCCAGTTCGTACGGAAAACGTGTGACATTGTGTTTGCAAACATTTGCTAGCATGTCATCATTCTGGTAGTTTCCGGATGCCGTCTTATGGGATTGATAAGATGAAGCAATACCTGCGAGCAAAAATCGTCTCGTTCAGATGAGTCATTTCAACGAGCTTGTCTTTAATGTGAGATGCATTAGCAATCCCATTATAATCAGCTGTGGCCGCAGCTGCGCCAATCAAAACATCCCCGAGTCCAGTTTTGCAGACGTAGCTCCTTCTATGGTAGCAAGTGAACCGTTCTACCAGCATTGAAGCAAATTCAACTTCGCCTCGCATGAAGATCAATTCATTGGGAATGAATACCTTATCCAAAATCATCATGGCTTCCTGTCCCGAATACTTCGCGTTACCCGCGTCAAGAGTTCCACCTTCCATGCTTCGTGTATCGCAGGATTGTCTCCCATAGATATACGTAATTCCTTCTGCATTAACTGGTATTGCACCAACTATTGCATAATCCTTATCCTCTGGTCGCAATCGCATGGTTGGCATGATTATGATCCAGTGCGAATTGATACACCCTGTCTGATGCGCTTTAGCTCCGCTCACGTAAACTCCATTTTCATCTGCCTTCACAATATGCACAAACATGTCAGGATCTTCTTGCTGAGAAGGCGCAAGGCTTCTATCTCCCTTTACGTCGGTCATAGCTCCGCCAATAACTAGATTCTCCTTCTGTATCAATTTGATAAATTCAATCAATCTCTTCTGATAAACTGTGTTATATTTCGAATCAATTTCATAGGTTGTAGAGTATAATGAATTCAGTGCATCCATTCCTACGCATCGTTGAAAACAAGTTCCGGTTAATTGCCCCAACTTTCGTTGCATCTTGTTTTGGTTTACCAGATCTTCTCCCCGCTCTGTAATGTGCAAAAATCTATTTACTTTGATACCCGATAGTGAAGATTCTGCAGATCCCAAATCTGGGTCTCTTTCCGCCAGATCATACGTTTCAGCTACGGCATTTATTGATGGACGAATCATCGGATGATCTACAGGTTCCTTGATGAGTTCGCCAAACAAATAAACCTTCAAATTCCTACCCCGCAAGCTTTGGATGTAATCTGCCCCGTTTTTAATAGGCATTATAAACAACTTATGCTTCAGATAATATTTATACCTTTTTGGATATTCAATGTATAAGAATTGTTTTAGACCTGGAAACGAAAATACAAAGTTTGGCAATATTTTGTGGAGACGGCTGGCATAACGACGTTAGAGGCAGTATTTAAATGAGCGGCATTCTTCCGGGATCCATGCGAGGTAGATTCTTGAATTATCCCAGCCTTCGGCCACAAAAAAATAGTCGGCATAAGCTACACATCTAAGAATAGTAGATTCACCCGGACCAGACCAATTCCGAACGAAATGGCGTAGAACATTTTTTATGTCTGCCTTTCTCTCAAGAGTTCATGGTGTCCAAAGAAGTAGACCTACGCAAACTAATTCAAGAATATCCTGATTTTCCGAAACAGGGCGTCTTGTTCAGAGATATTAATCCAGTACTTCGCAATGCAAAGGCACTAGATTTTATAGCTGAAGAATTCAAGAATAGGCTAAACGGACGTAAGATTGATTTAGTAGTAGGGATTGAATCTAGAGGTTTTATCATAGCTACTGCTATTGCTCTAAAATTCCAAGTCGGATTAGTCGTTGTTAGAAAGGCTGGAAAGCTACCAGGTCAAACAATAAAGAAGTCATACGAAATTGAATACGGTAGCGCGATAATGGAGATGCAGGTTAGTGCGCTGGATAAAAACCAGGCTGTACTCGTTGCAGATGATTTGATAGCTACTGGTGGAACAGCTATGGCCTCTGCTAAGATTATAGAAGAATTAGGGAGTAGGGTTGTTGGATTTGCTTTCCTAGTTGAGCTTGGGAAGTTGCGCGGCGGAATGATACTCAGGAATTTAGGATACAATGTAATATCACTAGCGGTGTATAACTAATTCGTGAGCTCCATTTCAGCCGAAATAGGTATACTGGGTGGCACAGGAATCTATAGCGCCGAGATGTTCAGTGATGTAACTGAATTAAAGGTCCATACTCCTTATGGAGAAACCTCAGACACAGTGTGTATTGGGAAGTATTCCAATAGATCAATTGCTTTTATTCCTAGACATGGAAAGGGTCATAGAATACCACCACATCGAATTAACTACCTTGCTAATATTTGGGCGTTCAAGAGTTTGGGCGTGAAGCGAATAGTTGCCCCTTCAGCCGTCGGGAGTCTGAAGACTCGCTATAAGCCAGGCGACATTGTTGTCCCTGATCAATTCATAGACTTAACCAAGAGTAGAGATTACACCTTTTATGACGGCGGGCAAGTGTGTCATATTTCGATGGCTCAACCATTCTGTCCAGAATTGACCAGAATTGCTTTCGATAGCATAAGAGAATTGTCTTTCGATGGTCATCCAAGTGGAACCTACCTATGTATAGAAGGTCCTAGATTTTCAACTGTGGCTGAATCAAGATACTATAGAGAAGTACTAAACGCAGACATTATCGGAATGACGCTTATTCCTGAATGTGTATTGGCAAGAGAGGCAGAAATATGCTATGTTTCATTGTCTACCGTGACCGATTATGATGTCTGGACAGAGAATACAGTAAATTCGAAGGATATTGTTGCAATTCTTGAAAAGAATGTGTCTAAAACAAAAAAAATCATTATGCAGATCATATCGCAAATACCGGCAGGAAGAGAAAAGTGTACGTGCGGTCATTCGCTTGATAATTCAGTACTATGAATTGACTGTGCCAGTTTCTGATGGCTTTCCTTGAAGTGTCACCTCCCCTTCTACTAGCTTTCTCTGTATGTTTAAATACACGACTTCTGGATCAAGCCCCATTTTTATGATCTCTTTTAACGCAACTTTCGGTATAGTTAGACTAATATTATGACCGCCTATTCTACCAAATGCAAGAGCTTTGAACCTAAATTCCTTACCATTTAGCAGAAAGTAACCGCTCAACTTGCTAGCTATGTTTCCCCCTTTTGCAGATTTCACAACTACCGTTATAGGTATATTATCTCCGGTATCTGAAGCAAGTTTCATTTTGCATTGCCCTCTACAGCGATATCTATGTTTCTATTAACATTTTTTTCTACAAGAAAGCTCCACCATTCGTCGTCCACTATAGTATAGTCTTTTACCCTCACTGATATAATTTTTTCATCAATATCATCAGTAAACCTAGCACTCCCATCCTTGATTAGGCCTACAAGGTTCCACCTATCCTTTCCTATTCTATTCTTATTCACTGCGACTGACCACTTTCGATCTCTGGGAATTTTTGGCATTCCTATTTTATCGCCGATATCTAGTACACCCAGTCGTTTCTCTTCGCAGAAAAGTTCCTTAGTAACGACACTACGCCAAATGTCGATTGCACCAATAGTTTTTTCGTTCTCAAGGAGATTTATGACACCAAAATACACCACCTTATCTGCACCCAGTTGTTTCGAATCCGACATTTTCGTAATTATTGAATCAATCTTTGCCTATTTAGACATTGATATGTTCGTAGTATTCCGCCATTACAGCCCCGACATGGTCTATTAATTCGTTTCTGCGAAATGGAATATTATCTTCTTTGCATCTTTCTCTATATCTATTGACAATTGCAAATCTAGGGTGCAGAGGAGTATATTCATTGCATGACATCTGGATTATCATACCAAAATCAACCAGAGATCGGGCAGTCTTTTCTGCCACCTCTCTTGAACAGTTCAGATCTAAACTGATTCGATCTACAGACCTGCGACCAGTTTTTACCATGTGTAGGAATAGCTCTGATTCTCGCTCGGATAGCTTCAATTCGGTTTGTAGCACGATTAATGGATCTTTCATATCCTGCTGAGGTCGAGTTATGAGATAGTGACATAAATATATCTGTTGCAAGTAAAAAGATCATTCGGATTATATACATGTTCTATACGTTTTTTGCTTAAATCTAATAATATTATAATGAAGGGTCGTGAAATGATATGAGGAGCGAATAACTAGTGTATATGTACCAAAACTGATTCTGCTTGCCAATATAGCACCAATGTGCTCCATCTCGGCCTAGATAGAAATGATGAAACATTTCTATCTTACCTTACACATTGCAAAAAATAAGTGACAAAATCCTCATATTAGCCATTACACAAATTAGGTATTAACTGTTCTATGTATTAGAAATATTCTTGATTTAGATAATATTTTAATAGTAAGTAATCTGCCCGCCCCCGATCTGCGTGCCAAGACCAGTAAATATCAAGATATTTACCAAGATTACGGACACGACAGTTAATGATGATATCATTATTACCCTATATCCCTTGGGTATCATTTGTCTCCTCAACATAATCAAAAAGGATACGGACAGGAGCGCGGCTATTGAAAGGGACGAAATCATAGTAGCATTGGTAATCATCTTTCCAGCGTATGAGATGCTAGGATTCGTTAATATCTGCGTGCCAAGACCAGTAAATATCAAGATATTTACCAAGATTACGGACACGACAGTTAATGATGATATCATTATTACCCTATATCCCTTGGGTATCATTTGTCTCCTCAACATAATCAAAAAGGATACGGACAGGAGCGCGGCTATTGAAAGGGACGAAATCATAGTAGCATTGGTAATCATCTTTCCAGCGTATGACATGCCTGGAAAAATAGTGTATGATTGAGAGTATATCCCGACGCAAACAGATACTACGATCGCCATCGCCAATAATATCACTAGGTTTCCACGTATGAAATTCAACATAGAGTATTTTAGATCTACTTCTAGAGGTTCAGAATGCTGATCTCCCGACTCGGAATCTTCATCTTTGTGAATATCGGGAGCTTTAAAGTCAATTTCCTTAAGTAGTCCCCAGCCATCCTGGGTAATAAGATACTGCTTAGAATCCTTCGTTATGTACTTGCCCATTCTTTCCAAATGGTAGTAGATAGAACCAGTCGACAGGCCGGTTGCATCTCTAATATCTGAGAAACCCGCACAGCCTTTTCTTCCAGCAATTGCCTTCAATATTTTCAACCTTGTACGCCTAGCACGCAGTTGTGTTTCTCCAGTCAATATCGTTGATATATCTTGAAATTATTTATCTGTTTCTAGCTTGTTTGAGTAGTTGCGACCACAGAATTGTTACATACTTTAGCTAATCAAATCTCTGAAATTTCTGATTTTGGCCTTATGAAAATAAATGATACGCTCGAGTAAGACTTATACAGATATACTTTTGTAACGTAAACTGATGCCACCGTGGGGTCGTAGCGAAGCCTGGCATCGCAACGGGCTCCAGATCTTTAGACTA
Organism: uncultured Nitrososphaerales archaeon; assembly: GCA_963709405.1. Classification (GTDB taxonomy): domain Archaea; phylum Thermoproteota; class Nitrososphaeria; order Nitrososphaerales; family Nitrososphaeraceae; genus JARBAU01. The sequence continues at coordinate 61,936 of CAVPXM010000063.1, forward strand.
GGGCTGGTCTTAAATGGAGGAAACCCGTGGATCAGGGGTTCAAGTAAATATGGTGAAATGCCTATTCAGAACATATCCCTTCGGCCCCACATATTTTAGTCCATTCAAGGCATATCATTCCTATGTAAGTTTGCCTCGTTGATGTAAAATCGTGGATTAACCTAGCAGGGATTTCGATGCTAATATATGGATTTTGAAAGCTCTTCCGGAGACCCAAATGTTCCGCTGGCTTCAGGCAGGTGCATTTCAATAGCTCTAGCCGCAGCCTCCAAAAATATCTTTATTGCGGCCTGTTTCTTTATCGAATTGAACAGTTTTTTGGGGACCTTAATCTCTCGAAATATAATACAGAACTTTCCTCAATGATAATATCTGCGTCTGAACAAGGAACTCCGTGTTTGATAAGGTGTGCCTCTAGCTTGCTTGCAAAAAGGGCAAATTGAATAGAATTGGCATTATGATTAATGTTTGCCATCTTTATTACTCATCGGAGATTTCTTAATATGAGCACACCATTCTTTTTACTTTTCTGGATCAGAAGTTGGTGCTGTCATGAAAATATACTAGCATATCAATTTGGCTATTAATTACTCAGCTAATGAAGACCAATGCCCCGACATCGAAGTTACCTTCTGATGATCTTAATGAGGTTTAACCAAAGCCAGAATCAATCCGGATATTCTTCTGATATATGGGCATTTTCCTTAACATTATCAACTACCGGGATCTGGAGACCATATTCACTTTCTGTATTTGTAATAAGTTCCCAGCCTGAGCATTAGAACTCCCGCAGCAATAAATGATAATGAAACGAACGCAAACCCAGGGTTTATAAGCGACAAAAATGGCTCTGGCGCCCTAGACAAATATTTGCATTTAGTCCCCGCAACACAATGCTCTACAACTGGAAAAGCAAGTAGCAGAGCTATCAGTATCACAAAGAAGCAAATTCCTACAAATGCACATACTGCTCCCGACTTGATAATCACCTCTAGATTCAAAATTTCACCCTTTGGAAGAGGTCTACTTGGTTCACAATTTAGATCTGAGTTGCTTTATGTCTAGTGTAACATATTTGTATGTACTACCTTTCGAAACCTCGTTAAAACGTTCGTTATAGTAGAGATATGGCAAACCTTCATGAAGGTGGCGATTCCATAGGCTGTGAACCGCATCGAAATATTCTTTTCTTTTATTCCCCTTGATCCTCAATGCCTCGTGCGAAATTAAATGCGAAATCTTTGGACAGTTTATGTCGGCGAAGTATTTAGATCTAACTGACCCAACACACGCTTTATCCGGTCTTCGCCACTGAACCATGCCAAAGTTATCTGCACTGTAACCTTCTGTTCCACAATCAGTCCAAAACGGCTTGAAATAAGTTAAATAAAAGTGATATACCTTATTCCCCCTTTCCTTATGATCTCGCATAAGATAGCTAAGTGACATCCTGTCGAAAAGCTTGCCAGTTACAACCGGCAAGATGTCTGCCTCAAGGTTGAATTCAATATTGAAGAGACGTCTAATCCACCAATGAAAGAACCTTGCCATCGAATAGACATAATCCCAATCTTCTTTCTCCCTTTCCTGCCACTCATCGTGCTTGGATACATATATGAAGAAAAGCTTTTGCATGGTCGATATCCATTTAGGAAGGACTTGGTTTAAAATTGTAAGGTTTAGAAAGGCAAATCATAATCAAACTGATTATTGGGCAATAGGTTTTCGGCTCGTTTATCTATGCGAGTTTGCCTCAGATTTTTAAATGCTAGAGACAAGGCTGTTATGAATTCCAAGTATTAAGGGAAACCGCCGCGAAAGTACCCCTCCATTTTGAAGCATATCGACTAGCATATGGCAAGTTCTTATTGCCATCCCAATAGGCAAAGACATATCGCCATTGCTTATTCAATCCCCGGCTTATTCCCACTCTTGATGAGCCAAGTATTACTGGAGGAGTAATTCCATTTTCAATATGAAGAGTCTCTGAAACTGTAACGTCTAGCCCATTAGACGTCAAATTAATATTTAATGCCTGTGTCAGGCGTCCTGGTCCACTGGCGACTAAATATGGATTATCCGTCTTGCGGAATTTCATCATTGTGAATAGCCCTTCTAAAGGTTGAATTGCTCTAATGAGTACTGCTCCTGCGGAGCGATCAATTGAACGGGCTGTTACGTTGAAACAAAAATGATTACCATATGAAAGATATACATAGACCCTGCCAACTTCTCCAAACATTATTGAGTTTCTTTCTGTAGAACCATTATATGCATGACTAGCTTCATCATTTGCAGAACCATATGCTTCGGTTTCAACAATTAATCCACTCAATATCTTCGGTGGCCTTGTCTTTTCAAGGACTCGCACCAATTTCTTGCCTATTAATTTTTTAGCCACTTCTTCAGTTGGCTGAGTATAAAAGCTACGACTAAGACAGTCCACATTTAATTGGGTCTGAAAATCCTTTTAAGTTTTTTTGAAATACTTGCATTCAATAAGATCCACGTAGGGCATATGCCGATCTTATCGTCGCTCAACTTTGTAGCGGTTAACTAACAAAAACTAAAAAATTACACATTAGTTCTAAACCCTCACAAAGTCTAGATATTTCTTATATCTTAATTCAATATCTTCCCGCGTAATACTCAATAGCTTCTTGACACCAAAGTCTTCGACAGCAAAAGAGCCCATGACATTCCCGTAAAGGACTGCCTCCTTCATAGTATCAATATCCATCATATTCCTTTCAGCTATATATCCCAAAAAACCCCCTGCAAACGAATCTCCAGCTCCAGTAGGATCTACAACCTCTTCTAAAGGATAGCCGGGGGTAGGGAATATCGTGTCGTCTTGTACAAAAATAGAGCCGTGTTCTCCTTTCTTAATGATTATAAATCTTGTACCGAAAGATAAGATTATTTTTGCACATTTAACAAGATTCGATGTTCCGCAGAGCAATCGAGCCTCCTCATCATTTACGACAACGCCATTTACGCTACTCATCATATTTATTACTTGATCACGCTTATTTTGAATCCAGTATTCCATAGTATCACACATTGTCATCATAGGCGAAACAAAATTAGACAGCAATCGAACGTTCTGGACAGGATCGTTATTTGCGAGATAAAGGTGTTTGGGCTTTGGATAACTGGACGGTAAAACTGCATCAAAATTGGCAGCGACATTTAATTCTGTCTTATTTGTGGTCCTATGCGACAAATCATAATCGAAGGACGAGTCGTAATGAAATGTATTGCCTTCTTTTGTAACTAGACCACGCATATCTAACTTCGTTTGAAGAATGTTTCTGTATTCTGCCGGAAAATCTGATCCTACAACACCTATAAGTGATGTCTCGACAAAATGACAAGCTGAAAGGGATGCGTATGTCGCCGCTCCTCCCAAAACTCTTGCTTCAGTTCTAAACGGGGTTCTCGTCGTATCTAATGCAACGCTTCCAAATACACTTAGCACTCTTTATACCCATACACTTTAAAGAAAATTGAAATATAGGCACTGTTATATATTCTTTAGTAAATTTGTCGTTCAGCCTATGAGATTAATAGTCGCGATTACCGGTAGTTCGGGAGTCATCTACGGCATAAGAATGCTAGAATGTCTCAAGGTCCTAAATATTGAGACTCACCTCGTCATGAGCGAATGGGGAGAGAAAAACATTGAGATAGAGACCGAGTGGAGTGTGAACCATGTGAGGGATTTAGCTAATGTATGCTATGATAGAAAGAATATGGCGGCCTCCATATCGAGTGGGTCGTTCAGGACCGATGGCATGGGAATCGTACCATGCAGTATGAAGACATTATCTAGTATCGCCAACGGCTACGATGACAACCTAATATCGCGAGCAGCGAGTGTTTGCATTAAGGAATCACGAAAGTTGGTAATAGTTCCAAGGGAAACACCCCTATCTAAAATTCATATAGAGAATATGAGAACACTAGTCGGTGTTGGAGTCACTATCTTGCCTGCTGCACCTGGATTTTATCAAAAACCTAAGAGTATAGATGATATGATAAACCATATTGTTGGAAAAGTTTTGGATCAGTTCTCTATAAGTCATGATATATTTCGACGCTGGTCAGGCGAGATGATTAATGGCAATAAGACAAGTTGACTTGTCCTATTCAGTCTGAGCTCGTTGTGCTTGACATTCAGGTGAGGCAACGGACTTAAGTCAAGACCATAGTGCAATCAAATTCTAAAACTTTGGTTTTAGTCTGATTCCAATTGCAATATTCGGTACATGACTATTTTAGGACTCGATTTCGTATCTACAACCCTAATGTCAATCTATTCGTCTGCCTTAGATATTCCATATAGAAATTAGATACCACATTTTGATTATGAAATTATGCGTAAAAAATACTCTAGGAATAGCAGGAATACATCCCTACATCAAGATTTCCTTCTAATCATATTGTCGTTATTATTTATGAGCACAACCAAGGATACCGTATAGCACTTCCCAAAACTAAAATTAATAATGAAATTTGCTGGAGTAGGCGTGGATTTCATGCTATCTCTCGCACCCAAACTGATTAGGTAAGTCCTTCTATCCTTGAGCCGTATTTCAGTGTAGCTTTTAGAGCAGATCACTCTACGTCTCGTTTCAAATTATTATCTTCCCACAAGTACAATTTCGATATTTTAGCTCGTCTCCTCTTTTCTTGAAGCAAGTTGTAGACTGTTTTGTGCGAGCTTCCCTTAACAAGGTGAAGGACGGCATCTGTCGCAAGTTTGATATCTTCAAAATTGCCTATTATACTTACGGTATGTCCATATATTGAAATATTCGTCCCAGTTAGCTCTTCAATCGTCTTCCGCGATTTGCCACCCTCTCCAATAATTCTTCCTTTTAATCTTGCCATGTCGTTAGATGATCGACCTACATAATCGTTCAGATCAATAATTTGAAGGTTAATTTCTTCCCTCAATAGTCTGTAGGCGCGTTGGGGAGAAAATCCTCTCGAAATAGCAGAGATTATATCCACTGCCTTAAAAGCTTGGTCCAATGGGGCCGAATCGTGCGGCGACACAACTACACTACCGCTCTCACTATCAATCTGAATCAGAACTTTGCATTTATCCTCTATGTCATCTTTTACCTTACCCTCCTTGCCTATTATAACACCGATTCGGTCACCGGGGACTTTTACTACTTGATGAAAGCTCACGTCTACTCTCCGTCCTCCAGGTAGTAACTAGAAGTGTACAACGTTCCAAGATCTCCAATTCGATAGTCCGGTCATTATATAAGTATATTGGCATTCAAAATTCAACTAAATTAGAGAATAAGAGCACAGTAGGAATTTATTAACCGGTTGAGTGTTGGAACTTGAATATCATTAAAAAAGGTACTCCCTGAATATTTTTGACCGTTATTTGCTTTGCCAATTTCATGTCTATAGCCAAGTTTATTATCCTATTTCCAACCAAGTTAAGTATAGATGATGATTTCAAGATATTCTTCGCTTCTGACTGACTAATAAGCTCCTCGAGGAAATATTCTCGAGTTAGACTTATTATGTGATCTCCACTCCTAACCTGTCTCCCGACTAGCTCAAAGTCGCATATGTTTGCGATAACTGACCTTTCATATCTTATAGTTCTCAGTGCATACTTGTAGTTCAAGCGTTCATCAGGCTCGAACAAATTTAGAAGACTCCATTCGTGCTTAATTAATTAATTGTACGAATCTTATTTATGGTTGCTGATATATAGATTTATGAGGTTCTTGGAAATACACTAATACCTGCGTGGATTACTTGGATTACCTCAAGTTCCTTGCCAAGTTGTTAACGGCAACAAGTCCTCTCGTCTGTACAATCTTACCGGTATATTTTGAGATTAATTAATTAATTGGTAGAGTACTCTCAGAATGTACGCCATCGGCAATGTCAAGAACGTATAAGGCAGATGATGAAGTGAAAATGGATTTCAGTCGAGACATGGCATCAAAGTCTCCACTTATTCATAATAGGATTCTAGTTCTGTGCATAGATCGTGATGACGACATCGGTTCCAAAGGAGGAGTGAAGACTCCCATAATTGGAAAGGAATCTTGTATAGATGCTGGTATTAGATTAGCTTTAGAAGACCCTGAAGATGCTGATGCTAACGCCATATTTGGGGCTATAAAGATGCATCAAGATCTCTTGGCAAAAGGATATGACACGGAAGTGGCCGTGGTGGCAGGCAAAATAAACCGAGGAGTAGAAGCAGATGAAAAAATAGGATTTGAGATACAAACTGTCCTGGATAATTACGCCGCAGATGGGGCAGTTCTAGTGTCCGATGGAGAGGATGATGAGACGATAATACCCGTAATTCGTACTATACTACCCATTATTTCGGTACAGCGCGTAATAATTCGACATAGCCGCAGCGTAGAGTACTCTTACGCCATCTTGGGGAGGTACATCAAGATGCTTGTTTATGATCCACGATACTCAAAATTCTTTTTAGGAGTACCCGGAGCACTCCTATTAGTATCTGGAATAGCTACGATTTTTGGGTTGACTAGGGAAGCGGTGGCTCTTGTTTTAAGTATGCTCGGTATCGCCTTCATTATAAGAGCTTTTGATCTAGATAAGGCAATTAGTTCTCTGGGAAGACCTACACCATCTGGATTCATTAGAATCTTTTCGACCTTCGCGGGAGTTTTGATCATCGTAGTCTCCATAGTAAATGGATTTTCAAATATCCCTGTCGATATTATCTCGCAACATGCCAGCTTGCTTAGTATCGTAACTAACAGAGTAATCATAGGTAGTTTTATGCATGGGACGATAACCTTACTATGGATAGGATTAGCAACGATATTGGCGGGTTCCTTGCTAAGTAACTGGTTCAAGGGAAGTATCGGAACTATGTCTGACATTCTGAGATTAGTTGTTTTGGCGTTGCTCTATATTCCCATCTTGCAGTTTACTTCTGTACTGATCGAAAGGACTAATCCTTTTTCATTGATATCGTCCCTCCTAATTGGGCTGGCGATAACTCTAATAGCTGCCACTTTCTTGTTCCAATATTTTAGAAATAGAAAGGGTGGGGAGGCACTCAAGCATTGACAGTATTATGTATTGTTTTTGACCGATGCTAAAGAAAATGAAAATTGTCACAAATGGATCCGGGGAATTGATAGATGAGCATATCCGATATCGCAAATAGGAGGGCAATTGCCGACGTCATATTCAAACGCAGTGGCCTTTATATCCTATACGAACGACACTTAGAATCAGAGATTAGTAAGCACCCTCTCCCCAACCATATTGCTATCATATTAGATGGTAACAGAAGGTGGGCACGGACGAACCTAATACGCGAGTCGACCGGCCATTTCGTTGGGGCAGATAAGGCGGAAGAGTTGCTGAACTGGATACACGAGCTAAAGATAAAGATTACAACTCTTTATGTATTGTCAAACGAAAATCTCGATCGAGATGAGGAGGAAGTTGATAATATCTATAAGCTTCTGCAGATAAAATTAGACAAGCTGTACGCAGATTCCAGAATACATCGTTTACAAATGAGAATAAAGGCAATCGGAAATCTTTCGATCCTTCCGATAGGATTACAGGAAATCCTCTGCAAATTGGAGAAGGTGACTGTAAAATACAACAGCATGTTCTTGAATATTGCTATCGCTTATGGAGGACAGAAAGAAATCGTTGAAGCAATAAAGAAGATCGCTTTTATGGCAAAATGCGGGGAGCTGGATATAGAGAAGATTGATGAAAAGCTTATAGAATCGTGCCTATATACATCACATTTACCGCAGCCTGAGCCCGATTTAATATTGCGTACGTCTGGCGAAAAGAGGTTAAGTGGATTCCTAGTATGGCAGAGCGCCTATAGCGAATTGGTATTTATGGATGTCTTTTGGCCTGAATTTAGAAAAATAGACCTTATGAGAGCGATTAGAACTTATCAGCGTAGAATACGCAAATACGGCAAATAGTCTAGTTTTACGAGATTTGATTCTATTCACGATCACAAGTCCAATCCATGTTTGTGTTACATTGAAATAGATTGTCACAAACGTGGCGTCAGCCTACTGTCAGCGTCTTACGAAATTTCATAACATCTGATCTTGGTAAAGGTATGAACATGATCCTGGTCGAGGGTATACTCAAATAGCGGCCCAAGTCGTTGCTTTGCGGCAGATATCAAATCCCATCTGCTCACAACCCAATAAGTATCTAATTTAGCCTTTTTTAATAGTGTTTGTCTGTTCTTTAAAGAGTCTAGCAGTTTTCAGAGGGTCCTTCGACTGAATTATCGATCTTCCGACTATAAAATAGTCTGTCCCTGATCTTGCAGCTTCATTCGGATCTCCACCTTGGAGTCCTAGACCAGGAGAGTAAATAGGCGATTTTTTTTCTCGGGAAATACTATTTATGACATCTATTCTTGTTCCTCCGACGATTATGCCATCAACGTCACACCCATTAGAGTATTCCAGTAATCTCATATACAATGGAGATGCTTGACTTGAAGTCTCAATATCGTTTATAACACTAAGGCCAAAGCCTTCTCTTGCACCGACATGACTCATATAGACTAGAGAAATTACACCAAAGTTATAATCATGCGAAAGTCCAACAGCTTTACTTAGTTCGTTCATCCCAATGATCGGATTGACGATAACTGCATCAAAACCCATATTGACAAGATGGTTTATGGCAATCTGATTTGTAGATGAAATGTCGTTCAATTTCAAATCCGCGATCGATTGCAGACCACAAGAATGGACAGTATTGTTTACATTCAACATATCCTGCAAGGAGAGTGGTAAAATGACATGGAAGTTGAACTTTATGGCACAAACCTCTTCTCGGAGTAGACATATCTTGTCATTGAGGTAATCTATCAGACTACTACAATTTATTGGATCTAACGCCAGGATAATTCGGCTATTTTTGCGATCTGAACAATATTCCATTCTTTCTCGATAGCAGGTTATTCTACCCATCTAAATTCACCAAAGGATGAGTCGACGCTAATTTTATCACTTTGAGGTAAATGCATCCATGTTCGTCTAACTTGCTAGAAAATGAAGGATGTTCAGTCTTTTGACTAGAATACTTTACAAAAGGATTGGGTGGAAGATAATCAAGAAGGACATAATAGAAACAGTAGAAATCATCGGTCTCACTCAAACTGGTGGCGGCTCCGATTACAATCTCCTTACTTTTTTTGTGTTCAAAGAGAAGCAAAGGAAGTGGAGGCTCATCATAAGCAGACTTGTACGCACAGACTTTGACAAGGCTAGTCAAGTCCTTTAATTTAATCCCCGTGTATCCCGACCTTGGCTTAGTCCTAGTATTTCTTCTTAAGGGCAACGGAAATTCATCGACGTTTATTATTGGTGAATAACCAAAACTCGGATTGCTTACGTAGTCCACCACTGCAACTTCTTCCAGCCCGCCATTAATTCTATATGCTAAATATTCTCCTCCCTTATTATTTTTATCATGTACGAAGAACATTATTGGTCTTCCGAACATGAAGTCAGTTTGTACTGCATACACGCGCTCGCTATTCATATTTAGAGATAAAGACAGTAGCGGCACGTGCTCCAAAGCACAAACAAATCTTCCAAAATCGTTAAGGCTTGACAATTCTATATAATATGGAGATTTAGTACGCAACTGACTACTATTTTTAATTGCTTCGATATTAATGTCCTTTGATAGTAGCTTTCAAGACGGCCTTCAATCAGGTGGTGTTGCTCCTGATATACTAATATACATAAGGTTTGGAACGTAATTAGAATTTACTGAAGTTTCGGTCCAGCCCGACATTCCTGGGTTAATAGGGATTCTTTCAATCGACTGCACTAATTATATCCATATCTCAGTTAGGTCGAATATCCTTATTGTCTTAATAATGCACTATTTGGTTAATATCTCTAGAATGGCAATCATGTTTATTTCAATCCAGTTTGAATAGGTGGGACTGTTCTTTGAGGAGATGGCTCTCATCAGATAGCTATGCCCACGAAAATAACTAACTTCAATTACTAACTACAAGAACGATTACAAAATGGCCATTTATATTTTTTACAATTCTACGATTATTTTTGAGGTCTCCTATCGATTACCTCTGTCAGGTCCTCGCCAGTTCCTATTATAGTAACAGGCTTACGAGTTTCAATCTCAATATTTTCTATGAATTGTTTAGCTTTTTCTGGCAATTTTGCAAAATCCTTCATTCCAGCACACTCAGGAAATACAATATCAAGTTTTGTCACTGCCAATTGACTGGCACTATTCAATTTAATCGCTTTTTTTGCCAGATTAATATCAAATGGAGCCGCTCTCCTTAGTCTACCAGTTACACTCCCATATTCCTGCCAACCTCTGCTTTCTGTCTGCTCTGAAGTAAACTCATCATTTAATGGTCCTTTACCTACTCTGGTTACATAGGATTTAAAAACGATCAATACTTCATCGACGCTTTTGGGACCAATGCCTACATCTGAGCAAACAGCAGAGGCCGTTACGTCCTTGGAAGTGACATAGGGATAATCTCCATGATACAGAGAAAGGTATGTTCCTTGAGTACCTTCTGCTAGAATATTTTCGTTGTTTTCCAAAGCTCTAATAACCGCATCACTCACATCTTCTAGATATATCGCGAGCTCAGGAATTTCCTTTGCGATTCTTGCTGTCCTGAGTGCCCTATCCGCGTTCGCCGGACCGGTACCTGTTCCTGTTGTTCCCACCTTTTCCACAAGATGGTTAAGAGAGCTGTCCTTCTCGATGTGTTTTTTTTCGATAATCGCACAGTTTCGGTCAACAAATGTTCTGTCCTGGGAATTAAACGCTTTGATTTCAGATTGTAAGACCGTTGGATCAATAAGAACACCCGGACCAATAAGCAACCTTGTAGAGGGGTTCAAAACCGCACTTGGAAGCATTCTAACCTTATATTTTATTCCATCGAGTGCAAACGTGTGTCCAGCATTTGGCCCCACACCGCCCCTAACCGCAATTGATATTTTGTCTTTTTGAGCTAAATATGCTATGAGTTTTCCTTTACCTTCGTCACCGTAAAATCCCCCAACTACCACGGTACATGTCATATGTCCCTCTCCTTATCTTCTATATTTAAGTCTGATATCCTAATCGAGTTAAAAGTACGTTCTTATATACTGGACATTATTTTCGTAATTCTGTGGAAATGGATCACTCATTGTCAGCAGATATTCTTAGCATTCTATCCAATCTTCCAAAACATTTAAGAAAATCCATCGTTCTGAAAAAGATTGATGAATTCGCTTCAATGAGCGATGAACAAAAAATGGAAACTATTGATTCTGTATTAATAGGGTATCGGAAACTAAAGAAGAAAAAGTTAACTCCGTTGCTAACGACCTGCTTCGAAATAATTTCAACCCTCGATAGCCGAATGATCGTTCATATGTTTAGCATTTACTTCGAAACGTACCTGCTAAATCCAGAACTCATCCTGTTACTGGATCTTCAACCCATAGTTGAGGCATTAGAAGCCCTCAGCGCTGGTCAGAAACGGTTAATATTCGACTGCTATTTTGAGGCCTTGCTATTGCACCACAAAAGAGAGATATTAAAATCGACGATCCCAAACTTTGCTATTCAAACACTCGACTCGAATCCTAGGAATTGATATTAACAAGTCTCAAGGTTTAAGGTTTTTGATCAGGGTTCTTCTGAAATTCTCCTTCAGGTTTTTCTAATCCAAAGAACATCCTTTCATATTTTCTTAACGCCCGTCTGTGCTCTGGCATTGACATATCCAACCTCATTTCATTCATAACCATTACGGCATATTTTTTCCATTCGTTCCAACATTCGAGACAGGAAGGAAACTTCTCAGCAGCAGGATCGTCAATCTCCTTTTCATCAAAAATCTTAGTACATTTAAGGCATGTTTTTGTCATTTATTTCATCATCATCGTTTGGATATTTTATCCTTTATCACCCTATTGTTCGATAACTGAATTTTTATTTTACTAACTGGACGAATATTAATACTAATCAGTTAGCCAGAATTGTGGATTTCCAAATAGTTATCTCTTTTATTTGCCTTATTGAACACATTGCATTTCAGTACGTGACCAGTATGATTTTGTGAGCCAATAATAAGGAAAAATTGTATTTGTAGACGGTGTCGATTTTTTGATACACATCATAACAAAAAGGATTACATAATAGTTTATGCTAAAATACTTAATTATGAAGAAGATCGAAGCAGTTGTTCCCCATTCGAGGTTAGACCTCGTACTTTCGGCCTTGAAGCAGTTAGATCTTGGCGGAGTTACATATTATGAATCCAAGGGAAGGGGACAGATGCCAAGGCCCAAAATACAATCAAGTAGAGGCACGTCAACCTATATTCCTGAGTTCAATGTAAATTCAACGATCGTTATTGTAATAAAGGACTCGGCCTTACAACACGTGGTAGATACCATAACAAATAGTGCTAGTACTGGCTTAGCTGGTGAGGGCAAAATATTCATATCAGATATTGAAGAGGTAGTCGATATTGGCTCCAAAAAAAGGGGAGAATACCAAATATAGGATTCTACTGGATAGTACGTTCTGGCAAATCAATATTGCTCATTAAGGAGCAATTTAACTTTTCTTAAGTCGGAAACGAAATCGTTTGGATTAAGAATATAATTCATATGTACTCACCGGTCCCAAATTCCAGAGAATGTAAATTATAGCTGTCTCAATTCTAGTCCATTAAAAACCAAAAAAAGTCCAGATTAACGGCCTAAAAAGTTATGTCTCATCAAGGCTCTTTATTAATTCATCTATGGCCTGCTCATAGCTAGTCATACCCCTCGTCGTAGCGTATTCCTTTATTATACTTAATTTATCTGAAGCAAAACATACTGGAATAGTTCTATCTTGAGCACTTTTCATTATAACTCAATATTTGCTGTGCGCTATATATGTTTCTTTTTCTGTGGAACTGAGGGTTTTTCGTCAAGGTGTGCAATGTGTAACTAAAACATTCGCTAACCGATACCGCTTTGCAGACTTGATCAAAATTCATCTATCCTTTTGCCCTGACAATTTTTATCCTTCCCAAGACCTTCCAGTACTCAACTTCTCCACCCTGCCTGATTTTATCCTTAATCTCATCTTCAACAGAAGAGGTCTCAAATACCTCGAAGGTCTCTAAATCCATAATTTGAAGCGTTTGCCCGGATATAGAGATGACCTGGCCACTCCGTTTGTCAATTAGAGGAACTTCCATGTTTGCAGATACTGGCGACACCAGACTATGTTTAGAACCATCGAAAACTCCAATCGCCGCTACCCTGGCTTTAGCAGAACCATGCTTGCCTGGTTTGCTATGATCATATGAAACTATCCTGCATGGTTCTCCATCTATAACAATATAAGATCCAACCTTCAAACTGCCTAAATCCATAGGTTTGCTCAAGATATATCATGCATAGCGCCATGGATTTCATATTTAACAGTTCTGATTGTTCATTTCAATTTCTCAAGAATTGATAGACTTATCAAATTACTTAACGCGATGCCCCTTCTAACCACATCTCTCCTAGTACGTTCACAGTATTTTTGATCGCTCTGATGGGTTTTGTCACCGTCAACTTCGAGAACGAGGACATTTTTGGAATACGGAAATGCAAACTTGATGTGCCTTGAATTGAGTAGTTGAATATTTGCTAAACTAGCCTTGCTTACCCTATCGCGTCTGGCAATAATGTTAGCAATATCACTCATTTCATTAGCACCATACGAATATTTCATAAAATAAATCGAAATATAATTAAGCTTCTCATAAGTCTTCTCAAATATCGAGTTACTTATATTGAATACAAAAGTCAACTTGCTATTAATTCCTTCCTTTATCTTTTCGCGGATGGATGAAGGATTTACAAACGAGGCCAATATATAGTGATTAGCTTCATTTGGAAAATAGGGCAAAATTTCCTCCGAAAAAGTAGCTGTAACAAAGTACATATTGATTACGTCGTCACTTTTCTTCCAACAATTTATTAGCTCGTCGTAGTGGCTCTCATGCGGTGAACAAACGTACCCGTAAGATGATGTCCCGGAATATTCCAAACCACAACTGGTACTACACGTATATATTAATACCTAACTAGCCATTAAAACAGAATATTATTACGTATTATTCTCTATGTCCTGTCTCGAGATAAATTCATCATAGTCTATGGATTTAGTGGTCTTTGAAGTATTCCATTTTGCGTTGTCCGTTCCACCTATTTTTCTAGAGAAGTACGGAACTAACATTAAAGAAGTGGCCGCTGCAGCGGCCTCCAAGGGTTTGGTACATATTGAACTGAGTACGCTCCCAAGCAATGATCTTAATGATGCGTGTAAGTTAAGTTCGTTTTGTAGCGTTTTCACTTGTTTATGGCCATTCTGAGCTCTTATCACCTGTGACGAGAATTCAGATAGATTTGTAGGAGGCTTAAAGTAGACCAAGGCTCTGTCATTATAAATAACGTCGAAGCGGCTTTTCAGGACCAAACACTGAAGATAAAGATCTACTGCTATAATTTCTTGTGGAATTTGAATGCTTTTTGCGAGATCGGAACAAATACACAATGCTCTCCCCATGACTGTATATTTGGACAGTTCCCTCTTTCTCAGCGAGCGAAGCCATTCCATAATAAAGGAACAAGCTTTTCCAGTGATACCTGTTGTTTCTATTGGACTTTGATTCGTTGCGCACAGTCCTACCCGTTCCTTTTTGGCCAATGAACCCACCAATTCTGCAATACAATCTCTTTCAACGACAACATCTGCATCAAATAATATTATTATTTTCTCCATTGCTTCCTTGAATATCTCATTCCACGCAGCCGCTGTTCCCCTTCTGATATCATGATGATGAAGTTTGACATTTAGCGATGGATTCCGTTCTTTGAAGTTCTGAATTAATTGAGGTGTAGAATCCGTAGAGTCATCAGATATAATTACTTCTTTGATGAGGATCTTATCAATATTGGATGAAAAAATGGATTTCAAGAGATTAGTTATATTCCCTTCTTCATTGTATGAGGGGATTCCTATCGTCACTTCATTCATTTTTATACTAGTACTGATAGAAAAATGGTTTTTAAGGGTTAGCAACCGAATATTGATATTGGCCGGATGAGCAGAGTTCGAAGAGTGAGACAGCGTAGAATTCAAAAGAATAGATCATTGATCTTGAAAATGCTTATGGAAATAGGCCTTAGAAGGGAACAGCTCATAATGCCCCTCATCATCTATGAGAATAGAAAAATAAATAAAGATGACATAATACCTGGTGCGGTCTACGATTGTGAAACTGACATTGTATACTCCGTTCGAAAAGGTCTCGAAGTAGGTATAAACTCATTCATTTTATTTGGAGTTCCAGATAGGCGGGATTCGAGAGGAACAGGGGCGTCTGATAGTCACGGCATTGTTCAACGATCGGTAAGAAAGATTAAGAAAGAATTTGGAGATCAAGTAGAGATAATCACTGATGTTTGCGTCTGTCAATACAACCTAAGCGGTCACTGTGGATTAACAGAGTATCATAATAACATTGTTGATAATGACACAACATTAGATCTACTTTGTGAGATCGCCCTGAGTCATGCGGAGTCTGGTGCGGACATGGTCTCACCTTCATCGATGATGGACGGTCAAGTTTATCGTATCCGTTCGTCATTGAATGAAAAAGGTTTCAAGAATGTCAAGATAATGTCATTTTCTGCAAAACACTCTTCAAATTTATATGCACCATTTAGGACGATGGCTTTTACCAGCAATCTTCAAACCAGACCTTATCTCGATAAATCCACTTATCAGCTTTCCTTTTCCAATCAGCGTGAAGCTTTAAGAGAAATCGAAGCTGATATTAATGAGGGGGCAGATATCGTTATGGTAAAGCCTAGTCTAGCATATCTGGACCTACTACCGATGATCAGAGATAACATTGGTGATTTCCCTCTTGCTGTTCAAGTTGTTTCTGGAGAATTTGCAATGATCAGGGCAGCTTCATTACACAAATGGATAGATGAGTCAGAATGGACTGTTTACTCGATCGCTTCAACTAGGAGAGCCGGCGCGGATAGGATTATCACGTACTCTTCCATAGATATTGCAGAATACCTGAAGTAAGATAGGTGTTGTGCGAAGTGATTGTCTCCGTCATGTTTGATTTTCAGATTCCTTATCAATAAAGTAATTTACCACATAGTAAAGCAACACACAAGCGGGCCCGATAGTCCTATGTCATCTTCAACAGATTAGAGTTTCTGGTGGAGTCACTCGTACTTGTACTGCACTTAACCAGCATACCAATGTATATTACCAACCTTCACTTGTCAACTGGACCAAATATAGAATTAGGCCCATAAATCTACTGTTATACACAAGGATTTTGGCTATTTATCCACAATCGAGTCACAATTATATACCATTCAAGTAGATCACGAAAATATCCCGCGGTAGCTCAGCCTGGTAGAGCTTTCGGCTGTAGAAGTTGGCTTATAAATAGATATCAAGCTGACCGCGTAAACAGCCTATCGGGCATACACTGTGCAGTTACCGAAGAGTCGCAGGCTCAAACAAGGCTAGCAAAATCTTGCTTTGGGGCAAATCCTGCCCGCGGGATATATTCTTGTTATCACACATACATTCTATGCTAACGAGTTATCCTATACTACAAAACCAACCATGATTACGTTTCGTTTGATCCTCCTAGGATTATCGCATTCCATCCTACGATGCAAAGTCGTTCTGAGTACAGATATTTATCAGCATAAGAATATCTTTCATTACAAAACAGACGCCTCACGATGAAATCATTAAGAAGAGTACCTATGTGTATAATGAAGAAATGAGGATGGTTTAACTAGTTCTCGTTCGACTAGCTACCCATTTTCCTTCCTTTGAATTTGATTCCTGTAATTTCTGAAATTTTATCCTTAGGCGCTTAATGGTACCCGAGATGCATAATACTAGGGCTGGGGGGTCCATAAGTGGGATTGTCGAGAGTACAGTTTCTAAGAAGATTAGGTTACATCTGATTATATATACAGCATTGTCGTTATGACCGATATCCCTAACTGAAGACTTGTGAGCAACAATGAATCCATAAAGCTCCGCGATTCTCTGCGTTAATTCGAAGGCAAAGCCAGAATTGTGAAATCTATTCCCTGCAGCATCAGAAGTGAATCTGTCACATCTAACGGCGATGTATCTTCGCTTATGTCTCCTCTTCAACAAGATTAGTACACCGCTTAAGTAATCTGCTTTGTAGCCAGTTATTAAGGTCGTTCCAATAAGACAAAGGATCGATGTCACATGTCCTAAGTAGTGCATCGAAGCTACGCCCAGAAACCATCTCGCAGATCGAAGATGCTCCACTGGATAGTATAAATTGGAATCCAGCATGTTTGCAGTAGGCGTAGAGAGATGAAATGTCAGCGATCCATTTGCCGAGCAGTTTTCCATCGGCTTGTCGTAGGTCTGATACAGTTACCTCCAGCCCAATGCCATGACGCAACTTCCTTATGTCATCTAATCTAAGGTTGATATCCGTTAAACGAATGATATCAATATTGGGGATCGAGGATAAATCATTGATACATTTTGTCGTAATAAGAAAAGGAGATTTAGGAACTGACGTTCCACTAGATCTGTATATTAAACTTGCTTTGATCTTTGTAAAATAATCATCAGTACCAAAGAGTGCAATGCCCATAGATTGAGGGATGTCGCTCAGTTCATCAGCCTTGGAAAATCGAACGTATAAATCTATTCGCCTAACGATAGAATCACCTTGTAGTCTGGTATGTGCGCTAGTTTCCTATAGGTTTTTACCGGCTTAAACTTTATCCTTACGGCATCAAATTCGCTAAGTTTTATTTTACCTCTACACATGGCTTGCTTATCGATTCTGATGTACATATTTCCTTTTTCATCGACTAGGCTATGAAGTGTATTTTTCAATTGAACTTTGTCAACAGAATTCAATGCTAAAGAAATACTCAATGCCGTTGTCCTTGCCTCTTTTCCATCCAGAAGTGCAAATAAGTATGTTATAGGATTTCCCCAATGACCTTCTAATCTTTTGAAGAAAAACTTGTCTTCAGATATTGAAAATAGTTTTGCAGCTGACTTGAGGACACTATTTTCATCTTCAGTGGCATGCAAAACACAGCTTATCTCAGCCCCTGAAAACTGTTCAGATCCATTCACTTCATATTTGCTGGACATCGAGGCCGTATGATTTCATTGAAGGGAATAACTATAAAGATTCTATGCTGCTGCCTCAGCAGTCTGTTCACTGTCCTCAGGCATTACCTGAATTTCTTTAGCCTCTTCAATTGCCCTTGATTGAGGTGTGGAGATCAACTTGGTTTTCTTAATTCCTATATGACGAAGTGACGCGATCTTCTTCGCCTCAGCCAGGAGATCGGCACCCATTTTTCCAAGGGTCACCTCCTGGACAAATTGATCTACCGTTAGTTTTGCGATATTAGCAGTCAACTGACTATGTGCTACCATGCGAATTTGATGCTTCTTGGAAGAGTTCAATCTTCTCTGAGTAAATGCTACTACTTCAACTCTAAAGGTGTAACCGTCTGTAGTCATGTAATCGTGTATAAAACTTATCATAGAACTGCCTCTTCTTATTAGGCTTCTCAAGAACTCTTTTGCATACTCATGACCTTTGAAAACCGTGGTGGCTGAACCCTCAGCAATCTTCTCAATTTTAACGAAAACTTTTGTTTGATGTTGTGTTGGATCTTGTTTTAAGATGTCAAACATGGTATTTTCGAGTACTCGACCCTTCGCACCATTCTGATCAGTAATCGGAACGTAATTTAGCGCACCGCCACCAAAAGCAGAAGGCGAATTAACGATTATCCATTGTTTGTCACGCCATTTATCTCTAACTCGACCTCCCCTTTTACCTCCCTTTACCATCAAATCTACATTTTGCATCCAAAATATAAGTTGTTGGAAAAGTGTCGCGAAAGCCTGAGAAGCATCATTAACTAGACGAGAACTGAACTTTGATGAGTAGCTGGGGGTAACCAGCCCTCTCTAGTCTAAGACCGTTCTTGAATCCTTTATCTTCCTTTAGTTTCTTCAATGACTAGGCCCTTTAGTAGATTCATTGTATGTATTGCATAAGTCCCCTTGTGGTTCTCTATATAACAACTGCGATGGACAGAACTTTTCGCTCAACTTTTCATGGTAATTCCAGAATATACTAAACTATTTTCTCTTATTTCAATTCATATTATTCATTTTCGTCCTTGTTGGGTAGTCGAATACAGGGTTCTAGTACATTTCACATTCACCAATAACATTCGTAAGGTATTTTTGTACCACTGAAATTGTGTCTTAATGAATCGAGTAAGGTTTATCAGCACATAAACCAGGAGAAAAATCGTTACCTAAGGGCTTCCATTTGCCAACACTAAAAATCAGGCAACAGGACGTCTTCACTTTAATCCCTAACAGCAGTCTATCTAGGGAGCTAGCAGTAAAGATACAATATTGCATGACGCTCTCGCCAATCATCCTGACAATAAATTAATTCTTGAATTAGCTACTGATTTAACAAAAAAGGAGAGATTGGACGGGTTTGATGTCCGCTTAATTCTGTGCGCCGGTCTCAGTTTTTCATTAAGCACAACCTACTGCGGCTGCTGCAGCTGCTGCAGCTGCCGGCGAAGCTCCAGCTCGCTGTTGCTGCTGCTGCGGCTGCTGCAGGCTGTACCAGCTGCCGATGCTCCACTAGCTGCTGCGCTTGAGGCTGCTGACGCTGCGGCTGCTGCGAGCTGCTGGCGAAGCGCCTGCTACTGTAGTGGCTGCTGCGGCTGCCGCTGCGGCTGCTGCGGCTGTACCAGCTGCCGAGGCTCCACTAGCTGCTGCGCTTGAAGCGGCTCCTGCTGCTGCTGCTGGCTGGCTGCCTGGCGATCCTCCTGCTGCTGCTGCTGCGGGCTGCTGCCGGCTGCTGCAGCGGATGCCGTTGGTGAACCTCCAGCAGATGAAGCTGCCTGCTGCGGCTGCAGATGCCACGCCACCTATAGATGCTCCGGCTGCGACTGCGGATGAGGCTGCACTCGCCGCTGCCAATGCCGCTGATGCACTACCACCTGCTGAAGATGCGGCTGCTGCGGCGGATGCTGCTGGTGGTACCACCAGCTGGCTGCGGCTGCTGCGGCTGCTGCTGCTGGCCGGCGATGCTCCTGCTGCTGCTGCTGCTGCTGCGGCTGCTGAGGCAACTCCGGTTGGTGAGGCTCCATTAGCTGCTGCGCTTGAAGCTGCTGCTGCGGCTGCTGCTGCGGCTGCTGATGAAGCTCCTGCTGCAGAAGCGGCTGCTGCGGACGCTGCTGCGCAGGTACCACCTGGTGAAGCTCCAGCTGCTGCGGGCTGCTGCCGGCTGCTGCTGAAGCAACTCCGGATACAGATGCTCCACTAGCTGCTGCACTTGAGGCTGCTGACGCTGCGGCTGCTGCTGCCGATGTGGATGAGCCAGCCTTTTGCGCAGCAGACGATGCGGCTGAGGATGCTGCTGTGGCTGCTGCTGAAGAGATTGGGGATTTCAAAAGTGATGACGCTGGCGGCTGCTGCTGTTGCCGCTGTCGAAATTGAGGAGGATATAGTGGATGCGGCTGCCGATGAGGCTCCAGCTGCAGTTGCTGCTGCTGCGGCTGCTGTGGCAACTCCTGAGGCTGAGGCTCCACGAGCTGCTGCACTTGCTGCTGCTGCGGCTGCTGCGGCTCCGGCTCCTGGTGAAGCTCCAGCTGCACTTGCTGCTGCTGTCGGCTGCTGCGGCTGCTGCTCCACCAGGTGAAGCTCCTGCTGCTGCTGCGGCTGCTGCGACTGCTGCTGGCTGTTCCAGCTGCCGATGCTCCACTAGCTGCTGCGCTCGAAGCGGCTGACGGCAGCTGCTGCGGCTGCCGCAGATGAAGATCCAGCTGAAGATGCGGCTGCTGCGGCTGCTGCAGAGGTGGCTCCACCTGCTGCGGCTGCTGCGGCTGCTGCGGCTGCTGCAGGTGAGGCTCCAGCTGCTGTTGCTGCTGAGGCTGCTGGAGATGCTGCACTTGCTGCTGAGGCTCCACTAGCTGCTGCACTTGCTGCTGCTGCGGCTGCTGCGGCTCCGGCTGCTGGTGAAGCTCCAGCTGGCACTTGCTGCTGCTGCGGCTGCTGGCGGCTGCTGCTCCACCAGGTGAAGCTCCGGCTGCTGTTGCGGCTGCTGCGGCTGCTGCGGCTGTTCCAGCTGCCGATGCTCCACTAGCTGCTCGCGCTCGAAGCAGCTGCTGAAGCTGGCCTGCGCTGGCTGCTGCTGAAGATCCAGCTGAAGATGCGGCTGCTGCGGCTGCTGCAGAGGTGGCTCCACCTGCTGCGGCTGCTGCCGGCTGCTGCGGCTGCTGCAGGTGAGGCTCCAGCTGCTGCTGCTGCTGAGGCTGCTGCAGATGCTGCACTTGCGGCTGAGGCTCCACTCAGCTGCTGCAGCTTGCTGCTGCTGCGGCTGCTGCGGCTCCGGCTGCTGGTGAAGCTCCAGCTGCACTTGCTGCTGCTGCGGCTGCTGCCGGCTGCTGCTCCACCAGGCGAAGCTCCAGCTGCAGTTGCGGCTGCCTGCTGGCTGCTGCGGCTGTTCCAGCTCGCCGATGCTCCACTAGCTGCTGCACTGCTGCGAGCTAGCTGCTGAAGCTGCTGCTGCGGCTGCTGCTGAAGATCCAGCTGAAGATGCGGCTGCTGCGGCTGCTGCAGAGGTGGCTCCACCTGCTGCGGCTGCTGCCGGCTGGCTGCGGCTGCTGCTGGTGAAGCTCCAGCTGCCTGCTGCTGCTGAGGCTGCTGGCAGATGCTGCACTTGCGGCTGAGGCTCCACTAGCTGCTGCACTTGCTGCTGCTGCGGCTGCTGCGGCTCCGGCTGCTGGTGAAGCTCCAGCTGCACTTGCTGCTGCTGCCGGCTGCTGCGGCTGCTGCTCCACCAGGTGAAGCTCCAGCTGCGGTTGCGCGCTGCTGCGGCTGCTGCGGCTGTTCCAGCTGCCGATGCTCCACTAGCTGCTGCGCTTCAAGCTAGCTGCTGGAAGCTGCTGCTGCGGCTGCTGCTGAAGATCCAGCTGAAGATGCGGCAGCTGCCGGCTGCTGCAGAGGTGGCTCCACCTGCTGCGGCTGCTGCGGCTGCTGCTGGCTGCTGCAGGTGAGGCTCCAGCTGCTGTTGCTGGCTGAGGCTGCTGCTGCGGCTGCTGCTGCGGCTCCATTATCAGCTGCGCTTGAAGCGGCTGCTGCGCGCTGCTGCTGCTGGCTGCGGTGAAGCTCCAGCTGCGGTGGCGGCAGTTGCGGCTGCTGCGGCTGCTGCTGCACTTGGAGTTGCACCCGAAGCAACTAGTGATGAGGCTGCCGATGCGCCTGCACTTGCTGGTAACAACCCTTGGCTAGTTGCTGTTTGTGCCGCTGAGGTTGCATTAGAAAGTTGTGCTGGGTCTAATTTCTGAGTTGATAAGGCACTCTGTAAGGTTGATTGGAACTTTTCAGTTGATATGTTTTTGGCTGGCTAAAGTTTGCCCTGGTGGTGCAAAGCCAGGTGCTGTTGCATTTTGTTCCGATGAGAGGGCGGCGGCATTTTGAATAGGTCCAGGTGCTGTTGCATTTTGGGGTTGAGCTCCAGTTGCATTTTCAATTGGTGCAAAGCCAGGTGCTGTTGCATTTTGGGGTTGAGCTCCAGTTGCATTTTCAATTGGTGCAAAGCCAGGTGCTGTTGCATTTTGGGGTTGAGCTCCAGTTGCATTTTCAGGAGCAGCCAATTGTTGTGGGAAGTTTGTTGCTGGTCCGGTTAGGTTTTCAGGACTGGTGGCTGCTCTGGTGCTGGTGGTTGTTCCGGAAGGGTTTCAGGCTCCGGTTGGTTTTCAGGAGCGTGTCTGCTCTAGTTGCGCTGGTGGTTGTTCTGGAAGACCAGTTGCTGGTCCGGTTAGGTTTTCAGGAGGTGTCTGCTCTGTCGCTGGTGGTTGTTCTGGAAGACCAGTTGTTGGTCCGGTTAGGTTTTCAGGAGGTGTCTGCTCTGTCGCTGGTGGTTGTTCTGGTTGGCTAGTGTTATTTTCAGTTGAGGGTTGTCCGCTATTACCAGTTGAGGGTTGTTCGTTATTTTGAGTTGAGGGTTGAGGAATGATCGTGGGCAATGATCCTGAAGGGTTGTTTTCAGTTGACGGTTGTCCGCTATTATCAGTTGAGGGTTGTCCGCTATTATCAGTTGAGGGTTGTTGTGAAGGATTATTTCCGTTCGTATTATCATTAGTCGAGGAGTCCTGAGATCCGGAACTTCCACCTGAATCTTTCTTACTCTTTGAGAAAGATACTTGATATGTACTCAGAGGAAGTATCCCTGACAGAACGACGATTGAAACTATTACGACCGCAAATAACTGCTTATTTTTGGATCTAAATGGATCGTAAAACACAGTTCCAGGTAGGCACCGTAATATAAATATGATTCGCCAATTCTGCAATACACTAGGATGCTAAATTAGACGCGTTGGTTTCGAAATTAGATTTATAATAACTGTCGTAATAGCACTAAAATATACAGGAATACTTACAATACCCGAACAAATGCCCCTAGGCACTGTCTTTTATGCATGAGTTTAACATAACAGCAGTGACATGCCGAACGTATCGCAAATTAATCATCGCATCCTGCCTTTCTCGGAATAAACTATATTGTTTAGGGTTACGATGCGAATCATTCACGTACTAATTCCAATTCCAATTATCGCGACAAAAATCATATCTTCGTCTACTTTTTTGAAATGCAAATGCTTGGACGTGGCTACCAATTTATTGTATGACCTATGCGGCGAATGCCAACGTTCAATCAATATTATCTCCACTTTGACAAGTTGGAATGAAATGTGCTCGAAAAGGGTTTTTGCATGTTAATGCAGGTATACGCGGTCTTTATGACTTGCAAATATTCTTACCTACAGCTCGTTGACGATTGCCTTCCACACGTTGATAATCCAGGATTCTGAAAGGCCACGCCTGTGCAGGAAACTGAATCCGTCATAACAAGGATTGCAACAATAAACGACTAGGCGGTAAGTACCAAACCCCGCCTGTGCATGATACTAATCCTTGTAGCTAGACGCTATTAATGCCTATATCCACTTTACAGATTGTGCAACATCATTGCCATTATCCAGTAGAGTGGCACTAAGAACGAGTACTGTGTTAGCCTTCTCTCCACACCAGTTAACGTAGACGGAATGTATACGTTTAGTGATTTTACCTCTATGATCTCTATATAACTTGGATACACTTTTACGTAACGGTTATGCATTGGGTTAGTTATGTGAAAAATCGGAGTATGGAAGTGTACGAAGGCCTACTCGCTTCAAATATACAAGGAAAAAGACCAAAAGTGTAATTAGATGCGAATAATTGTCAATTTACTAGATGTAAACCAACGGACAAAGAAACTCTCGAATAGGTTCTTAGGTCAAATTACAACGGTTCACCCTCGATATCTAAACATTACTTCTTTCAGGATGTTTCAATCCGATATTAGTCAAATTACAATACAACAACACACACACCCACAATCTCAGATAGGAGTGTTTCAATCCTATGTTAGTCAATTTACAACCTCAACCACTTTTAGGATCGGTTCCTAGATGGTCATGCATATAGTATTGTCTGCAAGTGTTTTGACTGCTTCAACTATGCGTGCCTTTACCTAAGCAACGAGGCCTATACACTTTGTCTTTCTTGCTAAATGTCTATACATGACTTCATAAGAAGCAGAAAGAAGGAATCTACATACCTAATTGCAGCCATTCTCAAATTCACAACATATCATATTGTTCTGTAAATTCTCTAAATAATTGGTGTTTCTTTATTTGGTGCCGTTCTTCGGTACTTAGTAAGGCTGCAAGCGTTTTGACCGCTTCAGCTATGTGTGTACCATTGTTCAGCATCACACATTCTGCACGCTGGCCCATTATCGCATCAGTTATTTCTGCGCGACTCCTAAGGCCACTTTCTGTCAAGCTCTCTAGTATCTGGGTGGCTAATATGACAGGGATATGTGCAGCCTCGCACAAACATAGTATATCTTCCTGAACGAATGCCAAATTTTCAAACCCCACTTCTACAGCCAGATCTCCCCTAGCAATTAAAATCGCGAATTTTGGCAATTCAAGTCCGGCGATAAGTATTTTAGCCAGATTATGGATGGAATCAACTGTTTCTATCTTTGCGACTATACCGAAATCAGGCCTGTTTAATTCAAACAGCTTCTTGCGTAATTCATCAATATCTTCAGGTTTTTGAACGAAACTTAATCCCACCATATTCGCATTATTGACAACAAATTCCAAGTTTCCAAGGTCTTCTTGTGTCAGTGCAGGCATTCTAATAGAAGAGTCTGGAAAGTTTATACCTTTGTGCGACTTGATTTCAGCCATCACACCTTTTGGCGAAACGATTTCCAACTCAAGATATTGGTCATTCGATGACCTCACTATGGCTTCAATTTTTCCATCATCTATGAATACCCTGTGGCCTATCATAACACGGTCGAGTACCTCTGGATGGGTACAACTAATGCCGGCAGGAGTACCATTTGCTTTATTAGCGCTGTGACCTAACTTTGCATTATCTCTGTAAAGGCGCAGCGTGTTTCCTGCTTCTACATTAATTTCAATTGCTTGTGCCGTAATCCTACCTATGGTAAATGAACATTTACTATCGTTTTCAACGGCACTGTTTGACTGACATTCTAATTTTATACCCTCTTTCAAGTATGCGGTGTGCTCCAGTCCAATCCGAACTTTGGTAGGACTTATCCTTTCAAGGACCGTGAACGTGCGCAGCCGTTCATCCCTTGCATCCTTGAAGGTTATTTTCTGGCCTATCTTCAAACTACCTAACCCACCGTATTCAATTTTTGATATTGCGATAACAAAGCTTGATGGTGTCCCTTCCAGACTGATTAACTCAGTTTGGCTTGCTTCACTGTCTAGGAACCCTTCAACAAATCGCACAGGGCGGCCGTGAAGATCCTTTAAAACGGAAATTTTTAGTGGACTAACTTTAAGCTCCATTGGACCCGTACGAATTTTTGGACCTCCTAAATCCATTAGGATTATACATTGATGTCCAATTTCCTTACCACGTTCAACCAATCGTTGTTCTGCGATACGGATTGATTCGATTAGTAGCTTCCACTCCCTCTTCGAGTTGTGAGCACAATTAATACGAGCGATATCAAGACCGTTCTCGAGTAGCTGCTCAATTAGATCATATTGGAAAATATCTGAGGCATCAAGCGTTACCATAATACGTGTTCTTCTTCCCTTCCCTGGAGATCCAAACAATAATTCAGTCCGATTACCCAACGTCAAACTACCCCATTGAGAAGTAACCTTACACAATTTGTCATGTTTCGTAGGTGTTATTCCAAAATGTTTTAGAACTTGTTCGATACTGGTTAGTACATTACTTTCAATCATTCCTAAGGAAGAAAGGCCCTCTTCAGCTAATCGCAGCTGCAAATCTGACAAATCATGCTTTCTTAGTGCCAAATAGCACAACAGATTATCACGACTACATCTCTGTTCACTTCTATTTGACTCAAATTTGATCTTACTTTGTGTTTTTTCGGCATTTTCTATGGTGTTAACATAGAGCGAATGAAGCTCTCGACCAAGGTTTTCAAAGTCTTCACTCCGTTGGACTGTAGCCATCTCTAATGACTTCTATGCCAACTATTTGTTATGTCTTTTACTCAACGTATTTTCATCTTCAGGAATTTCCTAGTACCTAGTTCAGATCATCTGCATCAATAACCAGAGTGTTTCCAATTTCCAAACCTACCTACTCAGGTTGGATCTCGATAATCCCATTTAATCCTACCATTCGAACTCTAACAGCCAGTTCAGAGTTATTAGTCCGAAACACTAGAACCTGTAAATTCCGATCTGGATGCATTCAAACTGAACATCGAATCATTCCTACCGTACCAAGCAACGCACCAAAATAGGATACTTCTTACTACAAAAATTCCTTCAAATAACTTTCATCAAGGATTAGGTCATCGTACCCAACCTAAACTATCATCGCAGATTGTGATGGCACACGATAGGTTTATACGCCTAAGCCTTGGGTGTTGTGTTCATGTCTTGTTAGTATTGTCTATAACCAATGTATCTTCGACTAACTGTTTTACAGTAGTGGATGCATTCTTTTATTCTGTATTACTATGATTCAGTATATTTTATAATCAATTCCTCCCTAAGACATCTATCCTCTGTATTGGTGCTAATACACTCTCGATTATCAATGGCAATTGCATTCAATATAAATAATAAATGCTAATAACAATTTTACTATACAAGGCAGCACAGTGCAACACTGATAACTTAATTTTGTTTTAAATGTAAAATTCATAATTGATAATAGAGAAAATGTTTGAAAGATATACATGGGTATGCTCAACATGCGGACAAGGCCTTACGAGAAAGAGTAGCGCCAGGAGACACAACGATAATCTTCACTTTGGACAAAGCAGTATAATCAGACCAGTTGGAAGGTCAAATGGTAAAATCCCCCCCACAATTAATCCTTTACTATTCCAACTGCTATTAAGGTGCCCATTATGGCGAGTATCTTTTGGCGAAAGTTATTCAATTCCTATAAAAAAAAGATAGTTATAATAAAGAGTTGAAGGCATTTTTGATTAATGTTAATAATAACATGTTATTATTTATTTTATGTTAATTATTTTAATAATTTCAGAGAACTAAGTTCACTTAGTAAGTCAGCCGTACATTTACAGGAAGTGGTCGATAGAAAGGAGAACAAGAGGAGTTACCCGGGACTGCAGGAGACTCGGCAATCTCATGATCTCGCTGCATCTTTCATGCCCCAATTCATTTTGTATTTTCTTTAAACATTTGTTAACTTGTAAAAGACGTATCTAGTAGATAATGGTATAATAACGAGAATTAGAGTTGTAACTATGCTAGCTTTTGAGATATTGAAACCAACAAAAATACAAGTACTATGATAATGATAAATGCAGTGAATAATATGCCAAATACCCTTTTAAAATTTACCTGTGACACAAATCTACCTATCATTCATTGTTTAAAGTCTTTGTCCGAGCCAACACTCAAAGTCGAACGTTTTAACTATTTAAAAAGATCCTGATTGACTGAGATGAGTCAGATACCATCTTATAATATTCGGTAATTAGATAAATAGATCAATCATATTGTCGAATCTTGATTTTGCAAATTTTTCAACTCAATCCTCACTAAAGGCAGAAAGGACAATACATACAAATTTGCCCTTGCGAGATTCTTAGTTGAATATTCACACGAACAGAACAAATCAGATATTGAGATCAAGATAAAGAATAATGAAACTACTATCTAAAATATTCTGTCATTGCCAAGCACCAGCTGCTGTTTCTTTAACTTCCATGATCCATTCACATTTTATTCCTATTTTCTGATGATTTTTTTCAACTGCATCTTTGCTTGGAGCATCCAATATACAATACACTCTGTCTGCTTCGGGATTGAAAAGAATATTCACATGGGTAACACCAAATTCATCTTTTGGTGATATTTGTATTTGCTTTAAAGTATCCTCAGTAACTCCTTTCATAGGATGGACATCAAGGAATTTTGGCAATTAACTTTAGTTACTAAATTTTGTATTTAAGTTTGGCTATTATTTTTTGATGTAGTTAAAAGATGTAGTAAAAAGACCGTGGTATATGCTTTGAAATTTGGTAAGGAACTACCACACTTTAAAGATCAGTTCCAGTATCGTGTTGATGAAATATACAGTCTTGAGTATTCAGGAGAAAACTAGGGAGGATATACTTATGCCTATCACCAACTAGACTTTCCATATTTGAGCCACTTGTCCTAGGCTAGCCGGTATGGCTTATTGTAACCAGCTTGGTCCTTGTTTGCGTATCATTTCATACGATCGCCATATGTGTTTATTTATTTCTGTATATCAACTGTGAAGCACCAGACGTTTTATAGGAGTTGTACCTGAAATCGCAGTTACAAGTGAGCCCAAAAATATTGCATCCGCTCTAACAATAATTATTATTAATCCCAACCAGCAATGTTCTTTTCTGCCATTATTCTTGTAGGTCTTGTTCGTACAAGCACTGCACCTTCGCTACTATTCCTTCTACTGTGAGCTTCAGCATTTTTCCTACCCATATATCGTTCTGCTATTTTACTGGCCCATTTTGAAACCTCTTTTTGGCTGTAAGTGTGTATTTTTGCACTTCCAAATATTGTTACAAAAGAAAACGGTCGTGTCTGATCGTCTATACAATTACTTACCTTATTATTACGCTGAATATAGGTTGCTTTGACTGATGTGCTATCAGTGGTAAATATGTTATCTCCTATTCTACTCCTTCTTTTGCTATTCTCATTATCCACTACAAACCAGATTGGAACAACATGAGAACGTCCATCTTTTCTCAGTGTAGCGAGTTTTCCTGTGAATGTACCTTGCATAACAGATCTCGCAATTTCCTCTTTGCACATTTCTGTCATTGTTGTTATTATCTTATCTTGTTTGTTGAACATAATGTGTGTTCTTTCTTGTCCAAATTCCAGGATGGCTATTTCTGGCCGCTCATAGTCGGGCTTTTCTAATGTTGTAGGAAATGGATTATCTTTGTAAGTCTTTAAGCTCAGTTTGTATATTGTTGCAGCGGTTATCTTAAGCATTTTAGTTGGAAGAAAAATCGATTAAACCAAGATATAGTGTAATTCAATGACACCAAAGTCAAGTACTAGTAAGTCCCTACCGCTGAACAAAACCGAACCCTAAAATGACTAGATTAGTTTTTGTCGTCTTTAAAATTAATTACTTTGTGCATACCATCGCGAAATGGCTTGTTAGTGGACGCACCACAACGACAAAGAGTATAATGTTCTTTTGATGCTCCATCTCCGAATTGTATATTGTCTCCAATCAAATCTATACCTCCAGTAATGATAAAAGGTCCATCTTTAGAAACCGTAACCACTGGCGATCTTTCGCTACTCATACCTCAATAATGGTTGTATTTGTACTGTTAGGTAAATATCCGGTAGTCGACAGTTTTGTTGGCATTGTTTGATGTTATGACCTCCTGTTGACATGGCTGAAACTTCCATTGTATAGTAATCTTCAGTATTTGAACCCGTATACATACTGGGCCCAAGGGGATTTGAACCCCTGGCCGACCGGTTATGAGCCGGTCGCTCTTCCAGGCTGAGCTATGGGCCCTCGGACAAAAATCTCATGATTAAGAGCATATAAAAGGGTTAACAATAGACCGTATGTTACCCGTTTGGAGCTTGTTTCACGTACTTTTCTTGTACGTCGTCAAGTATGCTATTCAAGCATGCCAATGACGACTTTGATGCTAATAAAGCTTCCTCCTGTTCCGCCCTCGAATCAATAGACATCAAAGCTTCACGCCATATGGCAGCATGCTTGATATCAATTTCCTGATGGATGTCGAAGTAGTTGAGACATTTCTTGTCAGTTAATCCATAGAAATTTCGAAGACCATCTATCTTGGTATTACTAATTTTTGGAAGCTCTTTTTCATATGCATACATCGCTCGGCACCTTGTGATACTGAGCTTTGAGTTAATTTTCTCATATCCTCAATGGCCTTGTTAGTTTTATCACTTCCTTGATAATCTAGCAGTGCCTTTTTCGATACGCCTAACGAGGTGGCAAAATCTATCCAAGGTTCGACATGATCGGATTCTTCTTGCATGCTGTTATTTAGCATCTCTTTAAATGAGTCATTGGCAAAGTATGAGGCATTTGAAAGAGACGAATTCGTTATGATGTTCCCTACAAATCCAGGTATCGATTTTACTAATTGAAAATATTCCTTAGAGTATCCTTGAAGATGATTAATATGGAGCTCCCCTTTGGACCATAGCTGGTAAAATGCATGTTTTAGCAAACTCTTTCTTTCAATTTCCTGATCTATCCTAAATACAAAAGTGCTTTGCACGTCAAGAACTTCAGCTTACCCATAAAAAAACTTTTTTGCATCAATAAATATTATTCTACATTGATAGTCTAAGAAACGATTTTATGTGAATATATTTTACTTGTCGAACGAGCTCCGGTGGTGTAGTAGGGCATGTGTCTTCATGAACTAATAGACGACAACTAGCTGCACAATTCGGTCAAGCATTGTGGCCTTTCGAGTCGCAGATCCCGGGTTCAAATCCCGGCCGGAGCAATATATATATATTTTTCGCCTATAGAATTCGTTTCAAATATATTGTAAAGCATTAATAACCTCAACATTTCAACATAACACAAGGCAGGAAAGAACAGATCTTTGAACAGAAATCCAAGTGTAAATCCATTGATTGAGCTATTTAGCGACTATCTGTCCAAGATTGATGGTGCGTTGGAAAGAGAGATCGATCTTTATTCTTGGTCGGAATTCTATGCACCCTTACGATATGCATGCGACGGCGGAAAGAGAATACGACCACTCATTTTAGTTCTCTCTTCTGAATCTGTCAGAAATAGAGAGGTTGAATGTGATATCAAAATTGGTGAACCTACATTTTTGGCAGCATCAGCCATCGAGCTTCTACACACGGAATCAGTGATACACGATGATATTATAGATGAACAGAATACTAGACGAGGTTTGCCATCCTTTCATATTAAATACGGATATAATAGTAGTATACTTACTGCGGACTTTGTACTTGGCATAATCCTAAACATAGGTTCAAAGATTAATAATCCTCGAGTGTCCGCAGAACTATCTAATGCGGCCCTCAAGATGAGTGAAGGTGAAATGATCGAAATAAAACTTGGCAAGCAACCTGAAATAGACGTCGATGATTACATCAAAGTCCTTGAATACAAAACTGCTTCTCTTTTCGAGGCCTCAGCAAAGATTGGAGCGATAATGGGTAATGGATGTGAGGATGAGATCCACGCACTTGCCTCGTTTGGAAATTTACTTGGGATAGCATACCAAATACATGACGACTTGATTGATTGGAATAATGAGGACAGGCTATTTAATCTGTTAGCCAGGAAAAACGGACGGTCTGTAGAGTTTGTTAATAGTATGGAAGATATCTACTTCTCTTATTCTGTCAAAGCAAAGAACGAACTTCGAAAGATCAGGAATAGTATAACAAAGAACCATTTGGAACACTTAACTGATTTGGCTGCGATCCAGAAATGATACTACAATTAAGGACTCGCCTGAATTAGTTTTAATACAGATTATCGAATGTCATAGTTCACATTTAATGTACAGGAATTAATAATTGGCCGGAATTAGTATTGATACCATGAGTAGTAATAACTGGCGACGGTTTTGATAAGCCTATGTTGAATGTGTTACTAAATGTAGGTACCGCCTTAGCTGCGAATTCAAGAAGAGGTGCGTGCCAAATTCCGAAACCAACCATAAACACGACAGCAAAGATCAATACCGCAACGGTGGCTCGTGGTTCCTTAACTCTAGTCATATCAGGTCCTTCTTCCATGTACATTTTTCTTATAATCCAAGCATAGTAAGCCAGCGACAAAGCACTATTAAGTACGCCAGCTATCGCCAAGTATGGACCCCATGGGACTTGAGTACCGCTATTAATCGCTGCGCCAAAGACCACCAACTTACTCCAAAAGCCATTTAGTGGAGGCACGCCTGCAAGGGCTAATAATGAAATCGAAAATGCTATGGCCGTAATTGGCATACGGTAACCAAGTCCTCTGTACCTCTCCAGACTATAGCTTGCTAGAGCAGTAGCGACTGCCGCAGGCAGCAATAAAGCCGGCTGATTTCATGACAGCATGATTCATAATATAAAATAGCGAACCTGTCAACGCTTGATCAGAATATGGTGCAAGTGCAAGACCAATCAAAATATAGCCTGCTTGAGCAATGCTTGAGTAAGCTAGAATCCTAGGAACGCTTTTCTGAACTAGTGCACCGAAGTTTCCTAGTGTCATAGTAAATACAGCTACCACAGCTAATACTAAACTCCAATCTGGATTTAGGACGAACATTCCCAGCACAATTACTCGAATCGCTGCCGCAAAGCCCGCCTTCTTGGTCCCAGCTGCTAACAGTGCACCTATAGTGGTAGGCGAACCTTCGTATGCATCAGGGAGCCACATATGGAATGGCACTAGACCCATCTTGAACCCAAAACCAGCTATAAATAGGCCTACCGCTAGTAGACCAACTGGTAACATATCTTTTTGAATATGAGCCATCGCTTGGATCGATTGAGCAATATTCGTAGTTCCTGTTATTCCATACACTAGACCTATAGCAATTACAAGAATAGCCGAAGAAAGCGCGCCGAACATAAAGTACTTGATAGCGGCTTCATTGGAAATCGGATCTCTTTTTGAAAAGGCTGCAAGTGCATAGGTTGGAAGCGACATTAATTCCCAAGATACAAGCAACATGACTAGATCGGTAGAATAAGCGATTAGTACCATCCCTATGGTAGACAAAAGAATGAGAGAATAGTATGCCGCAGGGTTTGTCTTGCCCTTCATATAGTTCCATGAAGATACCGTTACCATAATAGAGACGATTAAGAACGCAGTAGCGAAAAACGATCCAAATACGTCGTTAGAAAGAACACCTGGACCAAATGCCATACCTGGAATTACTTCCCCAGACAATACTCTAAAAAGGACAAATCCTATGGCAAAAATTAAGGTTCCAACAGAAATACCACTGTATAGCTTGTTACTATCACCTCTCTCTTTCCGTAATCCATCAATAACTGGTATAGCAAGTCCTACTACTCCTAATACTACTGTAAGAATAAGTGGTGTTGATATTACTAGATCTTCAACCATTTTTCAATATCTCCTGTTAAATCAAAAGTAACATGATGATGATCATGATACCGACTCCGAATACAAACAAATAAGTCTGCGTAATTCCTGTTTGAGCTGCTTTGACGATCTTGGAAAACGATGCCATAGAAAACTGAAATGCTGGATTAATGCCTTCAATCACTACACTTTCAAAGTATCTCCATACTACTCGATAAATTACTACTGGGCCAATTACTCCACCCCAGTATAATGCAGTATTAAGATACCATCTGTTGTACAAAAATTTCCAGATGGCCCTTGTAATTACTGATGCGGATATTATTTTCGGGTCTACATGTCTTCCAATATAAAATACGTACCCGAGCCCCCCTCCTATCGCAAAGGCGCCAACAGACGCCACTGCAGCGGTAGGATTAAGGCCTAGAATTGTAGTAGCTGCTCTACCCGAATTTTCAGTAGTTGTATGCTCTCTTATTCCGAACGAACTTGCAAGATATTCTGCAAAAGTATGATGCAATTGAGCTTCGAATATGGGACCAATTAGCCCTCCCACGATTGTTGCAACTGCCAATATGCCAAACGGAAGCCACATAACCTTACCTACCTCGTGTATGTGGTGCCCAGTCTCTTTCATATGCTTTACATGCTTGCTCTCCTCACCGAAAAAGGCCATTCCTACCATTCTAAAGGTGTAAAACGCGGTCATAATTGCAACTATTACAGCTATCGCAAAAAGGGGAACGGCGTGTACGTATCCCGAATTAAGAACAGCAGCAAATATCGCATCCTTGCTCCAAAACCCAGATGTCACAAGTGGCGCAGCCGCAAGCGACAATGCGGCTAATAGCATGAATATATATGTTTTTTTCATGTATTTGCGCATTCCACCCATATCCGTCATGTATCTGGAGCCCACAGTGTGTAAAAGGGCACCCGCGCCCATGAAGAGAGACGCCTTAAATAGAGCGTGACTCATAAGTTGAAAGAATCCAGCCGTGTAACCCTCGACAAAGTTAGTCGAAAGCCCGGCGATTCCCAATGCCATCATCATATAACCTATTTGAGAACCAGTGGAATAGGCAAGGACTTTTTTGATTTCAGGGTTTACTAGGGCTTGTGTTGCTAGCAAAAATGCGGTTATTGCACCTACCCAGGCTACAACCTCAAAAAACTGACTGACGCCAAATGCAGCCAAGGCGAAAAAGAGGGGGCCAACCTGCGCTACCAAAAAAACACCAGCCTTTACCATGGTTGCTGCGTGAATCAGTGCCGAGACTGGAGTAGGCCCAGTCATGGCCTCCAAGAGCCATTCATTCAATGGGAACTGAGCTGATTTTCCGATTGCTCCTCCGAAGAGCAGTACAGCTGCAGGTACGAGCAGGTTTTGATGAGCCATTTGGACGGACCATTCTTGATTCTGAGCTAGTTCTTTAAACCCAAAGGTACCGGAATAAATGAATATCAAAAACATGCCTGCAAGCATCATCGTATCCCCAGCCCTTGTCATGAGGAAAGCCTTCATACCCGCGTGAGTGGGAGAGGCCCACATTGCAATACCTCCTGCAAAATGCCCTTCCTTGCCGACGTTGTCTTTCTTTCTGTCCGCATGCCAAAATCCAATAAGAGCATATGATGCCAGACCCACACCTTCCCATCCAAAGAACATCATCAGAAGGTTATCCGATAATACTATCAACTGCATTGAACCGATGAAAAAAAGCATGAAAAACCAATAACGTGTTAGATCCTTGTCTTCGTGCATGTATCCTGTCGAATAGACTATAATCAGAAAGGATATCCATGCCACGAGGTTGGTCATTATCACAGACAATGGAGTAGCAAGAACGCCAGTCTTGAGCCCTAAAGCTCCTATCCAACTAACCTGGCTATCAATCACACTGTTACTAGCAATTAGCGGCAACAACGTTGAAGCAGAAATTGCGCTAGCTAAAGCGAAACCGACAGCAGTATAGTTTTTAATTCGGTCAGGTCTGTGTGAAACAGCTGGTATTACAGCTGCTCCGACGAATGGGAGGATCCATACCAACCAAACGTTAACGCCCAGCCCTTGAAATCCAATTACTTCATTCATTGTCACTCAGACCGATCCTCATTATGCGTCATATTTTAATTCTGGGCTCCTCCAGATCTTTGGACACTCAAGAGCATGCCTTTCGCATCTATATTGGAGATATGGTGAGGCATTTGAATATCGGATATTGGATTTATATTCCTATTAATTGGTATTGGTAATTCATGACCATGTCCTGGCAGTGGCAAGACTTGTGGGTTATTTGCAAACATTGCCTGAATATAGCTTGAAATTGGCGTAATTAACGGATTAGGATATACACCAATAATTAGAGTAATAGCAGCAAGAACAGCCATAGTCACTGTAATATATCTATTAGAGTCCTTCACCTGATGCAAATATTCTGGAAGCTTCCCGAAGAATATACGCTTGTACATCCACAAAATGTAGGCAGTGGACAACACTGTTGCCAATATACCAAATCCAAAAAGAATCACTCTAAATGAGTTCATGTCGTGCACTCCGGTTTGGAGAACTCCACTAAATAGAATCCATTCTGACATGAATCCGCTAGTTGGAGGAATACCAATAATCGTCAACCCTCCAATCATTGCAATTACTGCAGTATAAGGCATCTTTCCAGCCAATCCTCCTAGTTTCGACATACTTCTTGTACCGGTCTGAAGAATAATTGATCCGGCCATCATGAATAAGATGCCCTTTCCCAGGCCATGAGTAACATACATCAAGGTAGCTCCAGTAATCCCCAAGATACTTTCAGATCCTAAGCCAAAAAGGATATAGCCCATCTGGCTTATACTAGAATAAGCCAACACCTTTTTGATATCATCCTGCATAAGAGCCATGGCCCCTCCATAGATCATTGTAGCCAGTCCCCACATGTTTATGTAGATGCTATATTGAGCGTAATCTCCACTCAAAAGATCCATCCAAAGGCGAAGTAGGCCGTATGCGCCTATTCCAATCATCGCAGGAGATAACAATGCTGAGATCGGTGTTGGTGCTTCTGCATGTGCATATGGTAACCATATATGAAGTCCAAACGCAGCCAATTTAACACCTAGTCCTATCACAATCGCAAATACGATGATCGTTATCCACTGGACTGGTATATGTGAGGCGTTTGCCTTTACAACAGAATAATCGAAGCCTCCTGCTAAAAATCCCATAGCGAGCAATCCAAGCAACAAAACTACAGCCCCGGCATGTGTCCAGAAAAAGAACATCAGAGAGATTCTACGTCTCGCTCCGTATCCATAAAAAGCAATTAGAAAAAATGATGGAACCAGCATAAGTTCGAAAAAGACGTAAAATTCTATCAAATTAGTGGCCAGAACAGTCCCTAACATGCCCATAGAAAACATCAGGTATAGCGCGAAGTACAGACCAGTTTGGGATTTTACGTAATTTTCTCTTTCTATTAAAGTAGTTCTCTGCTCGAGCGTTTCGATATTTAGCCGTCCCGATTGGCTAACTTCACCCCGACCTGGCTTATCAGGGGCTAGATCATGGGAATTGGAATCCTTGCCGGTATTGTCAAATCGTTCCCTGGCCTCTTCTTCTATTCGATGAGCCATGTAAGGTTTTGAATAAAGAGCAAGCACGGTACACAAGATATAAATTGTTAACGCAAATGGCAAACTGAGTCCATCCAACCTGAGGCCGAAATTACCAAATTGACTCCATGTATAGCTTTCAACGTATGCAGATTTGCCCCCACCTAGCATCATCGCCGGAATGAACAGCATGATTGTTGATATGGCTATCACGGCAAATGAGAACCAGGTGGTTAAATTGACACCGTATTTTCTACCCAAATAATATGCAACTGGAGCCAGGATTAGAGGTAGAAAGGTGGCAACCAACAAAAAATGTAGTTCAGCCATTTAACCCTTCATACTCCTGAATTCCTCGACATCAATCTCCTTGTACAATCTATAGGCAACAATAATAATACCGAGGCCAACAGCAACCTCAGCTGCTGCGATTGCAATAGAAAATAACGCAAAAAGTTGTCCCTGCGCATTATTAACGCTTCTTGAAAATGCGACGAGATTTATATTTGCCGCGTTCGCAATTATTTCAATCGCAAATATCATACGTATTGCATTTCTTTTTACCACTAATCCATATATCCCAATGGCAATGAGCATAGTGCTTACGACTATGTAATCAATCAGCTCGTTCATTTCGCTGTTCTATGTCCTCCCTGCGAGCTAACGTCAACGCTCCAATGATGGCAACTGCTAGCACTAACCCGAGTACAATTAACGCAGGAGAATAATATGTGAGCATCTGTTTTCCTATTGCAACAAAGTTGATACTCGAATTTTGAAATTTCATCAAATGTGGGTTATTGAGACCCGAATAGATGAGTATTGCTCCCAGTCCGGCCATAAATACTATCAAAAGGACTATTCCTGCACCTTTCCGTCCTCTGTCTTCTTTTCTCGAAAACAGTTCCTGAGTTCTTACTAGCATGACTGTGAAAATAACTAATACCGCGACTGCTCCGACATACACAGTTATCTGAAACATAGCTACGAATGGCGAATCCAGAAGCAAAAAGAACCCAGCAACGCCCAGCATTGAGATAGCCAGAGCGATTCCACCGTAGATTAGTTCTCTTGATTCCAAAGATACGATCGCAGCACCTATTGTTAAGACTGCAGTTGCAATAAAAATAGGATCAGCCATGCGTTGCCCCTCTCTCATCGATCTTTAGCTCGACGCTTCCATCATACTTTGGTTTAATCGCAAGTTGTGCAGGAGTGTAAATCAAGTGCTCTTTTGTATAGGCTGACAATTCGTAGTCATCTGTCATATACAATGCATAGAATGGACAAGCATCAACACACAGACCACAGAACACGCACTTGCCAAAATCGATTTGAGGCATGATCGATTTTTTATTGTGTTTCCATTTCTCGTCAACTTTCACCATCCCGATTGCTTCTGCTATACCTTCACATGCGATAGCACATAACTGACAACCTGTACATTTGTCATGAAATAGGATATGTCTTCCACGGTATCCAGCTATCCCAACCCCACGTTTGGGATCAAATTGGTAGCCGTCACCAACAAACTTTAGTCTTTTTTCAGGATAGCGTAGCGTAAATCTCTTTATTATCAGATGCTTCGAGCCTGATTCGATTGCCTTGATAAATCCTCCAGCAGCTGTCAATGTGGTGTTAATAATCCTCCTGGGCCGAACACTCCTCCATAAACTAATGCGAGGGCTATAAACATATTTATGAATGACAGGACAATCAGCTTGTACCATCCTGTATGCAGGAGTATATCGATTCTAATTCTAGGGTTTATACCTCTTGGTAACAGCATCAACATTATAATTCCAAATGTCTTTAGCGAAAACCAGAAGACAGCATTGACTGTCACAGCGTTGTATATGGGTCTAAGCGTAAGTAATTGGATTAATGGGCTCTGTGGACCAGGAGGACCAAGCACTTGAGGAAAGATCTGTGGACCCGCCCATCCACCTAGAAATAGAGTGACAAAAAGTGCGGCTAGGGCATACAACTTGATATAAGTTCCTAGCTGAAGAAGTCCATATATCATTCCCGATGTTTCAGTCAACCATCCTGCGACTATCTCGCTTTCTGCCTCAGGTAAGTCAAACGGAATCCTTTCCAGTTCTGCAAGAGAAGAGATAAAGAAGACAAATGCACTTATGGGCAAAAAGAAGAAATACCAAACTTGTGTCTGAGCCAACGCGATATGTGTTAGATTCAGTGAACCCGAAAGTATAACTACAGACAATGCTGACAATATAAATGGTATCTCAAAAGCTATCATTTGATGAAGCGCTCGCAAGCCGCCAATGAAGGGGTATTTGCTATTGCTAGCCCAAGAAAAGAGAAGGGCAATTAATGGGAAGAAACCCAGGATTGCAAATGCAGCCAATAGGCCCACGTCTGTATTTGAAACAACCCATCCAGGAGCAACCGGTATTAACGAAATTACTGCTGCAGATGCTGCGACAAAAGCAACTGGCGCGGCCCAAAAAATTAGCTTGTCAGCCCCGGAGGGGATAATTATCTCCTTGGAGATGAGCTTTAAACCATCCGCAATTAATTGTAGAATTCCTTCTATTTTTCCTGCATATAGAGGTCCGACTCTCAGCTGCATTTTAGCCAGAAACTTTCGTTCTACAAATATGGTAACTGCTGCGAATATTGCGGCATAACCGAAACCAGGAAATACCGCCACTTTAAACAGAGTAGTATGCATTATAAACTTCAGGACTGGAAGGGTTCTTGTTGGATCGACCATCATAGATAAAAATAGGTATGGAGTAAGAACCTGGCCGTTAACTGGGGGCAGCGGGACATAAAATAAAATTATAAAAATAAGGGGAAGGGCTGCAAGTGATACTATAACGAGTACAATTAATATTAACCATATTAGACTAGCAATAAAATTACCAAACCGAAATTCTACTATCCTTGACCCCCTTGACCCCATGGTAATTATCGATCAGCCTCCACAGGCCAATAGTTTAGTGCCCAATAAATTGCAGGCATGTCTGCCAATTTTGCTCCTACAAGCAAATGTGGCAATGCCAACAGATTTCTGAAAGAACCAACAGATATCTTCACCCTGTATGGTTTTGGCGTACCATCGCTTATAATGTAATATCCCAATGCGCCTCTACCGGATTCTACCCTCCTATAAGCTTCACCCGCAGGGCCCTTTGGATTAGGTTGCAGCTTTGCTCTAACCTCTCCTGATTGAGGAATCTTGTCTAGTAATTGCCTCATAATATAGCATGACTCTTTCATATCTAAAAATGGGACATAGGCCCTGGCAAAACAATCTGAGCTTTTCATATACTGGACTTTAAAATCTATCTCGTTGTAAACATCGTAAGGCTCTGCCTTCCTAATGTCGTATGGAATATTTGACGCTCTCAGGTACTGAGCCAGTAACTCCTAACTTTATCGCATCATCCTTTGAAAGTAATGCTACGCCCTCCGTTCTCTGTCTCATTAAAGGATTGTTATAAAAGACACTTTCATACTCTTTCATTCTTTTCTCAAAGTATGCGATCTGCCTAAGACACTTTTCTGGGAATCCGTATGGCATATCATTTCTTACTCCGCCAGGAATGTTAAATGCATGAGTAACCCTGGCACCAGTCAACATTTCTAACAAATCAATAAATAACTCTCGGTCCCCAGTTGGCCACATAAACATCGTCGAATGACCTAGGAAAATGCCGTATATTGCTAACCAATATAGCGTGTACACTTGACGGTTCAGCTCTGAAGCTATAGCTCTGATAAATTGTCCTCTTCTGGGTACCTGAATGTTTGTCAATTCTTCAACTGCGAGGCTATAGGAATAAGTGATATTGTTGGAATCGTGTATAACCGGACGTTCAAGATGAGGAATATTTTGAATAAAGTTGCGGTATTCGCACATTTTTTCTTCTCCCCGATGAACATAACCAGGGTCTGGATCACAATGAACAATGTAATCACCGTCGACTTTTACAGTAAACCTAAAGTGCCCTGAACCAGGATGCTGTGGGCCCACGCTCAATGTCATGAGACGATCTTCTTCGGATTCTTTTACTATCTGTAAACCAGCAGTATTAGTATTGTTTTCGATATTTTCTTCGGTGGTTTCCGAGGTCAGTCTCATACTTCACCTTCCCTTTATCCTAAACTCCTTTCTCATAGGGGGGATATCTGCCCAATCCTCTGGTAGAAGGAAGCGGTCATTTCTTGGGTGACCTTCGAAATATACTCCGAGCATTTCGAATGTTTCACGCTCGTGATATTCAACACTTTTATAAATATTTACTAATGAAGGCAATGATGAATTCTCTCGGCTAGTACGGGTGGCCAGCGAAAGTACGTGTGCAGCAAGTTCATCTCTAGTATAGGAACCTAAATGATATACAACTTCTATGTAATTGCCCTTCGGATAGTCGGTCCCAGCTACGGACTCGGCGTGATCGAAAAGCAGTACTTCTTTAATGAATGTTGCAATCTCAATAATGTCCGACCGATCAACCTCAACCTTCATCCTGAGTGGCTTTATGAAGGAAACTTTTATCTTATCCCCGAATTCAGAGATTAATTTATCCACTATTGATTTTTCAAGGGCTGGCACATCGTTTTGTTTTTTTTCGATCGGAGCACTTGGCTTAATCTTCGTGGAGGAATTCGCATTAGCATCATTTATACTAGAATTCCCTTTTTCGCTCATCTTAGCCTATCTTCGACCTTTTTATTTTTTCCTGTAGAAGCATCGTACCCTGAATCAATGTTTCTGGTCTAGGAGGGCAACCGGGGACATAAACATCGACTGGAATAATTCCATCAACACCAGGAAGAACATTGTACGAATCAATGTATAATCCCCCGGTAATCGCACAAGCACCCATAGCTATCACATACTTTGGATCAGGCATCTGGTCGTAAACCATCCTAAGTCTTGGTGCCATTTTTCTAGTAACAGTTCCCTGAACGACAACCAGATCACACTGTCGTAACGACCCGAAGGCCTCTATAATACCAAATCTTTCGACATCGTACCTTGGTCCAGAAGCAGCTCCAAATTCTACACTACAACATGCGGTCTCGAGATGTACAGGCCACAAAGACCAAATTCTTCCCCAGTTAATAGCATATCCGAGAGGCTGATCAAGAGCTTTGACCAAGACATCTCCCAATTTACTCACCAATACGTTAAAGTGTGTAGGGTTAATCAA
This sequence comes from uncultured Nitrososphaerales archaeon, assembly GCA_963709405.1. Classification (GTDB taxonomy): domain Archaea; phylum Thermoproteota; class Nitrososphaeria; order Nitrososphaerales; family Nitrososphaeraceae; genus JARBAU01. The sequence continues at coordinate 104,652 of CAVPXM010000063.1, forward strand.
GTCCTTTAGCATGGCGCTTCACCTATTCGTCTACAATTTAAGTATTTAATGTTTGTTAGAAAATTAGAATCTACCAAATTCCCTTCTTCCCTGAGAGATATAACGCATAACCCATTGCCGAAAACATTATGCCCAAAAATGCCATCATCGGAAGAGTTGCGATCCTAGGTATAGAGAATAATGAAACACCCCAAATATACAAGAAAATGGCCATAACGTCGAATACTACGAACATTAAAATGTATGCATAATATTGCATCATAAAATGTGTTCGGCCTTCTCCACTTGGGACCTGACCACATTCCATTGGTAGAAATTTGACTGGATTGTAGACTGTGTCTGGGAGAAATTAACTTCGAAATAATTAGCGCAGGGATTGAGGCAACCAAACCAAAACCCAACATGTAAAGTACAGGAGCGAAGTCGGCACTCGATTCCCCAACCAAGGTATCAGTTGCTGATTTAGGAATGATATAAAAATCTTGCTTTAACGTCTGAGGACCATATTGAAAAGGTTTCTTGCAGCCAATTTAGGATGACTTATCGCCAATCTAATTATTGTTTTCGTCGTGAAATCCGCTTTAATGAAGTCCAAAAATTCTTCTGGAGATAAATCTCGTAAAATCTCAATCTCCTTATCCCAATCCCTGTCTGACAGCCCCATCCAGCGAGATTGAACTTTTAATGCTGCATTAATTTTTGAACCAATCTTATTCCGCCAAGCAATTTCGTAATTCATTAGAGATTCCTTATCGGATCCCATGGGGATTGACTTTGCTCCCACCATCCCTGCTAATCGACCGAATTCAATCGCATATCGGATTCCCTCAAGAACCAGGGGGTTTGATTGACCAGCGGAGTCTCCCACAAGTATCAGATGATCATAAACACCTGACCGGTGTATTCCTTCATTGGGTATGAAGCCGAAATGATATTCTACTGGTTGGATACGACCCATCTTATCTAATGGCTTGAGCCTTTTTTCCATAATTGTATGTAATTTTGTTGCAGGTTCCTCCTCTGAATGCGGTTTGCTGATTCCAACTCCGACTCTAATTCTATTTCTCGAAACTGGAAATACCCAGGCATATCCCGCGTCGGAATAGGTACTGCCGACCATCAAGTGCCAAGTTTCCAAGTCAACTTTATCACAATAGCATTCGTATTCCGCCCCTACTCCGTACCTGTTCCAATTTTTCACGACTCCCAATCTTCGTGCTACAATACTACTAAAACCACTAGCATCAATAATTAGACTGCATTCAACACTAAAATCTCCCTTTGAAGTCCTAATATTGAGGCCAGAAATCTTGTTTTGTTTATCTTTGATGACATCAAACACGTTACTCCGCACCATGATCTTGGCTCCAGCTTCAGCCGCTTCAAAGGCAAGGTGTTGATAGACTTTACGAACATCCAGCACGCAGGATTCTGCGCGATTGCTCCTAATTACGACCTCATTGGATGGAGAAATAAAGGAATAATTGTTAATTGGGTTATAATAATTGCTATTTATGCCAAGGCTTTCGATATTGCTTATCCATGTCACACCGCTTGTTCTGATATTATGAGCTATGGACGCATCTTTTTCAAACAAGACGACTCTAGCACCACCTTTGGCTGCTGAGTATGCTGCAGAAAGTCCAGCAGGCCCACCTCCTACGACTGCTATGTCATATTTCTCCATCAATTCTCACTAACCATCGAGTTTTATATTTCGTTTTGATTTTCGGGCTCTCAGTACCACTTTTGTGAACTAATCGTAAAATAACTCAATTCAAAAAAATTCATTATCTTGACTTTGGTTATCCGTATTCGCAACTAGTGATGCTGAGTAAGTAGAAAAATGGATTTTCGATTTGCAGCAGTATTTGATGGTCTCCATGGGATTTAACTCGAGTTATTACTGTCCAATAAACGCCATGTTTTCTATCCGAATATATGGAATAACCGAGTCTGAAAAGGACTTTCGTTCTCTTGAGATACCCGTGATATTAGATAAAGCCTCAAATACATTTCCTGCAATCATCACTTCCTTTACCGCGAAGCTTATCTCCCCATTCTGAATATAATGACCGCCCTTGACTACACCAGAGAATTCGCCATTTACGGGATTTACGTTTCCTGAGAATCTATTCAATACAATTCCTCGATCAATTTCAGAACTAAGAGTGTTCAAATCTTTTGACCCTGCATTAATTACTAGATTCGTTGACGATACTACAGGAGGTGAGCTTGGTGGTCCGGCAGCATTTCCTGTACTCTCTACGTTATTCTTCATTGCGGTGTAGGTGTTGTAAATAAACGACTTCAAGATACCTCCCTCGATAATCCTAGTTCGACCGTGTGGAACCCCTTCTCTATCAAAGCTAGCGAGCAGCTAGACTCTTAGAATCGGTGGGATCATCCTCGATAGTTAACGAATCTGATGATACAACTTGTCCAATTTTTCCTTTAAATGCGCTTGTTTCCTTTTGTACTGAATCCGAATTAATCGAATGAGCAATAACGTCGAGAAGTAATTCTGAAACAGCATTAGGGCTTAGAATCATTTCTCCCTTAAAGCTCTCAATTTTCCTAGCGCCTAAGGAATTCAGTGTATTTTGGGCAAGTGTCTCGCCAGAAGAAGAGACCTTGATGTCGGCAAGCATATGACAACCATCAGATTGAATGTCAAAACTAGAAACATCAGATCCGTCTATTGCCATGCCCAAAATCGACCAGAAAAATGATGTGATCTTCTCACTATGTCTCACTCCGTTAGAATTGTATATCGAATGGATCATAAAGGAATTTGTGAAATTCCCACTATCAACACTTACTCTCTCGTCATATGATTTAGCTGCTTGTAGCATCTGGGAGGCCATGGTAGTACAACCGGCTATGGTAAACGATTCCGCGTTTTCATCGAACAGTTTAGGTTTCTGTATATCAGTGTTGGACACACAGGGCAATACATTGAATCTATCTGGAGGACTTGCGGCAGCGACCTTTAATGCCCGAAGAACACTCCGTCGAATGCTGTCCTTTGTAAGCGAGTTCGCATATGAAAAGCCTAGACGATGATTCACGAAAAGTCTAATACCAAGACCTCCCATGGTGTGCGATTTGGCCTGTTTGATATCGTTATTTTCAATAGAAACCTCTGACTCGCGATTGTTTATCGCACATGCCTCTGCTTCAGTTGCTCCATTTATCTCTGCCTCCTTTACTGCAAATTCACAAATCGTATCAAGCAATTCGAATGTTCACTCAAGACTCCCAACTGTTGCTTTGCATCGTAGATGCGGACCACCACCGTCCACTTTTGCTACCTGAAATTTTCCACAATATCCTGTTCCAATACCATAACAAAAATCATCTCCTACCATGTCTACTGACTTTAATACCTCGAATGCATTTCCAGATATAGTTGCTCCTCGTTTCAAGTCTGTGATCTCACCTCCTTGAATGAGATGAAGCTCTTGAGCACCAAACATGAACTCTCCATTTGCGTCGGCCTGTCCATTTCTGGGGCCCTTAATTAGATAGCCGTATTTTGTTTCTTTGATGATATCTTCTATCTTATCGTTTCCTGGCTTGATAAAAGTATTCCTCATTCTTATGATTGGCTCATCAGTGTATTCAAAAGCCCTCGCATTACCTGTCGGTTCGGTATCAAAAAGAAATGCAGTCTCTCTATTGTGTAGATAAGATCTTAATTTTCCATTTTCTATCAAGACAGTATCACCTGCAAGTACTCCCTCATCATCCACTGCGATCGTCCCTGCTGCCGCTCCTGAGTACAGCGAACGCCCGCTGTCTACCAGAGTTACTTTCTCACTTGCCACCATCGTGTCTAACTTATCACTTACTATCGAGCCGGACAGTACAAAGTCAGCTTCGACCATATGCCCAATTGCCTCATGGGAAATTAGTCCTACCATACCAGGATCCAGAATTACAGTGCTTCTTTCACCTGAGACGTGCTTTGCTTCAAGTAATCTTAAAGCTCTATGAGAAGCGCGCCTGGCGTACTGGACATGGTCATTTACTTGGAACAAATCCTTCCATCCACCAGTAACTCCTCTTCCTTCCGAAGCAGTGACGCTTTCGGCTCCTGAATTTGCTATACAGGTAATGCTAAATTCGGGTTTGGAATCAAAAGTTTCGAATTCAGCTCCATCGCTATTTACGATAGTTTTGTGATCTAGAATTTCCAGGTAACTGGAGTATGCTGACTTGATATCCACTGAACATTTTCTTGCCTCAGCTTCGGCCTCCTTTGTAACTTTGATTTTCTCCGCTATGTCTACTTCTTGAAGAGGGCCGTTGACCTTTGGTCTAAAAACGCCAGTGACGGGACGACGTAAAGGTCTCAAGCCTTTGACCTTTATCTTCTTGGTTGAAGAAAGGGCTTTCGCTGCCAGATATAGCTGTGGTAACACAATTCTCGAGCATCTCATCAGACCTGCTATAAACACTACTAAACCCCCAACACCCATCAACAAGGGCTCTAACACAAAGTCCTGAGTTCTCAATTGTACTAATTTTCTCTAAATCTCCATTGCTAAATGCGACCTCGTTCAAGCTCCTAGCCTGATAACGAGCTTCAAGATAGTTTGTCTCATCAAATTTAGCCAACAATCTATTTAATCCCTCAATTGACAATTCATAGTTCATACAAACACTACTCAAAACAGCTTTTACCTTTAATTATATCTAACGAGAACGAATATTAGATGAGTCTCCTCGCCTCATGTCGGTGAATTCCTAATTCTGTATATAGAATATCCATTAATGAGAATCGTGATTTATAATCTGCAGGTTAAGAATCTTTGCCAAAATCCTGCCCGGAAAATCTAGCGTACCCTTTATCTATTGGACAAACCTTGGTTATGGCCTCAATTTTAGCTTTTAACTATGACCGATAATTAGATATTATACGAGTCACTCATATCGGACTCATGATATATGATTCGTGTCAATTTGCGGCAATGAAAATGAGTGTCTTCACGTTAAACCAATACGACGCTTTTATTACCATTTACCTTGAAAGGTTTTGATCTTTAGTTGGATTTAATACCTGCCATACCGGCACCAGATTTTAGACAAATTTCATCTTGGCATAATTCTAAAAGTCTTTCAATTAACGACTTGAAGGGAAACGTTATACTTTTAGATTTTTGGACTTTTACATGTATTTTTTGTTTAAGAACAATTCCGTTAATGAAGATCTTGGATAAAAAATATTCTAGATATGGATTAAAAGTGATTCAGGCTCACTCGTCTGAATACGAGTTCGCCAGATTGACTGAGAATGTCCTAAACGCCCTTACTTATTATAACTTGGACAAAATTCCTGTTGCTATCGATAGCAATAACAAGACCTGGGAAGCATACGGTAATAGTTACTGGCCAAAACACGTGCTTGTTGATAATAATGGTTTTGTACGATACGAACATGCAGGTTATGGTAACATCACTGATTTCGAAGAACAAGTACGTGAGCTCCTCGAAGAAGCTGGACATACTATATCTGAACCCTTAGAGGTAACCAACCCGCCAGATGAAATATATGAAACCTATGGGATGCATTTTGATGGAATAGCTCCTGAAATTTGTGTAGGCTATTCGAGACTTAGGAAGTTTGGAAATAAGCAAAAGATGAAGCCCAATGAGATCAATATTGCAACTGACCAAGGTATCCATTTGAATAATGTTGTCTATCTTCGTGGCGCATGGGTTTGGGAAAAAGAAGGGGTGAGATCTTGTGCTAAGGCAGACGACGCCTCTTCTATAGCCATCAAATATAATTCAGCTTCGCGAGTCCATGCAATAATGGGTACCTATGATCGAAATCCCGGTACCATTAAGATAAAGTTAGATGGGAAACCTCTTACTCGGAATCAGTTGGGAAGGAATGCGAAACTTGAAGCAGGATCAGCGACCTGTACTTTTGGAGCGCCATTAATCTATAACTTGGTGAATACTCAAGTCAAAGAAACGCACGAGATAGAAATTTTTGCATCTTCAGATAACATCATTTTCTATACTTTTGTCTTTGGCTAGAGTTATCTAACACCGGCCGAGATCTCCTGCCTGACCAGCTCAGGACTAAAAGATTTGGTTTGAACCCATCTAGTCATGCCTCAAGCTTGTGGGCCAAATCATGACGCAATACTCTTATTTTTCGTGATGTAAATAATTCCATCACGGTAAAGGTTCTCGGACTGATCTCCGTATGATTCATCTATTTACGTAGTACCTAAAAAAACACACTCATGCCTAGCGCAGATTCAGCATTATAAAAAAACCGCGATTAAAATCAGTAGGACATTCTGGGCACAATTGCTGTACAGAACTTTTGATTCTTAATTGTCTTAATTTGAAGTGAGTTAGATTGGCCGTTTCCTATTAATATACATGCCAGTCGTTCTAAGTTAGCTACATCTAAATCTAAGATACCTGAGAGGTGAAGATTTTATTATTATAAGAATATATCATGAATCATGGAAGATATTGATTCTGTTGCAAGCCCAAAAGAAGGCGACGTAGCGCCGGATATTGGATTCGAAGACAAGGACGGCAAAAGTGTAAAATTATCGGACTATCGAGGTAAGAAGAACGTAGTACTTTATTTTTATCCCAAGGATTTCACTCCAGGGTGTTCAATTGAAGCTGAGGAATTTAGTGGTGACTATGAAGAGTTTAAAGCGAAGGAGATTGAGATTTTAGGCATCAGCTCAGATGATAGCGAATCGCACAAGAGATTTAGGCAAAAATTGAATATACCGTATATCCTTGTGTCCGATCCGGACCACCTTTATTCAAAAAAATATGGTGTTTACGGGAACAAAAAGTTCATGGGAAAAGAATACATGGGAATAACCCGCTCTACTTTCCTAGTTGACAAACAGGGAAGAATAATAAAAATATTCTACAAAGTTAAGCCATCTGGTCACAGCAGAGAAGTTAGAGAGATATTTGCGGCTTACAATTCACCAGAATCTTGAAGAGTAAGTATGGTGCGGGAGATGGGATTTGAACCCACGAACCCCTGAGGGATAAGAGCCTCAGTCTTACGCCTTTGGCCAAGCTGGGCGACTCCCGCATTTGTTAAAATTCGTTCGGTGCGCTAATTTGAATATTACCACTCATCGTAGGTAGGAATACACAATGGGTCGACAAATGAAGCGGCATTCTGTAAAATTTTGTCATGATTCGAAGTATTGTAATGATTTTTATAAGTGTCTGAGATAAAACAAAAGGTGCTAGTTCCAGTCCGCTGTTTCACTTGTGGTAAGATGGTCGGTGACAAATATCCTGAGTATGTCAACAGGATTAAAACTGAAGATCCAAGAAAAGTTATGGACTCCCTAGGAGTAACTCGATATTGCTGCAGAAGGATGTTCGTATCGAGTCTAGAAACAATCTATCAGGTTATTCCCTATTACGAAGCATTGAGAAGAAGAAAGTCAGAAATCCAATCTGAGATAGAATAACATACAAAAATGCCTGTGATTACGGCTGTTAAAGGTCGTCTAGTATTTAATAGTCGAGGAAATAAAACTATTGAAGTTGACGTCTCGTCTGATCGTAAATTTGTTGGTAGAGCATGCGCGCCGTCTGGCGCAAGTGTTGGAATCCATGAAGTACAGAGTTTCCCGGACAATAGTCCTGAAAAGGCTCTGAGCACACTCCACGAAAATGTTGGAGACTTTATTGGGACAGATTCGTCTGATCAGCGAGCGATTTACGACGTAATGAAAAAAATTGATTCCTCTCCGGACTATGCAACTTTAGGCGGTGCCACAGCATTTGCTTTGAGCATCGCAGCACTGGAGTCTTGTTCGAAGGCGTTGGACGAACCAATGTTTAAAGTACTAAAACAATCGAAACCTTATAAATTTCCCTTCCCATTAGGTAATGTTTTAGGAGGAGGTGCCCATGCTGGACCCGGCTCACCAGACATCCAAGAAATCTTGGTCAGTCCAATAGGCGCCAGAAGGATTGATGATGCTGTGGCTATGAATTTTAGAGTCCATCGAGAAGTTGGAAAGGTGATTGAATCCGTTGATAAGCGATTTACTTTTGGAAAGGGCGACGAAGGTGCATGGGCACCTAATATAGACAACGATAAAGCGATCGAAATCGTCGAAAAAGCTGTAGCCAATTGTGGATTCGCTCTGGGCAAAGAATTGGCCATTGGTATTGATTTTGCGAGTTCTTCTCTGTGGAATGAAAAGACTAAACGTTATGAGTACGTTCGGCAAGGAGTAAGCCGCACTAGCGAAGAGCAAATCAATTTCGTAAATGATCTTATTAAGAGATATAGACTATTCTACGTTGAGGACCCCGTCAATGAGGAAGACTTTGATAGTATGGCTTCCATTACTCAACACAACAGCACCTGCTTGATAACAGGAGATGATATGCTAGTTACGAATGCCTCATTAGTGAGAAAGGCTGTTAGCAAGGGGGCCTGCAGTGGTGCTATTCTAAAGGTAAATCAGGCCGGAAGTCTTTACGAATCATTGCTATTTGCAAAAGAGTGTATCGAAAATAATATTAGAATAATAACATCGCATAGATCTGGCGAATCAACCGATTCCCATATTTCACACATCGCAATTGCCACCGACTCCACATTCCTAAAGACTGGGGTATTGGGAGGCGAGCGAGTTGCAAAGCTGAATGAGCTTTTACGTATCTCAGAGTATGGTTTAATAGAAGGCATGGCTGAGATTCATTTTGGTTAAAAATGGCTAGTGACGATAATAACGAAACTCCTAGTGAAGTTTTGGATAATAGAGATGCAAAGGATACTCAAGATGACTCACAAGTAAAGGGTGAAATCACTAACAACGAGACCGAGGATTCTGATAACCTGGATCCTGAAGATGCGGTATTAGCAGAGACCACTGAAGAGACCCAAACAATCGACGCGAGTTATTCTACTGAAGATAACTTAGAAAAAATGATTCTCTCCACTGGAATTCGTGTGGGTACGCCAGTAAAGACAAAGTTCATGGCACCGTTCATCGTTAGAGCCAACCCGGAAGGTTTGTACATCCTTGACATCAGCAAGACATTGGCAAGAATAGATATTGCTGCAAAGTTTATTGGACGTTCAGATATTTCTAGAGTTGCAGTAGCATCAGCTAGAGAATATGGCAAGACGCCCGTAGAAAAATTCTGTGAACTAACAGGTGCGATCCCAATCTTGGGCAGGTTTATGCCTGGCACATTCACAAATCCATCTTTGCCTAAATATATGGAGCCGGAGATTGTAATTGTAACAGATCCTCAAGCAGACCAGCAAGGCGTGCTCGAAGCAACCCGAGCGGGCGTACCTGTAATAGCAATTGCCAATAGTGATAATGTCACGTCAAAGGTAGATCTGGTAATTCCAGCAAATAACAGGGGTAGGAAGGCTCTTGCTACCGTTTACTGGTTACTAGCCCGCGAAGTAATGAAAAAACAAGGGACCATCAAGTCGGATAATGAGATGAGGACTTCGATAGACGACTTTGAAACCAAGTTAGTCGAGGAGCTATCTTGATTTTCGAACCCACGAGACCGCCGGCAGTAGCTGGTTTATTTTATCCGGCTGATCACGATGAGCTCACACAATCGATTCAACATGCTTTCGTGGATTCACAGTACGGACCTGGGAGACTTCCTCCAAAGTTAAGGTCCGAGGAACGCATTTATGGGATAATATCACCACATGCAGGGATACCCTATTCTGGTGCAGTCGCTGCAAATGGCTTTTATGCAGTCTCACCAGCAGATTACAAAGATATTGTCCTGATAGGCCCCAATCATTACGGAATCGGATCGATGGTAGCAATAATGAAAAATGGGAGCTGGGCAACACCCTTAGGCGTAGTTAAAATTAATTCCGATCTAGCCCATTCGATTGCAAAAAATTCTAGAGTCATTAAGGACGATGAATTTGCCCATAGTAGAGATCATTGTCTAGAAGTCCAGATACCATTTTTCTTATTTATATGGAGGAGGGAATTTAGAATTGTTCCTATAATTATGGTGACGCAGGATATGCAGACCTCAATTGACGTAGGGAGATCGATCGCTCAGGCAGTTTCTGGATCTAATAATACCCTGCTATTGGCTTCATCTGATTTTACCCATTACGAACCGAACGAAGAGGCACATAGAAAGGATACTAAATTAATAGATTCGATCCTGGCCATGGATGTTGCAAGTTTCTATTCCACATTAGAGCGAGAACGTGTTTCTGCATGTGGTTACGGGGCAATTGCTTCGGTCATGACTGCCGCTAGATTATGCGGAGCAACCCAAGGGAAACTGTTGCGTTATGCAACGAGTGGAGACGTTACTGGAGATGATGACGCAGTAGTTGGCTACTCTTCTATAGCGTTTGTATGAGTAAACTCAGATCTAGTTCCATTGCCTCTGCACCTGCAAAGGTCATTCTCTTTGGGGAGCATTTTGTTGTTTATAATATGCCCGCAATCTTAGTGTCTGTTAATAAGCGTATACAAGTTCAAGCCCGACTGATATCAGAGAAGGGTATTCACATTCTATCGGACATCAAGGAACCCTTACATTACACATCGATGAAATGCGAATCACAAGTATCAGATGATATTGGGAATAATTCACTCTATCCTATCTGCGATGCTGTGTTAAGGACCATTTGCAACAGAAACCTAGACACAGGAATCCAAATCGAAATCAAGTCCGATATTCCAGTTGGCGTTGGCCTGGGCTCATCTGGCGCAAGTTGCGTAGCTACGGTAGGCAGCAATTGAATATTTGTTTGACGTGCCTGATAGGAAACGAATTTGTTCAAAGGCAATTGAATCAGAGGCCCTTATCCATAAGGGCTCCTCCGGAGCTGACTGCTTTGCATCTACTTTTGGTGGGATCATATACTACGTGAAAAATCATGGGTTTGATAGGATCAGTTTCCTTAAGATGCCTCCTCTGATATTATTAAACAGCGGTGTAAAACATTCTACGTGGTCAATGGTATCTAGAGTTGAAAAATTTAAGGCTCAGAATGAATCAAAATTTAGCGAGTTATGTGTGCGAGCTTCCGAAATCTGTGAAAAAGGTAGGATGGCAATTCGAACTGGTCAAATAGAAGAAATTGGAAAATTAATGAATCAAAATCATGAGTTACTTCAAAATATTGGAGCATCACATGAGAAAATAGATGAATTAGTGGAGATTTGTAATAGAAACGGTGCATTAGGGTCCAAACTCACTGGCGCAGGCGGCGGAGGTAGCGTGATCACATTAGTGGAGGAAAAAGACCGTAAAAAAATGATCTCCGAAGTTATAAAACGTAATTGCGAAGTCATCCCGGTCGTAATTGACAACCGTGGTTTAGAGATACGCTAAACTTTAAATCCACATGAAAATTACCGTCTTCTAGAAAATATGAGCACTGGCCTACTGTTAATCAAGCTGGGTGGATCAGTGGTTACCTTCAAAGAAAAGCGTCTTTCTGCCAATCATGAAGCAATTGAAAGTATTTGTAAAACACTTAAGAAAATTAGTATACCTACTATTATAGTGCACGGAGGAGGCTCGTTCGGTCATTATTGGTCGGTCAAATATAATATGCATACTCGTCCTGCGCGATATGATCCTCGGGGTGTATCGATCGTTCACCAATCAATGGTAACACTTAATGAGATAATAGTTAATGCAATGACAAAACACAATCTATTGCCATATTCGATTATGCCTAATGCTTTAACGGTCAGATCAAAACCTTCTAAAGAGAAACTGATGGAACTTCGAATCATAGCCCATAGAAAAATTATACCGGTTACTTTTGGTGATGTTGTTCATGTCGGGAGCGGAAAATTTTCAATTTTATCTGGCGATGTATTGATGACTATGCTTGCCAAAGCTCTAAAGCCTTCGAAAGTCATCTTTGCTGTCAATGTTGACGGAGTATACCAAGATTTGAAGAGCGGTCAAATCGTAAGTGAAATCGATGACATTAGCTTCAAATCACTTGAACTTTCCAAAGTAAAGTCAGATGCTACAGGAGGCATGAGACGGAAGCTATCTGAAGCCCTTAAGATGGCTGCTTCAGGAATAAACGTTATGATGATTAATGGATTAAAGCCTTGGAGAATAACTAACGTAGCTGCTGGCGACAATTTTGAAGGGACCATAATAAGGGCCTCAAGCAGGAGCAAACTAAGATATGCCAGACACATCTGATTTTTCTTCCGATATAGATATCATATCTCAAAGGAAGAAAGAGGGCATAGAGATACCGTTACATAGAAATGTTCAAGCAAGATTGACGTCGACACATCTAGAATTCGTTAAATTCGTACATAACGCCTTGCCAGAGATCGATTATGACGAAATTGATACTTCAACTACATTTTTAAACACTCCCTTCCGTGCTCCCATTATGATAGATTCTATGACTGGCGGAACAAATGAGGCGACAAAAATAAATGCCAGATTAGGGAATCTTGCCGAAAAGTATGGATTTGCAATGGGTGTTGGCAGTCAACGTGCAGGTCTACTAAATGAGAAGATGGCTGACACCTATTTGGTAGCTCGAAGGAATGCACCTAATGCGTTTTTAATTGCCAATATCGGTGGGGCTCAATTGGCGAAGGGCTTGGGTATAGACGAGATTGAAAAGATCATAGACATGATTAAGGCCAATGCCTTGGCTATCCATCTTAATCCATTGCAAGAGCTTATTCAACCTGAGGGAGAACCGAAATATAAAGGGGTCCTAGAAAGGATTTCTGATGTAATCAAGGATGTTTCAGTTCCTGTCATAGTAAAGGAGGTGGGTGCAGGAATCTCTAGAGAGGTCGCACTACGATTGGAAAAGGTTGGCGTATCAGCCATAAATATAGCTGGCACTGGTGGCACGAGCTGGGCAGCCGTAGAAAAGATTCGTGCTGAATCAGTAATGGATAGTACCAGGATTCATTTAGGAGAATTGTTTTGGGATTGGGGAATACCTACAGCTGTTAGTGTAATGGAGGTAGGAAGCGTGCTCGAGCACACGCCCATTATAGCTTCAGGCGGATTGCGCAGTGGTTTAGACATGGCCAAATGTATAGCGTTGGGTTCGACGATGTGCGCAATGGCATATCCATTTCTGCGACAAGCTGATGAATCCATGGAGAAGCTGTTAACCTTTGCTGATACAGTGTTGGCCGAGTCTAAAGATACCATGTTCCTGATAGGCGCGAGGAATGTTCAAGCAATTAAGAGCTCAAGATATATATTGACAGGAGCTTTAGCAACAAGAGTCGAAGATAGATGAATCTGGCTAATATTCAAGATGAGCTAGAAGCTAATGCATCTACAGTTAGCCAGTTTATCCTATCTTCCCTAAAAGGTGAACCGAACGAGTTGTACGAGGCTTCAGCGCACTATATCGTCAGTGGTGGTAAACGTTTGCGTCCTTTTCTAGTAACAAAGTCTTGTGAAATGTTTGGAGGGACACCAAAAGTTGCATTACCAGCAGCTGCGGCTGTTGAGTTGATTCACAATTTTTCTCTGGTACACGATGACATAATGGATAATGATGACGTGCGGCATGGGGTCCCAACGGTACATAAATCCTATGGTACCGCGCTTGCGATATTAGCCGGAGACATACTCTTTTCCAAAGCCTTCCAACTCATCTCTGTAGATGGGAAGAAGGCTGGGATTGATGACAGAGCCATAGCGACTATGATTGCCAAGCTAGCAACTGCTTGCATATATGTTTGTGAAGGTCAGGCAATAGACATAGGGCTTGCCTCCAATCAAAGGTCTTTTCCAGAACCAACATACTTAAACATGATAACTAAGAAGACAGCTCGCTCTATTCGATCTTTCATGCACGCTCGGTGTCCTGTCTGCACCCTTATCCAGTGACTTTGACATCCAAAATTTATCCTCTTTTGGGCTGAATGTTGGAATCGCTTTTCAACTAATTGATGACTTGTTAGGCGTAACCGGAGATCCAAAAATCACTGGCAAGTCAGTAGGTAATGATTTGCGAGAAGGCAAAAAGACATTCCCTATTCAACTAGCGCTTAACAGTACGGAGGGGGAAAAAAGGCGTAAGATTCTACGCGTACTTGGAACCAAAAAAACCACAAACTACGAAATAAGTGAGGCGGTAGAATCAATCTGTTCGTCTGGGATTGACTTTCACATTAGAAACATAGCTGAGATCTCATATTGAAGCCGCTCTTCGCTCAATTGATGGCTACACAAACTCTGCATCTAAAAGAGCATTGCAGCTGTCCGCAAATTTCGTAGTGGAAAGGAGTCTGTAATTCATTATTGTCTCTAGATAGTTCAGTCGAACGAGTAATCAAAATACTGACTTTAAGAAATGCATTAGAATACGACGGGAAAGCCAAGCTTGAAGCCGTCATTTCTAAAACGATGGCGTCTAGGCCTGATCTACGCAGTAATATTAGGAGCATAATTCCAGAGGTCATGCGCTTGTTAAACCAGATCAACTCACTTGGTCTAAATGAGCAAAAGGCTCTTCTTGAGCAAATGTCCCCAACCGATGATGGTAAGAAACACACTGAAAAGGCCTCTTCAAGTCTTCCGCCATTATACGGCGCTGAAATGGGAAAGGTGGTCACACGATTTCCTCCAGAACCCAATGGCTATCCTCATATCGGACACGCCAAAGCAGCGATAATCGACGACGAATATGCTAGAATGTACAATGGGAAATTCATATTGCGTTTTGACGATACAAACCCATTAGCAGAGAAGACTGAGTATTACGAAGCGATAAAGGAGGGCATAGAGTGGTTGGGGATTAGACCAGACATAATAAAAAATGCTTCCGATGACATATATATTTTACAAGACTACGGAAAAAAACTAGCCACGAACCGCGGCGCGTATGTGTGCCGCTGCGACCAAAAAACCGTCCAAGAGCTTAGAGCAAAGGGTCTAGAGTGCGTATGTAGGAGTGAGGTCGATGACTTCGACAAAGTGTTGACAGAAATGTTTAATGGATCCTATGAACCAAATGAGGCGACAATTAGATTTAAGGGAGATATGGGCAGCCCCAATACAGTAATGAGAGACCCAACATTATTTCGAATTATTGAGGGGAATCATCCACTTTTGGGCACTAGTATACGTGTATATCCGACGTACGATTTTGCTGCTCCAGTGGAGGATAGTCTTGATGGTGTGACTCATGCAATGAGAACTAAAGAGTATGAGCTACGAAATGAATTGTATAATGCAATTCTGGATAGGCTTCATCTTCGAAAGCCTTTTGTTTCAGAATTTTCTAGATTAGAGTTTGAGGGTTTGCCGGTTTCTAAACGCAAGATAAAGCCATTGATAGAAAATAATTCGTTGACTGGCTGGGATGATCCTCGTTTGCCAACCTTAATAGCTCTTAAAAGGAGGGGTTTCCTTCCGGAGGCAATTAGAAGGTACGTTTTGTCTCTTGGTTGGACGTTGTCTGAATCAAAACCCCCATTCGAAAGTTTAGAAGCTTTCAACAGGAAGATTATAGACGATGTATCTATGAGATTATTCTTTGTTCGCGATCCGATAGAACTGAAAATAAGAAATGCACGTCCTGTGAATGTCGCTCTCAAAAATCACCCATCAGCAAGGATGGGATCAAGAACAGTAAATGTCACTGACAGCCTCTATATAGCTAGTGAGGATGCCAACAAATTATCAGTGGGTAGCATTATTAGACTGATGGAGTTATATAACGTAAAAATAACGGATATTCAACATGCCGCTGGTAAGGCTCATCTGGATGCAAATGTGATTGGTACCGATTTGACTCATGAGATTCAGAAGATCCAGTGGATCGCGTCGGGCGACAAAATACCATATAGCATCATTATTCCCAAGAAACTATTTTCGAACGAAGAGTTTGATCGAAATAGTCTACAAATAGCACGCGGATATGCTGAATCGTTCGTTTCCACCCTTCCATTGCA
Source organism: uncultured Nitrososphaerales archaeon (assembly GCA_963709405.1). Taxonomy (GTDB): domain Archaea; phylum Thermoproteota; class Nitrososphaeria; order Nitrososphaerales; family Nitrososphaeraceae; genus JARBAU01. The sequence continues at coordinate 120,611 of CAVPXM010000063.1, forward strand.
TACAAGCGTTCAATTCGTGAGATATGGATTTTGTAGATTAGATGGTGATCAACAGGCTATTTTTACACATAGGTAGAAAGTAATTCATGAAGATTGCTAGATTACATGATAAAATATATGGAGATAGCTATGGCTTAGTTTCAAGTGACGGGCAAAGGATAGCGACTAGAGCAGATATTCAAGAGCAGACAGGTATTCCTATCCCACCTAGCGTAAAAGAATTTATGTTTAAGGGCTGGATCGAAGAACTTAATGTGTACAAGTATGAACTGGAGTATAATCAATATGTTAAAGACATTGAACTGCTAGCTCCGTTACCAAATCCTCCAAAAATCGTCTGTCTAGCATTTAATTATTATGACCACGCAAGAGACGCTGGGCTCACTCCATCTGACGAGCCCGTAATCTTCATAAAGCCAAGAACTGCACTGAATTCACCTTTCAATGATATAATTTGTCCGAGATTTGTTAAGCGGCTCGACTACGAAGCAGAAATTGCTGCTATAATTGGAAAGGATATTAAGAAAGTATCTGAAGATAACTCTTTGGATTCAGTATTTGGATACATGATCCTGCACGACGTTTCAGCAAGGGACATTCAATTTAAGGATAAGCAATTCACTCGAGGGAAAAGCATCGATACTTTCGCCCCATGTGGACCATGGATCACAACAAGGGATGAAGTGGATGATCCTCAGAATCTAAGAATTATAACTAAGGTGAATGGAGAGACAAGACAGGACTCTTCTAGCGGTAATATGGTACTTCCCATAAAGAGGATTATCTCAAGTCTGAGTTCTGTTATGACCATTGAAGCTGGGGATATAATTTCAACTGGCACCCCTGCTGGCGTCGCAATGTCTATGAAAGAACCAAAATACTTGAAGGATGGCGATGTCGTAGAAATCGCCATTGAGAAGCTAGGGATGATTAGAAATCGTGTTGTATTTGCCTGACCAAAATTCTCGGTTATCAGGCTTTGCAATATTATTTCAATCTTAAGGCGAAATGCATCATAACTAGCTGATTCTTATGCAATATGTGTCATACTTAAAATGAACTTTTTGGTTATTAACCATAAACTACCTCAGTTAACATCATAATTCACTCGATTCAGGTACCTTTTACATTTATCCTATTTCAAGTAAATAATCTGAGCCCTTTAATCCTAATGTAAAGATGTCGCAAACCTATACTCATACTTTTTTATTTAAATGGCCTATGAACTGGGCAAGGCATTAGCGGAATGATCGAATTAGCCAATTAGCTTCAATTCGTCGTGGATATTTGTGGAAATGGGAGCCACTCTGAGTAACTCAAATCTTTGAAAGGGGTAGACCTGCGTAATAACGATGTCTTTAAAGCAGATACTTGAGATGATTGGAGACCTGCGTGGATTAGAACATAGATCTCCGAAGATTTTTTTCGAAGATATCTCATTTAACAGATCATGTTAACCAAAATGAATACCTTTTAAAATTTGATAATGGACAATCCTGCTGAGACACAAGTAATAGATCGTTGCATTAACGAATTCTCCAATGAACTCTTGCCACAGTTTAAGTATGGCAAAATAAATCTGTCTGGTACTCGTGTTTAGCAAGTCATCCTGCACAATACTAGTCGTTGACAATCTTTCACCATTCACAAAAGATATATTAAATTGCCTGAATTTACTCAAAGTAAAGCATTTATGTAAAAAGTTTTATGAATTGCAGGGGCTAACTCAAAACGAAGAGGGACAGTACGATAAGGTCATCTTGTCCGGTAGACAAGTGAACTGTAAAATGAGCAATGCTGTGAATTCCTCACTTTTAAAAAAGTGTATAAATAACAACATCCCCACGCTAGGTATTTGTTTTGGGGGGCAAATAATCGCCCTAACATTTGGAGGATCCATAAAAAGAATGGATCATCCTATTCGCCAAATAGTACCAATAGATATTTTAAAAACTAGCCCCATTGTGCCATGCGAGAGAAGCATTGATGTGTTTGAGAGCCATGGCTATAATATTGCCAAACTACCAAAGGATTTTGTTTGTATAGGGTCATCAATATTATGTCAGAATGAGATTATAGCTCATAGATCAAAAATGATCTTTGGAGTACAATTCCATCCGGAAAGAAGTGGAAGAGATGGCTTAAGGTTAATAAAAAACTTTGTTGAGATGTAGAGGATAGACAGCAATGATATTTATTTGCTTATCTAACCAATTGTAATTATGCATTCTCAAACTGAAGATCAAATGATTCACTTGCCGCTTGTAGGAAAGGAAACCGAACACGTGTGCCTTCCATTGGTGGTAAATGTCATTTCTAAATATTGGGGTGAAGAAATTAATCCAGATGAAGCCGATATTAGAGCAAAAAAGTATGAGGGTGTAAGAGGCACGATGATGATAGAAGGAATTGAATTGGCTGAAAATCACGGCTTAATTTCATATATTTACAAGGGTTCGCTGAAGGATCTGAAAAAAAGAATAGATCAGGGTATCCCATCAATCGTGATAATGCCTGGTATACAGGAAACGATTCAGCATGCTTCGATAGTATGTGGTTATAGTAAGGATGAAAGGAGAATCTTTACTTATGTTCCAGAACCTGATACAATCGGAGCCATTCCAGAAACTTTGTTCGAAAGCGATTGGGAACAAGAAGACATGACTACAATAGTCATTGTTCCTAAAGATATAGGAGAAATTCTCGAGAAGGAGAATTTAAAGTTCCGAAATTCAAATAGAGTATGTTTCGAAGTAGAGAAGTTAAAATATCAGCTGTCTATTAATGATGTGATACAGAAATTAAAATTAGCTCTAAGTAAAGAGAACGACAACCCTCAAGCATGGTATATTCTAGGATCTCTATATAACGAGAGTAATCTTTCGGAATGTATTAGCTGTTATGAACAAACCATCTCACTTAATGCGAAATACTATCTGGCACACCGAGGACTGGGAAATTATTTTCTAAAAAACAAGGACTTTCTTAAAGCTGAAGATCATTATACGAAGGCGATAGATATTAGTTCTAAGCGGTATGCTCCTATTTATAAAAATCGTGCGGTAGCTAGGACCGAGATTGGTAAAAACAAGGAAGCCAAACAAGATTTAACTGAATATCTTACGCAGCTTCCTAATGCTCACGATAGGGCCTCTGTTGAGGAAGCAATAAGGCAGATTTAATTCAGAAAATCATGAGTCTTGTCTCAATTTTGTGTAGACCAGACAGCATATCTTATCGAAAGATACAAACTGCCACGAAGGTCGTTAAGGTATGAATAGTGACGAAACTGTTCTTTTAATCTTTCCGTCATATTGTACTGATATAAGAAGGGCCAAAATCTTACCTGTGGTCAAGAGACGGTTTGAGTTGAGAGATATATCAATACGTCAAATTACCTATGAGCAATCATGCATTGTTGTTGAAGGCGACAATTTAGTCGACGCAATGTCTTCTATTTCGGAAATTTATGGCATAGATGAAGTTGCAATAGCAAATATGGTGAGTAATCAATTCCAAGATATTGTAAATTGCATAGTTAGAGTTGGAAAGCAAATAGTTGTTCCCAATTGCTCATTCTTCATTAAGATTCTGGTTGGTATCAATGCGAAGGTGGATTTCGTAAGTAAAGATCTTCAGTTCGTGGCCTCGGGAAATCTTCTGACAGAAGCAGCAAATGACAAACACCCTTTGAAAATCGCTAGTGAAGAAAAAAGAGCTGATTACCAGATCAAGTGCTATGTCGGTAGGAATTCAAGTTATGTCTTCATTCATTCAGAAATTGGCCTTGGAGGCCTCCCATTTAACTATCAAGATCGTAAAGTATTGTCAAGTATTCATAATGTGGTATCGGCTGCGTCATGTCTGACGTCGCTGAAATGTGGACTAGTTCCAGACATCTGTCTCTTGTACCATGATGATCAAGAATTGAAGGAAAATGTTAAGCTCTTGGGCCATATAGCTAATCGCACTAACCTAACGAGACTAAATCTAAAGGTTGGGCATATCAACAGTGTGACGAGAGATAGATCAGGCGAGGAATTTTTGGTCAACGAGGCACTAGCGATAACTCTACTTACTTTACTACCAGGTCGAAATATTGTCTTGCCATTAAACGTATTCATTCACCCTTTTTCATTTATAGAACTGACAACTCAGAAAATGAGACAAGTGAACAAAGTCATTTTAACACCACTTCTATTTCTCACAGGAGAGCTTTTCGACATCATTAAGACTCTCGGCACAGGGGATAGGTTAACCACCATAGACAAATTAAATCTGAATGTCACCGCTGACAGACAGCAGTCTAGAAAATGCTATGACAAAGTAGACAAATTGTCACAATCATTGCTTGACAACCTGAAGACTATCTCAGTTAAGATAGGACCTAATTATATTCACGATATTATCGATGCCATCTAAATTACCACTCAGCTTCATCAATTCTGTAGCCTTTCTGTAAACGGAACGATCGGCTAACAAGCGATGGACAGTCTCGACAAGATTTTTTGGATTCATTTGATCTGACGGAATCATTGCACCAATGCCTATTTCAGATACTTTTTCAGAATTTCCTATTTGTTCACCATGATTCTCTATGGGAATAGTCAGCATGGGCTTACCAAACTGAATAGCTTGAGAGATTACCGCGTGACCACCTCTAATCACCAGTAAATTACTGACAGCGAAAATCTCATCCCGCACCGGACACCATTCATAATACCATCCGTTCGCTGCCATCCTCCTCGGTTCAGGTTCACCATTTGGGTTCCCACCAGAGACGATATACTGTATGTCTGGTCCGAGTGACTTGCAAGCTATAAGGATATCCTGTAAAATTCGTGACCTTGTACGCTTAGGCCCACTTAAGTGGAAAAATACTATCGGTCGGGATCGATTCAGTCCTAAACAATGACACACCTTCTCAAGGCGCTCGTTGGTGATCACGGGTTTTGGAGAAGTGAAGCCAACATAACAAAGCCTACTGGCAACTGTGCTAGTATCCCAGACGTTCCGTTCGGCTATTGTGTACGGTGGAGGCAAATCCGGAATTAGAATTTTATCCGCCAATCTCCACAACATGCCTAGGAACTCACCATTCATTTTTTCATATAGTCTAGCCATCTTGAATGCCCTTAGTCTAGGCGAAAGTAACAGTTTCACCTGGTTGAGAACCACTACAGAGGGTATTCCGAGAATCTTAGCAATTAATAGTGGAGACAGTCTCGTGTCTGAGACTATTATATCCGGAGAGTATGATACGATGTATCTCATTTCTGCATTTAGCTGACGAGCAAAATTAGCAAACAGCCGAGGTATGCTTGCGATACTTCCTTTTATCGAAAAGCTCCCCTCTGAGCTCCATACTAATTCCACAGGAGGAACTTGCATGCAATCATAACCGTGCATGAGGAGGTAGTTCACTGCCTCTCCAAAGGAGGAAAATCTTACTCCTGCTCCAGACTTTCGGAATTGCTCCGCCACCGCCAAAAGTCGACTTGCATGGCCGAGTCCTACACCGTACGGAGCAAAGTATATTCTCGCCAAACTAAGTAGCTGGTGAGGAAACCCATTCATATATTTCATAAGGCAAGAATAAGTCAGTATTGCTTCTCTGCTTATCTACTAGCTACTCGGCAAGACTTACCTTAACAATGCTCCCATTTGGATGGATTTCCCTGAATATAATGGCTTGAAATTTATATAATTTTGTCCGCGCCACTCGCCAGATCTCCGGCGGAGCTCCAGCTTTATAACAAAGATTAGTCAAGTATTCCTCGACACTCCATTCGTACTCCAAAGGAACCTGAGGCAAAAACAACCCAGACCCATATTCCCAAGTTAGAATCAATCCATCTGTCCCTATCATAATGTTATTTAGATATTCATCCGGTCTGTTCACGTTTATTTCTGATGGATTAGTCAATACACTGACTTCAAAAATAACACTCGACAGTTCGCTCATTGTTATCGATTTAAATCTAGGGTCATGTATGGCAGGCAGCGATTGAGGCCTCCTTGATTGTAGAACATAAGTCTTTATCAGCATACGGGAATCCAATACATCCACGTAGCTCTAACTGCCCACGAATACTCCAACTAAAAAGACTCACAAAGGCTCCAGCCTTGACGCTAAGGTCAATCAAACTGCAGTCAAACTTTTTCTTGGAAATATAGCTCTCAACCGTCAATCGGGCAAGCTTTACTAATTCCTCACCTTCATAATCGGTTAAGATTGACATGGCTATGTATTATGACGAGATTGAGAACCGATCGAAAGTGTCTTTATTGATAGTTCAGTTATCATGTTAACACATACTATTGAATGGCAAAACTGATCAACTTGTTGCTACTCTGAATTATCATCACTGAATATCAGCTTCATTTCTTCAAAGCTTAATTTTTCCCCGCTAGACATCTTTTTCACTGCAGCTTCCTTCAATAAATTCCATCTCTCTTGATTTTCTTTGTTTCTCTTATTTCTTTCTTGAATTGCCTCGTACCTGTCATCGTGTCTGCCGTGACTTCTCTGCCTTCTGTGACGATAGTCTGCAGCATGTGCGCGAGATTTCTTAAATTCTATCGCATTCAGCTGGGTATCTACCATTTCTAATTTAGCCTCGGCTTCACGAACTTCTCTAATGTTCTTTCTTCTATCTTCATAAAGGCTTTCACGTAAATTTAGCAAAGCATCCAAATCAGTTTTCAACTTACCAATCTTTTCTCCTAGATCTGCTCTACCATCGAATATTTTGTTCATTGTTGATTTCAGGACGTCGTATTCAGATGAAATCTGGCGATATTTGTCTTCTTTTTTATAGATTATTTTCATGGTATGCAGTTTGGTTGCTATCTGTTTAGATCTCAAAACTAGCTTGCGTTCCTCGTCCTTTGAAAGTTTTCTGATTTGTATGTCACGTTCTATTTGATCCAGTGCCCGACTAAGGTGTGCCATATTTAGTCTCTCCTTCCGTGCATTAGGGCCAACAGTGGATGCTTTATCATCCAGTGACTTCATTTGGTTCCTAGCATCAACCAGGGTGGTTTTAAGTTCGGTAAATTTCGACAGATGCAAATCCTTTTGTTCATTTATTTCTTTAAGCATAACGCGTAAGTCCTCAAGCTGGATTCTTCCCTCGTCGATCTGCTTCTTTGTGTCCTCTATTTTCTTATTTAATCCTTCGATGTGTTTTTCTCCACTTTTCTGTTCTTCCAAGAGTGTTTTCTTGAATTCCAATAATGTCTTGAGATTCGAATCTTGATTCTGTGTCGACGAACTATTACTTCGATTCTTTTCTGCAGAAGCAGTAGATGGTCCTACCCTTGCCGCACTGCCAATTCCATTACTATACATCTCGACCCACGTCGCTCGTCTGTTGTTGGATAAACAAAAATATATTTTTTCTGCTTTGCAACACATGCCCTTGAACAATACTACATATTTATATCATATGATATCGTAGGTATTCAAGATAGCTGATGGAAGATTTTGAGAAGGACTTCCCTGATTTCGATTGGAAAAACATACCGGCTTATAGACACCCGAAGGGGAAAGATTGTCCTTGTCCAAAACACGAGTTCATTCGAGAGCAAATTAATATATCAAAGAATTTGAATAATAGTAGCAGTAGTATGCAAGATTATTCAAAACACTCTCGTAAAGCACAAATTACTTTGAAATTATGCCCGGATCATTACAATGTATATTTCAAGGAGGTTATCCCCTCCATGCCGCTGAAGTACAAGCTCATGACAAAAGTTGCGATAAAACTTGGAGCAGTCGTGATCCAACAGATCTCATACATGTTGTCAGATCAATGCTTTTACTGTAGATTTGGATCTGGCGGTTTTGATAGAAAAACAGAACTCCCCCCCATCTAGGCTTAATAATATCATTCACATTTCCTTAGTAATTACTGGAGCATATTTTTTACCATAAGTATACGATCAGATGCCAAGCCTAGTGAAAGGAGGTTTCGCAAAATCATCCAGATATATGGAATGGATTCTTTGGATTCCCCGGAATATCCTTTAAAAAAAGACTTTTGAATCCTCAAATATGTGTGCTGCTCCAGGTCGATTACGCTTGCAAGGAAAGTTGCAATGTCCATACACCTTGAGAATGTAGAAGCATTTTTTTGAGTAAGTCCCAGATCCGTTCTAATAATTGAATCCGTACAACTTATCAAGTAATTTTGAGATTTATTGTCGACAAATGTATATCCAGAATTATGCAATCTCCCTGTCAACACACCTACGTCATAGCTTAATTCAATACTCTTACCATGCGAAAATGCTCTATACAAATTTCCTCCAGGTACATATTCTTCAATGATCATCTCATCAGATATCGATAATAAAGCCGGCGTTGGGACTCCCAACTTTCTTAGAACTATCCTCATCGCAAAGCCTTCATTTCTACGAGATCGTTCGCCTAATACTGGAGGAGGAGATGGATGCATCAGAAGAATGGAAATCAAACCATATGCCACGACCAGAAGGTACTCATGAAAGCATTTACTCTGCTTATTTCTTTTTACAGTGACCTTCTTGCCGTTGATAGTTTCAATCGAGATATCTCTCTGCCAATTAACAAAATGCAAGGTCTTATCGAATATACGGGCGATTATTAGGTATATACATTGATAATAGATAACTATCGATATTAAATAATTACATGCCTCTCCATAAAGGAAATTTAAGCGCTCAACGATTTTTCACGGCTAAAAATGCCAATAGTTACGATAAGCTAGTCTATGCAGCCACATTTGGCCAAGACAAGGTGTGGAAAAAGCAAATAGCGAATGTGGTAAAAGAATGTAATATTATCCTTGATTTAGGGTGTGGAACGGGCATCCTCTCAGCTATGTTACAACAAAATAATAATTTTGGGATTGTGTACGGCTTGGATTTGACATTTGAATATTTGAAAGTAGCCTTGGCCAAGAGAATGAATATACCTCTGTTAAATGCAACTGCAGAGGCTCTACCTTTCAAGAATGAAGCATTTGATTCAGTCGTTGCATCGTACATACCAAAATATACACAAATTGACCAATTGATAGACGAGTGTCTGCGCGTCCTTAAAAAGAAAGGAATCCTAATTCTACATGATTTTACCTATCCGCTTTCCAAAGTAATGCGAGTAATCTGGAAATTTTATTTTGCTCTTTTAAGACAAATCTCCGATCTTGTACGATCCTGGAAGGATGTTTTTATGGAATTGGATCGCCTCATTGAAACAAGTACGTGGGTAATCGAATGCATGAATATACTGAGTGTAAAAGGCGTCGATTCTGTAGAATGTATGCATTACACTCTTGGGACGGCTGCAATAATAGTAGCTCACAAGATATGAGTGCTGATAATTCACGACTTAACGAATGGTTTGTGCCAAAATTTGGTCCTTTAAAATTCCGTGCTTTGATAGGGCTCTTGTTTTTACCGTATACCGCAATGTGTGTGTGCTTCACAATACTTGGAGGATTGTTATCTCCGGTGATTCATGGAGACAGATTATTTGCAATTGCATTGATTTATTTCCTGGCATTAGGATTATCTGCTCATGCTGCAGATAGCATTGGATCTAAAAAGGTTAAACCATGGGCGAATTATCTTAGTAAGCGCGAACTGACAGTATTATTAATATCAGGAATAATTCCCGCATATTTGATAGGGCTATATTATATTATTAATTATGTACCGCTTCTTTCTTTTATTGCCATTATTGAAGGGTTTTTCCTGTTTGCCTATAATTTTGAGTTATTTGGAGGATTGTTTCACGGCAATTTTTGGTTTTCTGTGTCATGGGGTGCCCTACCACTTCTTGCCGGATTCGTCATGCAGACCAATTCAATTACTATCTTGTCGATTCTGATATCATTTCTTACTGGTCTAGTCAGCTATATAGAAATCAGACTTTCACGTGAATACAAAGTACTGAAAAGAACCAATACTCATATCGCCGAACAAAGAATGTTGGAACTCCGCTTAAAGGCCATTAGTTTAGGAACAGTAGCAATCACTATTACATTTTTCTCTATTGACTATTTTCGTTATGGACTTGAAATCCTTTCAATGGGGGTATTTTGAAATGATTCAGCTCTTCCATTTTCACTTAATGAGGCAATATGCATGATCCAGATATGTATTGAGGTAGGAAAGTACGGGAGTTTAATTGAAAGTATTCGTACTCTAGAAAATAAAATGGGTAAGAAAATATCCGTATTTTCAAAAATTTTGCTTTCTGATACAGGCATACTTGAGGACAAACTAGATATCATTCTGAATTCTGTAACATCGATACATGTTATCGAACAGCGCGAAGTGAACGTACTAATACTAAGGCGTATCCACTTGGTTGACGAAAAGACAAAAAAAAGACTAGTTTATGCAAGCTCACGCATCCATATTGACTGCTTGCCGCTGAGTATAATTAATCAGATTCGAGAGAAACATGATGGGTTAGGAAAGATTCTTATGAATTCCCAATTAGAGATCCATAAAAAAATCCTAACCCTTGGGTACGACTGCGTTAAGCATAGATTGTTTAGAAGTTATGATATTTATAGTCAAAAGCGTATTATAATCGAGACTGAAGAGGTTATGCTAATCAGTGATGAGGATCTAGAAAGTACGGTGATAAGAAATAATGGACCGGGTGGGATTTGAACCCACGGCCTCAGCAATGCCAATGCCGTATCCTACCAGACTAGACGACCGGCCCGCAATATCCATATGCTCAGATTTGGATATTAATACTTTTTACAATAAGTAACAATATTATAATCATATCTACACTTCAAGGACCATTGGTATAGGGTGTCTCCAGAACAGTCTATAGGTGCAATTGTAACATATCGGCCTTCTCGAGAAGATACGGAGTCTCCAGAATTCCTGCTTCTCAAGAATAGGAGAGGATATTGGGGCTTTCCCCAAGGGCATAAGGAGAAGGGTGAAACGGAGATACAAACGCTGGTAAGAGAAGTCACCGAAGAAACAGGTATAACATCATTGGACATCCAATCCTATATAGGTAAGATTCGGTACACATTTTTCAAATCCGATGGCATGAAATCTGAAAAGGAGGTTACTTTTTACTCCGCCACGAGTTCCACGCAGTATGTCAGAATTTCAGTTGAGCATGAAAGCTACAGATGGGTTTCATATTCAGATGCACTTTGGATGCTCGATCACAGGCAGTTACGGTCAATACTATTGAAAGGACATAGAAAGGGCTTATATTGACCTGCAGACAATTGTATACCACTTTCCCTACTTGCAACCTTATCGTAATAGATTTATAGCAAACAATAAACGAATATCCGTGGGGTACTGATTATAAAATGGCAGTTGGTAAGAGGATAGTTTTGACGGCAGATAGAAGCTTAATGACAAATTATCGGGGAAATTTTCTTTACGGATTCATCGCTTGTGGACCTTACGAGTTAGTACCTGAATTTGTTTTTGACAAGTTGTTTTGTCCTAGTGTGGAGACCGACAAAACTACTGGAGAGGTAAAAGTAGCGCAGTGTGGATTGAGGAGGGTAGAGGGGGCATTGTTGAAGGAATACCAACGCGACGATATATTCATAGCCCATCCGGAGATGTTAGCTAAATCTGTAGGTCCAAACACTAAAGTCCTAGGAATAAATGTGATGGATCCGCTCGGTATGGCACCTGTGACGACAACTATGTCTCCTGAAAAGCTTTCCTATGTCGCCATGAAATTTAAGAAGATGTGTGCTTCGATTATCCAGCTCAAGAAAAAATATGACTTTAAAGTAGTCGTTGGCGGAAATGGAGCATGGGAATTGGCACGACCAGATCGTATGAAGATCCACGGCATAGACACTGTCGTTATTGGGGAGGCAGATGAACTAGCCTTAGACCTTTTCCGTGATTTGGAAAATGGCGACGCTCCTGAGCTTTTACACACCTTCGTGAGGAACATTGAAAATATCCCAATGATAACTGGACCAACCATAAATTCACTTGTCGAGGCAATGCGAGGATGCGGCAGAGGGTGTGATTTCTGCGATGTCAATAAGAGATCAAAGAAAGACATCCCTCTTGAGAGACTACAATATGAAGCAAAGATAAATCTTGCTTACGGTTTTGACTCTATCTGGCTTCAATCTGATGAGATGTTATTGTATGGATGTGACAATAAGGACTTCATACCAAATGCTGACGCAATATTGAACTTGTGGAATGGTCTTAAGTCTGTAGGTGCGAATTTTGTAGGGACTACTCACATGACGTTATCTGCTGTAGCTTCATCTCCCGATCTAATCAGGAAGATTTCAGAAGTTAACAACATGCAGCATAACGGAAGATGGCTGGCTACCAATTTGGGAGTTGAAACAGTCGCTCCAAGAATGGTAAAGCGTCATCTCGGAGTAAAAACCAAACCCTACCAACCAGAAGAATGGGGCACGGTTGTAAGAGAGGGAACAAAGATCCTTAACGACAACCATTGGTTCCCAGCTTTGACCCTAATTATTGGGTGGCCAGACGAAACCCCAGATGAAACCCAATACACTATCGATCTTATAGAGGACTTTCGTAAAATGAATATGAGAGGGTTGCTTGCTCCTCTGCTCTATCAGGATTTCTCAGAGAGAAACTCCATGCACTTTGGAAATCTGAACGAAGCTCAATTCACTCTTTTCTGGAAATGCTGGCAACATAACCTGTGGGTTATCAACGACATAATCCCTATTATTATTAGAAACAAGACGTATGGTCCTATGATGAAGATATTTATGGCGGCGTTGATCAAGGCAGGAACATGGGCCATAATGAGATACCTGAGGGGATTGTCTAAGAGCCTTTTCCATGGACAGTATCCAGAAGATATAGTGAGCAGATACGCTAGGAAGAGATCGGTTACCACTCCTGTTTTTCGTAAACCCTAGATCTTTCTCTTTTTTTACTTCTTAGATTCTAAGAACGCGATTGCATCATCAGCAACCGTAGCAGTCTTCGGACTAAGGATAATAAAGTAGTTCTTATCAGCCCGTTCAAGCGAACTTACAGGCTTATACTTTTTGGTAGAAACATCGAATTCTACCATACCTTGGTCTAGCGATCCTTTTGTATAGACCATCATCAAGACATCACCAGATAGTGGGCTGAGCGGAATAATAGAGAAGACGTAACCCTTGTATGAGCTGACAGGCATGACTTGTTTCATGTATGGTGCTACAGATACAAGATAAAGAAAAACATCCTCTATGGTTGAAAATTCCTCGAACTCAAATTTCATATATGTTCTCTGTCTTATTTCTCTGATATAAGGCTTAAGGTAATTTAACCGTAAGATTCGAATTTCACTTCGTAACTACCGTCTTTTCTTTTTTGGCGCTCGGTTACGAATCCCTTTGGTATCAAATAGTCCAGTGCTCCATCAACAGTTCCCTGCCAGCCGCATACGTAGAAGGAAGTGTTCTCAGGGGTTATCTTTTCACCCACTAGTTCTTCAAGTGGTGATCGGTCAGTACCGGCTTTAGGTCTAAGAAATGACTCAACCCTTCCTTTTTGTCCGCTCCAAGTTCGATTAAACCATTCTTGTGGTCTACTGATACTTGCTCTATACCTGAAATTCCAATCATTCGTTCCGCTGTCAAGGCTTTCCATTTCTAATTCTGTTAGTAGCTCCCGATAACTTAATTCATCAACGTAACTGGCACCATGTAGGACCACTACTTCTCGCTTGCTTCTTATTGATTTTAAATGCAAAGAGTAAGCAAGAAAGGGCGCTAATCCAGTCCCTCCTCCGATAAGGACCATCCTTCTATCATCGTCAGTTCCGTCATGCTTCTTGTGATTTATAGTGAAAATACCAGTGGGTTTAACCCACAAAATTTCATCACCTTCCGTGATGCTAAACAGCTCCGTGGTCAGGCGACCCGGAAGAGGTTTTCTAACCCATCTGATAATCAATTCAAAATATTTCTTCTGCTCGGGAGGAGATGCTATAGAATAAGCCCTCCTAATTATTTTGCCTTCTTTTGGGATATGAAGGCCTATCGTTACAAATTGGCCCGCCTTAAAATCTGGAATTGGCCCCTCGGATGGAGTAATTCTGAAAATTGTCAAGTCTTCCTTAAGAACTCGTACATAGGAAACTGTTCCTCTGTTGTCAACCACCATATATGTCTTTTCAAGACTTGTTATGCTAAATAAATATTGTTGTTTTGCGATCTCGTTGTTAATATGTATTATCCTATTCTAGGTATTTTATAAGACTGGATTTGAACAATTTGGAATGTGCTGGGGATTTTTAAACGTCCTTTTACTAAAGCAGTTCACCAATAAGCAGCCCTACTCATAAAGTATACCAATTCAGTATGGATGTCGATATTCAAACAGGCTTAAGATCTAGGCCGGATTCGATGTGATCCGAGGAAGCATCAATTAAGTTTATCAATATTATACTAAGGTGCCGATTAGCGATTCGACCTCTGCAAGATTAGAAGAGATATCACCGTCATTCACATACTTTAAGTGCTTTGGATAAGAATTGATTTAATTCAGATATTCTCACCCTTTCTTGCTCCATAGTATCTCGATCTCTAATTGTTACAGTCTCATCGGCCATCGATGTTTTATCTATAGTTATTGCATATGGAACTCCGATTTCTTCCAATCGTCTATACCTTCTACCGATTGACCCAGATTCATCCGAAAAAACATCAAAATCCTTTCTTAATGCAGCGTAAATGCTACGAGCTTTTTCTCCTAGTCCATCCTTAGTCATTAGAGGCAATACGCCCACAGTTATTGGTGCCAGGTACGGCTTTAGTCTTAAAACTACTCTTTCATCATGATCATAATCTTCATAATAGGAATGTTCAAGGATGGTATACAAACTCCTGTCAATTCCCATAGAGAGTTCGAAAACATGAGGCAATATCTTGGTCTGATCAGATGGATCAATGACTTCTAAATTTTGCTTACTTGTTGTCAAATGGCCTCTAAGATCATAGTCTGATCTATAATTACAAGCAACTAATTCAAGCCAGCCTAAGCTAGTCTCTACTTCATAGTCATATGCAACAGAAGCATAGAATGCCTTCTCAGTATCAGAGAGCCTTCTAAAACGGCTTCTCTTCATATCAATCCCAGTCTTGGAATAAAATTGATTTAATATTGCGAGGTAATACGCGACTAGTCTATTGGGTAGAAGGCCTTTATCAAGCGCTTCTTGAGCTGATAATTCTTGCAATGACCTTTCATCGTAAAAATTAATAATAGTATTCTTCACGTCGTCGTACATTGGTACGTCATCTAGTTTTTTCGGGTTGCAAAATACTTCGATCTCCGCTTGATAGAATTCCCTTAATCTCAATAAACTTTGTCGTGGGGCAATTTCATTTCTAAAACTTTTCCCAATTTGAGCAACCGCAATGGGCAATCTACCACGCATAATCTTGAAAACACGAGCAAAATCCACGAAGATGCTCTGACACGTCTCTGGCCTAAGATAGGCTTCGTCGGCTGAAGGCCCCACTTCAACTTTAAACATCATATTGAACCTATTAGTATGTCCAAATTCACCATTGCACTTTGGACATCGAACGGAATGCTTTTCGATGAGCATATCAATTGTATCATTAGAGGCTCGTTCTGGGATATTTTCACCTGTTTTTTCTGACACAAATCTGTCAGCTCTAAAGGTAGAATTGCATTTTGTACATTTGATAACCGGATCACTGAAATTTCCTAAATGTCCAGAGGCATTGAATACTTTCTTACTCATTATTTGGGTTCCATCAATCTCCCACATTCCGTCCCTTCTCACAAGTTCTCTTCGCCAAAGATCAATGAATTTATTTTTCATCTTCAGACCTATTGGCCCGTACTCCCAAAAGCCTGCCAGCGCATCCGAATAAATTTCACAACTAGGAAAATAAAAACCCCTTTCCAAAGCAAGCTTCATGATCTGGTCATATTCGCTCATGTTGTCATCAACCTCCCAATAGGGGCTTTAAGTCTATTCTTTTTGCTTTTACGATTTTGTGAAAACCTGTTATGCCCACTATCGCAACACAATCGAAAGAACTAGCCGTGAAGAATGTGAGTATCATCTTGATATCGGCAATAGAGCAGGCTGAAAATTAAATAAAATTTGCAAAGGATTTTCGTTCAGTATTGTCTCAAACAAGTGATTTATTTTTATTATTATCTAATCTACCTAATTTCGTATATTCATGAGTGCCTTGACATATTCATAATTTTCAATGTCTCCACGTCGTTCATCTATGGGTGTTTCCAATATTATAGGAAGATTCTTTATTGAGCTATGTGAAAGGATCGCACTAAAGCCGTCCTTTCCAATTTTGCCTAGCCCTATGTGTTCGTGACGGTCAAGTCCTGATCCAATATCATTAATTGAGTCATTAAGATGGATAAGGTTAAGATATTTTAAGCCAATCTTGTCATCAAATTCTTCTATCGTCTTGTCTACCCCAACTTCATTTCTTAAATCGTACCCAGCTGCGAAACAATGACATGTGTCCAGACATACTCCGAATCTATGTTTTGAATCCAGCATATCTATTATGTGGCCTAACTCGTCGAAGGTCGCGCCTACTGAATTTGATTGTCCCGCTCCGTTCTCCAGTAGGATTTTCACCATATTTCCCTTTTTCTTACTTGATTTCCCTGTTGAATCTGATTTTTTAACGCAACTGTTACATGCTTTAACTAACT
Source organism: uncultured Nitrososphaerales archaeon (assembly GCA_963709405.1). GTDB lineage: Archaea > Thermoproteota > Nitrososphaeria > Nitrososphaerales > Nitrososphaeraceae > JARBAU01. The sequence goes on from CAVPXM010000063.1 coordinate 137,330, forward strand.
GACCAATCCCAATCGTAGATCCCTTACCTAGATGACTGCCTAAATGAATGACTAGCTGAGGTATTTGCAACGTGCTACAACGTACCAGTTCTTCAGAAAGGACCTCGACCGATTTCTGATAGGTCACTCCCTCCGGAGCGGACAGATTCGGAAGATATGGCATGTGAACGGCTACTGAGTCAGGCTTTATTTTGTTCTCATTTAGTTTTTTCTGAAAGCTTCTAACATCGTTTATATCGAGCCCTCTTCCGACCCAACCCCTAGGATTACGGGTGAATATCTGGAAAGCGGTACATCCAATTTTCCTTGCGTTATCAACGGAATTTGCGATTCCTCCAGCAATAGATACGTGAAATCCAATACCACTAGTCAAAGCAATCTTAGTTAAATAGCATCATAATTTAATATATTCTGAGGATGGGCTTTTTATTTCGGTTCGACATAATATTATGAATACGATTGTCTCTAAAACTTGGAACGGCCGACTTGGCGAAATACCCATTTCTTAACGAAGCTTCAAAATTTCTGGCTGAGAGTCATCTTGATGTAGACGAATTTACCAGACCAGAAATGGAGTATATCATTGATAGAGCTGCGAAAAAAGTCGAGGTTGAAATGCAAGGAAAAATCGATAAGAACCTTGAAAGATATGAGGTGGAAGTTTTAACTTTTTTGGGGGCGCTTATTCTAGTTAAATTAATTAACATCGAACAAATCCTAAAAAGGCATTCCTTATTCGAAGCTATTCGAGCAGAAGGCTTTCTGATTCAAGACTTACGCAATGAAAGGAACGAACAAAAGAAGCGTTTGCTCTTGTTTAAGATTTTTAAGGAGTTGTTTGAAATTGAAGTCGACATCAACCCAGAAAATTCTCTATTATTCAGAATGAAAATAACAGACTACCTAACAAGGTCTTCACATTTTCACGAAGATGGATGGAAAATAATCAATAAGGCTCTACATGCCGGGTATGTGTATTTGGACGCAGATGAGATTGTAAGACTAATAAGGAATGAACTTAGCAACTTCATATACGAAAAGATTAAAGCTATGTCCTTATCAAATGTTCCTGAACCTATCCTACGGAAAGCGAAGTCTTTGACACTAAAGTTCAGACCATTTTATGAGTATAGTCTGCCTAGAATTTCAGTTTTCCCACCTTGCATAAAACATGCGCTAGAGATAATGGCAAAAGGTGAGAATCTGCCACACACTGCAAGACTCATGCTAGGAACATACATGCTTTCTATCGGAAAGAGTATAGATGATATCGTTACTCTCTTTCGTAACGCACCAGATTTTAACGAGAATATAACCAGATACCAGCTGGAGCACTTGGCTGGGCTGAAGGGCGGCCAGACTCGATATTATGTTCCTTCTTGCAGTAAATTAAGTAGCGAAGATCTATGCTTTCGTACTTCAGAGTGCGGTGAAATAACAAATCCAGTGCAATTTATGTGCGGTACTAAATAATAGTAACCTAAAGTACTTTGAATAACATAAAGAACTTAACAAACGATGCTTTGTTTGTCCGGAGTGCATTTAGAGAATATTATTTTAATTATAGTGAAATTGTTGAGATGCCGTCAAGGATAAAGGAAAGAGAATTTGGATGCATGAAGTTTCAAACAGGTATGATAAGACATTTATCATTCAACAATATAAAGGAAGTTTATGCTACTTTGATTAGAGACACCCCATCTGACTTCTATTGTTCGAATGCCTATTACAATTTCCCATCTCTTGCCATGCAAGACAAAGAATGGAAAGGTGCAGATCTTATTTTTGATATTGATGCAAAAGACTTAGTACTTCCATGTGAATCATCCCATCGGTATACCATCTGCGGCAACTGCGGCAAATTGCTGGAGACGACACATGAACGATGTTCGATTTGCAAAACTTGTACTGTTCGAGTAGAATCCATTCCTTGTAGTAACTGTTTCGCCGGCCTCAGGAAAGAGGTAAATAAGCTTATTGATATCCTCACTGAGGAGATTGGAATTCCTTACGATAACATTGGCGTATATTTTTCTGGGAACAGTGGTTTTCATTTATACATTCATGATGTGTGTTTCCAACTTCTTGACTCGCGCGCCAGATCTGACTTAGCGGGTTATATCCTTGGTAATGGAATAAGACCAGATTTGATCGGAGTACGAAAGCTAGCAAGTGATAAATTTAGCATCAAATTCCCAAGGACAGGGTTTAGATACGGCTGGAGTATGAGACTAGCAAGAAAACTTCGAATCAACCATTCCTCGGCGTCGAAGCTGACAAACTTCATTCATGAGATCGGAGGATATGAAAGTTTTAGCCAGTATATTCTTAAATATGCAAAGGAAATCGGAATAAAAATAGATCCGCAGGTTACTATAGACGTACATCGAATATTCCGGCATGGTGGAACCTTGAATGGCAAGAGTGGTTTGTCCAAACTTCGATGTCTTGACGTAAATAAATTTGACCCATTAAACGATGCATGTTTATTAGGTGAAAAGGAAGTGGAGGTATATGTGAAGCCTTCTAATCTAAAGTTGAAGCTTAAGCGACGTACATTCAGTATAGGTCCGGAAAAAGAGAAGCTGCCCACATTTCGGCCGTATATCTTATCTGCAAAGGATTGGCAACCACGATATGATTTTCGAACAACCTGATTAGAATAAAAATCCAGTGCTAGACTCGATAATTTTTAGATGTGGACCAGAAGCATCAGGCGAGATTCGTTAGGTTTATTCAGAGATGACGTATTTCGTGAAATCGATCCGTAGGAATAAACAAGCTGGAATACCTCTGCGATACAAGACTCACCCTAGATGGAAAAGGGTTTTCGCGAATTACTTTTTCCGAACTCTAGTGTGACCATACGAATCCTGTGTGGATCAGCCCTAAACTTATCAAGGAAAATACTGGTGTAATCCAGTGGCGAGCCGTCTTTCCTGTCGAGTAATTTGAACCCTAGATCCAAAAATGCCTTAATAAGCCAGTTGACATGTGTTGAGTAACTCTCATCTGACACTGGTTCTAGCAAATCATCAATGATTTCAGTTACAATCTTAAGGATCCCACTGTCCTTCAGTTTCGAACGAATTACCTTGTAAAATGATCCCCACTTTTGCTGATAAATTGGATCAATGTATTCAGGATCCGGTAGTACCATGACAATTAGATCTATGGATTGGTCATTGAAACGTATCAAAGTGTTCTCAAACAATTCATTTATTATCGTAACGTTTTGTAGTTTCACACGCATTCGGGCTTGGTCAGCTAAATTCTTATCTTTCTCGATCCCCACATAGGCCACCGATTGAGATCCCATCTGGTCTTCGGCCAATTTTTGCAAGACGCCTCCGTCCCCCATACCCAACTCCACAATAACCTTCTCGCTGCGTAGAATTTTCTTTAAGTCATCTATCATGACTTGATATAGGAAATTTTAGTCCTATCTTCAAAATCAAGGTTTGAGCAATTCTGACTCCAAAAGTTGTTGGATCAGCTGTACCACCTCTTGTTCAACTTGCTCTCTTGGCATACCTAATTTCGACGCGAATTGATCAGTGAGTTGATTGACAGTTTTTGTTCCATCACATGAACTCCAGAACTCGACAATCGCTTGATTTACCATAAATCCTTGATTCTTGTCATTTAACAAGATTAATGATCCATCCTGCTCGGCGGTAGAATTTCCTGTTTTGGCAGGTTTGTAAGTTTCGTAATCGACTTGAAATCGGAGTTTTGGCTTGCCAAAGCCCATTTTTTCACGAACACTTGGATCCATTTTGTTTATATCCCATGGAGGATCCCACACTATTTCTACATCAACATTTTGAACTCCAGTAACTCTCCCTACGTACCTCTTTACGTCACCAACCAATGTATCGTGCAAAGGACATCCTCTAGTCGTCATCGTCATTTTGATATCTACCGTATTTTCGGGCTTAACTTTAACATCATAAATAAGACCAAGGTCAACCACATTTACAGGAATTTCTGGATCCATACATTTCCTTAATGCTGCATAAACTTGATCCTCCGAAACGGTCTGAGACGACATATCCAAATTACCTCATCAACCAGATGATAAATACTTATTGCTATCCCAATATTACATTGAATATTAGTTGACGTTTGCCTGAACAGTTCCATCGAATGATGGACATCATTTAGTATCGTTTACAGAGGCATAAGCTGCTTTAAATGATAGGATTTAGGTGGGTATTTAATAGTTCAGATTAGTTCGTAGAGGCCTGGATTAAATGCAAAATTGATAATGAGTCTTTTGAATCGGTTTTAAGTAATAACATTGTCTACACACCCGAATTAGGTACTATCCAATTTGCTTTTCTTTCTCCAGATATACAAATCATTTGGAACGATCCAACAAGCATCTCATCGCCAAATAATCATTGCATCATTGCATCAATGAACTCCTGATCAATACCGAATCCAAAAATCTAAATCCTTTATAATTGATCTCTGGCAATTACAGACCGGCTTTTGTATCGTGCAACCCGATTTATACCTACAGTCAGTCAGTGTTGTTAGTAATTAAAGTTGAAATTCTAAAATCATCATTATATAATGAAATGAATTTGATGAAATCCTAAGCAAATAAAGGGATTCTAAAAGGTCAGGATGTTTGAACTTTGAAATTTCTGTAGATGATTATTTTTCTATCATTTCTCATGTGGTTATTGAAAGTTTGAAGAGGTCTTGTATAGATTCATTCAAGGGCTGCTGTAGCAGTCCTTTTTCAGTTATAATGTTAGTAATTAAATTGGGAGGAGTAATATCGAATGCTGGATTAAATATGTGTACCCCTCTTGGGACTATTCTTTTGCCTGCCATTTTCGTTACCTCTTTTGAGTCGCGCTCTTCTATTACCACGTCCTCAATTCGACTTTTGAGATCAAATGATGATAGGGGAGCTGCCACGTAAAAGGGAATTTTATGCGCCTTTGCGAGAGTTGCAATCTGGTATGTGCCAACTTTGTTGTATACATGCCCGGTTCGTAAAATTCTATCTGCGCCTACTATAACACGTTTTACAATACCTCTCGCCATCAAAAGTCCTACGCCTGTGTCTGGGACCAAACTTACATCTATACCATCATGTTTAAGTTCAAACGCTGTCAAACGTGAGCCTTGTAGGACAGGTCTAGTCTCTGTAGCAATTACACTTATACTCTTCCCAGACTCTTTGACCGCGCGGATGACACCTAGGGCAGTACCATATCCTACAGTCGCCAATGACCCTGCGTTGCAATGTGTCATGACTATCTCGCCATTCCTAAATAACCCCGATCCTATTTTCCCAATCTTCCTGTTTATCTCAATATCCTCTGCCGCCATTTTAATAACTTCTCTAACGACACAATTTTGGATCTCCTTAACTCGTCGCCCTTTTTTTGCTAGTTTCATTATTCTCTCTAACGCCCATAATAAGTTAATAGCAGTTGGACGAGTCGATCGCAAGACCTCAAATGCAAGCTGTAGATCTGAAATAAGATCAACTTTATTTGTCGCCTTGCTCTTGATGCATGCAAGTGCAAGTCCCATAGCTCCAGCAACTCCGATAGCAGGAGCACCCCTTATCATCAAGCTTTTTATCGCTTTAGCAACTTCAGTATAGTCTTGAAATTTTCTATATGTTAATTTATTGGGTAGTTTGGTTTGGTCGATCATAATGACAGAATCTTCCTTCCACGTTAGCGTTACTAGACTGTTATAGCTTTGTTTAGTATGTGATTTCATTAATAATTTTGTTCCCTCCAAGAGATATATTAAATTTGGGTACCATTAGAATTCAGTTTTATCTTGTGTCACTTATTTAATATATAAAAAATGATGAAACTAATGCATAGTGTTATTGTCTAAGGCTGTGTGACGATCCAGTTCCTATTGACTCATATACGATCTGCTCATTAGTAATGAAGGCATCGTTTAATATTCGTCTTCCATCGTAGACTACTGCATCTCCCATTATCTCTGGATTTAGCATTCGATATTCACTGTGATTGGCAACTACTATTACCAAATCAGCACCTGCAAGTGCCTTCTTGATATCTGAATAAAGAACTATTTTCTCTTCACTTTCCAATATAGGATCCCGTATAACAAATGGATCATGAATTCTTATTTCTAGAATGCTATACTTCTTTAATTCATTTATGACAGAATATGTTGGAGAGAGCCTTGTATCAGAGACGTCACCACGAAATGCGAGACCAAGGAGCGTTATGACTGCACCTGCAGGTGTCTTCTTGTGTTTTCCCTCTCTCTTTAGAAGAGAAATTGCTCGCTTCACGGCGTAGCTAGGCATCGAATCATTAATGGATCTAGACAAGCGGATTAGATTTCCTTCTGCTTTAACCTTCTCTGCAGCTTGCAGAACAAACTGCGGATAAATGGGAATGCAAGCACCTCCTACACCTATCCCCGGATCGTGTAGCTGACAAAAGCGTTGCGAATTAGCTGCAGCCTTTACCTCCCAAAAATCTACCCCTAAGCTATCACAAATTTTAGCTAGTTCGTTGGCTATAGCAATGTTCGCATCTCGATAAACGCCTTCGAACAGCTTCTCAGCTTCAGCAGCCCGGATGTTAGTCATGGCCTTAACACCTTTATTAAAAATAATAGAATAGAGCTTAATTCCGATTTCTAAGCTCAAGTTGCCAACTCCTGCAACGATAGCTGGATAATTTTTCTCTATATCTTCAATGGCCCTTCCCACATAGATTCTTTCTGGATTGTATATAACGTAGAAGTCCCGTTCGGCTCTTAACGAATTACCATTCTTCTGTTCTAGGATCGGTATCAAAAGTTCCTCCGTAGTTCCTGGCGGAACACTTGGATTTAATGCAACAATGTCGCCCTTATTCAAATGTGGTGCTATTGTTCCAGCAACTTCCTTTACGGAGGTCAAGTCGGCTTTGCCATCTTTCGCCAGAACTGGTACGCAAATTATTTTAAAGGCACAATGGTCTGGTACCTGTGACTCATTCTCGAAAACTTTGAATCTATTTTCTCTAATACCTTTGCTAAATGCTTCATTCACCCCAGGTTCTGGAATATGAGTTGTACCCTTCGTGGCATTTTTTATTACCTTTTGTGATTTGTCTAGGCCTATAACATGTGCACCGGCTCTAAGCCAAACAGATGCAATACTAGATCCCACATGACCCAATCCATATACTGCTATCTTAAGCTCTCCAGCCTTCATTCTACTGTGAATTTCAGCCGGAGTGGCAGAAAAGTAAAAAGAGGAGATATCTTGAAGATTAACTTCGGTCATTCGAATCTTTACCGCCTTATTCTTATAATAAGATTGTTTTAATTCTAGTCGAAATAATTAGATGCTACTCCGAGTCATTATACCCTAGTTCAATAACAGCAATTGTTATTGAATCATGAAAGATTTTTTAATTTTTACCTTTTGTTCGCCTACATTTATTCGTCTTCTGTCAGCTACCTACTGCATTCTACATACTTCTGGAATGATTTCTATAAAAAAAATTACACTAAATCTTAACACGCACCAAATCTTAACACGTTCCAATAATAGATGCTTAGTTCAATTCGATACTCCGAAATGAGTTTTTTTAAGCTAATTGCAGTACTTTCAAAATCGTCCTTCAGCGGGGACCTTTTAGTTCTAAATCGTAGTACGCCTGTCGGAAATTTACGTTACGTGCCAGGGACGAGTTTTAGTGTCGACAGATAGCGATATCGATGAAGGTATCTCATCCCCCGAAATTACTATATCGCCTGTCTCCATGAAGACGTGATTGCTTTAATCGTTATACCTGGATTAGGTCAGTTTAGACGAGCCAAACACTATCTGCAAGGCACTAACTGTATGTTTTCCAACTGCGTATATATACACCCAGGGTTTTTGATCGCCTATATCCTGCAACTAAAGTGCTATTTTCATGCCTGTCAGAATCACTTCGGCAGCATTTCTAAAACCCGTCTTGATCCATATTATTTACTATAATATAGTTTTGTTTTGCTTTTATTCATCCGCCTACTTAGAATTATATTATAGATGAAGAAGAGAACTGAGAATGAAATAAGGGTACAAATATTAACTGCAGCTATTTCTGGTGCTACAAAAACTGAAATTATGTTCAAGGCGTTCCTTACCCACAATCAATTTTATAATTATCTTGCCTTCCTGATGAAATCCGATATGATTAGGTATCAAAAGGTCCAAGGTGTTTATAAAACCTCGGAAATTGGTCTAGGCTATCTTGGTACTCAACTCAAATTGACTGATAATTGCGGCAGTTACTCGTCCAGTAAGAGTTTGCTCGACAAAGTTCTTGTGATAGGTTTGGGTCAACTCGGTTTACCCGTAGCAAAATATGTCAAGGAACAAGGAGGATTTGATACGTATGGCTATGATATAAGTACAAAAGCAATAGATCGTGCACAGAAATTAGCTGGAATAAAAAAGATTGGTGGTAATGACGGTAGTGATGGTGGTAGTAGTAGTAGCAGTAGTACTAGCAGCAGTAATAACAATAACGCTATCGATTTTAGTGAATTCGATGTCTTTATCATATGCGTTTCTACTCACAAACCAGATGACATGTTTTCTCCACAAATAGATGGTCTATTATCTATAGTTGAAAAGATTTCAAAAGAAGCAAAGAATGGAGCACTAGTATCAATAGAAAGTACTATTCCAAAAGGTACATCAAAGAAGGTATTTGAAATGCTTAATCATAGACTACATGTAGCTCATGCTCCACATCGCTGGTATGCATTAGAACAAGAAGAGCATGGTGTCAATCAGTTGCGAGTATTGGGTGGAGTTTGTGAGTGCTGTCTAAATGTAGCCATGCAATTTTATGATGGTAGAGTACTAGGAGGACGAGAGGAGGAGGAGAAGGGGAAGGCCGAACAGAAGCAGGAGTACCAGTAGCAGTAGCACTAGGATCAGGACAGAAATATAACGAAAATACGAATAACAATAATATCAAAGATCATGATACAGTGAATACTCCCAAGAGCTTGGGGATTCGTATGCATCCAGTACCTCAAGTAGAAATTGCTGAAATTACAAAGATTGCTGAAAATGCACACAGATATCTACAAATAGCATTTGCCGAAGATCTTTATCTTTACTGTCAAGCAAACAACATAAATTTTGCAGAATTACGTGATGCTTTAAACACAAAATGGAATGTGGATATACTTGAGCCAAGGGATGGAATAGGCGGCCATTGTCTACCAAAAGATACTAAGATGTTCTTGCAATCTTCCAAGTCAATAAGAAGTAAGATGTTGGCAGCAGCGATGGAAGTAGATGAGGATTACAAAAGGTATAGACAGCAAAGAAGTACGATTGTGCAACCGAATCAACCATTATCAGCAAGAAGGCCATTTAATGACAATCGCACTGTGGAGTACTAAGTCACGTATTCTTTAGGCTAAGGATGCGTTGATCGGATACGAATTTAATCATTTCATCCATTGAAGAACAGTAGTTCGCGTATGCTGATTTGAGTTGTAGCATCTACATGAGCGATTATTGAAAAAGTACTTATTGCTAGATCGAAATTGATATGTAGTAGGTTTACTATGGCATCTGATTCGATTCATGAAATATTTGTTTCGCATAGTAGAAAACTTGTTGTATCAAGCAATGAGATTGATCTTTCTAAAAGATACCCAATAGATATTTTCTTCTTGCTAGTACAGGAGTCTAGGGGATCAGCTGGAGGAAGGGGGGGCGGATCTGGTACAAGAAGGATCGAAAGGGTCTTGGGATATACATGTGAAACAGGAGAATGCAGAATTATTTATGATACGTCAGACGAATCTGAGATCGAGAAATTTGAAATTCCATATAGTGCCGTGGCAATGGATATAAGCCTTGAAGATGGGAGCGAAATAGTGGTCCAGGGGATTGTTGACCCTGCCCTTATCAAAAACTACAAGGATTTGATATCCGGGTTATCTCGCTAAGCATAAAAATTTCTGTCTTGACATGAAATGCCGAATAATTACTATTTGACTAACTACATATGTTGAGACCACGATATTACTCTGCAATTTAGCATTTTTGAATTCTGAAAAATTGTTCGTATTATTATTAGTCCCTCTTTATGCAAAGGACTATAATGCCTTATCCTGAGTTTCCCTGGTACCAATGTCAAATGCGTCAAGGACGTCATATACAAAAATCTTACCGTCTGAAGCAGAACCTGTGCTCAAGCCATCTAGGATATCCTGAACAATGGGCTTCAATTTATCGTCCGAAACCAAAACCTCGATCTTCGTTCTGGATCCGAATTCAGGGACATAACGCATAACCCCTCGCCCAACCGCTATTGGCTCACGCTTTGCACGACCTCTTCCCTTTATATCATAAAACGTTAGGCCACCGACTTTATGATTGTGAAGGATTTCGTTAACTTCACGCAATCGCTCATGTGGTACAATAATTTCTATGCGCTTCATAATTCCTTGCTACAACACACCAGTGAATACAGATAATCGATTAAGGAATATGAATTTTTGGAGGGTAATATGCAATAGTTTAGGTGGGAAAAAATAAATAGGAAAATTGAGGTTAGGACACAAGAACTATCAGCAACTTGCTCATAATCCCAATAGTTTATTCAGTCGACAGTATATTCGCTGGTGAGTTAGAGGTTTTCAGCCAAGAACAAGATATTCTTATTAGTTGATTATACGTTCATCAGGTAATGGTAAAAACAGAGTCTACGCAGACGTTAAAGACAGGTTCCAAAGCGCCACCATTTGCACTTAAAGGTACGGATGGTGAAATATATTCGCTAGACCGATTTGACACAAGTAAGATTCTATTAGTAGTGTTTATTTGTAATCACTGCCCGTACGTTAAAGCTAGAATAGGTGATATAGTAAAATTGCAATCAAAGTTTAAGAAGACAGATCTGCAGGTTGTGGGTATTAATAGTAACGATCCAGAATATGACGAAGAAGGTTTTGAAAATATGAAAACATTCTTTGAAAAATATCAGCTGAATTTTCCATACCTTATAGATGAAAGTCAGGATGTAGCAAGAAAATATGGTGCAGTATGTACTCCGGATCCTTATCTATTTGATCCAAATAGACAATTGGTTTACCATGGCAGACTAAACGATGCTGTTGAGCCAAATAGCATTGTTAGAACTCCCATAATGGAAAATAACATAAAGACGTTACTTGAGGGTGGTAAAATTGAGAATGGGTTCGATCCTTCAATCGGTTGCTCCATTAAGTGGAGATAAAGCATGAAAGAGTGCTAGACTAGACTCTAGCCATATTGATAAGATATACCTTTTTCTCCTCTCGGGTGCCTCCATTGAGTTTCTAGAGCACATGTACCACATTCAATACAGCCCTCATGTTGAAGCACAACCTGGTTATCTTCTATGCTGTAACATTTCGTGGGGCAAAGCAAGACCATCTTCTTCATGAATTCGCTGGTCGGTTTATTTACTATAATATGAGACACTGTGTCGTCGTCATATTTTAATTTTGCAACTCGTTCTGCGATCGACGGGATGGAGGGTTGATAATCTGACGTCACTCGTTTACCCAATTTTTCAGCAAGCTCGATGGGTACTTGACTGTATGTTTCTTCCGATTCCAAAATTGGAAGAAGACGGTCATATCCTAATATATTTGCAAATCCTACGGCAAGTCCCCTAAACGTTTCACTTGACATTAGCTTAAATATCATACTGTACCGTGAACCTATAATATCCTTAGGGATATCTTTTGCAGCCGTTAGAAATATCTTAAGGTAGTCTTTATCAATTTGCTTCATGTCCTTTGTATAAGGACTCTCGTCAACAGAATGAGCATAGAATCCTCCCAAATATTCGTACTCAAAATTATTTCTATCAAGTGACCTTGAAACGGCGTTGGCGGCCCTCACCGCATCATCGATACCTACATTGATTCCTTCAATGCGCGGACCTATAAAAATCCCCCTGCCTGCAGAGTCTCCAACGAACAGCACGTTTTTGTAGCTTGGTTTTTTCATTCTGCATCTTTTTCCATCAGGAACAAGCTTGGCACTATATTCCAATTCAACATAGTCTGTGATAAATTTAGTACGATATTTCGAACCAAGCTCTTTGCGGATTAGATCCAGCCTATTTACGATCTCTTCTCGTGTTTTGTATTTTCCGCTCTTTATGAGGCCTTCCGAGCCTGAGGTGGAGTAATACGACAGGCGCAAGTCTTGCCAAGTTTTTATTAACTTGCTTACTGCGAATCTGATTCTAAGTTGCTCTTCTTTCGGTAGAGCCTTGTCAATTTCTTCCTTCTGTGGTACCTCATCCTTTATGAATTCTCTGACCAGTGGGTTTAGGATTAATTTATTAATGAGTTCATATGGCTCAACAACCTTTTCAAGGAGGGAATCATAGTGATAGACGCCACCCAGAGATATAGTATCTCGGTTAGTGTAGAGGAAGCCTCCGCCAATATGTCTTTGGGCTATGTCACCAGAGAAAAGATGCGCGGCGCCGTCATCTCCTGAAATGTCAAACCTTTGCTCCATAAGCTGTTCTGGCAATTTGATCAAGACTTTAGCACCTTGGTACAATTCTTGAGGTACAAATTTTGGCCGAGCTCCGGTAAGCTCTGCAATTTCGGAGTTGACGCCGTCTGCAGCGATTATTGCCCTGACCTGGAATCTCTCTAGTTCATTGGTTTCTACTATCGTAATTCCGTCTTTCCACTCTATCGACTGAACATGAACGCCAGGAATAATCCCTCCGCCACACTTTTCTGCACTCTCTCCTGCTTGCTTTGCAAACCACGAATTCAGTTTGTTCATAAGTACTGAATAAGCAAAGTTGGTCTGGTAACTGTGTGCAGAACTTAGGTCTATTGAAAATACTTTCTCATTTGATGTAGCATGAAGTATGTACTTTGTAATCAATCTCTCTAAGGGAGCCTCTGTAACAAACTCTTGACCATAGACGTCCTCCACATTGTAAGTTTTGCCGTGTTTTGGTTTTTTTGAATAAAGAATGCCTCCGGAAATGCTCTTTGAACCAATAGTCTTCCCACTTTCTAAAAGAACCGCCTGCTTTCCAAGATTTGATAGCTGTTTCAGTGGAGCTAACCCAGCCGATCCTCCTCCAACAATCGCTACGTCGAACTTCTCCATTTGGTTAGCTTCTCACTTCCACTGGTGCTTTCAAATTTCTGAGTTCATCGATTAACTCAGGTAATACGTCCTCCATTCGCCCTTTGATGAATATATCACACTCATCTCTAATCGGAGAGTCGGTATTAGGGTTAATTGCGATAACAAATTCTGATTCTTTCATACCAGCTATATGTTGCATTGCTCCACTTATTCCCACTGCAATATACAACGTCGGTGCAACCTTGCGGCCACTCGTTCCGATCACTCGTTCAGATGTTATATAGCTTGACAGCTTGGAGTTTGAAAGGATGTATGGCTTTTTTGAGATTGGTAAGGATATGCCTACTTCTGCACCTAATTCCCTTTTTAGACTATCTATCAATGCTATATTTTCTTCCGGAGATTCGTTGATCCCGCGACCAAAGCTCACAATTGCCTTGTGACTATCATAGTCGATCGGACTTTTCATTACTTTTCTACTTATAATCTTGACACCTAAATCATCCACACTTAGCATCGCTTTGAAATCCACGATAACGCCTTTTCTATTAATATCTGGCTCCATTGGCTGAAAAACGCCGGGGATAATGCTACAAGCTTGAGGATGATATTCCCTCTTGTTGTTAGGATGCCTATTATCAAGACACAATATTGTAGTCCACAGAAATCCTGAGAAATCTGGTCTGTACATTTCTAACGTCTTGTTATATTTTTCAGGTTGACCCTTAGTTTTGTGCTCATGTTTTAATTCAATATCATCAATTACAAGCTTGTTAATGTCTGAGGCTAACCCAGATTCCAATTCGGCCAGAACTGTAGCTGATAGGTGCCTTCCGGTATCATCTGCAGAAAAAAACATGAATCGAGGTCGCTTAAATTCTTCGCCATATCTGGATGAAATTTTCTTACTACACTCCTTATCATTCGCTATCTGGCTAATAACCCGAGTGTAAACCAGATTTCTATGATACATCAATTCTGGATCATCTGCGTATATCACAGCATCTGCACCATAACTAATTAACGTGTCACATTGATTTCTCATGTTATTACCCAATAATACTGCAACAACCTTTTCTTCAGCAGCATATCTTACATTAAACTGATCCATTAATCGTCTTGCTTCACCTAACATTTCGAAATTCACGGGTAGAAGTTTGCCTTCCTCATGCTCCATCACGACATACAAATGTCTATAATTTTCCTTAGATACTTCCGGGGTAGAGGGCGAGATTGACTGCATATTGTTACTCATATTTCTCTCACCTTTATCATGTCTGTGATTTTCTTTGCAACAGTACGCAGTTGGTCTTGATTTGAACCATCTACAATTTCTGCCATCCTGCTCGTCTTGGCCCTAGGTATTTTTTCAACTCTGTAGACTATTGTGGGTGATCCAGGTAAGCCGACTAGCTTTGGATCTACCCCTAACGTTTGGGCCGTGAAGGTCTTTAGGTAGTCCTTATAAAGAGCCCCACGATCTCTAGCCTCTTTTTGACATTTAAAAAAGGACAATCTCTGTGATACTGTGGTAAATGTAGGTTTGTAGGAGGGATGAACTGTAATGAAAATTGGCAAACAAGTCTCGATCTCCTCAATTACATCATATAGTCCTTGTATAGGGACCACTCGTGTTATCCTTGCAAGACGATTTTCAACATCCACACTAAAATTTATTACGTTTCCAAAGAACGGATAACCCAATTTCCAGGCTGTCTGTGGGCCAGTCTGACCTGTCTCACCATCTGATGCGCGGTGACCTGAAAATACGATATCAGATTTTTCGCCATTATGCATCTTACCTATGCCAGCGCGAAGCACTTCCGCTGTCGCTAGCGTATCGGCGCCAGCAAAAATTCTATCACTATATAAATGAAGCTCGTCAGCATCACATATTAATTGGGATTGCTGAAGGGCTTGTTCGGCGATTGGCGGACCCATGGTCCCAACTGAAACCTCGGCACCGTACATTACCTTTGTGCTTAAGGCACCCATTGACGCAACTGCACTATGCGGACCAAGGATGCTCTTTGTTTCAGCCCTATTAAGGGTACCGTCTGAATTATAACTTACATTTCCCTCCGAAAAATCTGGCTCAAGCTTTATTATCACTGATATTTTTAGTCGAGAGGACTCCAATTTACAATGATATGTCTAATTAATGCCTTTTAAATTGGTTATGAAACAAATTCTCTGGCAAAAATTTAACTGACTAAATAATAGAACATTTTATTATAATATGCCATTCTAGAGTCACATTATCGTGCTTACTATGAAAAAGTGCTTTTATTCAACTACTCTCAAATCGAGTCACCAAGATTTGGATAACCCTATTATGCGGTATCTGAAATGCCTTCAGTTTGAGGCATAGTTAGAGTGTATTCGTAATAGGTTGACCTTAAATGTTCGTAGCAAGACCGCAATTTTTTATAAATATCAGGAGTTTTTGGCTTTAATATTGTAAATGCCAAATAAAAATCCTCTGCCTCTCTTAGGTACCTCTTTATCTTATCATATACTATCTTCTTATTTTGTTTTGCAATGTTCAGTATAAATCTCATATTATTAAGCCTATCAGCCAATTTAATTACCTTGATATCATAATCAGCAGTCACAAGAAAATCACAGTACTCATGAAATCTAAATAATTGTCGCTCTTCTTCGTTTTTTCCATCATACCCATCAAGATCCTTTAACTTCAAATTCATAGCAATATAATATACCCTACTTCCAAATCTGTATTTCAGATAAGCTTCAAATCCATAATCCTTAGTCTTGTACAGGTCTAGAATTCTATCATTGTCCTCGGATATGTCATGTAGAATAGCCGAGGCAATCTCCACACTTGTAATTGTACGATTTAATGACTTGTAATGCCTCATAACATCTATTGCGACCGGCCAAGTATGCGTTTCCAAAAATGAAGATGAACCGTCTTCTCTGAGACTATCTGCGTGGACATCTTCAGCCAGTTCGATTGCTCCTTTTATGAAATCATCGACTCTCATCTTACCTTCGCCTTCCAACACAGAAACGAAGTCCGTACTAGTCATTGAGGAGACTAAATGTTTCATAATTAATAGAGGGAGTGGTTAAACAAAAGGATTCCTCTTGCCATCAGGTCGATTACGTTCCAGCAATATATTATAGAATCGTTTGTTTTTCATTTATCAACTCAAGATAGAGGCAATCTTTTTAGTGCAATGGTCAAGTTCATCCGTCTTATTTGCAATGCATAAATTCTGTTATTTACGAAATGAATCTATCATTTAGGTAATTCATATATATCGACCAAGATATAGCAATATATTCTCGCTGTGTTATAGAGCTTGCTGCGGTTGAGAGAACAGAAGTTCACGCTATCTGAGAATGCCTATCCCCCAAGTGGTGACCAGCCAATTGCAATCGATACCCTAGCAAAGGGTGTGTTAGAAAGACGTGGCTGTCAGACTTTGCTTGGCGTTACAGGTAGCGGTAAGACATACACTATCGCCAATGTGATTGCTCGTACAAACCAAAATGCACTTGTTATCTCCCACAACAAGACCTTGGCTGCTCAATTATATACTGAATTTAAGGAATTTTTTCCGCACGACAATGTTGGATACTTTGTCAGCTTTTATGATTACTATCAACCTGAAAGCTATATACCGCAAAGTGATACATATATTGAAAAAGAGACCGAAATAAATGAAAGGATAGAAAAAATGAGGCTAGAAGCTACCGCGATGCTAATGTCTGGCGAACCAACTATTATCGTTTCCACTGTCTCTTGCATATATTCTCTTGGTTCTCCAACCGAATGGGAGGAGTCTGCACTTCAATTAAAAGTTGGGACGAATATCACACGGACGAAAATCGTTCATCGGCTTATAAATGCACGCTATGAAAGAAATGATATCTCTCCGCTGCAAGGGAGCTTCAGGGTTCGCGGAGATACCATCGATATATACCCGGGATACTCTAAAGATATGATCCGGGTTTCTCTACTTGACGACGAGATAGAAAGGATTTCAATTTACGATCCCACGACAGTAAAGCGAATTAAAGAATTAGGTTCCATCAAGATATTCCCAGCAAAGCATTATATAATAGATGATCATTCTCGCATGGCCGCTATACAATCTATAAAGTGTGAACTCGAAAGTTGGATTCCGGAATTACCTTCCGAACTGGAAAAACAGAGGTTAAGATCGCGAGTCGGGTATGATCTCGAAATGATACAGGAATTAGGATATTGTTCCGGGATAGAGAATTACTCTCGTCATTTAGACGGTAGATTGCCCGGCGTTCCCCCTTTTTGTTTACTTGATTTTTTTGGCGAAGAGTTCCTGCTCGTGGTGGATGAGTCACACGTAACTATCCCACAGCTACATGGAATGTATAATGGAGATTATACACGCAAGAAGAACTTGGTAGATTATGGCTTTAGGCTCGCCCAGTGCTTTTGACAATAGGCCTCTAAAGTATCAGGAATTCGAGAACTATCTGAAAAATGTCATATTTGTATCGGCAACGCCAGGAGACTACGAGATAGCAAAGAGTTACCAGGTTATAGAACAGGTAGTACGTCCAACAGGGCTGGTTGATCCTCAAATTATTCTCAAACCAGCTGTTAATCAAATAGACGATCTTATTACAGAAATAAGAGCAAGAATGCAGAAAAGTCAGCGAATCCTTGTAACAACTCTAACTAAGAGAATGGCTGAAGATTTAGCAGACTATCTATCCAAAAATGGCTTAAGAGTAAGATATCTTCATTCTGAGATACAAAATTTAGAGAGAACTGAATTGATAAGGCAGTTGCGCTTGGGTAAGTTTGATGTACTGGTAGGAATTAACTTATTGAGGGAGGGACTCGATATCCCAGAAGTGTCCTTGGTTGCGATTATGGATGCAGACAAAGAGGGATTCCTTCGTAACTCTACGAGTCTGATTCAAACATTCGGACGAGCCGCAAGAAATATTGATGGTACTGTAATTATGTATGCAAATCACGTTACCAAATCAATGGAATCGGCTGTTGCTGAATCGAATAGGAGGCGAAATAAACAGATCGAATATAATATAGCAAATAAAATTAACCCTAAATCTGTTATAAAGCCTGTTGCTGAAAACGGTAACGAAGATATTGATTTTGTGGTTAGCCTACGTTCGATGTCTAGAACTGACCTGGTAAAACTTGCATTAGAGACTGAAAGCGTTATGAGAAAATTTGCTGAGGATTTGGATTTTGAAATGGCTATAGAGACGAGAGAGAAATTATCAAAGATTAGAAATGCTCTGGGACAGTACTCGATGGCTGAGGTTGTGTAGTATTTGCACGACAAGATTATCATCAAAGGAGCAAGACAACATAATTTGAAAAATGTCAATGTAGAGATCCCCAAAAACAGATTCGTTGTAATATCAGGCTTGTCCGGATCTGGGAAATCTACACTTGCTTTTGATACTATATATGCAGAGGGCCAGAGAAGATACGTGGAGTCACTTTCAGCCTACGCCAGACAATTTCTAGAGATAATGGAGAAGCCTGACGTAGACCATATTGACGGATTGTCTCCAGCGATTTCAATTCAGCAGAGAAGCAGTAGCAAGAATCCTAGATCAACCGTAGGAACTGCCACGGAAATATATGATTACCTCAGGCTCCTTTACTCAAGAATTGGCGTTCCGTACTGCCCCAATTGTGGAAGAAGAATTGGAAGCCAATCCACAGAGGCAATAGTAGATTCGATCATTGAGTCCTGCGAAGGGAAAAAAATCTACATATTAGGACCAATTGTTCAAGAGAAGAAGGGAACATACGAGAAGCTCTTTCAGGAACTAAAAATAGATGGATTTTCCAGGGTTAGGTTAGACGGGCAAGTGATAAACCTTGATGAGGAAGAAAGAGCAATTTATCCTCGTTTGGATAAGCAAAAAAAACATTCAATTTCTGTGGTTATCGATAGAATTACACCATCGTTAGAAGAGAAAAGTAGAGTGTTTGAATCTGTCCAAACCGGCCTAAAAATAGGAAAGGGATTAGTGATCGCTTCCGATGAGAATAAAGACTTTCTCTACTCTCAACGAAATGCATGTCCAGAATGTGGAATTAACATTGGCGATTTGGAACCTCGAACATTTTCCTTCAATTCGCCTTTTGGAGCATGCCCTGAGTGCAACGGGTTGGGTATAAGGATTGAATTTGATCCAGATTTGGTTATCTCTGATAAGTCAAAGAGTATTCTAGAAGGTGCAATTAAACCTTGGTCGGGCCATTTTTTTACATTTAAATCTGCAATGCTTAAAGATGTTGGAAAACGATTTGGGTTTAACCTCAACACACCAATTTCACATATGACTGAAGGTCAGATTAGGATTATTCTCTATGGGACTCAGGAGAATAT
This sequence comes from uncultured Nitrososphaerales archaeon, assembly GCA_963709405.1. Taxonomy (GTDB): domain Archaea; phylum Thermoproteota; class Nitrososphaeria; order Nitrososphaerales; family Nitrososphaeraceae; genus JARBAU01. The sequence continues at coordinate 156,869 of CAVPXM010000063.1, forward strand.
TCATTACAGATATCAATCAAAATATTCCGATACCAAATGGGAATATAAAGGCTCGTTTGAAGGCGTAATTCCAAATCTCTATCGCTTGTACAAGCAGACAGATTCGGAATCAAAACGTGAGGAACTATTGCAATTTATGCGCGAATTGCCGTGTGAAGCCTGCAAGGGTACGCGGCTTAGAAAAGAGGCTCGAGCCGTAAGAATTCAGAACAAATCCATCATGCAGCTTTGTGATCTTTCTATTGAAGCTTGCCACAAATTCTTCAGATCGCTTGAATTATCCGAATCGGAAAACCACATAGCAAGAAATATTCTAAAGGAAATTATCTCGCGTCTAGAATTCCTTTTGAACGTAGGGCTTGATTACCTAAGTTTGAATAGAAAAACATCATCTCTTTCCGGAGGTGAATCCCAGAGGATACGGCTTGCAACTCAGATAGGTTCGAATTTGACTGGCGTCTTGTATGTGCTTGATGAGCCTACTATAGGATTGCATCAACGAGATAATAAAAAATTGATTTACACCTTAAAGAAATTGCGAGACTTGGATAATACGCTACTAGTTGTAGAACACGACGAAGAAGTAATGAGAAGTGCTGATTGGATCTTGGATATAGGTCCAGGTGCAGGAATACATGGCGGACGAATTGTGGCTGAAGGGACAATAGAGGACATTATGCAGAGCAAAGATTCAGTTACTGGCGCGTTCTTGAGAAAGGAACAACTAGTTTCTAGTTCGAGATCTTCAAGGAGAAAAGCTGAAAAATGGATAACTGTCAAAGGAGCGAGAGAAAATAACTTAAAATCTATAACTGTAGGCTTCCCTCTTGAATGCATGACGGTTGTTACTGGCGTTTCCGGATCTGGAAAATCTAGTTTGGTTAACGAAGTACTGTTCAAATCCCTATCAAATCACTTTCGAGCTTCTACCGATAACAAAATTCAACACGATGGGATAGATGGACTGGAGCTCATAGATCGGGTTATAGGAATAGATCAGTCACCGATTGGTCGTACTCCTAGATCAAACCCTTCAACATATGTTAATGCATTTACCCCAGTTAGGGAGGTGTTTTCAAGGACCCCTCAGGCCAGAGAAAGGGGGTATAAGCCTGGCAGATTTTCATTTAATGTTTCTGATGGGAGATGCGAATCCTGTGAAGGTGCGGGGGTAAAAAGAATAGAAATGCAATTCTTGCCAGACGTGTATGTTACATGCGACATTTGTAGAGGAAAGCGATATAACTCAGAAACCTTGAATATTAAATACAAAAATAAAACAATCTCCGACGTACTAGACATGACTGTAGAGGAAGCACTCGCGTTCTTTAATAACATTTACACAATAGAGAGGAAGTTACGTACGCTCAATGAAGTTGGATTAGGTTATTTGAAGTTAGGCCAGCCGGCTACTACCTTATCTGGAGGAGAAGCTCAGAGAATCAAGCTTGCCGCGGAGCTCTCCAAGCGAGGCACGGGAAAGACTGTATATATCCTTGACGAGCCCACTACAGGACTACATTTTGTAGATGTACAAAAGTTGTTACTTGTTCTAAATAGACTAGTAGAAAAGGGAAACGCCGTTATTATAATTGAACATAACTTGGATGTGATAGCAAGCGCAGATTGGATCATAGACCTTGGACCTGAAGGTGGCGACAATGGAGGCAGAGTAGTAGCTACCGCAACCCCTGAGGGATTAGCTTCCAACGATGCAAGCATAACAGGATTTTACTTGAGGTCAAAACTCCTACTCGATAAGACCATTAAAGCAGGTGGAAATACATAAGCGATCATAGCCAAACTATAATTACTCTAAAACATCTCCCAGAGACTCCCGGAGTATATTTAATGAAGGAAGCAGATGGAAGAGTGATTTACGTCGGAAAAGCCAAAAATCTGAAAAAACGCGTCAGTTCCTACTTTGCCGAGAAAAAGGAAATGTTTTGGAAAACATCTAGGCTAGTGTCCAGGGTGAAGGATATAGATTTTATCGTTACAGATAACGAAGTTGAAGCAATCCTTCTAGAGTCCAATCTAATTAAAAGATTTAGACCACTTTTTAATATTGAGCTCAAGGACCAACAGCGGTATGCATACCTCAAGATAACAGATGAAAAGTTTCCTCGACTGTTAGTGGCCAGGCGCAATAGAAATGGAGATTTCTATGGAACCAGATCTGAAATATATGGTCCACTGGTCCATGGTGGTTCAAAATTTCTTAGTGTAGGATTATTAAGAAAACTATTTAAAATTAGAATTTGCAACAAGATGCCTAGACATCCATGTCTTGAGTATTTTATAAAGAATTGCGACGCCCCATGCGTAAACAATATAAGCTCACTTAATTACGCCAAAAACGTTCAATCATTAAGGAACATCTTAAGTGGAAAAGAAGGTATCAAAGATTTTATGAATGATATGAAGTCCCAGATGAAAATTGCATCTGATCAAGAGCACTATGAGAAAGCAAGAGAAATTCGTGACATGTTACATAAATTGGAAAACCTGCAAATTGAGCAAAAGATGGAAGCAGTACAATATACGAATCGAGAGGAAGAGTATATCGGCATTAAGGAGGAATTAGAGGATGGCATAGCCCATGTCTTGATGTTCAGACGATCTCGTGGGGTCATATGCGATAAAAAATGGTTTCAGTTTGAGCTTATTGGAGATAACTCCTTGGAATCATTTCTGTTTCAATATTATTCGACAGCTAAACTAGTACCTGCGTACATATATGTAAATCAGAAAGTTGAGTCAAAATCGGTTCTAGAAACTTCCCTTAAGACGATGGCTGGGCACAAGGTAATGGTGATAAAGATCAGTTCAAAATCTAATTCCGAGAAAAAACAATTAATGGATCTAATATTGAAGAATATCGATCTTCGGATTCAGGGTAAGTTCGACCTAGGTATTTGTGAATTGAAGACTGTATTGAATTTAGCCGATATTCCCATAATAGTCGATTGTTTTGATATATCAAACTTGGGTACGTCGTATGCAGTGGGAGCATGTACCAGAGTAGTTAACGGAAGACCTTACAAAGCAGGATATCGCAGATTCAAGATAAAGCTAACCGGAGCTCAGAATGATGTTGCAATGATCAACGAGATAGTTACAAGGAGGTATTCTTCAACATTAGATCTAAATGATGGTCAAGATCAACTTCCTAATCTGATTGTGATAGATGGAGGTAAAGGACAGTTAAATTCGGCGGCAAATGCTCTTGGAAGATTAGGATTAGAAATTCCTTGTATTTCGATTGCGAAGGCTGAAGAAATAATATATTCTTATGGCAGTGATAAGGAGATAATATTGCCAAAGAGCAGCGCGGCCCTGAAAATTGTCCAGCTAGCAAGAGACGAAGCGCATAGGTTCGGACTTGCTTATAATATGAAATTGAGGAAAATAAATAGATCAGTCCACCAAAAAGAAATGACAGTCTAATTAGACTAAAACATGTGATGATACGATTCTACTTGAGATATAATAGCATCTAGCCAAGAGCGGAAATATATAAAGAATGGTGACAATAGTGGATACCGATTTTTGTAATTTAAGGTGATCATATAGTGATTAACCGGGTGAAATTTCAATAAGTTAAAATTAAAACTACCTCCTTTCACGATAATAATTGTCAAATATACCCAAATTGGTTATAGCTGGTGTAACTAGTGGGGTTGGAAAGACAGTTGTTTCTGCAGCTTTCATGTATGGCTTAAAAAAACGTGGCCTACGAGTGCAGCCATTCAAAGTAGGACCAGACTTCATTGACCCTAGCTATCATTCTTACATTACGGGAAGGCAGTCACGAAATTTAGATATCTGGATGATGGGAGAAACTGGCGTTTTAAACTCATTTAATAAGGCCTGTTGCGACGCGGATCTGGCCGTCATTGAAGGAGTCATGGGATTATTCGACGGCATTTCTGGAAAAGGCCAAGAGGGTAGTACAGCGAGCAATAGCAAAGTTGCTAAGAGCCGAAGTAGTTTTAGTAATTGACTCGAGTAAGGCAGCTCGCTCTATAGCTGCTATTGCGCTAGGATTTCAAAATTTTGATAAGGAATTGAGTATAAGTGGAGTAGTTTTAAACAATATTGCTAGTGATAGACATGAAAGACTCGTCAAAGAAGCCTTTGCAGATAAAATCAGAGTTCCTATTGTTGGAATTATAAGACGAGATCAAGAGTTGAAAAATACTGAGAGACATCTTGGTTTGATCCCAGCAGCAGAGTTAGATTCTGTTGGAAAATCTCGATTGTTAGCGAATGCAAAACGTGCATCTGAACAAATTTATCTTGACCGATTGGGACACATCTGGAAAGTATCTCCCATGTCATCGGTCGAAAAACAAGAAGAATCTCGTCTCGAGGCACATTCCAGAATTGCGGTTGCCCTAGATGAATCCTTTAATTTCTATTACATTGACAATTTAGAATTTCTTAGAGAACGCAACCTTGAGTTAGTCTACTTCAGCCCCCTCAGTGATAAGAGATTACCTGAAGATATTAGTGGTCTCATCATAGGAGGAGGCTTCCCCGAGATTATGGCAAAACGACTAGAGACAAACAAAACTATGATAAAATCAATAAAAAAATTCGCTCAAGACGGATTGCCTGTATTAGCAGAATGTGGCGGATTAATGTATCTTACTAAATATTTGCATGAGAGCGAGGATGAAAGTAGTGGAAAGAGTAAATTGGTAGGATTAATAGATGCAGAAACACAAATGGGTTCCAAACTAACGCTAAATTATACGGAAGCAAATTGTGATGGATCAATCTTGGGAACAATCGGAAAAGTCAGAGGGCATGAATTCCATTATTCTAAGATAAAAAATATTGCAAAAGATTCTAAATTTGCATTTCATATGACAAGAGGCTCCGGAATAACGAAAAAACGTGATGGCTTTGTTGTACATAACTGTCTTGCATCTTACACTCATCTTCATTTTTCTAATAAGCGATTATTAAAACATCTTGTTACAGCCTTCCTAGCGTACGGACGCAGATAAATGATTAAAATTTCATTTTCCAAAACTGCCTATTGATAACAAAAACTGGATACCGTAGAATGGATGGTGAATTTACACAACATGCTTTGAGGGCATGATCTATCAAGCCGTGGCGATCTATTTGCGCGATTTGGATCTTTGAATACCTTCAGCCAAATCAAATTCTGTGAACTACTTTAAATCCGCCATTGTCTTACTCTTGGATTCGACTTCACGTTTTAGGGCATGATTCATGTTATTTTCGCTCTCCAAAATGTCCTTTACTAGAAATTTGCCCCCTATTAAGGCACCTAGTCCCCCAAATATTTCCTTATGTTCAAAGCGGGTGGTTTGATTTTTATTTTCACTGATTTTAAAAATACGCTCGCCGTCCAATATACCTGGCAGTAATGCCCTTCCGTACCATCTTAGCTCACGGTTTGGCGTGACTACCGTAACTACAGGATTGTACTTTCTAATCTTTTTCCTTGGAGTCATTATCTTTAATTCTAACTTAGAACCGACTATTGGATCCCCCTTTATTTCTCTTATGAAAGGATTCCATGTGGGGTAGCTACCAAAATCTGTGAGTACATCCCAAACTGCTGCACTTGAACCTTCAATAGTTATTTCGGTCGATATCTCTTTCATCTCAAATTATAATGATACTTCCAGTATCCCTACTATTTAATTATCCACCACTAGAGATGTGTTTAGAAATTGGGTTGTCAGTTAATTTCAACATATTTTACTAAATTGCAGGCCATGCCATGCCCTGGCCTTTAAAGATCAAAGGCTGGATTCTTACCAAAAGGTTATTTTAATCCTACAACTTGTATGAAATGGTTGTCAGGTCATTCAAACAAAGAGATCGCAGTACTAACAATTACGAGACATGGGCTAGAGATTGCTCGTGTTATTAAACAAAATCTAAGAGATGTTCAGATTTACTCACCATCAAAATTCAATGATTCCGACAATGAGATCATTTGGTTTACCGAGCAGACTTCTAAAGTTATTCAAAATCTGTTCAAGAATAGCCGCGCTTTGATATGTATTTTTTCGTTAGGAGCGGTAATAAGGTTGATATCGCCTTATATTGGTGATAAGAAGAGTGACCCCGCCGTTCTAGTTATTGATGATAAGGCAAACTTTGTGATAAGTGCCCTATCAGGCCACTTGGGAGGCGCAAATTCTATGGCCGAACAAGTTGCATCATATTTTCCTAACGCAAAACCCGTAATAACCACTGCTGCTGACGTGAACGAAACTATAGCAGTTGACCTCGTAGGGAAAGAATTTGGGTGGGAGATCGAGAATTATGAGAATATTACAAAGGTTAGTGCTCTAATGGTTAATGAAGAAAAGATAGCAGTTTATCAAGATACTGGCCAAAGTGGGTGGTACAAGAACAAGCTTCCTGGAAATGTCAGCGCTGTTGCGAGTCTCGAAGATTTGAAGACCGCTGATTTCAAAGGAGGCTTGATTATATCAGAAAAGCATATAAAAGATCCTGATATCCTTGGGAAATCAGTCATTTACAGGCCGAAGAGCTTGGTGGTGGGAGTGGGTCTACATTGGGACACTAGTAAGGATACTATCTCGAAGGGTATTGAGACCCTGATGCAAAAGAACGATTTGAGTTTCAATAGTATTAGAAATATCTCATCTCTTCGCAGAGAAAAGGAAGTAAGTGGTTTGCAAGAATTCTCTTCTGAATTCAAAATTCCAATACAGATGTTTAACAAAGAGGAATTAGCTTCTATTCCGGTACCTAACCCGTCGAAGATAGTAAATAAATTTGAAGGCACGTCGAGTGTTGCTGAATCTTCTGCTATACTGAGTTCACGCGGAGTTCTCATTATTCCAAAGCAAAAATTTCCACCCAATCTTACTGTCGCCGTGGCTAGAGTAAAGTTTGATTAACATGAAGAAGGCCTTTTTGATGATCGATAGAGGGAGCAAAGAGAAGGAGGTAAAAGAAGAACTGAGTTCTATTTGTTCCATGGTGCGTTCGCGGGCAGACTATGAATACGCAAATTTTTGTTTTTTAGAAGTAGTGCCCCCATTCATCAATGAAGGAATAAGGTCGTGCATTGAAAATGGAGCCGAATCAATTACTGTTCTGCCGTATTTTCTTTATCCTGGATTGAAGTTGAAGGAATCTGTCAAGTTAGCTGCTCAAATTTGCGCTGCTCAGAAGATAAAGGTGGCGATAACAAAACCATTGACCTTTCATTCGATTATGCCTCAAATAACACTAGAGAGAATCAGGCAAGCGAAAATGGAACACGGTATCATTTATAACAACTCTAACTGTGATATCATGTTGATAGGACACGGCAGTAGTGACAGGAACGCAAGACAAGCACTTATTTATGTTGTTAATGCATTGAAATCACACTTCAGAAGTGTTCAATTCTGTTTTCTTGAATTGGAACAACCAAGTATAGCTGAGGGAATCGAATTAGCGCTTCTAAAGTCTCCGGATATTTTGATTCTCATTCCTTATTTTCTTCACCGAGGGATCCATATTAAGCGCGACTTAGATCTTGATATCAACGGATCTCTTGAGAAATCCGGGTTTGGTAATGCCTATGTGGGAAGGCATCTAGGCGTGGATGAAAAGATAGTCGACTTGCTATTGGAACGCGCAAAAGAGGTAGAAGAAAAAGCTGGATTCTAACAGTAACCCGAGTGACTCAGCCACGCTGAGGGGAATGTCAGATAAGGCCCTTGGTATAGAACAGAAGAGCTTTGAAATAATAGATGCAGAAGTCGGTCAAAACGAATATTCGGGATTGGAGTGGGAAATAGTAACGTAGAGTGATTCATTCTACTGCAGACTTTGATTTTGCTAGAGATAATAAAATCATCTTTCGTAATAACCCCATAGGTTCAGGACTTGGGGCATTAGAAAGGAAGTGTGCCATTGTGACTGATGTGGATATGGTTGTATCTGGTATCAACAAAAATTCTGTTAAAAAGCTTGGTCTCAAGGTGTCTTGTCATATATCTGAAGAAAGCGTGATACAAAATTCAATAAAATCAAACAAAACCCGAGCTCAGTTGGCTATGCGTTATGCAAGATCCGAAATTCACGGAGGTATCGTAATCGTAGGCAACGCACCAAGTTCCTTACTTGAACTGATCGATATGGTGCGAGAAAATGCTTCAATTCCAGCACTTATAATCGGTACACCTGTGGGATTTGTTTCTGCATCAGAATCTAAAAAAGAACTACTTGGGTTAGATGTCCCATTGATAAGTAATGTAGGGAGAAAAGGCGGAAGTCCCGTAGCAGCATCAATAATTAATGCTTTGATGTTAATCCAAAGAAATAATACGCGTGCAAGCACCCCATAAATAATGGTTACTTAGATAGTCAGCCAGATTAACTTCTAAAATTTATACCTCATATTAGAATAATGCAGCAAGTAGTTAGTAAGTATACAATAGGAGCTGATTCAAACTTGCCTACCTCATTCTATTTTATTGATTTGCCGAAGATTGCGGCAAGAAAATGATTAGTAGCATGGTGAATCCTACCGATACAAGGGTTGAGCGTTCAGTAGTGAACAGATATTGATATTTTTTGACAGTAAAAGTTGGTAAATACTAAACTGATATGTCGATTATGTTCACTACACTATTTTGTCATTCTACGACGCAATCCCCTCATCGCTATCTTCCTACCAGTTCAGTTCACTCAACTAAACAGACAAACTATTTGAACTTCGCCAAAGGGTATCTGCCACAGACTGTGCCATTAAAATCGAACATTATAACTTCGATCTCGACAGCATAATTAGAGTACTTGCGCAAAAATTCAAACACTCTCTGGCACAAAATATCAAAGAATTTGTGTCCAGAAAATCCACTAACAATTTCTCCAGCATGCCTAGCTGTATTCGCCTTTTCAATTTCTGCCAATGCTGATTCTGGCAGGTTACATTCACTTGCAATTGTTGCCATAAATTGCAAATCAACGTGCGATCCTTTAACGTGAGTCTGGCTAATTCCCATGGCCATTTTCGTTAGCTTTCCAATAAAGCCGGTAATAACGACCTTACGTATTTTCTTAATCGCGCCCTGTTTAATCGCATAACCTACAAAATCGCCTATTTGAATGAACGAGTGCTCCTGGAAATCTGATCCGAACAATGCCTTCGCGTAATCCTCGCTTGTCGAACCCGTGCTTAATATGACAGTAGTGGTACCCATAGCAACTGCAACATCAATACTTTGTCTTATTGACGCCGCAAATGACGCAGTCGAGTATGGAAAAACTATACCTGTAGTTCCCAAGATAGAAATCCCTCCAAGTATTCCCAATCTAGGATTGTCAGTTTTTTTTGCTATCTGTTCGCCTTCCGGAACAGATATTATGATTTTGACGCCCATATTTTTGAGCGCCTCAGAAGCAACTTGAAAGCCGACTTCTTCAATCATTTTTCTTGGTACTCTATTAATTGCGGATTGACCAATTTCCAGCCCAAGACCTGGTTTTGTAACTCTTCCAACTCCAATCCCCCCCTCAAGTGTTAGTATCCCTGCGTTAGATGTTAATGTGACCGTTGAACATATCTCGGCTCCATTTGTGACATCAGGATCATCCCCACCATCCTTAATGACGGCAGCAGTAGCTGAGTTACAGTCCTCTAGTTTACTCCAAGCGATTTTTAGCAAGGCCTCTTTTTTGTTTGGCAAACGGACTGTTACCTCGTTAACCTTTTCTCCAAAAAGGAGTAAATTTAATGAGGCTTTAGTAGCAGCTGCGGCCAACGTACCGGTAGTATATCCGGTTCTCATCTTTCCCTTAACTGTTCGGTCTTCAGGGCCGTTCGGGCGATCTAAATGCTCGTGAAGGACTTTATCTATATCGGACCTATTAGACCGACCTACCGTTTGGTCATTTTTCATAAATTTTCACGACATCTTAAAGGAATACCTTTCATGCCATATATTCAGTACTACATCAGAAAATTAGATAGCAATCAGATTGTACATATTTATCAGTACGATTAAAGATTAATCATCTTATGAATACTTGGTGGTTAAATTGCGTAAAGCTAGCAAGTTGTCGTCACCTCATCAAAAGTGATTGTTTATCGACTCTCTCCCACGTAAACGTAGGTTCTGTCCTGCCAAAGTGACCATACGCTGCAGTCTTCTTGTAAATAGGCCTTTTCAGATTCAAATTTGCGATTATAGATGCTGGGCGCATATCAAAAGTTCTTTTGATCCTCTCTTCGATTTGATCCTCCGGTATCCTGCCTGTTTTGAATGTATCCACCATAACAGACACAGGTTCAGCCACACCAATGGCGTATGCTATTTGTACCTCACATTTATCCGCGAGTTCCGAAGCGACTATGTTTTTGGCTATGTACCGAGCCATATAGCATCCTGATCTATCTACTTTTGATGGGTCCTTTCCTGAAAATGCACCGCCACCGTGTCTTCCCATCCCTCCATAAGTATCAGCTATGACTTTACGTCCAGTTAAACCGGTATCCCCTGAAGGCCCACCAATGACAAATCTGCCAGTAGGGTTAACAAAGAACTTGGTTCTACTATCAACCCAGCTTCCACATACTGCTACTATTATCTTATCGATGACTTCCTCTCTCAATTGATCCAGGCTGATCTCCGGAGAATGCTGCGTAGATATGACGACTGAGTCAATTCTTAATGGCTTCGAATCTTCATACACAACTGAAACTTGAGACTTACCGTCTGGCCTAATCCAGCTTATCTCCTTGTTCCTTCGAAGTTGAGATAGCTTCATCGATAACTTGTGTGCCATTGATATCGGTAGTGGCATCAAGTCTGCTGTTTCATTGGTAGCGTAACCAAACATAATACCTTGATCTCCTGCTCCCTGTTCTTTATTTTCTCCCGTATCTACACCCATAGAAATATCTGGGCTTTGCTCTTGCAATGAAGTCAATACTGCGCAGCTATTACTATCAAATCCGTGTTCTGCTCTGTCATATCCAATATCACCAATTGTCTTCCTAACTACTTTTTGGAGGTCTACTCCAGCATTAGAGCTGACTTCGCCAGCAACAAGTACAATCCCCTTTGTGGTCATCGCTTCGACTGCAACTCTTGCATCTGGATCAATGGTCAAAAATTCATCTAATATCGAATCAGAGACTTGATCGCAAAGCTTATCGGGATGTCCTTCTGTTACACTTTCGGAGGTAAAAATATATCTCCTAACCATTTCAGAAATTACTACCTAGGCATATCAAAAATTAATATTGGTTCAAAGTTCCTTCTCTAAACTTATGAAGAGAACATTGTTCCCACGTATTACAACCTTGCCGTAATTCGCAAGGGCAGTTGAGCCATTAAACTCCTCTGCGTCAACTAATATCAGATTCATGTACGAGTCAACATTGTTCATTTTCCCTCGATATTCTATCTCATTTTTTAATCTAACTGCGACTCGACGGTTTACTGATCGCTGGAGTGCAGATAGTGGTCTTTTCGGCTGGTGCTGCGAAGGCGATGATGACAATTCAATTATTCCCTGTAAAAGTCAAAACATCGTCGCTACAATAAAAATCTTCGCCTACATGGGATTATTGAAACCTTCGCCAAATTTGATCATCATATTTTAGACAATGATTCAGCCGTGCATCACGATGTGAAGGTCTATTCTCGATGCAATAAGAGATATTGAGTTGCAGCCTTAAATTTGCCCTCTCCCAGTATCACCTCTCTTTCACCAAAATTCAGAGACACCATTAGCATTTCGTAGTGTATAGAAGTTGCAAGTCACTTTCCTAACTACTTAATCATTATAAAAGAAATTGGGCTTGCCGTTAATATTAAAAATGATATTCTGGAGATAATTTCAATGAGAGGATGTTAAGTGCAGTCATAATTCTCTCCATAGTGCTTTCGTTTTCGCTAAAACAACAAATGCGATCAGATAAATAATTTGGACAAGTAGACCTAGCGTAACAGACCATTCCTTTGGAGTAGGAAGCCCCATAATGGATTGAAATATTAAAGATGCATGGGTAGTAGGAACAAGGTAAGCAATATACTGTAAATTTAGGGGTAACCTGGTTACCGAATAGTAAACAGGAGGCAACACAGCAAGAATCACGTTTACGAATGATATAATTTGAGTCGCATTCCTTAGATGTAGCATATGCGATGAAAGGAAGAATCCAATTGCAGACATTGATCCCCATACCAGAAAAATGGTCGAAAGGAGCAGAGGTATGTCATTAATCGAAGTTCCAAATTGTAAAACAAGAAAAGCAAGGACACCTAGTGCTGGAAGTCCAAATAAGAGTTCGGAGAGAGCAAGGCCTGTCATATAAGTAAGCGAAGAAACCGGCGAGGCGACAAACATATCCTGGATTTTATACTCTGTTTTATAAAACGAAATATCCTGACCAAGAGATAGACCATATCCAACAATAGACATAACAAGGCTCCCAGCAAGTGCAAAGTGTACGTATTGACCATTGCTGACTACGAAAAGAACAAAGAGAAGTGAAAATGGGCTGAGAGCAGAGAATACCATAGACATGGGATTCCTTCTTAGCCACAGGACGCCGGTCAAGTAGGCTATAATTACTACTTGTTTACAGACAAGAAATAAGTTAAAGTTAGGATTGATTATGACTGACTCTCATGATGAAGCCCTTTTAAGGTTTTGTCACAGACCCGCTTGAAATCTGCGCTCTGTCCTAATCCAGAATCAAATTCTCTCGAGCATAAATAGATTACAGTCATCGTTCTACAAACATGGTGATTTTAAAACGCGAGATAGATCATTTTTATAACGTACTGCCAGGATACTAGTTAGCCGATAGATTTGGTACAACATAAGCTCAAGTTAGTAATTTTGTTTTATTTTTTGTTATTCCTCTGTCTTTCAAATTTGCAACTTAATCCCCGAGAAATCGCGAAGGCGGTTGTAAAAAATCAATCGTCTAGCGCCACTCCGGGTCAAGATTATGCAATCTATGATAATTCAAAATATGGAATAAGATTAAAATATCCTCACAATTGGAATACAGTTGAAAATGTGGGCAACATCTCAAATCATGCTATCGTTGTAAATTTGTATTCATATGGATATAGCAATATATCGGCATACACACAGAACGTAAATCTAGTAATTGGTCGACTCTCCGATGACAATACTTCTCTTCATAATTATACCACCGCAGGTATCGCTTTGCTTGCCCATCAATTCAATAACTTTACTCTTGATCAAACGAACATGACAACCCTGTCAGGCAATCCAGCAAATGAGATTATTTACTCCTTAAACGATGGTCAAACATCAGTAAAACAGATGCAGGCTTGGACCCTGAAAGATGGCAAGGATTATATTCTTACATATTCAGTCGCTCCTGCAAAACAGTTCGATATTTCAACTGCCAAGAACATATTTGATTCATTTGTGATACTTAAATGAGAAAAGAATTGTAATAATGCAGATATGCCATGCCAGTATATCATGGTATTGATGATAGTTGCTCATTGAGAGGACTCGTATTCATTTTCTTTGAGAAGCGAAGTCATCCAAACATAGCTAACTTCCTCACAAGCTTTAATGAATGCATTCATCGTTTTCTTACTCTAGAGAACATATTTATAATAATGTGAAAGACTAGACTTAAGTGAAAATTCGTTTTAAGATTCATCTGTTTATAGTACTTTTTCTCTTTTTTCTCTCGAATAGTTTCACTTATGATCAATTCATTACTGCGAAGACACCTCCAGACCAGAATCAGAAGCCAGTGCCACTGGACGTAAGGATTGTTTCACCATTGAGAGATCAACATCTTCTTGCATCAGATCTAGGTAATATGATTATTACAGGAATGGCCAGCTACAACAATTCGCCAAAGTGTGCAGTGTATGTCAATTTTAATAACGAGAACGTTTTTAGACAAGCTACCGCAATAGGAACCGAAGGAAGGGCAGATTATTCTATCTGGAAATATACATTGGATCCTCGGCATGATTTAATCAAGGAAGGGATCAATCGGCTGACCGCCAAGATATCCTGTCTCGATTCTAACTCCCTTCAGAACTCAATGAACTATACGCAAGATATCAACGTCATAATTCCACCGAAGATGTTCAATTCAGGCAAATATTTGGCAGTAGGCCCCAACATAGGAGCATTAGCCGCTGTGGCCGCAGATAAGGCGATCTTAAATGGTACTATCGCCAAACCAGAATCTATTATTTCTGAAAAAAAATATAACGACGCGCTAGGAATTAATATAGGAGCATTAGCCGCTGTGGCCGCAGATAAGGCAATCATAGATGCCACGATTACTCAATTGAATGCCTCTGCAATCACAACCCGGATTGCAAAAAGTACTATTCATACTGGAGACAATCAAAGTATTACCATTACGGTTTTCGATAAATTAACGAAGAAGGCATTACGGGAAGCGAGCGTCGACGGATGGGTATCCGATTCGTCAGGCATTACAACCAGGTTTTTGTCAGGTTTGACTAATGCTTCAGGGGCTCTGACTAGTTCATGGAACATAGCCAAAGGTACAACTCCAGGTAAAGTTACGATATTTGTAGAGGCCTACCACACAGGGTATCAAAGATCCACAAAGTCTGAATTTTTTATTATAAAGTCATAAAGTTCAGTGCGAGCAAGTATAAAATAGTGCTCGAATATAAATGATATCGAAATTGTATTTTCTATTTTGTCAGAGGCAAATCTCGATTAAAACAGATTGTAGAATATCATGACAAATAGAGTAAAAGACCTTCACTAATATTGCAGACGATTAATTCACATCAGTGACTAACAAATAGATACCAACCGTGAACCTGAATAACCTAACATCTTGTACCCTTCAACTACATCCCAAAACAAATAGTAAATTCGTTCAAGCGCTACATGGATGACATTGCAGTTATTCCTAATAGTTGGAAGACATTTTTCATCGTGATGTCAAATGATTTAATCAAAGCCAATCTTAAGATAGCCTTTTCTTTGTTTGGTTCCCGCAGAACAGGAACCTGTTCATAAAAATAATTGAATTTTACTGATAACCTGTAAGCATATCTAGCAACTACTTTTGGGTTTAAATTTTTCGTAGCATCCTCCAAAATGAGGTCAAATTTCGCAATCTCTTTCATTAATGAAATTTCTGAATCTTCGGACAATAATGCAAAATTAATTTTCAATAATGCCACATTAGATTTTTCCAAAATTCTTTGAGATCTCGCATAAGCGTACTGCAAGTAAGGGCCTGTATCGCCTTCAAGGCTTAATGACTCAGTGATATCGAAGGTAATCATTTTGTCCAAATCTTGCTTTATAAGATTGTATCTCAGAGCCGATATTGCAATGTCTTCAGCACCCTGGTGTGCTGAAAATTCCTCGGAACTATTGCGTCGCTTTTTTATCTCTGCTAACGCCTTACGCTGCAAAATGTCAAGAACATAATCTGCGTTCACATAGATGCCTTTTCTGCCTGACATATGAGCAAAGTTCTTTTGTCCTATATCTAATCCAATTATCTGAGCAGTATTAGAACTCAAGGTAACTGGTTCATACCCCAGGTGACGATACTCCCTAGTGTCTTTTTCTTGTATCTTAGCTATAACATATGACACTAACGTCTGCAATTTTGATTGTCTGGAATCAATTATGGTAACCGCTAGCTCAGCTGAATTAAATTTAGGATGATCCGTTGAATCACAAATTGGGTCAAGTGACGTGGCCCAGATGACTGAACCATCCCATTGTTTACCATATTTGTAGTAACCGGAATAATCAGGAATCAAGCCTAATTTCCATAAAGCATACGGAATATCCTTAGCTATGTAAGTTGCAGTTCCGTCGCTCCGGACAACAACCTTGTCATCAGTAAAGTCGGTTTTTATCACCCAACAATCCTTATTTTTCCCTTCGGTTTCTAAAACTATGACGGCTTTATTCTTCAGAATCTCAAAGGTCGTACTCCATTGCCTAGAGCCGACAATGTGAGATTCAAAACTCAATAAATCATAGCGAGCTTTTAACCTCCAACATGTTTTGAGTTGGTCGGCCAAGACCCTCTGACTAATTTCCGCTGCAAATTTTGCAATGTCTGACTTTCCTATTTCCATTTCTTTTAAAACATATCTTCTTTTTTCTTCTAAGCTTCTGATCTACTGCGTATAATTCGTTTATTTTTATATAAACCTCATCACCACAGTATCTATCAAACTTTAAACCTAGGGTGGGATTCATAGAAAAGCCAGCAAAAAGGAATCCAACAACAAGATCAGCCACTTGTAACCCAGAATCATCGATGTAGTTTAGCACAACTGGTTTGTAATTGGTCGCCTGCAATATTCTGTACAAAGTATCTCCAATTACAAGGTTCCGTACATGTCCTATGTGCAAAGCCTTGTTAGGATTTACGCTAGTATGTTCTATAATCACTGGCTTTCCTTTCCCAATATCAGGATGTCCATAGGCCGGATTTTTCAGGATTTCACTTACGGCAGATGTGGCCAAGGTTGGCAGCATTTATTTTAAAGTTGATATAGCCTGCAATATGCGGATTTGCAGATTCTATTAAGGATAAGCGTCCCCTCCTCTTGCAATCTTCCAAATAAGGAATAATATGGCTAACAACAAAATTTTCTGCAATTACGCTTGGTTTTTGACCGGTAATTTTCCCTATTAGAAAAGCGACGTTCGTTGTCATGTCTCCGAATTCTGTTCTTGATGGCTGTGTTATGTCATAATTAAGCTCATGAATGCCTAAAATCTTAAGACCGTCAGAAATCATATTGCGTACCTCTTCGATGGCTATCTTAAACGTCATTATTCGACTTCAATCCTAAATACTCGTGAGTTATTAGATTTAATGCCTGAATTAGCCCTCTTCCCTGCCTACCACTGACCACGCACTTGGCGACAGCCTTTACGTTGTCGGCTGCTTGTCCTAACGCAACACTCAATCCACATATATAGAATAGTGGAATATCTGTTTCACTATCTCCAATCGCTACTGTTTCTTCAGGCTTGCCTCCCAAAACGCGCAAAGCCTCCAAAAGTCCAGTGCCTTTGTCTATGCCCTTTTCATTAATATGATAAGCGTACATGCTGTCGTTCAAACTCAAATTTAGATTATGCTTGTCTAATATCATTTGACCTTGTTCTAGATCAAATGTTCTGTATAACACAACCTCTGTGTGTCGATAAAATACTGGCTTAATCTTCACGTCTTTAAGGTTTCGACGCAACACCTCATATCCATTCTCACAAGCGGCCTTTTTTGCCAATAATATACGTTGATGCGGAGCAAGCATTACCACCCCTCCATTTTCTCCGACAGATAGTTTTGTCGTTCCACCAAAGTTTGCCAGGACATATGCCTCTTCGGATGACCTCCCGGTAACATAAATAATTTTATACCCAAGATTTTCTAGATATCGTAAAGAGGCAAGTGCAGGTAAGTAAACGATTCCTCCTCCATTCTCTGTTAGAGTACCATCAATATCAATCGCGAAATATCTAATCAAAACCAAGCAATATGAGTAGACTTGTCTTTTGGGATATAAGTAGTATTATTGATACAATTGAGCATTTAAACACATAATAAATCGTGACACATTATATATTCATCTATAAAACCCCATTTCTCAATTCCAGTAGCGGCCAGGGAACGATCGGCGTTTAGCACAGGAACAGTATTTCTTTGGAGTGATAGTCACTCCATTAATTTTAAGGTTAAACTATGTCGCTGTAACTTCCAGTTTGCGTTCCAAATTTTTAGTCTTAAAATCAATAGAGGACCGTAATGGGAATCGCTTCATACTCACTGATTTTTGTTTACTCGTTCTCAATTTTATCTTAAATCCATATTGACCATTATTACTCCACTTATCAATTTCTGTAATATTACCCATACCTACGACCCGTTCGCCACCATCAGTGACGACAGTGAAATGAGTCGTATCTCCAGATTTAATTGAGTTAAGATTTTCATAGAAATGATGCCAATCAAGTGGATTTTTTATCAATGCTTCAACTGTTACTATATCACCTACACTTATACTGCTTATGTATGAATCTAGGATTTCTAAGTAGCCGATTCGAACATACATAACAGTATAATGGCAGCTATAAATATATAGCTTTTGAAGTACGATTCGTATTAATATTAAATACTTTAGGTGGATATGATATTTTATATATATCTTTTGATTAATTACTATGAGAAATTTGGAACATGGTAATTAGTCCGGTCATTATTTAAATATACTTGGGAATTTAAATATACTTACGTGCATCTATATCGTGGGTCCGTGACCCAGTCAGGAGAGGGTGCTGAAGATATGCATTAGCCTCCGAAGCCAGCCTGCACGGGATCGAAGCCCGTCGGACCCGATTTCTTTTGCTAGTCACATTTACGACGCCTTGCTTAGTAATATATCCATTCCTAGAGAATCATACAAGCTAACTATGATGAAACAGATCTAGCGCATCCATTCACAACTTACAAAAATGCGCAACTTTATATACGAGGTCAAAACTCAATTATATGATTTGTCAATTGATGTTCTCACCTTGAATGATCATGATAATTCTTTGTTGAACAGAAGAGAAATTAGCGTTATATTTAGTAATGCAGCAGGAAAGATAAAAAGAATAGAAGCTGCACAATTGGTAGCAAATAAGAACAATGTGGATCCCAAGAATGTGATTCCCATTTCTATGAATGGACAGAAAGGCAAAACTGATCTGCATGGCACGTTCTATATTTATAATAGTCTAGAGCAAGCGAAGTCTCAGCTTCCTCGATATAGGATTCTGAGAACGCTGCCTAAAGATGAGAGAAAAAAAATAATCGACGAAGAGAAAGCTGCGCGATTGAAAGCTAAGCAAGCTCTAGCGAAGGGATCAAAGAGCGCTTCAGGTAAGGGGAAGAAATAATTGGCTAAAAAAGCTAAGTCTGCGGCCGGTGGCGAGGTATCCATATACAAGTTCTATAAGATGCAAGGCGATAAACTTACCCGGAATAAGCGGGAATGCCCAAGATGTGGAAAGGGCGTATTTATGGCGGAGCATAAGGATAGAAATACATGTGGTAAATGTGGATTTACTGAATTTAGGCGAAATGACGAGTCCAGTAAGGATAGCAAGAAAAACTAGGCGCATGGTTTATGCTCCTAATTCATGACTGATAATTTGTCCAATCGACCGAGTAATTGTAGGATATAGGTATTCAATGTATCGCTCAGATCTAGCAAGATCTTGGAGCCTCTCGCTGTTTGCCTTTTTTTTATAACCCCTGAAGAATACTCTAGCCATTTTTTTTGCCAGATCGGTGTTCGATGTCTTGCCGATAGTGTAAGCAAAAAACCGAATTGTATCCCAATTCGGATCACCTGTGTCAAATTTAAAATCGTTTAAGCCGGTAAAATAAATATGTTTATTAGTTATAATAATATCTTGAGGTCGCAAATCTCCCAAAGTTGATTGTTTGCAATGGATCATGGCGATTTGTTCTCCGAAAGTCCCTAGCCAATCTAACGAACTTTCGCGTCTCCCTACGAGTAAATCATTTGCCAGTATCTTCATTGTTACTCCTTCGATATGTTGAGTTATCAGCAGCCTTTTTCCGATGACCAGAGCTTCAACCAATGGAGTCTTCAATCCAATGGAGCGCAGATATCTCAATGCTTTGTACTCAGTCGCAAGTCTGAAAAGCGGAGATGATTTGAATTTTTTTTGTGAATTCAACCACGAACCGAAGCTTGATTTTTCCCAATAACTTGATTCAGCTAGATTCTTAACTACTACCGACTTTTGGTTTTTCTTATCTGCATCTACGATGGTGTATTTCCATACACCACTATTTACTTTTCCTAGTCTTTGCTTAAAAGCGATTTGAAACATCTCAAAACCTGCATATTCAGCGTATTTTTGTAGCCAATTCGTGCCACTGAATATCAACTTACCTTCTGGTAGTTTCCAATACACTTCCTCCGGGCTTGTAATAAATCTAGGAATTATAACGGAACATCTTCTTTGCCTTCTAATTTTTGACCGGGTTTCTGTTACCATGTAATGCAGTATTTTCCTTCCTGCGTAAACATGAATCGCATATGAACTTAGTTCATGTAATTTTTTTTCTAGCCGTAGGCATACGTTTCCACCGGAATTGCTCGTACGGTAGTGTAGGCCAGCTAGGCGTAGCAAATTCTTATTGATAGTAACACTTGCTAATGGTTTGTCATCAGACGTAATCTCTCGAAACGCTGATTCATAGCCCCTAAGAGCAATCTTAGTATTCGGGCCAGCATTATTCCCCATATATGTTTGGTAAAAGCTATAAACTGCGTTCGGGTACAATGTACACCTGCTCCTTATTTTTGAAAACATTATGTACTCCAATGGAAACGAAATTTCAGTACAGAGCATAGACAAGGACCTTGCTATATCGCTTATTTGTTCGATAATAACTCGTTTCTTATAGAATTTCTCAAGCCTTTCAAAAAGCGCAGGATTTATGATTGGATTATACACATGTAATAAACGCCCAATTACAAACTCACCAAGGAACGCGGCCTTTGCATCTTTTTCGATCGATAGAAGATCAACTATCAAGGCAGAAATTCTAATGCCTTGTCTTTTCATGTATAGATATTTTACAACATGAGAGTAATTATCAAGTACGACTATAACATCATAATCACTATCTGTCCTAGCGTAACCAGCAGCCCTTGAACCGTATAAGCAAACTCCTGCTATGTCTTTACCTTTAGTTATCTGACTAACACACTCATTTATTGCCTTTAATTCATTATTATGGATGCTAGACATACTTACGAATTCTTCCGCCGTTAAACTTTTCGCTTTCGAATTCGTATATCTTTTCTTTCAGTGCCGGGTCTATTTGAAGCGATGCAATCTTATCTATTGGCAATCTAATCACGTTTGATTCCACTGGTATCCTGGTTACTGGAAGTCCCTTGTACATCCATTCTTTTAAGACTCTATCCTCCAGTCGATTGTCCTTGAAACCTACTGGAAATTTACGTAGGATATGACGTATTAAAGTAGGATCGCTTTGAAATACTACTTTTTCCTGCAAAAGTCGGGTGTGATCTGCATATTTTTGCTCAAACAACGAACGTGAGATCTCATCAGAGAGGATTTCCATCTTGATTATCTTACTCATCAATTGGAGGTAATGGATAAACTCGTGTGCCAAAATTGCATGTATGGTACCAAGGAGACCGTATATGACCAAGGGAGCAGTTACTTGGATCACAATAGTTAGGTGATTATCAAGAACTATTGGAATTGTTCTCGCGAAAAAAATCCCAAATTGCCCCGTCTCCGTCTCCGAAGTTGAGACCACGAGGTTTGGTTCAACGTAGTAAAGTGGGTATTTTATCCCAGTTGCTCTTTCTACGCGTAGAATTCCTTGAGTTACGAGATGAAATCGGTCATTTATAAGCTTGTAAACCCTTGTGGGGAGCAGGCCCGAGTCCGTTGTATTTCGTACTTTTTTTAACGGGTCCAATACCGGTCAGTCATTATAGTGATTAAGCTAAAAAACGTTACTGAACGACTACGTCCAATATGTCAAAGTACACACAATCACAGTTGGTGCCAACAAGCATTGAAACATTAGGATTCGCATATTCCATACCACCGACGAACTGTTTAATTGATAATCCACTATCCGCATCAATGGTCAGATAAAACTGGTTGTTATCAACCCTATTCACCATAACAGAGTAAATTTTTTTTTCACTTAAGCTAAACTTACTTTTCAGTTTCACAGTAGTCCCTGCCAATGAATCCAATTGTTTCAGATCGGGCTCCAATCGCGATTCTGGACATCGTATCAAAATTTTTGTAATTGTTCTAGATCTCAACGGTGATCTAGTAAAACCTGCGCTAAGAAAATCAAGCTGGGCACTAACGTGATGCTCTTGAACAGTTATAGTATTGTTTGGAAAAGTTCTTTTTTTAGGATTTAGAACTTCTACATAAAAGGGTCTACCTCTACCCAACACAAGGCTATTTTTATCTTCGCTCCCTAACCAACTAAACCGAACTCCACTACATTCGGTAGCAGCGATAACTTTATCAGAAATAATTGCTTCGACGCTCCTAACACTTGAATTATTAGCTATATTTGGCCGATTGTCAGCCAGATTTGAAATATTCTGAGGCTTAGGTTCTCTTTGAGATATGCCTCTTTGATTTTTTGTATATCTTCCTGCGGCTATCATAGATCTAGCCCTTGTTGAGATGGTGTGACCTTTATTCCAGAAAATATTCAGAGTGATCATAAGATCTGGTTTCTCAAATACCTCTTTTGCGCTAGTAAGTCTTTGAAATTTCTCTCTGACCTCACTTGTTATATGACTTTTTATACTTATCTTACCTCGAATTCTATACTTAGAGCGTACCTCGTCTTCCTTCTCGATGAATTGAGTGGCCAGTGAGGTTCCTATCAAGAAAGTATCAAATTCATATTGGCCATCTAACGTCGAGTGAATTTCCTGCGCCATGACACCTAGCTTATCCATGATTCCTTGGCATATATAACAGATAGATGATGCAGATAATGTTCCCTTCCGAGGTAACCCTTGTCTAGATCTGCATGCCTTACACAGATGGAAAGAGTTTTCAAAATTTCGTTTCAAGGATCTTCGTTCAGCATGATCAACCAATACCTAATCTTCGTAGCATTCCTTGCATTTGTCTGCCTTTTGCTTGCTTCATCATAGATTTAGAATTGTGATATTGTTTAATCAGATCCTTAACATCATGTTCTGTCAAACCCGATCCTCTAGCTATTCGCTTCCTCCTGGAATCATTTACGATTTCGGGATTCGTCTTTTCATTCCTTGTCATAGACTGTATTATAACCCTCCATTTTTCTAGTTTCCCTTGAATAGCATCCAGATGATCTTCTTTCACCATACCTGAAAGTCCTGGCAGATTATCGATTACATTTCTGAACCCCATCTTACCGACATTCTCCATTTGAGCATAAAAGTCTTCGATTGTCATTTTTCCGCTAAGTAGCCTCTTTGCCTGATTTTCGTCACCCTGCAATTCCAACCCCTTTGCCATATCAAGAATGGCCTTTATATCGCCCATCCCTAGCAGTCTTCCTACAAATCTAGTGGGTGAAAATTGTTCTAAATCGTCGATGCGCTCGCCAGTTCCTATGAACATCACTCTGGCACCGGTTGCAGCCGAAGCTGCAATTACGCCTCCTCCCTTTGCTGTTCCATCCAATTTAGTTATTACTATACCACCGACCGGCGCGGTATCGTGAAATACTTTTGATTGGTTATAGGCTTGCTGCCCAATAGTTCCGTCAATAACTAACAGAACGAGATCTGGTTTGGAGATGCCATACATTGATTTCATCTCTTCGAGTAAGCCGCTTTCATCTTTGTGTCTACCTGCAGTGTCGATCAGTATCACATCAAGATTTTCAGGCAGGAAATGTTTTAACCCATCCCTTACAATTCCAACTGCATCTTTATTGGTTTCCTCACCATATACTTCTACATCTATTCTGCTACAGTTCATTTTTAGCTGCGTCAAAGCACCTGGCCTCCAGGTGTCTGCCCCTATTACTCCAACACGGTATCCTTGCTTCGTCAGCCATCTAGCAAGCTTTGAGGTCACAGTTGTTTTTCCACTACCCTGAATTCCTAGCATGAGGATTATATTCTGCTTTCCAGGACGTAACGGCAAGGTATCGGCCACTATTTCTGCTGACTTATCAATATTTTTGATAGTTTCGCCGCTATATCCTAAGAGTCTGGAAAGTTCTCCATATAAAATTGTAATAATATGATCTTTTCTTGCTAAACCTTTGGGAGGCTGTTCGTTTAGGGCGCGATCTTTTAAGTTCTTAGTAATCGAAATAACTAACTTGACGTTCACATCAGATTGTAAGAGCGCTCGCTGGACATCTTTACATAGAGAATCTATTAACTCTTCATTGATGTCTGATGCACCTACGACCTTCTTCAGCGCATTTCTTAAGCCAGTACGCAGATTGTCAAACATTTAATTTACACTCTTACCAATGAAGCATCCGATATTTCAAATATCCCACTAAGGCGATCCCAAGAAATGGACCATTTTGTTATTTCAAGACGGTTGTTGTGATATAGAGGGCGAGCTAACCACTAAGGTTTCTGCCTCGCCACCTTCAAAGGAAATGTGAAACCCATATTTTTTACTTAGCAACAATAATTGCTCTAGCGACTTGCTATCAATCGATTTACCTAGCCATTGCAAATCTAATCCCATTGCTGATACTCGAGTCATGATAAATTCAAATCCATTCCTAATTAGTTCATGCATATATTCAATTGGTTCCCTATTCCATAAAGGCGCAATCATAGTAATACCGTGTTTCTGGCACAGATTCTCAAATGCCTGCTTTTGAAACCTACTAGATATACCACCGTGTACTAACCCTTCTATTTTGTAGGCCTGCATAGCTTCTTTAATGGAGCTGTCCAGCTCCACTGACTCATCATGTACGGTCTGGCCTGTCGAGTCTCTGATGAGTAATGGGATTTCCATTGCCTGTGCAAGATACTTAGTTATCCATATATCTGGAAAGTGAAATAGCATACTCTCGTCAGACGTCGGCTTCATAGTTATGAGGCAGACCACTTCGTGTCCATTTTGTCTTGCAGAGTATATAGAATAAGTGCTATCCTTACCCCCAGAAAAAAGTGCTCCCAATTTCATTTTGGTTAATGATTTTCAATGATATTGTATATATGTCATATTACATCACGGCTATGTAGAAAACATCGCATTAATGAGAACGCCAGTTAGCCTATGCTCGATATGCGGTATGCATTTGAAGGATAAATCTCTTTTGGATTCTTATTGACCTTGATGTAATATTTTCTAGAAATAGCCTTTTTATGACTGATATTCTAGTCAATCCTTATTGTTTCGTTGATTTTACAACAATTTGGAATAGTCGCGGTTCATGTGTTTGCTTCCTATATATAGTTACCATGTGCCCTCCATTTCTGCACCTGTCCCCTATCTTGCAGATGTCACACTTAATGCGTGTATGTAGCCTTTCTCTTGCCAAGACAAGAGATGGTTCTCTTCATCACTATAGTAACCTTTGTCACATGTAAACCACAGACAATGGCGGGGTTTCAAACGTCCTTGTTCCTATAATAGATTTAAAGTCCACGTCAACATGTCTTGTTGGAGCTCGTCTTATCTTTATACTCGCAGATTATCTGTTGGAGTAAATTAGGCAGCTATCGTTAATTAATTTTGAATATTTCCTTCTTCTCAATTTAGCTCTTTCTGTGTAGTATGGTGGTGATGCAAGTGTAACCTTGAATTCAGTCGAATCTATATATACCTGCAAAAATGTGTCTGGTACTTGTAAGTCTGATGAATGAACAAATTATCTTTATAAGGAGTGTACTATTGATTCTATTTGCAAGCTATTGCAGTGTAGTAAAATGAAGTATACGCACCAATTGTACGAACAGCCTAAAATAATAGGCTTCAACTAACCAGTCGTTTTACGAACGTGGTAAATCTTACCGTCGTGCTCGCCGTACAGTAAGCAAGACCGTATGCTGCTCCCATACATTTAAAACATGGTTGTTCTTTTGATGAAGAAACAGTTGCATTCTTAAATTTCTCAAAACACGATATTTCGTATATACTACTCTAACATACCTACTCTATATTTTCTGAATATCCATTGTCCATTATGCTTCTAGAAAGCTTTGATGGAATCTATCCAAAGCATGCTTCTTACAAGCCTACATTACGAATCATAAACAAGTTAGACGGATCGTCCGAGGAAATTTTAAGAATGCGTACCATCAATGGAACTAAAATATTGCTTGAATAGTGATTCGACTGAAAGTAGCAAGGTGGTCGTGTATGAACAGAAATCACATCACAGTTGCTGAATGGAAGTATTGGCCAATAACCACATTATTTTTGTAGTGGGCTAATCGCACCAAGATTATAAACATATAGGGAATTGTATGTTAATCATAGTAGACCTTCCAGCACCAATGCTCGTTTTTTGCAATTCTCTTGCATAAATATTTTGACATACGTACACATGGAAACACGAAGTAAATTATTGGATAGGTGAACGGTATTGATTCGAAGTATTAGATCAAATGAATCTCATGAAGAAATTAAACCTGAAAATCCTAATAGCAAACCCATTAGCGACGCAATAGCATTTTCTATCATGCTTACTTATAGGATGCCTCAGGGACTCATAATCTTCCTCATATTCATAATGAACACTTAATTTTCAGTCGGCTCTTCCTATACTTCATCAGCACCCAGAATTGGGTAATAACCTACTCTTATATAGAGTACTGCGAAAATCCTGCGCTGTGTCTTGGTGCTATCATGACGCAATTCCTTTTTGAACCGATAGAGATGGATTGATCCCGTAAATGAGTAAGATCGCAATGCTTTAAATTGTACTAGTATGAGCTCATTTTAGATCTGGTAGGGTGGCAGAGCGGCTATGCGTTCGCCTGCAGATATATTGTCAGATAGCGAATCAATAAGGGTTCGAATCCCTTCCCTACCTTACGAATCAAAGTATTTCTTAACTGGACAGCAAATGATATGCTTGACCTTTGCGTTATTGCAGTATTCATATGCGGCTGAAAAAGTGGTGTTTTGAGCAAATATATATTTCAGTAATGAAAGACGGAATTCATGAATACACTTGCTTTACTTGCACTTCTCATCCTTCCTCCCGGAACAGTGAAAAATGAGGGCGTATTCTTCGGGCTGCTATTTGTTCTAATAGCTCTAGTCATTTTGGCAATAGTTTTGCGCAAAAGACGGCTCCAGAACTCAGATCATACTGATGATGGATGCGGTTAGGCAACTCGAGGGGCATTAATATAATATTAAGGATATGTGATACTTGGTAGATCTTGTTCAGTTTATAAAATCCCTCACCATTTCTGATCTGTATGCTCCATAGAATTTGTAATAATAATACTGATATCACCGAAGGTAAAATGTCGGTCTTCTCAGTAGCAGGAAGCGATATTTTAGTAGGAAGAAAGAATGAAAAATTGTTTGCGTGCAATAATTCCTGTCCTCATAGAGGAGCATCATTATCGAAAGGTCAACTTGACGGAGAGAATATAATTTGTTATATGCACGGTTATGAATATAATATTTTCGACGGAAGCCTAATTACGATGAAATCTTGGAAAAAGGAATCATCGTGGATTGAACAAAACCCTGAATGGCGAAAGTCGGACCAATTGGTACTGTACAATATTTTAGAAAATAATGAAGGCATATTCATCGAGATTCCTGAAAAGGTTTAGATGAAGTAGTAGAATACACCGTTACTCTATTTACTCTATTTCGCTACTGACCATAATAATTCAACTTTGATTGCTCTATCGACTTCAGTCACATTAGCCACATTATGGAGTCACTTTGAGAAAAATCTGATATTTCAGGTACCCTTCATAAGAATAACTGCGTAAATTTTACTTAACGAATTATATGAGAACATTCTAAAAAACGCATAATACAGAACTGACCCTAGGGACTATCATGAATTTAAAGTCGTTTCTTTATTTAGTATCCATTATACTTATTGTTTTTATCCTTGGGAATCACATAGCACGTAATTCCCTAGTCATTGGGAAATTGGGAAGCTTCGGTCTGTACGGACTTGACGATACTAGTAATAACACGAAAGCTATCGGAATATGTTGTTCTTGGAATAAAAATCTCGCTAGTGGAAATCTTAGCTATTCAATAATCAATGTTAACAAAAGTTTCAAACAAGCGATCGAAGAGGGCTTAAAAGAATGGTCCAAGACGAATACGATTAGATTTGTTGAAGTACCAGATTCCGATACCACGGATATCAGAATAAGATATATACCCAAGGAAAGTGCTAATTCTTTGCAAAACGTTTCTAACAATGGGATGATTACGCAAGGCGGCCTGATGGTCGGAAAAACTATTGATACCTTTGATAATAACGGCTATATTGCTCGTGCTAATGTGGTAATATACGGCAGTGCCTTTGGAGATTTGCTAGATTTTCAAACATTACGAAATGTTGCTGCTCATGAAATGGGTCATGCCTTGGGACTAGGACACGCTAGTTTTAACAGTGATCTCATGTTTAACAAGGTCAGCTATGACAAGGAGTTTGTATCCCAATGCGATATTAACGGAGTGTTAAAGGCAAATCAATGGAAAGTTAGCTATCCCGTAAGTGACCCTAACAAGCAGATCCCTCACACGTTTACTTGTTAAAGAGTATTAATACAACGCATAAGCACAACAGGAATTATCTTCCATTTGCTCGCTTGGTGATGATATACGATTTTATGACGGCGTAAGTGAGAACCCACCAACTCATAATTCGCTATCAATCACCTCAAAGACATCGAGTAGTAGAAAACCAGAGGTAGAACCTATGTTGGAGGAGACTATTTAGCTAGCCTTTACCTTTCTTATCTAGACTTCGTTGAGATCCATATTTAATATACAGCCCCCACAGCATTCTTTACTTCTCGAGATAGTTCACGATATCCATTTTTATCGATTATGACCACGTTAATGCTATCACCAGTTCCTGCATTTCTTCGGATTGCAACTGCTATTGCCTGAAGCGCAATCTTATATGCATCATCCACTTTCAGGTTTTCCTTAAATTCTGATTCGAGATAACCGTAAGCGACTGGAGAGCCACTCCCAGTGGATATGAATTTCTCAGTTGTCATTGAGCCAAATAGATCGATATTATATATTTGTCCGTGTTCCTGATCATTGTATCCAGCCATTATGAGTTGAACGTAATAAGGGTAATAACGCTGATTGAACAGGATGTTAGAACATAATCGAGCTGCAGATTTTATTGGCATCAATTTTCGATTTGAAATTCTGTAGATATTCGCGTTATAGCGCATGATATCTACAAGGTTCTGTGCGTCGGCTACTCCGCCTGCAATGGTCATTCCAAGATGGCGATCAACCTTTTGAATCTTCATTACGTGCTTATCCGCGATAAAAAATCCTGCACTTGCTCGAGTGTCAGCTGCCATAACTACGCCGTCTACGCACGTCAAAGCACAAGTAGTAGTGCCCTTTTTAATCTGTTCTGCTATTTGATCAGCATACCTGGTGTCTTGTAGGTGCATATACTATCCCTACCTGATCAATACTAAATTTAAGCATTCTCAATCAAGATGATCCTTTGCTACGTTGGCGCAGGTACCGCAGAGTCAAGCTCCGTCTGAACATCCACTTTTCATTTGGTGATTAATTTTTCATCGAGGATATTCGTCGGTGAAATTATAAATTCAATATGTTAATTCGTAAAAGTTTGGAGACCGTCTGTCATCGATGAAACTATCCTCGAACAGTTCAGATTGTAAATGGGTAGTAGTATTTATGATTACTGTACTGATTGTATAACTTGTGAGAATAGCCTGACACGAGATTCTTTGCGAAACTTCAGTATGATCTAGTGTTGGCAAGGGTTGAAATACCGACACCGACTATGGTTCCCTGCTCACGTCAAGAATATGGAAGTGTTAGTATAAGTCGCATCGAGCTCATGGTGATGTAAGGTAACACCAAATCCCCTAGGTACCGTGCGGTCATCAAGAATGTCAACCTATCAACACACATAAGCTCAAAAATACTTTGCACATCAAGAAATAGTACTACTCTTTTGATCGATAATAATGTGATATTTCATAATTGTTTCATAATATACAAAATGTAAGCAAATAATTTAACATGAATGAATACCAAGTCTAAACGACGCTAATTCTAGTCAATAGATATATTTCAGATGACATCATATTATTCGTTAGACTTGCAGTGGACATTATTTGACAAAATCTGGGATGATCATGTCGTCTATCAACGATCCGGCAAACGCGAGGAGCAGTCAGAGCTTCTATATATAGATCGTCATTTAATACACGAGGTTACATCACCTCAAGCCTTCGAAGGCCTGAGAATCAGCAACAGAACAGTAAGGCGCCCAAACCTAACGTTTGCTACCATGGATCACAATGTACCCACTAGTGATAGGTCACTTCCGTTAGTAGACAACACTTCAGCGATGCAAATGCAGGCTCTGGTACAGAATTGCAAGGAATTTGGTATTAAATTGTTTGATATGAATAGTCCTAATCAAGGTATCGTACATGTTATCGGACCAGAACTAGGCCTAACATTACCCGGGACGATCATCGTATGTGGTGATAGTCATACTTCAACGCATGGCGCGTTCGGAGCTCTGGCGTTTGGTATAGGTACCAGCGATGTAGAACATGTTTTGGCTACTCAGTGTCTGTGGATGCAGAGACCCGAAAATTTTGAGATAAGCATTACAGGAAGATTTAACCACGCCCATGCTCTAACAGCTAAGGATATTATATTAAATGTTATTCGAAGAATAGGTACGGCTGGTGGAACTGGGACTGTTATTGAATATCGTGGGGAAGTGTTGTCACGATTTTCTATGGCACAAAGATTGACAGTTTGTAACATGTCAATCGAATGTGGCGCAAGGGCGGGCCTCATTGCACCAGATGATACCACATTCGAATACATTCGAGGTAGGCGCTTTGCACCAAAAGATGGACAGCTAGATGACCTTATCAATATTTGGCGAAGCAATCTGAGATCAGATAACAATGCTAAATTTGAACGATCGTTCTCTATAAACGTGAGTAATTTGGCTCCTCAGATAACATGGGGGACCAGTCCATCCATGGTTATTGATATCACCGATAATATCCCTCATCCTGATGAATTCTCAAATGGTAACGAAAATTTAAAGAAGGCTGCTCTTCGAGCTCTTGATTATATGGACTTGAGGCCAGGAGATCATATCACAGATATCAGTGTTGACCGAGTATTCATTGGATCATGCACCAATTCTAGATTGGAGGATCTGCTTGAAGCATCAATTGTAGTAAAGGGAAGATCTGTGGCTCCAAACGTAAGAGCAATGGTTGTGCCAGGCTCTCAAATGGTAAAATTACAGGCGGAAAAAATTGGGCTAGATAAGATCTTCAAAACCGCTGGCTTTGAGTGGCGAGAATCTGGCTGTAGTATGTGCCTTGGAATGAACCCGGACGTCCTTTCTCCGGGTGAAAGGTGTGCAAGTACTTCGAACAGAAACTTTGAAGGAAGGCAAGGAGCCGGAGGGAGAACCCACTTAATGAGTCCCATAATGGCTGCGGCCGTTGCGATCAAAGGCAGGTTTACCGATGTCAGAGAAATGGTTTGAACGTATGATTATAAAGGTATGTCATAGATAATTAGACTAAATGAAGCAGTTCGAAGCATTCCCCAGTCGAGCAATTCCAATAGATTTAATCAATATCGATACTGATCAAATAATCCCCAAGCAGTTCCTTAAATTAGTTCAGAAGACAGGTTATGATAAGTACCTCTTTTACGATTGGCGATTTGATAAGGATGGAAAACCTAGAGACGGTTTTGTACTGAACGATCCTAAATATCGTGGCAGATCGATCCTATTAGTTCGAGATAACTTTGGAAGCGGCAGTTCAAGAGAGCATGCGGTTTGGGCACTAAGGGATTTCGGGATCAAGGTCATATTAGCCCCATCGTTTGCCGATATCTTCCATAACAATTGCTTTAAGAACGGAGTCCTACCGATTATCCTGAAACAGGATGCTATTGAATATTTGTTTAAAGGCGCTGAAACCACAGAAATTAACGTTGACTTGGCAAACCAATGCGTAGTATTTGATACCTATAGCTTACATTTTGATATAACGAAATCTAACAAAAGGATACTACTTGAAGGACTGGACGAGATTGGTATGACTCTTCAGCTCGAATCGTACATTTCAAATTTTGAAAAGAGGAAAACTACCTATGTTCTCTGAATAAGGTGTCTCACCCTCGCCCACGGTCTATGCTTGATAACCCTGCCAGACGCTTATTAAGACTAGTTTGTGTCAAGTTTTCCCATAAGATACATCACGCTGGTTGATGTCTCTATATATATAGTAACTCGTGGTTCGTTTGCCGTGTTTTTAATTGGGCAAGGTCAACATAGGCGGCGCAGAATCCGTTGTGGCTTGAGCTTTGAAATCCGTTGCTCAGCCATTGTAATGCTACTAATTTCCACATCCGAAACGAAAACCTGAGAGATAGAATATCTGCTCAATTCCTAATAACCACCAATTTAGGCTGTTAGACTGATAGGCACATGTGCTAACGTTCCAAATTACATCAATCAAGCATTGATTAGTGGTTATTAGTGGTTATTGCTTTTGCTTGTCCTTTTTCGAGGTTTGCCACCAGTCTAGGTAGTCATCACGTGAGAGGCGTCTTCTATCGTCCATTTCGCCTTCTTTCTTATCTCTCAATTCGTCGAATTTTTCTCTTGAAGCAAACAAACCACAACTCTTACATATAAAATTTTTGCTAACAGCATCAAATTTTAATTCACCACCGCATTCAGGGCAGAAACTGGCCAAATAGTATAAATTCTATCTGACCTAATAAAAGTATTTAGAAGGCAAATGACGTACGATCCGTACAAGAAACTCACAAAGAGAACCTAACAGCACACCAGTAGGGAACCTCTGTAGTGAATTGAACGCATATCAGTAGTGTTGCAAGTGCAGCATGATAGTCCTTGTTCGACATTTTTGATGTAACCTTTTTAGATGAACTTGGTGCATGGACTTTAATCCTCATTCCCGGTAGTGGTCAGTTCGCCCATCTAATGCCATGCACCTAGCAATGATCATTCATATGCTGCTTATTTTTTTTACGAATAGAGTCCCACTATTAGCATCTACGAATATTCTTTCTTTAGAATCAACCAAAGGTGACATAGCTTCATCGAGTAGGTTTACCAGTGGTATATTGGAGATCGCACAGCCTGATGCAGTAATAATATCAACCTTCCCCGTGCAAACCATAGCTACAGGTGCTGCGTTCAAGCATCTCAGTGCGTATATAATGTAAGCGCCTACACTGCTGCCTATAGCATTGGGAAAAACTAATACAGTACCCTTTACAGAGCTCCCAAATAATTCATGATTTTGATCTGTGATACTTCCGTTCTCGGGGTTGAGCATCGTAAGGAAGTTGATTGGTTGGATGGTAGTGAGGGCATCTCCGATTGCTTGGCCACCAACGATTCTATGACATTTGACTATCAATTATTAGGTCATATACTCCTTAGTTATGGAATAAGAGTCTTGCAAGGCTACGCCCAAATTGTTTGCATTTTTCATATAGTACGCTCCTTTGACGCTATTTGTGACTACAGAATCAGCATTTTCTTTGGTCACCAACGGCGTCAGGCATATGCAACAATCGCACATGAATTTAGCCCCGGTACTCTCCAGCTGATCAACTATCCCATTAGCTTTTGCTTGGTTACGAAGTTCTCTAGGACAAAATATAATACAAGGCTTGGTAAATTTCTTTCCTTCAGTATTCCTTGCAAGTAACTCCAGTTCGTCTAGGCCTAGCTGCGGGCTCCCATAGAGAACAATATCACCTTTTTCGGCAGTATTAAGCTCATCTCTAATCGAGTTAGCTTCACTCTTACCAAATGATATTGAATCTCCCATAGATTGCTTATTCAGAACAAACATTCCTATATCACCGGTTGTTCCTATTCCTGCCGATAGGGCTTTTGCCTCTCCTACAGTTTTAATATTTACCCCTTGAATGCCAACACTACTGCCCCTGATTTCTTTACCAGCAAAATACCCTAGTAGTCCAAAATCTAATTCTGTCTTCATATCGAATGAAGATCTGATTATATGCTTCGGTATTCTTGGCTCCTTAATCCTTAGTTCCGATAGCGGTGCTTTCCCGGTTATCGCACTAGCCAGGGCACTTAATGCACTCTCTTTGTTGGTCAATAATCCAGAGATAGAATTTACGAAAACCGCTGCATTGGTTTCAGCAAAGCTAACAATACTATCGTGTTTTGGAAGTTGATATACTTCATACGGGATACAAGTGTATGACTCAATCGCACCCATTTCCTTGTAAGACTCTACTATACTCATCTGCTTACTGACAAATTCTTGCGAGATGCCTGATGGCTTTTCTCGATCAAAACCCATTGGATTTATTGTCGTTCTGACCCTAACCTTAGCGTCGAGACTGAATTTCTCCAAAAACTTCCTCCCTGCTTCGCCGATCGTATTATAATTAACCCCAGAAACATGAGCCCATTGTACAGGGACCAGCTTGCTAGCGTCTGTAGCTTCGCCAACCGCAGCTAGTATTCTATATGCAGAAGAAAGTGCCTCACCCTCGGAACCATCAAGTAGTTTTTCTTCCTCCCTGGTTAGATCCATAAAATAGGATTTGGAGAATCGATATAAGAATTGTTCATAGATAGCCAAGTTTAATATTACTTCTCAAATTCATCGATGATCAGTCATTTCATGATAGGAGACTTATGCCATACTATTTTGTTACATGTTCAATACACAAATATGTTGTTCAGCCGTAGTATCACAGCTGAAATTTCCGCATTAAAAGTATACATTGAGATATAGTCAATTTGGTTTCTTCCATTATTTATGCTTCATCAGCGATGGCACGAATACCTTGACGAATTAATGTTGCTCTGTCGAAAGAAGGTTTCATAAGAAAAAGTAGATATTCTGACCGGCTTTTCCTAACATCTCCGTGAAATATCATATAGTCAGTATATCTATAGGTAGTAAGTATCTCATTTTAACTTAGACTTAGCCCCGGATTCGTTTATGGAACAATTTATCCAATGCGCCCAAAAAATACCGAAATTCCATTTCAACTATCGAATATCTCTTTGTTTACCTCAAGGATTGTATGTGATATCTTGTAATACCTGTCTTAGTACCCCTCTGGATTAGGAAGGCAGCAACAGAGCGGATCACGTGGGTATTTTCTTGAGCTCAATAATCAAGTTCTCACCGACTTGCGGTCTACCAATCTTCAGATATCTCGTCTTAGGCATAGTTATCTGAATGGCGGTTTGAGCGTACGTGTTTATAACTGTCTGTGGTTGGGATTTAAGAATAGCCTCCAAAAAAGGTTTTATCTGTTCCTTTACATCCTTATCCGTCACAACGTTATCAATAGCATCTAACATTAGCTGCTGCTGGGTAAGTGGTTCGAGCTCCACATCTTCTACAAGGTTTATTGTAACATTCACACCTGTATCTGTCAACATGTTGACTTTGTACTGTATCGCAGTCTCCTTTTCGTTCATTGGTAGTCATATTTTCCTCCGTGCTTTATCTCTTTACGTATGCATAATTAGAGTCAAAAATCGATTGATTGTGGAAAAAATATATCTTTGTAATTTGCCTAGCTTAAGAGAAAAAGTTATGCTGTGAGTTAACCTATCCGAAAAGTAGTTGAGGTTGTAATTTGACTAATATAGGATTGAAACAATGACTAGGCGGTGTTCAAGCAATCCCGCCTAGATGGTTGTAATTTGACTAATATCCGATATCGGATTGAAACACCCCTGACGATCTCCTCAGTAACGTCAAATCTATGCAGTTGTAATTTGACTAGCTTATCACCTAAACATGGCTCAAGTTGCACTACTAAGGAAACTTCCTGATTCAGCTACAATATGCTGCTTGTTTTTGCGGTCCACCGACTCAAACTGGTTGTTATCCATTCTGAAACAATTAGCAATGAATTCGTGAAATGGAATGAATGAGCAGTTTATTTTTTCCTATGTCCTGATTTTATCAATATAAATAATTTGAAAAAACTTAATAGTCTACCCACTCGATTTGTAGGAAGCTATAACCTTCTATTCTGAGCGATGAATGGATATCAAGAAATATTATAGAGGCTCGCGACTATTGTGCTGTTGTCGACCAAGGCTTGTACGAGATGTAAGAATACTCCGGTTGTATATCAGAGGATATATTCTGGAGAATATCTTTGTAGGAGCTGCTTTCTCTTCTCAATCGAAGACAAAGCGAAGAAGAGTATTAACAAATACTCCATGCTTACTTACAAAGACAAGGTTGCGGTTGCTGTCTCAGGTGGCAAAGACAGCTTGTCCTTGTTGTATATATTGAATAAAATATATTCTAAGAAAGACTTTCTTGATATTATTGCAGTCACTATAGACGAGGGGATTCCAGGATACCGTGAGGAAGGGTTAAGAATTGTAAAGGACTTTTGTTCAGAGATTGGTATAGAAAATATAACTTTGAAATTTACTGATATTTTTGGAGTTGGTATGGAAGAGGTAGTATCGAAAAGACCCTCTCAAAAGTTTAGCTCTTGCTCATTTTGTGGTACCTTTCGTAGGAGAGCGATTGATCTCATCTCAGAATCTGTAGGCTCTAACGTAGTCGCAACTGGCCACAACCTGGACGATCAACTGCAGACATTCATGATTAATCTGGTATCTGGAGATGTGGAGAGAATAGGTTGGATATACCCAGAACCTGTGGAATACGGTAAGAATAACATTAAGAAAATAAAACCTCTCGTGGAGATCTATGAGCATGAGCTAGTTTTTTATGCATTGCAACGAGGAATTCCGTTTCAGTCTGAGGAATGCCCGCACAAGAACGAGAGTATTCGAACTGATCTTCGAGATTTTTTGAATACACTTGAAATTAACCATCCCGGCATAAAATATAACGCATTTAATTCTGCGATCAAGATTTCAAAACATTTGAAGGGGGAGACTCCAAGGTTACAAATAAGGAGAAAATGCTCTATATGTAGCCGGGATTCTTCAAGTCCAATTTGCTCAGTATGTAAAAATATGATGCTTCTAAACGGTAGTGATTTAGATAAGAAAAATCGTTAGATCTGTGTTCCAGATACGTAGATAAGAGCCGTTTGAAGTAGGATCACTCCGAAACTCACCCTCATATCTCTTTTGACCGATAACCAAGAGCATCGTATTTCTATTGCTATTCACCATCTAGATCGGCTCGGTCGCATTCACATAATGATGATTAATATTACATAGGCCAAACATTCCAAAATTATTTCGACCCAGGTCTCATCTACCCAACTTTACAATAACTGCTCAATTCGCTCGAACCGAACTGAGAACATTGAAGTTCAGGTTTACACTTAAAGAATAGACAGCAAGATGACTTAACCCATTGCATCAAACTTTCACATCCTATAATTTCAATTTAGAATACTCTATGGCTATTGTAAATCTAAGAATGTTTAATCTATCATAATGAAGCATTCTTTATTATGAAGATACTGTAATTATACATTCGAATCCTAATTGGAAATTTAAGGTAGAAATAATATGTATAATCATTTATGAATCGGATGGCAGTCTGATTTAATTACAGAGGATCCCGATTGGTATTCCAATGCGTTTAATTCAACATCTTCTACGAAATTTCTGTAATCATTTTTATTATCTATCACTTTATTGAGGTATGTATTTTGGATTGGGAAGTGTTCTGACAATACCTTGATAGTCATAGATGAGAAGAGAATTTTTGAGGTTATACGGGAAAGAAAACCTCGATCCGTGGCGCTCAGCGGTCCAGAAGGTATCTTTTCGCAATTACAGCAGAGTGCACAGAAGATAACTGAAGAATTCGACATACCTGCATACATTTTGGGTGATACTTCTTGGGGCTCGTGCGATGTGAACA
The DNA here is from genome assembly GCA_963709405.1 of uncultured Nitrososphaerales archaeon. Lineage (GTDB taxonomy): Archaea > Thermoproteota > Nitrososphaeria > Nitrososphaerales > Nitrososphaeraceae > JARBAU01. The sequence goes on from CAVPXM010000063.1 coordinate 194,575, forward strand.
CGCGAGGTGCTGATTTGTTGGGGGCAGACCTTCTTTTTAACGTAGCTCACACAATAGCTTTTGAAAGCCTGGGCCCTAAAGTTATTATGATTAATGCGTATGATAACGTAAGATTTGATCGTGTAGCTACAGATTGTGCAATTGGCCTTCGTGATAGATATGCATCCATATCATTATTAACAAACAGCCAACATCTTCACCAAATACAGAGTGTTAAGGAAATTTTCCACCAATATGGATATAATGTCATCATAGGAAAAGGTAAGGGCCAACTAAATGATGCCCAAGTGTTTGGATGCGAATTTTATCCAGCCTTTGATATAATTAACCAGGTTGACGCTTTCATTTTTCTTGGTCAAAGCATGTTTCACTCTGCAGGTATAGCGGCTTCGACTGGAAAGCCGACATATATGCTAGATCCGTACTTCCAGCAATATACACAGGTCAATGATTACGCACTTCAAATGCAAAAAAAATCAGTTCTTGCCGTTTACAAGGCCTTGGATTGCGAAAAAATTGGTATTATTATAGGATTAAAGGAAGGACAATTTTCAAAATTGAAGGCGCTAGAGCTAAGAAAGTCATTTCAAGAGGTGGGTAAAAATGTCCAATTAATAGCATTGACAGATATAACTGATGACCGTCTTCAAAATTTTAAGGATATTGATGTCTTCGTTCAAGTAGCTTGCCCAAGGATCAGTTCTGACAATTGTTTCACCAAACTTGTGTTATCTGTCCCAGAGGCAATGGCTCTCCTTAAGCTAATAAGGAAAGAATCAATCCAAGCTGACTTTCTTAAGATAAGACATTGGCTTTGAGATTTAGCTCGATCCTGTCTATGTTTCTATTGGCGAGGCTTGATAAAATATTCTTTTCACCATAGAGATGTTTGAAATTGCGAAGATAGCCCGCTGGTACCACCATAAATGGTAGGTCCTGTTTCAAACTCCGCGAGATCCACCACGTAGACGTGCCAGCATGATTATGCCACCTTAGGATTGCTCCCTCCCGGACCTCATCCATTTCGACGATATGCGGTCGAAACTGCGCCTTCACGCAGCTCGCCGCTCACGACCATCCAACACGGCATGATTTCATTTCAGCAGTGCAAGTAGGTTCCTCTCACTCATGGATTTACCCAGCAGTTACTGATCCTAGCATGAAGCCGATTTCTAGTTTGGGGCACGGCTAGCACCCCGATCCTCCCTATCTCCGCAATCTTGCTATCGATAAATCATTATATTTGTGTATCACTTGGGACCAAAATGAGAATAGCAGTGAACTGGTCAAATATGGATGCAAGGCATTAGTTGCGCCGGTATGTTCATATATATAATTAGAAATTATTACTAAGCCAATTATACATTTTTCCATCTTGTGAGTCGGATCTGAATCGTCGAATTATCGAATCTTCTGGGCATTCGTTAGTGACTACGATCGATTAAAATTCCTAATTCTTGGTAAATAATACGATTGATAATCTTTACAGATAATGTCGACGATAAGAAATTGGTAATGGGATTGTACTGATAACATAAATATGATAAATACAAAGTTCTTTTTTGAGTACTAATTGTAAGTTATAGTTTCAAATTTGCCGAAGTTCTGATGTAAAATTCATTAGTCTAGTCTTTCATTATCAGTCTACGAATGCCGATCGTGTTTCTATCTCTCCATCATTCAGCAGCATAAAATGGTAAATCTTGTATTTTGCCGCCACAATATGCGTTCTTAATCGTGTCATTTTGCTACAAATGACTCATTTGGAGATAGATCGAGTTGCCTTTTAAATCCTAATTTATTAGCCTTATGAGCAACACGCAGTTATTGGATTTTCGTGTTATGCTAACAGAACGCATCTGTTACAGGTATGTCTACCATAGAAGTACGCGTACTAACTTAGATTTTCGAATATAGAATTATAGAATAGTTAGGTTACATATATTTTCGTATATGCCTGAAGCAAAGAAAAGTTTAAGTAATAATTCCCATTTCCAGGACGCTGCTTCCTTACTACTCAGAGGGGGAAGCCTCATCGGGGAGTCTTGTCCGGATTGTTCTGGCGTTCAGATAAAATTTAAGGATAAAATCATTTGTGTAAATTGTGGGAAGAATCGATCAGCTGATAATGAAATAAAAACAAGACCCGATTTATCCAATATACAGGAATTAGAGAAGGAGGATTCCCCACCTTTATCAGACCTGTTGAAAATTGAAAACTTGATTAATAGCAGGATTGGCAGTCTTCTGATGGACATGAAAAGCCTAGATGACCTATTAATTGAGAATCAAAGAGCTGATTTGATTGAGACTTATCTAAGGATCATCAAGAAAATCAGAAGGCTAAATGGGATTAAAGTGCCTTAACTACAGAGATGGATCAAGGCAGTAATTGAAACATTTCGCGACTATGTACTGTTAGTACTTGTGTGGTTATTGACGAGAGATCTAAGAGAAGGTGGTGTTAGCAGCATTGTAGGGTCAGTCACGACAGGTTGTTTAGGAAGGTTGTATTGCTCTCTTAGTATTTTCTGTTGTTGTAGTTGAGTATCTGCCGAGAATGATGGTCCAATGTGCCCTATCCACACCCAAAGAATGATAACTAGTGCAAGTGAGATACCCATGACGAGAATCGACAAAGCTACGGTTGTCATGTTTTTATAGCCATGACTTTCATGTTCTTCATGATGTGCACACATTTTAGAAATAAAGTATTCACTTGCTATTAAAAATATTTGCATTCTTACCTCATCAGTAGCGCCAGGAAAAGAATAGAAGGATCCTATCCAATGAGTGGCATTTAGTAAAATTCTTCATTTTACCTATTGGAGTAAATTAAAATGAGTATAGAACCTCAGTAATGGCGGCATGATTAGAGATAGACTAGATTCACTTAACTTAAGCCTCCCTCGAGCTCCAATATCCTCAGGATTATATGCTCCTGTAGTTATAAGTGGCAAGCTCGTCTTCCTCTCTGGGCAACTACCAATTGAGCAGGGTACGAATTCAAGCAATGTTAAGTATAAGGGTAAAGTGGGTAAGGACATTTCAATAGATGATGGCAAGAACGCAGCTCGACTTTGCACACTGAATGCCTTATCACAGTTAGAGGTAGCGTTAGGTAGCCTTGATAAAATCCATAAATTCCTAAGAGTTTCCGGGTTTGTTAATTGTGAGGCTTCATTTACTGAGCACTCAAAGGTAATGGATGCCGCTTCGGATCTTATTCTGCAGGTATTTGCGGAAAAAGGCAAGCACACTCGAATTGCACTAGGTATGAATAGTCTACCTTTGAATGGTGCAGTTGAAATTGATTATATATTAGAAAAAGAAGATTGAGTAATATATTATTGGATTTCGTAGTGTAGCCTGATGATAGTCATTAATATAGATGGTAGAAATATTCTATAATCGATTGCAATCGAGCTGAGAAATCCACCTTAAAACGACGATTGCAAGTTCGCATAGAATCCAGTCCGGCTACTTTAGAAGCTATTTTGTGTGCAATTTAAAGCTCACTCTATGGCTCTAGTTACTTCATTAGCATGATTTTCATGATAATGCTTCTCTGCATCCCTTCTCGTCAGAAACTCCTTTCCACAGTCTTTACATCGGAATGTTCCAGCCTCATACTCAGTCATTTTTGTAAATTTAGCTATGTACCTATATAAATAAATATGCGATGCCTTTATTTTCATCGGATCAATTTAAATTCGTAATTGAAGACTGGGAGTTAAGTATAGTTTATTTTTGTGGATCAATAAAAAAATGAAAAATAGAAAATAGAAAATATTCAATTAAATCAAATTTGCACTGGTTAGTCTAAATTTGATAATCTACAACCGATTAGAGTATGAAGAATAATGACATTGAGGATTTCCGACTCTAAAACTGTAATATATGTCCAAATAATTCTAAATTCCAGCATTAAAGAATTAAGTAATCATGAGGTAACCTGCACAAATTATCCTTTTGACTTTTCATCATCAGCAAAGATTAGTTTCCGTTCCTGAACTAATGGTATTACTTTTTCTGTTAGAATCTCGTCAAAATTCCTAATTTTACTATCTAGTGTAAGCAACAAAAAATAGTCATCATTAATATGAATTGTAACTCTACAAAGCTTTTCGTATTTTCCAAAGGCATATATTAGTTTGCCAATTTTTGACTGAAACTTAACCCGAGTCTTGTACCTCGTGACTGTAAGTGATGCATACTCTTCATTTTCCTCTTCTGACATCAATAGTTGGAGTCCTTCTCTATACTCGGCATTGATAAGTACGCCAAATTTATTGGCTATTCCGACCCATCTGATAGAATTATCAACAGACAATATCTCCTTACTGAAGGAATACAATAGTTCATAATTTATCACAGGTTACAAGAATGCAAACAGGTTTAAAAATGTGTTTTCTACTCGATCTGGGCTAACAAGTCCAGATATTAAATAAAATCAACAAAGTGGATATTGCGTCGAAGTCTTTTTTACAATACAAAAATCATCGAATTACAAAAACCTCCCATGCCCCCGTTAAACTAAAAATAAAATGTGGTGTGGCGGTAGTATGTTCTCTAGTTGTAATTACGATACTACAACTTTTCCAATCATGGTTGGATGCAGCTGACAATAATACGGAAATTCTCCTGCCTTTGCGAATGTGTGAGAAAATTCTTTGCCTTTTGTTGTCAACGCGTTGGGCCCTGATAATGCTGAATCAAATTCTTTGCCTTTAGCAGAATCGTTGGGTCCTGAACCAGAAGTCACTGTATGAAACATAGTGTCATCATTCTTCCATTTGACAGTATCTCCTGTCTTGATATTGATTGGATTTGGCGAGTAAGCTTTGTCAGCCAATGTCGAAGCTCCACTTACTATTGAAGCTTCTTTTTCCTCAGCCGCAAACACATGAGGCATACCTAAATTTCGAGTCCCAGAAACTGTCACAGCTAGTCCCACGAGTCCTGCAACTATTGTGACTATCGTCAACGCGCTCTTTATATTCATGTTGGAGTGTTTATAATGATATATTTTATAAGTAGTTTGCGTTTAGAAACAAACACGACTTCTTGACTTTAATTTTTAAAATGATTTCATTTACCAGACTCCCGTGATGATTTTTGATACTTCGCTCCAGGTACACTTACTCTCCTTTTATAGAACAATTGCTATTACTCTATGTCAGCAAAAACTATGATCGCAATGATTAAGATTGTTCTATCGTCCACAATCTTGCCTATTCAATTTCTTGTGTAGGCACTTCTATTATTGTCATGAGGCTTTCTTCATTACTCGAGTAATGCACTTTATTGCCTTATTCAACAAGTCGAGCCTGGCAAATTCGTTGGGAGAATGAATCCTTGAATAAACATATGTGCAACCAATAGATATGCAAGGCGAATTTAATATCTCATAAAATGGATACATTGGTCCAGTTCCTGCAGAGGAGACACTTAGCACCGCATCTCCAAATATTTCTGTGGCAGAGTCCCGGATATGCTTGACAAAATGATTATTTGGATCAGTTCTGGCCGCCCGCTCACCATGAATAAAACTTGTTGAAATAACCTCTTTAAACCCAAATTCATCCAGATGGTGAACAAGTCTATCAAATTGAACCCTAGGATCCATGTCAGGCACCAACCTAAAGTCCAGCTTAGCAGTCGCCTTTTCAGGCACGATATTGCTAGGTACGTTTCCTGCATATCCTGCCACTAGTCCTGCCAGATTACATGTTGCCTGACCGACCAAGGCTTTGCGAGCTTCCACTCCTTTCGTGTCATTCAGGAATCTGTCAATGCCGTAATGATTCTTAAAATCCTGCTCGTCAAATGGCTCAGCTGATATCAAATGCTCCTCCTGTTCCGTAAACTGTTTAGCTTCCTTATACCAATCCTTTACCAGAACTTTTCCAGTCTCATCTCTGATACTATTAAGTGCTCTAACGAGTAGCCAAGCTGGGTTTTCAAGAAGAGCTGCCAAACTAGAGTGAGCATCTCGAGACAAGGTCCTACAGGACATCTCCACGTAAAGCAGGCCCTTCATCCCTAGACTTACAATCGGTATACCCTTTTCATTTATGTAGCCAAATTCCCATATAACGCAATCACAAGCCAGTTTTTGTCTGTACCTTGAAATGTATTGTTCGATATGATTGCTTCCGATCTCTTCCTCACCTTCGACAATAAATTTTATATTGCACGGTACATCTCCAGTTTTTCTCAGGTAAAATTCTACAGCTTTAATACGAGTAATTAACTCGCCTTTATCGTCTGAGGAACCTCGCCCAAAAATATAGTTGCCATCAACTTTACCGCTAAATGGACCTGCCTTATCCCATAAATCTACTGGTTCTTCAGGCTGAACGTCATAATGGTTGTAGAACAGTAGGGTTTTCGCTTGAGGGTTAGACCTCGATCTAACTTCTCCGTATACTATAGGTGGCACGTTGTCAAAAACAGGTCGTTGTCCTACCGTCTTTTGGTATGTTGTACAATTTTTCGAAGGCGCAGTGGCGGAATTGCTATTATTTCTCTCTGGCAATGGATTCGTTTCTGCCAGCTTATATTTTTCAAGGTATAACACATCTGCATTTATGCCCGCCTTACGCATAATATCGCATACTAGACGGGCGCATTCTTCGAGACCTTCGTGCCGTGCAGATACGCTTGGCTGTTTAATCAGCTGCTGCAAATCTAGGATAACTTCATTCATATGGGAATCAATAAAAGTGTCAAGTTCTTGATCAAATACGTCTACGTCTGACGACATTTTAATCCCATTGTCTTCTTTCTGTTTTAACTGTTTAGATTTCCTTTTTGATATTTGAGTTTTATTGAGAAAGGATTTATATCCAAAAGAAGGTCTTGATCTATATGGGCATTGCGCAATATATGGCAAAAGAGATGATGAAGGAAATAGGTAATAGGTCTAGGGAATTTTACGAATTTGTTTTGCCAGCTATAGATATGTATGAAGACGGGAACGATTTGGTAGTTTTGATTGATTTGCCAGGCTTTGCAAAAAATGACATTAAATTGAGGATCGTAAAAAATATGCTTTCTATTAGTGCAAAAAGAGATGTTGAGGAGCCAGTAGGAACGGTCTATTATAAACATAGACCCTCTCACATAAATAAGAAGGTTGTATTGCCCATATCTTTAGAAGATGGTGATGAGGCTACTGGCATGGCAAAATATCTGGACGGTGTAGTAAGCTTGAGAATTCCCATGCCAAAATCAAGTATTATTCCCGTAAGCTAATTAGAATCTTTTTTTAAGCTGCAGAATCAAGGAACTAGCATATACAAATAACGAGGCAATAATCCCGGAATAACCAATGACTGGGTGAGTTGATAAGATAATTGCAGATCCAAAGAAGAGAGCTGATGCAAAGATAGCTGGTCCTAAGAGGGCATAACTCTTCTGTGAACTTGTCCTATCGGGTACTTGATGTTGCTCGAGATATGACTTCACAATTGGTGCCATAGTAGAATATGTTTCGATCCCTTTTGCAAATCTTTTCAAATAGTCCTTAGCTTCTTCCATATACGCCTCTTTAAGAAGGCCCTCTTCTTCAAACAGATTGGCAAGAACCTTAACAAAATAAAATTTAATCTTATGATGTTGGTAAATCCCCTCGAGGATCGAACCCATACGTATGTATAATGCGAGATTCTTAGGCAATCTGAAAGGAAACCTTGTTAAAGTTTTATTGGATAATTCCATCAGAGCGTTGACCTGCATTCTGTCAACCTGTTTCCCATGGATTGATCTAATACTCAGATCAAGTGCCCTCTCAACGATATAGCGATTCACATTAGGTTCCAAAGTATCTAGCTCTACTAAAACGTTGACTGCCCGCGCAGCATCTTTTTCTATCAGGCTAAGATACAATCTTATGAGTTTTAGACGCGTCTCGGCGTCTAATCTGCCCACCATTCCAAAATCATAGAGGATCAGTTCCCCATTTTCTCCGACTGAAATATTACCGGGATGCGGATCTGCATGGAAGATACTGTGACGGAGTAACATCTTAAAAAAGACGTGGTGAACCTTAACAATTAACTTCTCTCGATCAATGCCCATTGCGTCCAATGAATCGATGTCGGTAATCTTTATGCCCGGCATGTATTCCATAGTTATTACATGTTTTGAAGTCAGTTCAGATATGACATTTGGAATAATTATTGACCTATCGCCTCGTAAATTGTGCTTTATAGTAGCCAGATTCTGTGCCTCGACCCTATAATCCATTTCCTCATTTATTGTCTCGATAAATTGTGCAAGCATAGCGTCAAAAGAGAATCGTAGATTAGGATCAATGAATCGACTAGCAAGTGGCAAAATCCTTTTTAAAATGTAAATATCCTTTCCGACCGTCTCCTCAATCTCAGGTCTAGTAACTTTTACTATTACTTGTTTTCCTTTATATTTTGCCAAATGTACTTGCCCTAGACTTGCTCCTGAAAGAGCTGAGGTAGTGAATTGTTCATATCTGGTCTCGATAGTTCCCAAGTCCGCTTCTATAATTGGCTTAACCTTAGAAAATTCAACAGGTGGGACTTCATCTTGTAATTTTGATAAGATCTCTAGATACGGTTGGGGTAAAATGTCAGCTCTAGTTGAAAGCCATTGTCCTAATTTGATATAGGATGGGCCAAGATCAATGAAGGTTTTGAGTGCTCGGCGTGCGTGTCTGATGTATTTCTGTTCATCAATGTCCTTTCCTTGTGTTTTGACCCATTCTCGTCTGTCCTTTCTAAAACTAATAATGACTGGTAATAGTCTCAAAATGACTGTCAAAATGTAAAATTTCGAAACCTTTCGTTCAATACCTATGTCGGGTCTATCATTTATGCGATTTTGAATTAACCCACTTTTAGATGAACTTTTTTTGCCCATTAGAAATCAGTCTGAAAATAAGAATTATAAATTATGTTCTAGGCTGTTGCACATAGATGAAACATAGGTCATCTTAGTTTGTTCATTCTGAATCAAAATTGTGAATTAGATTTTTAGCGGCCTTAAAACAAGAAGCAGCGATTGCAATAGTAGCCAAATATTCTGGCGCGTCCACAACCAAGTGGCCAATTGGATCCTTCCTGGGATCTATCTTATCCATATGGACGGCATAGTAATCTAAATACTCCCTGATATGCAAATTTTTATATCGATATTGCTTTAACGCTTGTTTGCGATTACCTAGGGAGGTCTCGTCATATTCCACAATTGGCCTAACCGTTCTAGGTACTAAAATACTTCCATCTTCATCAACGAAATCCACAACGAAAAAAGGAACATGACTGAATATAAAATTAACCGTTCACGTTAGGTTGATGCTCGGATATGTAGATTGGCTAGCGAATGAGCAGAATAGGGATACAATTTTCAATCGCTTTGCTGTCTTAATCTCTATTGGAAAGCAATTGCATGCCTATGCCAAAACTGACACGAAACGTACCCATCTTCATAGCCTAACTAGTTTTGCCCAGGGAGAATCAATTAGGACATACGCAACGATTTCTATGGTCTGGGTATGGTATATTCTGGAATCATAATTCGGGTATTCGGGTTATGAAAGTCGTAATATGAAAGTATGAGTTAGTGGTTATTAGTTGTGTGGATAGTTCACCTTAATCATTATTCAGAAAGCCAAAAATATACAAATTGTGCATACGTTAGTCTTACATGACTTTTCGAGGCATGAGCCACGATCTATCCGAAAAAATTAGCATATTGGAATCAAAGATAGTGTATTCTGGCGATGTTTGTGTAAGACTTGATAAATTACTCTTTGATCAAAAAATAATTAATGCGGAAATAGTAGATCACTCGCCGTCAGTTGGCATAATTCCTGTTACCGATGATAATGACATATTTTTAGTATTACAATATCGTCATGCAATAGGCAGAAACCTGTTAGAAATTCCTGCTGGAAAAATTGAAAAGGGCGAATCGCCGGAACAGGCAGCCATTAGGGAGATGAAAGAAGAGATCGGGTATACTGGAAATGTATATCCCTTTATTCAGCTCTGTCTGGCACCTGGCTATGATACGGAACGGATGTACATATTTGTCGCAAGGGATCTAAAGATTGAATACGCAGTTCATGACGACGATGAAAAAATCATCGTAAAAAGGCTAAAGTTTGCTGATGCTGTCGAAAAATCCTTGAACGGGGAGATCGTAGATTCTAAAACTATAGCTTCGATACTCGCTTATAGGGCGCGCTATCCTAGTTGAGCCTGATACAAAAAGCACTCTTACCTTGTTGTTAGGGAGATTCTGATCTGAGTTTGACAACCAGTGACAGAGCATTCCTATGCGATTCGAATGTCATAAACTATCGCTAACATAGCATTCTCTATGTGAGTGGCATAGTTCCAAATTTGGATTGTCAGAAAAATAGAATGACCTATAATAATCATTTCAATTCTGCTTACGGCCTAGGGCTGTGCTTATGCATATGCATCTGCATAGTTGATTCCGAGTACGCGCTCAGCGCATCTGCGTTTTCAATGAACTCATCTGTATTTCCATGAAAAAACATCTTACGATTGAGACAGGCTACTTTGTTTGCAAGTTTTAGCACAGAGTCTAGATCGTGAGAAGCCCAAACAATTGTAATCTTATTGTCAAGGTTCAGTTTCTCAAGCAGATGATGAAACTTATTCTGGGCTTCTTGATCTATTCCCGTTGCAGGTTCATCTAATATCAACAATCTTGGGTTGTTAACGAATGCCTTTGCAATAAGTGTTCTCTGTTGTTGTCCTCCAGACAATTCACCTATTCGTCTATTTCTCTGACCATACAAGTCAACCAGCGTAAGTGCTGAAATTATTCTCTCTTTTGATGAAGGCCCGGAAACACCCAAAGAAATAATTTCCTCTACGGTTGCTGGGAAGCTAGTTTCGATCGCTCTTTTTTGTTGTATATAACCTACATTTTTTAACATTTTTTTACTTTTTCGGATATCTTCTCCAAATATTTTAATACTCCCATCATAGTCATGTAATAATCCTAACATAGATGAAAATAAAGTGGTTTTCCCTGCTCCATTTGGACCAATTAGTCCCAAGATATCTCCCTCTTCGACTATAAATGAGATATCTTCTAAAACGCTATTTGATCCAAATCTGTACGACAGATTTTTAACCTCTATTGCATTCAAATCAATTTCTCCCTTAGATTTACGTGCATGACTGTTATGGAGGGTTGGCTGCGTGATTCAGTACGTTGGCACGCCTTACCAGCATACAGCCTCACCACGGATTCAAACAATGCTATACATGGATATAGACAATGATAATGATATATACCTATATGGGTCAAACATTTGATTTCGAAAGGGAAATATGGACATTAGGATCGGTCGACTTCACATCATCTTCCACATTACGTTCGAGAAATTACCGACATACTAAGCAACCTATCTGGTCTTACTCCTAATCTTTTCTTAATTTACTTTAATAACTCGTGTCCGGATATGATATGGCAAGTAGATTGTGTGACCAATTACTGAGAAAATTTCTCGAATAACGAAAGAATCGAACCGAATCGCCTGTTAGGGAACGTAGGATTTGGTTCGGAACTGCCACTAATGCCAAACTTGGTATACAGTTATGTCTAGGCTAATGAAGAGACAAGTGTTTGATATTTATAGGATTGGCAAGATTCAATAGTTTGTTGCGTATTAAGAAATTTTTGTCTTCATTACCGCAATCGGTGCTTAAAGGCGATGATATTACTATTCCTTGTGGACCTGTAAGAAGACTATTTGAATTTGCTGGCCTCAGAAATACGGATGTCTTCTACCACTTAGGATGTGGAACAAGCGAGAGTGTTTCGATAGCCCGTAAGGAATTTAAGGTTAAGAAATCGATAGGCCTTGAGATTAATAAAAAAACAGCAATGCTCGCTCAGGAAAAGCTCAGAGGTCTCCAAAATGCTCAAATAATAAACGAAGATTTCAGAAGGCACAATTTGTCAGATGCAACTGTTATCTTCTTTTGGTTCACTAGTGATAGATTGATCAAACAATTGATAAGAAAATTTGAGAGTGAACTTAAAAATGGGGCTCGCTTGATAACTATTTGGTCTCCACCTGATCTAATGATTCCCTCAAAAATCGAATTTCCTTTTATGTTATGTCGTAAGCCATTCATATACGCACGTGACATGACCGAACAAATCACTGCAATATGTGGAAGTCCATGCATAGACTTTACTAGATCGTGGCTTCTCGCAGAAAAGTATATCCGTAATCTTGAATCAGTCGAGGAGAGGTATCAAAGATTTGTAAATATATTCCAAAGTATGGTAATTTGGATAAATGCATGGAATACAGGCATTGCATGTGAGGACGAAATTCCGCCTCCTGTAGAATCATATATAGGAATATTGAAGGCTTTTTACAATATCGACCTTTCTAGCATGATCACAAAGAAGTGATTAGTTTGTTTTGACTAAAGATTATTCAACAAGAAATTTTTGTTAGGCGTGGCATCCTTGTCTAGAGTAGATCAACTACATATTGCATTTCAATATTCAAAAAACCAATATTACTCACCAGCTAAACAACCAGATGGTATTCAATAAAATAAAAATAAAGGACGGATTCGAGGCAATTATTTGAAAATTATTGTTTGAGTTAAGGCGCTATTGTCTCCAAAGTTTATCTGAGATCTACCATTATTCCACAGCAAGAGGTCTGTAATCTGCGAAACTGTATCATGTCTCTTAGTAAAAGGGTTCGTTCCACTTATTACCTGTCCAAGATCAGTATGATATAATGCATCTCTTGTGTTCACATTATCCAGGGTTTTTTTCAGATCTAATATCACAGCATGTTGAATACCGCCATTCGTTATGGTAGCGGCTATAATTTTCAAATTCCTACTTGGCGAATTGAGCGAAACATGGCCGCCCACGATGTGAAATGGTGTCGTATCTGTAAGTGGTAACAATGCGTTACTCTGGAATTTGTTACCGAGCTTTATTGTCTCCAAGTCTACATACGTAGAGGGCGATAATGCTATTATCTTCTTAGTGACCGTGTTTGGTTCATTTGTGACAATAACATTTTGAATATACTTTACTCTGTAAATACATGTTGCACTCGCTGAAGCTGCTCCTGCGGCTGCGGCTCCCTTGGGAGTGGCTCCAGCTCGCTGAAGCGGCAGAGGAAGCTGCTGCACCGATGTTACCGCAAGAAGCACTACTCGAAGCGGCTGCTGATGCTCCTGTCGAAGCGGCTGCTGATGCGCCTGCAGACGCTCCCGCGGATGAGGCGGCTGCTGCAGCAGCAGTTCCGGCAGCAACAGAAGACGCCGCCGAGGCAGAAGCTCCCGCGGATGAGGCAGGCTGAGGCTGCTGCTGAGGCTACATCAGTGACTGAGCCCCCGCTGGCTGCCGCCGCTGCGGCAGCTGCAGCGGGCTGCACTACTAGCCGAACCAGATCCAGCGGATGAGGCTGCCGCTGCAGCTGAAGCTGCTGTAACTCCCGCAGTTTCGGCAGGCAAACCAGATGAAGCTGCTGCCGGCTGCTCGCGGCTGCGCTGGATGCAGAGCCTCCACTAGCTCCAGAAGACGCTGCTGCCTGCTGCCACCGACCCCGCCGCTGATGCCGCACTGGCTGAAGCTCCGGCACTAGTGGCGGCTGCTGCGGCTGCTGCTGCTGCGGCTGCTCCTGTCGATGCCCCACTCGATGATGCTGCAGATGCCGCGGCTGCTGCAACATCACCAGTAGATGAACCACTTGCTGCCTGCTGATCCCGCAGCGGAAGCTGCTGCTGGAAGCTCGCTGCGGAAGAAGCCCCCGCCGAAGATGCGGCTGCTGATGCTCGCTGCGGCTGCTGCGCCGGCTGAAGCTGCTGCTACCTGCTGCAGCTGCTGCAGCCGGGGTTGCACCTTTTGAGGACGCTGCTGCCGGCTGCCTGCAGCTGCTACCTCTTTTGCTGACGCACCGCTGGAGATCGCTGTTGCTGCGGCTGCCTCCGGCCTGCTGATGCAGCTTCCTTGGACGCACCAGACGCGGTAGCGAGCTGTTGCTGCGGCTATTCCAGCCGCGGTCTTAGCAGGAGTTCCTGCCGATATGAGTGACGAAGCTACGGAAGTTCCAACCTGCGCCGGTGTTGCTCCATTTGCTGCGGCATTAGCGGCTTCGGATGCTGCAACCGATGCAATATCCGCCTTGATCTGCCCAGAGGGTAAAGCACCTTGAATTAATGACTGTAATACACTTTGCTTAGTTACTGAACTATTATTCGTTGAGGGTTGTTGTCCTCCTTGCTCGATTGGTGCAGATAATGATGTTGCGTTATTTCCTGTCGGGGACTGCTGCGGTGAAGTAGCGTTATTTTCAGATGAGGATGGTTGCTGTGGGACGAAGGTTGGGGATGGCCCAGAAGTGTTGTTTTCAGATGAGGATGGTTGCTGTGGGACGAAGGTTGGGGATGGCCCAGAAGTGTTGTTTTCAGATGAGGATGGTTGCTGTGGGACGAAGGTTGGGGATGGCCCAGAAGTGTTGTTTTCAGATGAGGATGGTTGCTGTGGGACGAAGGTTGGGGATGGCCCAGAAGTGTTGTTTTCAGATGAGGATGGTTGCTGTGGGACGAAGGTTGGGGATGGCCCAGAAGTGTTGTTTTCAGATGAGGATGGTTGCTGTGGGACGAAGGTTGGGGATGGCCCAGAAGTGTTGTTTTCAGATGAGGATGGTTGCTGTGGGACGAAGGTTGGGGATGGCCCAGAAGTGTTGTTTTCAGATGAGGATGGTTGCTGTGGGACGAAGGTTGGGGATGGCCCAGAAGTGTTGTTTTCAGATGAGGATGGTTGTCCAGTATTTTCAGATGAGGATGGTTGCTGTGGGACGAAGGTTGGGGATGGCCCAGAAGTGTTGTTTTCAGATGAGGATGGTTGTCCACTATTTTCAGATGAGGATGGTTGCTGTGGGACGAAGGTTGGGGATGGCCCAGAAGTGTTGTTTTCAGATGAGGATGGTTGTCCAGCTATTTTCAGATGAGGATGGTTGCTGTGGGACGAAGGTTGGGGATGGCCCAGATGCCACATTTTCAGATGGGGATTGTTGCTCCGGTGCAGTACTATTAGCTTCTGTCGAAGGATTCTGCAATGAAGATTGTTCCCCACCTAAGTTAGAAGTAGAGGACTGTTGCGGGTTGCTTTCACCAGGATTAGGTTGTTGAGAAGAGACATTATTCTCATTAGTAACGTTGTTAGATGATGCTCCTAATGTGCCCGAATTTTCGGAAGACTTTTTTTTACTTTTGGCAATTGCTAACTCATAATGATTTAAGGGAAGGATACCTGAAATAACAACAATTGAAATTATCATAACTGCAAACAGCTGCTTGTTCTCAGACTTCAGTAGGCTGTGTAACACACTCCAAAATGGTCAAGGTGGTATAAATACGATTCGACCATGAATTTGAAGTGTTTACACAATTATTTTGAATCGGGATGAGGTTCTAGTCATTTAAAGTCTGGTCATGCTATATAAACAGAATTTACTGCTGCTGACAGTTATACCAAAACTACCTGAATTCAACAAAAATTCAAGTGATGATGTCTTTCTAGTGCAGGTCATAAGACTTACTAATCTACTCGTCCAAAAAATAGTCAGACTATTCTAAGTACATCAAATTCCTATTAGCTGTTCAAATCTAGTAGACTGTTGTCTAGGCCACTTATTGCGACATGACGTTCAATATCAGCCTTAATTAAGTTATACCGCATCTTACCATATTTGTGCTTGAACTGCCAGACCATATTTGGTTGGAATGAAAATAGAGCAAGATCCACTCCTAACCAATGACCAATTTTGAATAGGAATCCAGTCGGCCAATTAATCTACCGCATCTGAAGATCCATCCATCAACACGAAGATTAATTTGTATAGTCAGGTAAAATAGCCATTTTTACAAAAATTATGCCTATGATTTGCCTAACCCATCATGACGTAGATCCAATCGTCCTCTACCTTTGTCTGATATGCCTTTAAAGGCTCCTCGGCTGGTAAATTCAATGGAACGCCATCTCTTAATCTAAAGATAGACATGTGCAATGGACAGGTAAT
Organism: uncultured Nitrososphaerales archaeon; assembly: GCA_963709405.1. GTDB lineage: Archaea > Thermoproteota > Nitrososphaeria > Nitrososphaerales > Nitrososphaeraceae > JARBAU01. The sequence continues at coordinate 210,665 of CAVPXM010000063.1, forward strand.
TGTCCTTTCATTTTCATTCAAGAATCCCATTGATAAATCTGCATATGCATGGGTGCATATCCTATCTGTTACAAAAATTTCATTATCCACCTTGGTTAGCATAATTTTAGTGTCATTATGATCATATTCGTAAGGTTCGGAGTTCTTTAGTTCCTTAACTTTACAAATCTTTATCCATTCTGCCATGAATTTCTACACGCCCTATCGATACTTGTAATGTTTCTCAAATATATCTTGAGTTTCATGATATCTAGATTTTTCTACTTCTAATATTTGAGCCATGACTTCATCAGTCCTGAGCATCAGGGACTTGCCTGTCCACTTATTTTCAATCAGATAGTTAATCCATGCCCTGATTCCTGATCCCATCTTTCTAGACAACGGCTCCAGAAATCCATTTACAATTTCTCGCTTCGCTGATTCCAAGTTCAGCCCTCTTGACATAAGATAAAAAATCTGAGATTCATCTAACTGTGCAACAGAAGCAGAATGAGTAGCTTTAACTTCATTTGTTTCTATCTCTAGTCCGGGGATGGCATCGGATTTAGCACCTTTATCCAGTAAGATTGCGTGACCCGCAAGATACGACTCTGAACCTTTTGCTCCTTTGCCAATTTTTATCATACCTTTAAACAACGATTTTGAAAAATCCTTCATTACTGATTTAACCAGAACTCTGCCCCTGGAATTATTTCCTTCGTGTATGAGGTTAGAGGTAACATCAAATGATTGGTCTCCTATTCCAAATATGATTTCCACATCCTCAGCCACCGACCCTGGTCCTTTCATTATGCTATCAATTTTATATCTAGATAGCTGGCTACCAAACATCCCAGAGTACCACGAGATTCTTCCATCTCTCTCAACAAATGCCTTCCTATTTGAGAAGTTCACAGACCGGCTGTCCATGGCTTGCAAGGTTACCATTTCGAGAGATGCATTTTGGCCGATATTGCATTCCAATAGCTCAAAATACGCCTGCTGCTTCTCTATCCCGCTTGTTAGGGTCGGTGAATACATCTCCTGAACTATAGTAGCCCTCGAACAGGAATCCACCAATACAATATTTCTACTAACTGACGAAGTGCCGTTGTCGCTCAGAGAGTTGATGAGCCTAATAGGATGACTTACTGACAGATTTTTTGGAATATATACAAATAGGCCACCTCTAAAAATTGAAGCCTCGAGTGCAAGAAATTTGTCCTCAATAAAATCGAGTCTATTTGTCGTCAGTACTTGCTTAATTTTGTCTTCAAACATTTTTAGTCCATTATTCAGATCAGTAACAATGATGCCATCCTTCAAATGAGTATTTGAAAGTAAGATTTCGTTTATGTTTGACCCAATCCTTAGAACGCTACTTCCCTCTTCCACCTCTTTCAGGCGATCACTCAGTTCTTTAAAGGGCTTGTGTGTTTCATTCTTATCTGGTAGGTAGATATTTTGAGGCCTTAAGCGATTGACGTCAGAGTATTTGGAATAAAGTGGAGAAACCTCGGCTGGAAGTGACGAGTAGTCGGCAAAAGCATCCCTTCTCATTTGAAGAAGCCAATGAGGTTCGCTATTTTCCCTTGCTATCGCTTCAACATCATCTAGACTAACGGAAGAAAGAGTTGCCAAACCTAACTATCGATCCAATCACATGTTACTGCAAATGAACAATCTTATCACTATCCTACTGAGCCTTCCATCTCCATCTTCACCATTCTGTTGAGCTCGACTGCATATTCCATTGGCAGCTCTTTGGTAAAAGGTTCCATAAATCCACCAACTATTAGCGACAAAGCGTCTGATTCCGTAAATCCCCTACTCATTAGATAAAAGATTTGATCATCGCCTATTTTTCCGACAGTCGCTTCGTGCGATACTGTTGCATCGTCTTCGTTAACCTCTACATATGGATATGTATCTGTTCTTGAGTTACCATCCAGTAATAAGGCGTCACACCTTACATTCGACTTTACTTCAGTAGCACCTTTTGCCACATGCAACAAACCACGGTATGTGGTCCTACCGGAATCCTTGCTCACAGATTTGCTTGTGATTCTAGAGGTGGTATGTGGAGCAAGATGCACTGCTTTTGCACCCGCATCTTGATGTTGGCCAGCCCCCGCGAAGGCTACGGATATGACTTCAGCATGGGAATTCTTACCTAGCATATACACACCTGGATACTTCATGGTGAGCTTACTGCCAAGGTTCCCATCTACCCATTCGACAGTAGCATTCTCATATGCGTATGCCCTTTTCGTTACTAAATTGTAGACATCCTTACTCCAGTTCTGGATCGTGGTATACCTTATCTTGGCCCCTCGCTTTGCGATAAGCTCTACAACTGCAGAGTGTAGCGATTCTGTAGTATACACAGGTGCAGTACATCCCTCGATATAATGGATTTCTGAATTTTCATCAGCAATTATCAAAGTTCTTTCGAACTGTCCTATGTTTTCTGCGTTGATCCTAAAGTATGCTTGCAGTGGTAATTCGACTTTTACGTTCGGTGGGATGTATATGAAAGAGCCGCCTGACCATACGGCACTATTTAGAGCGGCGAATTTATTATCTTCAGGTGGAATAACCTTTCCAAAGTACTTCTTCAAAAGTTCTGGCTGTTCTCTCACGGCAGTATCCGTATCAATAAATATTACCCCTTGTTTTTGTAAGTCTTCACGTAAATTGTGATACACCACTTCAGACTCGTATTGAGCTCCTACGCCAGCAAGAAACTTTCTTTCTGCTTCAGGTATTCCAAGCTTTTCAAAGGTATTCCTTACCGATTCTGGTACATCATTCCAATCCTTTCCTTGTTTTTCAGACGCTTTCGCATAGTAATAGATATTTTGGAAGTCAATCTTCGACAGGTCACCACCCCACTTCGGCATTGGCTTACTCATAAAAATATCATAAGATCTTAGCCTAAATTCCCTCATCCAATCTGGTTCTCCCTTCAATTTACTGATTTCTTCTACTGTGCCCCGTGAAAGCCCCTTTTTACTGAGATAAACATATAACTCCGTAGAGTCCTTGAAATCGTACTTACTGTAATCCATATTGAGTTCTTCTGTTGTCATACTAATTATATAACGCCGTTATGTTTTATATATATTTTGGGGCGCCACAATCACCTATCTATGTACCAAACATATTTCATATTCAAATCCAATTAAATAATCCTCGTTCCAACCCCAAGTGTAACTAATCTCATAATCGACTTTTCTATGTTCTACTGCCTAGGATAGATTTTGCTAGCTCGAACGTACCGCGTATCGTGTGTTCCGAGGGCTCTATGCAAGAAATATTCCTTTCCATGAGTTCCCTCGTTGTTAGCGGTCCAATAGATATCATGGCTGTAATGGGTTCTAAGAATTGGTCGTAATCATCATAAAAATTATGCAAAATTTCAAAAAATGAGATAACTGATGAGCCACTAGTAAAAATAATTGCATCTATTTTCTTCTCCTTCAAAAGAATTGCGAATTCGTTCCATATTTCACTTGGCCCGGTCGTTTTCGTCGTGTATAGAAATAGTTCCTCTACGTTCAGGCCGAGATTTGACAAGGATCTCGTAACAAAGTCATTTGACATCCCACTTCGAGGAATTATCACTTTCATTCCAGGTGTGTAATCTAGCTTCCGGAAAAGGGCAACTATCCCTTCAGAGGAATAATTTGTAGGAATTAGCCGAACTGAAATCCCGTACTTCTCTAGCGAACTCTTCGTCACTGGTCCCTGTGCGACGACATTTTTGGCGTTTAAAACTGATACCATCTTTTCGATCTTGCCATATTTTATAGCATACTCACAAAGTACTCCCACAGCTTGCGCGCTCATAAACATGCACAAATCATATTCACTGGCAAGGATAATCCTAAGTGCTTGTTCAATAATCTGCAAACTTGGAACGATCTCAATTGTTGGTAACGCTATTGCCTTTCCACCTGCAGATGTCACTAAAGCTACAAATTCTTTGGCATCAACAGTTTTTCGTGTAATTGCAAGAGTTTTGTTTTCCAGCAGATCTCGTTCTATCAAAGTAGTATCATCTAGTGAACCATTCAAGTTTATTGCATAAGGAAGTGACTTCTCCTATAACAATGATGCCCGGAGGACGTATTTTCGCCTTTTTAACTTTTGATACGATATCTTTCAAGCTTCCGTACACGTATCTTTGTTTGCTTGTAGTTCCAGATTGGATCACGATAACACCTGTCATCTTACTTAATCCGCTATCAGTAAGTCTTGCAATGATTTGTGGCAAGCGTTCCATACCCATCAGAATAACAATTGTATCGACTGCTTTGGCCAACTGTTCCCAATTTGTTCCTGTCCGTTCTTTCTCTGGATCTTCATGTCCGGTAGTAATCGCAACAGAGGATGAGTATTTTCTGTGTGTTAAAGGCACACCAGCATAGGCCGGAGAAGCCAGAGCTGAAGATATTCCCGGTACTATCTCGAATCTTATCTTTTTGCTTCGCAAGAATTCCGATTCTTCTCCGCCCCTTCCAAAAATGAACGGGTCGCCGCCTTTGAGTCTTAGCACCTTTTTTCCGTGCCTAGCGTACTCCATCATTACTTTGTTTATATAGTCCTGTTGCCCTGAAGACCCGACTGATTTGCCCACATTTACTTTTTCTGTACCTATTGGGATCTGGTTAATAATTTCTACACTAACTAATCTATCGTAAAGCACTACATCACAGCTTTTTAAAAGTTCCATACCTCGTACTGTGATTAATTTTGGATCTCCAGGGCCAGCGCCACAAATGTACACAACACCTTGATCGCGTCGCATATTCATAATCTCATATTCCATTGTTTGATCGCCTTCCGCCACTCGGTTGCCAGTCTCTCAACCCCTACACTATTGAGTCTATTTGCCAATCTAGTTCCGATTTCACTTGCCTGACCGACGAGCCCAGTTTCCTTCATCTTGATATTCATCGAACCGTCTGAAGAAAAAACACTTGCGTATAAACTTAATTCACCTGTTTTAGGCCCAGGAATGGCTATGGCTCCAACTGGAAATTTGCAACCGCCATGTATCTTTTTAATCAAGGATCGTTCTGCTGCTGCTTGATGTCGGGAATCATAATCCTCTATTTTCTTTAAAGTTCTTATCAAGCCCAGATCCTCGCTCCTGCATATAATCGCAATAGTTCCCTGCCCTGGTGCAGGAACAAAGGTCCTAATACTAAATCTCTCTGATATATTAGTCTGCAATGAAAGCCTATCCAAACCAGCTTCAGCAAGGATTATTGCGTCATATTCGCCGCCTCTAGATTTACCAATTCTTGTCTCGACGTTTCCCCTTATCGGCCTCACATTCAAATCACGTCTCTTTCGCATGACCTGAATAGCCTCTTCTTAAACTGCTCGTGCCGACTACTGAGCCAGTAGGAAGATCTTTAAGATGCAGTTTATGTGTGCTAACCAGCACATCATTGGGCCTCGCCCGTTTAGGGATAGATGCTATGATTAATTCCTTAGACAATTCGCTAGGTACGTCCTTCAAGCTATGTACAGCAAAATCAACTTCTCCTTGAATCACCGATTGATCCACTTCTTTTTCAAATATCCCCTTTTCATCCATGGTAAACAACGGCCGCTTTTCTAAATCCCCCCTGGTATTGATTTTCACAAGTTCGAACTCCATCGATGGATTTAATTTCAAGAGGGCGCCGACTACGAGCTGAGTTTGCTTAACTGCCAGCATGCTTGATCTTGTGCCGACTCTTAGTTTAGCCACAATGGTTTCTAACCTCCTTTAAGGCCTGTCCGTAAGCTTCTACCGTCTTGTCAATGTCTTCCTCTGTGTGTGCATAAGAAACAAAACAAGTTTCAAATTGAGATGGTGGGATGAAAATATCCCTTTTCAACAACTGGTCATAAAGTCGTCTGAAGTTAATTTTATCACATTTCTTTGCACTGTTATAGTTATTCACTTGTTCGGTGGTGAAGAACAATTGATACATCGATCCTATCGAATTAATTGCAAACTTGAATCCCAAGTCCATAGCCAGATCCCTTATGCCAACGACCAAGCTCTCACATGCCCTTGTTATTCGTGGGTAAACCTCGTTACCTATATCAATGAGCGTTTCGATGGTCTTTAGAGCGAGCCGCCACTGAGATAGGGTTTCCTCCATAAGTGCTTGCTTGATAAACGTTACCTTTAGGAGATAGTAATTCCATTATGGCCTTCTTGCCGCATATCGCAGCTATGGGAAATCCGTTTCCCATGGCCTTTGCCAGAGTAACGATATCAGGTTTGATTCCAAAAAATTCACTAGCTCCACCTAACGAAAGTCTGAATCCAGTAACGACTTCGTCAAATATTAAAATAATACCATTTTGCTGTGTAATCCTCCTAATCTCATTTAGATATTGCTTTTCAGGTATTACGAGTCCCATATTGGCCGCTACTGGCTCTACTATAACCGCAGCGATATCCTCTCCGTTCCTTATCAAATCCTCGAGTTTTGAGATATCATTATAGTCAGTTATCAACGTTTGAGAAGCTATCGCTTCAGGCGTTCCATCTGATGCTGGTATTCCTTCATATCCATTGTTAGATGGTCGCACTAGACCATAATCGTGAGCTCCATGGTAGCATCCGTCTAGTTTTATGATCTTCTTGCGTTTTGTATAGGCTCTAGCTAGTCTGATCGCAGTCATTGTCGCTTCCATCCCTGTATTTAAAATTCTTGTCATCTCAGCAACTGGAACAACCTTTGAAAGTATTTCCGCCAAATTCACCTCGTTTTCAGTGGGAATGCAAAATAATGTTCCTTTGTCCAGCTCCGCTTTGATATAGTCCATTAGAGGCGGATAGGCATGTCCTAACAATAATGCCCCGTAACCCATACAGTAGTCAGTATATGTGTTGTAATCAACCGTTACTATCTTACTTCCAAATCCAGAACGAACGAAAAAGGGGTATGGAGAATAAAAACGAACAGGACTACTTACACCAGATGGCATAACTTCAGCCGCCCTTCTAAAGAGTAATTCTGATTTGTCAGGCAAAGTAAATCTATTCACATGCCCAAAGTAAATAATAGTATTGTGATTTTATCCGTAAGAGTACTTCCCTATAAGTTGCTCAGCAATGCAGCCATTCTCTTTGCATGATACGTTATTATGATGTCTGAACCCGCTCGCTTGATCGAGGTAAGAAATTCCGTCATCACGTTATTTTCGTTGATCCAGCCCTCGGTCGCCGCAGCTTTTATTAGAGAATACTCTCCCGAAACACTATAAGCGCAAATGGGTAGGTTGGTGTACTTTCGTGCTTGATAAATCAGATCGAGGAATGGAATCGCAGGTTTAATCATTAGTATATCTGCACCTTCTTTAATATCCAATTCTATTTCTCTGATGGCTTCTCTACTGTTATAAAATGGGAGTTGATACGATGATCTATCGCCGCTTCGCGGGGAAGATGAGGAAGCATCTCTAAATGGTGTATACAACGCAGAAGCATACTTAGCAGAGTAACCCATTATAGAAACATCAGAAAATCCATTTTCATCGAGAACTTTTCTGATTTGTCCTACCTGGCCATCCATCATCGCCGACGGGGCTACAATGTCTGTTCCCGCTTTGGCGTGACTTAGAGCTACTTTTGCTAGGATCTCTATGCTCTTATCGTTATCTACGCTATCTCTTACGACAACACCGCATTGGCCGTGAGTGGTATACTGACAAAGGCAGACATCAGTAATGATTGCAATCCTGTCTCCAAAATTCTTACGTATAAGATCAACAGAACGTTGAACTATCCCGGTGCTTGAATATGCCGTATTGCCATCGTCATGTTTGTATGACGGAATTCCAAACAAGATAATACCACGAATTCCCAGGTCTATCACTTGTTGAATCTCGTTAATCAGGTTTGAAATAGGGATTCTCTGAATGTCGGGCATTGAATCGATACATACAGGTGTATCGATACCGTCTTGTACGAAAATAGGATAGATTAAGTCTCTAACGGACAGACGTGTTTCTTGTAATAATTCACGTATAGCAGCGCTTTTACGCAGTCTTCTCATTCTGACCACTGGAAAGGCAGGATCGCAATAGAAATTATTTCTGTTCATATTTAAATAACTTGGATAGCAATCTTAATAGCTCATCCTGATCTTGTCCATCCGTATCGATTTCCCTTCTAATGTTATTCATCGGAGCTGCTAGGATTCCTTCAACCAGGGCATGAGAAAGCTGTTCTATTACCCTTCTTTCCACCGGGCTAATGCTATTTCCGAGGATTGAAAGTGTTTTATAAAGTTCACGTTTCCTAATCGTATCTACATTTTTAAATACAGAAACTACAAGTGGCTCTACTTTTTTTCTTTTCAGCAATATATCGACCGATTTCATCTCTGATTCTATGATCCTTTCTGCAGACACGATCTCCTTCTTTCGCAATCGAACATTTTTCTCCACTATCTCAGAAATCTGGTCCAAATTTATCAACTTAACTTTTCCAATTGCTGCTACACTCTCCTCTACCGTTCTCGGATTGGATAGGTCCAATATCATCATGCCCTTTTCTCTATTCTTCATTGCCGTCTCAATTCTGCTATTAGTGATAAGAAAGTAAGGGGCGGTAGTAGAAAGAAAAACCAAATCAATGTCCGATAGCGATTCAAGTGCATTATCGAAAGTTACAGGGTCGCCCGCTACAGTGGCTGCAAAGGATTTAGCTCTCTCAAACGTCCTACTCGTAACTTGGAATTTAATTGCCCTCTGTCTCAAGGCCTTTGCAACTAAGCTTGCTCCCTCGCCTGAACCTATTAACAGGATTTTCTTGTCATTTAGACTGTCCAAATTCTCCTCGGCCAGGTTGACGGCCATTGACCCAATAGAAACGCTGCCTTTGTTCACACCCGTAGTACTCCTGACCCGACTCCCGACTTTGACCGCCTTATCAAATATTATTGAAAGATCAGGACCGCCATAATGATTCGTACGCGAAAAATCAAATGCTCGTTTCATCTGTCCCAGGATCTGATCTTCACCTACTACCAATGAATCCAATCCGGCGGCTAATCTAAGCAAATGTGATACAACATCCTTACCGATACTGATTTCTGCGATTTGGGTGAATTCTTCTGTTGATAACCCTACTTTTGATGCCCAAGTTTCTAACACTTTGCGTTCACTTATAGTCTCACTGGCACCGAAGACTTCAACCCTGTTACAGGTTTGAACTATAACGCATTCATCCAGCTCAGCTTGTTGTCTAAATGACTCATATGCTGCGTTCAAATCTTTAAATGCAAATCTTTCAAGTAGATGTACCGGTGCATTCCTGAACGTAATTCTAACATTCAGAACTTGTAAGTAATTGCTTATCGAAGTTGTATTCATTGAAGACGGTCATTACTCCATCTGTTTAGCAAATTAAGAGTAGCAACTCTGGCCTCTTCGATTTTATTTTCCTTGAGCATGGCCTGAATATGGTTATCGCCTTCTACACAATATAGAAATTCCTTTCTCTCCGTCACAGTCTCGATTTTTGATTTTGCTGCCTTCCTAGCAAATTCTTGCAATTTAGCCATCTCGATATCTGTTTTTTTTATCACTCTGCGCAATACCCGTTCTGCCCTTATTCGAATTCTGCGAGCCATGATGGGACTTCGACCGGAAGTTGACACTGCTATTTGCATTACATCCTCGATATTTATAATCGAAGCGTAGGAAAAATCGCTTACCGTCGGATCGTCTACTGCATATACGAAAGCACCCATCTTTCTGCCTTTCTCGACAAGCCGGCGATTCAGTTCCTTATCGTCCGTAGCAGCAATCACCAGAAAGATATCATCGTACGTATCAAGAACATCAACATCTCGCACCTTCGACATTATAGTCATTATTTCCCCTCTTGCTTCTAGGTCTTTCAGGTATCGGTTTAGTCTGGGACTCAGAACAATAATCTTGCTGTTTTGTCCAATAAGGCCTCGAACTTTTCTCGTGCCCTCAGTTCCTCCACCAATAACGATAACCTTCTTATTATTTAGATTCAGGTCGACTAACAACTATTGCACCAGAATTGAGGCAGTGAAAGTTATTCTTATCTTTATTTATTTGTTACATTATACAGAAGTGAAGCAATCCAGGGACGATAGCTCTTTGGCCCGCCCGCTATACAAATAATAATTCGCTAATTGGCATTTCCACATTAAACCTAATAGTGGGCATTGTAGCTACTATTATCGTTTTTCCTTGCTTCAACTCAAGAACGACATTTGAGCTAATTTAATAGTCTTGATGCTCGTATTTTATTGGTAGCCTTTGGTCGAAGATAAGGAACTGAGACCCTTAGATTTGGGTAACATAGAAGAGATAGGAACGACGACAAGAGATCGACTCGAATTAGCGGGATTCAGATCAATCAAGGATTTGGTTGTAAGAGGACCAGTAGATGTTTCTGACGCTACAGGAATGGAAATTGAAAAGACTGTCAACATATGTAATAAGGCGAGAAGTATTCTAGAAGATCTAGGGGTACTCGACAAAAGCTTCATTACAGCAACCATACTCTACGAAAAGCGTAAGAATGCTGAAAGAATTTCGACTGGTTCTGCAAATCTCGATGAATTATTTGGAGGAGGTATTGAAACCAACGCGATTACCGAAATTTATGGGGAATACGGAACTGGTAAAACGCAAATATGCCATGTGTTAAGCACAATGGTATCTAGACCCAAATTAGAGGGTGGCTTAAATGCAAAAGTACTCTACATCGACACTGAAAATACCTTCAGACCCGAGAGGATAGTGTCAATAGCAGAGGCAAGAACAATGGATCCAGAGAGATCTCTTGAACATATAATCGTCGCAAAGGCATATAACAGCGCTCATCAGGAATTAATTATCGAGCAAACTGGTCCAGTCATTGAAGATAATAACATAAAACTAGTCATAGTTGACTCCGCAGTGGCACATTATAGGGCCGAATTTTTAGGAAGGGCGACGCTCTCAGAAAGGCAGCAGCGACTAAATAAGTTCATGCATACTCTTATAAGAATTGCTCAAACGTACAACGTAGCTCTTATAGCTACTAACCAAATTCAGTCATCTCCGGACGCAATATTTGGTGATCCTTATAGACCTACAGGCGGGCATGTCGTTGCACACACAAGTACTTATCGTGTTTATCTTAAACGCTCAGGAAAGAATAGAATTGCGAGGATGGTAGACAGTCCATGCCACCCCGAAATAGAAACTCTATTTACCTTATCAGAGAAAGGGGTGGAAGATCCTCAGCCAAATAGTAGATAATATTAAATTAAAGGCATATGGTAGTTAATCTGTCATGCCCAAGTCACACGGTCCGAAGAGAAAGTCTCGCTCAATTTTAACTAAAAGTAAAATATCACACGGTATATCCTATCTCCTTATTAACTACAAAGCGGGTGACAAGGTTATCATTGACATTGATCCAAGAGAACACAACACTATGCCTCATAGAAGATTTCAGGGTAAAGTAGGAACTATAACAGAAGTCGGAAAGAGGATTTTGAAGATTATAATTTATGCTGGATCAAAGAAGAAGACTTTGCAGACCAGACCTAATCACGTTAGACCCTTACACAATGATGAGAAAATTTCCCAATGACTGATATTATTAAGAAGGAGGTTATTACCCTCCCAGAAGTAAAGGCATTGTTGGAAACTGTAAAACCTGAGGAGATGGATCAGATCCAAAGATGGACATACGATTATGTAGTTAAGTTTTCAAAATCAGACCATACGCGGTCTAATCAGATGAAAAAGGAAATGATAGAAAGATGCGACTTGAAAGAAGAAGAAGCAGCTGAAGTTATCAATATATTACCTCAATCTCTAGAAGAATTGAGGGCTTTTACATTTGGTTGGAAGAAACTCATTCTTACAGAAAATCTAGAAAAAATATTGAATATAATTAAGCAAACTTCTGAAAGTTAAATAAAAAGTTATTTCATAGTATTACTCGAGGAGATATTTTGTCAGATTCCCTGCCCAGGCGTTCTGAAGATGTTGTCGACAGAAGTTCAGAATCGAGCTCAGGTGGCTATCAACAACTGCCACAGAGGAAGTACGAAGAATACGCATACATTTTAGATTTCACACCCCGCGGCAAGTCCACTACAGTTAGGGGCAGGGAAGGTGTAATCGTACAGTCAATTGGAGAAGAACACCTAACATTGTTAGAATTACTTGGAGATCAAAATGCGAATTTTGAGGTAGGCGAACGAGTATATATCGGTCGCGAAGGTCGTAGCAAGGTCATTAGTGTTCTTGGAAGGTTAGATTACGTCAATATATCTCAGTCTGCTAAATCTGAACTTCCGAGCATAGTTGAGAAGATAGTAACGTCTAATGAAAAACGATTCGTAGATTATATAAATATGGCACAGGCCCTTACTCCTAGGATTCACGCATTAGAACTGATTCCTGGAATAGGAAAAATCTATATGATGACAATTATTAAAAAACGCGAAACAAGAAAATTTGCGTCGTTTGCGGATATACAAGATAGAGTCGGCTTAAGAGATCCAGCAAAATTGATAGCTAAAAGAATTATTGATGAAATAACTGGCACATCAAGGATGAATCTATTTGTGAGAAAATGAGAAGGTCTTGGAGGAGAACTTATGGTCAGCACATGCTTATAGAACCTCCAATCATTCAAGATATTGTGAATTCTGCACATTTAACTGGAATTGAGTCGGTTTGTGAACTCGGTACTGGCAGTGGAGCGTTGACGACAGAACTTTGCAAAAAGGCCAGATCAGTGACTTCATTTGAAATTGATAGAATTCTCTTCGAAAAGGCAAAAAATCTCCTCAACCGCTTTTCCAATTTAACACTCGTAAATGCAGATCTGCTCAGGTCATCTAAACTCGATTTCGATGTCTTTGCATCTAACATTCCTTACTCCAGAAGCAAGAGGGTACTAGAGTGGTTATCAATGCAAAAAATGGATCAAGCGATCATAATGCTTCAAGCAGAGTTTGCAGAAAAACTACAATCACGAGTAGGCGAGAAGAACTATCGCGCGATAACAGTGATATGTAAGTATAGTTTCCATGTTAGGAAGTTGTTCGAAGTGTCCAAGAAGGCATTCTATCCTATGCCAAACGTTGAATCCGTGGTTTTACAGCTAATCCCTAAGAATACCCCAAGATTGACATTAGCAATAATCAAAAATTTAGAAATTATTTTTTCGCAAAGAAGCCGTAAAGCATCCGTTCTCAGCAATAAATTTCGAATAAACCCGCGTGTACTTAACTTCAGGATCGATCACCTTGATTTCGATCAGATGGTAGATATCGCGAAATCTGCCAAATAATGAGCTGTGGGATCGAAGATATTTTCACATTTTGGTGAATTGGCATGATTACCCTTACTGTGGGGCTAGTGATTACACTGCATCCTGAAAGTTAAGTGTCCACGTTCGTTAAAGCAAGCTCAAGAGAAATTTTTATAGAGAGTTCTACCTCTAATTGTACCAAATAGTTGTATATCCCTGCCGAAGATTCTTACCTTCTTGCAGAGGCAGTGAAGAAGTATAGTGGTGAATACGCTTTAGAGATCGGTGTGGGCTCTGGAATCGTTTTAGATAACCTATGTAATAGTTTTAGGATTGTCGCTGGAACGGATATTCATTTTGAGTCGCTTGTCTATTGTCGTACGAATATCTCTAAAGAAGTGACTTTGGTATGTTGTGATGCAGCTTCTGCATTAACTGGTAGATTTGATTTGATAGTGACAAATCCTCCCTATCTACCTCAAGACAATATAGGAACTAAAGATAGTACAATATATGGAGGAATAAAAGGCTCAGAAGTAGTATCGTATTTTATACGGTCTTCAGTACCCCTGCTAAATGTAAATGGAAAAATCTTGATAGTCTTATCGAATTTGTCAAACATAGCACAATTAGACTCGCTGTCTAGAAGAATGAGTCTTGCCACAAGGGTAGTAAGTAAGAGGAACTTCTTCTTTGAAACTCTTTATGTATTTGAGATCTCATGTGAATCTAATCCTTGACCCTTTTCACTTCCTTAACAGCATCGATGCCTTTATTGAGATTTCTTCTGCCATCCTGGACAGAGAAGCTGCTCCGCCTAAATCATATGTTACATACTTGTTTTCATTGATGACAGATTCTGTAGCCCTAAAAATCGCCTCTGATATTGATATTTCTCCTAGATATGCAACTAACCACGCCCCAGACAAGATAGTTGCAACTGGATTGACGATATCTTTCTTGGCGTATTTTGGAGCACTACCATGAGCTGGTTCAAACATCGCGTATGAGTCACCATAATTACCGGAATACACATTCCCTATTGATCCAACGTTCCCCGACGCGCACTCTGAAACAATATCCATAAATAAATTGGTACTCAATAATACACTTTGATTGAATCTTTCAGGGTTCTTCACAAGTTGTTGCGTGATATTATCGATATAATATTCCTCGACTTGAATATCTTTGAATTCCTGTCGCCATTTTTCCACCGATGACCAAAATATTCCGTCTGTTTCCTTCAGAATATTCCTTTTAGTAATCGCGTAGATTCTTTTAAACCCGCGATCTTGAGCTAGTTGAAAACCCTTTCGAGCCACTCGATCGCAACACTTCCTGGTTATCTTTCGAATTGCAATCGCTGAATCATCTGACGTTCTAAATTCGATCCCTGCATACAATCCTTCTGTGGCCTCGCGCACGCAGGTAAAGTCTAATTGTTGAGGTGAATTTGCGTAAGTCTTAATTGGACGAACGTTTGCATATAGTTCAAATTTTTGTCTAATGCTTACGGCGACACTCCTAGGTGCATCGGGAACAGGAATGGTAGTTGTAGGACCCTTAAAACAGGCATCACTAGATTTAAGCAAATTCCAGACCTCATCCGAAATGTAACTATCTCCATTATTCTTCTCCCACCACTCAGAACCTGCATCACATAAAATCAATTCACTGGTACTATTACACTTTTTAAGCACATTTAACATCGCATTTACTAGTTCTGGTCCGGTCCCGTCACCTCGTATGACAGCAGCAGTCTTGTTTACCAAATGAAACCAATCAAAAGCAAAATGCTTACTACTTATATCTATTTTGGAGACAATTCTATCCTAGCAACCATTTCATTGGTGAAAGGAGGGAAATGCGACGGGGAACTGACCTCGGTAAACCCTCCTTTTTCAGAATAATAGGAATATTTGATGTTGTAATCTTTGAGTGTAACTAGGCGCTCTTGTGAAGTACCCGTCGAATTGTCTACAACAGAAATCGTTTTGTTAGTTGGTGAATATATTTTCATAAAGTCTACCATAGATAGTCTAATAGGTCTGATATATTCAATATGTAGTCTATTACCAATTGCATCAGTATGTATAACGTGAAGACATTCCTTACCTGAAGATATCGTCTTTCCCACTGCATTTGGAAGTTGTTCTTGCTTTCCATTAATTACGACTTGCACCGTTGGATAAAGGTTGAAACTATCGACGTTATGCGCTTTAAGACAAATCTTTGTTGGAATAGGTGGAGGAGCGAAATGAGGAATAATTACAAGGGCTACCAATAATGACGCGCCCATCGCAATAGGAGCTATCAGGATCTCCTTTTTACCCAATCTCTTCGGAGGTTTCTCCTCTTTCACTTTTCGCTTAGGCATGTCCCGTGTTTCATAGTTTAATCCCATCTATTATTGCTATTATTACTTTACGTCTAATCTTAATCCATATCTTATTAATATCTGGAACAGTTATTAATTGCCTGACGTATTGAGTGAAATTAGTCCAAATATCCGATATACACATTGGTAGTCTCTTTAGGCAGGACGTATTTGACTTAGTTGTCAAGGAGACGAATGAGATAAAACCAGATGCGATTATTATTAGTGGGGATTTAACCGATGATGGGCTGCTTTTTCAATTCGAACGAGCTCGTAAGGAAATTGCGAGATTTGATTGTCAAAATAAGATAATACTAGCTGGAAATCATGATTACCGTCACACAGGGTATCTAATTTTCAAGAAGCTCTTTCCTTCAAGACTTGTCTATGAGTTTGACGAAGCTGTAATCCTTACGCTTGGTACAGCAAGACCAGATAGAGATGAGGGTGAGGTTGGATATAGGCAAAACCAGTGGTTAGAAAAAAATATGGATAGGTACACACAAACGAAGGTAAAAATCGTGGCTATGCATCATCATTTGATTGGAATACCGGACACAGGTACTGATAAGATTATAATACTTGATGCCGGTGACACTTTAAGGTCTTGTCTCCAATCCAAAGTTAACCTGGTTCTCTGCGGTCACAAGCATAGACCATGGCTTTGGAAGTTAGGATCTTTAAATATAGCGTATGCTGGAACAGCATCATCACTAAGATTTAGAGGCTTTTTTGAGAACGCATATAATATTATAACGATAAAGGATGGAAAACAAACTATAGAGATCAAGATAGTAGGGGGCGGCAAGATGCCTCTTGCAGACTTGGTTGATAAATATAAGCCATTTCTGGAAGGATCGTAACTATCTGAACCTTGAGCTGCATGAGACACTTGATCAAAGGCATATTATATTTTCTGGCATATCGACCTCTTCATTCCGGTGTAATCGCTTTTTCATTATTCAATATTTTGAGTGGGATTCGATGACTTGATTTCCATTTATATCGATGGAGCAAGTAGAGGGAATCCTGGCCTTTCAGGAATAGGCGTTGTAATTGTGAAAGACCACTCCAAGATAAAGGAGATAACAGAATTTGTGGGCACAAAAACTAACAATAGGGCTGAATATCTTGCACTAAAAAAAGCCCTCGAGGTCGCGATTGAGATTGACGATGAGGTTACGGTTTTTTCAGATAGCAAACTAGTGGTCCAACAAAGGAATAGACAGTACAAGATAAGAAATAAAGAATTGAAAATTTTGGCTAGAGAAATATCAAATTTGGAACGTAAGTATAAGGTTATTATTTATAAACATATACCTAGACAAGAGAACCGATTAGCAGATCTATTAGCGAATAGAGCTATAGAAGACGAGCTAAATATATCCAACAGCGAGCTTACGATCGGATGGCAGTGATGACGACTCAGAGTTAACCTGAATAAGTAATGTGTGGAGAAGGCATTTATCCGAGCTGCCACCTGTAATCCTTCTGAGACTAAAACATAATGTCTCCTATCTTTGGCTTTTATAATACTATTTTTTATCAGGATAATTTAGCCAGTCCAGCAATATGACAATCATATCATCATTTGCTAGGTTTTAACAAGAGTTATAAGATCTGAAATCTTAGTTGATGTTTAATTGGTAAGGCCATGGACGGCCCAGAAAAGGGTCAAGATGTTACTGATTTTTGCTTCAATTGGTGTAATCCTGTTTTCCATTGCATATGTATTGTCGTTAGGAAATAATAACCCACATACAAACATCTCAAGATACTCCCCGGCAGGTCTTGTAGCAGATTCTAAGCAGGAGGCTATCAAGAAATACCAGTTACAATTTTGTGGAACAGACTCAAGACCAAATTCCAATCAATATGTTCAAGAATACAAACTTCCACAAAAGTGCGAAATGCCCCTTGCGGTAAATGTTGATGATAATGGTAGCAAGGTCTGGTATATCTCTACAAAAAATGGTACAATTGGAGAATTCGATATTAAACTTGGCAAGTTTGAAAAAGAGAAACTAGTCCCTATATGGAAGTCACGTGCGGAACCGATCGACTCCTCCCAGGTTTGGGACATGAAAAGCGACAAGAATGGAGACCTTTGGTTTACTGATGAAAAACAGAATGCGATTTGGAGATATTTTAAATCTGCGCAAAGGTTTGAAATGTATAAAGTTCCAGAAAATTCTAGCTTTTTGGGTACTACATATCCAGTCTCGTTAGATTTCGATGAGAACGGGAATCTATATTTTGTTGGAATTCGATCGCCTAGTCTTTGGATTGGAAACCTGGCAAAGTTAAGAAATGGAACATCCGAAGGAATATCCAAGATTTCGATTCCGACTTCAGCATTTAGAGGCATTGATCCTGAGCTTGTCAGCACAGGCTCGTTGGCCGTAGATAAGAAAAATGGTATAGTTTGGATTTCGATGCTCGCTTTCAACACAAAGGGACAACTTATCAAATATGATATTAGAAATAAATCCTTTAAAACCTACAATATGCCTGAAGAGCTAAGCTCACCTGTGGGCATTGCGATTGACAGCGCTGGTAATCCATGGGTAACTGACCACGGTACTAGCTTATTTTTCAAATTGGACTCCAGCAGTGGGAATGTTACCAAGTTTTCGACATCAAAAGCCTCTGCCAGGATATTTGGTGGTAACGATACGAGTGTTCCTCAAGGTGCATATACTTTACCATATTGGATTAAGAGCGGCTATGATGGTACACTATGGTTCAATGAGCACACAGGCAACAAGATTGCCAAATTTGACCCTGGTAATCTAACACTTACGGAATATTGGATACCCACACAAGATAATCGCTGGGGACAATGTGTAGACCCAACCGTGCCCTGTGGGATTGCAAATGCTTTACAATTCTCGGTAGGACATGGGAATAATCAGGTGTGGTTTAGTGAATGGTCTGAAAACAAGATAGGCATGGTAAACGCTTCCAAGCCCCCTCCAATATTGGTATCTGTCTCCCCACCTGATGTTACCATAAGAAGAGGGCAAAGTTCTGAAATCAAAGTCCAGGTCAAAGCAGTGTCAAATGCTGCTGTCAATATGTTATCTTCATCACCATTCACACGTAATGGAGATCTGGGAAATTCAACCGGGACCTTCAGCGAGGACAAATTCAATCTCGCTGCTGGTAATACTAAGGATGTATCATACATCTTTACTCCAGCGTCGAATATCAAACCAGGTCAGTATATACTGATGTTAGGAGCAGACGTAAGCCCAGTGACTATTATGAGAGCAGTAAAAGTCAATTTGGTTTAAAAGGAATTCAGTATGACTGTGAATATTAATAATTCGAGACTTTCCCCGTACGTTCCTTCTAATTACCCATATACTTACGCCCTGTTTATTGCTTCTATTCCCGGCATCTCGTCTCCTGCCAAAAATCTAAGAGTCGCTCCCCCTCCTGTCGAGACATGACTGACCTCTCCCTCAGAGACACCCGATCTTTTCATGGCTTCAAGCGTATCTCCTCCTCCTATAAGAGTCTTTGAACCTCTCCAAAATGCGAGTGCCACACTTTTTGCCATATTGATGGTCCCATTCGAAAATAAAGCAATTTCAAATTGCCCCATAGGTCCATTCCAAAAAACTGTCCCAGACCCATCTCCCCCGACCTCCATAGAATAGCGTTGAACAGTTTCATTCCCTATATCAAACCCCGCGAATTCGTCCGGAATATCCCTGACTATGCTTGCGTAGCCTTCGTTAGGAGAGGAAGCTACAATATGGTCTGAAGGGAGGAGAATTTTGTCTCCATAAATTGTCAATGCTTTTGTAACCCAAGGCAAATGCTCTTCGTCAATCGGAGAATTACCAGTTTTCATGCCTTTTGCTTTAAGAAATGTGTATGCTACGGCGCCGCCCAATAGTAGTTTTTCGGCCTTGGGAAGCAAATTCTCGAGAGCTCCAATCTTATCCTTGATCTTGACTCCGCCCACCAAGATCTTTAGGGGTTTGATTGGGTTTTCTCTCATCATGGATAAATACTCAACTTCCTTACTAAGGTTGAACCCTGCAAGTATTGTATCAAATAACCTTGCGGCCCCATAAGTCGACGCGTGTTTCCTATGAGACGTACTAAAGGCGTCATTTACATAAATATCGGCAAGTGACGCAAGTTGGCGAGCAAATTCTGGGTCATTGGCTTCTTCTTCCTTGTGGAATCTGAGGTTCTCGAGTAAGAGTATGTCTCCGTCCTGCATTTTAATAATACTATTCCTAACTTCATTACCAATACAATCATTGACAAATCCAACTTTTGCGGTTCGTACAATAGAAGATAACCTCTGAGCAACTAATTCCAATGAGTAGCCTGACTGCCACCCTCTAGGTCTACCAAGATGTGATGCCAAAATTACCTTAGCACCTCGTTTTGACAAATATTCTATTGTTGGAAGACTCATCCGTATTCGATAGTCTTCACCAATTGATCCATTGTATATGCTCACGTTAAAGTCTACCCTCATCAAGACAGTTTTGCCCGAATACTTGGAATCTTCAAGAGCAGAAATACTCTTTAGCATTATAATATTTAGACGATGAGACGATGTAGTGTATAGGGATAAATCTCTTCCTAATATACCAGTTTACCTATGTCGGGTTCTTATGATAAGCTCCGTTATTGCAAATGACTTTATAAGATTGTGTTACTCAGACGCATATCAACCACTTACGATTTAGATCGGTCGAAAATCAGAATGTAACCATACTATTCTATTCTATTCTTGATGTCAATCAGCAACACCGTAATGAACTACAAAGCCATTGCTAAGCGAGGACAGTCATCAACAACGACCTGATGTAAACGAGATAGAAGTGTTTATCAGGATTCAAAGAAATGAAGATGAGGTCCAAAAAGCTTACATTTATCAAGCCCAAAGATTCTAGTAAAGCTATTCATCATCATTACTTTTTAGTTCTCGTAGAGGAACAACTTGTATATTGGTAGGGCAACCAAGCTTACTGGATGCAACCTTAAAGCCTTGTTTTGCAAGATCCAGATTACTAGCCTTTACATGAGCCTCTAAAATGACCTGCCCTGGATAGACACGAGCAGCAAGCCCCATAGCCTTTCCAAATGCTCTCCTCATTCCCTCTTGTAGCCTATCGGCACCTGCTGTAGCAATCATCTTGTTTTCTCTTAGAATCACATGCGGATATACTCTTAACATAGAAAAAAAACTCATATCCCCCGCTTTTGCCATCGTTTTGTTGGCAGCTAATCTAGCAGCTTCTAAAGCATTGTGTCTTATCTGCATTTTTT
Source organism: uncultured Nitrososphaerales archaeon (assembly GCA_963709405.1). GTDB lineage: Archaea > Thermoproteota > Nitrososphaeria > Nitrososphaerales > Nitrososphaeraceae > JARBAU01. Next base: position 231,643 of record CAVPXM010000063.1, read on the forward strand.
CAGTCACCAAAAGTTCAACTTTAAAGTCATAATCACCAGTTGCAAGGCCTGAAGAAAATCTGGCAATCTTGAGCTGTGGTTTTCCACGAATATATTCCCTCCTCACATAAGGCATCCCACGAATTTCACGATAATTAACCCCTTTCATAAAGAATCAGATTTTTGAGTACTTGAATGTGATTATATAGGCGTGATTTAATCGTTATGTCATTGTCAAATTCCTCTTCATCTAAAAATTCACAACCTGAAGGTGATCTCCCTTATATTATAGAGGCATCGCTGCTGGATAATAGGAGAAGAATCGTTATCAATGATAACAAGGACCAGGATCACCTAAGAACTAAAGGGTTTGGGCTGAAGGATGGTTCCGAATACATCCTAAGGCCATATGAGGCGCTATATCTTGTTCATTCTGGGCGTTTGAGTCTAAGTACAAAATCTGAAAGAAATATCAATTTCGATACTCTAATAGAAACTTTTTCAGAGCATGACAAATTAGTTCTGACAAGATTTTTGATCTATCGCGATTTAAGGAGTAGAGGATACGTTGCCAAGGACGGATTCGGTTTCGGGATAGACTTTAGACTGTATGAGCGAGGAGAGTTTGGGATAAAACCAGCAAAATATATTATATTTGCAGTAAACGAGGGTGTGAATATGGAGGTCGACAGATTAGCTGTAATTATTGAACAAATAGAGAGAATGGGAAAAGAATCCATTCTTGCCGTAATAGAACGTAGAGGTGAAATTATTTATTATAAAGCAAGCAGTATGCACTTTGTAAAAAATAAAGCCAGCAGCAGTCTTTCCACAATTGTCTCATGATAAGCTAAACTTTACTAACGTGAAATTTTAAGATAACTAAAGCTAATATATAATATCCTAATATGAATTCATGTGTCATTTAAGGAAATATACTGTCGTGATTGCGGGTTGGTATTGGCTAAGTTTAATATAAAATATTTTACGGATAACAGCATATCAGAATTGGTGCGATTACAGTACGGTTCCCATATAAAGAACGGGCACTCTCTGTCAACAAGGAATTCAAGTTGAGGGACAAGTGACCCACTCGATGATTGTAAATAACCCACCTCGATCGACAATGGCGTATTAATTGCATCCTTGACATATTCCTTCCACACAAACTAGGATTACGAGTCTTACCATTTATGAAACTCACATTTAGATTATTACTTGGAAAACCCCAAGACTAATGACATATGGTAAACCTACCTGAGCACAGCAGGTAAACGAATGATCTTGTCTTTCATATTAGACAATATTTTTTACTCGGTATGTATTTTAGAATCATGCAGGACAATGAAGATCGTGACAGTCCGCCTAATATTCTGGTAAGTCCGGAGTAGCATGAGGAAATTTAATGGACTGCTGAGTCTTGAAAGACTAGATATTGCTCCGGCCGGGATTTGAACCCGGGATCGTCGCCTTGAGAGGGCGAAATGCTTAACCAGACTACACCACCGGAGCCCAAGAATTTGCGTGATTTTCTTCATATAAATTTGTGTCTTTGAATTAACAGAACAATAGACTGAGTATATAAGTAAAATGGCACGTTCTTGTGATGATACCAGCTCGAATAGTAACAGCATATATTCCAACCGATAAGCTAGGCAAGTTTCATAGAGATAATGTGTAAAGTTAATTGTAATGATCCTATAATTGAGAGCAAGAGATAAATTCTACTATGACATATTCTCTGGCTCTGTAAAGTCAAGATATTTTCTCCTAGTTGTAGTGATATGCAAATAGGTTTAACCACTTTTGTACGTGCTTCAATTTGCAGTTTTTCTTTCTACATGGAAAATAATCGTCAAAGCATTCAGTTCTATCTTTTATGTACTGTATCGTCCTTTCTATGATACTTTTCTCATATGAAGAATGAATGTGATGATTTAGTTTCAAGAACTGACTGGCTTGTGGATACCAGCTACCGCCATCGGTGGAAACCGGACGTTCTCCATATTCTTTTACAATATTTGATAGAAATCTCTTTGCCACAAACATATTTCTCTCTTTTGATATATTCAATCTTAGAACCTCTTTACTTTCAGGCTCTATGGCAACCCAAAGCCAAATTAGGTCAGAACCAACTTTGATTTGAGTTTCGTCGAGTATGAATTCGAAGATCTCGGTCTTCCTATAATACAATCCTTTAGGATCATACTTTTGAATCCAATATCTTATAGCAGTATGGCTTCTTGTAACAAATTTGGATAAGGCCTTAGAAGCATTTCTTAACGAAAGACCATTGAAATAAAGATGCAAGACATATACTATTTCTTACCTGGTATATCATATATAATATACAAGAAAGGAACCTATAGCTTTTTCCTTAACTTTACGGGGCATATTCTCTTCTTATATCACTTAAGTGCTAGACGTTAGATCAAATCATATCTCTTATTGTAGTCGCTCATGGACGGGGAGTTAAACTCGGTCTAATTATCTATGCTGGTTTTTGAATCGTTTGTATCCATTAATCATTCAGGGAATTTAATTATCCTTGTCATAAATTGAGCCAGAGTAAATAAAGTCCGTTGATGGGTTTCCGGATCTGCTAACTATGATATTGTGCTTATGAATCCATATAGACGTGATCAAGCTACTAAAGTCGGTGGAACAGGCTCGAGCTTCCTAGATCTTGCCCTGAGTTTAGCCTTGTATTTCAAATTTCTTGGTTTCGATCTTAATCTATATCCACAACATGGACACCATAAACCTTGCCAATTCATGAATATCTCACAGATTTGGCAACGTTTCTGGCCGATCGCATAGCGACCCAATCCTATAGGCTTCTGAGCCTTATGACGCACACAAATGCCTTTGCAAGTCATCTTTCTAATCCTAGATACGTGATCTGTATCGTATTTAAAGATGTACGAGAACGAATTATGATCGATTGTGTACTAGTTTAACAATTTAAGACAAAGAAAAAAAAGGTACTAAGCATGCTCTGACCAGTCAGCTCACATTTATACTATTGGCCTGAAAAGCTTCGTTCATTGTCAAATATTCTTGAAGCTTGTTTTTGATGTCATCGGGTTCAGTGTCATCCATCCCCTGGAAACCCGCCTTGAAAGAGATCTTATTTCCCGACACATTTACGTCCTCGACTTCCATATCTGCGTAGACATTTGCCAACTCGTTGACCCATTCCTTAGCTTCATCTTGAGCTACACCTGAAGTATCTATATTTACAGACAGCATTTTGGTCACACAAAATCACCTAAGACCAAATTAGTATAGGGATTAATAAAGTTGACGTGTAACAAATCGTAGACTTGGCATACCAATTTAAATGATTTCATCAAGCAACTCTTACATTAATTAAGCACGTCATGATTCCTGCTATTCAAAACCCCAATGCTTTATCAGCTCTTTCTCAAACTTCGATGATTGATCTTCGTTTAGGGAATCTCCACAATTCTTATGGGTAGGTACCACATTCATACCTGCAAGTTTAAATTCAACTTCGTAAAAATGAACCTTTGAACACTTGCACATGTTTAAGGTGATTAGTGTTTGGCTCACTTATTTGCTTATCTTCTTATCCTGAATTTTGTAATTCAAAATGTAGTAGCTTTCTAAACTATTGGATATTTCATCGTCTGTCTGTCAACCATCAGTACTATGTGGATAAGTTAGTGAATAAACAGAACTCCCAAACAAGTAAAAAATTGGACCCAGTTATTAACAGGTCGTATCCACGTGAGTTTCAAAAATGTTAGCCCATACTATCTTATATTCAAATGTCAAGTTTGTAAATCTTGAAAATACACCATGTCCATCAACCAGTCTACATAAGATTTCACTGGCTGGTCTATTTTACACCACAAATGGACCAATCCTGGGAGAACCTCCATTCTACCGTTCTGAGTAATAACTCTCACTCCTTCCTTCCCCTCATACATGTAAGCATCTTGAACCTGGACGTCACCTAGTACCTTTATCGCATGTAACTTAACTTCTTCTCGCGGTATAGGAAAGGTCTTCCGGAATTTGTTTATAATTAAGCCTATATTTTCTGTGCCATATGAGTATACATCAAATAACTTGGATTGCTCTGGAAATTGTAACCGAAGATCCAGTTGATATCTTGAACCGATAAAGCGTGCAAGTTCATTTATCTTTGCGTATGCCAAATTGGGGCTCCTTCTTAGCAACGTTTTAAGAGATTCTTCATTAACCTTTAGATTTATCATCAGATCTTTGTGTAAGCTAGAAAACAAAGAAGGCAAAGTGGTTGTAAATATCTATTAGCACTTTACCTTATTAACTGATAACGATTTAGATTCACATTTTTATTCATCCGTCGTTTTCTCCTATATTATGTTCTCGGCGAACGCAGATTCCGATCGTGCCTCTAGTATAGAAGATTATCAAATAACCTGTGAAGATTTTATCACAGATATTAGCAAGGACTATAATGATTGGGTCGACAGATATGATTTACAGAGCAGAGAAAATGATGACAGAAAAAGGGCGATAGAAAATGTCAGAATGACTACAAATAGTTGGATTAGATCGTACGGCACTAGTATCAAGAAAATAGACATTATTATGAACGACGGGATCAACAAGATGGCTGAAAGTACAGCGGGATATCCGTTCAAGATTGAAGTTCATGTTAACGACATGGTTGGTTATACTCACCATCCTGTCGGTGAGATAAAAGTGAACGTACGTGCGATACCGCATCCCGGACGAATTGCGCGAATAGGCTATTACCACACGGATCAAATTTTTCTAATAAACTCAATTGCTCCCATCCATTTCATAGTGAGTCCTGAAACAATGGCTGGAGGAGATATCCTCAATGATTACGTACTTTTCAATGCGGAGGATTGTAAAGTAGGTGATGTAATTTCCATTACCATAATAATAGAAGAAGTTGAAAACATGCACGTGATTGAAAGGAGAGGATTCACTACTATAGTATTGCTAACATAAATCTCCTTAGTGATTTGCAAAATTAGAACCCAGTTAGATTATGGTTGGTCTTTATGTCGGGTGATAAAACCAGCCTAAACTGCCTGGGAACGGCGATCCACAAACTCTTTTAAGAGGGATTTGCAAAAGCTGCGTCGTGGATAAGAACGCTGCCGACGAGGAACGCTTTGGCATTGACTCGGATGATGAAGCGTTAAGATGCAATATATGCGGTCGGGATGCAGACTTTATAGTCCAGCTGGAATTAATAAAAGAAAGAAGCAATTATAATATAATAGAATCACTAAACCAAATGCCTTTTTATTTGTGCAAGTCCCATGAATTTCTCTACAAGAGAATGCGTAGCAACATTGAGCTCAAGGATTATTTTCCAGAGACAATTAAGGAAAATCAATAGCGAGATCTATGTGAAGCGTTTGAGGAGCTTTAACAGTGAAGAAGAGCTCTTGCGACATTTACACAAAGAAGGGATTACAATCCTAGAATATGAGGGAAGGAAAATCCCCTGCTTATACGTAACTCAAAAGAGATATGAACAGATAATGGGTAGCGCATTGGGCAAGAAAATTGCCGTTGATACGATTCTGAATATAATAAACAATCCTGACAAACCGGATGTATTTGTTGATATTTACATGAATTTCTTGGACGCTCAATTTGAGCAATATTTCCTCTTGCCAGCTAACGACAATTTGGAATTTTTTGAGGCGATGGGCGAATCGACTATGATAGCAATTGCTCCCGAGCCTTCTTCCTTTGCCAAGGGACAAAATATATTCATGGTTCAACTCCCAAAGATAGATCCTATTGAAAATGCCATTTCTCTCATTAGGTCAAAGCTACCATAGGTGAATGCGAGGCTAGTGAACAGATAAACTAAAATGTTCAACGATTCGATTGAGATGTTCTATCCTAAAGTACTAGCTTTGTAATGCTAACAAGATAAAAATATTTAGGAGCCCAATTCCATATATTTATAACTCTTACAAATGCGACGGCCGGGATTTGAACCCGGGTTACCAGATTGGCAATCTGATGTCCTAGACCAAACTGGACGACCGTCGCACATGGCGTTGCTGAAGATTAAGCTGGCTAATACTTCCAAGCAAGATTCAGAGATCTATGATCCTGAAACCTAATCTAGTTAGGATACAGCAAGCCTTATCCAATATAAAATGATTTAGTTCATCGAACTCTAAACAATGTTATATATTTCGACCAAGAGAGAATCTTCCTATATTGTACTGTAGCACACGGATCGAGTTGCATGTATTTTCTGTGCTTTCTATGAATTTTGTCCGCCTAACATAATTTTATGGATCTGGCAAGAAGCAAGGCGCGTTTCTGATCTTCTTCAAAAATGTCGTTCTTCTCATATTTGCCATTAAAGTAGATAAGATCAATCATCTTAGAACGATCAATATTTACTACCGTGGTACCATTTCCCATCCCATTTGCAAAAGAATTCGTGAGTATTAGCAACTTGTCAACAAAACTTGAAGTTTTTACAGTATTAGCAATTTGTTCAAAATTCTTGACATGGTCCTTACTCATTACTACTGATACGGCAACTCTCGATCCTGAAGAGTCGTTGTAAATGATGTCTGCTCCTTCTCTTTTTTCAGAATCTGAGCTAAGTTCGGAAACAGAGCCAACATCGTGGGCACAATTTACAAGATTACGGATCGCATCTCGAACATCATCTTCTAACTCCTTAAGGTCGTAGCAATCTTTTTTTATTCGTATAAATTCGGAAAGAGGGATGGACATAATACTGCCTCTTATTTTTAATCCCGGATAGACGTGCTTAATAGTATCATCAATAGCTTGTTCGTCAATAATAGCACAATTTCTTTTCTGTGCCGCTTCGGTGGCATGATAGAATATATTGATCATCGATCTGACGTTTCTAAAGTCCGGAAATTCGTCGTAGATGACTTTAATTTTTGAAGAAAGATCCTTTTCATTTTCCTTTGAAAATTGTCGTCCATCATCGTGAAACCTGATATACTCCAGAATAATATCATTCACTTCCTCGAATGTACTAGATCCCGCTAGGTCTATCTTGTAATTTGCTTTTTCTAGTCTATCAAATACAGAAGTATTAATTAATCGTATACCCTCATAAGCGGACGGAGTCAAGTTCAGTGTAACGATACTACTTGGCAAATGCGCATTAATAACCGCCTTGATAACATCTAATGAGACTTTATCACAATCAAATTCATCAATCTGAAATACCGTCAATTTCTTGAGAAACTTTAAATTCAATACGGCAATTGCAGATAAACTTGCAAGAGCATCCTCCAGTGTCTCCACGTTATATACGTCATCCCTTAGACGATGTCGCAGAATGGATATCGCTATATTACATTCAATCGTAGATAGCTCCTTCTTGAGTTGTTGATCAGCAGCAGTATAATCTGGGCTGATCCTATTTTCCAAAATCTGTCGAGCCTTGTAATGTATACCTCTACCAAAAAAAGAGTCGATGATACCGTATCTAAATATTTTCTTCGCTCCCTTTACGTTATGCTCAGCTTCTTCTTCTAAGAAATAAATTATAGCTTTCCGTAGCTCAAGGATATCCTCTTCCCTAAAGCCTGCTAATATTGCATTATACAAACTTTGAACTGTTCGGGGGGAAATCTGAGATAGGTCAGTATAGGAAATAACTGATGTGTTCGATAGTTCAGCCAATCCTTTTATGTGCAAAGTTAAGTGGGTTTTACCAGATCCCACATCTTGAATTATCGTGATTAATCTTGAATCATTGTCTTGCAACCCACTATCAATTTTTGAGTACAGATTGTCGATGCAAGACAGTACTGCGGATTTCGCGTCTTTATGCCTTTTCCCACCAAGTACTAAGGAGTCTACCATCCTTGGTGTTGGACTACCATGATAAGGATTTTGCTTCAATCCGTAGGGATACATATTTTTAGATGCACCTCACAAAACCGTGCAGCAGGCCCCTAATCATCACACCCTCGTTTCCACCAGTGGAGAGCTCATACTTTTCACTATTTTTTTCAACTAGTTGCTTGACTAGAGTGTAAAAGTCATTGTCTGAGCAAATATGCTTGTTAGAGAGGTCCATTTTGATTTTCTCTAATTCTACCCATCCAATCGAATTCGAATTTTCTGCTATCGCATTATCAAATTCTTTTATGAATTCGGTTGTATCTACGGCTTCAGATCCTGCTTTAATTATGAATGGCACTTGATCGTTGAGGCACTCGGATTCATTCGATCCGCTAAAAGAATTGGAAGCAGAAAGGGTAGAGTTTTGAACAGACTTTTCTAAGGACTTTAACGAATCATAGATCAATCGAAATTTTGGGTCTGAGTTAAGCAGGCTCTGCAAATAATGCTCCTTATGCCAGCAATAGTAAGAAGTCCCTTTTTTTTCAACAAAGATATCACCGGTCGTTATTAATCTATATAATAATCCCTCAAGATCAAAGTCTATAAACAACTTACGTAATTCAGATTTTTTAATTCCATGAGGCCCTGCAGCAAGAATCTTTGCTATTACCTGCTCCTCAGTTGACATGTGGATAAGCTTCAACATTCCTATATAAGACAGGAAGTAAGACATTGCTTAAGATTTGATAAATTTCTTTAAACAAGTGAAGAAAAGGTATTAATATATTGAAAGTGACTATGTTTTGGATGATGAATACTCTATCTGAGTTGTGATGAAAGCACTAGGGTATCTGACAAATCTCGTGGTATAACGGAAATCATCATACTACAAGTTCTATCTGGTGCTCTAACATAGATCCCACGGTTTATATCATATTCGTCCTGTCATTATCATCATCAACTCGTAGTCGGCCTTAAGAACTAGAGAGTAGTAAATTCTTTGTGATTCTTGCCATTAACTTTTTTGATAACAACAAACATCCAAAAAATAGCTCCAATCCACCCAATCGTTACTAATATGTTAGATAAGCTTAGATATAAGTACGGGGTGATTTCTGCCAAATTGTCTTCTATAATCTTTATCGACATGCGTAAATCCTGCAGTCCAGTATTATAAGAAGCAGTATCTACGTTAACGGTTGTAATCCTGTTCGCTCGTATTGTCATCTCATCTAGTTCATCATGAATCAGGGTGAAATCCGTAGAAGGGTTTGGAAAAATCCAAACAGGATTACCCGAGATTGGCAATAACGACCTAACCATATTTAGATATTTGGCCATGGCTTGAGGACTTTGAGAAGCCTCGGCTCTTGATAGATAACCCAAGGCCTTTTCTGAGGGATAGATTGTATTTTGATACCCAATGTATGCTAAACCAACTCCAAAAGCTATGAATATTAGCATGGAGAATAAAATAATTTTGCTACGATCCAACCTCATGAGATTGCTAAGAGTATCCCTCCAACTTAATTTCTTCGATACACTACTCAATTTAATGTTAGCATAAGTATCCTTACCTGGGGGAGCGTAATCAACTCCTCTCAGGGCAGTACGAATTGTTGGTTGCCTGAATGATGGGATGGCATTACGTGGAACATCACTGGATAAATCTTTGTTAAACGAATGAGCAATGCCCAAGTATACAACGTATGCAAACCCTAAAGTCTGTATTAGAATAAAAGGTACGAATATCGTGTTCCGCGAGATTATTGATATAAATACCGCTATACAGCCATAGATGCAGAAGAATGATTCTAAAAGTGTCGTTTTTGTGAAGGGCAGAGCATATGACTTATGTCTCCAATCATCTGTACGTTTTATAACTCCGAATTTTGGTGTTCTTAAAAATTCGTTTCTTTTGCCCACAAGTGCATCGAAGACAGCTATCGTATTGTTAATTGATATACCACTGGCAAACAATACCAAAAAGAAATATTGTTTTGCCTTTTCTTTCCACCTGGTACCCCAAATTCTTCGTATTATGTAAATATAAGCTGCCGGCCCCATTAGTACATAAACCAGTATCCCAGCTATTGTTGCCCAAGAAACGGTGTGAAGATCATTCATTGATAGCAATAATGGAAAAATCAAGAACTGTACCAAGAATAGTGGATGGACGATATGTCGAGTTAACTGCATGAAAGCCTGAATTTTCGCCTCTAAAGAAATCTTCTTCCTAAACAATAGATCAACCATTAACTTTAGCGATACCTGTGTCGATCCCTTTGCCCATCTAAACTGTTGCCGTTTCGCAGCGTTCATTTGAACTGGAAGTTCTCCGTATACGACAGTATCTTCCAACAATAAACATTTCCATCCCCGCATTTGGGCTCGAAAACTCAAATCAAGGTCTTCTACTAGAGTACTTGTATGCCACCCACCTGCGTCTTCTATGCAGGCCGTCCGCCAGATCCCGGCTGTCCCGTTAAAATTCATAAAAAGATTTGTCATACTTTTTGCTTTCTGTTCAATTAAAAAATGAAGGTCGAGTGAAAATGCTTGAGCAGCGGTAAGGCTCGAATAATTTTCATTGAAATGTGCCCATCTACATTGGACAAACCCGACTTGTGAATCATAGAAATGTATCAACGTATCTCTAAGGAATGAAGATGAAGGAACAAAATCAGCATCGAATATGGCCACGTAGTCACCTTTGACACATCTCATACCGTCATTTAAGGCTCCCGCCTTGTAACCAGCACGCTCTTTGCCTCGATGCAAGTAAACGATTTCGAAACCTCGATCTTTGTACTTGTCGATCTCATTTCTTATCAATCCACCCGTATCATCATCTGAATCATCCAGAATTTGAATCTGCATTTTATCGTTCGGGTAATCCAAATTGCATACTGCATGAATTACACGCAATGCGACATATTTTTCGTTGTAAAATGGTAATTGAATAGTTACCATCGGCAGAATCGTAGAATTATGTTGATGAGACGAATTCCTGTACTTTTTATGCTTAGAATTGTGATCTGACCGATAAACGAGATAATAAAAATTGAGCGCATATAGGCTCATTATCCAAGCCACTGACATAAAGATAATATATAAAAATATTTCTATGCCGAACATATTACATTCTATCCTAATCAGCCTGATATTGTGTTGTCCTTAAAATTGTACAATAGCAGAAGCTTATTAGTCTCTTTATCCAACAGGAATCATTTTTCTACCCGAAAATTCGATTTTCAAGTGCCGCAACAAATTGAATTGAGGATATCTAACATTATTTTGATTTGCTCATGTCCCTTTCTGGAATATCTTTACACATTGTGGGGGACATACATTCTCACATGCCATACAGAATATACAGTCCTTTTCTCTTATCATGAATGGTTTCTTTTCCGAAGCAGGGTGTCCTGGAGTCTCTAACCATTCGTATACATTTACTGGGCAAGCTTCTATGCAAGCACCATCTGCTACACATATATCGAAATCCACAGTTACCTCAGTACCCCAAATTCCTAACTGACCTGGTGGATCAACAGGACCCCATACTTTGATTCCCTGGTATGTACCAGCCACTTGTCTTGAAGATTTGAACGCAGGGTCGATTGGACCGTCCATCTTAGAATAACTAGTACCAGAGCCGGTAAGTGAGATTGTTGTATCGCCTCCGGCCGCCGCAAGGACTTGTGGAGAATTTTCAGGGACAGAAGCTACTTGAGAAGGAATTTGTTGAGGTGATTGGGGTTCAATGCTTGCAGGTTTTGGCGCTCCAGAGGATCCCAACGGCTGGGTTACAGTACTTCGAAGTTTTGGATTTTTAGCTAATGGAGTTAGTTCTTCGAGCTTCTTTATCGCAGCTTCGAGTGGAAGTTTCTCAGATTTTTGGTAGTGGGCAATTAATTTATCGCCGATCTTAGTGTTCCTTATGATTGTGTCAACAATCATTTTTGCGTAGTCATCAGCTTTCTGACGATAATCCTTGATCCAATAATGGTCACCAAAATATTCAAGTGGTCTAATTTGGTAAATAATGTCAATCACGTCTCCAGTGACGATTTCTACAGTAACGTCTAAACCAACTGACAAGTGTTCTCTCAGAAGTGGGTCCATTCCTTCCTCAGTCCACTTATAATTCACATATATGCGGTCTGCGTATCTATCAAACTTAAATCCAGTATTTTTCAAATCATTCGCAATGCTGGTAATCTCCGCATTTTCAGTTAGCTCTATAGGTATTCTATAGATTCCTAGTCTGGATCCGTGTAATGGATAAATTCCTCTCTTTGCAACCTCTGACAACATTACCCATACTCTATCCTTTAATAACGCAGACATTGCTAATTATGATCTTAGAGGTAGAGGCTAAAAGTATTTCGATTCTTAATCATCAGGGCAGGTCATTTCTCTTATCTCACGGTATTTAGCATCGAGTCCCTCACCTACTTTGATTATGTCTTCTAGCAAATACCTACTTTTGGTAAAGTACCACCTTATACCTACTTTATGTCCAATGCCATCAATATCATATATCATTCCTTTGTCTGCTTCTGCACTATACCTATCATCATAACTCTTTTCCAGTACTTGAAGTCCTTTCTTGGTTTTATCTTCTAGCACGAAGGAGAGGCCGTCGTCGAAGATAGAATAAAATTGTCCTGTCTTTACAGGAATAGTCTGATCAGCCATTATCCTCTCAATTATGCCTATTTTTCAATTGGATTACCGATCATGTTACCCCACTCTGTCCAAGAACCATCATAATTTCGAACTGAAGGGTATCCCAACAAGTACTTCAGGACAAACCAACTATGCGAGGACCTCTCTCCAATTCTACAATAACAAATTACATGTTTATCAGATGTAACACCTTTTCCTTCATACAAGGTCTTCAATTCTAGAGCATTCTTAAACGTCCCGTCAACATCATTTACAGCTTGGGCCCAAGGAATGTTTTGAGCCCCCGGTATATGTCCACCCCTTTGAGCATGTTCTGAAGGATATTCAGGCGGAGCGGTGATTTCACCAGAAAATTCTTTAGGAGATCTGACGTCAACTAGAACAGATTCAGCTTTATTCATAACTCTGCTTACATCTGGTAAATATGCACGTATTCCTTCATCTATTGGTTGCGCAATATAACTAGAAGGTTCGTTATTAGGTTCGTCAGTAGCATATGGTCGCTTTTCCAATTCCCATTTTTTTCTACCTCCATTCATTATCTTCATGTTTGCATGCCCATAATATTTAAAAACCCAAAAAGCGAAGGCAGCAAACCAATTATTAAAGTCGCCGTATAGAACAACGGTGGAATCACTATTTGCTCCAACTCGAGACATCAACTTTTCGAAATCCTTTTTACTTATTATGTCTCGCCTGGTTCCATCATTAATATCCTTTTTCCACCAAACAAGATGTGCTCCAGGTAAGTGCCCCTTTCGATAGGCGTTTTCTGGATCATAGTCTACTTCTAGAATAATTATCGCAGGTTTACTATCTAATTTTGTTGCAACCCAATCGGTTTCGCACAGGACTTCTGGATGAGAGTATTTACTTAAACTTTGTGACATAGGTTGGTTAACGTATGTACTGGTTAAAATAGTTATCAAATAGACACATACTTGGTCAATAGATTGCAATAAAGATTGTTATAAATCTTTAAAATGTTGCTTGTCATCATAAACTAGGATTCACGTCCTGTGATGATGGTTAGAGCTCGCTGAACAGCATATCAATCTTAGATGTGCAATATGCTCAACGCTGGGATTAGTAGTAACGGATCCAAATTACAATTCACTGCTGATTTCCTGTTCTCATTTAATAGCCCTGTATAATTAAAAGGCAACCAACAAGAAAAGAAAGATTAAATTAACATCTTATTCTGGCATATTCTACGGAGGGCCGGTAGTTTAGTCTGGTAGAATACCTGCCTTGCATGCATGTACTAATATGCAGAGGATACGTAGGTGGTCGTGGGTTCAAATCCCACCCGGTCCATTATTAGGAGACGTACGGGAAGAGGTTTTCAATCCGCAAGTTTACGAAAATATTTTCAAAGTCTCTTGATACCTTCAGATTCTAATTCCATCTATTGAGGGCCCATTCTAATCCTCGGATCGCTTTCAGAATCAGGACAAGTTACATAGAGTGAAAAGACTGATACTTACTATGTCTCGCGCTCAAATGGTAAAGGAAATTTAGTAAATTAAAATATATACTTAGCTTTAAATAGAGCCCACCTCTTGAAGATAAGCCGCCTATTAAATGTCAGCTATTTTGGGAAAGACTCATCCGGCATTCATTTAGAGATAACAAAATTATTGTCATCTTCAACGCTGTAGGATTTTGAAAACTTAGGTAAGAAATATCATTTTGATGGCTAGTTGATTACTTGCGGGTCTTATTGAGTAGGATCAAAGACTTCGCAGAGCTCACATGAAATGAATAATCTGTGCCAGTCGCAGCATATCTACGAACTAGGTGGAAAATGAGAGGTTAATTATCTATTTATGAAGTGATTTTTTCATTTAAAGGGCTCCCCTTCATTGTCACGTTTAGCTATGAGAATGTGCAGACTATATTGTATAGGTATTTTTATAGATTCAAATAGTTGCTCGGTGGATTACAGTAACAAATACTTGACTATTCTTCGAGCTCACTTTATGGTATTTTTAATATATTAACAAATCGTTGAGAAATTGGATGCAACAACGACCATTTCTATCTATAGCTGCCAGTGATATCTTTCACATTATCGCTTATTATAAGCCTCTCAATCTGTTCACCTGAGGTTATAATGGCTGATAGCCGCGGTAGTCACAATAATCATGATAAGAATTCGAATGATAGCAATCGCGGTAGTCACAATAATCATGATAAGAATTCGAATGATAGCAATCGCGGTAGTCACAATAATCATGATAAGAATTCGAATGATAGCAATCAACACAAATTAGACGTAGCAACATTAGGAAATCAGAATATAAACTGCATGGGAAGTTTTATGAATTGTCGAAATGAAATAACAAACATCATATGCTCACAAGTTACATACTGTATTATAGGACAGGTTAGCCCTTTTTTGATGGTCAATCCTACGTCACCCTAAGGTAGTGATATCCATTGAATGTCAGATGCAGGTTGTCTACGAAATAGGGTAGCTAAAAAACGCTTGATTCCGATATAATCAATATATTTAGTTATCATCTCGCTATTAACCTTGATCCCTTAATATTGGTAAGCCGATTTTTGTAACAGATGAGTTGTTGTTACCAAGATCAGTAATCTACTATGCGTTACCTGGGCTACAAGAAATGATCGCAGATAAGATTGTACAAGAATGTGAATGTACTAGAGTTAAAAATATCTGTGGAATAGACGTATCATATAGAGATAATCTTGCTTTCAGTACTGCAGTAGTAATGAATAGCACTAAATTCGATGTGCTAGAGATGGTTGATTCGATGATGCCAGTTAAATTCCCATATATCCCAGGATTTTTTATCTTGAGGGAAGCAGGACCTGTTTTGTTTACGATGAGATTATTGAAGTACGATTATGACGTTTTGCTTTTGGACGGTCATGGAATGCTCCATCCTAGGAAGTGTGGCTTGGCTTCATTTATTGGTGTATTGATTAATAAACCAACGATAGGAGTAGCAAAAAAACTGCTCTGCGGCGAGGTTATGCATGACTATTTTGTTAAGGTAAATGGAACAATTTGTGGTTTTATGCATAAGAATAGCTCGAACAAGCATGTTTACATTAGTGTTGGAAATCGGATTTGCTTGGGAGATTCTATCCAACTCGTTAAGCAATCGACAAGGCAAGGGGAGATTATTCCTGAACCTCTAAGAATTGCTGATCTTCATTCAAAGTATATTTGTAGACGTTTCTTTCATGATTTGAGTCTAAAAACAGCCAAGCCTAACTAAGGCCGTAAGAAATAAGTTGGAGGTTGCTTTACAGATTTGTATTGTCGTTCTTTGGAGGAGATCAGGGCGAGAAGGTTGACAAAAGTAAGTATGAACATCTAACTATGGCCATTCGACAAACAGTTTTGGAAAGAGCACATAAAAGGTGCCAAAAATGTTCTATAAAATTTAGCGGTAGTGTTTCACCTCATTTTGAGCATATTAATGGTTCATTGAAAGATAACAGACCGATCAATCTACGTGCTCTTTGTCCCAAATGTTTTAAATTTGTAGAAAAGAAGGAGAATAGAAGAGGAATATTAGGGACTATTCGAAACAAATTTTCATGATCTAGAACTCAAGAAACTGTATTTGTGTTCTTCCGAACAAAACTGCTCTATCTTTGAAACTCCCCTATTAGAATCACCCTCGACGTATGGCCACCCTTCACCCAAGAATGTTTTTCCACAATATGCACATGTTTTCTCCATTCAACCATATATCTGGTTCTGCTGCTTATAGAAGTTTAACGAATTGCGTATTGTTATTGTCACTAACATTTGCCGGAGCAGGATATCTCTTTTCATCTCAAACTAAATATGATCTTGTATCGATTGAATATCATCTAATGATTGTTGATAAAGTGTGCTAAAAAGGACAAACTCTATATTTTTCTAGTTTCGATCTATTATCATCATGATGGTACAACAATTAATATGTGATAACTGTAACAGAGTGTTACTAGAAAAACAAGGCCAAAGCGAACTCGATGAGGGAAAGTTTCCAATAACTCAGCAAGAAGCGATGGTTATTGACAGAGAGCATCGAGGACACCAATGTCACATTGATGTAGTAGAAAAATATGAATAAAAAAGGTCGGTTAGATATAGGTGTTATTCAGGTAATGTACTATGAGGCTGTGTTAACTTAAAGGAATGGCAGCTAGATATCGCTAGCGATTTCATGCTTGGATTAGAGCAATCTTTCCTATAGCATTCCAAGTTAACAGCACCTACTATGACGATGTTAAGGTGTTGAATGAGGACTGGAGCATTTATTATATCTACCAACGTCGTGTGAACACCGCTAGTATTGACAAACAGTCATATCTAGCCAATATTAAATAAACACCAAAATTGAGTGATCGCCGAGGCTCCATTAAGTGGGATCATAATTTCATGGGTATAGGGTATCGTTATCAGGATGTTTATATGAACATATTCCCACTATTCGAAAACAAGAAAGATGCCTTCAAACTATGGAAAAAGACTGTTAGCTGGTGGCCTGATGATAAGATCATGTTAACATTTGTGGAATCTGAGAGCAATTATTGGTTTATTCTGTATTGTAAGTCATCCGCGCTAGAACTGAATATAGGCTTCGTAAAAAATATACCCATGTCACACAACTTTCAAAAATTCAAACAAGGTGTTGAAAAAATCGCAATACTTCGCTTTGGAATTTACAAAATAAAGCCTAAATCTACGACCGGGGGAGATGATCCGGATTACGATCTCGAGTTGTTGAAAAAATCTAAAATGATTTATAATATCGCCTTTCAACGATACAAGGATCTGATGCCAGATAGCACCGAATTTGAGTGCATCAAGAGTAACGAGTTATATGTATAAGCGATTTCGATGCCTTGACGCATGTTCGGATTGCTGTATCTATCGACAGTATTTTCCTTCAGTAAAATACGGTAAAACAGGGGTCCTATTACTACCTGAAGAAAAATCGAAGATCGAGGATTATGCTGAAAAGTTGAATCTTGACGTTAAAATCCTACCTCGGATTGGGACAGGCTCGTCCAAAGAAGGTGACGGTCCAGAGAAAATTCTCATGTATCAAATCATGGGGAGAAACCATGATGGAGATCTTTGTCCATTTCTGGACGTTGACGGAAGAAGCCGGGCCCCCCACGGAGGCTATTCTTGTAGGATCTATGAAGACCGACCGCTGGCCTGTCGTGCCTACCCAGTCAACGAAAGTTCAGATCATAATGCTCCAGTTCTGGACTCTAAATGTCAATTCTGCACAAGGAGTTCTACTCAAGCCGAAAAGGGAAGTTTGGTAAATGAGATAGATGCTTTAAAAAAAATTAGGAGGAAAGTGAGGGTTGGTTATAACACACCCATATGGAGATATGCGACTAGAATCGGAGATAGTAAAGATAGGACAAAATTCCTCCCACAAGGCTGGGTTTTTCAAAAAACGTAGCAAAGCCGGCCTTTGCTATGATCAGGTTATTGTTCCAGCATACCGCATTAGAGTTCATCCTGTCCTGATAAAATGTACTCAGGACGACTTTCTTATAGAACAAGAAATCGAGCACACTTTTAGAGCCGAATAATGAAACAGTTAAATTTCAGACAATCCCGTTTTTTAGTAATGCATAAGAATGAACTGGCAAAATCATATCTAATAGCGACGATCGCAGTCTCCGGAATTCTGCTTCTGTCGGTAACAATGACTGGCATACAGTCATCACATCAGGTATTTGCACAAAATCAGACAGGTACGACAAACAGTGAACAATTTAACAACGCAGCAGCATCAAACAACACATCTAGCTCACCTTCAGCTGCAGTGACGCCAAACGAGTTGCCTTCTGCACAACCAAGTACAGGTGCGGCAACCTCTGCATCAGGTCAAAATGTGCCTCCATTAAATAAGAACATAGTGTTACAAGGATTTTTATCCTCAGCAGCAAGCAAGGATCCTGTGCGTGTAAAAGACCACGTGGCTAGCATTTTGGGTCCAAGAAATGATGGTGGCGTATATTCGGGAATTCTTACATATCAAGCAAGTAAGCCTGTCAAGGTAATTGTATGGAATGTAGTAAACCCAGATAACAAAACAGCAATACCGAAGCAGTTTGGCAGCCAAAGTGACATGGTGAAGTTAGGCAAAATGAATGTGATGCTTACACCCCTAGGTTCGTCAGCGAAATCTGGATCCGTCCCTTTCACAGGTAATGCAATCGAACTTGTAAATTCAGGTGGAGGAAAAAATAAAGATTTCACAGCCACATACTCTGTCAATGTTGTAGGCTCGCTGGGTAAGATAGTCAACAATTTGCAGAGCATTGCGGCGGCAGTGGCGGCGACTAATACTACTGGCACTACTGGCACTACTGGCTCTAATACCACATCCGGTAGCAAATAACAAAAGTAAAAAGAACCCAATCGTCTAGACTCTCAAGGTCTGGATGACAGAACGGTTTAAACACCAACTTCATTTTTTTATTTAATGTTTCTAATAAATTAGGACAGCACCTGCAATTTACTCATTTGGTCAATTTTGATAGGAACTGAAACGAATTAGTGTGATTGCATCTTTGATACAGGTAATTTCCATTTCTTTTGACAAAATATATCCGGCTAGCTGGAATACTTTGGAAATTTTCTGATATCTTTATGAACTCCGAAAGCGAAATTTCTAATATTGACTGATAATTCCTGTAGCCTATGCTGTAGAGCTCAATATCGTCAGAATACAGTGCTTTGCTAAGAATCTCAGCCAGCTGACCCTTTCTTGTCATCTGAATAGTATAAAAGACCCCCGGCTTCAATTATCTTGATTATCATATCTGATAGGGGTTTGATATCATATGATTCACCATTTTTATCTAGATTAGTTATCCTATTATTTTGAAAATCAATGTCTATCCTGTCATTATCATCTATTTTCTCCAGCGTGGATCTTTCTATTTCAATGGGCAAGAGATAACCCCCATCCACCGCATTTCTATAAAATATCCTTGCAAACGAAGGTGCCAAGACAGCGCGTATACCCAAAGTAGAAAGTGCAATCGGAGCGTGTTCCCTGCTCGAACCACACCCAAAATTACCTCCACATAACAAAACGTCGCCTGGAGATACTTTTTCAGGAAAACCAGGATCTATTCCTTCCATGGCATGACTTGCTAACTCTTTATGATCGTGTATTTTAAGATACGGACCTGGTATAATAACATCTGTGTCAATATTATCCTTGTTGTATTTGTGTACTCTTCCTCTCTTTATATTCAATTCGTCAAGTCCCGAGGATCAGTTATTCTACCTTTCAGAGCCGACGCCGCAACGACCAGAGGCGAGGCCAGATACGTCTTTGATTCGACATGACCCATTCGCCCCGGAAAATTTCTATTAGTTGTACTTATACACACCTCATCCTTTGCCAAAACGCCCATATGTGCCCCGCAGCACGCACCACAAGTAGGTGGTCCAACCACAGCACCTGCTTGAATAAACTTCTCTATGAGACCCTCTTTCAAAGCTTTCAAATATATTGATTGAGCAGCCGGCAAAACCTCTGTCCTTACTTTCACTTTTTTACCATTCAGAAGCCTTGCGGACATTCTTAGATCCTCTAGCTTCGCACCTGTACATGATCCTATGTACGCTTTGTCTATTTCGATACTTTCCAACTCTCCAGCTGTACTTGTATTGGCTGGAGAAAAAGGCTTGGCAACAGTTGGCTCTAATTTATCTATATCATAATCATACACATCTAGGTATTGCGCATCTTCATCTCCGTGTATAGGAGCATAGTTTGAACTTGTACGCTCTTTCAAGTAATCATATGTAACAGAGTCTGGTTCTATTATCCCGCTCTTTGCACCTGCTTCAGTTGACATATTAGTTAATGTAAGACGCTCTTCCATACTCATTTCTTTTACGGTATCGCCAGTAAACTGCATCGATTTGTAGTTCGCTCCTTCTATTCCAATGTCAGCAATTATGTGTAATATTATATCTTTTGCCATAATATAATCCGGCTTCTTCCCATTCAATTTGAAAAGCATTGTATGAGGAATTTTGAACCAGATTTTTCCTTTCATTAACACATATGCAATATCAGTATGTCCCAAACCGGTAGCGAACGCACCTATCGCACCAGTGGTATTTGTATGAGAATCGCCACCTACATATAGTTCACCTGGAAGAACTAGACCTTCCTCATGTGACAACGTGTGACAAATGCCATACTGTCCCATGCCATATTTGAAGTGACGTCGTATCCCATATTGTCTTGTCCATCTAGACAAGAGAGCAATATTTTCAGCAGATATTCTATCGGAGGCTGGTACGAAGTGATCCTCGCTTACCCAAAGCTTATCAGGATCCCACACGCCGTCAAATTTGTTTCCCTTCTTCTCCCATTCTGATAAGACCTTTATCACTCCCGGCCCTGAAACGTCATGTATCATTACGCTATCTACCTTGCCAAAGACTACGTCACCTGGGGATACAATACTTTTGCCAGAAGCTCTAGCAAGAATCTTTTCGGTAATCGTCATTCCCAATAAAAATCACTAGATGCGTTGCTGTACCACGATCGTGAATTAAAATGTTATGAACAGGAGTGAACAAAGAAGATCCAGAATAAGAATAATATGCAAGTATGCATTTGTTGATAGGCCGTTGGAAGCAATACCTCTGAAATTACCTCGGCAATTCAAGAAATTCGATATTTATGCGAGCTTAGTTAGTTCTGGGTTTGTTTTCCAAGAGAACGACGTTTTAATAATCTCAAGTAAATATGTCTCCATTAGCGAAGGTTCCATTATCTCTTTAGACACGGTCAGAGTGAGCAGTAAAGCAGCTGCACTGGCTAAAAAATTTCATATTCAGGAACAACTTGCTGAGATAGTACTATAGAGAATCAGACTATGTCTTGAGAGGGATGCCTGGATACTTGCTAACCTTCAAGAATGGAGTCCTAGCTCCAAATGCCGGGATAGATAAGTCTAACGTGCCACCTGGATTCGCAGTTCTCTATCCAAGTAATCCCTTTCGATTTGCGAAGAATTTGAGATTAAAATTCCTAATCAATCTTGGAACTAACCTGGCGATCATAGTCTCAGATAGCCGTTTAATGCCGACGAGGATAGGCACTACCGGAATAGCGATCGGAGCATCAGGTTTTGAGCCAGTCGAAGACCAAAGAGGAAAAAAGGACCTCTTTGGAAATGTTCTAAGAGTCACAATAAAAGCTATAGCAGACGACCTGGCCACTATCGGTGTAATGATTATGGGAGAAAGTAATGAATCTATACCAGCTGTAATCATAAGAGGAGCCAATGTGAGGCGATCAGGGAGAGATATAAATTGGCATGACATGGCCATCGAGCCTGAACATGACATATACATGAGACGTGACTAATTTTGCCTAGTAACCTAGATCCGGTAAGACTGTGCCACAGAGTTTTAATATCCCCTTGTGCTCAACATAGTTGTCAAGTATTGTCCGAGTTTTTAACAAGATATCCAAGACGTATAAGCTTCGTTAAGGGTTTGGTTGACTTGATTCGTCATGAGGAGATTGAGTTAGATCATTTGAGCTTAATGGTGAAGTCAAGAAAGGATGAAATTATTAAGACACTGTTAGCCGAAGGATTTAGGCGTGTCAAGTTTGAAAACAAGAAATCAACTCAGATTGGTAGCGGTTTTGCTAAGAGACTGATGAGGCCATGGGAGATGCATGTCAGATTGCTAGATATGCAGCAACATGGGCTGATTGCGATTCAAGCCGAGGTAGAAATATCCAGACGATACATACAGCATATTCGATCGGTCAGGGTCCCCGTTATATATGAAATAGAATCCATACTTAACAAGCACAAGATAGAATATCGTATTTGGAATGAGAAGGTTAGAGATTACATTTCAAATATCATAGATAACCATCAAATCAAGCTACGTGCACCGACTTTACCTGCAATACCGTGGAAATTAATGGCATGTGTTGTTGCAGCGATAGCTTCAGTGGATGCACTAAAATTTACTTACATTTTACACTAATTCCTTATAACATAACATAAGATCGTAAGTTCAAAGAATATTTAAGACCCAGAATCCTGTGTTTCGAACTTTTCGTTCAATTGCTGGAGATTACATTCAATCACTGACACTATCTATGCTTCGTGCAAGAAAAAGTAATATTTGATGTTATAACAATTAGCTGTCACTATGGGCATACCAGAGAAGATCAAAGCTATCCAGGATGAAATTCATAAAACCCAAATCAACAAGGCGACTGAATTCCACATAGGTCTTTTAAAAGCTAAAATTGCACGGCTCAAACGCGAAATGGAAGAAAATACTCATGGTAAAATCATATCCGCGGGAGGTGCTGCGAGTGGTTTCGACGTTAGACGCACCGGAAACGGTACTGTCGTGCTGATAGGGCTACCAAGTGTTGGAAAATCTACGCTGCTTAATAGGCTAACGAATGCAAAGTCGAGAGTTGCTGAATATCAATTCACAACGCTTACGGTTATCCCAGGAATGATGTATTACGATGGGGCTAGCATACAGATTCTTGATATGCCAGGAATCATTGGAGGTGCTGCATCTGGTAAGGGACTAGGCAAAAGGGTGCTGTCGGTCGCGAGAAGCGCTGATTTAATTTTGATCATCTTAGATGTGTTTCAAACTCATCATTTATCCATACTAAAAAAGGAATTATCAGACATCGGGATCAAAGTCGACGAGAAGCCACCAAACGTAACGCTTGAGAAGACCTCCACCGGAGGTATAACAATTAACGTTCAGGCCAAGATAGATATTTCAGAAAAACTGATTAAGGAAATTTTGCGAATATATGGCGTGCATAATTGTCGTCTCATTATAAAACAGCCGGGTTTAACTGACGAACAGCTAATTGATATTTTGAACGGTAATCGAGTATACGTTCCATCCATTCTGGTATTAAATAAGATTGATCTGGTAAATCAAGGTTTCATAAGAGAAATCCAGTCAAATATAGGGTCTGATTTCATACCAGTGTCTGCTGATGCTAATATCAACGTTGAATCGCTAAAAGAGGCCATCTATCAGAAATTGGAATTCATTAAAATATTTATGCGGCCAAAGGGAGGAGAAACTGACTTCAACGAACCTCTGATCGTTCGTGATGGCTCCACCATTGAAGATGTCTGCAACAAGATACACCGCAATATGGCTCGAGAATTTCGATTCGCAAACGTGTGGGGAAGGAGTGTTAAATATGCCGGCCAAAAAGTTGGACTAGATCATAGGCTTCATAATGCAGATGTATTGACAATAACAAAGAAAATTTCCATACTTTGAGAAACCTCCTTCAGATCCTAGATGGTCATAATTGCCAGTGATTTAATGTCCTGAGAGGGTGTATGGGATATATGGCTCCCTGAATCGGCTGCACATCAACAAATAAAACGGAATAACGCTACCTTCGTCACAAGGCATTTTCATATGTTCGAATGAGAAAAAGTTTTTCCCGATGCATGAAACGATGAAATCCAACCGGACATCAACAAGCATTTGTACTAGACAATTTCGTCTGGATAGTCTATATGTAGAATACTAGGCTTAACGGAAATACCGGATGGCACTATCAGATTCCTCTAGTTCTTTTATATTATCTGTAGAAGATGTGAAAATTCTTGATTAATTGATATAGACAGTACCTTAAAAAGAGGTAACAATTAACTTCCAAGAATATGCTTGAAGGAAGTAAACCTTTATTTCATAAAGGCACCTTTGATTTTAGAGTAAAACATCTTATAGTAATTGGGGTATTGGCTTTAGCGTTCGTTACGGCTTTTATAATGCGCTCATATCCAGTAAAATATGGGTTTTATCTTAATGAATTCGACCCGTATTTCGATTACCGTGCTACAAAATACATTGTAGATCATGGCCTTAACGCATACTGGAAATGGCAGGACATGATGTCATGGTACCCAGAAGGCAGAGATGTTCCAAAAACATCTCAATCCGGACTTCATATTGTATCTGCGTACTTGTATGAAATATTCGGAGCCGGAAGTTCCTTGCTTGACTTTACTATACTACTGCCCGTGATTCTTGGATCATTAACAACAATTGTAGTTTTTGCTCTGGTGAGAACACTAGGAGGTACAACTGCAGGCATGTTTTCAGCCCTGCTGTTTGCATTTACACCAGCAATTATTCAAAGGGGTAATCTTGGCTGGTTCAAATCTGAGCCGCTTGGTCTATTCTTTGGCTTGCTTGCAGTTTATCTCCTTATATCTGCTACAAAGCATAATACACTAAAATATGCGATTCCAAAAGCCGCTTTGGGAGGATTGCTCTTAGGACTTGGAAATGCTTCTTGGGGCGGGGTGCAATATTTTAGTATTCCAATTTCGCTGTTTTTCATTGCTCTACCATTTGTCCAGAGAGACACCAGGATTTCTACGTATGTCGCGATAGCATTCACAGTGTTTGCCATAGCGAGTGCAGGTGCATTTCCAAGGCCCGGTATTTCGTTCGTATTAGGACTACCAGGAATCGCTCTTATAGGAGGTACGATTTTCATGATTGGCGCTGAAATTCTTAAAAGGTTCAGCAACCAGGGGAGAGAAATTCGGAATTTGTCATTCTTACTTACTGGATTTGTAATTATCGCAATCGGTGTAATCATCGCAGGTGCCTATCATCCAGCGTCTTTTAGGTATCTAAATGCTATAAACCCCTTCCTGTCTTCCCAGAATCCTCTGACGGCATCAGTTGCTGAACATTTTACACCAACTCTTGTGGATTACTTTACAAATTATTCCATATTGTTGATGTTCGCCGGAATAGGAGTTTGGATGGCATTTAGAAATAGAACATCAACTTCAATATTTGCTTTGATACTGGGACTAACTGCAGTATATGTTAGCGCCACCTTCGCAAGGCTTCTGGTATTTGCTTCAATCGGGATAATAATACTAGCTGGACTAGGACTTTATGAAATTACTCGTAGCTTCATGAGCAAGCGCACTTCGGTATCTTCAAGACAGGCAAAAACTGGAAAGAACGTAAAGGGCAGGAAATATTCTGAACAAATGCGAGAACAACCTTCCAAGAGTCGAATTATACTTATTGGCTATACCGTACTTATTATTTTTTTGCTAACTCTTCCCATGATATATCCAGCTAATTCAGGCTGGTTAAGCCTCGCAGACATTCCACCATCAATTGCAAATGGTGGAACCGGCTACAAGTTTCAAACTAGCGATTGGATAGACACTCTCAAGTGGCTATCAACTAATACTCCAAGGGGATCAGTTGTTGCATCGTGGTGGGACTACGGATATTGGATTACCACTCTGGCCAATAGGACGAGCATCGCAGATAACGCGACGATAAATCAAACAAGAATTGCAACAATAGCAAAAATGTTTATAGATAAACCTGACATTGGCGTGAAAGTCGCGCGGGATCTCAAAGCTGACTACGTTCTGGTATATATTGTTGCACAAAGATTTTCTGCAGGCAACGGTACGTCAATTTACGCCCTGGGAAACGGTGGTGACGAAAGTAAGAAGCAGTGGTTTATTAGGATTGGTGGGTTTAACGAAAGTACTTACCTTGAACAAGACGGAGTTACCCCCACCTCCACATTCTGGAATTCCACATTACTAGGAAAGATGATCCCATTTACTCCACAATTCTATGCCTCATCACAAAATGGACGCCAAGTACTGCAACCCACATATACTCCTGGAAGCTTTGCTTTATATACAGAAAATATAAAATATCCAGAGAAGGAGGCAAAAGATCAACCGTTTACGCTTGTGTATGCATCACCTAGTTTTAGGTCCACATCACCGGGACTTGTCTTCGCTGTCCTAGTTTACAAAGTGAATCATGACTATGTCCAACATACAACAGCCAATATTACTCAGAAGGCCGCTCATTTCCCGAACGTGGCAAATTCCTCTAGACCCCTTAACGCCACTTGATCCTTTATTTTGCCGCGACCAACACTACCTGTCACCTACTCCTTTTTTCAATTGTTGCGAGAATTTTAGCGGATTTAAGTGGTTAACGTATTTGTTCATAATCCCCTGCTTCATATTTTTGTAGATGTTTTTTTGTTCTATATTACTCAAATTACAACTGCATAGATTTGATATTACTAAGGAGATCATCAGGGGTTTTTCAATCCTATATTACTCAAATTACAACCATCTAGGCGGGGATTCGCGTACACCGCCTAGTCATTGTTTCAATCCTATATTACTCAAATTACAACACAACAACATACACACCTACAATCTCAGATGAAGAATGTTTCAATCCTAGATTAGTCAAATTACAACCTCAACTACTTTTCGGATAGGTTCTTAGAGATCCAAACCAAGTTTACTTACTAAAGTGTCTAATGGTCGTTCGTTGCATAATCTGATGATAGCCCGTGCAAAAATATATTATCGATTTTGATTGAAAGCTTTTGTCGCCTTGGAGATTTGACTATATAGATATATGATCATATATCAAAAAATAAGGTGTTTGAAGGCATTTTTTTATAGATAAAATCTATAACTTCTCTTACTAATTGGGCAATGGTTGGTACTAATGAGAAATTAGGATCCGGTTTGGAGCGGATGGTCTGCGTTAGAGACGATTATATAGGAATTTTTTGATTGTTTACCTATCTTAAGTTGAAAATAATCTGGATCCGCATTGTAATAGTACGATTGAATCTTTAGTCTCGGGTCATATATTCCAAGAACTTTCAAATAGTCAGATAGGTTACAATTTAGATTGTTCACACCGGATAAACTTTGTCGCTTGCTTCCTGCATACATAGTGGGCTTTATAGAAGAGCTATCTCATATGGCAATGCAATTACTCCATAGATGTTTCCATAATTTCGTTTTATGCTTTAACGAAAATATCATTAAACGCCATCTTTCTATCACTCATGATTTGCATAATTTCTTTGCTAGAAAATAATTCTTTATCAACTCGCGAACTGCTCCTATCTTTGCCAACTCTGCATCGTACCCCCAAACCGCGGCATCTTCCAGATAATTATGATTGAGAAATTATCCGAAAATATTAGATCTAAACTACCTTCGGTCGGCCCCTAATTGTAGCAGCATAGTTATATTCTAAATTACGAGACTGACTGACTTATGAGTTACAAGAGATTAATAAAAACCAATGAGTTACAAATTTTTTAAATTTGGAGAGCATCCTTGATATTGCTTGTTAAGACTACTGAAGAATAATTTATGATAGAGTCATTAGAAGTAAATTCAAGTGAACCACTGTCTTCTCTGACATTTATACAAAAAGCTAGGAATTCGACACAAGTTATTTGGCTTGGAAGATTGGCAGCTTATGACAAAGCTATTGTTAATCAGTAAAAAGGCAAGAACTTACCATTCTTTATAAATCTAAATTAAAGATTTGATTACACAATAATTGGCTTCACGATCGCAATATAATTATTAAAACAGATTCCACTATATTGACATCTTACAAAATGGATATTATCCAGGCCCTGTATCTCGTATTAAAAATAGGAAATGTAACAGTTTTCGTTCTTTCTCGATCCCATATGGTCGCTACCTCCATTATTACCTTCCGATTTCTGCCTATGTTCTTTTTAATTGAAGTAGATGAGTGATTATGATCTAGAACTTATTGTCCGTTGATGATGAGAAAGGATACATAACAACAAGAAACAAGGACAATTATATCTGCAAGAGTACATGCAGTTACTCATAAGCAATGATGTATAGTTAGCAAGAAAGCAGAACAGAGAACAGGCACTAGATTATGAATTAGTTGATAAAGATACATCTAGTGAAGAATACAAACAAAAACAAAATCTTTGCGAGTAATACCAGAAAAATAACTGGAATAAGATAGTAGATTATTTTATGAATATAAAAGACAAAGTGAAAATGGAAGAACTCAGGTTT
>CAVPXM010000064.1:0-3928 GCA_963709405.1 uncultured Nitrososphaerales archaeon
AACAGGAGGTCATAACATCAAACAATGCCAACAAAACTGTCGACTACCGATCCAAGGATTGGATATTTACCTAACAGTACAAATACAACCATTATTGAGGTATTTCACGAATATATGAAGGATAATGAGTCATCAGAAAGGCATCAACACAATGTTCTTAATGGCGTCATTGCATATGCAAAATTTTTAGGTTCTGACGATACTATCTATGAGATCAGGCACAAAGATTAGATTACAGGTTTTCTTGATACGGAGATAAAATCAGTTAAACAGGATCCTGACAAGAAATACATCCTACTTGGAACCATTATTTACATAGAATCAAGCATTATGTTTAGATGGCTTCACAATCAGATAGGAAAAGAGAATTGGATAAGCCACGCCAGTATTGGGACATTCATAATCACCATACTCCACAATATTAAGTGGAGAATCAACAGAACCTCGTATATCGTCAGAATCTTTATTTACAGGGGGAATCAATTTCTTAATTTCTTTTTCTAATGTATATAAGCTTCCCATCTGTTGTATTTAGGATTGAACGCTATTCTAGTACACGCCTACCTGATGAGCTACTAGTAACAACAGCGACCTTTTGATCTTCTAGTACCAAATTTCGTTCTAGTGTGATAAAACCCTCATTTATATTGTAACCATTCTTCATTATCCTGCTTAGATATCGAGCTAAATTTGATGACTTTTGTACCTTTAGTGCTTATAAGATAAAAGAAATGATCTTAACTCATTCTAATCTTAATGGATAATACTCCCTTAAAATACCCCACCACAACTATAAAATTTAATTCCGAATGCCGTAGCAGTTTGCCGTCAAAATTTCGTCAAATTAAAGTCAGATAGGTGTCAAATCTTCGTCATTTGCCGGTCAGATCATCGTCGTAATACGAATACTCTCGGAAAATTGGCATCCCTAGTTCAGTTTTAGCATTGGATATTTTTCAATGTATTATAAGCCGAAATTATCTAAATTGCTTCGGATAGGAATTGGGTAGTAAAACGCCTCTTTCGATAAAAAGGGAAGTCATTAGACTGTGGCTTAAAGGCCATTCCAGAGATCAAATCGCAATGGAAGTGGATATTGGGGCAGGGACTGTGAGTATGATAATTAAAGAATACAAACAGAACGATCCGGATTTTGATCTATTAAGGGAAGTCGCCATACTTATTAAAAACGAGAGCATGAATCTAAACTTTGTAGCTTCTTCAATCAGGCTTAGAAGAATACTGGAAAACTATGGGTTAAATGAAGAACAAATCGAATCGTTTATCGAAAAAATTGAGGTTCATTGTTTTAGGCGTAGTCTAAAAGTTGACGAATTTATTAATCTTATATCTAAGATATCAAATATTTCAAATAATTTAGATGTACCCATCGATAATCTTCCTGAATATGTCTCCCAGAAAAAAGAGGAATTGCACGAAATCGTAGGGAAGGTAGTCGATTTGAAGACAGAGAAAGAAGATTTGCTGGAAGAAAACAAACTAACTATGAATATTCTCTCAGAATATCAGAAAAATAGGCCTGTAGCAGAAAAGCTTGCAGTGACTCAAAGGGAACTGGAAGAGATAACAAGGCAGAGAGATGCCTTAGAAAATGAGATAACCACTAAAGGGTGGGAACTACACAAGTTGAAATATGAGCAGGAAGTTCCTACAGATCAGGTAGATATAGTTAACAGAGAACTGAATGTACCTACTGATCCGAAAGAATTAGCTGATTTAATGAAAGACTTTCGTCAACACTTGGGCCAATATCCAGATGTCATAAGTCTAATGAGACAACGTAGGCGTCATACCCCTTTTGACCTGACAAAGTATTTAAACAGTCTGAACAAGTCAAAACGGAGCGGAAACCAGCTAAATACTCCATCTTGATAAATATTATTCATTCGTTAAAAAATAGCAGTTCTATAAAAATAAATGACATTTTTCCTTTATTAAAAGACAAGATAAGGTATTGAACCCAAGTATAGCAGCGGTTAGGCCAAAGGAATTCAAATTCCTCTATGCAATGGAGAATCACAATCTTGAGATTCATAGGAAGTTAGAATGGACACCAAAATAATTTCTATATTCAGTTGGTTGTCTAAAGATGGCAAACTACTTCTAGCTGCGAGAACACTGAGAACATTTGCATATGGTTTTCTAAGCGTAATTCTTGCAATTTATCTAAAATTAGTCGGATTCGAGGATATTTACATTGGTTTAATATTAACTACTACTTTAGTAAATAGTGTAATCTTTACTCTAATTGCCAGCTTTTATGCAGATAGAATAGGTAGAAGAAAAATTCTAATTGTATATGCAGCCCTCATGTCCTTGTCTGGAGCAATATTTTTTATAACAACTAACTATATAGTATTAATTGCATCTGCTTTAATAGGTACAATTAATGTCACTGGAACTGAGACTGGTGCTTTCCTTTCAATAGAACAAGCTGCATTACCACAGACAATCAATGATACAAACAAAAGAAATACTGGCTATGCTCTTTACAATATGGTTGGAACCTTTGCCATGTCAGCAGGTGTTCTGCTTTCCGGTTTACCAGATATAATTACACAACGGTATGGAGTGAACCAAATTGAATCCATTAGACCACTATTTCTACTGTATAGTGTCATTGGACTTGCGGTATTAGGCATTTACTATTTGATTTCAAATAAAGTAGAGATCCAGACCATTAATAAGAGATCTAAACCGTTGAGAGAAACCTTATCACCAAAATCAAAGCAGATCGTCGGTAAGCTATCTTCTCTTTTTGCTCTAGACTCTTTTGCTGGTGGTTTTGTCATTCAAAGTATAGTATCTTTATGGTTTTTTACGAAATTTGGCGTTGATCTAACAACACTATCTTATATTTTCTCTATAGCAGGAGTTCTTACTGCATTCTCGTCTTCCAGCCGCAAAAATTGCTGACAGAATAGGTCTAATTAATACAATGGTCTTTACGCATATTCCATCTAATATCTTGCTGATA
The DNA here is from genome assembly GCA_963709405.1 of uncultured Nitrososphaerales archaeon. Taxonomy (GTDB): domain Archaea; phylum Thermoproteota; class Nitrososphaeria; order Nitrososphaerales; family Nitrososphaeraceae; genus JARBAU01. Next base: position 2,999 of record CAVPXM010000064.1, read on the forward strand.
CTTGTTGCATTTGCCCCTACCTTTCCACTGGCAGTCGCATTGTATCTTGCCAGAATGGCCCTATCGCAAATGGATGTACCCACCAGACAATCATATCTAGTTGCAGTAGTTAGAGAGAATGAACGAACCGCAGCCGCAGGGATAACCAATATTTCAAGAAATATCACACAATCAATATCTCCATCATTAGCCGGTTATATACTGCAGTCACTATCAATCCTATCAGCGCCGTTTGTATTAGGCGGGGTTTTGAAAATTGTATATGACGTTATATTATATTTTAATTTTAAAAGTATTAAACCTCCTGATGAAGGAAATGAAGATTAATACTCATCTCAATGGCTTAAGCACACTTTTTGAACAGTGATATTTGATATCTCAACTACTCATCTTTGAAATTCCTAACTACGTATTTGTTCCCCTAGAATTACGGCTTTGCCAGAAAATGGTAGCTAATTATCTTTTACTATGAAGAAATGTGTCAACTACGCTTTCATGTTCCTGGCTTCAAACTTATAGCATATCCCGTTCAACTCCTATGGTAATAAGTAGGATACATATGTATGTAGATCTTGACTTCGGTATTATTGGATAATCAAGACAGCAATAATGAAAGTATCGATAATGAAGTCCTCTTACTGGTATCGTCAAGCCTCCACTCAGCTATGCTACTTTTATTAATATAGTCAGGCCAAAACCGTGATTGATTGTTATTGCATCAGCAAAGTATAACGAATCATTGTCTAAATAACAGCGTACATGTTACCATCAGTAAATTACTTCATTTTTGAAATTATTCCCTATTTGGATTGGTATCTAATCCTCTTGTTAATCGTCCATGAAGGCCAAAAGGCGCAGCAGCAGCTGACGACGCTGCCGGTGCCTCGCCAGGAGGAGCCGCAGTGGAGTGCAGGAGCACATCTAGCGGAG
>CAVPXM010000065.1:0-60508 GCA_963709405.1 uncultured Nitrososphaerales archaeon
GGAAAGGATGGAGACGATGTCCAAGATGTGGATATCGATTGTTCTACCATCTTAAAGATAAGAGGTTTGGATGCAAACGTTGCAGATACAAATTTGGAGAGTTGACAGGAACTTATCTTGGAGAGTTTTATTTCCCACTTGATATACTAGTGCACCTCCTCTATCTCTATGCTCTTGCAGTACCAGCTGTACAGAATCCGATTTTATGTTCCACGTAGCTTGGCCACAATAGAGAGAACATTGAGTATTCAGACAATCAATCTACAATGAATCACTTCAGAAATTAAAGGAGCTGAAGAAGTCTGTCAGGAGAAATAGAAATAGACGAAGCATTATTTGGTGGACATAGGAAAGGAAAACGCGGATGGGGTGCAGAAGGTAAAAGCCTGGTATTTGGAATATATCAAAGAAATGGGAAGGTCATCACATTTCCTGTATCTGACAGAATACAGGATACATTAATTCCAATAATTAAACTCCATACTAAGAAGCGTTCCTTGTATTATACCGATGACCATACTGCATATGCTTCATTAGGTCTAATCGGAAAACATCAGATAATCGCTCATCGAATGGAAGAATATGTACGTGAAGATACTAGTCATATCAATGGTATTGAAGGATTCTGGAGTTATGCAAAGACCTGGTTGTATCATTATCGAGGTATATACCCAAACAGTACCTTCACCTGTACCTTAAAGAAATAGAATTTAGATTCAACCATAGGAACGAAGATATCTTCCGATTACTAGTGAAAATAATGGTAAGAACTGTTCCAACTTCTTAGGTATTACCTATTTTTAAAGAGAGAAACTATCTATTACGAACAATAATTATAGTCGCTAATTCACAGATAAGCACCTATGAATAGCAATTTTGTTTTTATTCACAATGCAATTACTTGATTTTTCGGACGGTTTTTAGGATATCTAAGGTCTGTTTTTGTAGTTGCTTTATTTCGTCCTTCAATTTGCTTGATTGACTTGAACTGTCTTTCCGTCAATGTAATGTACTTTTGAATGGTTTAAGAATTTTTGTTATTTGATTGTATATTACTGGTCTGTTTTGCAAGCTGCTTTATTAAATCTGATACCCGACTGGTTTCATCCAATCTAGCAGTACGTTTTATCAATTTTTTTCTTTTTTCTTTACTTTTGCCCTTGAGAGTGATCCACCTTCCTCTTGTTTAGTTGGTAATGTAGATGTTTGTTCATCATCTTTTTCTTCAAGCACTTCAGTTTCAAAATCCTGTCCAATTGGTAACTGTTCTTCAGACTGTTTGTTTTCAACTAGTAGCAATTCCTTTTCTTGTTCCCTGTTTGATGGAAGGTCATTATTATCATCATTATCGATAGCCTCAGTAGGCATATAACTTAAATTATAATGATCATTTTTGTTGCTCATAAGTATTACCTTGGTCTATCCAAAACATTTACGTCAGATATCAAAAGACAAAGACAAAATTAAGATCGAAGATAGAACTATAGCGTTCTAATATTATGTTATCTTGATGCGCCTAATGTCGATTGCTTTTCATCAACATTGACTACTACCTTGGAATAGAATTGAATTCATTTTTTACTAGTTGAATTGGGAGCCTTAGTCTTCTTGTTACTCAAGTCTATTCCATCCAAAATATTCTCTTAGTCTTCGAGTTTAATGAAGTCTGGTGATCGAATTGACCCTTTCATATATTGATATAGTTCACAAAGTAATGTTGCGTTTATAGGATTCTCCAATAAAGATATTTTATTGATATACGAGACGGCTAGTTAGAGATAATGCTTGAAGTCTAGTTTTATGTTTGTCTGCTAAATAAGCGGATTTATTGTCGAAGCGCATCATATTGATTGGATTGAGTCCTGCAATCGATTGAATGGATGGATGGTGATAATACAAAAGAGTTGTTGGATAATACTCATTTAACGGTATTAGTAATACTACCAACAAAGAAATTGTCAAGCATTTTTATCACAAAGTCTGGCCGCTTTCTGGAATCCAATGACCAGAGTTGGGAACTTGAATACCTGTAACATTTTGAGCCAATGCATTCATTCCATACAGTGCATAATTAATAGTAACATTCCCTCCAAATGCTGGGATGTATCCTGCTCCTACAGCCAGTACCGGCATTGTAAGCTTAGTCTTTGAATAATTTTCATTTTGAATTGCATCTTGTGGGAAAGCTCGGAAATAGTTAAATCCATCGCGCATTCCACCTGGGGCAGAATAATGGCTAACAAATTCGTTGATATCAGCATGGGTGATTGCAGATGGATTATGTGCAAGATTGTGATAAAACCATGATAGGTACGTTATCTCTTTTCCGTCTACAAGAGCTTCTGGTAAATCAGGAAGTAATTGTTGAAATGGAAACAAATCCTCCTCCAACTCCATTACGACAGCCAACTCGTCCACGGCCAGAAGCAACGACACCAAAAAAACTGGTCTCACCATCTTGCACTCCACCACCAGAAGGAGATTTCCTAAGGGTAAACTGCAGGTTTATCAAGCTCCTTATTATCAAAAGCATCAGAGGATTCGACGTAAAAGGATCGCATCGTAACGTAACAAGATCGAGATTAACGTAATAACATATGAAAATCATCGCATTACGTAAATACTATTACGTCATTTTTTACGTAATAATGACTGGTGATCAAAAACAAAAGGCCTTTTTTTATTACGTCAAATTTTAAAAATCATCCCCAAATATTGCGAGTAAATCTACCGGCTCTAAAATGGTGGACTGGGCGGGATTATATCCCTTGTGGTTAAGGGGTTCAACTACTCTATGGACTAATCTTTCAGAGAATTTTGTTATGTTACTATCCTTGCTGTATCTTACATGCGAACGAGCACATTCTATCATTATCCATCTCAGTCTTTACTACCTGTTTTAGTTATGTTACCGTGATACGTTACCCCACCAGAACTATGCGTTGACTGGGACTAGTCCAGCATATGAACATAGATCGATCTGAATCAGGAAATCTGTTTATTGCACCGATTTCACTTATTATGAGTAGAGCAGAATAATATCCTACCCCGGGAATTGTCGTAAGTAATCTTGTTGCTTTGTCTTTTTCATTCTGCTATAGGATCTATTGTTCTAGGCCTTACTGATACCTAGGACTTTGATAGCCGCAAATAACACTCCGATTACCACATGGCTATAGCATTCTTTACTATTAGATCATTTATTGTTCTGAACTCAGGTAAACTGGACGGTAGAAAAGAATTGTTAGTATTATCCCTTCATTGCAGTATCGGTTCTTTCATTGTGATGTTTTTAATGAATTCCTTAAGCTGAGGGAGAGTTTGCTCTAAATATGGAATGACGTCCAAGGAAGCATTGGCCGAAAGTAATGAACCATGCAATGAATAATTTCTTATATGCTTTATCATCCAATACCAGGTGCCTTCCTGATTTGCTTTGCTTAATTCGTTTGCCAAGTCTACGCTCTTACCCTGATCTGACAGCGCGCTAATTACTTTATCCACCTCCATACTTTATCCACCTCCATTCTATCACCTGGAATGCCGGAGAACGAAACCTATCAATTATCCTAAATAGTAGAGAACCAAAGGTTCCAATCATTTGGGAAATCAATGAGTCTATTTCCATTTCAGCACTTACTTGTGCATCCTTTGATGACAAGATCGCCGTGTTGCGATTTAATATTTTTTATATTCTTCAAATGTTCCTCGCAGGCATACAGTTTAAAGATCATTCTGTCTGACTGCAGAAAAGGTAGGTCTGGGTTGGTCATCAGTTATCTGTACAGGACTTCTACTTATGTTCTTCGTGTCCATTCAATTTATAGAATCTTAACATTTTGTTTTTCTGACAGTGTTTACTCTATTGAATTGACTAACATTATAAGCTAATTTGCCCAATATTCAATGAGGTTAATGTTATTATAGTCTACATTATCGTACCCATGATCATCATACATAGTCACTACCTGCTTTAATCAATGTCTCATCAATTATGAACTCAGATATTGTCCTTCTAGTCTAAAATATCCTCTTTGGCTTTGTATCGTCGAATCCAATTCCAGATAGATAGAGAGATGGACGTTTTCCTGAGTGATAGCCCCGAGAGAATAGCTGCAATGCGTGATAAACATACTTTGAAGAGGTCCTGCTTCTTTCTTTGGATATAGCCATTATCGGGATGTAGGATGTTTTTAGGCTATATGTCTATCCGTTAACTGAACAGTGCCTTATGAGAAATAGAAAGTCTTTAAAGCTTTTCTATTATTGATGAGGACCTGTTAAGTTAACGATATGTGAACCATCTATCTATATTGATGTCAGACGGTATCCATGCTTGTTGGAATGGATTTGCATAAGAAGTATCTGCAAATAGCTTTAATGAAAAATATGGAAGGTTTGTTGTTATTGTTATTGTTGTTTGTTATATTGTTTTTATTATCTTATCCAGATGTAGTAGCGTTTTGCATAGCTCCGGGCTACTTTTTGTAGAAGAAGCATCTTACCATGTGCGATTAATACATCTTGCAATTCCAATGCGCCAATTAGTGTCTTAAGAGTCTGCGGGACATCCAACGATCTGGACCTTATCCAACACTGGCAGCAAGTTCGGGATGTTCTGACCTCATTTGATTATCTTCGCCTTAATCATATCTCTTGTCACCATTCCTCCCGGTAGTGACATAGTGGCGTTTTGCGCTGCTGGATATTCGAAGGCAGGACAGTTACTGTAGCCAACAATACCGTGCTAATGCCATGCCTGCAAATCCAAACTTCATTTGTTTGCTCATGGTCAACTGAACGAGGTGAAAGTATATAAGATTTCACCTTAACCTTGTTAACTAAGATTTTTAAATAATAAATCAACAGCATACGGTTTGAATAGATGCATAGTTGACACATAAAAGCATCCATAAAGGTTATATTTTCTAGTCTAAGGTGTAGTATTGCTTTCTTTTTCAAGAGAGTAATTTCATTAATTAATGGTTTTTGAATTTCCTAACAGGTCCTCCAAATATTTCTAAAATTCACATGGATATGGATATAGGTGGATGGCAGAAACGGCATTATCTTCTATTAAAAGGATGTTTGGTGAACACATAACGGCTAGAAAATTTCCTAACGGTGTTCAAAACATGGTTTCTACAGAGCCACCTGAAGAATATGTTGATGACTACAAAAGGATGCTCAAGACATTCGATGAGACTTATCGTCAGAAAAAATTGCAAAAAGTGGAGTATTGCAAGAATAGATTATTTTATGTTATGCAGAAAATTCAGGATATTTACCAGTCGTATCTTCGTAGATAGAATCACAAAATATATCGCCATTCTTTCTCTTTGATTCTTGTTGAAGGAACTTACAGATTAGACAATACATTACCTCATTCGTTATCTTGTACTCTTTCAATCAATACTGTTGTGCTGCCAAGTGTTACCATAATATGTAAATGTTTACATCTTCAACCCCGTTATATACTGGGCCCAAGTGGGTTAGGTCCCTGCATGTAGAGGGCTTCAATGGTTTGTGTTATTAATATTTCAATTAACTATAACAAGACGAATACATTATTCAAATAATCTGTTTCATAGGATTCTAACCTAGTTAGTAAGTCCTATTTACCGTTCCTGCGACCTATGCAATATCATTGTAACTTCTGCCGTCTATCTGTTTTAGGATCCTTAGCAGAGGCTCTTCAAGAACATGTCGATAAAATATGGCAGTTAATTTTTCGAATGCAGGCGCACCATCAGCCCACTTGTACAAGGACGGTACAGAAATCATTATCTTCCCCTTGATTACTGCCCATTATTTATAATACTCCAAAAAGACACTTACGTGTTGCCATTCTCGTAATCTTTTTTCAGGGCTCAAGCGCATCCACCACGTGCTCAAACTCAAACTATCATCATTTCTAGAAGTATCTGATGCCAGGACATTATGGGCCTTTACCCGCAATGCAGATCTGTATGATGGATCATATCCTCTCTTTCGATCAGTCGGCTACTATTGATATATTAGGTCGAATGATCTTTTTATACTTTTGTTAAATCAATCAAATATTACCAAATTAAAAAAGTATCCAAGATTCAACATAAATTTACACTTGCATTTGGAATCAGTCAACTATTAGTAGGAGGCAGCTTTTATAGTCCTACGTATATACTAGTCTAACAGAAGGCAGTCCAACATTGACAAGATGAGCATTACTAGAACACAGATAGATATGCTTATCACCACCCACACCTAGGAGCAGGACCTTTAGAGTGCCCGGAGGTATTCCCGCGGAGGCCATGAACTGTCCTCGAAATACCACCAAGGAACAAGGCTCCTGCACCAAAGAATATTAGAATCCCTAAGGTGAATATTGGAAGTTTCATTAGAATTATTGATAATCCTATTATTAGCAGGCGGATTCCAATATTAACCAGGCGTGAACGTCCAGATAGTGGATCTTCTATTCCGATAGCTACCGGTTCAATTCCACTGGCGTTGTTGTTTGTGTTTTTAGTATGTCGATGATATAAATATATATTTGATTTTATGGCCAACTCCCAACGTTAAATTATTGCCACATCTCTGCAATTTTACCATCCGTTGTAATTCTAAAGAGATCGAATCCGGTAAATGGTTATTGGCTTGTCGCTAGGGGGCATGCCTAACATCTCCTTTTTGAGTATACCAAGAAATGTGCATCGAATCAATACTTTATCTCCGTTAAATATTGTATCATGGTGTGTGACTTGATATATATGGGAGCTGTCTGCTACTGATGATGCAAATTTCTTTACACCTTCTGGACCATAGGTAAACTCAGAAGGAAGCACAGGATTCTTTACCTCAGGATCCAATCCGCAGTTAAAATATCCTCGGTTTAAAGCAATTATAGGATAAAACGACTTTGCTCTAAAGTGTGTTCTGGAAGTGGGTGTATATGAGTGTATATGGATCATCATAAAAGATGTTATCTATATAATCTATCTTTATTGCAATATTTGGATGATCGCTGGTCAGACCAAGTATAACAAAGACCCATGAATGAAATGACTTGGTTGATGAGCAAGTACCAACGACCATGATGTTTGCGGCAAGAATTATCTAGCATCGCATATGATATATATCTTATAAATTCTGTGGTAGTGAAACATACTATTTACATAATCATTGCTTACATGCCTTTCTGTTTCATTATTTTTTTATCATATTTACTGCTTGGTCGCCAGCCTGAGCAAGGGAGCTATCTGTCGATATCCCTGGACATTCAAGTCACGAACCTGATAAATATTCAACTTATTTTTCAGTACTACTCACTGATAGCACAAAATATAATAGGCTGATGAAAAATGAGTTGAGATGTTGTCACAAGCCGAAGGGTATAACTTATTTAGAATACGAGAGTCTGAAGGATAGGCAAAACGTTATTCTTTATACACCACAATCCTTTATATCTATTACACCGTTACTTTGCTACATAATTTATCATGATAAAGCGATACTCTTTATAGATACCGACATAGTAGCTGGTAATGTTGCCCCTTATCATACTCTTAATGAAAGTTCAAGAAAATTGTGGAATTAAATAAAATGACCGGTGATTCTAGATTTGTAGAAAGTATTGGCACTAGTCGTAAATTGATTTACATTCCTATTGCAGGACTGATAATATCCACCCTTAGATTTTCGGTAGCTGAATTAGGTTTAATTTAAAATTTGGCCGTTTTGTATCACGAACGTGACATAAGTGAGAAAGAGAGAGTAGATAAATTGTAAATAATGTTCTAAAATGCTATCATTCCACTCAAAACTGCATAAAATATTCCCATAAACGTTATGAGTGACTCCAATGTGGCTATCAATGATATTTGTATTAGAATTATTATGATTAATGATATTCGATGTATAATGTCAACCTGCGTGAGTCCAGAGATAATGAAAACAGTCCTTAAAGGAGGTAGACGTGGGTGGTCGACCCAAATGGTAAAACATTCTTAATAGAAGGCAGTCAACTCAGAAACATAAGTTGGTATTCTCAAAGAAGTTACATATATATAAGTTAGTTCCACGAAGAGGCAATAATGAATCATCAAAGAATCTTACCGATCGGTATCATATTGACGTTGCTGGTCTCGGCGCCATCATTGTTAATAACTAATCATCATATCTACGCACAAAATAATTCCAGGCAGCAATAAGAATAACATTGATATCAAAACTATGATTCCTAAATTTTTGCAATCGTTAAGAAAGGATATCAGCGGACATTATAGTAATCCGACCTTTGGTATTAATGACATAGCCTTTCCTGGAGGATGGCATGGTCGTGCAATTGAGACCGAATTTGGACTTCTTATAAACATGCATCCTGGCAACGAAAGTCAATATTTACGTAATTTGTTAAACAGAGAAAATCCAGTCATAAGTCCAGTTATATTGGTACAATCGCTTAACAATTCGGTGATTAATAAGCTAAGCTTTCCTACCTTTTCCATTTCCAAAAACTGCAAAGAATTGGCTGCAAACTCGACTTCCGTGGTAAATGGCAAGACATTTCATGTATATACAATAGAATGTCCGTTCTCCAAACTATTTTCGGGAGCGTCTATCAATAACCAGAGTGGAGCAAGTTCTAGTCTTGGCAATAATAGTGCTATCACTACGCCACCTAAAAATTTCAATATTAATGGCATAGGACAAACTAAGGTATATGAATACAAGACGCCAGATAGAACTTATCGACTGATGCTAGTAGTTAGCAGTCCTCTGTTCTCTTCAGCCACCCCTTCTACTACGCAGAAACCTGATATTAGCAAGTATATTCCAGCCATCGACGCTACAGCAAAAACCCTGAAAATTAAATAGTAATATGAACAAAATACTCCCATTCTTTCATCTTACTCGTTTTTTCATTAAGAACCTATCCGAACAGTAGTGTAGTATAGCTCCCAGCCAGACCCAAGAGCAGTCATCAAATAGTGAATCGAATTCTGAGTGATACTGGATAAAGTTAGAAGGAAGTCAAGCTAGCGATTAGCTATGAATGTTAACTTGAGGCATGAGATGGTTATTGTATGATGGAGGTATAACTAGAACCAACTCAATGAAGCTAGATAGTGATAGATTCTAATCATCACCAACGCTATAGATGGAATGTTGGAATCTAACTATTGATGATGAAATAAGCAGGTAAATTACAATGGAATCACAGACAATCGAATCGAAGGTCCACTCCTGGCACAACAGGCTCAGAAAACTCTTAGTTAGATATGAAAAGAAATTAGAAAACTATTTTGCGTTAGTATGTTTGGGTTGTTGTATTCTTATTTACAGGAGGATAATTTTGGGATAGGCTCTAAGTCCTGATATTGGTAACAATCGCAGTGTATTTGCAAAACTACTAGAAATCACATCTTTATGTTAATGTTAAAGATTGATACTGCACCAAAGATATAAAGGGCTGGTCTAGTTGTTAATAGTGCAATAAGAATATTGGGAATACATTATTATCAAAACAGCAAACTTGAGATGCAAGTTCTCATAACATATAAGGTCTCGTATTATTGTAGTTGACATTTTGAACAATAAACATGACTATTATTCATCTTTCCTTACGATATATCCTTTTTATACTTTTATCTTCCTATAACTGCCTCAGTTCTAGGGATCCATGATAGAAGTAGTTCAGACTCATGTTTCACTTTTCTAATTCTGAGTTCGTCTATGAGGTGCATATCTAAATTTATATACGAGGAATTTATTCTTCAATTATCTGTATTTTGGAGATGTCCAAGGTACCTGTACAAGCCTAAATATTTCAGCTAGCAATAGTCTACATCGATCGATTGTGAAGTCTTATCAACACATTTTTGGGCCTGAACAAATGTATAAGATTTATAGAATTTTATAGAATCAGTTATTTTATTGTTTTATTCAGTAGTAGTCTCAGATCGTTGGTCTGGGTTCGGTGGAAACCAAGACAAATTTGACTCATTTTTGCCACCCAGAATTGGTCAATGATGGGACTATGGCGTCCTTCTAGGATAGATGAAACATCCTTTGATATGCCTCTACTCGTTTCTCTACCTGTCAATTGTGTTCTAGGTTTTTATAAGTACCAGAAAAAAAGCGATAGTAAGGGGTAAATTTTCAACACCCTTACGTCCACCATAGTTAGCCGCGTTAATAAAAAAGCCCCTGACACTTACATATTTAGGTTCATGGATAGAAAGGATAGGATCAAAAATCGGTGACGAAACATACAAGTTCGTGAACGTTGACTTTTTGACCGAAGCGAAAGAATTCGCTGAATAACTACATTATTAAGATTTGTATCAGCTTGGGAACCGCTACCTATACTTATAGCAGGTCATCACTATCATCATTACCATTATTACCACGAACTGATGAAGAACAACTTCCAAGGCCCGTTTTCCAAAGACTACCTGAAATAGAAGAATAGCGAAACATATACGGTTGTCAGGAAGCAGGATAAATTGGTTGAACATAATTAAGTATTACCTTGATTTATTCTATGAAATCTAAATAGCATTTCTATCAACTATGGTATATTTATACCCCCTTTCTGTTAGAAAAAGCTGCCTTTTGGATGCATACTCTTGGTCGACAGTATCCTTTGAAACAACTGTGTAGAAGTATGCCTGTTTATTTGGTTTCTTTGGTCTCAGGATCCTTCCAAGTCGTTGGGCCTCTTCTTGTCTTGAACCAAAGGTACCGGAAACCTGTATAGCAACATTTGCATCTGGAAGGTCGATTGCATAATTTGCCACCTTAGACACTACCAGAAGCTTGATTTCAGATCTTCTAAACAACGAGTAAAGTCTTTCTCTCTCAGAATTCCGTGTCTTCCCAGTGATAATAGGAGCATTCGTGAATAAAGATATTTGCATCAACTGATCAATGTAATCACCTATTACCAGAATACTATCCTCTCCTCCTTCATGTTCTGAGATGAGCTGTTTAACAAGCTGAAACTTTCTTGGATTCTCTGCAGCTATACGGTATTTGTTCCTCAATGGAGATGTAGCATATTTCATCCTGTAATCATAATCCATTCCAATCCTAATCTCGTAGCACGCAGCTTCTGCAATCCATCCTTGGTCTTCAAGCTCTTTCCAAGGTGAGTCAAACTTCTTTGGTCCTACCAAAGAAAAGACATCATCTTCCATGCCATCCTCTCTAACAAGTGTGGCTGTCAAACCTAGGCGTCGTTTGGCTTGAATCTCTGCGGTTATCCTGAACACAGGTGCTGGAAGTAAGTGAACCTCATCGTATATTATCAATCCCCAGTTCTTTTCCCTGAATATTTCAAGATGTGGATATGTTCTTTGATCATCAGAATCAGTGCTGCAAGTGCTGCTGTTATTATTTTGTCTTTTAATATTATCTCTAGCCTTAGTACTACTATATGTGAGGCATTGATAAGTGGTTACAGTTATTGGTTTCAATTCTTTCAAGTCTCCTGTGTATTCACCAATCATATTCCTGTCTATATGTGACTTTTCTACAAGTTCACTTATCCATTGTCTTACGCCTACGGTACTACTACCTATGATGAGTGTTTCTTGACAAACCTTGGATATTATATCAATTCCAACAATAGTCTTTCCTGCTCCACAGGGCATGACAATCACTCCACTTCCTCCTCTTTCAGAGCCTGATGCATAAAACGCTTCTGAAGCATGATTCTGATAGTCTCTAAGACTGAATGCAGCGTTGGTAGAGGCCATCTTCTCTCTAAGTCTGATTGGAAGAGGATCTCCTGGAACATATCCTACAAGATCTTCAACAGGATAACCTATTTTTATAAGAGCATTTTTAATCCTTCCTCTATACATGGCATCGACTAGCAGAGTATTAGAACTGAGCTTGCGGAGGATGTATTTGTTGACGCTCTTGTTATTATATATCTCTGTTATTAGCAGATCATCAGAAGAAGTTAACAGAAGTAAATTAACCTGTGGATGATGTTGTTGGTCGATGGTGTAGAATGCTGATGCTGAAGAAGAAGAATTTCTAATATTAGTTGATTGATGGTTGTCACCATTATTCTTCTCTTTGTCTGCTATCTTTTCAAGCTTTAACTTACCATACCTGAAGAACCAGTCTTGTATATCGGCTACGATGTTTTGCGGGAGTTGGTACTTACTGAATCTCTGGAGAATTTCAAGGACTTTTTCACTTTTTAATCCAGATGCTGCCAGCATTCCATGTTGCAAGTGGCGTTATCTTGTAGGTATGTATGTACTCTGGTGATTTTACAAGCTCGGCAAACCTAGAAAGCCAGTCCCTGCATTCTGCGTAGAATTCATTTTCAACTTCGAGTAAGATAGTACCATCGCCTTGGACGATCATTGGTTTTGATCCTATTGTTGCAGCTGTCATGGTGTATTTTCCTAAGTAGGGTGTAGCTTTTGTTTGTTTGCTAATATTTTATTTCCGCCTGTTAAATTCTTTTTTATACATTGTTTTTACGACTTGATAAGATATCCTAACTTATCACATCTTGACAAAATCCTAGACCTACTACCTGGCTTGATCTCTATTGTAGTATTTCCTATTCTAGATGTAATCTGCTTTCTAATCGTAGGATCATTCATTAAGCTCTCGGCTATAATCTCATCTCTGCACTTCAATACTTCTGCTGTTCTGATCTCTACTTCTCCGTATCTTTCTCCCCAAACCTTTAGTTCATGCTTAACATTCTGCGGGATACTATCAGCCGATCCAGTAGCTCTTGTGAGTAAATAAATGATCTTTTGCCAAGTGTAGTTTCCTGTTCTAAAAGCTCTAAGAACGCTTTCCCTGCTGAGTTTGAAGACCAGTACCGGTTCATCTATAATGACACCACCAGAGGAGTCAGGTTTGCTTAGCATATCACAAAACTCCCTTAGATGGAATGCAAGGAGTCGTCCATCCGGTGACTGTGACTGTAGAATAACTTCAAAATTTGATGTCACTACAACTAAATTATCAGATTTGATATCTGAAGAATCGCCTATTGCAGTATCAATAGAAATAGGCAGGCTTGCCCATCTTCCCAGCACCACTAACTCTTTCTTTGAATTGTTTGTTTGCAAGATCCCTAAAAGACATAGTGGAAATACCAGCATCATATAAAGAAACTCTTCGAACATTTCATCATGATTACTTATCACGCCTCTTGGTCCATACACACCTACGCTGTATCCTCCTCTATCTGTGAAGAGTTTTCCACTTGATTCAATGCTACATTTACCCAATATAGAATGTGTAAAGTACCAAGTGCCAGGTTTCATCTCATTTTTTATTTGCATGTAAAGTAATTTTCTTGTTGCGATCTCATCGGATTTTAATCTAGGCATATTCGTATCAAATTCGTATATTTTGGATTTGAATAAGAAAGGATAGTTAGTATTCTTTCCATTTGCCCACCACTCTAGGAAGGCTTCGTTGAGCACCTTGCTTGATGAGAGCATCTCGCTTGCCCTAGACGATATAACTTCTAGTCGTTCTGCTTCTCCTTCTCTTCTGATAGATCTTCTTACAAGTCTTTTGTCATATAGAAATGCCATAAGCATCTCATTTAAAACATTCCAATCATAGTACTTTGCATTATGAAGCGTTTTGTACACCTGAGAGCTAGCCACAAGTTGTTTGAATATTGGTAGGAAGATGGCCTTTGGAATGAGCCCAGCCTTAGGAGTCGGTTTAGGATGTTTTGAAGAGATATAGTCAAGGACTGTTTGAATTAGATTCGACAGCTCTGGTGTTTGTAGTGCAGAAGGCCTTGCTTTTTCTCCTGCAATCTCATTATCCATCAAATGGAACGAGATCTACTTTAAGTGATCTTATGTTGAAGTATCTTCTTGCCTCCTTTGGAATTAAAAGGTAGACTTGACGATCCTCATTAAACCCCTTCTTGACGATGTAATTATAATCAATCGATAATGGTTTGGTGAAGACAAATACAGATGATAGAGGAGGGCTTTCTTGCCCGTACTGGTAATAGTTGTAGTAATTGTGATAGGAATGGAAAGCAAATCGACGTTCTAGGTCGTAATTGTAATTTTCATCATCCTCATCCTCCTCATGCTTACCTCGAGAGTGGGTAGCCTTTTCCCCACTAATCGACCTATTACCATGTTGTCCTTGATTCCTCTTAGAGGAATATACTGATGACTTTCTGTTTAGTCTGGATTCCATTTTCATCCTAGTCAGAACTTCCCATGCAGACATGTACCCACCAGCCTGAAGGATGTAGAAAAAGAGCTAGAATTGTTCTTCTCTTCCATGATTTACCTTGAAGACAGGATCTTGGCATCAAAATAATGATAAAGAATATCTCGGAATTAAAAATGCCGTTGAAGAAAAAGTATATGCCACTTTATCTAATGGAGCAAGCCTGCTGAAACTTGCTCTCACTTGTGTAATCCATTCGGTAAGAAGCAACCCAGAACAATACGTTTCGGTAATGTATGGTAAATATTCACCATCGAATTACAACCTCAGGATTTAAAAACCCTAGCAAATGATGCGGCGAACCTTTATAGCATACTCGCTAAGGATCTAGTAGATGAAATTCTTAACAATTACAATATTTGCACCTCACAACCCTTAATGCAATCAATATCCCCATCAGACATATACCTAACTTCAAAATAATACACTGTCTGATCCTATTTTCGAAGATACATCTATTACGGTATTCTCATTCGACAATTGCGCTTTATACCTACAACCTCCACTTGACATATATTTTACAAATATTGAATTGACTCCATCTTGATAGCCTCTATCTCTGTTCATACAGGAAGTATTTTGTCTCATCACAAGCAGAAGGACTGACATAGTCTATCCAAAACTTATCTCCATTTTTTTCATGATATCGCCTGCTAAGTCGCTTAGGCAAAAATATAGTCATTTTCTCTTATACTTTTTCTTATCTAGTGATTATATAGTTGATAGAAAATAAAATTATTTTCAAACACATCGAACAGAACAGTAATTTAGATTTCTCTGTCAAACTGTCAAAGCAATTATAACTACAAAAAAATTAGACCTGGCAATTTCGAATTCTAACTGTCCTTTAATCTCATCGTTTAGATCTAGAGATGACTCTGGAAGGACAGCCTGCAATCCGAGTTTGACAAAATAGTCAAATATCGTTTGAGCTAAATCTCTATCTGCAAGCGAATGTGAGATAAAGAAGTTTAAAGGCCGATAATATTGTTCTGGTCTGAGGGTATTATCAGCCATCATTCTTAGTTTCATTTATGACTATAAAAATAAACCCCTTTGCAGAACCTAGATCTGGATGATATTGTTGTAGTACTCAACTTCGCAACCAAAACCAAAATATGCAGGGAACCCTATGCTCTTGTCAAACGCTACGAGCGGGCCGCATAATTTTTTCAATTTTGGTTCACACACCTCCGAGCCCGGACCACCGGTTATTCTATATTTTATGATTCATCATAATCAGCTCTCTCTTTATGTTCCAAACGATAGCGTTCTATCATTAGCCTAATTGCATCGGTGTATTTACTGGGATGGGAAAAAACATCCATCACTATATTTTTTAGATTTTGTGGATTTATCACCTGCTTTGAATAATTCAGATCCTTGGGAGCTTTGTTTAACTCGTCTTCTGGGATCACCCACATCATATTTTCCTTTTTACGTTCCCAAAATTTCACTTGTTCTAGCTCTGTTTTGTACATGTCTCTTTCTTGATTTGATTCTTCTAGTTTCTGTTTTAATTGTTGGTTTTTCTCAAATAAGGGTCTATCATTCCAGTACTCTTCAAGTTTTCTTTCTGTTGTATGATGACCTTCCAATGCAAGTTTCTGTTCTGATTTTATTTGCTGTATTTGATCAATTAGACTATCTTTTTCAGCTTTCAATTGTTCAATGTAGCCAGGAAAATTCTCAAGAGGAATATCGAGCTTATCTGCTGCCCAATACAGGTGATAGAGAATATCAAAAAACTGCTTTACAGATAGGTTCTGTTTAAAACAAAACACTTCTATACTTATTATGAAGGATTCCATTTTCTTTTCTGCAACTTCGTCAAGGCCATAGATGTCTGCTTCGCTTTCTCCTGCTTCTCCTGATCTAATATCTAATATCTAGCAACCATTCTTTTTCTACAAGAACTTCTCTTAGCCTGATTAAAGCTGCAAAGGATTCTATGCTCATACCTCTGTTTTTGAGGTTTAAAGCAACTTCCCTCAGCAAGTCAAATTCAGGGTCATCTTTTCTATATTCTTTTACTATGCCACTTACAGTACCAGCTCCAATACCAATTTCATTTGCAATTTGGTCTCTCCTCTGGCCTTGAAGCCACTTTCTAATAACCTCTAGTCTGACTGGTCTTGGGATCTTTGAGCCCATAGTATATGTCGATAAATATTACTAAAGCTATAAATAAAAAAGAAACACAAAAATTATTTAATTTTATTGAAGACTCGGTTAAAATGAGTATACTACCTATTTGACGTAGATCTGACGACTATTTGACTGCAATTTGACGGATATCTGACTAGTATTTGACAGTGATTTGACTATAAATAAGACACCTGTCAGACATTTTCACGTTGTATCCGAGTAAGCAATCATGGTTCATAACACATAAGGAAATAACCAAACTTCTAAAGATTCTTATCAAGTAGCTTGAAAATATGGAAAAGTCAAATACATATATACTAAAATGATTTTAAGATTCTTATTCAATATATTTATGATTAAATAAAAATTATAAAAATTAGATAGCATTCAGATGAATATTTCATGTGTCAAAGAATCGTATGATTGCTTTGGAGAAACAGAAGTGCAAGATCCAGCATGTCAAGGAACTGGGACGTTCTATTTATAAGTAGAGTCTGTGTCAGTTGAGGCCTACGATGTAACGCCTGACGCATAGTATGTTTACATAGGAATACAGAAAGAACAAGATATACCAACGAAAAGTAGCATATAATATAAGAAGATTTTATGAATAAGCAGACACAAAGGCAATCCAACCTTTTAACAATTTCCTTCCCTTTGAAGTAATTGAATACAGTATCTTGTTTGCTGTATTTATACCATTTACATATCCTTCCCGCTTTAAGCGAATCTCTAGTGCATCCTTTAGTGTTGCAGGATTTTTGTATATACGTCCTTTGCTTCCTTTTGATATTACCGCAGATATTTGAGTTGTGGTTAAAAGCCATTCTGATTGGTTGGGTGCCATTAGGATCACAAAACTATTTGAGAGCTGTATGATGTTTCCAGCGGCAAAGATAGAAAAAATATCACATTAAAATTATGGGCTGGATGTTTAGATGCATCAAAAACTCTTCGCAAAAAATATGTACCTGATTGCAACCCAGACGGAACACCAAAAATGCGTCAGGATTATTTTAATAGCATATCTGGTTTGGGAGTAAGAGTAATCGGAGAGCAAGATAAGAAAATGTACTTGCGCCCCAAAATTATATAATATAGTAATGTAAGTTGTAACACTATGCTTGATATTATTATTGTTATCCCGGATTCTTTCTCTAGGTATGGAATGTCTATCATCTATGAACATCCTAATAGCTGAGGACGAACGAGACATTGCATTGCTTTATAAAGAAGCTCTAGAGGCCAGAAAACACAAAGTTACGATCACATTCAATGGTGAAGATTGTCTCAAAACATATCACGATGTAGGTCATATTGTCAAGTTTGGGAATGAATCATTATCGTTTCACCGTCATTGCAAGTATAATTCACCATTTGATGTGTTGCTTCTAGATTATAAAATGCCTGAGATCGATGGCTTTGAAGTTGCAAAAGAAATACTTGCGGTAAATTCACATCAGCGAATAATTTTTGCGTCTGCACATGTGAAAGAAACCCTTGAAGATAGTATAAAACAACTGAAACAAGTTGTAGAGTTAATGCAAAAGCCATTTACTCTAAAGGAATTAATTGATACCATAGAAGACAAGGAAGTATATACTGAGTTACAGAAACTTAATGTGGATCTAAACATTGTCAAAGCTAGCAATCCGACTCACGAACAAATAATGGATCTGCTCAAGAGATTAAGAAGAATTGAGAAGATGCGAACATTTTAGAATACCGGAAGTCGGCAATTTCTAATTATTATACTCCAGTTACTCTTGCAAGAGATACCATAGCTATAAGCAGATGGTTCAGTCAAAAATTCAGGTATGATGATATTTAATCCCTAGATATAGTGAATATAAATTTACTAAATATGAAATATATATCAGGTTAGGAAGGTGCTGCAGTGAGATAAAAATGAGCCTCATTTGTTGAGGTTACCGTGGAAAGGGCGCAATTCCTATAATTATTTTTACTATAGTTAGTAATGCACGCTGTTACCTTTTCACCTGTATGGAAAAAACCTGGTATCGCGTCCCTTTGAATATTATTGGAAATAAAGAGAATTAATCGCCATGCATTAGGCTGCCCTTTCTCTCCTGTTACTGCAATCATCACATTATTGAAAATATGCTTGTTTTTTAAATGAAAGAAGAATTTTATCATGGATGAGCTAAAGTTGGTATTATTTACTGCATTTGCTTCGTTATAATGTAATATTAATACCGTAAATAGTAATGCCACTATCATGACAATGGATATAATCATCATAACATTACAATTCTGGTCATAAATCATATAAAACGCTAATGCTTTTTATTATTTTATTTTTCTCAGTCCTGCAATTCAAAATCTTGAAACATACTCGTGTGATATTTTAATACAAGTTTTGCACTATATAGATTTCACGAAGATTCCGAGGCTGACTTCAAACTTGTTAGCATCTATTTGCATAATCGGGAAAACAAAAATGGAAATTGATCTGTCCTAAACCGTGATTTATCGTATTCATTAAATCGTCTGTATCGTCAAATTTCATGGGGGATTTTGATATCAATTCAAAAGAAATTTTGGATACTGACTAGTTGTATGGTGTTACGGATTGACAATTTTGGGAGTTAGCCTCTTGCCTGTTTCTAAGGTGAAATAATGAATCTTTGAATAAGGAATTCCAATTATGACCTCTTTCCCAATACTGGGGTCGAAATCTGGGTCTATATTTGTGACTCTAATTGAATCCTTACCTACATTGACTTCGACTAGAGAATCATCTCCCAATAGCTCGGTGAACGATATCTTACCTTTTATTTTGATACCAATAAAGTCGTCGTTATTTAGAAACATAATATCCTTTGGCCTTATTCCAAGTATAAGACCATCAGATGAAGGTTCAAACATCGAACATGTTTGTGGGATTTGTAGCTGGATATTATTTGATTGAAGTGTAATGCCAGAATTTTTTTCGATTATCTTACACTTCAGGAAATTCATAGATGGACTTCCTACAAAATCTGCTACGAATGTATTCGCAGGTTCTCTGTACACTTCGCTTGGCGTACCAATCTGTTGGATTAAACCACTTTTCATTATTGCAACCTGATCTGCCATACTCATTGCTTCAATCTGGTCGTGGGTAATATAGAGTGTAGTTATTCCTACTTTCTTTTGTAGCTTCTTAATCTCAGATCGCATATATGTACGTAGTTTTGCATCTAGATTGCTTAGTGGCTCGTCCATAAGGAAGACCTTTGGTTCCCTAACTAATGCCCTACCTAATGCCACTCTTTGCATCTGACCCCCGCTTAATTCTTTGGGTTTCCTATCGAGAAGATTTTCTATGCCTAGCAGATTCGCTACATGTCTGACCTTATCATCTATCTGGTCCTTAGATACCTTTCTCATTTTTAACGGAAAAGCGATATTATTA
Organism: uncultured Nitrososphaerales archaeon; assembly: GCA_963709405.1. Taxonomy (GTDB): domain Archaea; phylum Thermoproteota; class Nitrososphaeria; order Nitrososphaerales; family Nitrososphaeraceae; genus JARBAU01. The sequence continues at coordinate 19,802 of CAVPXM010000065.1, forward strand.
TAAACAACCATGTGAGGATAAAGCGCATAATTCTGGAATACCATTGCAACATCCCGGTCTTTTGGAGGCAGATTGTTCACCAGTTGATCTCCTATGTATATCTGGCCACTGGTCGGATTAACTAGACCTGCAATACATCTTACTGCAGTGGTTTTCCCACAACCGGACGGACCCAAGAGTACCATAAACTGGCCAGAATCGACTTTCAGAGAAAATTCATCTAGCGCGTTCGCGTAACCATATCTCTTAGTCAGGCTCTCAATCCGCAGACTAGTCATAACAAATATACTGCATGAGACGATCTTTCTAAGGAAGATATTAATCTTCTCATGCAGGGATCTTTACTACTCATTTTGACTAATTCGTACAGGACGATCCTTATCTAATAGGATATTAGGTTTATGTTATACATTTCAATGATTTAGTAATATAATTCACGAGCTCACGCAAGGTAATAACACTTAAAAGCTATAGTGTCCTCAAGTGTCTCATGAATATGAATAAAAAAATTACTTTTAGTGCTCTTTTTCTAATTCTATCTTTGGTTTTTACAATGACATCTGGCTTTATTATCCCAGTGTCGGCACAAAAAAAGCAAGTCACGCTTACTGCAATAGTAGCAGAACCAAAGGAAAGATGGGATGTCCTCTTTAATAGCGCCCTTCAAAAATTAAAACAGAAGCATCCGGACCTTGATATTAAACTAGATTATAGAGTTTTGCCTTATGATGCCACTAGGACGCAAATTTTAACAGCAATGGCTGGCAGAACCCCAATTGATCTCATCTCTGCAGATCAAATCTGGCTGGGTGAATTTGCCCAAGGTGGGTTTTTAACGGATCTTTCTGATCGCATTAAAACTTGGGGAAGACAAAGCGATTGGTATCAAACGAATTGGGAGGGCGGTAAATACAATGGCAAATTGTACGGTATCTGGGCCTGGACTGACATAAGGTCTATGTGGTACTGGAAAGATCTAATGAATAAAGCAGGGGTCAATCCCGAGTCTTTAAAGACATGGGATGGGTATTTGACAGGATCAAAGGCGCTCAGTAATGCATTGAAAGATCAGGGAATACAATCAATGCACCTAGTAGGCGCTAGCCATTCACCAGACATGTGGTATCCTTATCTATGGATGCTGGGAGGAGAAATACTCAAGCTGAAGAGTGGACATCCAACAAAGGGTACGTACTGGTTTCCAGCATATAATAGTACACAAGGCATAAAAGCGCTAGGATTCCTAAAGCAACAAGTGGATGCAGGGATCAAACCCCAGGTAAATCATTTTTGGGGCCAGGAATTTGCTGACAGGAAGTTTGCTGTCATGTTAGAGGGATCCTGGCTGCTTGGAACATTCCCTCGTGATCAGTGGCCCGGCATTAACCAGAAGGTGGGAATGTTGCCGGTCTTTCCAGTTCCGGATAAGAATACCAAGAGCACTACAATGATGGGTGGATGGATTCTTAGTATTCCTCAAACATCACAAAATAAAGACCTTGCATGGGAATTGTTGACGATTATGGTTGATCCAGGTGTACTAACTCCAATGTTGCAGAAAGAGGGTTATCTCCCAACCCAGAAACCAATTGGAGAAGGCCCGTATGCTTCCAAGTTGAATGCATCCATTCCATACTACAAGGAAATGATATCTATGATCCCGACTGCACATAGCAGGCCTAATATACCGGAATACCCACAAATAGCTGATAATATAAAACAAGCAATTGATGAAGTGTACTACGGCATGAAGGATCCTAAACAGGCACTCGCCGACGCTGCTTGCGAAGTCAGCAAAAGTTTTAGGTTGGTAACGAAACTGTAACGCTCTTCCTAAATATGTCAAATATTTTCGCAAAAGCCGAGCCGTATCTTTTCCTTACGCCTGCATTTGCGATATTACTCATATTTTTGATATTCCCACTCTTTTGGAATCTGTACATCTCATTCCATGATGTATCTTTCATTACAATTCTGAAGGATTGGGAATACAGTGGATGGACAAATTTTGTTGATTTGTTTAATGACCCTAATTTTTATACATCTTTGAAGATCACACTTCTTTTTGTGGCAGGATCAGTCGGTTTACAGTTCACCATGGGTTTGCTTATGTCGGTATTACTAAATCAGAAAGTAAAAGCCTCAGGCATATTGCTTGCGATCTTTATAATACCATGGACTATATCTGCGGTAATAGCAGCTTTTTCATTCAAGTTCATTTTTGATTATAATTTTGGCATACTAAATTATATATTTCATCTGATGGGCCTACAACCTGTTGGCTGGCTTTCTGATCCTAATATTGTGATCTGGTCTTTGGTAATAGCTAACATGTGGTATGGTGCCCCATTCACCATGCTCTTTCTTACTGCAGGATTATTATCTATAAACCCCTCAATATATGAAGGCAGCAGTGATAGATGGAGCAACGAAATTTAAATCTTTTTTGTATATCACACTTCCATTACTCAAGCCTTTCATCGTGATCAATCTCATTTTGATTACAATGTGGTCGGTAAACTTCTTTGATTTACAATTAGTTATGACCGGGGGAGGACCTTTGTTTGCTAGTACTACTGCTTCGCTTTATATGTATAGGCAGGCCTTTGAATTTGGGCTACTTTCTAAGGGCGCAGCTGCTGGATTGATCTTGATCATTATCAATATAGCCGTTACTTTTGTCTACATTAAACTCTTTAGAAGATGAATGGGATTATGCAAAAGGTAACAATTAGCAATAATCGAGTTTGGTTTTTCGCAGAACGAACCTTAGTATACTCATTAATTGCAATTTTATTATTCATAACTTTGTCTCCGCTTGTTTGGGTGTTTTCAACATCATTTAAGCCGAATGAAGAGTCTATAAGCTTCCCACCAAAATTTCTACCAGAAAATATAACCTTTGATAATTACAAATTTGTGTTAACTGATCCAGGTCTAGTACGTAGTATTATCAATAGCTTCATAGTTAGCATAGGCAGCACAGCATTGAGTGTTGCGGTAAGTGCTTTGGGAGGATATGCATTCGCCAGATTTGAGTTCAAAGCAAAGAATTTGATTATGAGTGTGATATTGGGTCTCTTCATGATACCAGTGGTTATAAACATAATTCCATTGTATACAATGCTATCCAGCGTTGGTATGCTCAACTCATCTTTGGCTTTGATATTCACCTTTCAGATCCTGATAATACCATTGAACATACTTTTGTTGAAAAGTTACTTTGAAACTATACCAAAAGATCTTGAAGAGTCTGCATTGATCGATGGTTGTTCTAGGTTGGGAGTATTGAGACGAATTACCATACCTCTATCAATGCCTGGCTTTGCAATTGCGGCAGTTTTGTCCTTCAGATTTTCCTGGAACGAATTCATACTTCCTATAGTATTAGCGAACAGACCTGATTCGATGGTGTTCCAGGTTGCATTGTATCAATTTATTTCGTTATATAGAATAGAATGGGGATACCTAACTGCGGGCATAACTCTTGCCATTATCCCTGTATTGGTTTTGATGCTTGTATTCCAAAAACAAATGATTAGAGGTTTAACACTCGGTGCAATTAGAGAGTAATTGTCATTACGTCTAATATGCATACCAGTCAATACAAGTCTAATGCGAAGAAGACTCCGCAAATCATGTATTCTATTTGGTAATGTATTATTATTTCATAATGTAATACACCTACTAAAATCCCGCCCTTATGGGATCAAGTGGCTTCATTAATTCCCTAAGTAATATGGTGGCATATGAGCCTGCTGATAGTTTAAATGATAAAATTAATGAGTTGAGATAATGAAAATCTCTACACAAAAGAGGTGCCTGCCTAAATCCTCCTTGAGCACTTAGTTCTTCCATCTCGCTGACATAAAAGTCTCGTGGAGAAACGCTTTCGTCTTTTAGAATATTTGCTGTGATTGTTTCAAACCTTCCTCTGCCTGGTTGGAATGTATAACCGACTAATCTAATAGCTGGAACAATATCTGATCCAATATCAATAGATGGGTTAAATTTTCTTATCTTGCCAAATGAGTCATTGCCTTCTAACTCGAAACATAAATCTCCGTTTTTAGGAACGGAGAGATCCTCCCCGTTCATAAGTGCATTACTTAAGCATTTATTGAAAAGGTATGCCTGATATGCCTGAACAAACAGTCTACGAATTGGTATAGGGATAGATCTAAGCGCAGTTATTGACTCTTTCCCTTTTACTAATGCTGATAACACCAAAAGTTCTATATCCATCCATTTCGGCAACTGTTTGTAAATGTGCGAGTAGTTTGTTGGATCTCGGAGCTTATTTCTAATTTCCTTGCTAACTGCGGAGTCGTATTCCGTAGTATAAGACAATAACAGATCTGTAGCTTTTCTGAAATTTCGTTTGACAATTTCTTTTCCAACTAAATGGGTTACCAATCTTTCCCTTCCAAATCTTTGCAATCCATAAAAATTAGCAATATTTTTTATTTCTGGGATGAATGAGGAAATATCTGAAAATTGTGGTTTTTGAACTGTAACGACAAATTCGTTTCCGCAAAGCAAGGACTTTTTCAATGGTACTCTGCTGAAGCCTAAAAGAGTTATTGTAGTATTTTGTGTCTTCGCCACTTTGGGTAACTTCTTTGTTTGCTCAGAACTTACATATTGAGTTGAATATGATTTGGCGTCCTTAATTCCCATGATCTTTAATCTTAGCCCTAATTTCATCTTAATTTCAATTAGGGCGTGATTTGAATCTATATTGTTTTTTTCTAGAATGTAAATTGGATATCTATTGACCCCATCTTGAATAGATGACAATCTATCGAGAAATTGTTTATCTACTATTTCGAATACTTTGAAATCTTTGTTACTATTTTTTATCGAACCGCCGATCCCACTAAATTTTGTACAGTAAAATTGTATTCCGGCTAGTTTATCGATCTCTGGAGAATTTAGCACTACAAATATTTGTTAGTGAAACCACATAAAAAAGTACTAACGAGACAGTTTAAAAAATAATGTGTACGGCTAATCTTGTAATTGAATCACTATGTGAATTTGCTTTTAGGACAAGTTGATTTGTTGATTTGCCATCTGGGAATAGCAAACCATTCTATTCGAATATTTCGTCTTTAGAACCCTTTTTAGTGCTCTTTTTTGCATCTTCTATATCATCAGTGCCTCTTTCATTTACAGTAAATCTTGCATCTGAATAAGGATGATAGGGTGAATCTATCATCTTTGCTATTCTGTTCTCACCTGATTTTCGAAGATAAATTCTATAGGTTGAAGCATGTCCTAAAACATTTCCACCGGCTGCTTTTGTGGGATCTCCAAAAAAGGTATCTGGTGATGATTGAACCTGGTTAGTTATGACTATGGCAACATTATATATCTCTGAAAGTCTTATTAGTTTATGTAAAATCGAATTAAGTCGTTGTTGTCTATCAGCCAAAGTTCCCCTACCAGAAAATTCTGCTCTATGGAGGGAAATTATGCTGTCTATTATAATCAATTTAGCCTTAAAATCATTGATATATTTACCTAAGTCTTTTATTATTAATTCTAAGTGTGAACTATTGTACACTTTGCATACTGCCACACTTTTTAGTACGTGTGTTGGATCAAAACCTCTTGCTCTAGCTATCTGATTTAATCTTTCTGGTCTAAATGTTCCCTCAGTATCTATATAGATTACATTACTATCTAGTCCAGCTGATTCTATAGGTTGCCTAGCTATCGCACACAAGGTGTGACATATTTGTGATTTACCTGAACCAAACTCTCCATAGAATTCGGTGACTGCTTGCGTCTCAATTCCTCCTAATAGCAACTCATCTAGAACTTTGGAACCGGTAGAACAGCGCAACATAGACCTTCGTTTTTCAAGAGCTACATCAGCAGTTATGAATTCCTTCTCCAAGACATTAGAATCTCTCAATAATTTTTGTGCAGCCATTATGAAAGCTGCCGCACTATCCTTCGAGGCATTAATTTCTACGGCTAACTCATCTGCACTTGTCACTGCTAAATCCATCACTGAGATAATGCCAGCTTCTTTCAATTTTTTTGCTGTTGTAGGGCCAATTCCTTCAATGTCTTGAATCTCCAGATCAAGTGCTGGAGATTCTGAACTCGAATCCATCCTTATGCCATCATCATTAACATTATTGCTATTATCAAGTTCGTTTTCAATATGTGATTTCTTATCTACCATTGTCGTCTGTATTGTTACATACATGTACTAGTATTAATAATATGGGCACTAACTGGGGGAGGGAGAGTATTGTGCTGTACAATCTATCGTGAATCGGCAAAGATCTCCTTGGCAAATGTAGTTTCGGGAATGTTTGGAGGAGGGACTGTAAGTGCTACCATCACTATGCATACATATTACTGACTAAAAATCCTTAAATTATAATTGCTATTGAATAGAAGACTAGATATACAAAAAATATACAAGTCCACTAATTAGATAAAAAAAGACTGGAATTAGATAAAGCGAACAAAATCATCAGTTCAAAGGCATGTAGTACAATATCTGATTACATTTCATTCTACAGATGGATCGGCTTTGTAGAAAACATTCATTTGAACTAGTCAAAGCTTTCTAGGAGCGTAAATGCAATATAGATATTGAATCGATCCAGAAATGAATTAATGCTCGAGGAGAATTACAAATTCCCTATCCAGACACAATCGGGTTTGGGATCTTGTCATATCCTCGCTATATGCAACTCGTAATCCGAAATACGTATGACCAACTCTCCCCTTACTTATTTCCTATGGAGGGGCAAGGAGGACAAGAAAAGAGTTCCGCGTCAGGTTTGAGTCCACTTCGAGATAGCCTGTATAGAGCTCTGTGGATCGCTGCCCTCTTTTCATATATCGGTGCAGCAATGTATGATGTTGGGGCATCATGGCTAATGACTTCGCTTGCTCCAAATCCTTTATTCGTTTCTCTCATTACCACAGCAAGTACTCTACCAATTTTTCTCTTCGCATTACCATCTGGAGTATTATCTGACATTTTTGACCGGCGCAATGTACTCCTTATTACATGCGCATACATGTTTACAATGTCTATAATTCTAGGGATGCTCACACTTCTAGGCATAACTACCCCTTCTTTACTGTTGATACTTACTTTTGCACTGGGAACAGGTACAACTATGATTAGGACTCCTATTATTCCTACCATGAGTGCACTAGTATCAAGATCTGAATTGCCCGCAGCTCTTACTCTTAGTGCTGTAGCAAGTAACATTGGTCGTGTGGTTGGCCTTATGGCTGGTGGTTTTATTGTAGCTGCAGTCGCACCTTCTGCCACATTTTTTCTTGATTCAGCCTCATTTATTGTTTTGATCCTGGTTCTGAGTAAATTGCCAAGAAGGTCTCAAGTCCAAACTTCGCTGCCACCGGAGAATATAATTGCTGCCATTCGAGCTCAGATACGTTATGTGCACCATTCTCAAGCAGCACATGTACTAATGATTCGTGCAGGTTTGTTCACATTATGTAGCAGTGCATTATTATCTCTCCTGCCACTTCTAGCGAGACAAGAACTAAGGCTTGATTCCACAGGTTTTGGGCTGCTATTAGGATCCTTTGGTACGGGAGCAATAATTGCTGGACTTGTTATTTTGCCGAAATTGCAACCTAGAGTCTCGGTAGAATCTCTTATCACAGGTTCTATTGTTCTCCTTGGCAGCGGTAATATTCACGATGGGATATCTACGAGATTTTGGTACTCTTTGTATAGTCATGGGAGCAGGAGGAGTAGCTTACATTACCATTTTATCAAGATTTTATACGATTGGAATGAAATCTGCGCCAAAGTGGATTGGAGCCAGAGTATTAGCAGTTTATCTGCTAATACTAAATGGTGGTTTGGCTGTTGGAAGTGTGATATGGGGTACAATAGCTCACACAATTGGGATTCCAATTACCCTTTCAGTAGCTTCATTAGCCTTAGCTGCGACTATTATCGCTAGAAAGCGTTACAGCACTACTCTTGTGGATGATCTTGATTTCACACCAGCAGGCAGTGACTACTGGTCACTTCCTCCGCAGCTCCCTGTTGACACTACAAGCAGTGAAGGTCAAGCCCTAATAACAATCGAGTATAAGGTTGACCCAGAATTATCTGAAGAATTCGAGCAGAATATGAGTGAGTTAGGACGTACTCTCAAGAGCGAGGGGATGGCCTATTGGGAATTATTCCAAGACCCGGCAGATATTGGTCACTATCTCGAGATCAGAATTGCTGATACCTGGACTGACCATATGCGTCAGCATGAACGAGTCACCAAAAACGTTCAGATTATGGAAGATAGAATCCGAACACTTCTCAAAGATGGTCCAGAACCGATCGTCTCCCATTATATTGGAAAATCTGCATCCCAATAATATGCTGCAATCTTTTGCACGAACCTATCGGCTTTGGCAACAAATGAGGCCCTTGTCGGCCGCCTTCTACATTTTAATAGAATGAAATGTATAATCCCTTAAAGTTTTGATCCTCTCTTGATATAACATTCCATTCGCATATACTTAATACTTCACAACGTCTTGCACCTTAACATTATACGGCTAGTCTTTGTAGGTTTAACGGCAGCCATTGAATAGCAGAAAAGGCAGTGTACAATTCGTTCCCACGGATCCGGAACAATCATGTTCTACTAATATTGTATATTGTGATCTCGAGCTATATATAGCGGCAAAAAATATAATCATTAGATCTCAATAGAAGCAGCCAAGAAAACTAGACAGCGAGATCGCGCTTACCCATCCCGGAAGGTAATGCGATTTAACGGATTCGTAGGCCGCTACGACTGACTAGGTTATCATATAGATCATCGGAAAGGAAGAATCGAAGGAATTTATAGCGCTCAAATAACCTATAGCAAGCCTGCAAATCATTATAGTGAATGCATTTATGGTTTAACCTCGAGGCCGATGGTTGCTGTAAAAAGAGAGTGGGACGGTAATCATTACGGACCCTTGGTACATAGAAAGTCGTCCTGACAATCTCTTAAGGCTTTGTCAACGAGATCGCCCCAACTAGGTGATTAGTACTTATTTTCGCTGCTGAAGGAAAGGTCTTGGATCGAAAACCACCCTTATTGAACTTATTTTCCCATCATCGACTTGAAACAACTCACATACCATTCGCTAATTTTTATTAAAAATGTTTGAACCGCTCTTACCATAATTCCGTTATTAAGACTAAGTAACAAAAATTCATGCTGTCATCCATAATTGCTTTTAGTTCTTCATACTTGGGAATTTTGTGCTCTTTCGGCCGCGCAAATTTGATCGTGTAATTATCATTTCAGTTTATCTTTTGAGTGCCTCTTTTAACTCGCCATTTTCTTGCATTAATAATTGATATGAATCTGTACCGTCAGTAGATGCATCATAATGTTGACTTATCCTTCTACACATGCTACTTTTTTTACTAAATTTTCTCATTTATCGTCACATGAATCATTATCTCCTGTGCTATGAGTAAGACGTAATGTACTGCCATTGCTATTATCCGCAGGATTTACATTATTGTCGGTTTTTAGTTCGGCACTATCCTTGCTATCTCTCTATCTCAAAAGTGGAGGCAGTTCACTTTTAACTGTATATTTTTGCTTATACTCTGAAGGAAGGCACTCTTCGATTCATTTTTCGGCGATTTTATGCTTCCCTGACTTGAACTCTGCTTATAAGTACCTTCTTGATGCAATTCTTATGTGCGTTGTGAATGTCCTTGCCAGCACCAAAATCCTATATTGTATTGTATCCAACGCTTGAAGGATTCACGAAAATGATGAATATTTTCTATAACCTCTTCATTAGTCTCGCCATAGATGCTTAACCTGAATCTAAAATCATTATCTATATTCATCACCACAATCTCCAACTATCTCAAACAAATTATTTGACTTTGTACATACGGCATCTATAGCATCATAATCAGACTTATCCAAACTAAGGTTGAATACCTGCATGTTATTGTTTATGTGATCAGCTATCCCAAGTCTAACGCCGATAATAACTCCTGCTACTCTGGGTTTATCAAGAATATAGCGTGTTGCTACATTTGCGATGCTTACATTGTGCTTTTGTGCAATCGTGTTCAGAGTTGACAAAAGATCTTGGAACAAATTCCATCTGCCCCATGCATCTATCATCCGTTTGTATTTCCGTAAGCTTAGAGTGTTTAACTCAGCCGACGATGGCTGTAATCTCCCCAGATAGCGCTCTGAGATCAACCCACCACAAATACTTCCATAGGCAAGAAGACTGATGTTATGCTTTAGGCAGAATGGTATCATTTTTACTTCTGGCCTTCGATCTATAATCGAATATTGAACCTGGTTCGAGACAATTTTTAGGTTTGAATCTGTCATGATTTGCATCCGCTCTGTGTCAAAATTTGTGAGACCAATCTGCTTGATAATTCCTTCATCCCTGAGGTCCGAAAGGTATCTGAGAGCATCCATGTAATATGGATTGTTATAATCCCACCAGTGGAATTGAAGCAAGTCCAGCGAGCTAACACTCATTCTACGAAGTGATCTTTCCACATTTTCTTTAACGATAGAACGTGTAATCCCACCCAGTTGCGGCACCCATTTTGTTAATGCTTGAATTTTATCAAGCTCTTCATTTCCCTTCAGTGTTAATAATCTTCGTCTGAACTCCCCAACAAAATCTTCTGCTGGGCCATAAATATCGGCTAAATCCCAACTCCTCAAACCTGCATTATGATATCTCATCATGTCCGCGATTGCTAATTCATGATCTATATGTCCATGTCCACCTGAGACTTGCCACATACCATTAAGTATTTTGCATATTATCAAATCAGGTGCTAGTTGGTAGTATTTTTTACTAATTTCCTTCAATTTGTTTTCTCAATTTTATTCACCATAATCAAGCACAAAAATTTGACGCTAACCCTTAGATCATTAATTATAACAATGATGGCTAAAAATACTTGTACTTGATTTTACGATCCCGTATGGTTAGCCCCATCTTTTAAGATTAAAGTACAGCCTCCTTCCGATACTCGCCAAATGCTCTTACTTTTTCTTTTTCATAGTTTCTCACTAAAAGCTTGCAATAAGTTATCGTTCGAAATAGCTCTGCTAGGTCAGAGCAGTATCATGGGAATTTGGTGAATTTGAATCTCAGACGCATGTCTTTGTATTCAGTAATTTGTCAGAGCATTCTTTCATGGAATTATGGATGATCTTGACACTAGCGGATGATGCTTGGGCTCGCCTCGGCCTTACGTCATCTATGCACGTACAAGAGCCGTTAGGATCACCTCAAACATTTCATTTGTAGTAAGGACCAAATGAAGCATATTTTTTCAACATCTGGGTTCAGATCAGTCCAGATAAAGTCATAAATGACGCGTACCGTAGGAGATAATCTTAGATCCCGTAAGAGTTCAAACTCCTAAACTGTGGCGAATACTCTCTCAATTATTATGTGCTTAGATTTATTATATTTTAGGCTGATTGTAAGACTGGTAACTGCACTAGGTATGTTAAAGCATATTAAACAAACCATAAAAGTTATATTAACAGATTAACTCATTATGTATTAGTACGTATGATTGGCCGAACCAAAGATGCTAGTGAGACTATAACGAAATTTTTGACTAGTGTACAACGTAACAGTTTGAAATCAAAATACGCATACGAAAGCGCACTTCACCATTTCCAAGTATTTTTAGATCAAAAATATTCTAGCCAGGATAATAAGATTGAAACCATTCTAAATCTATTATCAAGCGGTGAACTTAATGTTTATGAATTGCTTGATGATTTCGTCGCAAACCTCATGTCCATTAATCCAGACCTCACCCCAACCAGTATAAGATTGTACGTCAGCTCCAGTAAGATCGTATTTGGCGTATTATGATATAGATGTTATTCCTTCTAAGTTCAGAAGGAAAGTAAGAATGCCAAAGATCTACCGTGAAGACGAAGAGCCTCTTGATGTTCAAGACATTAGAAAAATTTTGCTCTCCTGTAACAATCGAAGGCTCAAGACATATCTTCTCGTTTTGGCTAGCAGCGGAATTAGAGCATCTGAAGGATTAGCTATTAGGCTTAAGGATATCGACTTTACTAGCAATCCAACGAAAATTCACATTAGAAAAGAATATACTAAGACACGAATTGCCAGAGATATTTATATTTCTGATGAGGCAACACAATATCTGAAACAGTGGCTAGACTGGAAATATCACAACCAAGAAAGGCCAAGAAAAGCTGATGAAGATGATCTAGTATTTACAATCTATAAATCCAAGACTCCAAACGGTTTGTATTTTAAGTTACTTGTAGAATTTCAAAAATTACTAGCTATCGTGGGTTTAGATAAAAGAAAAGAAGGTGGCGTACAAAAAAAGAAGAAAAATAACTTTGCATTCCTTCAGGCGATTCGTGAAAACTGTAATTAGCGATCAAACAAATCAAGATTATTCAGAATGGTTTCTAGGTCACAGTAAATCTCCATACTATACAAAGAAAGAGAATGAAAGAAGACAGCTCTATGCCACAAAATGTATGAAGTATCTAACATTCTTAGATTACACAACGATAGAAGTAACAGGTAAAAATATTGAAGCTAAATTATCTGAGAAAGAAAAGGAGATTCAATTACTAAGACATCGTGATTCAATAAATACAGACGCAATTGCGGGTTTATCAGACCAGTTAGCAAAGGTAATGCAGGAGATAGAGGTGTTAAAGAGGCAGCCACAACCAGGGCAACAAATTCAAACAAGCAAGATTACTCTCCCCAGCTAGACGCTAATAGCCCTGGATTATTGAAGTAACCTTAAATATCTCTAACCCGATACCATAGTCATATCAACTGATACAAAGATCAATATTAGACATGATTTAGTGGAACAACACCTCGAGCATCTATTTTATAGGCAGTATACAGAACGTCTATAATATTCATTATGTCCGAATATGCCAGCTAAATTATCATCTTTATTCCACAAGTATCCTCAAAGGAGATGAAAGTAAATGAGTGTTAGCTCGATGGATCATGGTAAAAAGTATAAAAGGCAGCGATTATTTTTCCGTGCTCCAATTGTGGCTCCCATAATTTCATATCTTTTCAGAGAATCCAGATTAATAATCACAACTGCGTTCAAAAGGCAAAGTGTCAAATGCGAATGGTGCGAATTTGTACATGCCAGAAAAACAACAATCGTTCTATCGATATTCTTCGGTATCATCAAAGAGATATACGAAAACGTCAAGACAAGATAAACGAACAATGTACTCGCTACAATGAAAAATAATCACCATTATGATCAAAAGGCGTTCAAAAGTGAGTTTTCAATATCGTGACGACCGGAAAAAGTTACTGGTCGTTTCTCTTTCCTTATATAGCAGTTATCAATATCCCTCTAATTTACATGCGCTGCCTTGTAAAGAAAAAAGATACTTTCGTATTGTCGCTGCTGTTATAAAAGGGCTAAATAACAGCACTACAAGACTAGAAGCAAAAATTGCCAAATAGTAGGTAGATGTGAAAGAGGCAATTGAAAGAGTAAATGAACCAAAGGTAGTGGTTGCAGATGGAAAAATTATGCCAAAGATGTAATATGATGCGCAAGTTGGACAAGCTGTAAATAAACCAGCCACATACGCAATAGACTTCAAAAATGTATGGTAGCGCTCAGATCCTAATTTTGTAGTTGCAATCGTTCTTTTACTGTTAATGGATGCTATTGCAGCCAATAGCAGACTCTGAGTCTTAATGCAAAGATCGAAAACATTATGTTAAATCCTACCAATACAGAAACTGCTATGAGAATGAGTAAATTTATTGGAAATATGAATAGGCCTATATGATCGGTAATGTAAATTGATAAAGCGGGTGCATAACCTACCGGGCCATACGTTATTGTTGTTACTGATGGTGTATTATCTATACCGTACAAGTATTTGAAGCTGTGAGATCTATATACTAATATACTGGAGATCTGTGAGAATAGAATTCCGTAAATAATGGTTGCAATTAAGAAGATTCTAAAGTATCGCTTATTTCCAAAAGCCAATTGGACAAGAATAGACCAAGATGGTAATGACAACACTCTTCCTCAATTTCTTTTCAGAGTTTGTTATTGATGAGGAATTGTTATTGTTGTTGTTACCATCATAATTATTGTCATTATTTTCATGACTACTACTACCATCGCTTTTCCTTTTGGTGGTATATCCATGGCCATTTGTGATCATTTCATGTTTGGCTGATGAAGGTGATGTTAATGATGGTAGTTGCGTTGATAAAAATGTAGTAATGATGGAAGCAAGCGTATTATGATTATTAATGCTACGATATAGCGGATTTGATATTAGTAGCCTGAAAAAGGCAATTGCAGTTGATGTAATTGCTATGAAGATAACAATATAGAAAAGGTAAGCTGTCTGCTGAATCCACATAGAATTCTGGCTTGTCCATATTTTAGGAAGAAGAGATGGATAGACAAATATATCCACAATTATTACTGCAATTGCAGATACAATTAAAGACACAACTATAAATTTTAATTTTGACAGCAATCAAAACTCACTCCTGCATTGCATATGGGAATCGGTTTACATTCATCTCAAAAACCATTATTCTAAATATCAAGTAACAATGACAAAAAAATTAGAGGATTTATTATTTCCTTTCAATTTTTTGGCAAGTGTATTTATTTACTATATATTCATGCTATTGTATCTCTTTTTACCTAGATGCGTCGTGAACTATTAAAGTACCAATCATGTTGAAGTGATTCATTGGATCTGCATCAGGAAAAGCACAGAATGATGTGCATCTAAATGTGAATGTTCCAGGTTTATCAGCCATAAATTGTAACGTTTGGTTTGTGCCTTTTATTAAGAATGTATTAATATTGTAGCTATCAATACCAAAGCCATGTCCATTATATAGTGCTACATTATCGTTGGCGGTTATGAAATGCAGTCTTACTAGGTCTCCTTTGTTAACTTCTATTTTATTTGGTGTAAACGACCATGAGACTACCTTGATTGTGATATCCTTTACAGAAGGTTGAGTATTGCTACTGCTACCAGCAGCAGTCGTAGTAGGCACAGCATTAGAATTAGTAGTCATCGTTGGTGTTATTGGCGTTGCCAGTGATGGTATGTTATTAATATTATTATTATTGCTACTGGCTGCTGTTGTATTTTCTGAAGGTGCTTGTACATTAACCGGAAAGTATGCTTCTTTTACAACATGAGGCTTTATGAAATTCGGCGACATAACTTGCTGACCATAGATTACCCCTATGTTATAAGTGCCAGCTGAAGGGAATACATATGAGAATTGAACCATACTTCCATGTCCATGCATATTTGGCATTGCTAAGATTGTCTGTCCTGTATTACCATTTTTTATAAAAATATCAAGGTCGCTATGCCATAGCCATGTAGCATTTTTATAAAATACATTTAAAACGAAGGTCGATGGTTGGCCTGCAATCAATTGTTTTGGTAAATGAACCATTTCAATGATTAGAGGATCTTGGTACTTGCGCATTATCTGGGCCTTGTCTGGGGTAAACATTCTCTCAGCTGAAGGTATTGGAAGTCAGAAGCTTTATGATGTGCTAAAAATAGCGATAGTGTAGGATATGCTGTTGTGTTCGATATTGTTGCATTAGGATTTGTTAGAGTAGTTGCATTTGGTATATTGGGGTTTGTAAAATTAGTATTACTAGTACCTACTGCAAATGCATTATGGAGAGTCCCGCTACCATTACCAATGCCATTTACTGCCATTACTATAGAGGCTGCTACCATTATTGTTGACAAATATATCGTGAATAGTGATTTGAAATTTGTCATTTTGATGACAAAAGAACTATAACAATATCTAGTATATTAATTCTATTAATCTACATTAACTAAGTTACATGGATTATAATCAGGATACTGTTCATCTTTGAATAACGAACTTGACATACATGATATTGTTGTTGGAAGAAATAAAAGTAGTGTTCATTGTGGTTATTAGTAAGTAAATAGCATTGTGGTCAGGAGTAAGTCAATAGCACTTTAATAACTGTCAAGAATGAATGTCAGAATCCCTGTGCGAACGAAACTTTTCACTGAGCAGTATGCTGTAAGTACATCAATATGCCAAGACAGCAATCAACGAGATAAGGACACACACTTGTACTTACTATTGTAGATATCAAAATCATATCCGTGGAGAAAAACTGCTTGCGTTAAGGCCGATAAAGTGGAACCATCGATTTATAAAGTACGGGCCCCTTTTAGCACCGATGTCGTCGGTAATTCCGCCGAATAATAACAGAAAAGAATTTCATCATGACTAATGCAGGATATAGGGCCATGTTCCGTATCACGGAAATTCGTCATATTCTCTTATCTTCGCATTTTTTTTGTATGACATGCTAAGTAAAAAATCTACTGGATTAAGACCTGTGCAATAGGCCGCATCAAAATAAATATCAATTTAACAGAGTTACCAAATATTATACTCCTTGGGACTGGAGGATTTGCAATATCAATCTTCTTCTTTTTGCATAGTAAGAAGAATTGGTACTATTAAAACTAATTATAGATCACGAATTGATATCACTATCAAAATGATCGAAAGCAGACTTATCAATGCACCGAGATTAATGACCCTTGTCAAATATAGACACTACTAAAATATTTATGCACATTGGAGTTGATTATTCGGTAGATTGATAATCTCTGATTTGTGCTTTCATTAAAATACAAAGCCCAAACCTACTTGCAAGTGCTGTTTCTTAGATGAGTTTCAAAAATATCCAGTTTGAGCCAACGATTACACTTTAAATAGGATGATTTTTACTCATTTGTACAGGTATGCAGATCTCCCGGTATGCTAGTTGATATAGATCCTAACTTCCGAACTGATCCGAGGGAATACTCCAAGGTAGAGATTGCGAAGATTAACTCTAATGATTTAAGAGGTAATCTATTCAACGAGTTTAGAAACCAGGATACAGAAAATATCTCCTGGGAGTCTGAACAAATAGCAAAATCACATGGAATTTACTTGGAATTCAATAGAGCAAAGACAGGAAACGAGAAAGATTGGATATACATGATACGTATAAGTATACCCGGGGGTGGACCAATAATGTGTCAACAGTGGAATATACTTGACAAAGTAGCTGATTTGTATGCAATACGACCAACTGATTCCAGCTCCATCGCTATGCCAAGTCTTAGAATAACAACCAGGCAAAACATACAGCTCCATTGGATCAGAAAAAGGAATGTTGTCGATGCAATAAGCGAGATAGCAAAATCTGGATTCTTTACAATCAATGGCTGTGGCGATAATACTCGAAATGTAGTTGGCTGTCCATTGGCAAGATCTTCATGTATTTTTGATTCTAATAAATGGGCTCAAAAGGTCGGAAAATATTTTGCTCTTCCTCCATCAGCATATATCGAAATTTTTGAGATAGATCCAAATTACATCAGAAAAGCAGGATTGTACGATAGGTATCCTGGAGTAACAAGATTTGATTATGGTCGAAACCAACTGAACAGAAAATTCAAAATCGCATTTTCGGCAATCCATAAAGTTGGGGAGAAGAAATACGTTCCGGATAATTGTGTTGAGCTAAGAACGAATGATATAGGAGTTGCTCCGATCATAAATAATATCGCAGATGATTGTCCTAGCGTAGACAGATTTCAGGTCTATATAGGGGGAGGCCAAGGTCAACAATCGGGTAAACCAACCATCGCTGCTCTGGGTGAGCCGTTTGGTGTATTCACTGAAGAAAACCTCCTCAAGGGTCTAGACGCCATTGTAACTGTCCATAAAGAATGGGGAGATAGACAAAATAGGCACTGGGGCAGACTCAAATATGTAGTTAAAGTTAAGGGAATTGAATGGTTCAGAGAGCAAGTGAGAAGTGTTGTTGGACTGATTTTTGATCCTCCCCTATCAGATTATGATTATGGAGAAAGAAACTTACATTTGGGCTGGATAAAGCAGTATCTGCCAGCTGGTGATGGCAGGAACTTCAAATGGTCCTATGGTATGTTTATAGAAAATGG
This sequence comes from uncultured Nitrososphaerales archaeon, assembly GCA_963709405.1. GTDB lineage: Archaea > Thermoproteota > Nitrososphaeria > Nitrososphaerales > Nitrososphaeraceae > JARBAU01. The sequence goes on from CAVPXM010000065.1 coordinate 37,900, forward strand.
CAGATTAATAGACGGAAGTCCAAACGGAGATTTGAAGAGTATGATAAAATATCTAGTTAACAAGTATCGGGCGATTGAGCTTTTTACAACCCCGAATCAACATTTACTCTTTTCAAATATAGACAATAGTGAAAAAGACGAATTTGAAAATGATATGAAGTTTTTTGGCTATGGTCTTCGCAAATATATAGGTGGCCCGTCCAAAAACAAGCAAGTAAATGTCAAACCATATTCAAAACTAAGGATGTTATCTGGAGCGTGCGTCGGTAGAGACACTTGTAGACTAACTTATACTGATTCAGAAAAATTTGAGCCCTACCTTATCGATATATTAGAGGATAAGTGGGGAGAATTGAACGAATCTATAGGTGTTACAGGCTGTGAAAAACAATGTTATAGACCAGCAACAAAGACAATAGGTTGGGTAGGCACTGGCTTTAATCTCTACCAGTTGACGATAATGGGAACAGAAGATGGAAAACATCAAGGAGGCCCACTCATTGATCCTAAGACAAAAGAACAATACCTTCACTTTGTGCCACGAAATGAAGTTGCCACTGTTACAGATGCACTCTTCAAATTATATTTAGAAGATAGATCAAAAGAAGAAGATAGGCCTGGAGGAATGGGATATTTCTTCAGAAGGATAAAAGCCGAAGAAATAATTTCTAGCTTAAAGTCAAATCCTAAAACTGTCGAGCTAATGAAGAGGATATTTAAAGGACAACGGCTTTAAGTTTGCTAAGACAAATAAGATCATCTATTCACTTATCTATGTTAATTCTTCGGCACAGAAAGGGCGCTCAGTTTTATTTTAGATTATCGAACCAGTTTCGTGATGTGAATCAATCATCTATTCATCTAGAAAGACTGATTCGATTGTCCTCTTTTTGCTGAATAGTCAGAAATTAATGTTGCTTTACATCATACTGAACTAATGCTAATTATATTTTGATAGATTTCAAAATTGTGTTAAGGCAGGGAATATCATACTAAGCTCTGAGAATAGATTGAATCGGATAGAAATGCTTGTTGAAACAGAACAATATAGACATTCCATTCAGCCCATTCAGATAATCGAACACCTCTAAATCGACTAGATTTATTAAGACTTCATAATCGATAATACGTATGCTTATCGGTATAATTGGGAAATCTAATGTTGGTAAATCCACATTTTTCAATGCTGTGACAGATCTTAGTGTCCAGACAGCTAATTATCCGTTCACTACTATAGAACCAAATGTAGGTGTTGCGTATGTTAGGATTGAATGCATTTGTAGAGAATTTGAAGTTCAAGATAACCCTGTACACTCAGTTTGTATTGATGGTATTAGATTTATCCCAGTAAAAGTAATAGATATTGCAGGGTTAGTACCAGGAGCTCATCTCGGAAAGGGTATTGGAAATAAATTTCTAGACGATTCTCGTCAAGCAGATGCATTGATTCATGTAGTAGATGCTTCTGGATCTACAGATAGCGAAGGCAGGCCTGTCGCTGCCGGGACAGCTGACCCTCTATATGATATTAAATTTGTGGAGGAGGAGTTCGACCGGTGGTTGTGCTCCATCATAGGTAAAGAATGGAGCAAGTTCGCAAGAGAGGCTGAGAATAAAGGACAGAGGATCGACCTTCTGCTAACAAAACGGTTATCAGGGCTAGCGATTGACGATAATCAAATAACAAGAGCAATTAATCGGGCAAATTTGAACAATAAGAAGCCTACGCTGTGGCAGGAAGAGGACATTTTCAATTTGAGCAGAACCGTAAGAATGTTATCCAAGCCTACCATAATTGCTGCAAATAAGATAGATATCCCTTCTACCGAAACAAATATTATGATCATGAAAGAGAACGGATACGCTAACATCATCCCCTGTGCGTCGGAAGCCGAGGTATTGCTTAGACGTGCTGCGAAAAAAGGAATTTTACATTACCTTCCAGGAGATCGTTCTTTTGAAGTAAGGCCAAATGTTAGTTTGAGCGAACAACAGACAAAAGTCCTGAATACTATTAGCACACTCTTTAAAAAGTATTGTGGTACTGGTGTACAGGATGTCTTGAACAAGTTGTGCTTCGATTCTCTGAAGTTCATCGCTGTATTTCCTGTTGAGGACGAATTTAAGTTAACTGACAAAAAGGGAAATGTGTTACCAGACACCTACTTGTTACCACCTGGCTCGACACCAAAAGATCTAGCATTCAAGATACACGCTGATATTGCAAAAAGTTTTCTTTATGCAATTGACGTCCGAACGAAACAACGATTAGGTGCTGAATATGTTCTCAAACACAGAGACGTAATAAAGCTAGTTTCCACAACTAGTAGGAGGTAGGACACTTTGTATTCACTTGGAATAGAAAGTACTGCCCATACAATTGGATGTTCCGTGATTAAAGTCAATTCAGAAAGTCTGGAATCAGACAGTAGATGTAAGATCCTGTCAGATGTGCGTGGAGTTTACAAACCTCCAACCGGATCTGGTATCCATCCTCGCGAAGCTTCTCGACATCATTGCGAAAAAGCTCCGTACTTGGTAAAAAAATCGCTAAATGACTCTGGAATCGAGGCTGAAGATCTAGATATAATCGCATATTCAGCTGGGCCTGGTTTGGGGCCATGTCTCAGAGTTGGTGCCGTTCTTGCACGTACATTAGCAGCCTTCCATCATAAACCACTTGTTCCGGTGAATCACGCTCTAGGGCACATAGAATTGGGAATGATGTTAACTGGGTCGTCAGACCCATTGGTTCTACTGGTCTCAGGAGGACACACAATGATCTTAGGATTTAACAATAAAAAGTGGAGAGTATTTGGTGAAACTCTTGACATCACATTAGGACAGCTACTGGACCAATTCGGAAGAGCAATGGGATTTGCCTCCCCTTGTGGTTCAGTAATCGAGCAGCTCGCAAACAAGTCCTCAATGCGGTACTCTCACTTGCCATACATAATAAAAGGTAACGACGTTTCTCTCTCTGGATTACTTACCGCTGCAATAGAGTTAGGAAAGGAAAAGAACACTACCTTGGCTGATGTATGTTACTCACTACAAGAAACATCATTTGCAATCCTCACAGAAGCTGTAGAAAGAGCACTCTCGTTTAGCAACAAAAATGAAGTATTGGCTGTGGGAGGAGTAGCTGCGAATAAACGACTAGGGCAAATGCTAAGTGGCGCATGTACGAGGTTGATGAGCAGTCTACGTATCTGCCCGATTCATTATGCCGGTGATAACGGTGCGCAGATCGCATGGACCGGCGCAATTGATCACCTCTCTTCTGGGAAAAGAGTCGAGATTGAAAAAGCAGCAATTCGGCAATCATGGAGACTAGATACCGTCGAGGTGACTTGGCGATAATAGATAAAAATATTCATGAATGACTAGGCTTGGATCGTTCGTTTGAATCAGTACCTCTTTTTAGGTATAGTCCTTTCTGTTCTTCAATAAGCTTTATCCATTTACCAATATTAAAAACTCCAAATTTCAAAGACCTCCCATCTGATGTGGTGATCACAACCTTTTTAATTACAAATCCTTCGGATCTAACCGAGGATATTCTATCGAGAGGTATGTCCAGAAGAACACCTTCAACCTTCTTTGATAGTGTGGCCATCCTGCCTTCAGTCTTTTCAAAGATGATCCTCTGGTTTGTTAATGTAAGAATTCCATTCTTCAGTTTGTCCTCTGCACAATCTTCCTGAAATACTCTTATTTCCCCCTCCCTAGGATCCGCTTCTGAAGAACTCACATCGAATCTATATTAGTTAACAGAGTATTATGTATTACGCAATAATAGTCTCCCATCCGCTGAATTAGGATGCGAATTTCATACTCCAAGCTCAAACATTGTTGTTTAACAAATTTGTGATGGTAGATCTGTATTAAAGACTGGATGCTGTAATACTATAGGAGGTCCTAATTATTTCCACTCTTCACAAATTTAACTGTTAGCAACCTAGGTGGATATTAAACCCACAGTCATTGTATTGCAGTCTATCATATAATATCCACAGTTTTACTATTGCTAACCACCATAGCCATATTGCCCTTAACGTTTGTAAGTAGAATAAATAAGTGTCATAGATGCATATATAAATCGAATATATCTGTCGGTGTTAATATAAGATTAGAATGTCATAATTGTAGCGGCTTCGACAAACATATTTGCTATAGGTAACAGTATAAAATCATCACAATAAAACACTTGCACCGGAGCATATGGATTGAATTTTGATAATATAGGCAAACGGCACGTATTGATATGGTATATAGTAGAGAAGGATCAGCAAAGACTTATCCTATATTTGCAGCCAATTGCAAACATGCACTTATGCTGATATATATGTTTTAATAATATAATTTCTCATATTAAATAGGGTATTAAACTCAAATGAAGACGAAATTTTTAGCAGATAATAATTTCCTGCAAACAGATTCACAAAATAAATTATCTCTTTATGAAATATCGCCTGTGTGGGCCAAACGCCTCAACCAAGCTATAAATGAAATCCCTCGGCTTTCACTGATACGTCTAAAATGGTATTTTGAACTGAAGAATGCGTCGAGATGCGTAGTAGGAGAGGCATATGGATTTTCCTCAGCATATGTATCTAAATGCAAAAAATGCAATAGGCTGGGTTGGTGCTTTATGTTTTATTTCATGGTTCAGTCAAATTCAAGGATTGAAGAGACAAAAATAAAATTCGTAGATCATTGGAATAAAGCACATTCTGGGATCGGGAATAATAAGAGCCCGGTTGAATGATCTTTGTTAGAATGTGAAACTCCAGACACAGCCGTGACAACAAAATAATGGTTTGCCTGGTGGGTCATCCTTGGTTAATGTATTCAGTTATTCTTATCATTATGGTTAATTTCTTATCATATTCTGTGGTCAACTCAGTTTCGCTTTTTCACCACATGCGATATCACAATTTTGCTTATGCTATAGATGCTGTAATGAAATAGCAATTTCATCGCACCGAACACTTGCTCATTACAATCAAGTAAAACCCTCTATTTCTTGTCTCATGATTAGTTATGTCGAGGTATCGATTGAATTCTAGTCTTGCAATAAATAAATAGCTTACTAGTTAGATTAGTTTGAAGGTTGGCAGACGCATCGATACTTCTGTCATAATTGTCAAACACAATTTTTGCTCAGAAGCGAGGACCTAAGGAGAATAGGCCCACAAGCCAACCTTTGTTATACCACGCGTAATAAAATATCAAGATATGTTCTTTCACCTAAGTATAATTCTGGCCATGTTTTGTTACAACAAATATCTGTCGATAACTAGTAAGATACAAGTACTAGGCGTTAGGCTGAATTGTGAGTTTTTGGATTGTTTATCTATTTATAATCATATACCAGCCCAGATAATATTCGGACGCCGTTTCTAGTATTTTAGAGGAATGCTGGTGAACTGAACATATTTGCATTTACAGTGCATTCGATGAATATACTTGTCACTAGTAACATCGATTTGTTTTATTAGAAGTTACACTATTAACTCGAAGAGTCAGACAAGGATGATAGTAGCAATCGAAGATGTAATAGTGGCAATTGCATTTGTAGCCACGGCGCCCATTCTAATCAAAAATGCCTTTGCACATTCTGGCCATCACTACCATCACCACTAGTAGAAAGCAGCATTTTAGATTTGCATGAAAATGACGAATATATCAGCTAAAACCCCAACTGTCGCTGGTCTAAATGAAATTTGTGGTTCTAGACCTCGATATGATACGTTGATGGTGTAGCCCCAAAGCGATTTGCAAGAACGAAGCAAGTTTGCAGATAGCTTCTGGGGTTTCCAACCAACACCCGTTATAAAACAGGTTGTTGTTAAAAAGCCCTAGAACACGTGTTAAGGAGGGGGAGGGTTGCAACTGGCTAGGACTAAGCGGTTCCCAATTCTTGATCATTCAGTGATTGGATTGTTAGAGGAGAAATATTATAAATAGACTCCCACAAGCAAATTTAAGATGCTAATACCAATGTGACAGAGGTCTCACAATTATCAAAACAAAGGCCATTTAAGAAAATATAAGCAATCTCAAAAAGTAATATGATATAAAATATTGTCATTGTTGCACCAACTAATATTATAATTATCAATTAATCTAGGATGTAGCTGCAAATAAATAAAATTCATTACATTACTAAGTGAACCTTTGCTATCAATAGTCTTTTTAGATGTGAAAGAATCGTGTTTAAGTGTGGTTGTATATCTGAAGATGCATTTTTGTTTGCGGCCTCTAGTGACTTGAGGTACTTTGCAAAGATTTCTTGAGCTTGTTTGACATACGCCTGAGCGTTCTCATAATCTGACTCATTTAGTATATTATTCATCTTATTCCCCATGGCTGGCATATTCCTGTTGCTACTAGCATTCGTGTTAGCCAATATTTGCCTCATGCTTTTTCCTTGCATATTCATATTACTACTCACTGCTGACATATTCTTAGTTGCAACCATATTAGTCAACTTTGCCTCTGGAAATCCAAGGGCCTGAGCATAGATATAAAATATTTCGTTAATTGTATTACCTAGCGCCAGTGCCTGATTTGTTGAATTATTTACAGGAGCTTTCATCATCCTTGCTGATACGGCCTCATCTAGTAGACCACTTAAATTATCTATATTGTCTTGAATTACAGAACTACTATTAGTTTGTGCAGGTTTACTATCAGATCTACCAGATGCTGGAGTTGCTTTCTGAGTAAAAGAAACCTTTAAGTCGATTAATCCTTTGGTAAGATCCCTTGCTATTCGTTGATTTCTTTCTGCAATCTCTTGGTTCCATGTGAAATTGTTTACAGAAGCTTTTTGATTCAGTAATGCTATTGCCTCCATCGCATCGGTTTGAGCTAATTTGGTATTATTCGTATTATTATTGCCAGAAGTTGAATCGGTAGAAAAGAAAATTCTGAATCAATTGTAGCTGAGAATGCATTTGATGTATTCTAGTAAGGAACAACGAATTTTCATTTTGTGAAAATGTATGTCCAAATGTATCCTTGAATTTCTTAAAACACGGTACATAGTATTTTTTTTTATTCGGTGATTGACAATAAACTTGCGTTGATGACTATTACATCCATAATAACGGTAGTATTATTATTTGTTATAACAGGAACTGACGTAGATAGCAGTGCATTTGCAAAAAAATATAACACTCAGACGGTAACGCAAATTAATAATTGCGGAAATTACGTATCACCAACAAATGTAACCTGTTCTAATTTTGGCTTGGATCCTGAAGGACATGAAAGCATTAACAATATAAGTATAGTAGACCATTCGTGTCTACCGTTCCCTTAAAACATCTGGGTAACCTACATACTTTGATTAGGTATTGGCACTATGTGGTAGCAGGTGGGTTATGGATTATCGAACTAAACTTAAATATCTCTAACAAGAATATCATAGTCATATCAACTAATACAAAGATCCTGGGGCTAATGTGATCAATAATTCGATTAACCTCGAAACCTTATCTAGAAAACGTCTAGTAAATATAATGAAAGCTTCTATATCGCATTCAATAAAGCTCCGCATTTTGAAACTCTGTATATTTACATTCCTAAGTTCCAGACTTTCCTGTTCAGAGAGCTTGCCATTTATGTAATTGGACTCTAGTTCAAGGCTTTTCATGTGGACAATTGCTCTATATTTTAGTCTTATTCTATTCCATATGATATTCAGATACTGTAAATATTGCAAATAATCTGTATGGACATAGAGGAACCGTGATCCGTCATCTCTTCTTTTTAGGTATATAATGTGGAAGGAATCTCTTGTAATGAAATCATCCAGGATGAATGCCGGAGGTGGATCGTCAACCATACACATTATTATAGGTTCGATGATTTATTTCATGTTCTGCTACTGCTATCTACTTGGATTACCATATTCAGGTATCAATGAACCTGTGTTAGCGAGAGTAGCTTGCGATCATAGTGCAGCAATAGAAGGCGTGGTTACACTACATGATCAAAGAATCGAAAGTCATTTTTTCGATCTCTACGCACTCACGACCTGCTGTTGTTGCGCCAGAGGCTCATGGTTAAACTGATGACTACCTAAAAATTAAGGAGGCATGTATTCCAATAGATAAATAAGCATTAACTAATATGTATCGTAGATAAAAATCGGTTGCAGGATTCTTTCTCTCGTAGCAAGCTCCTGACCTACTTTGGCATTGATTTGTTCGTCAGTCTTGACTTTCTCTGCATAATCCGTGAATTCTTTCGTAGAAGATTGAGAATCGATTATTTGAAATCTCATTTCGCAGCATTCCAACACGAGCTTCATCGCTTTAGTCCTTTCTTTGCCTTGAACTCGGATCATCAATAATTCTTCTGTGGTTGCGTATAAATTGTAAGTCTCTAGATACAGAAGATTGACTTCCCTGCAAAGTAGATGATATTTCAAATTGTGAATAGCCCTATTATACATAATTCACGAACTTTCATCCTACACCAACTGATCTGCATTCTGTATTTTATTGCAATAATGTTCGCTCTTAGAGTCTTGTTGGTGCTTGTCCAAATCTATAAATGAATTAATATATCTGCATTGCAATCGTATATTATTATTTGACTATTCTTCTAATGAATTTATGCCTTTCATTTGTCCAATTTAGGAGTTATCTAAAAAGACAAAACAGACATTATTTTGCTATGCTTCTGTAGATTTCGGGGCTTCTGGACCTAATACTTTTTTGCCATCTTCTACGACTTCTTTTGGATTTGATATCGTTTTCTCCTTTTTGGTGTCAATTGAACCATTGGTTACGCTTGTTTCCCACTTCATTGCATCTTCATGTATTCTAGTATTTACCATCATTGCACTTCCATGATATATGATGTTTTTGAACAGGTATCGCAACCAATCAAAATTTTCATTAGCTTCATAGATAACACCTAATCCTCCAAAGAATGATTTTTGTTCTTCTGGTGAGTTTTTTATCCTTTTCCAAATTTCTAACAATACCGAAATTCTACGGATCCCATATCTCTCATCAAGGATTTTGTCTAAGTGTTTGGTTTTAGAGTTATCCACAGTCACAATCACGTCACCTGAAAGAACGGTAAGTATAGCTTGATCCTTCCAATCTTCTATGATCTCTTCAGGAAATTTTGTCTTCTTGGATAACTTCTTAGGATAGCAGAGGGCCATTTGTTGTATGACATCAACTCCTTCTTCATTAAGCCGATCGGCTGTAATGGAGTTTATTCCCTCCAATTGTGTGAGAAGTTTATTTCCCGCTATATCTTTTCTCTTCCAGCCTTTATAGATTCTTGAAATCTGACTATCAGCAAAATTAATCAAGATCTGCACCGGCGCCACACCAGCAAGAAAACACAGAAGTAACATTTGTGGAGGAATCTCTGTATTATTGAAAGCAACGGAGCTCGAATAAACGTTGCTAGCATAGGATGTTAACAGGTAAAATAGGTAAATTATAACAGAAACGACTGCAGACAATAATAGTCTGAGAGAAGCTAGTAAATATACTCTAGGAATAAGATCGTTTCGTAAGAACCTGGTGAGTAAGCTTATAGAAGTATATACAAAGCCTCCTAGGAACCCCCATTGTACAACTACAATAGGTATTGTGTACTGCGTCGTAAAAAGAGGAATAAACGTCGTCTCCGCTGTACCTGTGAATATAGAGGCAATTAGCGGAAGGGTGATTAAAAAACCAGCGAGGTATGAAAACAAAAAGAAGGACAGTGGAAGGAGATATGCCCGAAAACTTATGCCTTCTTCTAGCATATTTTGCTCAACAGCCTTTTTTAGCAATTCATCAAAATCGAATTCAAGTAGGCCACTTCTTGTGGAAGTTTTTATCTCATTCGACATGCTTTCATTTCGCTCTCTTTTTAACCATATTTCGTATGCCTGATGATAAGTCGAATTTAGGTCATCATCACTTACAAGGAGATCCGACCTCTCTTTAAACATCGACTTGAAATCCTGAGAATCTACGACGATGCCATAAGACTTTATGACAAAGCTATAGAGATAGATCCAAAGCATGCTGAGGCGTTCAATCACAAAGGGTTAGTTCTTGAAAAACTCGGAAAAGTCAAAGAAGCGCAAGAGTCTTTTGCTAAAGCAAGAGAATTTGGATATAAATAGCCATAAGCATCTCTGGCAGCGACTTTGAAAGAATACGGTCTACACCTGAGAATGATTAGCGAGAGGAATTACAGGCATATAATCCTAAAACAAAAGAATGGACAGCATTAATTACATCATTTCAAGGTTTTGGAGATAACAGGTTTTAATTGTGAACGATGCGAGATAAGTAATGAGGTAGAGAGAGGTCTATAATCATGTCATATAATGAAATAAGGTATATCGTAGAGCCATACACTAAACAGCAAATGATGGATATGGATAGTGAATTAGAGCCTATGCGAAAAGTCCACTTCTTCTATAGGTGATCCATGCACATGAAAAATGTGACATTCCAATATAGTTTTCAATCCTCTTTTCCTGTTTCCTCATACAGAGCAGATCTAAACAATAAGAGCTTATATTCTATTACTCCAAAAGGTAAGAAGTTATTAGAGGGTTGGATTGCTTTTCTGTCTGCGTTTTCATAAAGCTATGGTAGTCTATAAAGTACTAGTTACAACAATCATGACTACAACTCTTCATTGTGGATTAGCAATTGAGACAGCCAATTCACCCGGCCCACTATGCAATCGTCATCTGTTTGGTATAACACATATCGTCATCTATCTGAGAAAAGGAAACTTGATGTGGCAAGACATACACAATAGTAAGACTATCTTGGAAAGTAAAAGCCTCTTTCTTTTATTTTACTCTGTATCCTACACCACCGAGTGTTTGTTTTGTATTATGTGTAGATCTGCTGCCTGATCCAAAATCACTTTTGCATAAAATGTCTAGTTGTAAACAAGTTCTACTAACCAATATGAAAAAGTTTCTGTGTATAACAAACTATTTGGCTTCTGCAAAGTTTTCCTTGATATATGTCTTTAGTCTTTGTGCATCGGTATTGTTTACAAGTATATCTTCATTGAATACATTCTTCTTTTTTCCCTTGAATGCTCTTACCTTAATGGCGTATTCATTTTCTGCCTTGCGAACTATCTCTATTCTCAAGTCTGGTCCTTTAGCCAGCATACCTCTTATACCTTGGGCTTCAAGGATAATGTTATCATCAGTAGTGTCTGGGCGTTTACGAGGTTTATCAAATTCTAAGTTAAATCTGTTGATTCTATCTTCTATCATTAGTTTAAGCTTGCCATCTTCTTTTTCAATCCTCATAATATATTTCTCTAGACTCTCTATTTCTAGAAACGGAGCAGAAGAAGATGCACTTTGATCTGAAGATGATACAGATGAAGATTCTTGTAAACTTTGTTGTCGTTCATTTTGTAAGCCACTACTATCCCACACCATTCCTTCTCTAGCTACAGTTATTCTGAATTTGCCCTCACTTCCCATAATGCCAAGATGTGAATCTATCACCTTTTGAAGTTCATCTGTTGTCATAGCTTTAACAGGCCCTCTAAACCACTGGTTTGTAGCTTCTTCAAAGTCTAAAAGACCTCGATAATGAACTATATAACATTCTTTGGCATTCCATCTTCTAACTAGTTCGAATGCTTCGCTTACAGAGATCATCCCAGTTTGAGGATGAGGATTGTAGCTTTGTGTACCTAAAATAACAAGATCTGGATTCCACAACAAATTTTCATTTACATTGGGTAATGAAAGAAAATCCCATCCAATTATTACTTTATGATTAGCTAGTTTCACCACGTATATGACAGACCCAGATGGAGAATTGTCACCATGGTCAGCCAAAACTGGTGTTATCAAAAAAGGACCTATTTCAAAGGTTTTGTCTGGCTGTATTGTGTTAAACGATATTCTATGATTATTGCTTTCTGAAAGCTGAGGAAATCTTTTGGTAAGCTGTTCACGGCACTCTGCAGTACAGAATATCTTTAACTTCGACGATTCGTTATCGACCTTGTTTATCAATAAAGGCAGTTCTTTAATGTGATCATCATGTGAATGAGTTATCAATACTGCATCAGGAATAGACGACGATGATAATGTCGATGAACTAAATCCAAGTTCAGAGATGCTTTTTTCAACACTTTTAACTATTCCTTGACCCACATCAACAAGAACATGAAAAATCTTATCTGTTTTATCTGCAGCAAACAAAGAGCAAGAAGTGTTTGTACTTATACCTTTTTGTTTTACTTCTGCTGCCTCTTTCTGATTCTTCCACACTACCTATTGTTGAAATATCTGGAAGGGTACCATTTATTCTTACTAATAATTGATCTCCTGCAAGTATCCTAGTAGGAGAAGGGATTTGTGAGTTTAACATATTCATTTATTTTAGTAGGACATATCAGATAAACCTAACTATTAAATACATCTAATTATTTTAGATTTATTGTATATATTTATAAATTTTATAACTACAATACTGCTTTTTTTGAAGACATTTATTATTTATGTATAACATTAAATATGTCTTATTAGTATGATAACAAAATGCATTTGAGCAAACCTAAATCCTTTCCAGTGGGTTTAATTTGCACTACCGCGTTGATGGCATTTGCTTTATTAACATCATCATTATGCAAGCGTATTTAGGCTTACTTTCTTTCGTCTGCTTCACTACGTAATAGTTGTTCATATTCTGAATCTATTCTAAATGGTATAGTGGCTATCTTTTTTCGTTTGATTCTTTTGTTATTATCATCATTACTTACACTATTATTATCGCCCTTGCTACTATTCTTTTCCATGTTCTAGATTCAACTTGCATATCGCCGCACTGTAAGCGTCTTGCCCAAATAATCTATATGTTAATATGTTATTATATATATGAATAGTCAAAAATTGGCTCTGTAGAAACCATGTTTTGAATACCGTTAGAGCTTTGTAGAGGTATAATCCAATATGGATGTTGAAGGAATCAAGATATGTTAGGCTTGCAAATACTATGTACCGTGTTTTAAGAAATTCAAGGATACCGTTGTTTCTTCACAGAAAGAGCAACCATGTCTTTACGATGTGGCAGCATTTAGTATTGCTCACAATAAGACATACTTCTGTAGTATGGTAAGTATGAGTTTGGAACGATGATTCACAGAATGAAAATATGATTTGTCCCAAGCTATAATTATTTCGAAATCTACGTTATGTAATGAATGAATAACGACATAAACTTAGACACCTCACTTACGAACACGTGCCTGTATGGAGAACACATGGTAAATACAGAAAAGAGATGAAACGCAACTATTCCAAATTACTGTACAATCAACGAAACAAAGATGAAACCATAATGTCAGTCATAAAACGACTGTTTGGAGAGCATCTGATGTCTAGATTGACTAGAACACAGAACAGAGAATTGTCATTCAGATGCATAACCTACAACATGCATAGATTGACTAATCTGATAATACGGATGATGTTTTCTACAGAGCCAAGTCCAGTATTGTTAGTTATATACAATTATGGTAATCGAGGTATTATCGTGGAGACATTTTGTATATGCTACCATCATTTCACTTCAATTATAATCAAGCAATTTACAGACAATTTTGACAACTTCCTTCCCTTACCACAATTGATTATTGTCATTTGCTACAATTTTGTAAACCATTCCATCAAAATATGTCAGAATATACAGATAACCATCTGGACCAGTTTTGATATCAGTTATTCTACCCTCAAAATTAGTTGCAAACAATGGTTCTGAAGCCTCTTTTTTATTATCGGCTACTAAATCCTCTAGGCCAATATACTGATTGTTATCATAATCACTATAAAAACTCAATCTTGTTCTGTCCTCGTTATTTACTTGGAAATAGTAGATATTTCCATTGTTAATATCTCCTACAAAGATATTATTTTCATATTCTTTGCCAAGAATTGATGAATTAAGGAATTCTATTGCTGTAACACCAATTGGTATGCGCCAGCTGAATTTAGGATCAGAATATCGTGAGCCATCTAACTTTAGAAGTTTAGATTCTGTTGAAAGATTATTATTTCGAGAAAGAGGTCCCATAATTTTGTCCCATCCACTATTAAATCCTGGTTTTACCAAATTAATTTCGTCATAGTTATTCTCTCCATTTTCAGTATCCCATAAATAACCTGTGACAGGATCAAATGCCAATCCAAAACTATTACGGATACCATATGCGTAACTATAGTTTAGACCGGCGATTTCAGCATTATTGTCGGCTAGTCTGTTATGCAGAAAAGGATTGCCAGCAGATGGTAGACCACTCATAGGGTCTATTCTTAGTATAACAGATGAGTAAGTACTTGTCTTTCCGTATTTGTAGTTCTGCGTTACAGTATTAGGAGTGTTCAAATCACCAATTGCTACATAGAGTTGACGATCTCTGGGACCTATTGTCATTTTCCCACCATTATGGTACAAACCTGCTAATGAGGGAAATTCAGATATCAGTTTAGGATTTAGTAAAGAATTTCTATTCCAATCATATCTGTATAACACATTTTTTGGCTCACCATTTTCTCTCAATTTAGTAAAATAGAGGAATACATATGCCTTTGGATAAGTGGAATAGAGATGTGATGATGGTCGTAGTTCGTTTTTCTTGTCTTCCTCAGATATAGCTGATGAGGTGTTATTCAATATAGCCAAACCTAATAATCCTCGTTCTCCTTTACCATCGACATCTAGTGTCAGAATAGGTTTTTGTCTTAACACACCATCAGATATAAGACGAACAGCACCAGTATTTTTTTCCAATACCAGAATGTTATGTTTATCTATGACTGCCATGCTAGTTGGAAAAGATAATCCTGTTGTCACTAATTCTATCTTAAGACTTTTTTTGTTATCGCCTACAAGAAATGGGAAATGCTGATCTTGGCTATATGTAATATAATTATCAAATATAAAATAACCAGTAACGACGATGACTATTATCATGATAAGTATAATAAATGGTATAAACAATGAATTTACTATCATTGTATTCATATACCTGACGAAATAACTATCATAAACCTGGGCATTCAATATATATTCTAAGAGCAATTACTATATGTTTCGTGTTATCAGTATTATCTACCATCATTAATATTTCTGGCATAACCCTGAAAGATGCTATCGTAAAAGAGTTACACAAGTCAGACTAAATTACTTAGAATGAATCCAAATTTGATATCGTATCACACTCTTAATAATGATAATAATATGACAGTAGTATCATAAACAACCCAAAATAAGGTAAGTAACCTGTCATCAATAACTAAAAACTCTAATGATGGTTCATTATTTGTGATGTTAAATTGGGATCCTCTAGAATTGAAGGAAGGAAGAGACACAATATTCTTGGTTGGCATCTTTGACCCAAAAACAAATTTGGAAGTAAGGCAAATTGACTATTCCTTTAGGTAATACCTAAGAGTTTGGAACAGATTCTATCATCATCTTTGTCAGTATTCTGAAGATATTTTCGTTCCTACGATTGAACCTGAACTCTATTTCCTTTAAATAAAGTTCAAAGTATGATTTCGGTACACCTCGGTAGTGATATAGTAGCCATGTCTTGGCATAGCTCCAGAATCCTTCGATACCATTAATTTGAGTTGCATCATCTCTAACATATTCTTCCTTTCCATGAAGTATTATCTGATGTTTACCTATCAAATTCAATGTAGCATATGCAGTATGATCATCCGTATAATACACGGAACCTTTCTTTGTATGTTGTTTTATCAAGGGAATCAGTGTATCATGTTTTCTGTCGGATACAGGGAATGTGATGACCTTGCCATTTCTCTGGTATATTCCAAATACTAGGTTTTTACCTTCAGATCCCCATCCACGTTTTCCTTTCCTATGTCCACCAAATAATGCTTCGTCTATTTCTAATTCTCCGGACAACTTCTTTAACTCTTTTAGTTTCAGCAACGACTCATTGTAGATTGATTGTCTGAATACTCTGAATGTCTTCTCTATCGTAGTCAAACTAAGTGGTACATAAAACCTGATCCTGTATGCAGGTACTCCTAGAGCGAATAGGTACGTAAGATGTACTAGTTTATCAAGCGAAAAGTTGAATTCTCCGATATACGTTCCTGTAAACTCTCCAAACTTGTATTTACAACGTCTGCATCCAAATCTCTTATCTTTAAGATGATACAACAATCGGTATCCACATCTTGGACATTGTCTCCTTCCCTTCCATCTAGCATGACGAAAGTACGCGGCCACTTTTTGTCACGCTTCCAGCGAGTTCTATTGGGCTGTATTCACGCACGCAGCACGAATGTACCAGTCAAAATTATTCTTTATTTCTTGTTCCAAATGTTTGGGTATTACCTTCCTTTAAAGCAGTATTTTCATTTACTTACATCACAATTAAGGATGTAAAGCATCAAAAGGCTCCCGGCGGAATTGGAATTCTCTGTTAAAATAACTCCACCGCAGCAGAATCTTATAAATGAGAGTAACAATAACGTGAACACTTCGAATGGAACAGGATATGTGAATTTTACCATTAGGATTCCCAAATGACAATGAATTGTCAATTAGGACAAATGTAATCATCCTTGACTTATTACTGTGCGACAATACAATCCGTGTCGAAATTCTATTACCTGATATAGTATTGTTATTTTCTTGTGATCCATAATAGGACCGATAAGGCTACAGATTGAGCAACATTAATGACAAGCAAATATGGTGCTGCTGTTTCAACCATACTCTTGATGGATGGTCCCGCCATAAAGAGCTTGGTCCAAAAAAGGATAATGACAATATTTTGTACAACGAATAAAGAAGATACCAATACGAGACCTATGGTAAAATAAGATTTTATCAGTCTTAAATTTCGAATATATACAGCTGTAACACCACCTAATAGCCCAATGTTGAGTACACAGACAGCAACAGCAGGTAACATAAAATCCATTCTTACTAGATCTCGTCCTACAATAGACTTAATTTACTTTTTCCCAATTTTTGCCAATATCTCCTTCCTAAATAACTCATAATTCATTTCCATAATTGGTGTGAGAAAATACGTTGCACCGTATGACTGTGGATTATCCGTTATAATTAAACCATTTTGTGCAAGTACCTTCAGATGATGAGTTATAGTCTTGTAATCAACCTTTAATTCTGATGCAATTTGATTAGTATTCGAAGGATTTGATTTGATAAAATCAAGAATTCTAGCTCTATTCACACCTCCTTTCGTACTAGCAATCAAGTACCATAATAGACGCTTAAAACGCGGATCAACGTATCTATTATTACTGTTATGATCTATGTCATTTGGTGTCATGATGTTCCCAAAACAGACCATGAGAGGAAATAATATAGGAAGACATGAATGCCGTAAATAGCACGTAGTATGTTCATTATCGAGAAAATATAAAGTTGTCTGGATGTTGTGTATATTGGCGTGGATTAAGTAATGTACATTATGACCAGGGATCCAACTGGACTTAGGTGCTACATGTAGAAATCCGAAAATTCAAGGTAAGGTACAGATAACGATGAGCAAAACAAAGGCATCGCCTCTTATATTTGAGAAAAGATAAAGAACCCAAAAGATGTTCCAGGCGGGAGGTGCATGGACATATTAATGCAACAAATGGAACATTAAGTATCCCTCATTATATTATTATCTTCTGATAATAATTTTGCTCTACTGACCCGTTTAACTAGTCTTTTAAATGATAATAACACTAATGATAGAGTATCACATCACAGAATCGGTAATGAACTTGATCTTGTTAATCGAAAGCTCAATTAGTCCAGAATCTTACTTAACAGTTATGTAAAGAATATGTAATGCTCTTCTGTAAACTAACAGTGCTCGTTCAGATACCATAACACCTTTAGCTTACTCTCTTTTAAATTATCAGCATGAGGGATACATTCCTCAGATTGCTTACAAATAATGAAAAGAATAGGTTACATGATAGCATACTTGAGGATAGAGAATCTGGATACCGTGCAAAGATTATTCTTCTTAAGGATGATGGATACACAGTTCCTGAAATAAGGAAGGCAACTAACCATCATGATAGCAACATAAGAAAATGGATTCATCGTTTCAATGAAAAAGGTATAGATGGAATAGCATCAAAAATACACAAGCATAAACCAATCAAAATATCTGACGATATGGAGAATAAGATTGTGGAGATAGCAACCAAAAATTCAAGAAAAGATTATGGATTACCATTTTCCACATGGTCATTAAGAGTACTAGCAGGATTTGTCTCCAAGGAGATGAGCCTTGTAGATGCTATCAGCCACACCGAGGTTAGAAATATCCTCCTAAAACACGGAATAAAATATAGGCAGTCAAAGATTACTCTGGGATACAGCCTAGATCCTGAATATCATTTGAAAAAAAGAGAATTGAAGAACTAAGATACAGTAACCTGTCTTCTGACTCAGGACCACTCTACGAGGATGAGAAAGGACCGATAGTAGCAAAAACATATGGCGGTACATCTTGGTCCTCTACACAGTCTAAGGTATCCAAAGCTCAAAAGACAAAGGGAATTCTAAACGTGTTTGGTATATACGATTATACCAATGATCAAATGTGGACGCATGGCTACAAAAAGAAAACCGGAAAACAGTTTTTAGATTTTATCAAAAGAATGGACCAAAAGTATGACGATAGTATCAAGCAGATATTTCTGATACTTGATAACGCATCGATACATAAATCAAACAAGGTGAAAGCAGTATTATCCAAATATCATCCAAGGATACACCTTGTATTTCTTCCCACCAGATCACCCGAGCTCAATCTGATAGAGGTAAGATGGCTATGGATGCAACGACAAGCAATAAACAATTCCACCTTTCAAAATGAACGTGATATAGGTAAAGCAGTATCTGATTGGGCATGTGATTATAATAAAAACATAGAGGCAAAACTAGTATAAACAGTTTACATGGAGAAAGCATCTACATGTTTACATAACTCTTAACTGATGTTTCGATGGATCAAAGACCCTAATAATTTAAGATTAATCTAACGCCAATAAATAGGCGCACATTGTGTAATTTTGATATCTCTAGAGCATATTCTTCAAATGAGGAACACAAACAAGCAAAATCGCTCAGAGAGTGTAATCAGCAAATAACATGCGGATTGTCAAATAATAATAATACTATTATTATACTAATAATAATACTATTTCTGTATCTAGATTCCCATAGTCACCGAAATAAATGCGAAATCTGTAATTCTATCATATCCAGATCCTTAGTCCCGATCAAGTCATAAACGATTGTTTGTCTTCTAAACGATTCAACCTCATTAAGAGAACATGTCAAGACAGGATAAGGAGCAACTGCACCTGTAATTCTACCATTCCCATTAACCCCATTTTTATGCAAGGATAGTAATGCCTGACCCGATCTATGACCCTTTACATCTATACCACAAACGATAATATGATGTAAGCTTGGATTTTTTAATCTGAACTTTATCATCTCATCTATTCCCCTGTTTTCCGATAGCAATCTCCCAGCAATCAATATTTTATTCATTATGCGACTGGCCTTGGAGATTTCTCTTAGTAAATCCATACTTGAAAGGGTACAAATGGCAATAACCGATCCCTTTCCAAAGTAATATTCCTGATTAATGGGGACTATATTTTCACACACTTTTCCAATAGCATTATCAAATTTCCTTCTAAGGATCGCGAATAAATCTTCATCTGGATCGTGCCCAGAAAACATAATTATATGCACATTCCCCAAGAACCCTCGATAGTCATCCAATATATATTAGATCTTTCTCAGATGAGGACGAAAATCAAATCACCAGCGATCGTATGTCTAGTAGTCTATATTTTCTCGTGGAATCAATTCGTACTTTCTAAATAATCTATAAAAAAGGTATCAATCTCATAGGATTCTCTAGGCAGGTATTGATAAGAATATACTAGAGACGCTGAACCTTAAAGGCATCGATCTAATATTAGGCGTGATCGAAACTAGTCCCTTCTTCATAATCATAACCCATGTATGAGCTATTTGCCCTGACTTGCTGGATATCACCCTGGTTGCGATTTGACAGCGTTTGTTTATCCTAAAAATAATAAATAAGGTAGAACAAGTGCCCTGACTGCGTAGAAAGGAGGTTAAGATAAGCCCAAAGAAATACCCCAAGTGACAGTAATGCGTGTATTATTATATTCTATATATATGTATGATATAGTAAATTATTGCGTCAAGAACCAAAAAGAAAGTTAATAAAAAAGGGAGCAGAGGCAGACATTTTCCTAATCAGTTGGTTTGGAGAGAAGGCTATCTCAAAACTAAGAAAACCAAAGCCATATCGAAATGCATTGCTTGATAGCGAAATTCGCAAAAAAAGAACAATTCACGAAGCTAATATGCTTTCTGCTACGAAGATAGCAAAAGTACCGTCTCCATTTGTGTATTTTGTCGATCCCATCCACGCAGAGGTCATAATGGAGTGTATAGAGGGCGAGAATGTAAAGGCTATAATTGATCCCCAATTGGCAGCAGAAATAGGAAGACATACTGCTCGCATACATTCTAGAAACATCATTCATGGGGATCTTACAACTTCAAATTTTATTTTTGATAAGTTGCATCAGAAACTTACGGTTATCGATTTTGGGCTTTCCTATTTTTCCGAGCGTGTTGAAGATATGGCAGTAGATATACGTTTGATTAAGGAGATTCTCATGAGTGCCTATGCCAATGACTACGAGGAACTATTCTCTGGTTTTTTGATGGGTTATAAAGATATCTGTGGTGATAATCAGTTGACGGCTAAAATACTAAGTACTGTCCGAGCGATAGAAAGACGCGGTAGATACGCGAGAATGACTTGAGGAATTGTTGTTGAGAACAGCTTTAGACAATAGCGAGCTTTGTTTCAGTGCCCCCAAAAGTGGCTTCACCTACATCCCTTAATGCAATATCCCTTAACAGTTTGTATGCTAGGCAGATATCTGAAACGACGACGAATATGCCGACGAAAATGACGATAAATTTATATTTTTATAATTATGATAAACCTTATTGAGAATTTCGACATCTGACCAGACGAGACAAGAAGCTATAGCGAAATGGCTCAGTGGATGGCCTAGGGACAAAATCGCCGGGGAGCTTGGGATAGGTGCGGGCACAGTCACTAATATTATTGCAAATTGGACTAATGAGGTAGGAACTCCGACAGCTGCTTCTCTCAGGGAATTAAGCGTAGAAATTCGAAGGGCAGGTATGGGTATTCGTGATTGTGCAAGGGGGCTTCGGATTATGCGGATATTGTCCAGCAGGATGGGAGACGATGAGATTAGTCAAATTGAATTATTTGTAAATAAAGTATATAATAAATGTAAATATTTGAATATTTCTCCTGATCATTTAGTTGAAATAGCGAGTGAGATATGGGAACTATCTAAAATCATGCCGACATCACACATTTCTACTTATTTGAATGAAAAGTTGAAGGAGAAAGAGAGTTTGGAAGCCGAGATAAGGAAGATTAATAAAGAGAAAGACCTTGCAGAGGTGAATTACAAGGAAAGTCTCTATCGATCTAATATAACAGCCCAAGCACTAGAAGAATATGAGATGGTTCGCGCTTATCTTTCGGGATATGGCTTAGGGACGGCTGATCTTCATAAATTGATGCTGGCTCTTCAAAATGTGGAGAAGTATGGATTTGATATTGATCAAATTATGAAGAAAATTTCAAATAACCAATCACTTGCCGATGAAGAACTGGACTTACGTAAGAAATTAGCGCTAGGACGAGAAGAATTGGAGAGCCACTAAGAATACTAGCAAAGTTTTAGAAATGGACATGGAGCAAAATGCGATAAAAATAAGTTACTACGACGATTTGAGTTCTCTAGGTTTCGGCCTTGAAGAGATGAAAAGTCTTAAGAATGCTTTAGTAGAAATTGCCGAGGCCAAGAATAGCGGCAGTTCAGCTAGTAATCCAGCGGATACAGTTAAGCTTTTCTTCAAAAGATTGGAAGAATACGGGGATTTGGAGGCTAGAATAAAATCACTTAAAGAAGAAAAAAATGGTATTGAAGAGGCACGTAACTTACTCATTAATGAGATGAAGGATTTTGCATCGGACAGACAAAAAAGGATGTAAAAGAAATGTCCAATATGGCAATTGAAGCGATAAAGATGGCTTATGAGCGGAATAATAGGAATTCCGCTCAAAATACAACCTGATAAATGTTTTTAGATAATCTTAAAAAATAGGTAAGCAGGACAATTCCTTGTTGAATTTGATGCAACCTGACGTCAGCTATATTAATAAATTGTTGATACAAATTACATATGTTATAATATTTGGCATACCAGCTGCTCGCGATAATCTATCTGTTATATAGAAAGGGAATCTTATAACCGGTGACTTAATTTTTTATATTCAGCTGGATACTAGAATCAAAGTGGGTAGTCTCGCTATAGTTGATCGTTGTACAGTATTAGGGCTTGGGAGTTTGGGGCACATTATCCAGATAACTAGTGGCAAAGAAAGAAAAGAATAT
>CAVPXM010000066.1:0-10544 GCA_963709405.1 uncultured Nitrososphaerales archaeon
CATAATGTCTGAAAACTGGACTAGATTGACCTATGAGAAGGCTGAAAGGTTCACTAAATGTAAGAAGTGTAAGAAGAGCGATAAACTAGTAAGATACATTGAGATTCATGAAGAGGAATTACAGGCATATAATCCTAAAACAAAAGAATGGATAGCATTAACTACATCATTTCAAGGTTTTGGAGATAACAGGTTTTAATTGTGAACGATGCGAGATAAGTTATGTGGTAGAGAGAGGTCTATAATCATGTCTAATAATGAAATACGGTATATCGTAGAGCCATACCCTAAACAGCAAATGATGGATATGGATAGTGAATTAGTTGAAATGGGAGCAACAGACGAGCGGAACGAATTCGATTTAAATCGTGCGTTCTGGAGAATAGACTACCGTACTGGAATAGCAATATTTTGGAGTGACAACAGTGAAGACGTGGAGGACTTGATTAGATACGCAGGAACCGCACAAAGCTATCTTAAACAACGAGGATGTGAGGACATTATCCAAGAAAATGACGCGAGGACTAGGTATACCTTTAAACCTATTGCAGGGGCCTAATAGTAGATGGCAATAATAAACGTAGATGCCTGTAAATGTAATGTATGTGGCCATATCTAGCATACCAAGTTAGAAGATGGTGATTGCCTGCTCATTGTGCTAAATGTAAATTACTACTATGCAATCGTCATCTGTTTGGTACAACATATATCGTCATCTATCTGAGAAAAGGAAACTTGATGTGGCAAGACATACACAATGGTAAGACTATCTTGAGAAAGTAAAAGCCTCTTTCTTTTATTTTACTCTGTATCCTACACCACCGAGTGTTTGTTTTGTATTATGTGTAAATCTGCTACTGATCCAAAATCACTTTGCATAAAATGTCTAGTTGTAAACAAGTTATACTAACCAATATGAAAAAGTTTGTGTGTATAACAAACTATTTGGCTTCTGCAAAGTTTTCCTTGATATATGTCTTTAGTCTTTGTGCATCGGTATTGTTTACAAGTATATCTTCATTGAATACATTCTTCTTTTTTCCCTTATATGCTCTTACCTTAATGGCGTATTCATTTTCTGACTTGCGAACTATCTCCATTCTCAAGTCTGGTCCTTTAGCCAGCATACCTCTTATACCTTGGGCTTCAAGAATAATGTTATCATCAGTAGTGTTTGGGAGTTTACGAGGTTTATCAAATTCTAAGTTAAATCTGTTGATTCTATCTTCTATCATTAATTTAAGCTTGCCAGCTTCTTTTTCAATCCTCATAATATATTTCTCTAGACTCTCTAATTCTAGAAACGAAGCAGAGGAAGAGGCACTTTGATCTGAAGAGGATACAGATGAAGAAGATTCTTGTAAACTTTGTTGTTGTTTGTTTTGTAAACCACTACTATCCCAAACCATTCCTTCTCTTGCTACAGTTATTCTGAATTTGCCCTCACTTCCCATAATGCCAAGATGTGAATCTATTACCTTTTGAAGTTCATCTGTTGTCATAGCTTTAACAGGACCTCTAAACCACTGGTTTGTAGCCTCTTCAAAGTCTAAAAGACCGCGGTAATGAACTATATAACATTCTTTGGCATTCCATCTTCTAACTAGTTCGAATGCTTCGCTTACAGAGATCATCCCAGTTTGAGGATGAGGATTGTAGCTTTGTGTACCTAAAATAACAAGATCTGGATTCCACAACAAATTTTCATTTACATTGGGTAATGAAAGAAAATCCCATCCAATTATTACTTTATGATTAGCTAGTTTCACCACGTATATGACAGACCCAGATGGAGAATTGTCACCATGGTCAGCCAAAACTGGTGTTATCAAAAAAGGACCTATTTCAAAGGTTTTGTCTGGCTGTATTGTGTTAAACGATATTCTATGATTATTGCTTTCTGAAAGCTGAGGAAATCTTTTGGTAAGCTGTTCACGGCACTCTGCAGTACAGAATATCTTTAACTTCGACGATTCGTTATCGACCTTGTTTATCAATAAAGGCAGTTCTTTAATGTGATCATCATGTGAATGAGTTATCAATACTGCATCGGGAGTAGACGACAATGATAATGTCGATGAACTAAATCCAAGTTCAGAGATGCTTTTTTCAACACTTTTAACTATTCCTTGACCCACATCAACAAGAACATGAAAAATCTTATCTGTTTTATCTGCAGCAAACAAGGAGCAAGAAGTGTTTGTACTTATACCTTTTTGTTTTACTTCTGCTGCTCTTTCTGATTCTTCCACACTACCTATTGTTGAAATATCTGGAAGGGTACCATTTATTCTTACTAATAATTGATCGCCTGCAAGTATCCTAGAAGGAGAAGGGATTTGTGAGTTTAACATATTCATTTATTTTAGTAAGACATATCAGATAAACCTAACTATTAAATACATCTAATTATTTTAGATTTATTGTATATGTTTATAAATTTTATAACTACAATACTGCTGTTTTTGAAGACATTTATTATTTATGTATAACATTAAATATATCTTATTAGTATGATAACAAAATGCATTTGAGCAAACCTAAATCCTTTCCAGTGGGTTTAATTTGCACTACCACGTTGATGGCATTTGCTTTATTAACATCATCATTATGCAAGCGTATTTAGGCTTACTTTTTTTCGTCTGCTTCACAACTTAATAGTTGTTCATATTCTGAATCTATTCTAAATGGTATAGTGGCTGTCTTTTTTCGTTTGATTCTTTTGTTATTATCATCATTACTTAGACTATTATTATCGCCATTGCTACTATTCTTTTCCATGTTCTAGATTCAACTTGCATATCGCCGCTCAGTTATATACATATTTATGGTATAACAATTATGGTAATCGAGGTATTATCGTCGAGACATTTTGTATATGCTACCATCATTTCACTTCAATTATAATCAAGCAATTTACAGCCAATTTTGACAACTTCCTTCCCCTACCACAATTGATTATTGTCATTTGCTACAATTTTGTAAACCATTCCATCAAAATATGTCAGAATATACAGATAACCATCTGGACCAGTTTTGATATCAGTTATTCTACCCTCAAAATTAGTTGCAAACAGTGGTTCTGAAGCCTCTTTTTTATTATCGGCTACTAAATCCTCTAGGCCAATATACTGATTGTTATCAGAATAAAAACTCAATCTTGTTCTGTCCTCGTTATTTACTTGGAAATAGTAGATATTTCCATTGTTAATATCTCCTACAAAGATATTATTTTCATATTCTTTGCCAAGAATTGATGAATTAAGGAATTCTATTGCTGTAACACCAATTGGTATGCGCCAGCTGAATTTAGGATCAGAATATCGTGAGCCATCTAACTTTAGAAGTTTAGATTCTGTTGAAATATTATTATTTCGAGAAAGAGGTCCCATAATTTTGTCCCATCCACTATTATATCCTGGTTTTACCAAATTAATTTCGTCATAGTTATTCTCTCCATTTTCAGTATCCCATAGATAACCTGTGACAGGATCAAATGCCAATCCAAAACTATTACGGATACCATATGCATAACTATAGTTTAGACCGGCGATTTCAGCATTATTGTCGGCTAGTCTGTTATGCAGAAAAGGATTGCCAGCAGATGGTAGACCACTCATAGGGTCTATTCTTAGTATAACAGATGAGTAAGTACTTGTCTTTCCGTAGTTGTAGTTCTGCGTTACAGTATTAGGAGTGTTCAAATCACCAATTGCTACATAGAGTTGACGATCTCTGGGACCTATTGTCATTTTCCCACCATTATGGTACAAGCCTGCTAATGAGGGAAATTCAGATATCAGTTTAGGATTTAGTAAAGAATTTCTATTCCAATCATATCTGTATAACACATTTTTTGGCTCACCATTTTCTCTCAATTTAGTAAAATAGAGGAATACATATGCCTTTGGATAAGTGGAATGGAGATGTGATGATGGCCGTAGTTCGTTTTTCTTGTCTTCCTCAGATATAGCTGATGAAGTGTTATTCAATATAGCCAAACCTAATAATCCTCGTTCTCCTTTACCATCAACATCTAGTGTCAGAATAGGTTTTTGTCTTAACACACCATCAGATATAAGACGAACAGCACCAGTATTTTTTTCCAATACCAGAATGTTATGTTTATCTATGACTGCCATGCTAGTTGGAAAAGATAATCCTGTTGTCACTAATTCTATCTTAAGACTTTTTTTGTGATCTCCTACAAGAAATGGGAAATGCTGATCTTGGCTATATGTAATATAATTATCAAATATAAAATAACCAGTAACGACGATGACTATTATCATGATAAGTATGATAAATGGTATAAACAATGAATTTACTATCATTTTATTCATATACCTGACGAAATAACTATCATAAACCTTGGCATTCAATATATATTCTAAGAGCAATTACTATATGTTTCGTGTTATCAGTATTATCTACCATCATTAATATTTCTGGCATAACCCTGAAAGATGCTATCGTAAAAGAGAATCATTTGCAAAATTATTCTAATACCAGATTTTATAATTACACAAGTCAGACTAAATTACTTAGAATGAATCCAAATTTGATATCGTATCACACTCTTAATAATGATAATAATATGACAGTAGTATCATAAACAACCCAAAATAAGGTAAGTAACCTGTCATCAATAACTAAAAAGTCTAATGATGGTTCATTATTTGTGATGTTAAGTTGGGATCCTCTAGAATTGAAGGAAGGAAGAGACACAATATTCTTGGTTGGCTTCTTTGACCCAAAAACAAATTTGGAAGTAAGGCAAATGGACTATTCCTTTAAAGCAGTATTTTCATTTACTTACATCACAATTAAGGGTGTAAAGCATCAAAAGGCTCCCGGCGGAATTGGAATTCTCTGTTAAAATAACTCCACCGCAGCAGAATCTTATAAATGAGAGTAACAATAACGTGAACACCTCGAATGGAACAGGATATGTGAATTTTACCATTAGGATTCCCAAATGACAATGAATTGTCAATTAGGACAAATGTAATCATCCTTGACTTATTACTGTGCGACAATACAATCCGTGTCGGAATTCTATTACTTGATATAGTATTGTTATTTTCTTGTGATCCATAATAGGACCGATAAGGCTACAGATTGAGCAACATTAATGACAAGCAAATATGGTGCTGCTGTTTCAACCATACTCTTGATGGATGGTCCCGCCATAAAGAGCTTGGTCCAAAAAAGGATAATGACAATATTTTGTACAACGAATAAAGAAGATACCAATACGAGACCTATGGTAAAATAAGATTTTATCAGCCTTAAATTTCGAATATATACAGCTGTAACACCACCTAATAGTCCAATGTTGAGTACCGCAGTAGCAACAGCAGGTAACATAAAATCCATTCTTACTAGATCTCGTCCTACAATAGACTTAATTTACTTTTTCCCAATTTTTGCCAATATCTCCTTCCTAAATAACTCATAATTCATTTCCATAATTGGTGTGAGAAAATACGTTGCACCGTATGACTGTGGATTATCCGTTATAATTAAACCATTTTGTGCAAGTACCTTCAGATGATGAGTTATAGTCTTGTAATCAACCTTTAATTCTGATGCAATTTGATTGGTATTCGAAGGATTTGATTTGATAAAATCAAGAATTCTAGCTCTATTCACACCTCCTTTCGTACTAGCAATCAAGTACCATAATAGACGCTTAAAACGCGGATCAACGTATCTATTATTACTGTTATGATCTATGTCATTTGGTGTCATGATGTTCCCAAAACAGACCATGAGAGGAAATAATATAGGAAGACATGAATGCCGTAAATAGCACGTAGTATGTTCATTATCGAGAAAATATAAAGTTGTCTGGATGTTGTGTATATTGGCGTGGATTAAGTAATGTACATTATGACCAGGGATCCAACTGGACTTAGGTGCTACATGTAGAAATCCGAAAATTCAAGGTAAGGTACAGATAACGATGAGCAAAACAAAGGCATCGCCTCTTATATTTGAGAAAAGATAAAGAACCCAAAAGATGTTCCAGGCGGGAGGTGCATGGACATATTAATGCAACAAATGGAACATTAAGTATCCCTCATTATATTATTATCTTCTGATAATAATTTTGCTCTACTGACCCGTTTAACTAGTCTTTTAAATGATAATAACACTAATGATAGAGTATCATATCACAGAATCGGTAATGAACTTGATCTTGTTAATCGAAAGCTCAATTAGTCCAGAATCTTACTTAACTGATGTTTCGATGGATCAAAGACCCTAATAATTTAAGATTAATCTAACGCCAATAAATAGGTGCACATTGTGTAATTTTGATATCTCTAGAGCATATTCTTCAAATGAGGAACACAAACAAGCAAAATCGCTCAGAGAGTGTAATCAGCAAATAACATGCTGATTGTCAAAGAATCCTTCCTAGTTATACAGAAAACCACTAATAACCAATAGAGTCACGATTTTCCTTTTTGAATGGAGCATTCAATATGATATAATAATACTATTTCTGTATCTAGATTCCCATAGTCACCGAAATAAATGCGAAATCTGTAATTCTATCATATCCAGATCCTTAGTCCCGATCAAGTCATAAACGATTGTTTGTCTTCTAAACGATTCAACCTCATTAAGAGAACATGTCAAGATAGGATAAGGAGCAACTGCACCTGTAATTCTACCATTCCCATTAACCCCATTTTTATGCAAGGATAGTAATGCCTGACCCGATCTATGACCCTTTACATCTATACCACAAACGATAATATGATGTAAGCTTGGATTTTTTAATCTAAACTTTATCATCTCATCTATTCCCCTGTTTTCCGATAGCAATCTCCCAGCAATCAATATTTTATTCATTATGCGACTGGCCTTGGAGATTTCTCTTAGTAGATCCATACTTGAAAGGGTACAAATGGCAATAACCGATCCCTTTCCAAAGTAATATTCCTGATTAATGGGGACTATATTTTCACACACTTTTCCAATAGCATTATCAAATTTCCTTCTAAGGATCGCGAATAAATCTTCATCTGGATCGTGCCCAGAAAACATAATTATATGCACATTCCCCAAGAACCCTCGATAGTCATCCAATATATATTAGATCTTTCTCAGATGAGGACGAAAATCAAATCACCAGCGATCGTATGTCTAGTAGTCTATATTTTCTCGTGGAATCAATTCGTACTTTCTAAATAATCTATAAAAAAGGTATCAATCTCATAGGATTCTCTAGGCAGGTATTGATAAGAATAATAACATGAACAAATGGTTATTCAAGCTATAAGCTGGAGTTAAATAACGTACATAGATTATTAGTGATAAAAGGTGGATTATAATAGGAAGAAAAAGAGGTATTTGTTGCTATAAAGGATGCGATCTTTAAGTAAGTAAACGTACTAAAAGTCACTTGATTTCCACTAAACTTGATAATCTAAGGATGTGGAAGTATCTAAGGCAACTATGGCCAATCAGCTATCGTCGTGCTCCATATTGCTGTTCTTACTATTTTCTGACTATTAATGTATATCCTTAGGTGGGCCTAAGTGATAATCATAGTAAAATTATGTTATAGTCTTCATGTCATTACAAATACTTAGAAACCGTTTACCCTTCTTAGTAGTCCTATAAATTTTTTGGTGTTCTATATTCTCTATTTCTATTAAACCATATTGATATAGGAATAACAAATATTCTTTGAACAGACTATGAGGAATTTTTACTGTATTTAAGATTTCTGCTTGTCTTACTGCGTTATCGTTAGCAACTTCTAAGATCGATGCAAGTATATCAAATTTATCACTATAATGACCTTGCATGCATCGTCACACCGGTATTTGTCTTCAATCTGATAGAGGTAAGATGGCTATGGATGCAACGACAAGCAATAAACAATTCCACCTTTCAAAATGAACGTGATATAGGTAAAGCAGTATCTGATTGGGCATGTGATTATAATAAAAAACATAGAGGCAAAACTAGTATAAACAGTTTACATGGAGAAAGCATCTACATGTTTACATAACTGTTAAGATAAGCCCACTCTCTTAATCTTTAGTTTGTTGCACGAACGAAATACCCCAAGTGACAGTAATGCGTGTATTATTATATTCTATTTGTATGTATGATATAGTAAATTATTGCGTCAAGAACCAAAAAGAAAGTTAATAAAAAAGGGAGCAGAGGCAGACATTTTCCTAATGAGTTGGTTTGGAGAGAAGGCTATCTCAAAACTAAGAAAACCAAAGCCATATCGAAATGCATTGCTTGATAGCGAAATTCGCAAAAAAAGAACAATTCACGAAGCTAATATGCTTTCTGCTACGAAGATAGCAAAAGTACCGTCTCCATTTGTGTATTTTGTCGATCCCATCCACGCAGAGGTCATAATGGAATGTATAGAGGGCGAGAATGTAAAGGCTATAATTGATCCCCAATTGGCAGCAGAAATAGGAAGACATACTGCTCGCATACATTCTAGAAACATCATTCATGGGGATCTTACAACTTCAAATTTTATTTTTGATAAGTTGCATCAGAAACTTACGGTTATCGATTTTGGGCTTTCCTATTTTTCCGAGCGAATTGAAGATAGGGCAGTAGATATACGTTTGATTAAGGAGATTCTCATGAGTGCCTATGCCAATGACTACGAGGAACTATTCTCTGGTTTTTTGATGGGTTATAAAGATATCTGTGGTGATAATCAGTTGACGGCTAAAATACTAAGTACTGTCCGAGCGATAGAAAGACGCGGTAGATACGCGAGAATGACTTGAGGAATTGTTGTTGAGAACAGCTTTAGACAATAGGAGCTTTGTTTCAGGTCCCCCAAAAGTGGCTTCACCTACATCCCTTAATGCAATATCCCTTAACCTTAACCTGGTACCTGATATCCATCTCAGTTTGTATGCTAGGCAGATATCTGAAATGACGACGAATATGCCGACGAAAATGACGATAAATTTATATTTTTATAATTATGATAAACCTTATTGAGAATTTCGACATCTGACCAGACGAGACAAGAAGCTATAGCGAAATGGCTCAGTGGATGGCCTAGGGACAAAATCGCCGGGGAGCTTGGGATAGGTGCGGGCACAGTCACTAATATTATTGCAAATTGGACTAATGAGGTAGGAACTCCGACAGCTCGCTTCTCTCAGGGAATTAAGCATAGAAATTCGAAGGGCAGGTATGGGTATTCGTGATTGTGCAAGGGGGCTTCGGATTATGCGGATATTGTCCAGCAGGATGGGAGACGATGAGATTAGTCAAATTGAATTATTTGTAAATAAAGTATATAATAAATGTAAATATTTGAATATTTCTCCTGATCATTTAGTTGAAATAGCGAGTGAGATATGGGAACTATCTAAAATCATGCCGACATCACACATTTCTACTTATTTGAATGAAAAGTTGAAGGAGAAAGAGAGTTTGGAAGCCGAGATAAGGAAGATTAATAAAGAGAGAGACCTTGCAGAGGTGAATTACAAGAAAAGTCTCTATCGATCTAATATAACAGCCCAAGCACTAGAAGAATATGAGATGGTTCGCGCTTATCTTTCGGGATATGGCTTAGGGACGGCTGATTTTCATAAATTGATGCTGGCTCTTCAAAATGTGGAGAAGTATCGATTTGATATTGATCAGATCATGAAGAAAATTTCAAATAACCAATCACTTGCCGATGAAGAACTGGAATTACGTAAGAAATTAGCGCTAGGACGAGAAGAATTGGAAGCCACCAAGAATACTAGCAAAGTTTTAGAAATGGACATGGAGCAAAATGCGATAAAAATAAGTTACTGCAACGATTTGAGTTCTCTAGGTTTCGGCCTTGAAGAGATGAAAAGTCTTAAGAATGCTTTAGTAGAAATTGCCGAGGCCAAGAATAGCGGCAGTTCAGCTAGTAATCCAGCGGATACAGTTAAGCTTTTTTTCAAAAGATTGGAAGAATACGGGGATTTGGAGGCTAGAATAAAATCACTTAAAGAAGAAAAAAATGGTATTGAAGAGGCACGTAACTTGCTCATTAATGAGATGAAGGATTTCATCGGACAGACAAAAAAGGAGGTAAAAGAGATGTCTAATATTGCAATTGAAGCGATAGGGATAGCTTCTAAGCGGAATACTAGTGATTCTGCTCAAGATACAACCTAATAAATGATTTTAGACAATCTTAAAAAAATAAGTAAGCGAGACAATTCCTTGTTGAATTTGATGCAACCTGACATCAGATATATTAATAAATTGTTGATACAAATTACATATGTTATAATATTTGGCATACCAGCTGCTGCTGATAATCTATCTGTTATATAGAAAGGGAATCTTATAACCGGTGACTTAATTTTTTATATTCAGCTGGATACTAGAATCAAAGTGGATAGTCTCGCTATAGTTGATCGTTGTACGTATTAGGGGAGTTTGGGGCACATTATCCAGATAACTAGTGGCAAAGAAAGAAAAGAATAAAATAACACGATAGATATGTCATAGGTCCTCTTTAAGTTGCCAGATACTATACA
>CAVPXM010000067.1:0-15555 GCA_963709405.1 uncultured Nitrososphaerales archaeon
GTTAAGATAAGCCCAAAGAAATACCCCAAGTGACAGTAATGCGTGTATTATTATATTCTATTTGTATGTATGATATAGTAAATTATTGCGTCAAGAACCAAAAAGAAAGTTAATAAAAAAGGGAGCAGAGGCAGACATTTTCCTAATCAGTTGGTTTGGAGAGAAGGCTATCTCAAAACTAAGAAAACCAAAGCCATATCGAAATGCATTGCTTGATAGCGAAATTCGCAAAAAAAGAACAATTCACGAAGCTAATATGCTCTCTGCTACGAAGATAGCAAAAGTACCGTCTCCATTTGTGTATTTTGTCGATCCCATCCACGCAGAGGTCATAATGGAATGTATAGAGGGCGAGAATGTAAAGGCTATAATTGATCCCCAATTGGCAGCAGAAATAGGAAGACATACTGCTCGCATACATTCTAGAAACATCATTCATGGGGATCTTACAACTTCAAATTTTATTTTTGATAAGTTGCATCAGAAACTTACGGTTATCGATTTTGGGCTTTCCTATTTTTCCGAGCGAATTGAAGATAGGGCAGTAGATATACGTTTGATTAAGGAGATTCTCATGAGTGCCTATGCCAATGACTACGAGGAACTATTCTCTGGTTTTTTGATGGGTTATAAAGATATCTGTGGTGATAATCAGTTGACGGCTAAAATACTAAGTACTGTCCGAGCGATAGAAAGACGCGGTAGATACGCGAGAATGACTTGAGGAATTGTTGTTGAGAACAGCTTTAGACAATAGCGAGCTTTGTTTCAGTGCCCCCAAAAGTGGCTTCACCTACATCCCTTAATGCAATATCCCTTAACCTAGTACCTGATATCCATCTCAGTTTGTATGCTAGGCAGATATCTGAAATGACGACGAATATGCCGACGAAAATGACGATAAATTTATATTTTTATAATTATGATAAACCTTATTGAGAATTTCGACATCTGACCAGACGAGACAAGAAGCTATAGCGAAATGGCTCAGTGGATGGCCTAGGGACAAAATCGCCGGGGAGCTTGGGATAGGTGCGGGCACGGTCACTAATATTATTGCAAATTGGACTAATGAGGTAGGAACTCCGACAGCTGCTTCTCTCAGGGAATTAAGCGTAGAAATTCGAAGGGCAGGTATGGGTATTCGTGATTGTGCAAGGGGGCTTCGGATTATGCGGATATTGTCCAGCAGGATGGGAGACGATGAGATTAGTCAAATTGAATTATTTGTAAATAAAGTATATAATAAATGTAAATATTTGAATATTTCTCCTGATCATTTAGTTGAAATAGCGAGTGAGATATGGGAACTATCTAAAATCATGCCGACATCACACATTTCTACTTATTTGAATGAAAAGTTGAAGGAGAAAGAGAGTTTGGAAGCCGAGATAAGGAAGATTAATAAAGAGAGAGACCTTGCAGAGGTGAATTACAAGAAAAGTCTCTATCGATCTAATATAACAGCCCAAGCACTAGAAGAATATGAGATGGTTCGCGCTTATCTTTCGGGATATGGCTTAGGGACGGCTGATCTTCATAAATTGATGCTGGCTCTTCAAAATGTGGAGAAGTATCGATTTGATATTGATCAGATCATGAAGAAAATTTCAAATAACCAATCACTTGCCGATGAAGAACTGGAATTACGTAAGAAATTAGCGCTAGGACGAGAAGAATTGGAAGCCACCAAGAATACTAGCAAAGTTTTAGAAATGGACATGGAGCAAAATGCGATAAAAATAAGTTACTACAACGATTTGAGTTCTCTAGGTTTCGGCCTTGAAGAGATGAAAAGTCTTAAGAATGCTTTAGTAGAAATTGCCGAGGCCAAGAATAGCGGCAGTTCAGCTAGTAATCCAGCGGATACAGTTAAGCTTTTCTTCAAAAGATTGGAAGAATACGGGGATTTGGAGGCTAGAATAAAATCACTTAAAGAAGAAAAAAATGGTATTGAAGAGGCACGTAACTTGCTCATTAATGAGATGAAGGATTTCATCGGACAGACAAAAAAGGAGGTAAAAGAGATGTCTAATATTGCAATTGAAGCGATAGGGATAGCTTCTAAGCGGAATACTAGTGATTCTGCTCAAGATACAACCTAATAAATGATTTTAGACAATCTTAAAAAAATAAGTAAGCGAGACAATTCCTTGTTGAATTTGATGCAACCTGACATCAGATATATTAATAAATTGTTGATACAAATTACATATGTTATAATATTTGGCATACCAGCTGCTGCCGATAATCTATCTGTTATATAGAAAGGGAATCTTATAACCGGTGACTTAATTTTTTATATTCAGCTGGATACTAGAATCAAAGTGGATAGTCTCGCTATAGTTGATCGTTGTACGTATTAGGGCTTGGGAGTTTGGGGCACATTATCCAGATAACTAGTGGCAAAGAAAGAAAAGAATATAAAAAATAGACGCCCCTTTAATAACACGATAGATATGTCATAGGTCCTCTTTAAGTTGCCAGATACTATACAAAAGTGAGGACAAAAAGTATGTGAGGATTGTAATGTGATATTAATGTTGGTTGTTTGTTCATGATAGTCAGCTCCACAACCTGATACGCTGGAAGAGACGGAAGAGCTCGCACTGTTGATTCATTCCTTACCTTAACGCCTTAAGCTAAAAGATCAGGACATCAAGATATAATATCTCACGTTATTCTCAATTTAGTGATTATCAGATTCACAACTAACGCCAAGATAGATGATGCAGATCAATAGAAAATCTCAGGATATCCGCTTTTAGTATTTATTCGATGCATTTAAGAACACTGCAAATTTAACATAGGCACTTTCAACTGCGAGAATATCAAGTGTTTTTCTTCTAGATTGAACACATAACGATCGTTATTCAACGTATAGATGACCTAGTTACACTAATTGTCGATGCAATTAACACAAGTCTCCAGCCCCCAGAGTTACATATAAGTAGCTAATTCTGCTCCATATGGGGAACTATTCTGCAGCAAAAAAGATGTAGAATCTCTTAATGAGGTACTCGATAAAAACCAGCGATTTAGACGCAAGGAAGATATGTTTATATTCCTCAGTGCGAATTAGATATTTTGAAAGTTGTGGTGTAACACCGGTGTCACACTGGTGCCGCCCATGGTGATTGTATTCATTGAGAACAAAATGGGTTTGTCCCAATTGCGAGGAGTTGTCGCCTACAAGACATTGGAGTGTGCAACGACACATCCGAAGAAAGCATAGCGGAATAGGAGAACCCATAAGTATAAACACACATCAGACCAGGACTCAGATGAATATACCGTCAGGGTGGTCTAATTTCAATGCTCCTACCAATACAACACAATTTAGTCATGATACAAATAAATGACAAAGAGATGTAGACAACTACCTATCTGGACATACTAAAAGCGAGACAATATTGGATGATGAAACTTTCGAAATGTTACGTCAGATGATTGAGAAAAAAAAAATTTTGTACAAAATCGATTAATCTCTGGTCTATCTCCTAATATAGAAGACATATCAAAGCACTTTATTGGTAGACAATTACCAAGTGAATTAACTGCCCTATTTCTTATACATAAAATATAGTTGATAATAATAGAAATTTTGGATATAGAGGTCGTCTGTGTTACAATTGTTGTTCTTATTGGATTGACTCCGTACATAATAACAAAGAGGAAGGAATGAAATCTTTAATGCTAGAAAAATCTCCTATGCATGCATGCGACGCTAAAAAAGTACTAGAAATCAGCAAGTGCAATATTCAGGACCTTGCAAGTAAGAAAGACCAGACGTATAATGGGTTGAGTAATTTTTTTACATTAATGGCATCTAGCATTATTTTATTTGGCCAAAAGCCCATTTATCTGTATATTGAAGAAATAATCGAACAAGATGATCGACATTTGTCTTCGTGGATTAAGGAAGAAGATTGTATTAACCTAGGTAATATAAATGACATAGAGAAGAGCCATTGGGCCTATCGAGCAATCAAAGAAGAAAAAACAGGAGGTGAAAAAAGTATAATAATAGACAGTAGTGAATTGGTTTATTTCTTTAGGACTGCACGAGCATCTTTTGGTATTTTTAGGGTTCAAATGGGAGAGGATGGTTTAACACGCTACTTTTTTATGTACTTTAGTATTTCGAATTGAAGATTTTCTCGGATAATTGGCTACTTTGATCTCCGGATTTGCAAGAGTAATGATAGATTGTGCTAACTAATCTTATAGTCAGCTATCAATCCGGGATGTAGCTGCATATGAATGAGATGCATCACCGTACTGAACGACCCTTTACTATCAATAGTCGTTTTTAATTGTGAGAGAATCTTGTTCAACTGTGATTGTGTGTCTGATGTTGTATTTTTATTTGTGGAGCCTGGTGACCTTAGGTATTTCAGCAATTTCTTGGGCTTGTTTGACATATGCCTGTGCATTCTGATATTGTGACTCATTTATTATATTCATTTTATTGTTCATGGCAGTCATCTTATTGTTAACAATGTAGGATTCTGATTGTCAAGGTCGTCATACGATGTATCTTGGAAGCAGGAGGCGATAGAACTGTTATCACATTTAGTATACATTTTGACACTCTTCTAGAGATGGTACAATAACAACCTGGATAATTGAAAGGATAACTGCAAGTCCTTCTAATATCGCACGGATGTAGTTCATGATTCCATATTACAGGACTGATTCGTTTATGGAGCCTCTTCATGCAATATGACATGAATGAACCAAAAATGGAACCGATAGGATTTTGTAAAGATTAATGACATCATATTCTCCGAAAGTATAGAAACCTCCAATAAGTTTTCCACCTGCTTTTTCGACGGATGCTTTAAAAGAACTGTAACGGTCTGAAGATTCTTTGATCTTGCTAATTCCTTGCTCAGTCCACTTTATGAGTAAGACATAGTGCGACAAATGATAGATTCCAATATTGATAATTTTCGGAGTTACGAAAGTCTATACAAAGGATAGGAAATACGTTGAAATTCAAATTACTATCGCCAGTTGAAGATAATATAATAATGCGGATCCGGATTATGTTCAATTTCCGGCAGATAATTAACTTGACTTAGTTGTTAGTTCTTTAAGTAAATGTAATTGCTATTTTTATCATATCCCAAGTCATACATGGTTACTACTTTAAAGCCATTCTCGAATAAATATCTCATCTCTTTACTGAACAAATCTATGTTGGTACTTAGATGTGTCTTCTCGTTATCTATTTTATGATAAGCTAATATGACTAATGCATTAATTGTCGGTGCGTTAGTGCCGGGCTTTTCAGTGAAGAGAGTAACTACAGGATATTAGGAATAATCTATCAATTGCATCAGAACGACTGAAACACTTTATCATTGACGGAATAGTATAGAAGAACATAAAATATCAAAGAACAAATATTGATAGCCTACCTAATTGACCTACTTAGCTTATCATATTTGCTAATTGACCTACTTAGCTTATCATATTTACCAGCAAGCTAATGTTCCCAAAATATGATACTAAACATGAAAACAAAAAAAGGAAGTTTTCTTACTCTTGATTTGAAGCAAGAATTAAGAATCTTCTACTTTGTCGCGTTTCCGCCGGTCATGTTGCCGCCGGTCATGTTACCGCCGGTTGCGTTAGCCAATTTAGCGCCGGCTATCAGTTTACCTTGAGCATGTACTGGAGCGACAAGATTTCCTGTTGTCATGATACCGACTGTTGCTACGATACCAAAGGCCAACACTGCTGCTAGTATGACACCCAATGTTCCAATTTTTAGATTTTTGTTCATTAACACATTTAGTCTATAGCATTTTATATAAGCATTCTGAATAATTTTCGGAGAGTCAAATTTCATATTAGTCTGTTATAGTTTATTGTATAGTGACTTTCACTAAATATAATTTAAATAATAATGTGATAAAATAATTATAATATATACAATTCAAAGTATTTTATTGTT
The DNA here is from genome assembly GCA_963709405.1 of uncultured Nitrososphaerales archaeon. Lineage (GTDB taxonomy): Archaea > Thermoproteota > Nitrososphaeria > Nitrososphaerales > Nitrososphaeraceae > JARBAU01. The sequence goes on from CAVPXM010000067.1 coordinate 5,966, forward strand.
TAATTTTCATCGTGCCGATTTAACTGTGTATACCACTCCGCAAATTTACTAAGAGCTTTTGATCGATGAGAAAAATCCTGTTTCCTTTTAAGGGTGCCTAATTGACCGAAGGTGAGATCGCTTTTCATAGGAATAAATATCGGATCGAATCCCCACCCACCCTCCGTTTCATCCTCTTTTATCCATCCACGAGTCTTCCCGCTGAATAAATGTGGTTTCTGACCATTACAATATGTAATAATTGAGGTAAAATAGGCAGATCGATCTTCACAAGTCCGTAATAATTCTAGAATACCCTTAATGCCAATAGTCTTAAAAACAAATGCAGAATATTGGCCTGGAAAGCCATTAAGCTTATCAATAAATAACCCATCATCTTCTACAATAACCGGACTTTTTATTTTTGAAAATGCATATCGACATTTCTCAAGTGCTATTTCCTCAAGCGAGTCTGATTGAATCTCCTTAATATCCAGTTTACAAAATGTGACACCCAAGTTGTATTGTTGAAGAATCGATTTTATCTCTGAATACTTATACTGAGATTAGTGAGAGGTTATTAAAATTACATTTTAAGAGGTCAATGCAATATTCCTAACGAATACAGCCGGGCTTTTCAGTGAAAAAAGTAACTAGTGTAATCATTTCGATATTTGAACTAATCTATCAATTGCATCAGAACGACTGAAACATCTTATCATTGACGGAATTGTATTGAAGATGGTAAAATATCAAAGAACAAATATTGATAGCCTATCTAATTGATAATATTTACCAGCAAGCTAATCTTTCCCAAAATATGATACTAAACATGAAAATAAAAAAAGGAAGTTTTCTTACTCTTGATTTGAAGCAAGAATTAAGAATCTTCTACTTTGTCATGTTACCGCCGGTCATGTTACCGCCGGTTGCGTTACCGCCGCCAGCGCTCATGTTACCTTGAGCATGTACTGGAGCGACAAGATTTCCTGTTGTCACGATACCGACTGTTGCTACGATACCAAAGGCCAACACTGCTGCCTAGTATGACACCCAATGTTGCAATTTTTAGATTTGTGTTCATTAATACATTTAGTCTATAGCATTTTATATAAGCATTCTGAATAATTTTCGGAGAGTCAAATTTCATATTAGTCTGTTATAGTTTATTGTAGAGTAACTTTCACTAAATATAATTTAAATAATAATGTGATAAAATAATTATAATATATACAATTCAAAGTATTTTATTGTTTAATTTTCATCGTGCCGATTTAACTGTGTATACCACTCCGCAAATTTACTAAGAGCTTTTGATCGATGAGAAAAATCCTGTTTCCTTTTAAGGGTGCCTAATTGACCGAAGGTGAGATCGCTTTTCATAGGAATAAATATCGGATCGAATCCCCACCCACCCTCCGTTTCATCCTCTTTTATCCATCCACGAGTCTTCCCGGTGAATACATGTGGTTTCTGACCATTACAATATGTAATAATTGAGGTAAAATAGGCAGATCGATCTTCACAAGTCCGTAATAATTCTAGAATACCTTTAATGCCGATAGTCTTAAAAACAAATGCAGAATATTGGCCTGGAAAGCCATTAAGCTTATCAATAAATAACCCATCATCTTCTACAATAACCGGACTTTTTATTTTTGAAAATGCATATCGACATTTCTCAAGTGCTATTTCCTCAAGCGAGTCTGATTGAATCTCCTTAATATCCAGTTTACAAAATGTGACACCCAAGTTGTATTGTTGAAGAATCGATTTTATTTCTGAATACTTATACTGATTAGTACTAGCAAAGCAAAGTGAATTCATAGATCAATGTGTCTAAAACAATGGGAATCTTATAAAACTAGGCCAAGCCATACTAGTATATTAGTGGCTGAAGCGTTTATCTCGATAGAATTTGCACCATCATATGACTTACCAGTCTCAATTTTTTTATATTTTCCTATTACTGATGGTATAAATTCATCATAAAATGTATTGAACGAGCTATGCACTAACTCTTATGTTATTTTGGAAAAAATAGAACAAAAATTTGGAAGATAGAAGAGGAAATTCTTCCTCCTTTATCTTTTACGGCTACTAGTCAACGTATTTGGTAAGGCCGCCAGTCTGCGGTCATTTCTTTGGTTGTTGACTGCTAGTTACCATGTCGCTGCCCTTTGGAGGCACCCATGTTCCTGCTGGATGGTCGGTGTCTGTTGCGTTATTCGAGGCCAAGACTGCAAATGCACCACCCTTTACCACATCAGATAAGGAGTGTGTAACACCAACGTAGAGTCCAGGTTGCGGGAATGTTGCTTCGATTACAGAACCAGATCCTGGTGGAATAGTCCAAGTATCATCATTCTTGTTGACCAAGCCGTATCTATCACCTAGACCTGCACCAGCACTACCATCACGCACAGTTATCATGCTTCCGATGAAGTGGAATGCAAGGAAGTGATTGGGACCGCCATTCGCAATGTACCACCTAGTCAGTTCATTAGGTTTCACCATGAAAACCGTGGCATTCTTGTTAAGTTCGATCTTTGCAATCTTTCCAACTGCTGGAACGTATTTGAATGCCATGCCGTTTGTAAGCTCTAGGTCATTATTGTTTGCCAACATGTTGGTAAGGTTGAAGTTAGCTGGACCGGTTTGATTCTTACCTGAAAGTGGGGCTGGAATATTAGATCCATAAATTTCTCCAAAAGCTACATAGAATTCTTTGGCCTTTTCTTCATTTGTCGGATGTACCACTATACCTCCGTACATTCCGCTTGCTACATGCTCCCAGATACCGTTGAGTGCATCAGCGCTACAATGATAGAAGAAGAATCCTGGGATAGCACCTACAGTGCTCCATGTCTTGGATTGACCTGGTTGGACTGGACCGGAATTTGCAGCGTTAGTACCAAATCCAGCATGATAATCCACACTGTGGACAAGCTTTCCCTCATTCTTAAGTGTGGTTGTTAGGTTATCTCCTTGATCGATTGAAATTAACGGACCAGGGATAGTACCATTGAACACCATTGCATTGTACTTAATTCCGCCTGGATGAAGAGCGTTATCTGGAGCGACTTGAACTTCTTTTTCGCTTGCGATAATAGTCACATGTTTTTGTTTGCCCGTTGGCGCCGCCGGAGCTTGAGCATATGCAGAATTAGACTGGGATTTTCCTATAAGAGAAGGACCTACTATTAATCCCACTGCCAATACTCCTGCCATTAGGGCTGGTAGAATTAGACGATTCATTAGTTCGAGTGTTACCTGATCGTCATATAAAACATTTACTGGTGACATTTGAACATGACATTACAGAAGAATGAAAATTACTTAATTATAGGAGCATATGGAAGAAAAAATCCTCAGTTCGTGGATATAAGGTAAAAGTGGAAAACCAAAGAAATTTTCGGGTCAAAGTAACATTTTCTAATTGTGGTGGTCACTGCTATGATTATTCGTCTCTTTAAGTTGGTTTGTAGACCTATCCAGTATATTCAAGTAGTCTGTACTTGACAGCCCTTCGTTATTTGTTACCGTGAGCTTGAGCTTCAGAAGAGCATCATTTGAAACATCAGGGAGTTTGAATGACCAGCCTGACGTGTCAGCTCCACTTACAGTTGTGCCCGAAGGTCCGGCTATTTGATCCCAGTTATAAGACAAATCTCCGCCTGCAGGATCGTAACTGCCACTGCCGTCAACAACAACTGTCGACCCCCCATTCGCTATTTGATCTGGGCCCGCTACTGCAACGGGAGGTTCTTTATTAGCAATAGTTTTTTCAGATAATGTCGTAGCTGAAGTGAAGGGAGGGGTAAGTGGAGGAGCTAGATTAGATTGGTTCGCTGTCAAATTAGAAGCAAGCTCCTGCGATATTGTAGTGTGTATATTATTATTGAACGAATTTGAAGGAATATTTACAATAGACGAATTAATTTGGCCAGCCGTATATGGACTTGGGATATTTACTTGATTATTGTTAACCAGAAATCTTGATGGGATATTTTGAGATTGCTCGATCGCTGTGGAAACATTCACGTTCTGATTGCTATTACTAACCTGGACATGACTATTTGAGTTGGTCTGAGTAATAGAATTAGATGATAATTGGTTAATTGACGATGTAGAAGCAGACGGATTAGCCTTTTTAGCAAGTACATCAACAGTCGCTGAAGAGGCACGTCCCGCTTTGTCAGTCACCGTTAACCTGTACGCGAAGTGTGTGTCGGACTGAACCTTTGGAACCATAAAGGATAGCACTGGAGAGTCACTACCTTTCGAGATTATCGATGGACTATTACTGAGTGGTACCCATGAATAAGATACAATTGAACCGCTAGGAGATTTACTAGCCCCTCCATTCAAGGTAACTTGTTCTTGCCCATTGACAACTGAAGTTGATTGTTTAATAGCGACGATTGGTGGTGAGCCGCTGCTTGTCTGGACTCCAAGATTAGCTTTTGAATTTGAAGGATTCGGTTGAAGTGGCGATGGCTGACTCGGCAAATTAGTACTTTCCAACTCATGGAAAGGCATTGGAAATATTAGACTGGGACCTATTCCGTTTGGTACACTCCCAGGTATTGAGCCATTCTGGCCTTGATTTTGCTCGTTAATTATTGTGCTGGTGGTACTATTACTTGAGTTATTAGCATTGTTACTTGGAGTATTTGCGCTAGTTGGATTTTGGTTGTTTGCTGAGCTATTGCTATTATTGATTGAGATTGTAATTGTTGGTTTTGGTGGAATTGATGCAGGCTTTGGCGTCGGCTCGGCGGTAGATTGTTTTGAGATTACGACTTTGCCTGGAATGATATTAGTAGTATTAGTTGTAACATGATTACTTACCGAGTTGCTGCTAGTCGGCTTTGGAGGAATTAATGTAGTGTTTGGCTTTGCAGGAATTTGATTTGAGATTACGACTTTGCCTGGAATGATATTAGTAGTATTAGTTGTGGTTTGATTACTTGCTGCGTTAGGACTGTTGTTACTATTAATAGTACCAGAAGTAATTCTGATATTATATGGAGGAACGAACACAGTTCCCTTCTCACTAGCAGACCCTTGATTTGTCACGTTTAGTGCATTTTCGATACTATTTTTACGCTCCACAATACTGTTTTTACGCTCCGCAATACCATTATTAACTGTCTTGTTAACTGCGGTTTCGACAATCTTTTTATGCTCTTTTATGCCATTATTAACACTGGTTACGGTAGGCACTGGAGTAACATTTTTCTCCACAATACTGTTTTTACGCTCCGCAATACCATTATTAACTGTCTTGTTAACTGCGGTTTCGACAATCTTTTTATGCTCTTTTATGCCATTATTAACACTGGTTACGGTAGGCACTGGAGTAACATTTTTCGACTTTTTCATCTCGGCAAAATTGACACTTTTTGAAGGAACAATCGGTTTATATGAATTTGATACACCTGTGAAATTTACGCTATAAAACTTGACAGATTGGGCGGCAGGAGCGTTGCTATCTTTTGCATTGACACAGGAAATTTTCGATGTCACTCTATTATTTCCTTCTTTTATCACCGACGTATTAGATGGTGTAAAGGTATATTTCCAAGAAGAGAAATCCTCTGCGCCTTTACCTGTCCCACTCGGTATAACGTTCTTGTACGGTTTAAAGTCATTTATAAGAACCCCAACAGTACATTTGGTGTCAGGTCTGTCTGAGGAAGTCCCTGTAATCGTTAGAATCTTGATTCCATCCGATAACTTCTGTCCCTTGGTGGGAGAAGTAATCTTCACGCTAGGTGTTGCTGGCTGAGCACTCGCAGCAGTTATTGATACAATAGAGAAAATTATTAACCCAAAGCTTAACATTAACATGAATTTCTCAAGCTTCAATTAATTGACCTTGGGTAGCATGTAAAAATGACTATAAAAATATCGGTTGTTAACAGAATTTGGCTAAGAATAAAAATTACTTTACATGCATATCTGCAAATTTCGCTTCTAGGTCAGAAATATTGTGCGAGACATGCATATGCCTTTTTCGTGGCGTAGTCATATCGTGTATCTTTATAATGAACAAGCAAATCAGATCACTAAATTCAGATTGTGTTTTATAAAGTTAGGTGTCGATAGAGTCGTTATTTCTTTCTTTCTTTCTTTTTTCTCTGTTCCTCTTCACACTTGATCTAATGTTCCGTATCCAAACCCGAACATTAGTCATCAGTTTGTGTTAAGAGGGTTAAGACAGTAATTCGAATGACCTGTATACTTCCAACTGGATATAATGATTCAACTAAAGTAGCCCTTTATCCATCTATCAGTATATCTTACTTTATTTTGTATTACAACAATTCTAGAAATTTCGCTTTCATCCATTATAGAGTATCCTCGTAATTTCGAACAGAGCAAGCGAGCAAAGTTTCGAACTTCGCTCATCTCCATCATGTTATTCCGTCCAAGCCGCATGGTTGACATTCCTATATTCATGTAAGATTTTAGCTCTATAAAATGAGGATTACCTTCTTCCATCATTTTCGAAAATTCTTCTACAAAGTCTAAATGATCATTGTAATCCCTGATCAATGTCATACGTAGGTACTGTTCTAGTTTGCGCCGAAGCAAGGAAGTGCAAACTCTTCCACCATCTTTCCCATGCATCCTTGTACCGTGGTCGGTTGATAACAAAAAACATCTTTCTGTTGGATGCGTTTGTCGAAAGGTATATTTGCGTTGGTAATGCATCTTCATCTTGTAGTCTAGCGAGCATTTCAGGTTCTTGGCCATTAGTGACCAGGAAAATTGATTTAGTAGCCCTTAAAGTTTTTAAATACTTGATCAGTTGCGGCAGCTTTGGATACATCGTTGGTTCACCGGAAAGTGATATCGCGTAATGAGCCGGAAACAACGACTCATCGAGTTTTTCCTTGCTGTTTTTGGAATGTCCATAAAACCCGCTAATTAGCTTCCTCCTCGCTTCAATTAAATTCTCCACTATAACATCCGGTTCGTCAACCAATTCTGGCGGCATTTGTAAGGTATCGTAGAACTCTGTCGGACGCCAGCAGTAAACACAACGATTTTCGCAATTCATCGCAGCTGGTGTCATTTCCATACACCGGTGAGTAGATATACCATAAAATTTGTGTTTATAGCAGTCACCCTCATTTGCAAATGATTTCTTTGTCCAGTGACATAACTCCACTGCCGAATGGTTGTAAACCCCGTACTTTGCTTTCTGTAGCTTCGACTTGATTTGTGGTGTTATCTGAATAAGATTTTCCTCGGTGCTATGGGAGATGTATTCGTCAGAGCAACTCATTTTAGATTCTGATAGATTCATTTGAATTTAAAGCTTGCAATAGCAATCTGAAAAATCATCCGAAATAATTGATCTCTGCCACTGTTTCACTTGAGAGCATTTATTAGGAATCACTCGTGAAATACGCGTATTGCCTTGGGGATTAACACCGAAGATATTGTTAATATAAGCCTGAATTTAGTAAATTGGAAAAAATTACCTGCAGACAGCAATATACATGTTCAAGGGGATAATATTCACAAGGTTCTGATAGCAATAGATGTGAGCATAGCAGAATTGGTTCTCGCAAAGAATCTTGGTTGTGATGCCGTGATAGCACATCATCCAATAGGAATCTCCTTGCTCAATTTCCAGAAGGTAATTGATCGGCACACTGATTACATGGTTGAAAAAGGGATCCCGAATGATATCGCTGCAGATGCTACACGCAAGCTGAAGGAAAGAGTCAGAATAAAATCTCATGCTAATATTTATGATCAGGTTGTTCATGCCGCGAAGATGCTGGACTTGCCGCTTGTCAATATTCATCAACCGTGTGACGAGTTTATGCGAAGAAAGCTATTGGAACAAATAATTTCAGGTAATACAGAATACATCTCAGACGTAATAAACTCAGTCGAATCTATCTCAGAATTCATGAATGTCGATACCAAAGTGGAGGCTGTTTTTGGGAGCATGGATAACAGAGTTGGCCGATGGGCTTTAGTCTTAGCTGCAGGAACCAACGGTGGGTTTCCTATCGCAAGGGTATATTTTCAACATGGAATTTCCACTGTAATATATCTTCATATCGACTATAGCGATCTACTAAAAATGCAGGAAGAGCAACTGCATGGAAATCTAATTATCCTGGGTCATTTAGCTGGCGACTCCATAGGGCTTAATGCTCTAGCCGATAAATTGGAAGAAAGAGACATAGAAACAGTCAGATTGGGCATTATACCCTCAAAATGACATAAATACTGAATCGTAACGGTTTGTTGTGATTGTCGCCGTACTCGGAAATTGCATGATCTTTGTCATGCTCATTTCTGAAGCCGTTTGCAATCTCTTTTCTAACGATTATATAATGTCATATCTCTAAAGTTGTTGGTTGGCCTTCGTAGTATAGCCTGGTTAGTATAGGCGGCTGTGGTCAAGACGAGATAGTCAATCATCAAATTCTTGGAAGAAACCGCTCGAGGAGGGTTCAAATCCCTCCGAAGGCCTCATCATTCCTAAAACTATTCAGAAATATGAGTAAATACGCCTTTTAGAAATAATCGAGCGAGCTTGAAATTTTAATTATTTAATTCACCAGTTTGATTTCAAATTCTAGAAGAACCTTCAAATGCTTCGTGTATTGAAGGGCTGGCTAGCACCCAACCATAATGATTTTCATCATGTATGTACCTTACCTCTTTAATATTTGGCTTTAGCTTATTTTTTCTTAGCTCCAAAAGAAATTGAGTTTGTATCGCCATGCCAATTTTTCTACTCAGTTCAGTCGTCTTGATGTCTCCTTTTGGGAGCAGAAGTCTACAACTAAACTTGTCTTGCCAGCTAGAGTCTCTATATAATTTGACCAACTTGTCAACCACGTCATGGACATCGCTAATCCCTTTAACATCAATCGTAGTATTCACTGGAAAATGGAAATAAGATTTGGATTGTGGCATATTCAATTACCTAGAAAGAACATGCCAGGGAAAAACCTTGAGTCTATAAGTGCTAGATAGAAGATATTCTCATTTTGAAATCTTTGCTGGCATATCAAAAGTTAGGATCCTTTAGTAATTTACTTCATTTATATATATATTAAAATTTTTTTCACAATCTTCTTGAATGCACCTTTTCAAATCATGTGCATAATGTAATGGAAGATTAGGAAGATAGCCATGCAATATTGGTGAATGTCAGGGGAATGACCTCGAATTCGATGTAATATCGGAGACCTATCTCGTGACAGTTACTTTTAGTAGATATCGACTGCTATTACGTTGGGGGATTTAAATTGAATTATTTCAGATTCATTCAAAAACCAATTTAATGATCTCGACATACTTAACTCAATTTATAAATGGTCAATGAAAAGCGCCAGATTTTTCGCTTGCATTCATAGAAGCATCCGTCTTCTTAATATAATCCAAGGATCTAGTGCCGGGGGCGGGACTTGAGCCCGCGACCTTTCGATTATGAGTCGAACGCTCTGGCCATGCTGAGCTACCCCGGCAATGCTCAGAGGCCATTTGCTAAGAGAATTCCTTTCTAGTATATATAATAATCATTTCAAACACAGGCTCTGTAAAGTTAAGATAACAAATTATTGTTA
>CAVPXM010000068.1:0-16120 GCA_963709405.1 uncultured Nitrososphaerales archaeon
TCGATTTTCATCTCTTTTCTGTATTTACCATGGGAAGTGTAAGTGGCTCTTCAAAACAAGAATTAGATTTAATTATTAATACTTACTTTGGGAGCCACAGTTTTGATATAATAATTAATCGTGACGATTTTGAAGGAAAGACTAGACCTAACCTGATCCTGATCCATTCTGTACAAGTGACAAAGTTAAAAAATGTATAATCCTTAATCAGTTGGTTAAGCATAAGTCTCGAACTCTGGATGTATCCTGGAACATATCGTTATCAGATAATATAATCAAGTACATGTTCAAGCATACTGCGAGGCGTTTCTCTATTTGTTAACACTCGACATAAGTCTTGTTTGTTTTACATTTGAACAGCAGAATGTCTTTTCTAGCTATGACTAACACTATTTCCACTGCAAGAGCAAAGTTAGCCAATTCAAACAGCTCATTAACATCAAATTTTTTTTATCTGATACTTTTTCCTTTCTCGTAATCATAAGGGGATTCAAATCTGTTTGCCATTTGACAAGGATACGATATACTGATCTGATAAATTAAAAATGTAATTATACATTGAACTCTATGGCAATATCCTATGATTCTATCTGTCTTCAGATTGATTAGTATCATGCTAGTAGGTTGATGAATTGGAAGATAATCCATTGCTATATCTATAATTTCGGAAATAGCTCATAACATGGGCATGCTGCCATCTAAATCAAAATTTGGGAGATACAAAATATATGACAATAGTCAGTCGTGCCTGAATTTTTAGCATTAAGTAATAAGATAGAAATGCAATTATAGGAGGAAACAAAATGACTAGAATTATTGCAGACATCATGATTAGAATATTAGGAGGAACAATATTAGCAGGATTGCTCGTCTGGATATGGCATACGTGGTAGAAAAGCAGATAATAATGACTAGACAAATATATTCCTTGGCGGGAAATAAGTGTATTCAGCGGCACTATAGAATTGGAAGACGAGAATCGCAAATGAATCGCAATTTTTTCTAGGAAATGATAAAACAAGATCTTAGAATCTTATGTTAGAAGGGCAATAGATATTAGTTTTGCAGATGTGCCAATAGCAGTGAATGTTCATGATACTATTATGACTACTGTTTTGATAAATAATAAGAAATCTTAAGTTTCTTTGTTTGCAAACAAGGTCGATGAGATTATCAATTTGATTGCATTCATACACCTTTATACTATTAAAATTCACATGCTGCAAGAAAATTATCATGTCAACAAAAAAGGAGGCTGATTCTATCTCCATGTATAGTTTTGTTCTTGCATTTAGGCCAATTACAGTCAGTCATCAGATGTCAACCTCTTCTTTAACACTGACTCTAATACTTCTTTATCGATACTTGCAACAACCTTATCGGATGCCGTCTTCATGTCTTGGATGTATTTCAGACCATCTGAATCTATGTTTCCACTTGGATTAGCATCAGCAATACTCTTTATTGCAGTGCCTAGACCCATTAATACCGCTAATGATTCATCAAGAGTGAATGTTACTGGTTCTGGCTTATAGTTTGATTCTATCTCAATCTTATCCATCTTCATCTACTCCTGGTCTTCTTCAACTATCTGTTCCCCTGTATCTACATCTAATTGTACGTTCTTATTTGCCAGGTCTACATGATGATTTTGACCGGTATAATGTGCTCTTAGAGGTTCTGCACATCCATACTTGAGACATACTATACAATATTTCTCTGTTGGTTGACCACAGTAATTAAAGTTTTTTTTCTAGATGTCTTCGCATTTTAATAAGAGATGTTATACATCGAACGATCCACAATATGCTCCTGTCATTGCCTTGTATATGCTGTACAATTATTAACACATCAGTCCTGTCTGGTTCTTGAAGGTCAGTATATAACCTCTTAGTCCAGTATGCCAGTTTTTGTCTAGAATATAAAGTCTCTCATTTCGTAGATTATCTTGTTGTTATTAGATATGTTCCACTTACCTATGTCATTTTCAGTTAAATTGCTGGACGATGCTTGTTCACAACTGATTTCTTTCTTATTTCTTATTTTTGGGATTTGAACCGAGGATTCAATAGACTATGAGGACATATCACCAAAGGATCGGTATAAGTCATTACTTGTAAAAAAGTTAAGCACTCTATGCGTGCAATAAGCAATGCTTACTCCAATCAAAGAGGCCATTATCGCGTTTTCGATGTGAAACTAACTCAATATAAAGATTATACAGGTATCGTGAGTTGAAAATGCTCTTTTTCCATGATGAATGTTTAATAGACGAATTAATGTATAATATATCATTGTAGCCAAAAACTGGTATTCTGAAATATCAGAGTCACAATACTCTGCCTCATCATCTCCGCCCCTATATACTAGCACGTTAATCGAAAGGTTGTTGTTTCGGGTAGCCAGAAAGTGGGTCTCAGGTACAACGTATAAAGATGCATTAACAGCTGCTAAAAATTCTAACAAAAGAGGAATCTCGGCCATTTTGAATTTCCTCGGTGAAGATAATACTGATAGTAATAGTGTTGAACAAACAGTAAAAGAATATTGTCTGTTACTAGATCTCATCAATACTAATGAAATTGATGGATGTATATCGGTAAAACCAACTCAAGTTGGTTTAAAGATTAGTAATGAGGAGTGTTTACATAATCTTAGGAGGATCTCTAAAAAAGCAGGAAGCTTAGGGAAATTTATGTGGATAGATATCGAATCGTTTGAGTACGTAGAAAGTTACAATTTCGATTTACCTTGAATCTTTTGAAGGAGTACTCATCAGTAGGAATAGCCTTACAATCCTACCTTAGAAGAAGTGCAAGTGACTTGTTGCATATATTGGAAGAAGGAGCAAATGTTAGAATAGTTAAAGGTGCTTATAGACAAAATGAAGAAAACGCCTTTCAATCAATGAGTGAAATCAATTCAAACTTCTCCAAATTGATAAAAATGCTATTTGAGGACGAAAACAAAAATAATCTCTTTGCCATTGCGACACATGATTCTAGACTCATAAACAATGCAATCGAGTTATCAGAAAAATTTGGCATCGATAAAAAGAAATTTGAATTTCAACTACTTATGGGTATTCACAACGAGTTGAAGGAAAATCTTGTAGAAAGGGGATTTAAGACGTCTGAATATATCCCATACGGCAATCAGTGGCTTCCCTACTCTATGCGCAGAATTCGCGAGAGAAAGAGAAACATCCTACTGTTAGCAAGATCTATTCTCCAGCCGTGATTGACTAAATGCAGTTACTAAATGATAAGTACTGTTACATATGCTTTTTATCACTGGTTAATCGTAGAGCCGTAGGTGGAAACATCTGTTTGCTATCTAGTCATTACTTGTTGAATTTAGATTTAAAGACTAAAATTCTCACAGTTTCATTGTAGTGTTGTGTAACAAATGAATAAGCTACACATTTGTGTAGCTATTTATTTCCAGATGGTATCAGTCAGGTAACAACAGTCTGGCTCTGCTCTCTGAGAAATTGAGGCAAGTAATAAGGCCCTCCTGTTCCTTTGCCCGTCGTGCCAGAATCTTTCCAACCACCAAACGGCTGAGAACCCACCATTGCTCCTGTTGTGGCACTGGCAGCTCTATTAACGTATATAACTCCAGCTTTCGCATTCTCAAGAAAACTATGAATCTCTTCTTTCTTCGTACTGTAAATACCTGAGGTCAATCCGTATTCAGACTCATTACAAAGCTGTAACGCTTCGTCAAAGTGCTTATATTTTGCTACACATAGGATCGGTACAAACAGTTCCTCTTTAAATAACATATGCCCTTTGGGTAAATCATCAACAATTGTAGGCTCTACATAGTACCCATACTTAAAGTCGCCGCTTCGTTTCACAGTCCCGCCTATTATTATCCTACCATCTCTGGATGCTATTTTTGCGAATTTCTGATAATTCTTGTAAGCATTGGAGTTAATTAACGGACCCATAAACGCGTTCGGGACAAGTGGATTCCCGATAGATAAATTTCTTGTTTTCTCCACTAATCTTTTTATTAATAGTTCTTTCACGTTTTTCTGTACGTATACCCTTGAGCACGCGCTGCATTTCTGGCCAGAATAACCAAAAGCTGCCTTTATGATCCCTTCTGCAGCTTTATCAATGTCTGCATTTTCGGTAACTACTACTGGATTCTTACCTCCAAGTTCTGCGATTATAGGCCGTGGTCTAATAGTACTAGATTGTTCCATTATTTTGTACCCTGCCATTTTAGAACCAGTAAAAACAATACCAGCAACATCATGACTTGCTATAATTGCTTTTCCAATTTTCCTTCCAGAGCCTGTCACAAGGTTTAGCACTCCGTCAGGTAGTCCTGCTTCTTTCATAATTTCTACAAATAGAGTTCCGATGATAGGAGTATCGCTTGCAGGTTTTAAAATTACTGTATTACCAGTGATTAGTGCTGCGATACTCATACCTACCAGGATTGCAAAAGGAAAATTGAACGGAGCGATCACAGCCCACACGCCGTAAGGTTTCATCAGACTTTTGCTTCTTTCATTTGTATCTGCATCCTTAGTTCGAATTATGAAACCGCTATTTCTATCCATCTCTTCTGAATAGTATCTTATGAAGTCAATTGCTTCGTCTACGTCAGCAATGGCCTCGTACCTATTCTTACCGTTTTCATAAGAAATCCAAGCTGCTAATTCAAATTTACGCTTGGATATCAGATCTGCAGCAGCGTTGCAGATATGAATAGGAGACTTATAACCAATCTTCCTCCATTTCTCAAACGCAGTCTTGGCTGCTTTAATAGCCATTTGCACATGTTTTGTTGTTGCGATTGAGAAGTAACCTAATTTTATTCTTTTATCTATCGGCGAAATATCGACAAAAGTCTCTGAGGATATAACATTTTTACCGTTAATCATCATGGAATATTTTTTACCGAATTGCGATTTGACATTCTTTATTGCACTCTCATAGCTTTCATGAAATGCCTTCTCTTCGTGTGATTTCAAGTGTTTTTTGAGAGTATGTTCATTTTCAAATCTCATTTGACTTATGTCACTCTATTGCTCTCTGATCGGTTGTCCTTGTTTTATTTCTTATCCCATAAAAGCAACTATTCAATATTCATTGTATTGTATAGGGCTTTTATGATATTTTAGTCCATTAATACATTCTAGTATGATATGAGTATGAATTTCATTCTAATTGTCTGATTATCCCTGATTTCTCGAGATAGTTGACGCATGCTAACGTAAATATTAACTACAGAAACTCTTTTTGTTGGTATATTGTTGAAGGAATAATGCAATCATTTCTTACCAACGATGCATATAGCTTCATTACTGAGCTTCACAGCACCCGAGCTCTTGTCTGCGTATTTCCTTGCTGCTTCAGTAACTGCTCCCAGTATCTCCTTTCTTCTTTCTTCTGTTTGATTAGACAAGGTTGCGTGAATGGGAGCTACTGTTTATATATGCGTACGCGTAGAAGCATTTTTTTGTTATTGTAGACTCATGTATTTTTAGCCCATCTTCATAATTTCGTATTAGAAATACACCATCATCACCACCATCTTTCTGGTTGATACCTTTGATGTTAGGAAGTATCGCTCTTGCATCAGTAGCTACCACTAAAGAATCATATTCATAAATTGTTTCTACTCCACTTTGCAGATCTATTGCATATACTTCCTTTTTTACTCGGTCTATTTTCTGTGCACAGGTATTAGTAATAACATCTATCTGGTATTTTTTTTTGAATACATCTGCTGGTCTTTCTATTAGTTCTTGAAACTCCTTTACTATACCTTCAATGACATATGGCATTCCACATGCACCATAAGAGACCACTTTTTCATCCTGAATTATCTTTACATCAGCATCAGGATCAATTCTTTTAGCTTTTGATGCCGCATTAGGACCTGCAGCAACACCACCAATAACTAGTATTTTCTTGTTAGTCATATGCAATGCACCATTACAAAGCTGTTATTATCACAGTAATATTTATAGAAGATGTGAGTCCAGGTAAAAAGTCGCCAAGTAAATATAGCATATACAACAAAATTATTATTGTAGTCTAATTCACAGTCAAGTCAAACCAATCGCCCCACATCGAATCCAATTGGACCTATATTATCACAGAAGGATCGTGATAAATTGAAGATAGATTCTGCTGTACCTTGTGATCGCATATCTCCTTTTGAACGTCAAACTCTATAATCAATGTTGGACAGTACAAAAATATCAAAATTCTTTTTCATTAAATTTCGCTCCCTATATTAGTTTGGGTGCGATCTCAGATCGGGTCTCTACTTATTCTTAATTTGTTATGCTTAGGTAGTTACTATTGATCTAGTATCTATTGTCTGTAAACCACTCATTTCAGTCATTTACTTTAGACAAATTTTAATACATCGTTACCTTATACATAGTAGACAAACTTGTCTTCAATAACTGCAAGAATTTCGAAAATACTGGTTCCCATAGACGATTCCGAATCAGCAATGAAAGCAGCAGATTATGCATTATTGATAACAAAAGGATTAAACGCTGAGCTTGTGGCCATCCATGTGGTACGAACAGAAGATGCACTAGTCGCTACTGACTCACTTATTGAAAATTTAGATACAATAGATCTCTTGCGTAATTAGCAGTTATGATCTATTAATGCTGCCTATTTTGACTGTATTCTTAGATTGAAATCCTGTTGTAGAATTGTTTGAAATGATGCTCGATTTTTAGTAACGAAACTCCCTTAGAGATCTATGGAAGCTCATTACCTTGGGATTTTCTGTGAATGTTCAAATCCTATGTTGGATACGAATCGATACTTGCAATTCTTACAGAGAAACTTTTGTGCTAGACCGCTCCTATTATGGCGCCTTCCATTTTTGATGTAATATAGTGCTCTGTTGCATGATTCATTAGGATTTTAGGTTATGCAAGCCGTTAGTTAGGTCATTCGATTGAACATGTTATACAGAGTTGCCTTTAGGAAGATTTCCTTTACCATATTAGGAAATTTTCTAGCTGTTACATGTTCACCAAACATTCTTTTAATTGAAGAGAATGCTGTTTCTGCCATCCACCTGTGTCCATAGCTCACGCTACGCTTCCATCTTTTGAGATTTGCTTGTTGTTTTACTACAGACATATTCCTAGCATGACAGTTAGTTGACCTTACCTTGGAATTACTTCTTGTCTTTATACCTGGTTTAATATGGTTCTTTGACAGGTATCTAAAATTGTTATTGCTGTCGTACATACCATCTGCTAACATGCCCTTCACATGATTATTCTCAGAAGCATTGTCTACTAGCTTGCTTAGCATCCTACCATCATGTACCTCTTCACTAGTTACCTCCAAAGACAGGATTCTTTTCTTCTTGATGTCAACTGCTACATGTATCTTTAGATATCCTTTCCTAACATGCCATTTATGCCGCATCCATTCACCTCGATTAGCTACTTTAATACCGGTACTGTCTATAGCAATGACAATATCATTTCCTAATTTTTCATTGATTTTGATCTGTAGCCTGTTTATGCGTCTACTAATAGTCCTATAATGTGGTATACCTGGAACCTTTGTACTTGCATGTGCTATAACTACGCCCTCTGTCTGTCTATATGGTAGATGAAAATAATCTCTCATGTAACCTAGGATCTTAATAAAGGAATCTGGATAGTCGTAAGGTTCACCAACCTTACCAAGATTCATTTGAGATAATTCATGATCCCATCCATCAAGTACATCAAAATCTAAGAGGTACTTGGCCACGTCTTACTAATGAATGATTATACGAAGGCCAGTCAATCATGCCAGAATAATTATTATTGGGTAGCTAAATGCAGAGTGGTCAAATAAATATCACTTACAACATAATGAATCGCGCAACAAAGCATAATATAGTATTAAAATGAGGCTTCAGGATTCAGGAGGGAATTAATGAATTCCTTCTACTAGACCCAATTTGGGATTAATAAATCCCCGCCACCTCACAAATGGTGCTGACGTAGTAAGAGCATTGCGCGGTTGCAAGCGGATGTATTTTGGCATGAGTATCTCGTCACCATATCTTCAAGCTACGGCTATTGCAGCAGCCGCAGCAAAAGAAATCCCCGACTTCGAGATTCTCGTGAACATCTCGCAAATGACAGTTTCGCAGATGAGTCTAACTGAAATGACCGGGTCAGCTCAGCAGCAACAACATTGGCTCGGCGAGCAAGTCCTTAACTGGTCTGGAGTGCCTGTAGCACATGTGAGGTCGACGCTCTTCCTGGAACCTTTCTTCTCTAGCCTGGCGGCCTCATCAATCGCCAAAGATGGGACAATTAGATTGCCATTTGGCTCGGCGCGAACTTCACCAATTTCCGCTAGCGATGTGGCAAGAGTCGTTTCCACAATTTTGGAAGATCCCACCGGTCACCTAGGGAAGGTCTATGAACTGACTGGTCCTCGATCAGAAGACATGAATGAGATCGCAAAAGAATACGCGATCGTACTAAATCGCCCAGTGAAATATGTGGACACACCATACGACAAGTGGCTGAAGGAAGAATTATTGCCACTCAATTTACCTCAGTACGTTTTTCACCACGTTTCCACTATAACTAAGCTCATCGCGGAAAATCGCTACGATCGGTTGACGTCGGACGTGCAGAAGTTAACCGGAAAACCAAGTATGAGCGTTCGAGAGTATGTAACTGCACATCCGGAGGTATTTTCTGCTCCGCAGTCATGCGTTAGATAACAGGTGAACATTATCGGCGCCTACGTCATCGATGGAGTTTTTACACCACGCGCGAGCATGCGAAAAGGTACAAGCGCCTATTCCGACATTCATCCACACAAGCTTATAGCTTCATGCTTCAGATCGATCTTTTCAATGGGAGCATTGATCGTTGCTGTAAAACTGAACTCTGCGAGTGTTATCTCGTTCATATGTATGTATCTCTTCACATGTTTATATTGCAGAATTATGTGAATTCCTCATTTACTAGTTTTAGTAGAATTACCACTAAAGAAATTATTGAGTAACTTTACTAGAAAAACTGGCAGACTTCTTCTGCAATCCAGTGTCCTGAATTTGGAACTATAATACCCTGAACATTTTGAGGGTATAACTTCTTTTGATCGTAAAAGGGATCATCTTTATCCGGATTTCCGTCATAATAATAAGTCCGGATTACTTCGAGAAAGAAATTGTCAGTTAACTCCTCTTTTATGAGTTGTATAAAAGCGAGAAAATTTAAATCGTCATTGAAAAACAATCGCTTGAGTTCCTCTCTGATGTACCCACCATCGATAAAGAACATTATCCGTCTAGTACCAATGAAATTATTAGAGGGAATTCTTACGTCCAATGAATAAATACCTTTATTTTTCGGATAAATTGTTTTCTATAAGAGTTAAATTATCGTAGTTGAGCTATCTAGATCATCAAGAAGTCAGATTTATAATATTATTTCTATTATACAAGAAACATTATAGTGAACAGCTCGGACATCCACAAGTCACTAATAAGCTCATTGAAGAAGCTGACCTAAGTTATACCGATACAAATTTGGTTTATGGAGAAATAGTTTATCTGAAGGATAGCGGATTAGTCAAGGGAACGGATATTCTAGGGACTGATAATTACAAATTATGGAATTCAGGTGATAGTAAAAGCAATTTCTGACTTTGTAGATTTTCTCAAACAAGAAGGTAATGAGGTGGATTACAATCAAATAACGAATATTACTAATTTTAGTAGTAGGCTGAAGGAGACCGATAGGATCATAAGAGAGAAATCTAATGTACTTAAAAACTTTCTTCGTGGATATAATCAGTTCTGACTTTAAAGCAATTCCATCCCAACAAATTTAGCAAAAAATTTAGCATATCTTAAGACCATATTTCAGACAGAAATTATTTCTTAATAATAACACCTAGTTGTAGTACATCAAATGATTAAACCAGGTATTTTGTTAATACATATATTCTCGATATTCTGACATTTACATAAGGCGTTTCGGTTGTCGATACCATATTTCTATAATTCTATTCATTGGATAGGAAAATTAATTACTGAATGTAGCATATTTTAATCCTGATTTTGAGTTCATTATAGAATAGCACTGGTATTAAGGAAAATGCTGGTAATGATATGATAATGTAGATAACTACATGGTAACAAAGTGATACTGGATATTAAATTCTTTAAAGTTCAATCCTTCCAATATATCATAGAAATAAAACCATGATGGGCTTGACACTTAAGGATCAATAAGTATCTTATTAGTTTCCAGTAATATATATACAATCTTAATATGTAGTGCATCTACAAAGGTAAAATGTAATCGTAACTTAAAGAGAAGATAATGAAGTCAATTCATAAAAAATGATTTATATTCAAACTCCATTAATATGTATCTACACTAATCAAAGCAGAAACGAATTTGCTATTTGCCTAGAGAAAGATGAGAATTTTATGGCAATCACGTAAGCTGGTGAATCATATACAAGGTTTGTAGATGCGTATGATCAGATAATAAGTGATGAAAACGATATTGATTGGAAACTCTGCTAAGAAAAATGAATCGATAATTGTTGAGGTCGACCTTGGTATTTGGAATGAAGAAGGAGAAAGGATTAACTAACCATGGTATCTAAACATATGTCATACTCGAGAATTCACCTATAAATGCAATTCCTGACGGCAGAAGCGTAACCCACGTCTGTAATCTATTGTCATCTATATTAGGGAGTACAACAGTTAGTAAATTGATAAAGCTTAACCTTATATCTATGAATGATACTTATAAGATATCATACCGGTAAAGTATCATTTATACTGAATAATGCTTGTTGAATTCATAGATTTATTAGCTATTTATTCATAATAATTATATATCGATCAATTATATGTAGACCAAAGTCTATTAACTTTCGATCAATATTGCTAGATAGTGCTATTCTATCCTCAATTCCAATCCACTTCTTGGATCTTTTTGGGACCATGATATTTGCAGTTACTGGTGCTCTAAAAGCCATAGAACATAAGCTAGACGTGGTAGGAGTTGTTGTATTTTCTGGCGCTGCTGGATTAGCTGGAGGAATCATTAGAGATGTTGTCTTAGGACGAACACCGCCATCAGCCTTAGCCGATCCTTCGTATATAATAATAACGTCAATCACTGGGATCGGCATTCTCTTGCTTTATCGTTACGCAAAAAATCTAATGGGACTATTTTTAACTTTCGATGCATTTGGTCTAGGAATTTTTAGTCTACTTGGTGCCAGCATTGCCTTCAGCATGTTTGGCCTTAACCTCGTCATTATGATGTTCGCTGGAGTTATTACTGCCGTTGGTGGCGGTATTATACGTGATATGTTGGTAAGTGAGATCCCTTTGGTTCTCAGGAAGGAACTATACGTATCTGTGAGTTTCGTCGGAGTTTTGTTGTTCTTCATTTTGCTTTACGTGGGAGTAAACATAATAATTTCAACCATCATAGGAATTATTGTTATCACCTCTTTCCGTATATCCGCGATTAAATATAACTGGAATCTACCAAGGAGAGTTTCTAGAAATACAAATGGAGTGTAAGAAGTATTACTATGATTCAAATCTTGGCATGAATCAGTACAATTGCATCCGCCGATTTAAGTGAAGATGTTACACTTGTCTTCTTTCGATCTCTTGTAACCTTGCTGTCAGAGCAACAATCTGATCAGATATTGTGCGATTGCATCGCCTTTGACTTTATCCAGTGGTTCTTAATGATTGGCTTTAGAACTTCCAATTCCTCTACCTTGGTTTGTATATCAGGGCCCTGTCTTTCTAGCTGATGAACATTTAAAAATGTTAGATAAGGTTCAATTTGGGAATATTTCGGCTTTCTCTGAGTCCTTTTTACGATAATAAGTGGAACCAGAATGTCCTATAAAATACTCCGAGTAATCAGCATAGCCAAGGTCAGATATAGTAGTTTTTACGAATCGTCTAAATGAATGTAAAGTAATCTGCCTTCGTCGTTCGTTACCATCCTCTCTTGTACCTTTACCCATTCTATCCAGGGTCTTTTGCAAAAGACCTAACTAAATCCTGATATAATGAAAGAGTTTTTGGAAGGTCTTTGTTTTGATAAACTGCAAATACTAGATCAGTATCATCTTTGGCAGGTTTTCTATATTCTGTAATTGTTTTTTCATCTAGTTCACCTATGTGACAAATCCTCCTAGTTCGATATTTATAATCCAACCATGATTTTAATTGATGGGTCCACTTCGTCGGTTAGAAAAATAGTTCTATCTATTCTAGTTTTTGTATACTGTCTTCTTACAAATAGTTTTGAAGGATTAGAATTAAGATCGAGATCTTTAATGCGTGTTGATAAAGCCTCGCCTGCGCGCATTCCAGTCGCTGCTAATAGCATGACATAAGTTTTTAGTCTAATATCCGATGCGGCATTTAATATCCCTACAATATCCTCTTTAGATAGATCTTCTTTATTCCTTCTAATTGTCTTTGGCAGTTTTACCTTCAGTTTGAATCTACGTAGACTGATGTCTATATCATGATACTCAAGGAAGTTTTTTACTGTTACAACTCTTTGCTTTAATGTAACTATTGAAATTTGCCTTCACTCAAACATTTAGCATATCCATTGAGAAGAGAGTAGGGATCTTCCTTATTCTTCTTAGCTTAGAAATAATGGCGTTGACGC
Organism: uncultured Nitrososphaerales archaeon; assembly: GCA_963709405.1. Lineage (GTDB taxonomy): Archaea > Thermoproteota > Nitrososphaeria > Nitrososphaerales > Nitrososphaeraceae > JARBAU01. The sequence goes on from CAVPXM010000068.1 coordinate 12,701, forward strand.
CTAGCGAATATTTATTCTCAACAAATGTCTGAAAGGTTTTAAGTCTTGCATAATATTCTTTTGCGGTTAGTTTATTCATCATGCTTACATTTGTGACGTATTCAGAGATTAGATCATCTGCACTAGTGATTCTATTGATTTTCGCTTTTATTTCCAAGCCATATACTATAAGTGCTTCAAATCTAGATATATTGTATTTACAGATTTTTATTCACCGTCAATTGGCATAAGAGATACTGAATTATACAAAGTATTGACTACGTACACCATGTTATTTACAATACCAACAGCTGTAGGAACGAGACCTACTTCAATCTGAGACCTCTTTGAATCTGGAACTCGCTTGGCTGCCTCATATATAGTCCTATTATGCAAGCTCTGTCCAAATGCTTGCCCTGATAATATGGCATTAAATGCGACTAGCACCAGTAGCACAATTGACGATATCATATGTTGGGCCAATCTTTTTGGATTCTAATTACCACGTTCAATTAATTAATAATCTAAGAGATGCACCTGTAATAAACAAATATAATAAACGTCTATACCAACTCGACATCTTAATACAATATCCAGAGGACTTTGATAATAAGATTCTTTATCAGTCACAATACAGGAACTTTAGTAAACTAATAAACTCATTCAAATTATTGATCACAAAATTGAAAATCGGTTACGTCAAAAAGAATGTCTCCAGATTGTAGCAAATAAGGTCCAGGGATTAAAGTAAAATTATAACCGAGGTGTTATTTCTCATTACTTGTAGACAAGAATATCTAGAATATCCTATCACATATTTCAAACTGAATTATCTAAGGTCCTTGTCAGGGACTTCCTGTAATCCCTTCTCTGTTATGCTCCATAGCCTCAAATCCGTGTGGCTAGGTCTGGGTAGTGCTTCCTTAACTAAATGCAGCCACTCCAAATCATTTAGGTGATTTCTTACCTCGGCATCTGGAAGTCCACTACGTGCAATTATGCTAGTCTCAAGGACATCTTTCTTAACGTCATTCTCTGCTAGGTCTGCGACAATGTCAAGGATTTTCTTTAACTCAGACCTCATTGTCATTATCATCTGACGTGACCATTAACGATTTAAAGGTATTTCTAAGCTCTGATCATCAAGATCAGCCACCTCGTGCCATTAGAGTATTAAATTGATTCATGCATGGTTGGAAGGGGCATCTGGCCGCTCTGGAACGAGCCGGTTCCTCCTTTGCACTCTAGGAACACGAGATACTATCAGGATAGAATCATTGAACTAAATGAGAAAATATGACTGAATCAGAAATTAGCTTCAGCATATAGGTCATCGCAAACCGTTGTCTAGTTATTCAAATTCATGATGGTCTTCTGGTTTGACGTATGCTTCAAGCAAATCTGCCAACGGTTCTTTGATTTCTTTAACATTCTGTCTAAATAATGCCATTTGTCTACCTTCTTTCCTGTAATAGGTGTTTAGCAGTATTTGTAAAGAGAGATTTTGGAGAATGTAGTGATAAGGGTTGCGATAGTAGTAGTGGTAGTAGTGGTAGTAGTGGTAACGATAAGGGCAGTGGCAGTGATGGCAGTAGCAGTGACGAGAGTAAGAGGTCTGACGATAATACTAGTCCATCTACTGGCGAGCAACAGCCATCAAATCGAGTAACACCAACAGACGATGGCAGTAAGAAGCCAGACAACCCAAAGGATGGTAAAGATGGACAGGTAGGAGTATGTGTTATTGGCATAAAGAGTCCATGCAACGGTCAACCCTTCGACCACTCGCAGAAGCCCATAATTCATCGTCCGCCTAGCTTCAACGTAAAGCACGGTATAAGCAACAAAGACATATTATTCATAAACATCCATAACAGAATCCACAGCAGTAGCAGTAGCAGTAGCAATTCAGGTTCGACATCTATCAGCAAGACTTGCCTTGATGTGATAAACATAACATGGTTAGCGAAGATATATAATGGACAAAATCATGAAGTTGACGACGTCATTGACAAATGACTAGGTAAATGATAGTAAAAGATGAATTTCAGTGAGTAGTATCTGGTAATAAATAAAAGCTTAACTTAGCGGTAGTATCAGCAAATAATCATTATGCTGGTTTTGGTCCGGAACCGCTAACCCATTCAGAAAAATGTTGGATTTGACAAAAGTAACATGGAATAATGTTGAGGTGTCCAAAACAGAAGAAGTGTATTACTAAGTCAAGTGTCACATTAAATGTCATTATTCCATCTTCCAAATCTATTATCTAGATATTCTGATACTGCGGTTTTCTGGTCTTCTATATTTTCATAAAACCTATTCGCACATACATCTGACTTTATCAGCTGGTTTACTTTTCTTTCATTTGGATTTAGGTATTGAGCTTTCTTTGGTAGGTGGATTATAGTTAGCCAGTCTTCTCCTTTCTGTGTATTGATATAATTCCGTACCATTAGGCTTACATGGTATGAAGCGTTATCCCATATGAGTATGAGTCTTTTACACCAATCATTTTTCATAATGTTTATCTTGAGATTCTCCAGATGGTCGATAGTATTCGTAGAATTCATTCTATCATAGAAATCATACATCAACTTCTGATCTGGCCATAGCATGGATATGTATGCAGAGAACTTCTTTCTACTTCCATTATGTCCTATCCTTTGTTGCTGGCCTTCAAAACTCATAGATCTTCGTATGCAAGGTTTCTGTGTTATCGTAGTTTCATCTTCAAATACTAACATCACTCCTTTTTTTCAGAGCTGATGCTACACGTTTATAATCTTCCACCCTCTCTTTTCCTTCTTCATAATCAGGTCCATGTAATAGTTCCAATTTTGGTCTTTTACACCTAATCCCCATATCCTTAGTTATTCTTTGCAGATGTTTGAAACTGATTGATATTCCAAGCTCATCTGTAAGACATCTTGCAAGTGACCTTAGACTCCATGTATTTCTAAGATAACCAAAGATATGGGGATCATTAAATAATGCAGAAAGGATAACCTCTTTGTTTTCATCTGTTATACGTGAATTCAGTCCTCTCGGTCTCTTCTTTATCCTTACCACTCCTATCTCACCATGAGTAAACGCAACAACCCATCTTTGTACAGATCGAATATTGACTTCGTATTCATGTGCTATGTCTTCATAAGATTTACCTTCAACTTTTTGAAGTATAGCCAGTACCCTACGATACTCCTTCTTGTTAGTTGTATTATTCATGAGTGATTCTAGACTTGTTTTCTGTCCCCGGCTTAGATTCAACTTAGAAGCACGTCTCACATGATGGGAATATCCTACATCTGTTAAGCTTTATCTATCTAAAGATCTAGACTGTGCAATAAAAATAATATGACATATAACTAGACACTTCGCTTATCGTACACTTTATCTATGAAGGCAATAGATAAATTCAGAACTGAAATGATGAAGAAA
>CAVPXM010000069.1:0-120197 GCA_963709405.1 uncultured Nitrososphaerales archaeon
CCGACGCCCGCTGGTGTCCCTAGACATCTGTTTAAAGTAAAAGAAGTTTACCCTACAAAACCCGGTGGTAGAGAGTGGTTTATGGATACGAATAATCCTACAACTGATGGTATATTCAATCCGGGTTCACCGATAAAACAGCAACCAAATGGGTCATGGCAGATTAATGGAAACCTTAGAGTGGGCAACAAATACGAGGATCAAGTTAGAATGGTTGTCGGAACTCCAAGTGGCCAAGAACAGTGGAAAAATGTAGAGATAACCGGATATGCAAGGGTCCTGTCGGCAGATTCTGATAGGGATCATTTAGATTGGTATGCAAGAGGTGGTATACACAGTAGCAACGTCCCATGTGAAGGTTCAGCGTTAAAGGGTACTCTTTCTGTTGACGGCGATGCATCTTGGCTAAAGGAAATTTGGCATACTGGAGGATATACTAAACCAAGGGATACGCATCAAGTTACTGATTCCATTCTTAATAGGTGGATAGGCTGGAAGGTGATAATGTATAATATTAATGATAACAGAAGCTGTAGAAAATGGAGTCATATCTCGATAATAATGATAATAATCATTGGAAAAAGGTCTCTGAAATAGTAGACGACGGTGGTTGGTTTGCCAGAAGTTCAGATAATGAGTTTAACAGTGCTGGTTGTGGTAGACCGCAAGATTACGTGATTTCAAATTCAGGGCCGTTAGTTACATTCAGGTCAGATAATATGGACTGGGATTTTGCAGATCTCAGCGTCAGGGAGATTAACCCACCACAATAAAAGACGAAGTGTGTGTCATCTATCTGGTACAATGGAACGAAGGATGAATTTTAGAGGCAGACATCAAATGTAAATCAAAAAATCCTTTAATAGTTGAAATTCATTTGGTCATAGATTATGAACCAATTAAAGCCACGACTTTTGCCAATTAAATTCTATATCACGCTTCAAAGATTATTTGCTTAATTGTAGATTTAATCACTGTATTGACCTTTATCAAAATAAGGATATTAAATCAGAGGACCTATTTAGAACGACATATAATTTCTAGTTCTATTTCTCAATGGTTCGTCTGACAAGCACGTGATGGCAACCGCGGCGTTACAGAGTCATTTTGTCAGTCTGCATGGATAACTTCATTCATATCTTAAACTTGATAACCTAATTTCGTCAATCAGAGGATAACTCAGGCACGAGGCACTATTCATTCCAATTTTTCTTTATCGAAATGCTTCTCATTCCAATGGTTCAAAAACGCTTCGACATTTCTTTGCAATCCTTGTCTTGAATGTGATAGAAATGAGCCCCCGAATTCCCATCCAAGCCTATCACATTCATTACATTCCTTTTGATAGGTAGGACGATAGCCATGGGCCTCCCCTACAACACATTTTGAAGGATGGTCAAGCTCGTAGAACCACTTTAGCCAGGTCAGGGAGAATGGAAATGGAAGAGTGTTACTTTCTTCAAATCTTCTTGCCCAATTAGGTGCAATCTCCTTCAGAGTAGATACCTTTTTTGTCTCTTTTTCTTTTACAAAATTAGTCATAGATTGCATAATGAACATATACTCATTATGATTATTGAATATTAAATGTATCTAAACAAAAAAACGCTAAACATTAATAGCCAGATTTGCGACTAAGCGAAAATTGGTCGCTTGATGTATCCCGATACATATTGTTTCATCATTCACTGAATCTGATACGCTTTTGTGCTGCTTCATGGGATGATTTCCAAAAGTAGTTGAATTCCACCAGCAGGAATAGCCAAATACAGAATAAGATCAGACTGGTGATCGCGGCAGTTACTTCATTTGTTGGATAATCTGATGGTAGATTGTGCAAAAATATATGACGGATTATGATAGAAGACTGTTGTCACCCTGGGACTTTGCAATAAGCACATGACTATATGGGTATATACCTATATTATTATATATCAATGAAAAAAGCGTTTGAAAGCATTATTTATAGATAAAATCTATAACTCCTTTCACTAATTTGTCAATTGTTGGTCCTATGTTCCAAAGCTATAATCCGATTTTACGAGCGGAGTGCTGCATTAGAGAGAGGATTATGTAGGATTTTTTTGAGTGTATTCCTATCAAGTCGAAAATAAAACTAAATCCGAATCGCAATGGTAATTAAATCCTTAAGCCCGGGTCATATATTCCAACCTTCAGATACTCAGATAGGTTACGATTTCATTGCTCACACCGGATAAACTTTCGCTCACTTCCTGCATACATATTGGGCTTTATAGAAAGATATGCCGTAAGGTAATGAAATATACCATAGATTTCCATATTTGTTTTAAGCTTTAACGAAAATATCGTTAAACGCGATCTTTGTATCACTCATGATTTACATACTTTGTTTGCTAGAAAATAACTCTTTATCAACTAGTTAACTGCTCGTATCTTTGCCAATTGTGCATTGTGCCGCCAAACCACGGCATCTTCCGTATTATTATGATTCAGAAACTATCCGAAAATATTTTTTCAGAATTGTAAGGAATTACTAAAACGATAACAATAACAAAACAAGACAAGACAAACCAAAACGGTCAAATCGGTAAGGCGGGAAATGTAAAATACGTCACAACACTAGCCGACGATGTACTGCCTGGAATACGAGCTAAATCCAAATCACCGCCACTGTACCATCATATGGAATGAAATTTGAGGACATGAATGGTATGATAATAACTTAGGGGGCAAAGTCACTGCCCTACCCGACATAAATCCTGCCAACACTTATGTACATAACGCCAGCTCATGATAAGATAATGTGGATTTAATTCTAGAAATACTTTAAAGCCTCAATATGAAGTCTACAAGAATTGGTTGTTGGGCTCTTGACAATCTTCAAAAATAAATAATATGAATATAAAATGAAGCCTAGAAACTACCACACTTTTAATAATAATTAATAATAAGAAAATAGTGTTTACTGATATGCTCTTTATTATCTCCGTTCTTGGATTCTTAACAATAATATTAATTGGTATCACTTATCACGTTGGAGTTCAAGCACTATCTCACGGGATTATTAATCCTAATAATACTGATAATGATATCTCCTTGTCTACTTTGATAAAAGAAGGCTCCCCACATCTAGGGTCTATATCTGCTCCTATTACTGTAATTGACTTTAGTGACTTTCAGTGTCATCTATGTGCTCGATATGTTAAAGCTACAGAGCCAGAGATTAATCAAACTTATATTCAAACAGATAAGGTTAACCTTGTCTTTAAACATCTTCCAAATCGTGGTTCGGACTCGATGGGTGTTGCAATTGCGGCTCAATGTGCAAATGATCAGGGCAAATTCTGGCAATTTCATAATCTCTTGTATAAAAAACAAGGACCTATTGACTCAGGCTGGCTAACTCGATGATCTAAAGAAGTTTGAATATCAGATTCAGAGACTAGATATGCAGAAGTTTGATTCTTGTTTTGACACTGCGAAATATAAAATGGTTTGTAGAACGTGATGTTGCCATGGGTATTACTACATTTGGATTTCATGATACTCCCAATTTCGTGATAGTCAATAACGATGGCTCTAACCCTGAAATAATAAGAGGACCACAGCCGTTTGCTGCATTTAGAACTATGATGGGACAGAAACTGGGGGTATCATAATGAGGATGAAAGATGATACTAGTGATAATAGCAGACATTAATAAAGGTAAAAAATAAAATAACAACAGTAGCAACTTCAAATATGCTATTTTTATCATTCCGGATGGTCTTTTCAAAATGGCCTTATTTAGCCATCACAGGAGCAATCACTGGATTATTCTGGGTTATTTTTAATGTCTTTAAATGAGCTGCTTTTTTTCTCACCAATTGTCACATTTTACCTTCCTGAAGACGCAATAGTAGATTTTATTCTTTCATCTACTACCGCCGTTCTTATGGGTGAACTTGTAAGCATGAATGTATTTGTATTGAAACATTCAAAAAATTTGAAGGTGAGTATTGGTTCATTACTTTTAGGGTCAACTTCAGCATTGTTTCAAGTACATGTGCCACCTGTTCATCAATGGGCTTTCTTCTTGTTTCTACATTTGGAGGAATAGGGGTAGCTGCGTCAGCCTTTCTATCCAATTATCAGACACCTCTGCGAATTCTTTCGATAGCCCTTTTGGTATGGGCATTATATTCAGTAAATAACAAATTAAAAAAGAGTTGCGCTATATACAAAAAGTACGATATGAGTAAGAATACCAAATAGCTAAAAATCTACGAGAAGCCATTGGGTAGTCTTAGGTAATATTTAAGGAGGACATCGCCACACACGGATAATAATGCCTTACCTCTTAGAATAGTTAGTAGCCCAACGAAAAGACGAATAATGCAGTGGTTCATGTAAATGAACAACTTGCAGAAGGATATATGGATATGAATATGACCGATCTATAGGGCTGAGCGATAGGAATATAATCTCCAGCTCGACACCAACAGGTTTCTCGTTGCTTTTGTTATTATCATTTATATCTATGTCATCAATACAAACTAACAAGGCTATTGCTGCTGTTGATTTCTGTATCATAAATACCTGTATCTGATTTTGGTCCTAATTGGACTGTAAATGTTGCATGCCCATTGCTATCTGTATACATATTTTGTGTTGTTTTGTCTTCCATTGTACCTTGATTTGAAAATACACTGCTGCGCAGCTTAAACGCTGTACTGGCAATATTATCTCTTAATGAGGATGGTGTATCATCGACAGCTAATGTCACAAATGCATGAGGATTTGATTGCCAGCATTTCTTATCCTTAACGGTTATTGTAAGATTTGTTTTTTCTCCTATCTTTGGATTCTTTGTATAGGAGTACTCCACCAGAAACTAATTTAGCAATTGCGGATTGGCACCATCACAGTCTACTATCCCTTCAAATAAGGATGAAAACCTTCCTCCTGCAATATCATTTGTTTTACAGCCAGAAAAGCGGAAGAATGTTTTATATGATATAGCTTTGACAGAAGCTCGCTCAATATAATAAGCAATATTTCATTTATCATACTTAAAGAAAATCATATCTTTCAATCAATGCATTATATTTTCATTAGGCTCTTAAAGCTGATTTAGTGAAGTATGACTCTTAAGCTCTCTTGGTATATTGGTCAAAATGATTTCTATATTCTGTGATTTCAGTTAAAAGACGTGGGTCATCTTCAGATATATGATTACATGCGGTATCTGTCAGAAAAGTCTTGGGTATACGACCAGGCACTTCAAAACGGCTTTTCCATATTGGAGATATGGGATCATTCGTGGAATATAGACATCATTATTTAGATGGCGATAATGTGTTCGAATTTGCGATATCTATAGTTCAACTACTAAAGAAAGTTGGATCGTCTGATTCAAATATAGTATGTTTACCAGAATTATGGTATGCAAAAATAGTCACAAATTTTGAAACGGAATTTGACAAAATAATTGATGTTGCAAAAGAATACAATATGGTCATAATTCCAGGGGCTTTTATTGAAAGAAGTAGTAACAACAATGGTAATGATCTACAATCTCTTCTCCTGTAATTGCAAATGATGGAATGATAGCAGGCCGTCAATTGAAGATTCATCCATTTGGCCCACAGCGCAAAGTTGTAAAAGCTGGCACCAAAGTAGAGCTATTCGAATCTGGGAATTTTAAGTTTGGAATAGGGATGTGTTATGATATTGTTTTTCCAGAGGTGGCTAGAGCATTAGCAAAGAAAGGAGCAGACATACTCTTTTTCCCTTCAAGAATAAGGTATTAGGGTATAAATCCTTGGCATATGTATGTGCAGGTAAGAGCCCTTGAAAACAGGATTCCAATAGCTGCGCCAAATGTTTGTGATAGTAGCAATAGTATCTATAAAGGAAAAAGCATTTTCGTTGATTTTGATTACAACTACAAGACCGATATTGCTATCCGAAAGCTTAGATTTGGATCGTCGATAAATGACCAGATACTTATAACGGACATTGACCTGAATCGTACTAGAAAGTTACACAAGAAAAGGTTCGAAGATTTTCGAAATAACTTGTATGGCCTGTTCTAAAATAAAATATATATACACACACAAAATACTTGGTGAGAGAGCTTTTATGATATATCCTACTATGTAAGAATAACGAAAATACCTCAGCCAATTTTAATGCATTCCGTGTGAACTTCTTCTGAAGAACAATCAATAATAATATACTAACACTTTTTGTAGGTACATTATAATAGAACTATTTCAAGAGAATTTTTTTGAATTTTTAATCTTTTTCTTTAAACAAGTGATAATCTTATAGAATAAAGATGCTATCCAAACAAACTTCATTAATCCTTGGTACAAGCGTTCTGATGATTACTTTGTCCCTGCTAGCAATAGCACCAATCGTTACTAACGAAGTATTTGCCGGCGGGAAACATAATGACCACGGCAAGAAAGGTAGCCACAGTCATCATAAATCTAGACATCACTCGAAATTCAATAACTGCAATTTCAATCACTGGAATTCTCATCACTGGAAATTCAATCATTGGAAATTCAATAACTGCAATTTCAATCACTGGAAATTCAATCACCGGTAGGTTGCCGCCTGCGGTAGTAGTGCCAGACTCGGAAATCATACGTATCATATCCACACACGCTGTTTTTTCTTAAATGTTGATTCCACATTCCTCAGCTGGAATCATATTTGCCATACATACGTTCCTAGATGGTAAGAGTATGGAAGTTTAGAAGTAATAATATCATCATAAGAACTTGAGCATTAGGCTAGAATAGATACGCCTAGAATGTTGAACCATAATTATTCGAGGATCCAGTTATTTTCCTAAAATAAGAGATAGAATAGTATTCCCCCTAACCTTGGTTATGCCTCATTCCTAAATATTTTTATAATTTGGTATGCCGCACATCGTATTAAAGGACACTATTTCCGATATGGTTATACGGAATCGATGAAAATACCGATATTATTCGATTTGTTAAAACTTACTGAATATTAACAATCCTAGTGTTTATTGCGAAGACATCAAAGTGATCGCGTGGATTGGCATACGGCGTCACATATTACAGATCCAGACGAAATCTTCAAAATGTTTACTCAGCATAAATTTGGTAAGAAGACTAATACCAGTAGTAACAACAAGAATAGGAATAGGAGTAGGGTTAAATCAGCTTCAATTTTAACTTCAGCTTCACCTTCTTCACAGCCTTGGATACCCGGCTTGATTGCTTACTGGTCGGACGACTGCCATGAGAAAGGAATAGCAGAGTATAATGAAAAAGCATACTACAACAATCAGAGAAGGCGCAGCCGACTGCAATAAATGAAACCTAAACATCCAACATCCACCTGTTGCCGAAGACATTTGTCAACATCTACAGAAAATCATTTTAGTTCTAAGAAAAGAGAATGCATAGTTAACACAACAGAACACCAAGCTAACTCAAAAGGTTCAGTTCCTCAGAGAAATTGAAGCCGAGTACAAGCAAACCAAATTTTTAATATCATAAAGGTTTGTCTTAATAATGCAGATTATTATGACCAAAGAAACACTGCTGCACTAAGCCCAGAGAAAATAGGAGTTGCAGCAAAATGTGTTGGTATAGATCCAAAGATTGTTTTTAAGAATCTCTATGTACATCCAGCATATAACCAGCGAGCATCAACTCACGGTTGCAGAGCAATTTGCTGACCTAATAGAATCCAACAATGACATAAAGTTACTGGTAGTGAATAGCATAACGAGATTCTTCATGGAATCAAAAAATAGAATGGAAACTGCTAATATCCTAAAGAATGTTATAGGAATAATTTGCGGGACCTTTACCAAGAACAAAGTAGCCTTGGTATGTACAGGACATGCAAACACGACAGCTAGCTTGACGAATTTATGTTAATGAGTATAGAAAAATACTTCTGTGATTCAAATGAAAATTTATTATTGAATTCCACATTAATAACAAATTTTTATTAATATGGGATTCTATAAATTATTTATGAATCATAAATCCAAGATGTTGATAATGTCTATTGCTGGCATAACAATACTACTGGCCTGCCAATTAAGAACTATGACGATTACTTCTAAATCTGTATATGGACTTGATACTAATAGTAGACCATCTGCATTTGATAATAATCCAAGTTTACAACCTGTTCAGGTTGGACAACAACAATTATGTAATAATGCTACTACTGTCTTAATATCTGCTATAAAATCTACTCAAACTGTTCTAGCGCAGGTTCTAAATGACATAAATATGAATAATACAAAAGGCGCACTTTCAAATTTGAACGCTTTAAAAACTAAGATAGAACAATATCAGTTATCTGCTCTGGATGTTCTCTCTAATCCCATCCTTCAGTCGTCCAGAGTTCATCTGGCTGCAGCTGAGGATGCAATAAAATCAGGTAATGCAGAGAAGGCTATTTCAGAATTGAGTATGGCAGGACAACTCAAGATTCAACACCACCAAGGGATGATGGAAATGAAACTGCCCATGAAGGGAGAGATGAATTCCACATTCAACTCTTTAGAGGCCCATTTGTTGGGTGCCAACGAGGCTGTTAATGCTGGCTATACTCAAAAAGCACTTTCAGACTTGAATATTGCTAGTGATCAATTATATCAACATCAACTATCAATGATTGATTTTATAAGCTCCTTGTTTAACAATACTAGAACGCATCTCAAACAATCATTCGATGATTTAAAAGCTGGCGATAGGCAAACAGCAATCTCAGAACTAGCAATAGTTGGACAGTTGTTGAGTGCACATCAACATGGAATCCGCACAATGATTGGAATATCCAAACTGTAGGTAGGACTGATTTGTATTTGGTTTAGAGATATGTAATAGATGTCTTGCGTAATTAGGCTCAAATAATCATTCGATGATTTAACAGCTGACGATAGGAAAGCAGCAATCTCAGAACTAGCAATAGTTGGACAGTTGTTGAGTGCACATCAACATGGAATCCTCACAATGATTGGGATATCAAAACTTTAGGTAGGACTGATTTGTATTAGGTTTAGATACGTAGATAGGGCAATACGTATAGAGGATCTTAATCCTAGGAAAGGCATGAACGGTTCTCAAGAACCCATTCTCGAGAGCTCAGTATACGTGAGATATTCTTTATCGAATAGGTCCACGAGCAATATTCTCTAATGATAACGTTCCAAAATAGATGTATGGACTTAATTTGGGCAATTAAAGTTTCGAGTCAAGCTGCTAGATAATAATGATTATAAGGCTTTTTTCTTATTCTACAATTTCTATTTTCACTCTTGACAATAAATATGCTGCAAGTTTAGAAATTTCTTTCAATATCTTAATACCATCAATCTCGAGCAAAGCCAAAAGAGTTGAACATTAGGCCAAATCGCCCTCCCCTGGACCATAGATACTCTGTCCTGCTGGTGTTCTAGGAGATGGTATCATGCTATCCATCTTATTCATCATACACATCGCGCTGGTTCTATGTAACTGCAGGGAGTCAAGAGGGCAACTCCACAAACAGAGCTTTATGAAGGAAATAAAAATATGTATTAACATACTATTTTAGCGAGAGGTAGTCTTAGTTTGAGGCCTAACAGAAATGATACATGCCCTTGTGGTAGCAACAAGAAATTCAAACACTGTTGTATAGAGTTACACAATGAGAGAATGAGGTGGGACGCATTAGAGCATGATTTACGTGGAATGGTTGATGAATACTGGAAAGAATTTTACCATGACAGGTATGTTAATCAGGCCTTAGCTATCTATACCAAGGATATATTCTGTGATATGTCAGATGTAGGCGACAGAAGAATATTTTTTGATTGGTTTATACATGACTATGTCATTCCTGACAAGAAAAACACTATAATTCGCCTATTTATCAAAGAATGCGACAACGAACTTGACGAGGTGGAAAGAAATACGGCAATGGCTTGGTCTGAATCAGAACTTAGATTCTATGAAATTCTAGAAGTAAAACGAGCGACTGGATACGAGGTTAAGCATATATTTAGTAATGCAGGGAACAACAATCAATTCTTCGTATTTGATAAATCGTCCTCAGAAAAAACAAACAAATATGATATACTATACACGAGAGTATATCCAGTCGGAAGCATAAACACGTTAATAACTGCATAACTGCAAGACGACAAGGATAGCTATATTGATGATAATATTGAATTAGAAATTCCAGCTACGCTTAAACTACAGATAAAGCATTATTTTCAGAGCTATTATGAAGACTGGATAAATATGAATATACCGGGTCTAGGAGGCAAAACTCCAGTCGAGGTTGCGAGGACAAATACTGGCAAGGATCTGTTAAGAGAGTTATTGAAAGAAATCGAAAACGAAGTTGCACGAGATGATAAGAATGGCCCGCCTCCATTCCCTGTTGATGAGATAAAGAAACTGCTACGTCTGTAAATTTCATAACTCCTACATGATCAGATTCCACCTGGACAACCAATTGGAAATCAAGTAGACGTAATACAGCTAGATAACTGCTGAATGAGGAGGAACTTATTAGATAGGAAGTGCGAATCACAAGCGAGACCAGCAGGTTAACATGAACATTTCTGCAGGGCAGATGGATAAAAATAAAGACATTAGAAGCGTTGAAAAATAGAAATCGAAAAACCTATCAAAACACAGGCCTCCACAGTAGTCGATTCCGTACTCTATTAGAAACATGAATCATCTATATCCGAGATCTTCTGCGCCGTGTTTGGAATACGGTCAGAGCTTTCTAGACCTATGATCCAGTATGGATGTTGAAAGAATCAAGATATGTTAGGCAAGCAAGTACCATGCAACATGCACCGTATTTTAAGAAATTCAAGAATACCGTTATTTCTTCACAGCTAGAGCAACCGTGTCTTCACGGTGTGGAAGCATCTCATATTGCTCACATATTCTAGACTCAGTAACATTAATTCGCTAACTCACACTCCTCGATAGATATTTGACTATGTCTAGTTTGAACCGTCTGGTTCTATAGTAGTTGGCTATAGTATGTCTGAAATTTGCAAAGTTTGGATAGTATTTCGATACCAAGAGATCATATTTTCCCTGTCTCCAGCATTCTTCTATAGCATTAAATTCAGACGAACCTTTTGGAAAATATATTACTTTTAGAACGTCTTTGTTTTGCTCTATGTATTCTCTTACAATGATGGAACGATGATGTTGACGTGCTCTGTCTATGAACAATATTAGTTTTCCAAACCTTCTTTGCATTTGTATGAGAGAGATAATCCAGAAAAGTGTATTGGTTAAAGGATTCATACTGACGAAAGAACTGTCTTCCGTCTATACATAGAGCAGCAAATACACAGGTCATTTGATGTGAGGGAGATCCAGTAATCGTTACAATTGGTCTTATTCTATCTACAGTCCACATCTTCCTTCGAACCAAAGAATCATGTATGAAGATGGATTCGTCCATAACTGTAACGGTAAAGCCATGAGGTATACGTGAGATTATCCTTCTTGCCTTTTTCGAAATTTATTTTTCTCTTGCTTTGACGCAGCATTAACAAATTTCATTCTTGGTACCTTAGGACTGAAACCCCATTTGTGTAATAGTCGGTAGATATGAACCTCATGATATTTGACTCCTGTTCTTTCATATATCAAATTCATGACTTCTTTAGCCATCCATCCTGACTGATTTTCTGATAATTCTTTTCTTATCTTGGTAGATGTTTCTTCTGACACTTCTGGAGGTCTACCACTTCTATGCTTATTCTTTAGTCCTTCCAAACTCGCATTATCAAATCTCTCAACAGATTAGGTACACAATGTATCTCAAGCTAAATTTGTATTGGCCAAGACCATCAGACAGTTGTATCAAATTATATTAGGCAGTATAGATTTGCTGTCCTAATGGACTTAAAACAGCAAGCAATGTTAGGAACCTCTAAGGAAATGCTAATTATCACATTGTATTTTCCGCGGTTCAGGCTCATGTGATAGTTACCTCTATAGTAACGATATACTTATTCTTTTAAATAGATACTGACCAATTATGTATCATATTTGTCTGTCTATACTGCCTAAGAGACTAAAAACTCGTATTCTTTTCATTAAAATAAATTTGAAAATAGCTTTAAGTTCGAATCAAATGCAAAATAGGTGATCTCAAGTTTTAGTTCAATAATCATTCTACTTTTAAGTATCACTAGATTTAAGTCTGAATGACATCATCTACAAGTGCTTTGGTCATTCGGTAAGAGCTTGTGCCATCACCTTTTTGGGGAATCTGTAAAGTGCTGAGAGTCTTTTTATTTGTTGAAATTCATCTTCCCTAAGCTAAATGCATATTGAACTACGAAAGTAGACTGCTAAACGTAATTTTGTTAATCAGTATAGCATAAGGATTTCTGTTTTTCCTAATCTTTGTATACTCCACCTCTGTTTACATCGCATGCAGTAGTTTTTTTCGGACAGTAATCCAATGGTGGATCTACCCTTATTACCGTCTTTATCCATCTGTTATGAGATCCTACAGTTAGGCTCACCAGGCTTTTATCCTCAATCCCAAAAGCGTGGTTATACTCTTAAGTGTAATTCGTGGTTTTGGCGTACTTTGGATGCTTCATTCCTCTTTCATCCCAAAGTGTATAATAGTTAATCATTATCGCGGTGTCTCCAAATTATAGATGCTAATTACCAAACCCCAATTTTTTGTTTTGTGTAAGTAAAAATAAAATCAATCGTTTTGTCCAATGATAAAATCAGCATATAGCCAATTTAGTATTAAATTGTTTACAATTTCCTGTAGACAAATTTATTTATCATATTACCACATTATCTTGTAGAGTTTTTCGTTATAATATGTCAGAACATGCAAGTTGTCGTCTGGACCCTGGTTTGATATCTGTTATTCTACCTCAAATTAGTCGTAAATGGCCTTTAAGTTTCGTCCTTATTATCCATTACATGATCCATTAATCCAGAACTATTGCCAAGAACAAGATTGGAGGAACTACGTCTTTTATTTTGGTATTATGATAAACGTATGATATGAAATAATGATAGTAAGAAATTGATTAGGGTTGGTCTTAATTATAGTAACTAATATATTTTAGCATGACTTTAAAACTTCTTCCTCTATTACGACTTTCAAAAAATGATATTATGAAATGGTATCTCGAAGAAAAGGACTATCTCCTGAGTGCCTCCAAGGGTGATAAGCGTGAGGCTTTCCATGCAGGAAATAGACCTGCCCCTAAACTCAGGAGTGTTGAAAGGATCCAGACATTGAATAAATCATTTGGAATAAATACAGGATTAATATGAGATGTTCCTGCATTTCCCTGGCCTCCTCCACCTCCGCTTCCACCCTGCCCTGGCGCATTTGGGGCAAACCCCGAGGTTAATACATATGCTCCTCCAATGCCGCTCAGAATTCCAAATGTAGAACCTATGAGACCGATAAATAGAGCTTCAGTAAGGAACAACGTAAGAATAAACCTACTTTTCGCGCCAATAGCCTTCATTGTTCCAATTTCTTTAGTTCTTTCTGTGACGGAAGTATAAAGGGTGGTAATTATCCCAACCGCTCCAACTAATAGTGCAATAAATGCTATTGCGACTGTGAATGCGCTGTTTCCACTTTGAAATCGTTGCCTAGTTTGAAGTATCGCCTTAGGCGTGATAACACCGATATTGTTACCATAAAGTCCGGTGATCTCTTGCTGTACTGCAGCTACGTAATCAGCCGACGAGGCAGCAACAACCATTTGATCATATCTTCCTGCTTTGCGGAAGAGAGAGTTACCAGTTGGTTCGTTTATTATGACTCGGTTATCTATTTGATTATTTCCTGTGGGCTGAATTATGCCACTTATAACAAAGCTCTTAGATTGTTGCTCGGTCTTTCCGGTTTTAGAGTCGACGAATGAGAAAGTCGCCCTGACAGTTTGACCGACTGTAACAAAGGGTGTTGACTTGCCAGGGGGGTTAGCAATTGTATCACCTACAAGCATTGCAGAAGGATTATTAGATTGTATAGAAGAGCCATCAACCAATTGCAGTGAAGGATCAATCAGATATATTTTTTGAGGATCCATTGCTATGACTTGCGAGTTCAAGATATTTCCCTGCGCATTTAGCTCGAGTTGTCCTTGGTATGATGGAACCACATCCTGTACAAATGGCAGAGATTTTAGTCTATTTACTACTTCTGAATTCAATACAATAGTTGGTGTACTTCCAGATCCGGCGCGAAAGCCATTTTGACCGGAGCTCACGAAGATAACGTTGGGTGCCAATGTGTTTAGTTGTTTATTTAGGAAACTGGCTTGACCTGCACTCATCCCGTTAAGCGCCACCATCAATGCACTTCCTACAACGACCATTAAAATGGTTAAAGCAGATCTGGCCTTTCTATCTTTAAGTGCATCAAACGACAAAAAGAATATTTGCTTAAAATTTTTACTAGTATGTTTTCTTGCGTTCCTATAATTTGGTTTGAGGGAAATGGCGACACCTTGTTTTGTTATCTTTGTCTCTGATTGATGTGCTCTATTATCATGTTTCCGTAACAGGCGCATACTATTCACCTTCTGCAGATTTAGTATCTGTATTATTATTAATAAGCCTAGATTAACAATGTTATTGTTCTTATCTGTTAGTAACGTATTTACTTACATCAATCTAATTGCCATATTCTCCTTACATAAAGAGATTCTTGCCCGCCTGAGTTCAGAGACTCTACGAATTGTTACGATCTCAAGTCTTCAGATTTTCTACCTTGACTGATCCGACATTGCTGCGAATATCGTTACTGATTCATTTTCGCGGCATATCCTTGTGAACCTTAAGGTATAGAATAATAACTCTAGTTCAAGCTTTGAAATTTGGATTCTATACTCATGTTAGGCCGACAACTTTATCGCGTTCTCGACCGATATGATAGACCTTTGTATGGCTGGTAGACTTGGGAGTTTAAAACCTATCTATCTATCTGTTACCTGGACTATATCTGTGTTTTTGGATAGTGGTAACGATGACATTGAGCCCCCTTATTGTCCAGATTTGGCTTTAAGGGAAGTGTCTTTATCGCTTGCAATTACATAGTAGTCCAGTAACAGGAAGGCAGTTAGAAATAATTTTCTTTATTAGTACCTAGACGTTATTTTATATTGTGTTAGTGCAGCGATATTTTACTATAACTTAATATTGTCAGTTAATATGGTTAACTGATTTTAAAGATTTTGTATTATATGATAATTAGATTTAAGCGTGAATAGAAAGAGGATTAGATAGTGGTTTCCCTACTGGGTAAAGACTGGTTGGAGCGGTGGATGACTAACTTTGTTAAGTATAATTTATTACTTTCAGTTACTATTTATGATATAGACTATGACAACACGGAAAAAAACTAATTCGATACAGTTAGGGATAGCCATCGCATTAATTGCTGTAATGGTAGTTGCGGGTGGAATGACAATTTTTATCACAAAGAATGTATTTGCACAAGTAGGCGAGAAAAAGTTTACCGTCAAACTATCAGGTAAAGGTGAAGTCCCACCCAAAATTACCAAAGCAACTGGGACTGCAGAATTCACTTTGAGTAGCGATGCAAAGACAATGACATACAAAGTAGGTGTTAAAGATATAGACAAAGCTACAATGGCCCACATACATCAAGGTAAAATAGGCGAAAATGGTCCTGTAGTTGTAACTTTATTCAAAGCAGCAACTCCTACTGGTCCTAAGAGTGGAGTATTAGCACAAGGCACTATTACTTCTGATAAACTAGAAGGCCCATTGAAAGGCAAACAGATTTCAGATCTTGTCAAGCTGATCGAAGATGGTAGTGCATACACAAATGTCCATACAGAACAGAATCCAAAAGGAGAGATTAGAGGGCAAATATCGAAGTGAAGCAAGCATTATTTGTTCTTTAACTCCATTGTTTTTTGTACTTGACAATAATAATATCAATGAATTGGAGATTTAAGTTCAATATCATTTGATTGTGGAACGTGTCTAGTAAGTAAGGAATAGTTAAGGATAATAGTAGAAGTTACAGAATCTTCTCCCAAATTGAACAACAAGAATCGATGGTTAGTAATTGTAATTATTGCCATTGTGTTTGTAACTGTAACCATAGCTATTTCATTTTATTACCTTGGAATTATAGGACCTACTACTACACTACCCAAATTTAAGATAAGAGAAATCTATCCCACAAAGCCTGGTGGAAGAGAGTGGTTTATCAACATGAATGATCCAATAGGTGATGGGATATTCCATCCTGGTTCTCAAATTAGTAAGCAGGCAGATGGCTCATGGCAAGTAGAAGGTAGGCAGACAAATAGTAAATTTGGAAATGAGGTGAGGATGGGTGTCTATACTCTTCTAGGTCAAGAACCTTGGAAAAACGTAGAGTTAACCGGCTATGCTAAAGTTATATCGGCAGATTCTCTTTCAGATAATCATCTAGACTGGTATGCTAGAGGAGATATACATACACCTGATGCCCCATGCGCTGGTACAGCTCTAAAAGGCTGGTTAAGTGTTAGCGGGGTTGCATCTTGGGTAAAGGAGATATGGTTCCCTGGCGGTTATACTAATCAGAGAGATATAGTTCATGCTACTAGCGATGACAATCCAATCTTGGGAAGATGGATCGGTTGGAAAGTGGTTATGTATAATATAAATAATGATAAAGCTGTAAAAATGGAATCATATTTAGATGATCAAGATAACAATCATTGGAAAAAAGTGACTAGTCTTGTAGATGACGGTGGATGGTATGCTAGAGCATCAGACGAAGATTTCTATAGTGCTGGTTGCGGAAAACCCAAAGATTATATAATCACAAACTCCGGTCCTGTAGCTACATTCAGATCCGATAATATGATTTGGGACTTTGCAGATCTGAGCATAAGAGAAATTCAACCTCCTAAATTAATATAAGTATGTCCATTTACAGTCACAAAACAACTCCTAACTCAACGATTAGACGTAATTTGTAGATAAATAATCTGACGTACAACTCAACTATGCGATATTCATGTTAATTTTGAGCCTGTTTATGGAACACTTGTCAAAATCAAATTCGATCTAGATGCCTATATGCCGATAAAGTAATAATAATCATGACTAAGAATAAAGATGAAGATCAACAAAAAGCTAATCTTCTAAGAGAATTGGAAGATATAGCTAAAAGAGAATATCTTCCTTCGGCTACTCCTTTATTTTTCTCCAGAACTAGAATATCATTGGGAGCCAGAAAAGCCATACTTGTTGGGATTTGAAGACCTCCTGCGAAAACTTTTTCAACCTTCAAATTAGGGTCATTAACTGTGGGTCCACTAGAAGATGGTGTCGCCTTAATATATGCTCTAAGTCTTACTGAATAAGCGAAGATCAAATTTCAAAATCTAATACGTGGTCAATAGGCTCTGTAAAGTTAAGATATCAACCCCTTGTTATGATGAGAAACGAATAGATTCAGCCATCTCTGTATGTGTTGCAATTTACATTTATTTTTTCTACAAGGAAAATAATCGTCAAAACATTCGGTTCTGTCTTTGATGTATTGTATCGTTCTCTCGATTGTGCTTTTTTCAAATGCAGAATGAAGATTATGCTTTATTTTTAAGAATTTACAGGCCTGTGGATACCATGTGCCGCCATCCGTTGAAATAGGATGTTCTCCATATTTTCTAATCAGAGACTGTATAAAACGTTCTGCAACAAACATATTTCTTTCTTTGGATATGCTTATTTGAAGGATTTCTCGGTTATCGTTTTCAATGGCTATCCATAACCAGATATATTCAGAGCCAACTTTAATGATAGTTTCATCGATTATAAACTCGGTAATACGTATTTTCTTAGAACCTAATATCTCAGGTTTGTATTTTTGAATCCAGTCTCTTATGGCAGTATGGCTCCTTTTAATAAATCTGGATATAGCTTTGGATGTATTTCTTAATGAAAGACCAAGGAAATAAAGATACAGAGAATATGCTATATCCTCAGGTTCCGTTCTCTTTCTTATCTGACATATCATAAGCTATATCGGAGTCATAGAGCTATAGATTTTTCCTTAACTTTACAGAGCCGGTCAATATGATATTATTATTAATATTTTCATCACTATTTCTTACAATCAACAATAAAAGTTATAACTATGCTGAAGCGTTGGCTGTCGGTGGTGATTCTGCTGTGGCTTTACGATGTGTTAGTTATGATGCTCAGGAAAAGGAAGTTAAATTAATTCGGAGTTGCTCATTTGTCAGACATTTATAATCAAGTTAACAATCGAACCATTTTAAATAAGGAAAAATCAAATACATCTGGAAATAATAGCAATGTATGAATTTAAGAATATTCAAGATCCGATAGCAATAACAATTCGTTGGCTTTGTGAATGTTACAAAATAGAGAAAACTATAACTACAAACAAAGAATCCTTATCAGAACCACCTAAATGAATTATATCGACAATAATCTATCTGACGGGGCTCAAATATAGACAAAAGACGGAAGTTACAGTATTCGATAATAAATTTGAATTTTAAGTCTCATGATTATAGAAGAAACGGATCGAACTACAAAGACAAACAGGATAATAAATCAAAAATAAAAAATAGACATTTCAGATCGAATACATGCGAATATAGTGAATTTACCTGCCAAAGATAATTTTGTTCCAATATCTCTCAATTGCAGTCAAGTAGATAGAACGGTTGCAGATGTTGCTGTATCACTGAACAAACCTTTAGCAGATCGGATGAGAGGGATCAGGGATGCAATATGAGTAACTGTGCAAAAAAGATATTGGCAGGTCACGTGCATAGGCCAGCATGCGGTGCCATTGACGACACTCCCAGTACTTAAGTACAGACTACCAGACAACCGGCTAGATGCTTTGCTTCTGTACAAGAGAGAGTCTGTGCCTACTCAAGGTAACAAAATTCAATCCTGGGTATCTTAAACCCTCTTCTACCAATAGTAAATCTGGTTTAGTTATGTAAGATATAATTACCATTCGTGTAAGAAAGGATTCTACTTTTTATCGGCTTTGAGCCTTATTTGACAATTCTACTAATTTTTTTGTTTGTTCTATCCCTGTTATCGGTATTCTTTCTGGTTTAAGTAATCCTATCTGAACTAGTACCGATGCTTGATCCCAGTAAATATGTTCATGAGAAATTTTATTATTTTTGAATTTCATAACTACTACATGGGGTATTTCAACATATTTTCCAGTAGGAGCTATACCGGGTAACATATATTCTATCTCTCTATCATGTGTGAAACTTATTATAAGTTCATCTACAACTTGATCTTTTCCAACAGTGCGTGACACATTAGTAATCTTCATATCTTTGGGCATTTTACCAATAAAATGATTCTTGTAGAAATTATAAACTCCATTATAACCTATTCCTCCGGTTAGTGTAGGAACATGATGAACATATGGATCCTCTGTCATGGTGGTCATAGTCGCATCAACATCTTCTTTGTCAAACTCAAATTCGATATGCTTATCGAAAATGTCGCCTAACTTATCTGGTTCTTTATTCATGATAATATATTCGTCTTCTTTCTAATGTATATTTAAATAATTTCAATAGTCGCAAAGCATAGGTAGAATGCCAGGATCTACCTGTCATCTCTGATAGATATCTCTAGAAGTATGAGATCTATTTCTGGAATGGATTCCAGATTGGTTGGGGGTTTAAAATACCCCATTTTATTTACTTGCTCTTTAATTTCTTCTTGCTCGAAGAGGCCTTCCTGATTGTTTCAATTGTCTCTGGAGCTGCTTCTTTTACCTGTTGAGTTGCGCCCTTGACTGTTTCAGCTGTCTCACGTACTGCAATAGTTGTCTCGTCTATCGCACTAGCCGTGTCCCTGATTACGCCGCGTTCTCTCAAATCTTTGGCAGTTTCACTTATTTCCCTTGTAGTGTCACGCGCAGCGATCATTGCTTCTTGGATAGCATATGTGAGTTCCTCTATAGCACCGCTTTGGTGTAAAGTTCGTACAGTATCACGTATCTTACTGGATGCTTCACGAATATTATTTGCAATATTTTTAATAGAGTCTACAGTTTTTTGTGTATTAGCGTCTACTACCGTTGTTGACTGACCAAGCTTTTCCTCTTCTTCAGGTGCAGATGATGACATAACAAGTACAGTATATACGTAATACTATTTTAAGTTGCAAGGTAGTGGACTCTGAAAAAGTCAAGTTTCAGCCAACGCGAGCACATGGATCAGTTATGAGAGTTTAGAATTCTTTTGATTATCAATTTATTTATAAAGACATTTTGAAATTATGCTCACTTATTCGTAGGCATAAGTAAAATAATAACTTTCTATAATATTACAGAATAGTATCTTGTCGCCTGTCATAGTATAAGTGGTCCTCAATTATCAAGTATGTATTACAAAGAATGTAACATGAGTTAGTGTTATCTCATAACTAGTATGTTGCAATCAATATTACCTTGCCAGCTTACTAAGTGAGACGATTCAGTTCTATACTGCTGACCATTAAAGGGATAATCTAGAATGAAAGTGGCACGCCGCTTCCATCCAATCAACGATATAGTTAATGCTGGTTAACTACAAGTTATATTATTACTTGTATCAGAATAACAAGCAGGCAAGTTTTAGCGTGAGTGGACTTGCCAAGCCGCCATATACCCTTGTAGTTTGTGAAAAACCTGATGCGGCACGAAGAATAGCTCAGGCTCTAGGAACATCAAAATTTGAAAAGATATCAGAACTAGGGGTAGAAGGACATGAAGTAGGAGTAAGAAAAACGAAATTACTCACGCCAGTCTATTCTGCAACAGGTAGAAATAGCGATCACTTCATTGTTTGTTCAGCCTTAGGGCACCTGTACGGACTAGTAGACGTGAAAGGAAATCGCAGTGTCTATCCAGTATTTGATGTTAAATGGGTACCAATTTCAAAAAAAAGTGGAAATGGAAAAGGTGCAAGAAATATACCCTCAAAACATCAATTGATTATAAAGGCTATTTCCTTACTTTCCCAGAAAGCTACAAGATTTATTCATGCCTGTGACTATGATCAGGAAGGCGAGGTAATTGGTTACAATATCTTACAATATGCATGCAATAGTAAATATGAGAATTCACTGAGGGCAAAATTTTCTACGCTCACCGATGAAGAGGTAAGAAATGCATTTGATAATTTGCTAAAACCTAGTAAAGGATTAGCAGACGCGGGAAGATCGCGTCACACGATTGATTTTATCTATGGTATCAACCTCTCGCGAGCTCTCACCCAATCGTACAAGGTCAGCAACGAGGGCAAAAGGTATTATAACTTAACGATTGGTCGGGTACAAGGCCCAGCACTTGCTTTTGTTGTAGATAGAGAAATAGACATCAGAAAGTATATTCCAACTCCTTATTGGGCCATATCTGCCGAGTTTGAGGAAAAAAATGGGCATAGAATTAAGGCCGACTATTATCAGCAAAAAATAAGCGCATTAGCCAAGGCCACATCAATAGTTAATGAATGCGTAAATCAAGATGGTAAGATTACTAAAATTGACAATCAAAAGGTGACACTCCGGCCCCCACATCCTTTTAATCTGGGTGATCTACAGCACGAAGCATACAGAGTATTCAAATTCTCTCCTAGTTACACGTTAGCAATTGCAGAGAAGTTGTATATCGATGCATTAATTTCCTATCCTAGAACATCTAGCCAAAAGCTTCCGGCTTCCATTAATTATAGAAGGATTGTTTCAGGCATATCAAAAATGACTTCTTTTGCTGAACATGTTATCAGCAGTAATAATGATAGAGGTACAAATGCCCTCAACACCAGTCCTTATGCAAGGCTGGCTGCGAACCTGCTTTCAAAAGGTTATATCCATCCAAATGAAGGCAGCAAAACCGATCCCGCACATCCTGCAATTTATCCAACAGGCGAGCAACCTAGGCGCAGGCTTGAAAATACAGAATCCAAATTGTTCGATCTCATAATCAGAAGGTTTCTTGCAACTTTTGCTGACTCTGCTGCTATCCAGCATACAACTGTCTCCATTCTGGTCAAGGATAAGCACATATTCAACGCTCAGGGAGACAAAATGATATATGAAGGTTGGATGGACTTTTACAAACCGTATTCTAACAGAAACATCACGACAGCGTCGGCCCTAGCCCACCTGTTGCCACAATTAAAGACTGGCGACATCCTCAAGAATATTGCTGTAACAATGGATGAGAAGTTCAGCCAACCACCTCCTAGATTCAATCAAGCCAGTTTGCTAGAAAGAATGGAAAATGAAAAAATCGGGACCAAAGCGACAAGGTCAGAAGTTATAAGCACGCTGCTCAAGAGAAATTATGTTACTAGTATTAGAACTACTACTACTACAACTACCTCCGCTCCTCACCAACAAGGAAATATTATTGTAGGACCCAGAGGGGGAATTGAGGCTACTGATCTTGGATTTGAGATTATACAAGCAATTCGTAAATACATCCCAAATATTGTATCCATAGATCTCACTAGATCTATGGAAGAACAGCTAGAAGCAGTCGAAGTGGGCAAGGCTACAAGTGAGTCAGTAACTGGATATGCAATAAAGAAATTAAAAGAAGCAATTGTTAGTTTCAAAGATAAAGAAATCGAGATAGGTCTACAATTAACTAATGCAGTAATATCGACTGGTAATAAACAACACCAACAAGAACGACAGCAACAGATTGTATTGGGTAGTTGCCCTGTGTGCACCAAGGGTGAATTGAAAGTTATAAGATCAAGTATAACAAAGAAGAGGTTTGTAGGATGTTCTAATTATGCATCAGGCATATGTAAGGCAACTGCACCATTACCACAAAAAGGACTAATAAAAATTACTGGCAAGCTGTGTTCTGCATGCCGATGGCCTATAGTTGGAGCATTATATGTTCGTCAGAGTAAACGTCTTTGGACATTCTGTATTAATATGCACTGTCCTTCAAAAAAGAAAATCTAAACAAATACAACTTGTATTGAGAAAGAAAGATTCCTGATGAAATTAATTAGAATTGTAATGATAAACGCCTAATATCGCAGTTACATAACAAACATGTGACAAGGATATTTCACATATTTGACAAGTCTTAATTGGAATGATGTATATTTGATTCATTGTGAAATATTATCTTCTCGGTAAGAGCGGATTACGAGTTTCTGAAATCTGCCTTGGAACAATGACCTTTGGAGAAGAGTGGGGATGGGGTTCATCCAAGGAAGAAAGCCGCGAAGTATTCAAAAAATATGCTGATTCCGGTGGAAATTTTATAGACACTGCTAGTAACTACACAGCAGGAACTAGTGAAAGGTATGTAGGTGAATTTATTGCTGGAGATAGAGACAGATTTGTGATAGCAACTAAGTATACATCAAATATCAGGACAGGAGATCCTAACGCTGGTGGAAATCAACGCAAGAATATGATGCAATCATTGGAAAGGAGTTTGAGAAGTCTAAATACCGATTACATTGATCTGTATTGGATTCACGCTTGGGACCGGCTGACTCCAATAGAAGAGACTATGCGCGCTCTTGATGACATGATAAAGTTAGGTAAAGTACTGTATATCGGGATTTCAGATGCACCAGCTTGGATTGTTTCTCAAGCCAATACGCTTGCAAGTCTCAGAGGATGGACAGAATTCATAGGCATTCAGATTGAATATAGTTTAATCGAAAGAACCTCAGAACGTGAGCTTCTTCCTATGGCAAGGTCTTTGGATATAGGAGTAACTGCATGGTCTCCCTTGGGAGGCGGCGTTCTTACGGGCAAGTATAACACGAATGGAGTAGGGATGAATCAAGAAAGGAAAACCACTGGCACAAGTAATACTCAAGGCATCGATAGTGGTAGTAGATTGGAAGTGGCCCGAAGGTCAGGAATGGCAGAGATGGCAGATATGATGCTAAGTGACCGGAATTTGCTTATTGCACGAGAAGTCGTCAAGATATCCCAAGACATTGGACGTCCTCCAGCTCAAGTAGCTTTGAATTGGATTAGACAGCAGGATACTCCTCTTAAACTCTCAAGCAAGATTGTACCAATAATAGGTGCCCGCAATACAAGACATTTAGATGACAACTTGGCGTGCGTAGAATTTGAATTATCAGAGGGCCAGATGCAAAGATTAAATGAAGTTAGCAAAATTGAATTAGGTTTTCCCCATGATTTTCTAGCCCTTGACTTTATAAAGAATATAATTTACGGTGGGACATATGACTCGACCATTACTCCTCGAAAATGACCTTCCATTCAAATCTGTCCATGTAAAAGGCAAAACTGCTTTTTGTATACAAATTCGTTATTCCATATGACATGCCTTATTTTTTACGGTCAGATTAAGGATGATTAATTTATAAATTTTGGTAGAACGACCATTCTACTTTGGAATGTATGGTCATGTAGCACGAGACAAAGCACAACTGAATAGTATAGGGAAAATGCGATCTTAATTCGGCTCATAGGCTTCATAACTATTCGAGCAATATATGCCATTTATCAAATTTGCAAAATTGCTAGAATCAAGTCTTAGATGATGATGCTCAGTTTCATATCTTATTATGCCTCATATAATTAGCGTAGAATTAATATTAGTCCGAATTAATGTCAATAACTGCGGACTAGAGCAATTAAATTGACGACTGTCATGTACCTTAATTTGCGGATTCTATTTATCATATGTCCAGCAATACTTCAAGTCTATTTTGTGTTTTCATTCAAGGCGGGCATCACTCGTATCTTGTATAATTGTCTGTTTAACTTAAATCGTGATTTCAGATACCCAGCATCTTTTTCTGCAAAAAATTAGTGTCTGGACTAGTCTACCAGTGTTCATGTAGCGGAATTACAAATGGACTGCCGACAAGAGCTAACCCTACAGTCATACCTATGATATAGATGTTTGATCTAATTTTTTCTTTCCACATGCTACAGGCTATTACATAGCATAATAGACTTAAACCTTATCATAGAAATATTAAACATTTGTAAATTCAAAACCGAACTATACTTATAAATGTAAACCTACGCTCCTAAATAGCAAAATACATTTATCAAATGCGAATATTATTTATTCGGTTACTCTATAACCGATATAATTCATCATCACAATCCTTCCAAGAAAAGTTAAACTCCTGCAAGTATAGTTGCCTTGGCCCCAACATCTGTTAGTTGTTGTGAACTAATAAAATAGTTGCCTATAAAAAGTATGGCTGTACCTGCATGTAGCCCGATTCCAAATTAGGACTTCAAGTCTATAGACTCTTTTCACGCTTCTACTATGAATTTAAGAATCTGCTGTTAGATAAGATGATGTTATTTTTATAGAAACTGATTACCACTTGATATCGTCCCATTTTTCACCTACTAGATATAACAAATCTTTGCTTTTATTGTTGTCCCAACTAACTTTGATAACCTCTGCAATACGACTAAAAAATAATGTTCAAACCATTCTTTATCGTTAAATTTCATCAATATGCAAATATTTTCTCCGAATGCATAACGTTACTTACTTTGAGACTACAAACTACAAAGCATACGTCAAAGTCTTTCACCATTACAAATTTGTCATGCTCGCTAGATCTAATTCGGTATATAGTATATTTTAGAGTAACAATAAATTGATAATACAGAAAGTTATGTTTAGAATTATTAAATAAGCCTGTTTTGTTTAAGTGATATAACGATAGGAACAAGTAATGCTAATAGCTGAAGTGCTGCAACCAATCCAACACCCACTACTAAACCTGTTGATGGTTACAATTCTGCGTAAGTCCATCAGCAGCAATAAGACATATTTTTGATCACCCTACCGTCAGAGTACAACATTACTGTACGCCAAATGATAAGATAGTCCTGTTATGCCAGCTTTATGATAGCAGCTCAAAGAATGACACTCTAATAGGAGTAGAATATATAATTACAGCAACTCAATACAAGTTATTACCAAATCGAGAGAAACCAAACTGGCATCTTCACAAGATAAAGTTTGCACCTTACAGAGACGACCCGAGATGTTATCTGAGCTTTCTGCATCTCGAGCCAAAGCTTTGGTGGCTAGACCTTGCTCCAGCAATTGTCTCTGGAGTCGAACGATTTGTGACTCTACTGGTCGGCTACATTTATAGGCACATCAATAGTTGCCCTAATGTTTAGAAGGATGTTCATATCAAGAGAATCGTAGGTTTGTCCCAGCATTTCTCTACACAAAAAATCTATCTCGCATAGAGATCACATCATGATTTCGAACGAATATTTGAATCTGTAATTTTATAGCATAAGGGTGGCTGGAAGCCCAATGAAATACAACTGAGTCTTAAGGCAGTTGTAAGTCGCATTGGAAAAGAGCAAGTTTTTTTACTGTACATGGACAGCCGGGTTATCCTACTAGTGTTACATCCATGATGAAACTGAAAAAGAATCCTAGAAATCAAGAGGGTAAGAGTACTAAATAGATTTCTAGTTTTAGTCTACCATTTAAACATAGACGTCTCAATAATAGCCCCAATCTAACCGCGTAATTTAAAAGTCACCATGCATCAATATTTTTTAATGCTACCCTCTTCAATAATTTCACTATTCTCTGCTGTCCTCGCATTTTATTATAAAATCTTGTGATACATTCGACGAATATACCGCAAATGAAATATAAGAAGCAAATAATAACAGTAAGAATAACATATCGGATGACTTCATCTAGTATGGTTGGTATACACTGCATTGCACAATAATCTCCAGCTTTATAGATTCATTAAATTAGCCATAAATCAGAGTGTTACCATTTGATAACAATTAAAAACCTATTTAAAAGATATGAAAATCTAACTGTTGTCGATAATCTAAACCTGACTATTGATGAAAATGAAGTATTTGGACTTCTTGGTCCAAACGGAGCTGGGAAAACTACGACAATTCATATTCTTGCTACTTTACTCAAACCTACTTCAGGTACCGCCATAGTGAATGGTTACGACATTATAAGAGAAGCATCTAAGGTTAGATCTAGTATAGGTATAGTATTTCAAGCACCAAGCAGTGATGATATGCTTACTGCGTATGAAAATCTTAAACTCCACTCTTTGCTTTATGCTGTACCAAGAGATATTAGAGAAAGAAGAATTGCTGAAGTATTAGACTTGGTAGGATTAACTGAAAGAAAAGATGATCAGGTTAAGAAATATTCTGGAGGAATGAGAAGACGATTGGAAATAGCAAGAGGTCTGCTTCACAAACCTAAAGTGATTTTCCTTGATGAGCCAACATTAGGTCTTGACCCAAGTAGTAGGGAAACTATGTGGGGATATATACAGCGGCTTGTAAAAGAGGAGAAGATAACCATAATATTGACAACTCATTATATGGAAGAAGCCGATCTACTGTGTGATAGAATTGGTATTATTGATAGGGGTAAAATTATTGCTCTTGATTCTCCATTGAGATTAAAAGAAAGCATTGGAGGTGCCATTATAAAATTAAAAGTCAGTCCAAATTCAAATCTAAATCTTGCCTCTTTAAAGCAATTTAATTTCATTCACAAAGTTGAATTCGCTAATGAAGGAGTTATTACATTGTCAGTCAATGATCCAACCCACAATATTCCTATACTTTTGAAATATGCCAATAATGTTGAATCAATAGAATATAGTATTCCTACACTTAATGATGTATTTCTGCAGCTAACTGGCAGACAAATAGCCAAAGATGAACATTCTGAAGGAGGTTTCATGGAAAAATATGCTCAATATGGCAAGTAATATTGATACAATAGAAATAATTCTTGGCAGATTATATGCCATTTGGTTTAGAGAATTCAAAGTATTCCTCAGAGAGCATAGCAGGTTAATAGCAGCCACCTTTACTCCATTGCTGTGGCTGTTTGTTATTGGTTCTGGCTTTGGTTCTGCTTTGCAGCCTTCCCTAACAACAGGTGGCATAGACTATCAAAAATTCATATATCCTGGTATAATCAGCATGTCTATAATATTTTCCTCTGTATTTTTTGGTTCGTACATAATATGGGATAGAAAGTTTGATTTTCTTAAAAGTGTAATGGTAGCTCCAGTTAGCAGAGACACTGTTTTTGTAGGAAAGACACTTGGAGGTATGACCACTTCACTAGTACAAGTAGCAATACTTTTAGGTGTAGGCGTCATTATAGGAATTCACTTTAATGCACTTTCTTTAGTTCAGACTATTGCAGTTGTATTGCTTCTTTCATTTTCCTTAACCTCACTAGGTCTTACTATTGGTAGCTATATTGAAAGTCTAGAAGGGTTTCAATTAATAGTGAGCTTTGTTGTATTCCCTTTATTCTTTTTAAGTGGAGCTCTCTTTCCATTAAAGAATCTGCCGGTATGGCTTTCTTTTTTAACTGCAATAGACCCTGCTACCTATGCGGTGGATGCTCTTAGAAGTGCAATGTTAGGGATTGCTAATTATTCGTTTGTACTAGATATTGGTATCTTGGCTGCATTTACTATCGGGTTTGGGATACTTGGGGCATATTCTTTTCGAAGAATGAGGGCCGTTTAGTTAATACCTGAGCAAACTAAGTTCCAAGATTTAGATTATCTACTTGTAGTCTAAGGTACTTCTTTGACAGTTATAAGAGAACACTATTCAGCTTAGAAGTACCAGGATGGTGGATGACGTTCATCTAATCAAAGAAATTATATCTTTTCGACTGTATCCTTTCGACGACCATCGATATTACTTGATATGAGGAAGGTAAAGTTATAGTTAGCAGCAGAACTGCTTTATCTCCTCTTCGTTTGCCTTCAATATTTGAAGCCACTTTATTACCTTTTTTTGTGCTTGTACTTCCCAAACAGTTTAAGAAGGCTTTTTGGCGCACACTGCACCCGCCATCCATTCAATTTTTTTGTATTATGAAGAGACACTTTTTTTGGAAAGTCTTTTTTAAGTATTGTAATGATACCCATATGAAAGGCAGTAACAACGATTAATTCTGTGCTAGTATTGCTATTGGTATTGGTATTGGTTGCTGCCACAGGAATTGTGGGGCCAATGTCAGTAGCCGCAACATCGATATCAATTACTGCAACAGTGGAACCAAACAGCGTTCGTTTATCTGCTTTTGAAATAGTTCATAAAGAGTTGGCTTAGTACGAGGTCGTAATGTCGTTAGTACCTCCTACAGTAGGGACGATCGGTCTCCTCTTCGCATTTGGTTCTCTAGTGCCTTGAAAAGATATGGAATATCCTGATCGCTCAAAGGCTGTTCAAACTCTTCCAAAACTTTTTCTTGTTCTAAAAGAGTTTAAAGAGGCCATATCATCAAACTATTATTTTCTAAAAATAATCAGTGTACTGTACTACCTAAATCCTTAGAAGGCATAAAATGTTGAAATAAGATATAAGAAATTGATCGTACATACGCAAGGTCAATTAAGATAGCTTTTCAATTATTTCTGCTGCTTGAGACAGCGGAAATGCCTTTAGTGTTTCGCTACGTGCATTTCCAAGTTTCCCAGTAGATAACAAAACTGACATTATTGCCTCATCATTTGGAGCTTCAACTATCGTTACGATGTCATGCTTTCCAAATGTGTAATATTCGCTGATTACTCTACCACCCGCATCTTCAACAGGAGCTTT
Source organism: uncultured Nitrososphaerales archaeon (assembly GCA_963709405.1). Lineage (GTDB taxonomy): Archaea > Thermoproteota > Nitrososphaeria > Nitrososphaerales > Nitrososphaeraceae > JARBAU01. Next base: position 29,667 of record CAVPXM010000069.1, read on the forward strand.
ATAATTTTCAGCTCGCTTTATAGTATCTTTCACGTTTCTTATTCCCTGTTCTGTAAAATTAAATAGTATGATATAGTGAGGCATTGCTCCTATTGAAACCAAAGAAGCTTTTATTATACTTTTTGTTGCACAGAGATATTTTCTTCTTTGCAATAATGGCCCACTCTCAGCTCCTTAAGCAATAATCGAGCATGTTTTTGACAATTGTGGAAAATAGCATGTTATCGATCGATGTAGCCTTCGACTCTGGCTGTAGTCATTCTGCAGTTTGCAATCTATGTTGTCTAGGTTGTCGGATCATATGAGATCTACGGTTGCACAATGGCTATCCGCGAGTTAGAATATGCACGATGTTACTTTTGTATAGTATCTAAGAGTTTACTAATTTATTGTGAAAAGACATATAGCTCATTAGTGACCAGTTTTGTCTTCAATCCTCCCCTTCTGTCAAGTTCTGCTATTTTGCTTCTTCTCCACTCTATTTGTGACCTTTCAACTTCTATGCTCAAAGTTTCAATATTTTCCTTCGTAAATTGATTAGGCTTTCAACTCTCACGCCCAAGCTATGCTGCAAGTCCATAATTATCTGATTTCAAATCTATAAGCGTTAAAGTCAGCTTTATGTATTTCCTATAACTCTTCTAATTGGGTAATAATCTCAAATATTCCCCCAATTATGGTAAATTTATTATTTTACTGATAAATAGATATATCTTAGTAATTGTATCAATGAATATATAAACGAAGGGGATGAGGGTAAATTTTAAGTGAGATAAGTACAGACGATAATAACAAGACGAGCTAAAAACCATTATCCTTATCCCATTTTAGATAAGGATATTTCTTTTTATGAGCCTGATCATGGTAACAACGATCCTCAGGAGCATTATAATTCTGGATCTTCTTTTCATCCTGTCCATAATTTACAAAATCAAGAATCAAATTCAAATACTACTGATGTCGAAAGCGAAACAAAAGAACTATCATTTCTCAAAAAGATTCTTGTTGTAGATGATGATCCTGACCTTACATTAACCTTCAAGGTGGGTTTAGAAGGATATTATCACGATGACAAGATAAGATTTGAAATATACACTTATAACGATCCTTTATTAGCTTTGACACAATTCAAGCCACATTTTTATGATCTGTTGCTAACTGATATTTATATGCCTGATATGAATGGCTTTGAATTATGTCAAAAGATATTAGTATTAGATGTTAACGTTGAAGTATGTTTTATGTCTGCAGCAGAACTAAATATACAAGCACTAAGAGAAGTCTACCCATCATTAAGCTTTGGATGTTATATTAAAAAGCCAGTTACAATGGATCAGTTGGTTGAAAGGTTATCGGCGGAATTAGATTAGTAATAGTATAATATTATCTAGCATATTAGAGCCAAGCCAGAATTGCTTACTTAAATAATTATTAACGTGTTCTCGTCTATAATATATCTGAGTAGTGGCTAGTGTAGAAGAAGTTATTAATTATAATCTGGTAAGGAATTGTCTTGTATTAGGAAGTGAATTTATGTAAAGATACTTGAAATGAAACTGCTAAAATGTGTATTACAACTCATGACATTGGTAAACTAAATGAAAACGTAGCACCTTTAGTATCTTTGTTATTCTCAGCCCATATTTTACCACCATGGGATTCTACAATACTTTTTGATATGAATAATCCCAAACCAGTACCTGTTTGTGATTTTGTAGCAAACTTTGTAAAGAGTTTTGGTAATATTTCAGGATCTATGCCTTGACCAGTATCCTTCACGCTAATCACAACATAGTCGTTAATACTATAGTTATCATCTTTTTTCCGTTCTAAGCTAATAGATATCGTTCCTTTTTGCGTGAATTTAACAGCATTGCTTAGCAGGTTAGAGATAACTTGGATTATCCTTCCTTTATCTGCTTGTACAAAAATATTTTGAGGACGATATTCTAATTTTATTGGCGACATATTCCTTTCTTTTAAGGAAGCATGACTTGTTAATGTATCATTTATAGCATTTGTTATTACATCATCTACATTGAATTGCTCTTCTTTAAGACATAATGAGTGGCTCTCGATCCTTGTAACATCCAATATGTCTTCTGTAAGCCGCTGCAATCTATTTGCACTTCTCTTAATAGTATCTAGTAATCCTTTGTACTGCTCAATATCCCCTTTTTTAGAAAGAAGAACATCAGATAACCCGAGTATTGGTTGAATAGGAGTGCGCAATTCATGTGCCGCGACATTGATAAACTCCTTTTGCATTTTATCACGCATTTTCAATTGTTCATGTGCCTCTTTTAGTTGCTCGTATAATTCAGTTTGTCCCCACAAATTTTCAAATATGGCAACATAAGATGAAACCCCAGCTTTGCTATTAGAATAGGTTGATAATCCTATTGCTTCGACAAAAGTTGTTTTTGAATCATCCTTTAATTCCATTACCAGTGAAGCCTTTCTATCAACTACTAATATAGTGGCTTTAGTATCTGACATCTGTACAATATATCTGACATCTATTATATTGTTAGAACAACAATATTGTTTTAGCCGTTGTACTTTTTGTTCAATTAAACCGCTTGCAGGTATCATTATTCTAACTCTAACATTTCTTTGTGTGGCTGCCTCTTCTGCTAATTGTATTGCTCCTATCTTCTCTTGACGGATAAAAGCATTGATGCTAGGAAATATCCATAATATTTCCTCTGAGGCTGACTTGACTATATTCAAATATAGCTCCTGCGTTCTTGCTGAGCTTGGAATAACTTCAATATCAGCCAAGTCTACTCCTACTTCGATATCTTTTATTCTCTGTATAGCATCAACTCCATTCTTCCATAGCTCTTCAAAAATAGAATTATAATGTCTAATATAAGCTGGTTCATTACTAGTCAAAAGGCTTTTCATAAGCTTACCATTCTTCATCTTATCTATAGTGGCATAAAAGTATCTGTCATCAACAGCAAAATTCATAGGTGTTAGGTTTTTGAGGTGCCTTGTTTGTATACCTGCATTTAGAAATAGTTTAACTAACTCTATATTGTCCTTGTCTATAGAAGTAATCCAACGTATGCCTTTACCTTTTTTTCTTCCTCCTCTTTGCCTATCAATTATTTTCTTGTATTCTTGAAAGAAATTATTATAAACTAATTGCATTCCACCCATTGAAGAAACAACCGATCTTTCGCTGGCCTTCTCAATAACAGATTTCATATGTTTAAAGATTTGTTCTTTATTTTCTAATACTTTAGTTTCATAATGTATTATCCCTTCTTCTATCTCCTTGATCTTCTGCTCAGCTGGTATAGATCTAGTCCAAAAACTATCAAATACAAATTGTCGCTGGTATTCTACGATTTCCTTTACATTACTGTATATTATCTGGGATGCTGGCTTTCCTTTCTCATGGAAAGTAGCAGGAGCAATGTATTCTGTTTCGCTCAAGTAGAAATTACCTTTAATACCTGCTATGTGACGAAGCTCATCAACTATCTTTATTAATTCTTTACAATAGCTAACATTATCCTCAGTAATTTCAGTAACGTATCTTAATTTGACACCTCTACTCTTAGCATCAAGAAATGCTTTCCTTAGCTCTTCGATTTCAACGACTAATGACGGTCTAGTGTAATCTACACAGGCATCGATTCTATTCGTTGCTTTAGAGGTAAATTGTAACACAATATTTACTACATTCTGCTCACCATGTAATACCTCAGTCCTTTCACCGATGGCATCTGATGACGATGGTGATGCTTGTGTAGTCAAAGAATCATCTAATAGTTACTAATAAATTGGTAAGTATAAAATATTAACTGGAAACGTTCTGCTATCTATTGCTGCTCTTGGTAACTATTAATGACATTTCTTAGAAAAGTGTCCGCAATAACGGATGACAGTCATAAAAAGCAGATATGCTAATTATGGACCAAACCTAGGAGCAAGAGCTTTTCCTATAAATAATCTCTTCATCCTATCGATTAGAGCAATTGCTAAATCTATTCTAGGTCTTGTGACAATACACATTTGTGAACCTGATAATGCATTATCTTTTATGCAAAGCCAGGCCATAAACCTGAGCATAAATTCAGAGAACGAGTAATTTGAATTATCATCATTTTACATTAGGAATAACAGAAATTTCAAAAGAGGCGCCAAAGGGTTGAAGGCGGCAGTTAATCCAAATGCCGCCAACGTAGAAAGCCGGACCATCACCACCAAGTAAAAATCCAGACTTCTCACGTACCCTTGCTCATTCGAATGAATTAAGAATATTTTTATAAGATTTGCCTTTATGTATTGCTCACTTCCTGAATGTAACTTAACTAAGAATGAGAGTAACATTTTTCCCATTCTTCTTAATTAATATATATGTATATTTTTCACAGTTAAATCCCTATGACTCTACACGACCCAAACATGTTAAACCCCCGTATGTATTATGAGATCCACATTTTTCTACAACAGCTTATCTCATCATTTCTCTTATCTCATCATTTCTTGCGTTTGTAATATCCTGGTCTTTCTATAGATCTTATGGATTTTCTGGTTTTGGATATCTTTTGGGCCTGCCAATGGGATTTACACTTTTGGGCATATCTTTTCTATTTCATTATTTAAGTCTGAGTTATAGATTCCTTTTTGTATACCCATAGTAATTCATTCCTACTGTTGATCGCAGTGCTCTTTTCTCCTTGATAGTGTCAAATTATCCTGGCCCAGGAATATGCCAGTCTCTACTTATTATGTCCATCGAATAGACGAATGAATGAACCTTTTACTATTATTAGCTGTCAACTTATGTTTATTCAACTACTATCAGTTCGAATTACTACAAGTTTATCAGTTCCAGACTCTGCTCCCCATACCTCTCCAGACCTACCAAGAATCTGACGTACATTGGCGCCCGGAGTTGGTAAGGAAAATACTTGGAACTTTTGTTGCACGGGATCAAAACGCAGTAGAGCATTTGCACCAAAATCGCTTAACCATACAATGTCCTTGTCATCCACATAGACAGCATAAGGCTCGGGTTGTTTCCTGGCAGTCGCATCTCTTTCCATACCTTAGACATAGGATCATAAACAGCCAACTGTCCTACGTTCCATTCAGTTACCCAAAGACGTCCATGAGAATCTGGCCATACACGTCGTGCACCTTGATTCTGAGTAGGCGGTTCAAGTACTGTAGCCTTTCCGGTTTGTAAATCAATGCGGGCGACATAACTTCCAGCCAGTGAAGTAAAGTATACCGTACCATCTGGAGTCGTAGAAATGCCATATGGTCCTGTTCCACGTGGTGCTTTGAAGACCTCTATCTTACTGGTTGACGGATCAAGACGGCCATAAATTCCACTCTGACCAGTAAACCAAAGCATTCCACTGCGATCGAATGTGGCGGTGTTTAGATTAGCATAACCTGTGCCTCCAGGTAACGCAAATAACTTGACCTTTTCTGTATTGGGATCAACACGCACAATCGCATTTAGTCCTCCATCTGTAATCCAAGCACCATCCGGTCCTACAATGACACCATGTGGCGCAGACCCATTACCAAGCGATATTTGACTGGTCTTACCTGTCGTTGGATCTAACCGTCCCAACTGGCCAGATAACTGAGCCGTGTACCAAACTGTCTTTCCATCATCTTGCCGTGTCCAACATCATGTGGTCCTGAACCTAATGGGACAGGGAATTCTTGAGCGTAGGCTTTGCAAGGCGTAGTATAGAGGATAATGGTTTTCCTTCTCCTTTAACTTTCTCGGACAGAAGTAGAGGTTGTTGTTGTCCTCCTACAATCATTGTAAAACTTAGGATAAGCAATAGAATTAGTGAGCATGTAAATACATTATCTCCACCCATAAACTAACCTTCTTTTCCCTTTAGTGATGTATTGTCTTACATAATATTAGACATTATCCCTTATCTTCTCACTATATAGACTAAAAAATAGAGCAGAAGATGTGCAGCAGTGACTACTAATTACGCAAGAGAGCTAGTATGTTTATGCATTGCAGAACCGTTTATCATAACCATGTTAAACATACTTGCAAATTTCCCAGAACTAGTGGCTGGCGTGTTAGCACCAGTATTATTGCCTAATGTCGGTACGGCAAAAGTCGAATTAACTTTCGATGGCAAACTGGCTTTCCACATTCCTGAGACTATCCAGGTAGGTTTCCCCTCCGGATTATTTTGTAAACCTGATATTGTCCCCATTAAAAAGTCTCCACTGCGCATCATCATTTTACCCCCATTAATATATGGGTGGGAAGAATATGCCCTCCACCGCTAGCTAGAGGCATAGCCATTGCTGCATTTGAAGTAGAAGTAGATAATGAATAGGTTGTTATAGCAAATACAAGGCCGGATAATAAAATTAGTGTAGTAATTCTGCCTGAAATAAAAGCGGCGTTCCTCTTTTAGTTGACGTTCATTGTTTCTAAATGAAGTAATGTGATTTTCAAAGTCGCTCTATCGAAGCATTAAGAATATAAGAATTACAGCTCATTCGACGAACGTATAGTCTCATACAGTCCGTACCTTCCTTTATTTAATACTGCCAATGACTGGATCACACTATCTCAATCTCTCATTCTATAATAAAATAATATTTTTGCTCACAGTGGTGACAGCGCAATGCAGCTCATGAAAGCTTTTATACTGTATTAAGGCATACCAGAGATTACAAATATGAGAAGAGAAAGAAAATTATCGAATATAACAAGTCTATCTTTCTCTATAATGGTTATTATCCTAGCAATTGCTCTAATTGCAGGTTTACTCTTTGCTCCAGTTTTGACAAATCGATATGTAGTAGTTGCACAGCCAGCTATAACCAAAGATCCACATCTAAAAGTGGAATCAATAGTGAGTGGTTTATCTTCTCCAACAAGTATGGCATTTATAGACAATAACAATATCTTAGTTTTAGAAAAAGAAGGAAATGTCAGACTAGTATCAAATGGTCAGTTACAACAACAGCCTGTGCTACAAGTACCAGTGGACATAAAGAGCGAACGTGGCTTGCTTGGAATTGCAGTGATGAAAAATAGCAACACTGTATTCTTGTATTATACCGATTCACAAGCAGGAGGAGAGCTAAGAAATAGAGTTTACAAATACGAATGGAATGGACAGACACTTGTTAGCCCTAAATTAATATTAGACCTTCCTGGACTGCCTGGACCGAATCATGATGGTGGAAAACTAGTCATAGGAAATGATGGTAATCTATATGCCATAATTGGCGAACTAAGACATAATGGCAAACTTCAAAACATTAAAGACGGACCTGATCCTGATGATACAGGTGTTATATTTAGAGTAAATCCTGCTGACGGTTCTCCAGCGAAAGGTAATCCATTTGCAAATAATGGGAATGCGGCAATGCATAGATACTATGCATATGGTATTCGAAACAGCTTTGGGATCGCAATTGATCCTGTTACAGGTAATCTTTGGGAAACTGAGAATGGAGAAGACACTTACGATGAGATTAATCTGATCAAACCTGGCTTTAATGGTGGATGGAAGGTCATTATGGGTCCAATGTCTAAAGGCAACGGTATAACAGAAAATGACTTGGTTAACTTTCCTGGTTCTCATTATGCAGATCCTGTTTTTAGCTGGCTAAAACCAGTTGCAGTTACTGCAATTGAATTTCTAAAATCATCAAAGCTTGGAACAGATTATCTGAACAACATGTTTGTTGGGGACTATAAGAATGGCAATTTGTATTTCTTTAAGCTAAACAAGGACAGAACAGCTATAGAACTTGATAATAATCAACAAGCTGCAGGTCTTTCAGACTTGGTTGTAGATAATAAAAATGAATTAGAGGCAGTAAAATTTGCATCTGGATTTAATGGTATAACCGATATCAAGACAGGACCAGATGGATTATTGTATGTCTTGTCATTTGGTGATGGAAACATCTATAGAATTAGTCCAGCATCTTCTACTTCTTAGCAACATCTATCAATACATAATAAAAGGAATTAGGAATATCAAAATAACTCAATGCAGTAGTATACTGCAGGTAATTAGAATAGTAACCTCTCCTCAGAGACGTTACCCTTGTGGCCTTAACTCGTTCGATCATACCTCAATAGGATGTCGATCTCTCATCGACTTGAGAAACCGGAAGTCAGGAAAAAGACCTACTGAGTGAGGCAAAATTTTGAGCCACGAAACAAATTTTTTTTCTTTATTGCGACGTTGGGCATCATGATAATTTAAAATCCTTTAATATTTAATCATTGTATTAGTGTTACAGGAGAATGTATTGAAATGGGTAAAGAAACCCAAAATTGATAACGAGCATGGACATAATACGTGGTTAATTAGCAATAGCACATTCTATTTTGTGGATCGTCTACTCATGAATCCGGATCATCCAATACACGCTGATGACATTTTCAATCTCACCAAGCTATCAGAATCCATTCTTCTAGCCGAAAAAATCACAACTTTGCCGATCCATGGTGAGGCAAGGAAGGCTTTCATTGATAATGAAATTTTTAGGAGATTAAAAAATGACATTGTTGAACTCAAGATAAGTAGGGCACAAATAAATAAATAACATCACAATATTGTTATTATTCGAATCGCTATTTCAAATTTGGTGTTTTATAGAGCACATATTCCATTTAACAACATAACCTGAACAATGAGTGATAAAATATTGAGCAGATACTTTAACTACATAAGTGAAAAATGCTCATAGAAAATAATGAATAATTCAAAAATAATGTCGATTGTTATTGCAACGATCGCAGCGGCATTAGTCATGTCGTCAATCCATTCTGCGAGTCATGTATTTGCAAAGAAAGATGACACTAGCAGTAGTGGTGGCGGCAGTGATAGTGGTAGTAGTGGCAGTAGTGGCAGTAGTGGCAGTAGTGGCAGTAGTGGCAGTAGTAGTGGGACTAGTAGTGGCAGTAGTAGTGGGACTAGTAGTGGCAGCGGATCTGGTTCATCCAAGAGTGATTATGATAATTTCCAAAAATGTCTTTCCGATGCCGCGACAGGTGGTTCTGCGGCAAAACAGCAAATAAAAGATTGCTTTGATTCTACCTATGGGAGTGGAAGTAGCAGCGGCGGTAGCAGTAGCAGTGGCAATACCGACAATTCTGGTAGCAGTAGCGATACAGGTAATAACCCAGACAACACTAACAACGATGCCAACAATTAGCAAAAATTAGACACATATGATAGTATATTATCTGTAATCCTAACTCTTTTTTAGATTCTTAACTGATAAATAAACGAACATCAGCAAACGTCTTTCATAGACACCGCATAGGACTTTTATCTGTGAGATTTATAATCGCTGCAGAAATACCTCCACAAGCCGGAAACAGACTATCTAGAAACTCATATGTATCCCGACCAGAGCGTTCTCTTCTGGGGAGGCGTTCCAGTAGCCATATTTGCCGCTAATCGCTGCGAAACGCGCAAGATCTTCTGGCGTCACAGGCAGAGGGATGCTCGTCTCCGGTCTTCCAGTCTCCTGAAAGAATTGTCCGAGCTTTTTGGTCATGATGATGAGAACAACCACAGATGCCCCAGAGACGTTGCGCCAGGCGTGTCATGCATTAGAAGGCACATGAATATAATCGCCCGCTTTTGCTCCGATCGATGTCTGGTCCTTGCTGTCTTGCCTCAGACGCTCTAACTCACACGAGATGACGAGAAAGTCCTCTGTATCGGCGTGAGAGTGAAGGGGAACAGAGACGCCTGGTGGGATCGCAATCCAGCCAGTTAAACGCTCCTTGAAACCCATTCTCCGAAAGTATTATTCTTCAGAATATTCTTTTAGGTTCAATTCCTCTTATAGATATGTCTGCAATCGTTAGTAGATCAAATCCATCTGGATAACAAGAAAACCTTGAGACTTGTAGATGGCGACATTACGGAAAGACACGTAGACGTTATTGTAAAAGCTGAAATTCTTATCTCCTACTTTTATAGCTAATCGTTCTATTGATAACCATATGGATTATAGCAGATTATGTAAAGATATTTTGACCTAGACCAAAAGATTCGGTTCGCTGCTATATTTGACATGACAACAGAGTTCGAATTACCGTCTGTCTTATATTTACCAATACCCTTATTATTATTGAACAACTTCGCTAATGAACGAAAAGATTAAGGTATTACATCGAGTTGAAGTCATAAATGCGATATTGGACATTTCCTATAATGCAGAGGATAGGATAGATATCTGTGGCAATTCTAGATTTCCATCATTAATCTTAACTTTTGAATCAATTAGAAAAGCAATAATGAATGCTAAAGATAGAAAATATACAAGGCAAAGATATATCTTTGAAATTACAGAGGAAAATATCCAATATTGCAAGGATTTAATGAAAATTGCTGAGATTCGCCATATGAACGAAATTGAAGCTAACTTTTTACTCAATGAAAAGGAATATTTGGGCTCTGTAACTTTGAAGGAACCCCATCAACAAGCTGTGTATACTAATGTAAGAGAAATTGTAGAACAGCAACAGAATATTTTTGAGACTCTGTGGAATGAATCAATAACTGCAGAAAAGAGGATTAAAGAGATAGAAGAGAGAACAGTACATTATGAAACTAGAATAATTGAGGATGCTCAAGAGATTGTCAAAGAATTCAGTCGCTTAACTGCCAGCTCAAGTGAATTTTGTACATGTTTAACATCTGGAGGAATGCAATATAGTTACAATCATTTTTTTGACGTAAAGAAAAAGTTATTGGACAAGCAAAAGAAAGGGGAGCATAAGGGTATCAGATGCATAAGTAACATAGATAAAGATAATATGAATATAGCTAAGATACTTCTAGATGCAGGTATCAAAATAAGACATCTTAAAAATCTGCCACCAATGAGCTTTGGTGTTTCAGATAAAGAAATAGCAGCTACCATTGAAAAGATGGAAGGTGGTAAAAATGTTCAAAGTCTATTACTCAGTAATGAACCTGTATATATGAACCATTTTTATTATATATTTGAAGAATTATGGAAAAATGGAATTGATGCTAAAGATAGAATAAGAGATATTGAAGAAGGTATTGAATCAGCTAGCATAGAAATTATTCCAAATCCTACATATTCTATAAAACGAGCTTATGATTTAGTAAAATCAGCAGAAGAGGAGGTATTAAGAATATTTTCATCAATCCATGCATTTCGTCGTCAAGTAAGATTAGGTATAATGCACTTATTCAAAGACGCAGTAGAACGTGGTGTAAGAGTTAGAATATTAATTCCTGCTGATCAAAAGGAGATAATACAAATAGTAAACGAGGTAAGTTTGGTATTGCCTCAGCTAGATATTGGAAGCGTCGACAAGAGTTTAGAAGGTACAGTTGGAATTATAGTAGTTGATAGAAAAGAATCTCTAATTATCGAGACAAAACACGATTCAAAAGATAATTCCTATGATGCAGCAGGATTAGCTGCTTACTCTAATAGCAAACCAATTGCTTTAGCATATACTTCTATATTTGACAGTCTTTGGAAACAGACAGAACTACATCAAAAATTAACTAAGATGTATGAGGAGCTAAGAATCCATAGTAAAATGCAAAAAGAATTTATCGATATAGCAGCACATGAGCTTAGGACTCCTATCCAGCCAATACTTGGCTTAACTCGTATTCTTCATTCTAATAATAACGGAAATAGAAGATCAACAGCAGAACAAGATGAATTACTAGATGTTATAATGAGGAATGCAAAAAGACTGCAGAGACTTGCTGACGATATTTTAGATGTTACAAAAATTGAAAGCGAGTCACTAAACCTAAAGAAGGGGTTTTTCAACTTAAATGATGTAATAACAAATACTATAGACGATATGATAGCAAACATTGCTACGAGCCAACAAGGAGACCTTATAAAATTAGTATATCAGCCTCGCGATATCTTCATAGAAGCTGATAAAGCAAGAATAACTCAGGTAATTTCCAATATTCTAAATAATGCTGTTAAGTTTACCGAAGCAAAGCTCAACAAAGGAGAAGGAGGAAGAGGAATTATAAATATTAACGCCGAAAAGGTTGATGATGGTCAGGCTATTGTCAGTATTAACGATATTGGTATAGGTATAGATCCTGGAATAATGCCTAGGTTATTTGAAAAGTTTGCATCAAAATCTTTTCAAGGTACAGGATTAGGGTTGTATATCTGCAAAAGCATTATAGAAGCTCATGATGGCAGAATATGGGCTGAAAATAACAAAGATGGTAGAGGAGCTACGTTTTACTTTAGTCTGCCAATAAGCAAATAGATATTTAATACAAAAAAATTGAAAGCCTATTTTTTCGTTATATAAATTCAAATTCTAACATGCAAGAGAAGCCACAGTACATGTACCAAGAGTCAGTACATAGAATTGTTGGGTCTATCCAGTTTGAATCGTTTTGTTCTAAAATATCCTGAAATCTGTGAATGATTGTATTCTCTGCCTGGCTTAAATTTGCATTGACATGCAGTGAAACCTAAAATTACAAATAACACTTCTGGTAATTGAACCATAATGCTAATATGATAATGCCGGTATCAGATGAACTAAAACGCATAGCAAAGGGCGAAATACTCTCTGATGATTGGAGTAAAGTAATATACTCTGTAGATGCAAGCCATTACTCTATTAAACCATCAGTGATTGTATGTCCATTAGATGAATATGATCTATCGAAAGTATGCCAGTATGGGTATTCTAAAAATATATCCATAACTGCAAGGGGTGCAGGTACGGGACTTTTAGGACAATCACTTAACGATAACATTATCATTGATTTTACGAAGCATATGAATAAAATCTTGGAGATTGGAACTGATTACGTTTTAGTCCAGCCAGGATTAGTTAAAGGTATATTAGATAAAGAATTGAAGAAAAGAGGAAAATTCCTTCCCCCTGACCCAGCTAGCAGCAACTGATTGTACTATTGGCGGTATGATTGCAAATAATTCGAGCGGTGTTCATGCGTTAGGTTATGGTAGCACAATCGAGTTTCTAGATATGGCTAATGTAGTATACTCTGATGGTAGTTTTGGATCCGTTAGCAGTAGTAATACTAGTAGTTCTGGTAAAGAATCTGATGATGAGAAAATTGCAAAATTGTACAGATTATTATCACCTCACATAGAACTAATACAGAAACAATATCCGAAAGTAACAAAGAATTCGTGCGGTTATCGTCTTGATGCAGTAATAAACAATGAAAAATTTTATCCACATAAAATATTTGCTGCTTCAGAAGGAACGTTAGGAATTGTAACTTCGGCAAAGCTAAAGATCATTGATATTCCTTTGTATAGAGCTACGATAGTGTTTGGCTTTAAGGATTTATTATCTGCTATCTCGGCAGTGCCTGTTGTTTTACAATTCTCTCCTGTTGCTCTGGAAATGCTTGATCATACTGTGTTTCGTAATCTTGATGTTGAGGCCTCTCCAAGAGTCATGGATAGTGCTAGTGATGGAGGTTCTCTATTATTTGTGGAATTTGCAGACGACACTCTTATTAATGTTGAGCAAAAACTTACTTCGTGCAAGGATAAATTATCTTCTGTATCTACGACTTTAGAGACTGTGACCGATGAAAATAGCTCCAGACAAATATGGGGAGCAAGAAAAAGTGCATTAAATAATGCTATGAAAATGACTGTAGGAAGCAGGAAGCCTGTAGGCTTGATAGAAGATACGGTGGTAAGTCCAGATATACTTTATGATTATACTAGATTTCTGCTACAAAAATATAATGATAACAAGTTAGACTATGTAATATATGGTCATGCTGGAAATGGAAATTTACATACAAGACCTATGATCGATACAGAATCAAAGAGTGAACTTGAATTATTTAATATTCTAGCAGATGAAGTTTTTACTAAAGTAATTAGTTGTGGTGGAACTATAACAGGTGAACATGGTGATGGCATAGCCAGAACTAAGTATATCGAATTTATGTATAGTGCCCAAATAGTTTCAATTTTTGAGCAAATCAAAAAATTATTTGATCCTAAATTTATCATGAATCCTGGCAAAAAAGTAATTAGATCTGATCTATAGTATTAACTGATGTCTTTGTTGGATCTTTTAGCATTCTTTTGTGGGTTGTCTCAGAATTTTCATTGTTAATTTGGTTGTTTAGTCTTGTAAAATCACCATATTTTCTTATGCGTTGCTCTATTTGTACAGGAGTTAGTTCAACTTCAAGGTCTCTTCTGACTGCATTGGATATTTCTCCTTGCTCTAGTCTTTCTAGCCATTTTACCGCTTCTTGCGCTGCTTGTTGTTCCACTCTGGATATCCTTCTAATAGGAGGAGTCCCATTAAGTGAACCAGCAACAAGATATGGTCCATTTGTTATGAATACTAAAGAAGAGATTCTTCAAGCAATAGAAGGTTATCAAAATGTACAGATGGGTAAAATTGCTATTCAATAGAGATCTTCCTAGGAGCTCCGAGTCTAGCCAGCATCCCTAGCTACAAAATAAGCAACCAAAAACAAGGAACTTAATATAATGCCAGTATCGTTTTTCTATATACATTCGTGAAGATACCGAATTGAATTTTACCAATTAATCTACCATTTGCATATCTCATAGCAGGACCACCAAGACACATATCACAACGCGATTATTGAACCAAATCAAATGTAATAGCAAACCGCAGCCTTATGTGGTCGAATTGCTGATTTGATAATACTTAACTAAGAGTTAACTAGAACTACTGACGTTCCGTTAGTCAAGGTATCAAATGCAGGCGAAAACCTCTTTCCAAGTTCACGCAGCTCGTTTATTTGTTCTACTGAGGCAGTATCGCTTTTGATATTCACATTTACTCTAAATTGCTGAGCGCCAGGTCTTACTTCATTAGATATACCAGTAAAACCACGCAGGTCTACATCGCCTTCTACATCAATGCTGATGCTATCAATCTGGATACCTCTTGATGTAGCGTGAGCTACAATAGTTTGTGTCAAACATGCTGCTAAGCTACCCATACAACCCTCACATACGGTAGGCCCCCTTCCCTCTCCTGAGAGCTGATCTGGAAAATCATACTGCATCCTATATTCAGTGTTTCTATCTATATTTTGACCGCCAATACGAAAGGCTTTGGAGTTAGACGTAACACTAAAACCACCATTCCATTCTGATTTTACAGAAAATGTTACTTTTGCCATTTCTGGCTGATTTCGCATGGAATTATATACTGTATTTAGTATTTGCGTGTTTACTCCATTGAATCTATCATTTTTCTTACCATTCATTTAATGGAAGTAATGGAAGAGGTCTGCAAATAATAACTTTTGTTGTCATTCTTTGCATTCATGCGGAAAGACAATCAACAATACGGTATAATAATTGCAATATTCACTGTACTGTTGGTGATAATGTGGAGATCGATGATATATTTACAAAAGAGCATATTCATAGATGGACTAAGGCATGGAATGATCATGATATAAAAGAAATTCTTTCTCTCTACTCTGAGGATATATTATTTCGTAGTCCTAAAATAATATCAGTATATCCTAATCGGACTTCAGGAACAATAACAAACAAGAAAGATTTGGAAGAATATTTTTCTTTAGGTTTAAAGAAATTTCCAATGTTACACTTCATACCAATAGACTATTTCTTGAAAAATCATAAAGTAATATTCGAATATAACGCAACCCCTGATAATATAATACAATGGTCTGTAATCGAAAAGTTTGAATTCAACAATGATGGATTGATCGAAAAATCTAATGTATATTATGGTGCGGAAGATTAGAGAAGGAACTTTTAGCTAAGCAAAGAACATAATCCAAAGAGTACCGTAAAATGGCCTTGTCCGTCTTTGATACCTTTTATACTATCCTTATAATGCAAATGCTACACTATGATGCAAAACTTGATAAGCCATACTATGAAATAAATCTTGACTTCAAGAATAAATTCTGTGACTGGAATACCACTGTGCTTCACACTATCTGGGCTTGTGATTTTAACTAAGACCTGCGGTTGTATGAATTCAGCTCTCAGTCTTCGCAGTCAGATTTTCTGTTCCTGCTAGATGTAATAACACAAAACCAAGGCTACTCATATCTACGTCTCTAGAGTCACAACTGCACAACAATACAACACCTATATGCTTGGTAGGAGTAAAGCCTACAAAGGCATCCCAACTATTGATTGATCCAGTATGAGCTAGGGTCTCGGCTCCAAAATTAGTAAGCACTCGCCATCCTAATGCTACGTATTCTGCATAATTCATTGGATTAGTGTTTATACCTGGATGTCTTATTAAATGCTGGAGTTGGATAGCAGCATCTAGTTTGGTATGAAGGAAGCCCAAATTAGCAGATACATATTTTAGCAAATCACTAGCAGTTGATCGAAACGCTCCGGCTCCTTCTATTACTGCTGCTATTATTGGTGTATCGATCTCTTTGCCATTATGATGACCGACAGGAAACCTATTCTTAATATCATCTTGTGAGAGAGTAATTTTAGTATCATTCATTCCCAGCACATTTAGAATTCTATCTTTAATTAGCTGCTCGTATGGAACACCTGCTTTCAAAGATAATATATGTCCGAGTAACCCCAAGCCAAGGTCTGAATACTGAAATTTTGACCCTGGCTCCCTTGTTAGGGTAAAATTAGATAAGGCCGTGTACAACTGATTTGTTGTATAATTCGAGTTAATCACTCCAACTTTATTGCTTACCCAAATATTAGAAGGCAAAAAAGGAAGTCCTGAAGTATGTGTTGCCAAGTCTTCAAGTGTTATACTCGTATGAATGAGCTACCATTTGCTAACCACAACATGCTTAAATCAGACCTATGTATCCTTAGAAACATATGAATATCTTTCCTCCTCTTGAACAAAGGTTAAACCCATTTAAGTTCTATGCAATGATGAGAGGATCCAATCCTATCGCTTATGATGATAAGAATAAGCTATGGGGGATATTTCGCTATTATGATGTGCAATCGATATTGGGTGATTATACTCATTTTTCTTCAAACCCACCGAGTCCTCAAAGTGGTAAACAATTGTTGGATGATGGTAGACAACTACCCTTCTCTCGGCCAAGTCTTCTTAAATCTGATCCTCCATATCATAGAGTACTACGGGGAGTAATCGCATCGGCCTTTACACCTATGGCAATAGCTCGGCTGGAAACTCGAATCGAGAATGTAGCGAATCATTTGGTAGATCGAGTAATTAAAGAAGGACACATGGATCTTGTATCTGACCTCGCATATCCACTACCGGTAACAGTTATCGCCGAACTACTAGGAGTCCCAGTTGAAGACCGTAATATCTTTCAGGGCTGGGCAGACAAGTTGGTTTCCTCAGCTGGAGGCGAGCTAAACGATCAGCCAAACTCGACTAAAAACCTAATTACAATACAATCTGAAATGGATGAATATTTTGGCCCGATAATAGATACCAGGTCTAAGGATCCACGACAGGATCTTATAAGCAGCTTAATAAGGGCAGAGGCTGACGGTAACCACTTAACTAAAGAAGAAATACTTGCTTTTTGTACCCTGTTACTGCTCGCCGGACATGTGACCACAGTCAATCTTATAGGAAATGCTGTTCTTTCACTTCTTCAATATCAGGAACAGTTCAAACTTCTGAAAGATGATATTTCAAATTCTCTAATTCCTTCTGTGATAGAAGAGACACTACGTTACCGCTCTCCAGTGCAGGCAGTCTTTCGAATTACAAATCGAGGCGCAAAAGTCGCGGATCAATCTATCGGGTCTGGACAAGGTGTAGTAATATGGCTCGGATCAGCAAATCATGACGAAAAAGCATTTCCTGATGCTGACAAGTTTGATATATCTAGAAATCCACAAGGTCACTCTCATGTAGGATTTGGTCATGGAATTCATTTTTGTCTGGGCGCACCTTTAGCAAGGCTTGAGGGAAAAGTAGCAATTAAAGTAATTCTAGAGCGTCTAAAGGATCTCCAATTCGAGTACGAACGAGGTACTGACCTAGTTGAGGGTTTACCACAAAACGTAAAACCATTGCATAGTTTGTTCTTTCACGGCGTATCAGCTCTGCCCCTAAAGTTCAGACCGGGTATTCCCATAGGCTCGAAAAGCGATTAGAAAGACAAAGACTTGATACATCTTAAATGCTGGTTATTGAATCTTAAATATTGTTTTTAATAAATTACATATATGGATGGCAATCCGAAATACGATTGAGGCAAGGATGCGACCAACTTTATGATCGTGACACCGCATTCTTTCGACAAGCAGCCTTTTCATGACTATGATGACTGGATTAGGATGTTGTGTTTTATTTTAGCATTCTAAGATAGGCATACTAAGTTGAGTATTGGATACGAAATTATGGTCTCCTAATCTTCATTAAACAGAATTAGTTATACTGGACTTATGGCGATATACGTAGACCAAATATTTACCCAAGATATTAATTAATTAAGTCTTGAGCATCCCACTCCATGAAAATTTAGTAAATCGTAGTAGCTGTGTCTATAAGTTGACGTGGAGTATCTAGATACATGATTTTTGAATAGTAATATTAAAATCAAAGACCCTGATCTATTGATCTATGGCAGGAGCATGTCTGGCTAGCCTTGCTATTTTGGCAGGTGGACTCTCACTTGTATACGGAGTAGGATGGTATAGAGATAGAAAACAGAATGGAAAAACTAGTAGAGATGTAAAGGTAAAAGAAAAAAGACCTGAACAATCGATTATTAATTAGCATCTCATAACTATACAAGATAACTTTTTTGCTTGTTATGATCTAGAATGAAGAGAGCAGGACGCTTTGCTTGCCGAGTTAGGCAGATTATAGTATCAAATCCTACAAGAAATTCGGTATTAAGCTCAAATATAAAATTTACAAAAATTTGATCAAGGGATCAAATTATTTCTATTGCATATTGTATATCAACGATAAAGGATTTATTGATGACGGTGTTTATGAATATCAGCAGAGGAGGAGGAGAATAATGTCTAGTTCCAATTATGATTTAAATGATAGCCCCAATCATTTCATGGTGCTTGATGCCATAACTAAAGGCGTTGACAGCATAGACAAGATTGGGAAAGCTACTAAATTGCCTAAAGACGAGGTTGAATTGATTGTTAATGATTTATTGACCCAAAGATTGATAGTCAAGGTTGAAAAGAAGGGGTTCATATTTCTCAAGAAAAAGGTAAACTTGGGTGTTACTGAAGTGGGAATCAAACTTCTAAATGCAAAAAAACAAGAGTTGGAAGAAAAAAGACAGCAGATGCAGCAGTCGTTTGAAAACGGTAACGGTACCCAGCTGCAAGGCTATATGGATGCCAATAGATCATGGATACCTTTGATGTTATTTTCTGGAATAATGGATATTATGTTTTTCACATCAATGATGTCTTTTATGGGATTGGGAATGAATCCTGTAGAGAGTTCACTGGTATCAAATGATGGCTCAGTCCAGGATACGGGGGGCAATACAGGAGAGGCACATCATGTCAATGACCAGAGTGGGACAGCAGGTAATGACGACACGAGTAGTATTGACAGCAATGTTGATGGCAGTGCTGCTACTGATTCTGATGGATTCGCTTCGAGTGGAATTGATTCGGGTGGATTTGACGGTTTTGATGGAGGAGGATTTGATAGTTTCTAGAGAATTAATACTCAAGAATATATTTTATCTATCACGATATCTGCAAACTAAGGCAGAGTTTTAGCAAACAAATTTCTCGTTGTATGTTGGAATAGGAAGAAGCCTCCAGCTTGTACTAATGACACCGTTCAAAAGAACAATCGATTATTCAAAATATATGTTAATTAATCTTTTTTCAAGCAGAATAAAATCAGCATAGCATAGATAGGTAGTAATGGATGGCATGATTATTAAAGGAGAAGATCCTGCATTGAATTATATTTCGAAAATAAATTATGACTTATCTACAAAGTATATTTTATTACGATACAAAGGTGTTTTCAGGTGCCGATTCATATGATGGTCATCGTAAAGAGAATAAAGAGCAAGCATTTTCAGCCATCAACAAATTGTAAGACTGTTTGTCTAGATCCAACTTTTCGACAAATTTCAAATATGCACCCATATCACAAAGTGGCCAATCGCTTCCGTACAACAACCTATGGGGATCCCCTACATACCTTAATAATTCCTTGATCTTACGCGCATAATATTCCTCATCATATGGTGAAATATCGCCAACAAACAATCCTGAAATATCAGCATACACATTTTTGTTCTTGTATAGTACCTCTTGGCAATCCACAGTCCATGGATTTCCCAAATGGCACATTATAACTTTTAGTTCAGGATTGTCAACGGCTACTTCATCTATGTTCAAAGGATGAGAGAATCTTATTTTTGCGTTACTTGCAAAGGTATCTCCAGTATGAATCATTACTGGTTTTTTATATTCTACACACAGGTCATAAACGCTTTGATATCGTTTATCATATGGATAGTAATGTTCGTATCCACAGTAAAGCTTTATGCCTTTGATCAAATCATCTTTAAACCATTTTCTATAATCGCTCAGGCCATCGGTGCGATTATCAATTGTGAACGAGGCAACAACTCCAATTTCATTACTACGTCTGTTAGTATGCTTGATGATTTGTGATGTAGAAGGCCTATTTTGATTGACCCTGTAAGAGGATAGTATTAAAGAATAATCTATATTATGCGTAGCCATAGACCGGACCAGTGCATTTATTTTTTCATCTAAAGTGTTCTTGCCGTCATTTCCATAATTGGGGTAATGGTTTACATGAACATGGCAATCAACTCTTTGCATATGCTATACTGACCGTTTTTTAAGACTTTTATCAATAGTTTGATATCTGGGGTTTAGCCACTCAATCAAGCTGGCATTGTTTAATGACCGTTTATCAAAAAGGTAATTTGGTAAAATTTTAATATACTTGAAGCCATTTTTGAGCTGAAAAGATAGAACTGGATCGTGTAGTTCTCCTTTTACGACTCGATCTGCGTATTCATAGGCAGACATCATATTCGAATATTTACAATAATCATATAATCTACCGCCAGCTAATATTCTTCTCAAATTTAACTTTATGGCTAAATCCTTTCTTGAGTCATATAGCATAGTTCCAATACCCAGATTACGAAATTTTGGATGTGTCGAAAGATCTGCTCCATACAAAGTATCGCCTTCACCGTTATGATTTGAAAATAACCCATTTCCAGTTATACCAAACCAATCATGTTCTTCATAGTCAGTTCTTAGTGATACCAATAAACTACTAGATGATCCGACTATCCTACCATCGATTTCTGCGCAGAATTGTCCATCTGGAAATATCTTGATATGGTTTCTTAGATAGGCGCTTGGAAATACCATCCCATATTTGGCCATATCTGCGAAAGATACTTGTTGCAATTTAACTATTTGAGGGATATCCTCTTCTGTGATATTTCTTATTACAATACTATGGATACTAGTCTTATCATCCTTGTAATGATCTCGTTTCATATGGGAACAGAATCTTTTACTGAGTCAATCAAATAAATCTATGGCAATTGAAATCTCCGAAGCATTTTGAGACGATAACATGTACCGATCATTTCTTGAGATTGCCAGATTTGTAATGCTTTCTCGTAAGTGCGCGAATTAGAAGGGTCAAGTTAGAGAATTACACTGGGGTTCAATAAAAATAAAAATAATAGTACGAAATCAAAGTTGATAACGACTATTCTACCATAATGAGTTAGAGAGATATATTTTGATGAATGCTGCGACTCTACATGTGGTGGCAAAAGAGTATAGGAGAAAATGTCCAAGCACTTGAAAAAAAATCAAATCCCAGGGAGTTGTTCTGTTATAGCATCATCTACAACTATACCTCAACATTCGATAGTTATCTACTACCTACCTGCACCTGGCAAGCCGAGAACCTTTGTTGGTGATCGGTAACTGGCGTTAACATGAATTCCTTCCTTAGCAGTTACATTTACAGTATTCACAATCGTGTCAGGTTTTGGATAGAAATAGAATGATTGTCCGGCTTCTAATAAGGACAAATGTTGAATATCACTCGTTCCTTGAATAACAGTTATTCCTGTAATTGGTTTTAATCCGATATTTGTCAACCTTATTCTATATTGCGTTCCAGCGATATCTGTGGTGTCTTTTGTCGGATCTACCTCCAATCCGAATTGAGGTCTATTTATTTGCATAGAATAAAAATAAACTGCTAAGAATCCTGCAACGACAGCTACAATTAGATAATAGATATATCGTTTACTCATTGTGTAAGCTTGACGATTACTATATAAAATATCTTTTGAAGACGTTACATCTACCATACAGACAGGCAGAGGGTGTAGTTATAGTTCATGCGAGTACTAAGGTACCATGCATACCAGATTATAGTACTATTAGTAGACGTGTAAACAAACAGACTAGATATCAAAATCAATGAAAGATTAGGAAATAATATTGTCATTGCTTTGCTTTAGACAGCACTGGCATTAAAGTAGCTAATCGTGGAGAATGGATACGGCATAAATGGCATGTTAGAAAAGGATATCTAAAGATACATGTAGCAGTTGACATCAAGAGGAAAAGAATCCTGTCCTTGGAGGTAACAAGTGAAGAGGTACATGATGGTCAGATCTGAAAATAATAATCTGAAGGGTATATTGGCTGATGGTATGTATGATAGTAATAACAACTTTAGATACCTATCAAAGAACCACATTAAACCTGGCATAAAGACAAGAAGTAATTCCAAAGTCAAATCAACTAACTGTCACGCTAGGAATATGTCTGTAGTAAAACAACACGCAAACTTCAAAAGATGGAAGCGTAGCGTGAGCTATGGATACAGGTGGTTGGCAGAAACGGCATTCTCTTCTATTAAAAGGATGTTTGGTGAACATGTAACAGCTAGAAAATTTCCTAACATGGTAAGGGAGATCTTCCTAAAGGCAACTCTGTATAACATGTTCAATCGAATGACATAACCATCGGCATAAATGAATTAAATCCTAATGGATCATGCAACAGAGCAGCACAGCAGTAAATCGATTCAAGTTGTCTCCCGTAGGAGCAGCGGCGAGAGCAGTGCCTACATAAGTCTATCTAAGGATCCACTGATTGAATGGATTGAATGGATCATCCAACCTCCAGGCTTGCTGTCATCTAATCTATCTAGATAAATAACAATACTAATTCGCTTAAAAATGCCTGGAAATTGGAGTACCGAAAGTTACACATTCGAATAATTGAGAGTCATATTTCATTTGATTTGCATAGCCAATAATGAGAGAGCATCGATGCTCGATCTTTACAGGAATGTGTTTTTTTGTTAGACAAGAAATAGAATATTATGCAATTGCAAGAAATTTACATATATCGAAGGTGTTAATATAATCCAGTACACACTGATTGGCAAATGACTCGTTTTGATCTTCCTAGCAAGAAAGAATTAGATATGATAGATAGTAAAGAAAGAATGAATATCTTTAGACAGTATTTTGCAGCTAGTCGCTATGATCGCTTACTGATTCAGCAATGCTTACTTAGCTGTGCATATGACGAATCCAGTATATCTAGGGTCAAAGACCTGGAGAGAATACATGATGAGAATTATTACGATAAGGTGAAGCTTATTAGAGAATATGGCTTTATAGATGAATTTATTTTGGCAGTGAAGGAAGAAGAGCAGGCTATTCAGAAAATAATCGAGGCCTATGATAAGAGAATGAGGATGTCAAGTCTCTAAATCTTTACTTTAACTATGGTCTGAGTCAAAGGAGAGCCTATTTGGGATTGCCAGCATAGGCGGCGAAGCCAAGCCAAGTCAAGCTTTGAAACAGATATCCGCCTAATTCTCATTGATGAACTATGAAGTACAAAATAAAACTACAGTAAATTTAGTACCGATAAATTATGTATTAATGATATCAATTGGGGTATATCCTTATAGCTTTTCTATCATGCTTCAAACTGAGGCCTAGAAAAATGTTCATATTTAATTTTTGCGGTCGTGGCAAGACATTCATCGAATGGGAAAAATTTGAATGCTGACTATTCTAAAAATGTCGAACCCGCACTAGTTTACCTGTGCCTCTATCAAAGTATTCACTATATGCTGTGTTTTATTAATTGTCCGATGCTCAGATAAGCGTGCCATGATTGACTAAGTGGGACAGAACGACGAATACGAGAGCTTTATTAGTAACACACATTTAAAGCAACTAGAGCGAATTATTGTTATTCCTCCTTTCCTTACTTTATGCCTTTTGAAAAGGTAATACCTAAGAAGTTGGAACAGCTTTTACCATTATATTAGCCAGTAACCGGAAGATATCTTCGTTTCTCTGGTTAAATCTAAATTCCATTTCTTTAAGGTACAGGTGAAAGTACTGTTTGGGTACTCCTCGATAATGATACAGCCATGTCTTTGCATAACTCCAGAATCCTTCAATACCATGGATATCACTAGTATCTTCACGTACATATTCTTCCATTCGATGAGCAATTATCTGATGTTTTCCGATTAGATCTAATGAAGCATATGCAGTATGGTCATCGGTATAATACAAGGAGCCCTTCTTAGTATGAAGTTTAATTAATGGAATTAATGTATCATGTATTCTGTCAGATACAGGAAATGTGATGACCTTCCCATTTCTTTGATATATTCCAAATACTAGGTTTTACCTTCAGATCCACCATCTCCATTTTCCTTTCCTATGCCCACCAAATAATGCTTCGTCTATTTCTATTTCTCCTGACAGTTTCTTCAGCTCCTTTAATTTCTGAAGTGATTCATTGTAGATTGATTGTCTGAATACTCTGAATGTTCTTTCTATTGTGGCCAAGCTAAGTGGAACATAAAATCGGATTCTGTACGCTGGTACTCCAAGAGCATAGAGATAGAGTAGGTGTGCTAGTATATCAAGTGAGAAATAAAACTCTCCAAATTTGTATCTGCAACGTTTGCATCCAAACCTCCTATCTTTAAGATGGTACAACAATCGATATCCACATCTTGGACATCGTCTCCTTCCTTTCCATCTAGCATGACGAAAATATATACGGCTTTTTGTCACACTTCCAGCAAGTTCTATAGGACTAGATTCACGCACGCATCACGAATAGAGTACTAGAAATTATCCCTTATTATCTGTTGCAAGTTCTTGGGTATTACCTTTGAAAATACAAATTTATCAACATATTTAAAGAAAGATTGAATTGCCTAAACTGAAGGGATTAATAGATTCCACCCAAAAATCGACAAGAAATTGCACTTGGTAGTATAATCCACCAATATCACGCTTTTACATAATGATCGAGGGATCTTCTCTTCGAATAGGTCACCTGGCTTGACCCGACAACCTTACAGATCCATAGGGGACCTTTAGATGGTCTTACACAAAGATAGCATTAGTTTAGTTCACTTTCTTTTTTCTTGCTTCTTGTTTTCTGTATTCATTATATAATTCTGCTTCCTCTTCGCTAAAGGCTCAAGTTAGTGCATTCCTTGAGTCATTTTCAATCTATAGATATTTGCATATAAATAAACCCAAAATGCAGAGATAAATTTCTCAGAATATGTGGAGAACTGTACTAAGATTCCATTGACAGTAAAGCAAAGAAATGAATGAAAACCCGATACAAAATAGTCGGTATATCTTTATATTGTCAGCTCTATAGGTCGGTTCAAGAAATACTTCGATTTGATGTTGAGATGCCTTTATCACTAGTGTGCTACTGTTTATTAGTATCTGGTACTACTGAATGGAATAAGGGAGAATAATATTGAAAGATTGGTGCGAATACTGCGGCATAACTCGGCAAGAACTTAGACATAATTACGAGCAAAGTATGCATATTGTGTCTCTACCCTTAAAAATTGAACTTGGCCATTCTGATTACGATCTGAAACGAAAGCTAATATCAATGTGCACATTTTGCATTAAGGATATGGAAAATGAAATTAAATTGGCTGATAAACGAAAATTATACGATGAACACGAATATTTTCATTCATTGCATTAGACAATCGCTAAATTTATCCAATCAGCAATCTCACCAGGGTAATACACCCAAGTCACGACATCTGTACAATAAAGACATAGTGATGTCTTTTAATGCGATGAATAGATTGGCCGTAGATTAAAATGGTAGAGTAATTGGTCCTCAACCAACATGCCCGAGCAAGGGCATGCCTTTTGTGTTTTATCATTTGTATGAATTACCAATTAAATCAATGATGAACCATGTCTGGTGTAAGTTCTGTCTGTTTTTAAAACAGTATATGGATCCGTCATAACTGGTAAAATTATAAAGGTCATTCTGACCAATAAATATTGCAACTGGGCTCCTCTCTGCTGATATTCGATATTCGATTCTGGAAGTACATTCACTACTAAAAATTAGTGTACGATTCTAAGTCTATCCTCATTTGATAATGCGGTACGATGATAGTAGAAAGCTATTGGTTTGCAACCAGTAGACCTACCAACAAATATAATGACTCTGGACACTATCAATATTTTTTATGTTCAAGCCGCATTCGCATACCATACTTGGGACGTAATGTAATAAGCGGCTTGAGTTCAACCTTGTGGTCAAGATCATGAAACATTCTCCATTGGCGGCATATTGTGGCCACTATCAATATGGCTTCCATCCAAGCAAACGCCTCCCCTACGCATCCCCTGATGCCTCCGCCAAATGGGAAGTAACTAAACCTAGGAATCTGAGTCCTGGTCTCCTTTGTCCATCGCTCCGGATAAAAGAGCTCGGGTTCAGGAAAGTATTTGGGGTTACGATGCATTACGTACTGACTCATTAAAATGATCGATTTGGCAGGTATTACGTAGCCGTCGACGCTGTAATCATTTATTGCTTGACGTCCAAGAGTCCATGCTGGAGGGTAAAGCCTCATTGATTCTCTAACAACTTTTTCTGTGTATTCTAAGTTGGGTATATCTTCAACGGTTGGAACTCTTAGCTCTTGGCTATTCATATCATGGTTACTGCCATTACCGTTATTTAGTACAGTCTTTAGTTCCTCATATAATTTGGCTTCAACTGATGGATATTCAGACAAGAGATAAAATGTCCAAGTAAGAGCATTTGCAGTAGTTTCATGGCCAGCTAAAAATATCGTCATGACTTCATCTCTCAGTTGTGAATCTGTCATACGTTTAATACCGGCTTCTGAATCTTGAGCATCTAACAACGTGTACAACAAGTCCAAGTTTGTTCTCCCTCTGGCTTCGTTATCTCGATGCTCTCTAATCATATCATATACGATAGAATCTAATCTTTTCTTGGCTTGTTGAAAGCCTTTGTTGATGGGCAGTATTGGTATCTTTTCAATAAGCTCTCCGAACGGCATAAGCAAGCGATTAAAGTATTCTGCACAAGTTAGCAAGTCGTCACCAACTTGACTTGCCTCAGCTGATTTAATGTCTGAACCCAAAACAGCTTTACTAATGATTGCTGATGTGACGTTTATCATGCTCTTATGAATCTCTAATATTGTTCCATCATTCCAATCCCTGCACATGTTCTCCGCATATGATGTTACTATCTCACCATACTTCTTTACACGGTTGGGAAGAAATGCAGGTTGTATTATACGTCTCTGTCGATCATGATATTCTCCTTCGCTGGTTACAAGACCCTCCCCCAATAGGCGCTTTGAAACCTGCAAACCTCTACTTTTCTTAAAATTTTTGTAATCCTTGACAAGTACATTCTCTATAAATTCCGGGTTATTTAGTAGATACACATGCTGTCTTCCAAATTTAAAATGAGCTATATCGCCATACTCGTTCGCGATAGCCATGAGGGTTTCGGTGGGATTGTGGATAAATTCGCGCAATAGTTTGTTGGGCAATATTGAAGAAGGTCCTGGAGGATATTTTATCGGTACGAGCTGCTGGTGACAATCTTGTCTTTTACTCCTGTATTCTCGCCAAGATATAAAGCTGTGTTATAATGATCTAAAAAGAAAGGGCGGCATGTGTTGCAATTAATTTAGTTTTCCTGATATCAACTGACTGCGACATGCTAATGACCGGTCACTGACATATTTCATAAAGCAGGAATATGGTTGGAGAACATAAGGATGAAAAAATAGTAGATTTCTTTATAAGATCAATAATTTAATTGACTTGCAAGTACAATCTCATATAAAAATAAATCGCTGCTGTATAATCCTTAGGTAACTTACCTCTCTGTCAACGATTATTATCAGATCCATTATCAATACAATATGAGAATGCCTTACATTCTCTTATGCAGGAGCTAGTTAATGTGTGTATGTTCTGTTCCCTTGAAATAACAGGCATAAGCTAAAATAAAAGTTGGAATATGGCTTCTCTGAATTGATGTTATCTAACTCTCGACGTGGAGCGATAAGCGATATAGATTATATCGCCACGCCAGGAACGATAGTGACGGGAATTCTCAGTCATATAGGCCCGCTTTTTAGTTGTACGATTGTTTACCTGCCTGAATAATATTGTCATTCAAAAAATTAGAAATAGCATGCATTACCTCAATAAAATTTAATACTTGAATACGGCTACATTCATCAAGTATTACGTTATATACTCCAGAATAGTATCTATGAACCACTATCAATATCCAATTTTCTATAAAACTGTCAAAGAAAATCTACTGGATTCAGTACAAAAAAAGTTGTTACACTACCAATTATTTTCTTAGCGCACCTAAAGGCACGATGTTTCGTAATTGAGACACGCCAAAGACAATTGTCGTATTCAATTCATTTTGGAGTTTCAATGAGCGAACCAACCACCTCTGTCCATGCGTCTGCTATATTTTTTAGATTATAGCCCCCTCCGCCCAAGGCAATTATTCTCCCATTACAGTACTCGTGTGATAGTCTATGCAAACTATCTGCTGCATATCTATGCGCCTTTGAGCTATATTGCAGGTGGGTTATCGGATCTCCGCTTATACCATCAGCACCACATTGTAAAATTATCAATTCAGGCTTTGCTATATTCTCGACAAAAGCTTCAATTTCTTTAAAAGCAGCAATAAAATCGTTGTCAGTAGCACCTGGTCGTAACGGCAGATTCAACTTTGTGTTCTTGGCATCGCCAACCCCTGTTTCATATTCAAAACCGGTTCCTGGATATAGATAATGACCGTCTTCATGGATATCTGCAACAAAAAGCAATGGGTCATTTTCAAATTCGTAATATACTCCGTCACCATGGTGAGCATCTATATCTACATACAAGATTCTGTTGATTCCATACTTTTTTCTAGCTACTATGATCATTACACCTATGTCGTTAAAAATGCAAAAACCACCTGCATAGCCTCGCCTTGCGTGATGTAATCCTCCGATAGGGTTGAATGCATGCAGAATCCCGTCTTTTCTTTCCACTATCAAATTCATTCCTTTAAGACTAGTACCAACGACATAGGAGGAAGCCTCGAATGCGCCGATGAAGGCTGGAGTGTCACCTCGATCCAAAAGACCAGTTCCAAGTTTTGAGGCATCTCTTACAAACTCTAAGTATGTCTTATCATGGAATTGGCTTATGGTTTCTGCTTTTGCAATTTCCGGAAGTTCTATTTTAATCTGGTTAGATTTCTGGAAATTTAATTCATTGAATTTTGACCAGAATGCATATAATCTATTAGAATTGAACGGATGCGACCGCCCAAATCCATATCTTGCTAGTTCTTCACCGAAAAAGACAGCTGTACGGCACATAACAATTCAAATTATGAGGTGGGTCGGAAGATAAGTATTGTGCAATTTGAACGGCCAGATTTGTTACGCCAACTGGATCACTAATTCTGAAAATTAACTAATGGTTTATTATCTATTGCCTAGCAAGTTGCATGGGAGTGCTTGGATACATCGAATGCCTGCATAATGAGGAGGATTTGCAGATATTAAAGGTTGTATAGCACACCGTGCCTATGATTGATAAACTATTATTATTATCAAAAATTAGCAGATGTCGGCTAACTTACAGCTATGAACTCAGGATTTAGCTTGCTTAAAGATGGTACTTGTTTATCGTCAAACATTTTATTATGTAGCTAATAAGCTATACAAATCGTTCTTCTTGCTTAAGCACTTCTTCTCCACGAGCCTTTGTAGATATATCAAATGCATCGGCAACTTCCTTCACAAAAATATAACCATGAGCATGCTTATCTGGTTTCAAACTACTCGTAATATCATCGACAATCCCCGGCACTGCAGAATCGGTCACTATGGTTTCCACCTTGCTTCTTTTCACGAATTCTGGAGTGATCATCCTTCCGGACATGTAAGCCCTAACTTGTTCCGGTATAGCGTCATGTTTAGTGCGGCCGGAACCCATAACCTCGGTAAAAGTCAGGCCCATGACATTATGCTTGTGAAGGATTTCTGTCACTTCAAATAGTTTTTCGTGAGGAATATAAATTGTTAATTCCTTCATTGACAAATGTTAATTACTATTAGTAGAAATATAAACATTTATCAATCAGCTTTTCAAGGTAAGAATGTCCAAAAAATTAGGTGTTTGTAAATTATTTGGCATATTTCAAAATTAAGATT
This sequence comes from uncultured Nitrososphaerales archaeon, assembly GCA_963709405.1. Classification (GTDB taxonomy): domain Archaea; phylum Thermoproteota; class Nitrososphaeria; order Nitrososphaerales; family Nitrososphaeraceae; genus JARBAU01. The sequence goes on from CAVPXM010000069.1 coordinate 60,283, forward strand.
GTACTTGGTTTAATAATTGGTCTAACTGATTCAAATCGTTCCCGAACACCATATGCTACTGATGCACGTTAATCTGTTCACACAGAATTAGATTTTCGTGATCCATACTTAAAGGCTATAGGGATGCGATTTCCTTAGCTGCCTGCCAATTGAGACTAATTAGTTTCTTTATCTATGGCACCTATATTCCTAAATATCATATACTTTATCGCAATGAATGCCAAAACCTGGCTGAATAGATTGTAATCCTCGTGGAGGTTAGTATACATTTACTATAATCCAGTATAACCCGTAGATAAGCAACAACAGATTCAAACCCAGAAGAACTACAGTGTAAAACCTTGAAGTTAATATAGATATTCCCCTGAATGCAAAATAAGATGTACCTCCGAGCCAGGCATAATCCATCCATATGTGAAAAATAAATACGGCTAAACTACCTAACAAGATACCAAAAAGAGATATCGAATCAGAAATTATTTTCAGTCCTACAGTGAACCACCATACCAGAAAAAAAGGATTCAGCAAACTGAATAGAATGCCGCCAATAATTGGCTTGTTACCTAATGCATATTTACTCCTGTTCCCAGGAATATCGCCAGAAACAACATTATTCTTATTCCTAGCCATGATACTCCGAATTTGTAGGACTGAGAGAAAGATAATTGTGATCCCACCCAACAGTCCAATAAACCTGAGAATTTCGTTGCTCGCAATGACAGGTGCCGAAAAATGGAATAGACCAATTGACAGTATAATAATTATAGGGAGCTCTACGATAGTGTGGCCGTACGCCGTCTTTATTCCACCACGAAAGCCTTGCGTACTTCCATAAATGAGATTGGCAAAAAATAGCGGCCCTGGAGATAGGACACCTGAGGCTGATAGAAGTATAACCTCTATTGCAAATTCAAACGTATTCACGCTCAGACTTAACATTGAGATAGGAGAATTAATAGTTAAAACGTATTACTATTAGTTGTGAATATCGCTTTTGAAATATAAAATTGCCACGTAAAAATAAATAATGAACTAAAATGCTTAACGCTTACATTATATAGACTTGGATAGATAAACGACAGAGCTTGGCAATGCTAAGACAAGGGAGGACTCTACTTTTGAGGTGCCAATCAACCCAGGCATGGATTTACATGTAAATTCTTCCATCATTTTGAGTGATATAATGGTCGTGATTCCATAGATGGCGAGTGCAGACTTGGCTGATACTAGATATCTAATTAGTAGCCACATTATGGCCTGGCTAAAGATTCGATAATTTATTGAATTTGCAATTTCAGATAACCTCAGGGATAGGATATAATGGGGGAATTGATTTTCTTATCATCAAATATGCCAGACAATCCGTATCTTTCACCATCAATCACTTTACATAGACTCAATTATACTTTGTGATCTTATCAACATGCGCTATGAAATATTCTCACATAATTTGTGTTGGTAGGCTTAAAAGAATGAACCGACATCCGTTCTAAATATTATCCGTCGCGGCATAGCCTGATTTATAGTCCCTACAAGTATTATACCTTGAATGGAAACAAAAGGAGAAAACGTTATTATGGAGAATAAAATAGTTTCATTATTAGTCTATCACCGATAAGCAAATCATTACCCCACCATCAAGAGGTAAGAAACCGATTATGAGTGCATTAGAATATATAGGCTTATGAATAAAAACGAGGAGCATCTTTAATCCACCAAAATTAGAACACACAACAAAAATTTTAACACTGATGCCATATTTATCATCAAGATCCCAGATATATTCAAGGATGCAAAAATGGTAGAGTTAACTATTGACATTGATTAATAAAACAAGTTTATTAATGAGCGTGATTATAGCGGAGAATAGCATACTATGCCTAGTTCACGTTTGCTAAAAGGCCTGTTTGTTCCGTTGCTGGTATTTTTCTCGGTATCCATTGTATTGTTGATATCAACCCTTACGAATAGTAGCATTTTTACGCCGGGTTTTGCAAAATCTGCCGACCGAAAAATATCGCTGACGTCATCAGGTGGGGGCGACGATCAAGGCCTCAGATCTAGAAATAATCAATTACGGAACGAGACTGAGCCTCCGTCAACATCACCGCCGTTGGTACCTGAGCCACCGACAAAGAGTGGAACCGGTACGCTTACCCTCAAAAAAATTGTGGTTAACGATGGTGGAGGTAACAGAAGACCATCAGATTTTACAATTAATGTCGATGGAAATAATCCTACTCCACAATCATTTCCCGGCAGCTCTTCAGGCACATCAGTTGAATTAATCAATGGTAGATATTCAGTTACAGAAACCGGTCCATCTGGTTATACTTCAAACCCATCATCAGGATGTTCGGGTTCAATAAACCCAGACCAGGAGAGGAATTGTACGATAACTAACGTGTACAATAAGCCTGTCCCACCACCTGTAACCACTGGAAAAATAATAGTTACTAAACAGGTAATTAACGATGGTGGAGGTAACAGAAGACCATCAGATTTTACAATTAATGTCGATGGAAATAATCCTACTCCACAATCATTTCCCGGAAGTTCAGCTGGCTCCACAGTGACAATAAATCCTGGAAAGTATCAAGTATCAGAACAAGGCCCAGTATCTTCTCAATACGTGCCTGGTAAGTATACACCTATCTATTCAGCAGAATGCAATGGAGTTGTCAAAGCGGGCCAAACAAATAACTGTATTATCACGAACAAGTATAATTCATTCATCCCAGGCCTGCTATCGAAATTAATAGTTACTAAAAAGGTAATTAACGATGGTGGAGGCAACAAAAGACCATCAGATTTCACCATCACAGTACATGGAAATAGTCCTTCACCTGGGTCTTTCCCGGGAAGTTCCTCTGGGACCCACGTGGAGTTGAAGACAGGCAAGTACAGTATTACCGAAACGGGTCCTACCTCTCGCTACACCACTGACTACTCAAAAGATTGTTCAGGAAATGCTAGTCCTAACTCGATCAAGAAATGTAATATTACAAATGTCTATCAGGAACCAGGACCAACTTCTAAATTGATAGTTATAAAAAATATTGTAAATGATCAACAAGAATCTTCAATAACCAAAAGACCATCAGATTTCACTATCACGGTAGATGGAAATAATCCTTCACCTAGGTCGTTCCCAGGAAAATCAAATAGTGGTATTTCAATTTCAATATATCCTGGTAGATATTCTGTGACTGAAAAAACTCAATCAGGGTATACGGTAGACTACTCCACAGATTGTGAGGGAAATATAAAATCAGGGCAAACAAAGGTATGCATAATTACTAATGAAGTCACATCGCAATCATTACCTATCCTAGTTACACAACCAACGATCAAGAATATTACTGGATTCTCCGTCCCATACGGAGTTGCAACGGATACTGAAAGTGGTAACGTCTTTGTGACAAACTTCGGCAGATTCAATACAACTGGAAGTGTATCAATAATAAATAGTTCTACTAACAATGTAACAAGTTCTGTCCTCGTCGCTAAGAATCCGCAAGCTGTGGCTTACAATTCTGCAAATGGTCTTGTATACGTCGCTAATCTCTTGTCAAATACTTTATCAGTAATCAATGGTACTACAAGCAAGGTGGTAAATTCGATTCCCGTTGGCAAATCTCCTGGCAATAGTCCAAACGGAATAGACATTAATTCCATAAATGACACTGTTTACACAATCAATTCAGGATCAAACACCGTATCAGTAATAAATGGTACCAATAACTCGGTTAAAGGATATCTCTTGGGTTTCTTCACTCCATCTGGCGTTACATATAATCCGGATAATGATGCGATCTATGTGACAAACAGAGGAACTAACGCGATATCTATAATTAACGGTACGACTAATGGCTTGATAAAAACTATTCCCTCAGGTGGCGCGTTACCCTCAGCTATAGTCTATAATGCGGCAAATGGACTTGTCTATGTCAGTAATACTGGTTCAAATACCGTATCCGTTCTCAATACTACAACTAACAGCTTAGCAGGAATAATTGCAGTAGGTGCCGGTCCTAATGGTATTGCATATAATCCAAGCAACGGTAAAGTATACGTTGCCAATTCGATATCAGGAACAATTTCCTTCATAAATGGGACAACCAATACTGTAAGTAAGACGATCACGATCGGGAAGATGCCTATCGGAGTAAGCTACAATCCAAGTAACCATGGCATCTATGTTGCAAACGCGGAATCAAATACTGTCACTGTAATTACTGAAAATGATCCCTAGCTAACGATGAACTTGTCTTGAATTCTAAAGAAATTTATTTTATTGAACTTTGTTCAATATTAGAATGCTTACGCTATGCCGGCTCACGCTCTGATTCTTATGACAGTAAAACCCGCCATCGGTTTCATAAATTGACTAATCCTTCAGAGTGATGCAGGATAAATAGACACGATTTTAGTTCGGTCTGATTATCAAGTGTTAAGGTGCATAATCTAAGGATTTCGAGATTACGTTGACATCGAGTAACTAGGATGTGGGATCACATCTTCGCAATCTGGATGTGGTCTCAGTAGAAAGTGCTCTGGGGCATATTAAAGAGGAGAATTATCATCTTGGCAGAAATCGATCGGCAATTTTCGACCAACCAAGATTATAAAGTTTTATTCACTATTCAAAAAAAGCACAAAAATGCGATTAACTCAGCTGGATTGTGAATATCTTTGTCTCGTGTATGAGTGAGTCTCTTCAGTGAGTAAATTCAATCAGCTCACATACGATCGTTAAAACCATGAGGTTGATCATTCCAAAAAGGGTTCTCTTAGGACTAGTTGTTACGATGTTCTCGGTACTTGTATTCCTCTTGTCTCAGCTGAGTATGTTCCGCTCAGGCTGCGCGCCATCTTTACCCGTCATTACATGAAGAACGGTATATTCGATTGGTTAATAAGCATAGGAATACTATGCAGGGTGAGCCGGCTACAGATATTGTAGGTGTAAGCTATTTTAGTGATGGACAAACCTTGAATTCCACGATTTGGCTTATGGCCCCCTTTATTAGACAGCCTATTCAATACGATGCTTTGAATTGCGGTGTTATGGTTGATTCTGATTATGACAAGACAACTGGGGTTGGTGGTGTTGATTACCAACTTGAAATTAGCTGGAAAAACAAAACCAAAACTTGGGATAAGGCGATTACAGAGTGGTCTACTTCCGGACACGATAAACTTCTACATGAAAATCGAAACTACACCGGGTTCTACCATAATGGGTCTTATTATGTCGCATTACCACTAGACTTGTCCACCATTCCATATCCTAATAAGTATAGGGTCGCGTTTTATGCGGAGTCAGAAAAAGGTGGGAGGCTAACTACAGATTTTAGTAACTGGATAAACATTCCACCAGCAAATCTCGCTATCACGACATCTCCTAACCCTATTGTTGTAAGGCAGGGAGAGCAAAAAACCGTCGAAGTACGTTTGAATACGACGCAAGGGTTTGAACCCTTAGTTCATTTATCAGTAAATAACGTCCCAGGTTTAAATATGACTTTTAAGTATACCGCCATCCAGATACCTTCCCAGGGATTTACTAGTGTTCCATTAATAATAACTGCATCTAAAAATATCTCCGTATCGCCATATACTCTATTGTTATCTACAAATTCCAGCTTTCCTACAGCGGAGTTTATTGGAGCAAATGTACTGAAACTCAGGATTACCAGGAAAAAGTCTACCTGACTTCCTGACCCCGAAGGAAGAAATTTCGACTAGTCGAACAGTTTTGGTAGTAACGATGCAAGACGCGTTATCGGATATAGATCGGATAAGCGATTTTTGGAATAAGTTAGGGTCGCCCATATCATTTGTATATGGCATAGCAGCTGGTCTTTCACCATGGATTTTCAGTAAAGTAAAAAATAAATTAAAGAGACATGAGAGATGGTTATCTACAATTAAATCTGTTTGACATTCAAGTGTAGATTTCACCGGACTAACTAACTAATACTATTCCTAGACAGGAGCTATCAGTGTTTATGTAGAAACAACAGGACAGATGATGAGTGTCCCACCATTGGAAATTCAACCAATAAATGCGAGAGCGAATATTAAAGCCCTGTCTTTCTCCAATACCCTCTGAGCAAAGTGCTAGCTTAACCATAGTCGATCTAGTTGTCTACAATCCAATGCCAACGCCTTCTGCATATTACTTCTTTTGTAGGGCCGCATGACCTGGCGTGATTATCTAATACTATTGATAAGATAGGTTTTGACTCCACTTTTTCTATTCATGTTCGTCTATATCCATCAAGAATATCTGGGATATCTTAAGGGTAATAAATTTAGTAATCAAATTAATATCCAATAAAGAATCAACCAGTTTAAAAGATTAGCTTTTAAAAATTCAGCACCATATATCTAAGCCGGAGACAATCTTAAAAAAGGTATTTGACGTTGAAATATCCTTTACACGGTAAAGATAAACGTAACAAATGAACTTTAAAATGACTTTGAGATATGAGTTCTCATATAATGGTAATATTGAAGTATATCTGTCTCGATGATGTGATTTGGCATATGACAATAAAAAAATCATTATATAGAATTATGCCTATGGAGCAAATCGAAATTGGTGAAGTTTCTTCGCAAGGACTTGCAGAACTTAATAATTGTGAAAAGGTTTCGCCAGTAATTGATTATGTTGTGATTATTATCAATTCTATGGCTTTGAGCCACTTAAAGAATCTGTCGTGGATTAGTTGCTCCGAACTAAGCCCTAATCTGTATCGAGTATTACCAGAAATTTGGAAGGCTTTCAGCCTGGAGTAATAATGAAATTATTTGGGAAAATCTATCTGATTGCCTTTTCAAAACCCAGAAGAACTTCTGTACTTTCTATCCTATCATATATCGGATTAGTTATCATTTTGATTGGATCAATTTCCGATCGTGTACCGATGAGTTTTGGACAAGGTAATGGCGGTAGTGGTGACGGAGGTAATGGCGGTAGTGGTGACGGAGGTAATGGCGGTAGTGGTGACGGAGGTAATGGCGGTAGTGGTGACGGAGGTAATGGCGGTAGTGGTGACGGAGGTAATGGCGGTAGTGGTGACGGAGGTAATGGCGGTAGTGGTGACGGAGGTAATGGCGGTAGTGGTGACGGAGGTAATGGCGGTAGTGGTGACGGAGGTAATGGCGGTAGTGGTGACGAGGTAATGGCGGTAGTGGTGACGGAGGTAATGGCGGTGCGAATGCTATCATGGCTAAACATGGCGGGCCACAATGTCATCTAAGTCATCACGGTCACACTGATAGAGAAAGGTGTGTAGATGGCGGATCACCGGTGTGTCCTGATGGTTCACAGCAAGGTCCTAAAGGTTGTACATGTCCTGACGGTTCACATCCAGATGGTAATGAATGTCCTACATGTCCTGATGGTTCACAGCAAGGTCCTAAAGGTTGTACATGTCCTGATGGTTCACAGCAAGGTCCTAAAGGTTGTACATGTCCTGATGGTTCACATCCAGATGGTAATGAATGTCCTACATGTCCTGATGGTTCACAGCAAGGTCCTAAAGGTTGTACCATGTCCTGATGGTTCACAGCAAGGTCCTAAAGGTCTGTAATATGTCCTGATGGTTCACATCAGAAGGTCCTAAAGGTTGTACATGTCCTGATGGTTCACAGCAAGGTCCTAAAGGTTGTACATGTCCTGATGGTTCACAGCAAGGTCCTAAAGGTTGTACATGTCCTGATGGTTCACAGCAAGGTCCTAAAGGTTGTACATGTCCTGATGGTTCACAGCAAGGTCCTAAAGGTTGTACATGTCCTGATGGTTCACAGCAAGGTCCTAAAGGTTGTACATGTCCTGATGGTTCACAGCAAGGTCCTAAAGGTTTGTACATGTCCTGATGGTTCACAGCAAGGTCCTAAAGGTTGTACATGTCCTGATGGTTCACAGCAAGGTCCTAAAGGTTGTACATGTCCTGATGGTTCACAGCAAGGTCCTAAAGGTTGTACATGTCCTGATGGTTCACAGCAAGGTCCTAAAGGTTGGACATGTCCTGATGGTTCACAGCAAGGTCCTAAAGGTTGTACATGTCCTGATGGTTCACAGCAAGGTCCTAAAGGTTGTACATGTTTAATAGATTCAATATCGGATGGTAGCGGCAAATCCTCATGCATAAAAATTCTAGTCTTCGATTCCAAGGGTAACGAAATCGCTTCCTCGTTGGCAGGGGGAAATCTTCACTTAAAATTGGTGCAAGATAACTCGATTAGGGTGAGTTTTGTTCCCATGATCAAAGCCTGTTCTGTAAAGGTCGATTATTTCCAGTCCTTAGATAATGGCGCGCCAGCCGGAGGCAATAACAACGATCAGACGAGTTATCGGATCAGCATGAGTAGCGATAATCCTAACCCGGTACATCTGAAGTATCATGTGAGGTGTAATGCAGGATCGTGAGGTTTCGATTCATATGACAAGTAATAATTTCCATGGCGGAATAATAGGGTTGAGATCCATCATTTTATTTATGGTTGTCCTGGTTTTGTTAGGAAATATTATCACGGTGAATGCACAGCCAGCCGAGAATAATGGTGTAGAGGGCGTTATAACGATTAACAAAAATCCTATAACGCATCCCAGTGATGGCCTTCCAGGAGAGCCTGTCGGACCTTCTTCAACCCAGCCCCAGGGAACATTCATACAGCCTATCGATGTTAATCAAACAAAAAAGGTAAATGTGGAGGTAGGGGGTAAAAAAATACCCTTCCAAGATATTGTAGTCCTAAAAGACGAAATTGCCAATAATACCCTGACATTGAAAAATACCTTTAGCGCTCTAACAATGTTAGTTGAGAATTTCGGTGCGGAAATTATCTATACATACAACGGTACAGTTGCAGGATTTGCATTCAAAGCACCAAATCAACAAATATTTAATCAACTGACAGATGTTCTTAGGGTTGATCCGCGTGTTAGAGAAGTCGAACAGGATCGGACCGTAGTACCATTTTCTGAGGAATCATCAACTGGGTTACACAGGATAGACGCAATCTTCGCACCTGCAGATTCAAAAATAGGATCCACAGGCGTCAACTCAGATATTGCTATTATCGATAGTGGTGTAGATCTAAGTCATCCTGACCTTAACGTATTTAGAAATACATCTGCAATAATTCCTCAAAACGTGACTTCTATTCACAATACATTAGCTGCTAGCAATATAGATTTAGAGAAGATTGGACTCAATACTCTAAATTTGGGAAAGAATAGAACTGCATTTTATCCTCCTTTTTCTCAGAATATTAATTCAGCCGGAGACGATGAATGCGGCCATGGTACTTCAGTAGCTGGCATTGCTGCCGCGAAACACAATTCCTTTGGAATAATAGGAGTAGCGCCAGGAGCAAGGTTGTGGTCTATTAAAGTACTTGACTGGAATAACGCAACTAAAAGATGTGAAGGTTCAATATCTTCTGTAATTGCAGCTATAGACTATGTGACAAAACATGCAAACCAGATTGATGTCACAAACCTAAGCCTAGGATGCAAGTGTAATTCATCAGCATTGGATGAAGCAATCATAGGTCTGTAGGCGCAAATGTGACGTATGTAGTTGCAGCAGGCAATATCCACGCTGATGCTTCATCGTTTTCGCCGGCTAACAATACAGAAGTAATCACTGCTTATCTGCCATTGCCGACCAGGATGGTAGATGTGGAGCAACTGGAATTCCTCTATGGGTTGATGCTGGTAATAGTTCAGGGTTTTCTGATGATGATACCTTTGCTCGATTTAGCAATTATGGCTCGGTAGTAGATATCGCGGCACCAGGAGTTAAAATTAATTCGACATCTGCAAACGGGACATATGCACTGACTAGCGGTACCAGCATTGCTGCTCCCTTCGTGACAGGTGCTGCTCCATTGTATAAATCACTGAATCCACATACATCTTTATTGGATATACGTGACGCATTAACAAGTTCAGGTTCCTCGCTCAAAACCATTTGTGACGGTTCTGGTCGAGGCTACTTTAAGGATGATCCTGACCAGAATCCTGAGCCCCTGTTGGACCTTGGAAATCTTCTCAAAATGAAAAATAAAGCATCCTAACGCTTGGTGTATCATGTAATAGACTCACCAGAAATCTGAAAATGAAAATGCCTAATCTCGATACCTGAGATATGCCGTATTTCTATTCCGTCAATTTCTGCGCGAACTATATAATATATTTAAAATTATAAGGTCAGATATTTCTTAAATATTGATACACTACTACTACTACTAGTGAAAAGATTAATTGGAGAATATGATCTATAATTCACACTCTACAATTACTATTGCACCATTAGTTATTGCAGCATTTGTTATATCCCTTACACTCTTATTTCCAGGACATAAACGGATGGAATCCATTTCTGATAACCGAAGCAGAATTAATATTACTTCCGCCTCACTCGCTAGTTCAGGCCAACAAAAGGTAGAACCATTACAGCCAGTTACCTCGTATACCCTGCCGACTGCTAACCTAGTCGCACAGTTGTTGCTTGAGTCGTCGCCTGAACTTGTTGCTCAGATTCCCCTAGACCATTTAGCACAGAAAGACATTGTCGAAGTGTTTAGAAATATCCCCAAGGATAAGATTGTTACTATTATAAAAGAAATACCTCAAGAGAGGTTTGCTGAATATTGAGTAAGCTGCCAGAAGCAAGATTCGTAACGAAATAAAGAATGTTATGAGCCAACCAGCACATTAGATATAAAGACTTATTACCCCTTAGGATGTCTCAAACAGTTTCTACACCAAGACGTATAGATTGCAAGACACCCATGGGAAATATCCGAACTGCCTGCGTTGCCTAGTATATAGGACAACTATTACAAGCGAATATCGATTTTTGCTAGCCTGATTTTGGTTACTATGGATTTGTTCCTTGTTCTACGCAAAATATTGTTATCGTCACATCTGAGGTGAAAAAATTTATTATTTTATTTACCCATTACGGTGCCTTGAGGATAATGGAGTCACTGGACTCATATGTCTTAATTCTTCATGTGAATGTAATTTTTGACTGGAGCTAATCTGAATGGTAACTTGGTATATCAAAGATTAGGATGGAGATTCAAATTTGCCTGCAAACCTAAAAAAGTTGTAACAGTTCAACGTCAGTTCAAGGATAATGGATTTCCAAAAAAATAAGCTCCTGAAATTCTGAAATCAGAACACTTTTAAGTTGTGACTGATTCTATAAGTGGTAATTCAAGATATGTCGGCTCGATCTCAATTATCATGATTTTGCACTCGATATCAGGAACAATTTCCTTCATAAATGGGACAACCAATACTGTAAGCAAGACGATCACGATCGGGAAGATGCCTATCGGAGAAGCTACAATCCAAGTAACCATGGCATCTATGTTGCAAATGCGGGATCAAATAATGTCTCTGTACTTACTGATAACGATCCCTAGATAACAATCAGGAACCGGAGACTGATCTCACAAATATAATCGAGTGTTTAATTCTAGCCTCTAATTGTTTTGTCGCTGGCGATCAGCCTTGCCTTCTATGCAATTAAAACCCCCAAAAATTGTTTTGGAAATCTAAGTCAGTGACATATTTTAATAGTTAGTTTGTGGAACGTCAACATGGTCGCTTTATCATAAATGTTATCACCTATGAAAATGAGTTTCTGAAAGAAATGCTGTGCAATTCAATATCTTTAGTGTAATTTTTCGTAATTTACATACTATTTATCTTGTCAACAGCATAAGCTAACTGTGATACCATATGTCCAGCAAAAAGAAAAAGTCATGACTATCATCCACTACTCTACAAATTGCCCCTCTTGCAGTGAGTATTGAAGAATTGATACACTCTCTCGCATGGCTCGAACCTCCTCGGATAGTATGACCAACTGGGATGGAAACATTAGAAATAATTACCCTAATACCGAAGCCTTCGACCGATTAAGCTACGCCGGCAGCCGAATCAATTACCTTTGAATCTTGACCTGGCTGGGATTGGGAAAACATAAGAATGAGAACCCTTTTAGTTCATGTTATTCTATAAAATGCAATTGAAGATAGATGCCTGATGTCAATTTTCATGATTTTACGCTCGAGTCGTTATCAGAACACAGCCGCACAGAATCCAAAAGAAAAGGAGACATGGAGGCAGAATTCTTTGAAGTGATATCAAACCCTCTCAATACTGAAGAAATTCTGCTAAATCTTGCTAAATCTTTACAGAAAGAGGTCTTGTATCTTGTACCAAACGATATGGCCTTAGTGAGGGTAAATAAAATAGGCCTAATAGACCTGCTTATTCAGGCATCACAACAAAGGAATGTGAAAATAAAGATTATCTGTCCCCTTTCTGACATCAATTCAGATATAGTAAGAACTATAATAAATCAGGCTCCTGACATAAAGATTATTCCAGGAAAGAATACGTCATCCGGTATATTTATTGCTGATGATCTAAAGATGTTAAGGGTAGAAATTAAGGACGCAGACGCCAGTGAATTCTCCAAGGCGATTGGTTTTGCTCTCTATTCTAATAGCAAGGCCAGCGTCAGCTCGTTCAAGATGTTCTTTGAATTGCTATGGAATGCTTGCATCCAAAATGAGGAGCTGATGAGAATCGACAAAATGAAAGACGAATTTATCAATGTCGCAGCGCACGAATTCAGAACACCTATACAATCAGTGTTGGGTTACCTTGAACTCGCAAAGGCTGACCCAGAATACAATGCGATCGACAATAAAAGAGGTGGGCTAATTGATGCAGCATATCGAAATGCAGTCAGACTTCATAGGCTAACTAAGAATATACTAGAAGTAACCAGGATTGAGAGCCAGACCTTGTATTTGAATAAGAAAATATTTGATTTAAAAAAGCCAGTATTAAGCATTGTTAACGATCTTCAAAATAATACTGCCAAATTGTCACGGAAATACGGTAGTAGCGATACCACATCTAATGAATTTATAGTGAGATTTCCCGATGCTCAAGGTGAGGATGAGTTAAATGTTGATGCTGATGAAGAGAGAATTACTGAAGTTCTGGTAAATCTGTTGGATAATGCCATGAAGTTTACTAAACATGGAATAATAACAGTTACGACTGCAAAAGATAAAGTTAGAAATCAAGCATATGTAAGAGTAAGAGACTCTGGCAGTGGCGTACATCCAGAACTGATGACACGGTTATTCACTAAATTCGCAAGCAAATCTTCGGGAGGAACTGGGCTTGGACTATATATCTCTAAATCCATCATTGAGGCTCACGGAGGTAAGATATGGTTTGAAAACAATCAAGAGGATAGGGGATCTACTTTTGGATTTAGTCTTCCCTTGCAAGAAAGACGGTAGTATTTTAATGGAATTTAACTGAGTGCCAATTTTATATATTAAATGAGTGGCACAATTTAATAAGTTAAATCAAAGAATGCTATATAGCATTACAGACAAGCTCAATCCAATATTGTATTTGTTCATCTGATTCGGGCCTGCAAAACTGCAGATGCTGTTGAGTCGTCAAGCGCTTCATACACGTCATCATGACAAGGCCTCTTTCTCATATGCAATCCCATTTAATTAGGGTGGTCATGTCAATTTATCCAACCCAGTACGTCACATGATACAATACTTATATGCCCTGTTATTCGAACATCTTCCGACCTAACATCTCTAATAGATTGGCTGCAGATAGCAAAAGACCACATCATTTACATCGTGCCGGATTATCACACTGCCGCAGAAATACACAAGACCATCACGTTTGACCTATCTAATCAAGCAGAGATTGACTTAAATCGGCCAATGTCTTTAAAAAGTTGTCGGAAGTGTTTATTAAATCTCCTACTCATAACTTGACGCAGTGCCAGAAGGACGTATATTTCTACTAAAACTTCCGAGGTTTGAGAATACCAGTACGAGGCTCGCTATTCTGCTGGTTTTGGCTTCTGGGATTACGTTCAGCACGTCTTCAATTGCTAATGAGGAGATGAAAAATACGATTGAAAAATATAGTCACAATAATTCTAGTCCTTTCCATGGTTTTTGGGAGAAAAAAAGGATTGCTATGGTGGCAGAGTCCTTGATATCGTACTTGCCAAGGGAGGGTAAGAAATCAGAAAGACTAGTTCATTCAAGTTTTAGACTAAGACAAGATGTGTTGAAATCATTAGAAAGAGAATCGAAAAAGAGAGGAGTCACGCTCAGTAGTCTTGTCAATAGAATCCTGGAAAATTATATGAATAGTGAAATTTATTTTGAAGAGCTTGGATTTATGTTGATGAGCAAAGATTTCCTTAGAAAGACTTTCAATGAACTAAATGAAAAGCGCGTAGAAGAACTCGGCAAAGACCTAGGACTAACAGTTGCTAAAGAATATGTGTCCTATTTTTTTCCGGAAGTAAATACCGATAGCCTCATTAAGTTTCTAGAGTTATGGTTCAAGCGTTTTCAATCATTTTCCCATAGAGTGGATAGTAACCGACATTATTTTACTATAAACCATGAAATAAATATGAATTTTTCAATAATTTTGAGAGCTATGTTGGAGGGTGTTATTGAGCCGATAGCAAAGCGAACAGTTGCCTTCAGAGACCTTACTCCAAATGCGGTCATATTCTCTTTCGAAGCTAGCTGAACTTCAAATGTCCCTTCTACTGTAATTGGCCTTAATAGAGTGGCTTCATAAATTTGATTACCCGGGTGGTACATTGATTCATTACCAGAACTAGATATCGATGAAAAATCCAAATCCAGTAGTATTGTTAGTTGATATCTGCTTTGCCGATGTGGCCCAAACCATATAAAAATCGTTATTTTGATTCTAATTCCATCTTTATTCGATTGATGAGGGTGTCTATGTCTATTGGTTTGGTGATAAAGCATCCAACATTTAGCCCTGGAAATTCATGCTTTAAAGAGTCATAGTAAATTTCATAAGCCGTAATAAAACAAGCCTTTGCGTTTCTATCCTTTTTCTGTATCTCTCTGTATAGTTTGAAGCCATCCATCTTGTGCATCTTTACATCAAGGAGTAAGAGATCATAAATGCCAGGTTTGAATGCAGCCAACGCTAAGATGGGATCGTTAAATGTATCTACTAAAGCGAATCCGTTGCATTCCAAGCCTTGTTTCAAGGTCAGGGTGGTATCGGGCTCATCGTCTACAAGTAATATCATATGTTTGGGCGTAGCTATATTCATAATGTCTGTAATTGTCTTTACTAATACTTTTTGGTTACTCTTATTACCGTGATTTAAATTCTCTTTAATAGGATCAATCGTAATAGCTCTCTCTTATTTGTGAAAGGAAGAGCCTAGATTATTAGTCGGCACTGTGTTACAAAGTCAACCATGTCTAACGATGTCAGTTTGGTACGCCATTGTAGTCACAAGTCCTATGAATCTTGGTACTAATATAGTGCACAATGAATGGACCGATATTCTTGCCAAGTTGGAGTTTGAAAAAGAATTCGATAACGGTGATTGCCTCTATTGCGGCTATCTTTGTTGTATTGACGGTGTCGTCTGCCTCTGGAATAACAGTTGTAAGTGCTCAAAAATCCAGTCCACCTCCGGATCACTACGTCGTTCAAAAAACCGCGGAATCTACAGTAAATCCACTTCCAGGTCACCAATCTTCAATTTTACGCCTTAGTCTAAGTCAGAGGGATTTTATTCCCTGTGCGCTTATAATTATCACTATAGTGGGACACGTGGGCAATCGACCGTTAAGATGACGTATCTTTGTAATTCCAGCAGCTAAAGATAACATGGTAATGCTGTCTTAAAATATGATGATCAACCGAATAGTCACTTACTAAGCTCAGCAATTATCATAGCTGCCTTTTGAGCTCCATTTTGATCTGTACTGATAGCTGGCCTGGGGTTATTTGTAGTGATTTTGTCTTCTATCAGCGATTGCAAGTTGAAGATGTCTTCATATTTGTACCCCATCATCCTTGCGTTTTCTTCCTGCTCGAAATGGTTTTTAATTGGAATGAAAATACCTGGTGTGCCATAAACACAGGATTCATCGATCGTCGACTTTCCAGCTAAAGATATCAAAAGATCGGATGCATAAATATATTCGTGCAAATTTTCAACTAGGCCAACATTCCTAACATCATTGCTTGAATTGCAAAGGTTCAGGGAAGGACCTGAAATAACAAGCATATCCGTATCAAGTCTATTCTGTAGTTTTCTGTGAGCGTTTATAGCTCTTTCGATCAAGAATCTACCTGCATCTGTTCCGCCTATACTGACTACTATTGTCTTCTTATTCATCGCTAATTTTTTTCTTAATTCCGTTCGATCCGGTGTACTTAAATTTCTTACAATTGGGCCAACATACGATAAGTTGTCTTTATCGTTCCCATAACTTGGGATTATAACGCAGTCACACTTTTTAATCATCTCTTGCATAGACCTATTCATCTTAGACTCAATCTTCGTGAGAAAAGGTACTTTGATAAAAGAGGTTTTAATAATATCAGTTATCAAGACCCGTTTTCTCTTCATTTGATCTCCGACTGCAATAGATGCAAAGTCTTCATCACTGATTATGAGTCCATCCGTATTCGCTTTTACAAACTTTCTTGCAATTGACTTACATTTTTTATGATACATGACATACCTTAGGCAGCCATACCAAAGGATATTGAAGCTTCATGGTATCGTTCACGGTGAATCTTCTAGGATGATATGCATCGTATACTTGATACCCTAGAGATGAAACCATTTTGCACGCATTTAGACCACTTACGATCAACGGTCTACTCATATTGAAGAAGCGAAGCTTTTCCAAAATCGCGATATCTCTAGTTGCATGGCCTAACCCAATTGGACTAATAAAAAATATTGTTATTTGATTCTCAAGCCTCCATTAGATCTCTACTATTCATTAGATGCAGATAATAAGTACAATTTTTATATTTCTGCACTGGATGTCTTCATAGAATATTTCTTGCAACAAAGGTCGGCATCCTTAACTGGTAAGGCCATTTTTCAACTAGTCAGCTTCATAAGGTAAAACTAGAAACTCGAATAAATCCAATTCACATGCCTAATGAGGCGGAAAAATCATTTGTGTGTTCTACGTAAATATAATTTAGCGAAGTTAATTGGCAAGCTCAACTGGTAATAATGGCGGTAAGGAAGGCACTAGAAAGAAATTTGCAAGAAAAATTGTGTTGATCACTGGCGCTTCATCGGGGAATCGGAAGGCAGGTAGCAATTGATTTTGCAAATAACGGTGCTTCTAAAATAATATTAGTCTCTCGAACTGAAAGGAAATTGATAGAAGTTCAAAGGACGATCGAACAAATATCAATGAATGGATCTGGAGCAGTAAAAGACATGGATATAATTCCATATGTTTGTGATGTTTCGCATAGACAGGATGTAATATCAATGGGAAGAAATCTACTTAAAACTTTGGGTAAGATCGATATCTTGGTTAATAATGCAGGATATGGAACTTATGGCAGAGTGAGTGAGCAAGAGATTGAAGAAATAGAGTCAATCATGCAGACAAACTATTTCGGAATGGTTTATTGCACTAGAGTTTTTTTGAATTCAATGCTGTCAAGACACACGGGTCACATCGTCAATGTTGCCTCAGTGGCTGCTAGTTTTGGAGTTGCTGGAATGGCTGCATATTGCGCCGGACCGGACCGTTCGATGAAGTAAAGGTATCAACCCCTTCAAGTTAAGAATTTCATTAATTTTTCGCATGGCATATAGTTCAATTAGATGCAAGCCAGTATAGAACGTCGCCCGGGGACTAACTAATCCCTTACCAATTTAGGATCTTACCAATTTATTCATAATCCGATTAAGTCATTAATGAGGCTTGCGAGAGAGTATAGTGATATTTCTTATTTTTAGCTCGGAAGTCAAAATGTATATCTCGTCAACAGTCCAGAGTTCATTAAAAAAATTCTAATCTATGATCATGGAAATTTTAAGAAAGCGACGAGGGCTCAAATTGCTAAAGGTCTGTTAGGCAAGGATTAGTGACAAATCGAGGGAGAATACCATATCCGCCAAAGAAGATTGATACAGCCAATATTCCGTCCGAAACAGATCAAGACCTTTGATGCAATTATGGCCAATTTCATTTCCAGTTTGTCAAATAGCTCGTCAGACGGATCATTGCTAGGTATCCCGAAAGGGATGATCCAGCTGACGTTAGTCATTATATCCAAGTCTGTGTTAAATTACGACGTACAACCTGAAGCTCAGCAAGTTGATGAACCACTAAACTATATGTCGGAGCTACTCTGAGACTCGAGCCCATTGGGTCATGTACTAACTAAAATGCCGATCCTCCCTAAGGTAAGGGGCACGATCAAAGCCAAGAATGAGTTGAACCCGATAGTTTACGGCTTGATCAAAAAGAAGAGGCAGGAAATACGAGGGGAAGGTACTGTATATAATGACCTAATAACTAGATTAGTACAAGCACGAGATCCTGAAGGCAATATAGCCTTGGCTCTCGGCATTGTCTTTTTGCTTGCTCGCCTAATCGTATACCTTACTGAAAAATACTAGTTTGGCTCGCTTATCCGACGCAGTTAACATCAGCTTTATCGATTAAACAGACGCAAAGTTAACAGGACCCATCTTATGATCCTTTATATCAATTATTGCATAAAATAATATTCTGAGCAATAGAATGTCTGAAAGCGGCAGTCATATCCTGGCTGTCTACCCTAATAAAGATAAAGAGCTGGAAGACGCTATACGTTTTCTTAAGATTGGCCTAGAAAGTAATGAGGCAGGTCTGCTTATCATTAATGAGGAAGATATAAGCAAGGAAGAGGTTCAAGAAAGACTTCATAGCAAATACAATATACCTTATAATGAGATAAATGAGCTACAAACGAAAGGCGATATTTCCATCGTAACTTCTTCTGAATGGTATCTCTCTAATAATGGTAGCGCTATTAGCACTATTAGCGGTAGTGGCTGCAGCGAAGGCAGTGGTATACGCACCAAAGTAATAGTAGATAAAGAAAAGGTCAGGCAATCGTGGACCAATTTAGTTAAAAATGCAATGAGCAGAGAAAAAGTAGGAGCTAGAGTATTTGTAAGTACAAGTCTGTTCTTTAGACTTGGATTAGCAAAGGAATTTTTAGATTACGAATCCATGTTTTTGGTCAAATTTGATTTTCCAATAGTTACCATATGCGCTTGCCAAGCTAGCGATTTATCGTCATATATGAGTAGTGAAGAAATTAGAAGCTTTCTTCACATCTTTCACATATACAAATAGGAAATAAATATGATGTAATTGAAAATCCTCTTATACATGGACATATCGCCATCTTGTATGACAATGATGATTATCGAGATACAATAGTTTCAGATTATATCAATGAGGGATTAAAAAGAAGACAATTATGCGTTTATGCTAGTATACAATGTCATAATGATGCGCACATGAGAAGAATTAAGTCAAGAATTATTGATTTTGATAATAATGCTAAAGAGGGGAATTTGTTAGTTATCAACCTATCCTCCCACTATATTGCAGCTATGACTAGCGATTTAAATTCTTTTGATAAATTGAGAGATGATATAATGCAAAGGACAAAAGGCAGAGAGGACAAACATGTGCGTATTGTAGCAGACTGTGCTCCATTTCTATATCAAAATAAGCATTTTGATGAATGTGTTGAGCTGGAAGAATGGTGGCATCAAAGACCAATTGAAGGATCTTATCTATGTCCTTATCGTAAATCGCTAATAGACACGTTTCCATATGATTACCACAGATATCGCGTATTTGCTAATCACGATACTATAATAGATGAACATGCACAGATAATGGGGTCTTTCATTTGGAAACCGCACAATAACAATAATAGTTATAACGGCGACATGATGACTACTCAAACTAAAGTACGGGTGCCATCGACAACAGCGACAGCGACAGTAACATAACAATAGAGTATATGCATGTTGTTGCACCGCTTAGGAGAAATGAGAAAGGAACAGCGTGAACAATAGGGATGGCCCCATTTCTTAACTTCCGATTTGCTCAGGTTTTTCTTGATTGACAATTGGAACTGCTGTCGTCATGTTGAAATCTTGAGTTGCCAAGACTGGTGAAATTATATGAAGACTCCTCTCCTGTCTCGCTGTTGTAACACTCTTTCGATATTTGGCGGCAGTATTTTGATATTGACGATGAAAATGAATATAAAAATTGGACTTGATAATCGAAAAGACGTTAGGAGCCCTATTATCCTCGGCGAGAGTCAAAACAAACGCCTCAGCCGCTACTACCGCTAAATCAATGATGTGACCTGAATCGGAGCAGTTGCCAAAATGAAAAATGGTGGTGGAGATTGTGGTGTCTAATATGGTGTACATCATTGTGATTCCATAAGTTTACGAAAGGGTGCAAATGCATTACTTGGTGCGATGGTGCATGCTATCATTGCTAATGCAATAGTCGTTATGACTAATGCACGAATTACCGATTATTTATCAGAATTATGATCTCTATGAAATAAATATAGGTCACATCGGAAATTTTATTAAAGATTATTCAGAAATGGCGGTTTTTATAGCTATGTCAATATCGATAATGTAAAGCTCTCGCTTGTACAATCACTTATGTACCAGCATAATAATGCCGTTCAAAATTTAAACCTAGTATAAGCTTGTATTAGGAGTAATGAACATTTGTGATTACTGAGGCATATTAGCCTAGGTTGTGAAATATTAGGATGTAAAGCGATGAACTTGTCTATAGTCAAAAATCTTGCCTACACGTTTTTCAAATGTATCTATTTATCCTCGATGGTCCTCCTATCTATAATAATTCCTGGCTGTCCACCAGATGACGTCGGTTTCGCAATAGTCAATCTAAGGCAATTTGTCTCCATTAGTACCACATATACCAGGAACAGATACTAATCATCCGTAGAAAGATTAGGTTAGAGTAACAACTTATCGATATCTGGACAATCACATTCACAAATCTTCTATGTGCTTTTACACATGAATGCATTTTCGAGATCACTTTCTAATTATAAATATCATGATCAAGCAAACCCATGAATCAGCTACCTTATCTACCTTAACTACTTTAGAGTTAAAGTATTTCAGTGTTCAATAAGAACTGTGCACTCAGAATTTATAAGGTAAAGTATACTAAAATATGCATCAATTCTAATGGAGCCTCTCACAACGTTTATCCTTGATTTCCACACTCAATCTATATATTTTGAATCCGATCTGCACATTGCGACATCAGTTTTAACTCACTATCAAAAGATCTGTAACTTTGGGAATAAGGAAGTATTTGCGATTGATCCTCCAATTACAAGCGCAGGTTGGTCGTTTGCAAAATTATTTCTTTCCGGTCAGTTTGTCGAGAGGATCTACGAGAAGGATTTGCAAGTAGTGAATGGCTCGAAAGGAAAAAGGTTTGAAGATAAGTTCGTTTCTTGGCTAAATGCAACTCTAAAGCATAAGGATTGTAGAGCACACATCAAGATCTCTTCGGATATGCTAAGATAGCTACAGTCAGATGACTGCAAATTATTTCATCTAGTAACGGATCAATTTGCTCATAAATTACCTGTTCTATTGTCTTAGATAATGAAAAGGCCAACCTTTAGAAAAAAGTTTCGTATTTTCGAATGTGGATTATACAAATTCGATCATAGGATGAAAAAAGAATATCGAGCCCTACTTCATAAATCAGATCATCGTGTATTTTGATACTTCAGAATAAAAACTCGTAGGCTCGTTCTTCAGATTCCATGCTATAATACTAGTAACATTAATTAGCAAAATTATATTTTCATCCTCTCCGACCCTGACCGATTGAAAGAAAATTCAATTTGTATTATCAATTTATATTGTCATCAGTATTTATTATTCAAACAATGATTTTCTATGAAAATAGTCACTCCTCCAGCACAGATTGAGAAACAGCTTAAAAGAGAAGCATTGTACGGCTGTATAATCTGCGGTCTGCCCAGTATTGGAGTTCGTATATCTTTCAAAACAAGGAAGCGATGTATTCCTTCCTGAAAACATGGCAGCTCTTTGTCCGAATCACAGAAATAATTACAGCAACGATGATTTACAAGAAAGCCACCTACGAGCTGCGAAGAATAATCCGTATAACAAGAATCATGAGCTGGAAGCCTTTGCAGTTCATTCGCCAGATATCACGGTAAATGTCGGAAAATGCAAATTCGTTAATACACCACGAATCTTAGTTGTAGATGATTTTGATATCATATCTATAAATAGGAGTCCAGACAATTCGAAGTACGTCCTGTTAGATGTTAATTTCTTTGATCGAATAAATAATCTAAACGCAGTATTATCTGAAAATAGTTGGCACAGCGAAAGGAAGAATTTAGAATGGACGATACTGTACGAGCCTAGGCATCTTTTGATAGAAAATCCGTCTAATTCGTTGGTATTCGATGCAAGGATTGACAACAATACGGAAGAAATCACTTTACTCGTCGATGGATTTCATTATAACGCATCGCTGATAAAAATTACAGAAAAAGAGATACTGGTAAATGACGAAGAGATTGCGTTAGGTATCAAAGGAACATCAATGAAGAATTACGAGGCAGGTATAATCGTTCAAACAATATGATGATTCTCAAAAACCTGTGAGATGGTAAGAATGGTTGCGAAACCATTAATGGTTACAATCCATCTACTATGGTAACAAATTACGCTCCAGAATAGACTGCTTTCTTTTCCGAGATACGATGACGGTCAACTCAACTTTTGTATCCCAGGGAAAATAGCTCTATAAGTTTTATACTTATTTCGTTTCGAATTATACCTCTTCCAATCTGTTCTTATGAAGTACCAGATCCTAATGTAGCCTCTTACCAAAAATATTATGAATGTAAGAAACAAGCCTAACCTCCCAACTTTGGTGCGCGATCAATGGTCCTCATCATTTCGGTATGCTACTATACTTTGCATGATCGAGTTCCTACGATATCTTCTAAAGCTGATAATCCTTTAAAAAATTGAACAGCATCCAATAAGACAATAGATACTCGCAACGAATTTCATGGTGAAAAAGGTAGATGTGATTATAAACATTAGGTATATGAGGCCTATTTTACTTACCTGGAGAATTCATCAATACGTACTTTACATCAGTCCAACCACAAATCCCATATAACATTGTCCGAGTCTTTCTGTACTTGATATTTAGATTATGCTGATATACGGCAAAACACAGTAGGTCACATGTCCGAAAGTTATTTCATTAAACCTGTAAGCCAACCTCCAGCTCGATTGGCGTAATTTTTGCCCCTCTTGGCTCTCTTTTTCGCGACTCCAGCCATATTGTATCCGGCATTTTTCCTGTGCTAATCTGCATTAGGTTGCAATTTTTTCAAATCTTACTTGCCGGTTAACTTCGTGCTAATGATATAATGTATTAATACCTATCCCACGGGATGTAAGTGTGGTAGTGGGACGATGATCCTGCTTATGCTTTCGTGCATGGACCTTACTTTACAATAGCCGAACTCCCGATTGGTTAGGTTGAATATATCGATACATGCTGAGAGGGCTTTATATAGGCGGGAAGATATAATATCTTTACTCTAGAATTGTAGGGATATCGGGCATGGAAATTAAATCGGCAAATAATGACGCGGTCGATAGTTTGAACATCTTTTCGCAAGGAAACCTGAAAGAAAGGGTCCGACAAAGATCTGAAAAATATAACGGCATAAGTATTTGTTCGACCTGCAAAGCGACAGGATTTATCCTTGCCCCTGATGAGGAGAATTTTACTGAGAAGAAATTTATCGAAGAGTGTCCGGATTGTAACAGTTAATAATCGTTCGCCCAAACTGCCATTTGGTAACACGAGATACAACTACGTATTCATCTAACTAACAAATCGCTTAGTTAAGTGGGCTGTCTCAATGTTATCACTTTACCAAATGCGCAAAAGATGTTGGATTTTTAAGGTCAGATGGAACCACAATAGGTTATAGAACGCATGCATAATTATCTATCTCCTTAGTGCCTCAAGAGGAGATAAACGAGATGCCTTCCAAGCAGGAAATATTCCTGATGCTATACTGAGAATCACTGATAGCATCCATACATTCAAAAGATCATTGACAACAAATACTGGGGTAATGTGGGGAGCAGCTCGCTCCTGGCTGACCTCCTCCAGTCCCAGGCCCTCTAGGGGCAAAGCCAGCGGTTAACACATAAGCTCCACCGACGCCAGCTAACAAGCCCATACTGGCTCCGATTATACCAATTAGCAGTGCCTCAGATAAAAACAGCATAAGAATAAATCGGCTCTTAGCGCCTATTGCTTTCATTGTACCAATTTCCTTCGTCCTTTCACTGACTGAGGTATATAGAGTAGTAATTATTCCAACGGCGCCAACTAGCAAGGCTATAAATGCTATCGCAATTGTGAATGCACTATTTCCACTTTGAAATTGTTGCCTTGTTTGTAATATTGCCTTGGGAGTAATTACTCCGATATTAGTGCCATATAAACTCGTAATTTCTCCCTGAACAGTAGCTACGAGATCTCCCGACAGAGCTGCAACTACCATTTGGTCGTACTTGCCTGATTTGTGGAAAAGCGAGTTACCAGTGGCTTCATTAATTATAACGGATCGGTCCATGAAATTATTACCAGTAGGTTGTATCACACCACTAATTACAAAACTCTTAGACTGTTGTTTTGTTCTGCCTGTGTTCTGCTCGACATACGTGAATGTCCCTTTAACCGTCTGTCCGACGGTAACAAACGGAGTCGTCTTTCCTGGAGGATTTGCAATGCTATCACCTACTAGCATAGCTGTGGGATTATTCGGTTGTATAGACGAACCGTCTACCAGCTGCAACGACGGAGTTACCAAGTAAATCTTTTGCGGATCCATAGATATTATCTGCGTGTTCAGAATATTTCCTTGTGCATTCATCTGCAGCTGGCCTTGATATGATGGAGCAACTTCTTGAACGAATGGAAGGGATTTTATCCTGTTAACAACCTCGTTATTAAGTACAATAGTGGGCGGACCTTGAGGGCCGCGAAAGTTCATTTGCCCTGAGCTAACAAATAAAACATTAGGTGCCAACATGCTCATCTGTTTGTTCATGAATGCAGATTGCCCAGCGCTCATGCCATTTAGTGCCACCATTAATGCCCCTCCTACCACGACCATGAGGATAGTTAAAGCCGACCTTGCCTTTCTCTCTCTAAGAGCATCAAAAGATAATGTGAAGATTTCCTTGTAGTTTTTGCTTTTCGAACTTGGTTTCCAGGCTTTCCTGGTAGTTGGGGAAGAGGGAGAGTGACGATGAGTAGAAATATACTTTTCTTTATGATGGAGTGGCTCGTTCGCTGAATTCACCTCATCATCTATGCCATAATCCTCTATTCCCATATTAGTGTACTATCCCATTTTTGCATGATATCATAAGTACTATATCTACAGTTCGTCTTTATCTTAATACTGTGATTTCCATTGATAGGTTTGAATAACATTTGATCTATTATATACCTACCAATAGCGTAATCCATATACTTCAGATATAATATCATACTCACCTAGCAGATTTATAGTTAGCGACAGTTGCACATGAAACAATATTATTTTGGAAAGATATTGACTACATCAAGCGATATGATTGCGTAGTATCTTTCGCAATCCATTGTCGTTGGAAACCTTGACCTTCCTCTAATACAATATCAAATGCTCGATGATCCGTTGTCCTTTCATAATATTAATTGAGCCGAGTCAGATTACTAGCGCACTTGTTAAGACCGAATGAATGGACATAGAGCTATATGAAAGTCCATCCCGAACAACCTCTTTACCACGACAATACAAGAATCCAAGCTTTAAGTATAAATAGCAGCTAACTAAATGAACCTAACTTTATTAAGAGTAGCTTGTGAACAACTGATGTATAGATATTGAATGACAATTAGGCATAAAATAAGTAAACATGACACAAATCGTGATATTTGTTACAGTCTTCATGATCTTTCATCTAATTGGAAATTCTGTTAAAGGGATGTATCAGGCGACTCTCAACGACGATCTACTTAGAGCCGACCTAATTGTAAAAGGGCTAGGCTACCCAAGGAGTATGGCATTTTTAAACGATATTTGCATTCTAGTTCTGCCGAAAGATGATGGAACAGTTCGACGAGTTGAAAAAGGGGTACAGTCACCGGAGCCGGTTCTACATGTAAACATTAACAACGAAACTAGTACACGCCGTCTCGGATTACTAGACGTAGCTGCGTTGAAATAGCTGCGTTGAAATGCCAGATAATAATGGTATCGAAGCTACAGGATCGGCACTTAGTTACCACACATGAGGAGGCACCACAGCACATATTCTCTTGTATTATACAGAGTCAAAGAATAGAATAGTAAAATATGAAACGTCGTATATATATGAATGGAATGGAAGGTTAATTTTGAATCCTAAAATTGCTCTTAGATCTCCCTGCTGGAGGTTTGAATCACCCTGGCGGTAAACTAGTCCTAGGAAAAGATCATTCCCTTCATGTAGTCATCTGCGATTTGAATCAGCAAGGACAATTACAAATTTTAAACATGGATCACTTCCAGATTAGCTTCGATCATATTAAAAATAAATCCCATGATGGGGCAAACTTATGGAAACAGCCCATTTATAATAGCCCGTGAATTAGTACATTTAACTATTTAATTCATTACTTCATTAATTCATTAGTGATCGCTTCTAAGAGATCAATGTCAAATGGTTTACATTAAGTACAGAATGATCTGCAACAAGTCAAATCATTATAATCGTAATATTATCGATGCGGCAAGATATCGCCACAGACAGAATATAATACCGATTACCATTACAAGTTAAAAACAATGCATTTGATAAAGTTGTAGGTCAGGCTACTTTACAACTAAAATATTTATCTGCTAAGGTTAAGAGTTTTCATGGTTACGATACTTATTAACTGTTGAACTTATCATGTACAGCCAGTCATTTCGAATCTCAGTCATTTTCATATTCAGATCTGAAATTAAAGGCAGATTATCAATTATTCTTTAAATTCTCCTCTAGTTCAGTCCGTATTTTCGATTACAAATTATCATACCTCAATACCGTCTTGTGAGATGCATACCAAATATTAAAGTATGTTGCCATAAGAAAAAGGAATGAATACGGAGTCACAAGTAGAATGAGATCGTAACAGTGACCAATGACCATTGTTCATGGATTGTTATCACGCCTGCTTGCTGTCACTGGAAATAAGAGTAAATAATGCCAAGTAATTGGCGGTAGTGGATTCTTGCATATAATATGAGCAATACAAAATTATCACTGATGAGCAATTGTGACATCAATTCTGAGTGAAGCTCGAGTGATGCAAGCAGGCGATTATTCATATGGATTTTCCTCATAAATTAATGAATTCGGCAGTCCTTGTTTCTGTATTAAAAATCGCCGCAGTGGCATTGTACCCAAAGAACCATCCATTTGCAGTTCCTGGATTAATTAAAATGGTCTTTCCAACCTGCAGCTGTTCCTTTTTATGGGTATGGCCACAAACAACTATGTCGTACCTACCTGATTGAACTAACGATAGCTTTTTTTTGGCATTAGTCCCATGATAGACTGCGAACAATACGTCATCTTGCTCAATTTCACAAAACTCACCTTTAAGCCGGCCTCCTATTTCTTCGAAGCTCAATGACAGTCTTTCTTTCTCAATGTCGTTATTTCCGAGTACTCCAACCAAATTAACGCCTTTGAATGATTTCACTGATTCTGGACTCACGATATCGCCTGCATGAATAACAAATTTGGTATCTCTATCATTACATATTTTCACGAATCTCTCGATATTTTGAGTGTTGTCGTGGGTATCAGAGATCAATCCTATTTGCATTGCACAACTTTACACGATTTCAACATTTTTAATCGTACCTATCAGGACTGGAGTCCAGATTTACTCTCCCTTCATATTCGTACTTACTCGATTTTCTAGCATTTGTAGATCTTTACTTCACCCTGTAGAATCAGTTTCTTTTATTGTTTCGGGAGAGAGATATGCATTTCGAGCAATAGTCGGGGACTCAATTTCGGTCCTGATTATTCTTGTGACTGAGCGTATCTGCGCTGCATAATTTTTGATGAGTCGAGTATATCCTGATCTTATCTTTTCAAAGCCATTCTGATCCATTTTTGAATTCTCAAAACAGCTTTCGATAATGTTGTAAAGTCTTTGTATTAGCGTGATTTGACTGGTGTCGAACTTTGACATTTTATCGTGTCTTTATTTTTATCGCTAAATAAGACGTCTTTTGCCTTGCTCTCGACTTCTGCATTATTGGTAGGTAAATGACTAACTTTTCTAGGATAATTTTCGACAATAAATATATTCTTATCGTTTCTTGGTGATACATGCAATACTTCTCTCATCTGCGTATTGCTAAGTAAACTACCATCCCAACCAAGTACTCCAACGTCTACTTCTATCCATGGGAACCCGTATAGGTGATAACCAGCGCTAGCCGGAATGTGCTTTGCTTCGACTCGCATATTAGTAGCGTCGTTTATTAATGGCTTTGCTGTCATTATATTTACTGCAGTTATTACAAGACGAAAGTAATACCTCTGGCAATCTTTCCTTGGTTGCAGCAGGGTTGAGTTTCTTATAGTCTATGTATTTGTCAAGTGTATTGGCTAACGGCCAAAGTTCGTATAAGTAAGTGCAAATTCTAAGATCAATATAATCATTTTTTTTGAGACGAGTTCCCAATTTTGTAGCCATATGGGAATGAACATCTTAGAGAACCCAAAGAATAAAGCATTTGTCGAAGCTGAGGAAATCCTTTTGGATTCAATCGTTTTGGACCTCATATCATTGTCTAAAACAAAAATATCAGGAATAATATTAGGACAGCTGTCTGCTAATTCCGTCCAAAAATCTTCAAAGTCCCTTTCTGGATAGTCACTATTACTCCAAAATAGTGGCCGTATTCACGGCTCCGATCGAAGTCCCCGGCCCTATGTCTATTCTTATTCGTTTCTTTACCAACGCTTTAAGTACTCAACACGCAAAGGCTCCCAAAGAACCACAGCCCTGCATAACCAGGTCGTTTGTTACATTTATTCTTGTGGTTCTCCTTGAGGTGTTCAATTGCATTTCGGTGAAATTCTCATTTTCTATAATGGGATAGTCATATTTAGATGTGGGTCTCATTGTGTATGAATATTTCTATTATCAATATCAACAGCCACGTTGGAGTATAAATGCTCAATCCGCCAACTACAATTGTATATTGATATTGATTCAATTTCTACAATTATATATTATGGTAATAGTAATATAATTAAACAGGCAATTGATGTTATTACATTTGGTCAGATTAGGCATCAAACATTGAAGAGAAATTGTACTAAATCTTGTAACATCTCACAATGCAACACTAATGATCTCGTTCATCGGAAATTTGTATATGATGTCGATAGAAATAGGACGAATTTGTCATTTGTTATCTTCCTTTGCTGCTCTCCTGCTCTAATATAGTTCCAGATGTGTCGGAAACGGCTCTGATGAACACGAGGGCCAAAACGGATTATTAACTAGCCATATCGAAAATAAAAAAGCTTAGTTTCGTTCCCACTAGATATTATATTTTGTATTGGGTATGATGGTGATTGTAATCCAACGATGCAAGCGATCGAAGACATACTAATTAATGTGACAATTGATATTTCCTAGCAAGAACTACCGAGCAGGGATTTAACGGCAAATCTTTGATTTTGCGCGCGGGATTTCGCAATCATAATATGCAATCTAATGAGATCTGTCTTGTATAATTGATTGATCTTCAGGCCTGGCTGCTGTCAGATCATCTCCACTGAATAAACTTGTTTGTCTAATCTTGCACAGGCTTGTACTACTGTTGTTAGGATTTCGAATGTTATCGTAAGTTTCAGCTATATGAGCAAAGGAATAATATTATAGGGATTTTATATACTGATATCCAATGGCTAAATTAGAAGATTCTGGTCAAATTATCTACCTGCAGTATAAGAACCTAGAGGACATGCTTAAGGTCATACTCTTTTCGGCCCAATCAGCTCTGGGTCTGACACCTATGCTTTATAGCATTAAATATACGAGCAATAGCATACTTTTTATTCAAACAGGGATTGCTAACGGTGCGGTAGTCCATTATCTTGTGATGCGGGATGCAAGACCAGAACATAAATACATAGAATTGAAGCGATTAACCGGAGAATTCAGATTTGTTGATAGTATCGGTACGGATACCATGTCGCTCTATATCCCAGTCTTAGAACTTGAGACGTCTACCCTTAAGTTTCCCATTTGACTCTACCAATTATTCTTCTTTTGTGTGAGTGTATTACACCAGCAAAAAAAGTTGCTATGAATAGATATAAGTATAATGAGAATGCGTTCTAAGGCGATATTAATTATATTGACCATTAGAGCCTTTGACGTACGAGTAGATTATATATCAACTACAAACCTGACCTCAGCCAAGCAGTTCAATTATAGAATCCATTTGATATAGTTGTTGATGTTATCAAATGACAGTTAATACTAGTGTATTTAGTATCGAAGTATGTGAAAATGCATCATATGTATGTGCAATTAATTAGATTAATGAATTTGCACACCTGGATTTAGCCGAGTCGAGCATGTGGAATCGATAGTTTAGGACTTTATGAGAGTAACACTATTCAAAGATGAGAATATCCAAGAGAAAAAGACTAAAGTCGACTCGCCTTCTAAAAAAATCATCCTTTTAGTCGCCTATAAGATTTTTCGGACATCCCTTAGCGAAATTATGAACCCATTTTATAATAATTCTTCAAATAATATGAGATTCTTTGAATTCGCCATTACAGAGCTAGTCTGGTGTATCAGGCATATCCATATTCCATTTCTCAATTTGGATACGCATGACCTTTGCTTAGCATTGCATGCCAATTCCAGAATTCATTATGAACAATACTTGGTGCATCAAGAATAAATATTCTGTTAATATTACGGATCTATCAATGAATAGCGAGATACGAAGGCCGTGCAGCAGGTGCGATGGTTCGATGCTAGGTGAAATACAACCTATACCAAAGAAAATTCCACTACCGATACCTCTTAAGCCATCATTGTCGATCGAGAAATATTTGCCGAATATAACGCGGGGTTATGATTTTTATACTGTGTTCATATGTTCATCATGCGGCTACATGGATGTTTATTTTACAAAAGCGAAGCAAGATAGCAGGATTATGAAATAAATAGATATGAGGAGAACGACAACTTAGCTTTGCCAATATTACTATCCTGAGAGCGTTGTTCCCCATTTCGCAGACTTAATCTATTTGCCCCGGTCGATCCGTCATCGCAGATTAATCGTGACATCATAGCTATTTAAGACAATATCAGTGTTATCTAATCAGTACGCACCAATTCGTAAGGCAAATCTATATCAGAGGCGATGTAAATTATTATAGGACATCTATAAGGCGATAAAAAAGATGTTAAAGAGCTGTCCTATATGTAGAAACTGTGGCCTGAAAAAGTTTAGGATACTAAGTCGATCTGAAAATATCATCTTGCAATGTCTTGGATGTGATCAGGTAATGTCAATATCCGACTGAGTTATTTACTTGTTGATTGAGCACTAAATTTCACTAATTATCACAATGATCGAGCTTGTGAGAGCCACTTGCGACAGTTAGATAGTAGTATCGTTACGAAATATACGATCTTATAAAAGGCATTTAATTTACTACTGGCATTAGTCGAACACTCAGAGTAATAATTTAATCGACCATTTTTATGGTAGGGCAGATGAATTGCTTTATAAGATGCCGCAGCATCCTACAATTGTCTCCTCTAAGCCAGGAACGAATAGAAACCGATTGCCGATCTCTGTAGCTCGAATGTAATCTTTTCATGGATCATAAATCAACAAAAATATTTCATCATGGAAAAATTAGAAAAATAAATAATAGAATTATTTATTTTTCTAATTTTTACTTCTTACCTTTTGATCCTTTCTTCACAGATTTTTTCTTTGCTCCATTAACTTACCAATGTGCCATGTTCAATATATAAGGCTTGTCATATTGATTATGACCGTGTGTAGTTTCTTTTTGAGGAACAAAAATTTCGTAATCGATTTTGTTTGCCATTGCTAGAATATTTCAATCGAGATTTTGTCAAGTAGTGCACTTTCGTTTCTTGCAGATGACATTTCATTAAAGGAGATCAAGAATATGTTGATATAAGATCAGTCTGAAATTATTAACTTGTACTGATTTGTTTGCCTCAGGGCGAATGTATCTTTCAGAAGCGGAGATACTACTCGATGAAAATGCTAATTAGGATAATAGTCCGATAGGAATGAATTGGTGTAGAAAAGGTACAGTAATCGTACGGTTGCTTTCCTCAGAATAGTGTTCTTAGAATATTAATCTACAGCATTCACTTCCAAAAGTCGTAGACAAATACTGGCACGAAGCAAGTATGTACAACTCATGACGAATTAATTGTTACCCTTGGCACAAACCAACCTACTAAATAAGATCGCAAATTAACCTGACTCTTTTCTAATTTTAGTCATTAATCAGCTGGGCTACACCTCATCTAAATTCTATCAGCTAAACATTTAGTAGGATGTTTGTGTTAAACATATGATGAGACTCTACAGAGCGATAATCGATAGGTATGTTATTAATGATGTGAAATGCTGCAAATTGTTGTTTAAGGATGGAATTACTACGCAAGAGCTTGTTATAGAGAAGGTTGAAGGAATAATCAAAGGCGTCTGGATCGACGCCAGAGTCCAGAAGCCTCTAGTGCCTGGACTTGGCAGCGCATGTGGGATTCTAAAGAATTTGGATCAATATCAATATATTGTATGTTCAGAAATTCGATCAATTCCTGATTCCAATCCTTACAAAAAAGATTTGCAGAAATATAGAATTACTATAATAGCGGCATTCGCCAAATTTGCTATGATAATCCATTCAAGAGCCGAAATTGTCCTGCGGGAGTGGATTCGATTTGCTCAGTTACTATTAGAATTTATCTCCGACACTCTCGCTAGGGCTAGACTTGGACATAGCTATGTTGAATCTAACAACAATTCATCCAGTTCCATGTTTGACTACTTTGGCATCCCAGAGAAAGAAGTCGAGTATTTATTACAAGAGATCTACTAGCATACCACAAATATTACTTTTGTAAGCAAATCCTTATCAATCAATTAACTTCAAGCTGCGCCGAAATGAATGACCTTAAATTGATCGCAATAGAATGGATGCTTGTAGTTTAATTCCTGCGCATAGATTGAGATGATTGAGAATCGTAATGTGTTATGAACTGCTAGGATGGAATTAATAAATCAATTTTACTTCTGATATATCCAATAAGTAAGTTTGGCAGACTCAGAGACTTGCAAACTATAAACAACTATCTGACCTATGAGCGATCATCCAGTCAAAACATATTGGCAAAGTGTATTTAAGAAGCTTTACGATTATTAGAGTAAAAGAACGTAACAATGACTATTAGAACTAGTCCGGCTAAATTATACTATGTTAACACAATGTCTAGGGAAAGTTTTCAGTTGCTGGTGGGCGTTTAAAAATGCAACAGCAGTCGTGTCCTAACGAAAATCTAGAAGAGACTTTGGATCTTCTGCGTATATCGATACATTACAATCAATTTTTATAGGATCTACCAACTAAACTAACTACATTTCATACTGAAGACTCAATCCACAGAAACCCATTGGTATCAGTGCAATTTGAGAATGAAAACCAAGTCAAGGTTTTCTGAACATATCGTGTTCCCATCGTCAGACTGACAAGAACGTACGGTATTTCACTTCTATCCTGATTAAGGACTGAAAGGTCAGCATCTAATCTATTCCAATGTATGACACGAGCCTAAGATAGCCTGAATTAATCTCTCAAAATCATTATTCATAAGATCTATCCTAGAATCGGGAGCAAGAGCGTTCTATCTTTCAAATTGTTGTAAGCAGGTATTGTAACAGACTGTTGCCCTCTGGTAAGATTGCTGTTGTTCATAGTCGGATTTGTATCTTTCAAAAAATTATTCTACAAGTTGGTTTTAAGTAAAGACACATGTAGGCCTTCGTAAAAAGTGGGGAATGTATTACGTGTTATCATACTTGGATCCAGCTTATCGTGTTTGTTGATTTGCTTTGATGACCAAAAACCATATGATTCTGGGTACTCAATATTGAACTGGCCGACCCACCGAGATTAGAAACTAATCAAGTGAGTGTGAACTTTCAGAGATTATTTCGTACGTCTATTTACTTTCTTTCCTCTTGTTTGCCGCTTCGTTACCTTTCGAGTTTTTTCCTTTAGTTGCTTCACTTTTACTTTTCCAACCTTCGCAAATCTTGTCGCTCGAGTCTTAACGTTAGCAGTCCTCTTATGAGCTACTTTCCTAGGCTGATTAGTAGCTCTTCGCGACACTTTCTTCGCATTACTTATCACTTTTTTTATTTGTCTGGTTGTTTTAGGAGCTGCTTTTGGAATTTGTTTAGCAGTGTCTTTGGTTAGCCGCAGTTTTGCTAGCAACTTCTGCCGTCTCTTCAAGTACCCCAGCTGTATCTTCTACGACATGACTATCTTTTACATCTCTGGCTGTTTGACCGATAGCATTTGTAGTATCCCTGGCCGCTATTGATGCGTCATGTACTGCACCGACGAGATCCATGACCGCTCCACTCTCATGAAAGGCTTCAGCTGTCTCCTTCACTACTGCAGATGTATGTCGTATATTTTTCGCTACATCTTTTATTAATTCAGCTGCTCTCTTAGCACCAGCGCCCATATCCTCCTTTCCTTTTGATGAGTTTGTTTTTCTTCGCCTTACTTTTCCTCTCTTCTCGTTCTTCGCAGACAATATCTATCATAGATTTACTTGTAACAACTATATTAAATGGTTGATAATGTCATTACAACGGCGAAGTCATCTTACACTTGCCATCCGTGAAGATCTCGAACAATTGCTCATTTTTTGTTATTTATTTTAATACCGGATTTATTCATCAGTTGCCCTTTATTCCCAATTTATCTACGATCCAGTCAATGGTTGGACGGGAGTACTTTAAGAGCGATCGGACGATTTCTGGATCAAAACAGTCGTTTCAGGAAGTAAATTATGCAAATATCATTTCCATAATGTGCTATTTATGACAGCTCCTCCAAAAAGGCCAAAAAGCGTATATATTTTGCATAGATAATTCGTAAATTGATGAAAGCTGAACAGCTATCTAACAACATACTTTCCTTAGATTCTAACATACGGTTTGCGGGCATCCTAGAAAAATCCGGGCATCTTTATGCTGGTGGTACAAGAGGCGGAGTCACAGAGTATCTCAAAGGCAGAGATTCCGAAATCAGTTTTTCTCAAACTGCCTACATAGTCGACTTAAGAAAGATGTTTACCACAGATTTAGGTGATTTAGAATATATTGTATACGTGCACAAAAAAGTGAAAATCTTCAGCATGCCAGTAAAGGATCATATATTGGTATTTTCAACAAGTAGCGATGCAGTTGACATAGAAGACATCACAAACAGAGTTCTGGACTATATAAAATCGGTAGAAACCCAATTATCGTTATACCCACCATCCAACGTTATTAATCCAGAAAAAAGAGAAGCAGTGAAAAACCTTCACGATTCAGGCATCTCTGAGGAACTGATTGCCGAGCAACTTGACCTAAGCGTTGATACGGTTAAAGTGATTGTTAAAGAAACCGGGAGCTGAATCTTAGCGTCTAATAATAACATCTGGAAATTCAGAAATATACAATATACGTTGGTAGCAGAACTTAAGATCGTTCATCATTCCTCTTTGACGATCTAATTTTGACTAGCATCAATGTAATGGTCTAGATGAGTGACGTTAGATCTTCTAAGATAAGTTCGAGGAGTTAACGTGGATTATTGGATATCCTTAATGCTAATAGCAGTAAGATGAGTGAGAAAAATTCTGGGTAGTGAATTCGCCTAGCTTTAGCTCCCTTGGTTTAATCCATATATTGTTCCGGCCTGGATAACTGTATCCTGTGGAATCTGTCTACCTGGTAAGATTATTACCGACGCCCCGATTGCACAATTCTCTCCGACTACGGCACCGAAATGATCAAGTCCAGTGTCTATCAATAACTTCTGAGCGAATTCGTCAAAAATTTCATATTTGATATTTTTTCTGCTAAGCAGAACATTCGCCGTTCCAGAATAGCCTCCAAACCACACGTTCTCACCTATTATACTATCTAAGATCACATTTTGATGCGAAATCTTGGCATTACCAGCAAAATAGGACTTTGCTATTTCACAATTAAAACCTATTCGCGTTCCTCTTCCAAACATACAGTTCCTAACAAGTGAGCTCATTCCCACATGACTACCTTTACTAATATATGTAGGACCCTTTATCTTACAAAAATCATCGATTATAACGTCATCTTCAATTACACACGGCCCTTCTATAATGCTAGTTCTTGCTACCGAAGCATTTGGTGATATTATTGTACGTGTAACCTCAGCTCTCAGCGTTTTTTGTACAATATCCAAGAAGTGCCATGGGTATACCATATTGTCTACTAAAATGCCTGCTTCTATTGAATAATAAATAAATGAATTTATCGGAACCTCAAAATTTTGAAGTCCGGCTATTACCGGGTTTTTATCCTCAAATTGCACTGAAGAGCCTCTACCCGGCTCATTTGCATTAGCAATCAGTGAAGTGTCCTCGTATTCTTCTACCCTTATAGATGGAAAGTTAGTCGCGACCAAACTGGTTGCTCTAGGCAGGTTAGAAGGAATGAAAACCTTATCAACCGTCATGAACCTCCTCGTTACGTCTACGTTCCTAATTATAACTGGTTGTCCGAATGAGCTTAAGCGATGAAGTGGGACAATTTCCGTTAACAAAGTCAGCTCTTGACAGTAATGACTCTAAATGATGTGCAGAATTACGAAAGATCAACCTCAAAGTAACGGCTCACATCATGCAGTAAACAAACTAAAGTATATTTTCAATTAGTAGCTAATCACCTTAACATTGATGCTGAAGGAGCTTAATTATCCCAAATCTCTAACTTTTTAAAGAATATGACAAGTAGATGATTATTTCTACAAGTTCTCACTAAGATTCGGATAGGATTCTGTTCCCAATTTTATAGGCCAAGGCCTATAGATACTTTTTGGAGTACAGAATAATATAGCTCTTTAATTCAATTCGGAAAGATTCAGATTGTCACAGACCATCTAATTGCACTTCTTGGTGAGCCTTGGCTAAAAATAATGATGGTGATTTTGTAATATCTAGGATACATATTTGGAGGCTTTCGCAGTCTGATCTAGTTTAAATTAAAACTGTAAAGCTTTGAAAACAATTTATTATGGTGTAAATAATGTAGGTAAATTATATTGCTAGCCCAGAATATTGTCATTTCCAGACCAAGCCTCGAGTCTATCTATGCATCGATTAGATCCGGTTCGTTATGTCTAGTTTCCAAATCTAAGCCAGTCGAAATGAAGTCCCAGATGGGAGTAGTATTAGGAATCGAATCGAAGGGCAAATTTAAACCTGTAAAGGTCTGAGACATTATGAAAAATGCAAGCACTAACTCGATAATTTCGATTGTTGTGTTTATAATGTGTTTATTGGTATGTCATGAACTTTCAAATTATCAGTATAAGTTTGTTGCACAGGCTCTGTTATCGACTAGCGGGAATATCGGCAACAATTTGAAGATATATATGAACAATCTGTACAAATTCGTAATATCTTATCCTTCTAACTGGGATAAGATTGAATTTAGCCAAGGTATAACGGAAAGCGGCCGTCAGATAATTGTAACTTTTTTATCTCCTTTGGAAGGTCCTTCTGATTCGTTTAGAGAATATCTGACAATTGAAGTTGCCAATCTTCCTGGAGGAACACCAATAGATAAATCTAGGCTTACGCGGTATGCTATAGACCAAATTGATGGCTATAAAAGGTCGTTACACGGATTTCATCCGTTAACCTTGTCTGCTCAAACTAATAGCAGTAACTTATCCGATGGGGGTCTCTCCTGTTATACAATTTCGTATAGCTATATTGATTCTACGGTTGGAAAAATCGATGCACTTGATATGTACTGTGCTAAGGACTCTAAGATTTACCTGCTTTCATTTCGTTATGATTCAACTAAATACTCACTCTATTTACCAATAGCTAAACAAATAGACAATTCTTTCAAGGTGAGATAATCTTCTCCATCTGATTGAAGTATGAGAGAGTGATAGAACCAAGGAATTTGCAAGCCTCTTACACCCCGATTTGAGTCGTCTAAAACGTAGTCAAGATCGTCGCATGTCCAGATTAATCGATCGTTAAGAGTTTGAAACGCTATTGATCGTACAAATTGAAAACAAGTGATAGCTGGTATGGATAATACTGTGGCATAATTCTAAAAGCATGTTAAAGCATCTCTCTGGGAAAAAATACTTTTTTATTATTTTCAGTCTTTAAATCTTGTAATCATCAATAAATTGTGTGATGGTTCTATCTCCTTATTGACTGTGTCTGTCACCTCTGTGACTCCAAATTTCACCATCTAAATGGCTATCCCTCAATTTTTTTTCAAATGAAAAAAAGTATTCGGCTATTCGGTATTCACTGGTGTCCCTACAAGAATTTAAATTCCTCAATACACAGGGATGACGATTCGATAGGTACCTAATATCGAATCATCAGCAGGCTGTCTACGAACATCCGCTCGGAACTTGCATGTCAGGTCCTGGCGTGATACTACATCGTTTTAACGAAGATACTGTTCCATGTATCGCCTGTCCACCGAAATGATGATTAGTTTTTCCATCATCTAGTGATACAGTAATGATCTTTCCTTTTTCAATTGCAATTTGTGCAGGAACGTGCTGCCATGTGATAACATGATTTGTGCCAATGTCCATCTTTCCTTTGATCGTCACACTACCATCTGGAGCAAGCTCTACATGATGGTTCTTGGTCTCAAAATTCAGAAATTCATGTGTGTGAGCCGCAGTTCTATTATTCCAAACCATATTTGTATTGAATGATTTTAGTGCACCATCTGAGGCCACGAGAGCCCAGTTTCCAATGGCCCCCCATTTGCCAGAAATTGTATAAATTACGGACTCTATCTTACCTTTGCCAACAAAATTACCCTGACCATTGTTCGAACTTGCTTTAGATTGAGCTAGGGCCTGCTGATAGCCATAACTGCCATTGTGATAATCAAGCATTGAGACAATAGTAGAACTCACGGATAGAGTTGCAACTGAACCTATTATCAGTATACATGTTATTGCTTTCGAGGTATATTTCAAGTGCCAGTTCATTAACATATAATTCAAACGATATGGTCAATATGGTCTACAATTAGAGGTATCGAGACCTAATTGAGAATTGTCCATGCAGATTCCATTGATCTGATCCAGCAAGATGTTATTGTCCGCATCAAACATCATCAATTAAGTCTATAGCCTTAAATCTTGAGGTAACCTTCGAGGATATATTAGCAGATAAAACATGTTCTCTAGCAACCAGTTGAGTTGTCTGATATCACTGATCAGTGAGCCACTCCTCATTGATTGGAATATTGTAATTAAAATTACAACTACGCGTTATTACTAATCCTAAAATAAGACATGACGGTATAGCGTTTTTGCGGGATCATTAATAGAAATTGACAAAAAAAGAACCGGTAATTGTGGATCGATGTCATCTAATGTAATAACCCGGCAACGGTTGCGTTACAAGCATTTTTTATGACATTATGGTTTGTGTTCTGATAGGACTGACTCTCATATCTCAAATAATCATTATGACTCGTATCACTTAAAAGGACTGAATTTTCCTGTCTAATTCGAGTATGTTCTGATCCAGACTAACCAGCATTTCCAAGAGCTCGCCGTTAGCTTTAGTCGATAATTCTAAGCGTACCAAGATTTTCCTGTTGCCTTCCTCAATTTTATTTATTCGATGGAGGATGCCATCTTGTTGTTCTGAAATTTTGTTCTGTCGATTATATATCCACCAGCTAATTATGCCTCCTACCAGAGCACCAGCAATTATCCCCAAATATGTACTGGAAGTGTTTGTCATGTCGACAC
Source organism: uncultured Nitrososphaerales archaeon (assembly GCA_963709405.1). Taxonomy (GTDB): domain Archaea; phylum Thermoproteota; class Nitrososphaeria; order Nitrososphaerales; family Nitrososphaeraceae; genus JARBAU01. The sequence continues at coordinate 100,527 of CAVPXM010000069.1, forward strand.
ATTGTTTACTGACTTCTGGAATGCATCCCCATATACCAAGGATATAAAACCACATGGTAAATAAATAATCTGCGCTATCTATAATATTTTTTCCTTTCAAGTATAATATCTTAATACTTGAATTTCGGCATGAACCGAAGTTCCTAGCTGGTACGATTATAGTATAGATATATGTGTTGCAATTGCAGTGGTTACTATAGATATAACCAGATGTTAGAGACTTCTTTGTGATAATGCGTTCATTTTTGAAGATCCGTAGTAAGATAGTGCTACAAATATATTGATTTGTTATCGTTTTCTAGATGCGACATGCACTTAAAAATGATGGTCGTGCAAGCAACACCAGAGTCACTCTCCGATCAGTCATAACATCAGTATAAAAATACTAAAAGCTTATTTCCATATGACAAATGTCGAGCTTTCGCATACATTGTTTTTGAATTGGTTCATGAAATGTAACGTATGACTAATGTATCCTGACTAGCTCAGACGTGTGCTACGGATATCATAAGATGTGCTTATTCTCAATTTACCGTCACAAGTTACTCATATATCTAGAATCCTCCTAGCTATTTCTTGAGCCTGATAGTTACTGTTTTGAAGATCTTGACGCATCAGAGGATCTTTTGTTTGAGCTCTTAGCATGGTAATAAGAACATTCTTCCTTCCGCTCAAATATTCACTTGTCAAACGAATAAAAGTATTATACTATTTTCGTGGTGCAAAGCTGGAGGATATGATAATGTAAAGTCTTGCTATTCCACTCTTGGAATTATGCTATATCAGTATCGTGTAAGATATGTGCATCCTAAGAGATAAGATAACAAATATACATGAACTCATAAATAAACTTTTATTATTATGAAAGAAAGGGAGGTTAAGGAGTTTGAATGGTATCTACGTGATCATTTTTTTCGACAGTCTAACTTGAATAAGCAGCGATTTTTTTCAAAGCAATTATCCATGGATATGGTGAACAATTATTTACGTTATAGGAACTCTGATCCAGTAGAGCTTAATGAGTTTGTAGATGCCGTTCTTGAGAATTTGCTGGCTCGTCAAGTGATATCAGAAATGATGCCTAATGGTTCTTTTGAGCTAATGCATAAACTTTTTAGATTGCAATGTGCCAAATGCTACTATATCTCGTACCTGAATCATAACGAACCTAATGAATGTCTGAGATGCTCGAGTACCTGAATTGCACGATTTTCCTAAAAAGAATAAGTGATCGACAGCTGGAGCTATTCAGGAACGCTTTCCAGTACATTCAAAGATGTGACACCATATACGTCGATACAAACCTCCAACTCTTATCAATTAACGATAACGATCCTCACACTAAATTCATATCTAATCTCCTCCGATGACATCCTAGGATACAACCATTTGTACAAGGATCATTTCGATTGAATCAGAGTCGTTTAATTTTACTCGATCGTACATTATTGTGACGAACCTGAAATACCTTATCTTGTATAAAGCACATTTGAAATTGGTTTCATTAAATTCATACCTTCTGGTGTCTACGTTTGATATCAAGTACATCTTTGTAGCCTTACGCTATTGCTTACTGCAGCTCATACTGGGCAGTATCATCTCCTCGTATAGTACTATGCAAGACAGGAACGAGTACTTAGAATGCTATTAAGGCTTGCGAACACCGTCAGGCATTTCATCAAAATATAGAAAAATACTACACTACATCGAATTGACCTACTGCAACATTTAGTTCAACAGATTTCGTTAATTCTTTCGAACGATCGTCAAAAGTGGTATCATATATAAAGCAAACTTTAGTAATTAATTTTTAGGTCAAAATTCTCTCATACATGCTTTATTACCCTAATTTTAAACCTCTTTTGTTGTCTTTACTTCTGTAATCCAGTCACACTTGATACCATGTTTCTCATGATGATTTACTATTGCCTCTTTATCCGGAGCGTTCAAGAGACAATACCACTTATCTTCTTCTTTGTTATACATCATATTATCATGCGTTACTCCAAATTCATCTTTAGGAGAGTTTTGTGCTTTTCTTAAGGTTTCCTCATCAACACCTTTCAAATTGTGGGCATCAAGGAACTTTGGCATTCTATTTCGTGTTTGTATTAGGTTGCTCTTAAAGATACTGGATATATGCACATTATCACGATGAGTTAGGACTTCAACTTCATGCCAATTCCTTTTTGTGGGATATGGTATAACCAAGTAAATGATGTTCAATATTCAATAGGCCTATTCACATGCTTATGGATATCATGTTCGGATATCAGATGAAGTGTTTAATTTTCCATCAGATCGAATTCGAGATTGCTCAAACCATTAAATCTCAGCATGGGCCACTGAAGGGAAATCCATATCCAGGAAATCGTCACGTTAGTTGACTTGATAGCAGCCCTTGCTACAAATAATACTCATTTCCCACTTTTATTCGCGTTCCAACTGTAGTAAATTCACATAATTTAGATACCGGCGGATTTAATGAAGTTGGAAACTATGACTGTAATTTATAGCTAAGATACTTTAACTAACTTCTTCCAGTTTCCTTTAGTCTCGTTGAGTGGCGTAATGACGTATTTATGGCTATTGATCAATCAAGCTGACAGTCCAGTAAAAATAATCGATTTCATTAGATATAACAGTATGAATGAATGTGCAAGAGTACTGAGTTCAATGGATCTATTGGATGGACTTGAGACGAATGAAAACCATGTTGGCCACAACCAGCTAAAGCACCAGTCGATGCTCCAAACATTACGTACATTATATTAGATGATGTAGGATATGATTGGTCAAGTTGCTACGGTGGTTCTACTAATACTCCACACACATAGATAAGCCATATATATATTCACTGCGGGTAGTAGGAATGGAACAACATCTGTAGACGTAAATGCATTAATGATCGAGTTGATATATTAGAATGATGACCTTAAGGAACTACTGCACCACGGCTTTCTCGGATGATTTAAATACGCTAAGACCTATAGTATTTCAAATGAAAAAGGTGCTCCTGCTATCTTCAACCATGGTTTTTTTGACATTACTTTTAATGACTGGAAGTGGGATTATTAACTCGGCCCACGCATGTCCAATTACGGATGGGGCTGCGGACTAAAAGGAAATCCGACTACACCAAATAGTCCCACTACTCAAATCTCGCAAACGCCGCAACCATTGCAGTCTCAGTCAGTCTAAATCGCATCGCATATTTCTCTCTTTTATTTTTGTTTCTATAAATTATTACTAACTCAATCTTATAACTAGCTTTAACAAGCAGATCTAAATCATGATGTGGTCAAGCCTCCTAGGGTAATTGAAACCCGTTGCTTACGATTCATCTACATTTCAAAATTATTCGGCCAATCTCCAAGGAAAAGAGGTCGTTTTCAGTTTTGGATCCAGAAGAGATCCGATACGAGATCTGATCTCACTTATGTGAAAGGAACCACCACTTTCGGATCGAAGGTGTAGGACTAGGGATTTTTATTATTCAGGAATAATGAGACATAGAGCGAATCTATATAGAAATAACGTAAGACTGATTGCAAAAACGACCACTTCAATCAGGTGTACCGTTTATTGATTCGCATAAAGAATCAAGAGAGTATGTGGTAATATTTCATATTTCATTTACGGTATTTAAAATTTGAATAAGTAAAGAAACTGTACTAACAATATATTGCTATAAAACATGCATGCTTATACTGAATAATGATGCACAATGTTTATCTGTCCTTTAGATTGTGAATGATTCATATTTTTTAATGGTTTTGTAAGGTTTAGTGACTATTTATATATCACCATTACATGTAATGATTTATGGCTCATGGGAGATAATGACTCAGATTTTGACACATTTGTTAACGTATCAGCTAGTCCTTACACAAAGGACTTGTCCACAAGAGGCGATGTTTCTGATGAAATCTCATTTTTCGATTATTCACAACATTATTGTGTATGCTATGTAGATATATCAGAGTCTACAAAGATTACTGCGGCAATCACAGACTCTCAAAAAATTAGAGAGTATTACTCAACATTCCTCAATTCGATGGCGAGCTGTAATATCAGATTTTCACGGAAAAGTTATTAAGAGTACTGGAGATGGTATCCTTTACTATTTCCCAGATACTAGTAATTTGGAAAGTAATTCTGCGTTCAATGATGTCTTTGAGTGTGGCCTTACCATGATTTCCGTAAGATCCGTCATCAATACAAAACTCTCAGGGATTGCACCAGCTTTAAGTTATAGGGTTAGCGCAGATTATGGCAGAGTAGAGGTCGCCAGATCTGGCAGCAAATCCTGATAGGGATGATCTATTCGGTTCTACAGTAAACCTTTGTGCGAAGATAAACTCGAAGGCGTCTCCAAATGAAATGGTAGTAGGAGGAGATCTATATCAAGTGTTGAGGAATCCGTCTTTTTCATTACTTAATTCCAAGTATAAATTCAGGGCAAAAAGTGAATATTGTCTAGATTCAAAACATCCATATCCCGTGTATAGTGTTGTACGAAAGGAAAGCATAGATTCAGACAATATCATTAGTCGATATGAAAGAATCTTCAGTACGATAATCGTGAAAAATCGCCCGTTGCAGCCATCTGTCAGTAACACTAACCAACGAACACGTCAATTACAGTCACGAGAATATCTAGAGCAACAAACACAGGATAAGGACCTGTCCCCTCACGTCTTGATAGTCGACGATGAGCCCGATGTACTATTAACATATAGATCTTTCCTGGAAGATGCAGGATATAGTGTCGAAGCATTCTCTGACCCACAAGAGTCATTAAAGAAGTTTGCGGAACACTCCCCTTCTTATTATGACCTAGTAATTTTAGATATACGAATGCCTGGTGTAAATGGGCTACAATTATACAGTAGAATGAAGGCAATCAATGCCGATGTTAAGATTATATTTCTCTCTGCCTTAGATGCAGCAGAAGAATTATTGAGCATACTGCCAGGGATAAAGAATAAGGATACATTTATTAGAAAACCAGTGGACCTTCGAATGTTTCTTAATACAGTGAGGACCGTTCTCAATTAGGTCTTGTTTAAATTTTATTTGCTATATATATCCCTGAAGTGTATACTGATAAAGTGATACGACGACTCTTCTGTAACATCACAAAGATACAGGGTTACATCTTGGCAGCTAAACGATTCATTTGCTAACCTGGATATTTATCACTAAATTAAGGCATGAATGGGAGTAGCTAGTTTTTTTAATGAATAATGCTTAGGCTAATGCTAAATTCTCTCCTCTTGGAATGCTCAGTTGAAGATTAGACTACAGTCTGAGACAAGCTTCGACGTCGATATTATGTTTTTATTATCTCTACTATTATCACACTGCATGAATACAAATGGGAGGCTAATAACTGAATCTTGGTGCATCGACAGACTCGAACTCCACACAATATCCCCACTCAATATCAGCAAATTTGAATAACTAGGCGTCTGCTAACTTTGTGCGTTAGAACTAAATTTTGCCTGAGCTAATATAATTTTCAATGCCCATCCTCATATCCAATACCAAGCGAATATTGTATTGGCATTTCCATAGCCTATTGTCTGATACCATTTATTAGTACCAGGTAAAGATATAATCATGCTTAACTACATTAATATTTCTTAAAAGTGACTGGAATGATAATGCTAACTCTTCTATTGCTTCATACCGCCAATAAGATACAGACTTGATCATTTGTAATAGGCGTGGCTAAATTCATAACTGGGACCAAAGTATTTTGCGTAAAGGACTAGAAAGAGAGAAAATGATCAAAGTTAATGGATACGCAGCCAAGCAAATCAACGGGCCTCTTACTCCGTATTCTTTTCAAACACGAGATCCTCGCGATCATGATGTTGTAATCGAGATTCAGTACTGTGGTATTTGCCATACCGACATACATCAAGTTCGTAACGAATGGGGGTCATCAAATTTTCCAATGGTTCCTGGACACGAGATTGTCGGGATCGTATCAGGCATCGGTTCCAAAGTGACTTAAAAAGATATTCGGCCAACTTATAAAGGCTTATAACAAACCGACGGCTAGACGTATGTAATGGATGGGAAAGATAAATCCGTATTCCATGCGTCATATTATTTGACGGCAATCACATTTCTCATAATTGGTATAATTGTTACCGGCATATTTGGTTGCACATTAATATTAAACCAAAATCATACTGCAATGGCACAACAGCCTAATGGTATATCTTTTCAGATGGATAACATGACATTTTCACATCATACGACTTCAGTTAATGGTATTAAATTACACTATGTTATTGGAGGACATGGCGATCCTGTTATTTTATTACACGGATGGCCAGAAACATGGTATGCATGGCATCCAATAATGCCATCCTTAGCAAAGAACTATACTGTTATTGCGCCTGATCTTCGTGGCCTAGGAGACTCCTCAAAACCACCAACTGGTTATGATGGTAAGACTGTAGCTGAAGATATACATCAACTAGTTACTCAATTAGGATTTAAAACAATTTTCCTGGTGGGTCATGATATCGGAACACAGGTAGCCTATTCTTATGCAGCTGCACATCCTACGGAAGTAAAGAGATTAGTAGCCATGGAATTAACAATTCCTGGTTTCGCACCTCCAGGAAGACCGCCATTATGGTGGGCCATATTCCATCAAACACCAGACGTACCAGAAGCCCTTGTACAAGGAAAAGAGATGATGTATTTATCATGGTTTTATCGTGGTCTTGCATATAATCCGTCTGCGATAACACAAGCGGATATCAACGAATATGTTAGCCATTATTCTGCTCCAGGCGGAATGCGTGCCGGGTTTGAGTATTATAGAGCTTTCCCGCAGGATGCAATTCAAAATATGAATTATTCTAAGATTAAGCTTACAATGCCAGTACTGGCTGTAGGAGGAGGATACATTCCAGTGTTAGGAGGTAATATCACTATGCCTAGTATTGTGTATGGGATGAAGATATTGGCTCAAAATGTTCAGGGTATTAAAGTACCAAATTCAGGACATTATATTCCAGAAGAGAGGCCAGACTTCGTAATAAAAGCACTCGACAATTTCTTTGGGCGTAATACTACTAGTACTAGTAAATGAGTACTATCCAACAACTCTTTTAAATATAAAATCAAAAACCAAATGGTTGTGAAGAATGTCTGCAAATTGTCTCTGATTGGGTACATTTACGTTTATGTTTGACAAGTGGTCACGACTGGTCACGATCATCCTTAAGGGGAATTTGGAATTTAGACTGAAGCATCTATGGTAACTTAGGGGAGCCTAATCCATTGGAAAGCCAGTCCACGCAGGAAGCTTGCCATCATCGGGCTCGGCGGCCTCGGGCATATCGGAGTAAAAATTGCACACGAATTGGGAGCGGAAGTCACGGTCTTGAGCCCCTCGCTGAAAAAACAAGATGATGCGTTGAAATTGGGAGCCGACCTCTTTTTTGCAACATCCGATCCGGCTATCTTCAAAAAACTGCTTAGAGGATATTTTGATCTAATGATTAATACTGGACTTGGACTTCCTGAAAAGGAAATGCAGGTTGGTGCTTTTTCGCTTACTAGCGCACGTCGTAGTATAGCAGGCTCAGTCATTGGTGGGATTTAGGAAACCCGGGAGATGCTAAACTTCTGTAACGCACACAACATTACTTGCGACATCGAACTAATTCCAATTCATCAGGTGAATGAGGCTTTTGAACGAGTCGTGAACGGCGATGTTCGATGTAGGTTTGTTATAGACATTTCAAATTCGCTTAGGTTTGGGAAGCAATTCCCAGATAAGTAATACCCCGAGCCTACACTTATTAGAGCGAGAAAGGTTTAGCCGCGACCCAAAGCTTGCTGAAATTTCATAATTAAAATAAGGATGTGTTAAGAACAATCCTATGCGGCATGAGCAAAATCCTTCTACGCATCTCTACCAACGGGCCATACCTAGCCTTCTAGAACTTGGTGTTAGTACGATGCAATACGAGCCCAGATTACTGCTATCGTTAGATACCAAAACCATCCCAAAGCCAACGTATCAATAGGACATTAATGTTGCCGTTTACCATAGTGATATCGTGTTACCATTCAAGGTAAACAGGAATATTGAATAAATGTTTAGAAAGACTATTGGAGAAGTTAGATGGAAATTCAAAGGTAAGTTGAAGCATACACTTGAAGGATCGATGTTTATGTGGATCGCCTCTTATACAAAACGGTATGAATTTATGTTTCTGTCAATGTGAATGGTGAGAGGTATGAACAGATTTGTAAACACTATTCATCACAGAATGCAGACCCGATAGTAGCGGTAATGGTGATGATTAAAATGAAGTGACTTCAATCATACTTCTAATGACCGGCCAAGTCTCTAAGATTGCCCAACTTATCCCTGTGATAAGAGGCAGTATCAAGTGAGCGTTACTACTGATCTCTATTATTATCATCATCATCATCATCATCATTATAATAGAAGGTATTCAGTTTGTTAGTATTACAGATGGAAATGATTTAGAGGTATCTGGCAACTTTCATTTGTCATTATTTTATATTATCAAGTATTGTTGTCTCACAGCTATTTTCGTGATGTTATTAATAATAGTTAAAAAGATATGATGGCATGACAAGAGTTAGTAGACCACCATTTTCTAACGTTGCCTATTCAGGTACATTACTAGTCCAATTTTCTACACTTTTAATACTATTCGAAGTGATCTTAGAGATCATTATTTTCCATCAATATAACACTCTTCTTATTATTAGTAGTTTATTTTAGTCATTTTTTCTCGGCTGGTTTACTTGCTGTCCTATCGTTGAAACAAAAAGAATGAAACAGATACCATTGACATTGAACATTAATTGATATATCATAGCCGATATACTAAATGTGGAACACAAGGTCCAGATACAGATACCAATAAATCACTTCCCTCCTTAAATCATCGAATCTAGTATTTGCACTTGACGGTACAATTACGCATAATGAAAAGAGGGAATTAGCCCAGTTGTGAACATTTCAAAGGATGCATAATCGGCTCTACTAATACATAATACTTTTCAGTTCTAAATATTGAATTATTGAGACACCGGAATATTGTAACTGGTACTTCAATGGCTGGGCCAAGTCTGTCTTATCATTATCTAATGTGGTAACCTCTAAAATCATTTTATATGTTCCTGGATGAGAAAATATTTGACCGTTGACGATTACTGGACTGCCAGGGTCGGCTATCCAAGCATTTGTCAAATCATCCATGGTTCCACCAACAGTATGCGTTGGAGGTGAGGTAACGCTGCCGCTGGTTTGTCGAATATTAACATTGATGTCACCATCATGAGAATGGAAAAATTCAGAAAGAATGTGTTTCCCAGCATTAGATATATCCATTCTTACAGTTACATGATATATTTTTTGCTTTGTATTCTGATCTACAAAGAAGATCTTCATTAAAGCATTCTGACCAACTCTAATGATTTTTGGTGTAACCTCGAAATGCGACACTATTTTTCTATTTCCAACACTAGCGGCTGGGGGCATCATCATGTGTTGAGCAAGTGCAACTGGAATCGTACAGGAATTGGTAATTAACAACAACCCAACAAGAATAGGGGTCGTAGTGCAAATGGCAACAAGATATCTACTCGATGACGGTATTTGCGATTTATTGTGTACATAATTGGACTTAGTACGTGAACTCAATCATCCGTGTACAGAATCAGTATTATTAATATCTTGTTATGTATCTGAAGACCCGTGTTTAGTTAAGACGATAGAGCTCCCTTCAAGTTTCGTGTGGTTGTCTGGATAACCAATTACGATGCCTAGAAAATTAGGTGAGGAGCGAAGGTAAAATTAATCGCGAATCCTCCAATTCTACCTAACCCTCAGTCTCCTCGCTCGTAAAGACTGGGGACGGCTTGTACAATTACGGAAAGGGTGAAAGATCGGCTACACAATCCGCAATACTAGTTCAGGGTACACCTAGATTTTTAGTTCAGGTAGTTCGGTGACTACTGGGATCTATTTCGAGATCAGCACAGTGCTTTTGACTGAAAGAGTGAAAATTTTCTTATCGTTTACAAGTACTGTCGCGAGCAGTAAGAATTCTCACAATATTTCTTATCAAATGGAACCGGACACTGGTTAGTGAAGTCAAGAGAAGTACTACTGCAGTAAATGAATCAAATACTCAGTTGAAAATGGCGAATAACCAATTAAAAGAACAATAGAAATTGCAAAAAAGAATTTATTGATATAGCGGCTCATGAGTTTAGTATTCCGATTCAACAGATAATCCGATTGTCTATCTGATATTATCGGGTCTAAACCAAAAGACTCAGAAATCATTAAATTGCAAGCTGTTGTGATTAGGAATGCTAATCGATTATTGCGGCTAACTGGTGATCTGCTTGATGTTGCAAGAATTGAAGTCAAAACTTAAGGTTACAGAAGGAGCGTTTTAATCTAAACGAGAATATAAAGACCGTAGTACATGATATTAAATCTGAATTTCCAGATAACGACGATATACAATTGTTGTTCGATCCAAGAAGTCCTGTCTTTATAGATGGAGATAAAGGAAGGATCTATCAGGTTATTTCTAATTTGGTACGAAATGCAATTAAATTTACCAAGCAAGGAGCTTTATCAATTCAAACAGACTTACACGAGATCAGGCGGTTGTCAGTATAAAGGATAGTGGCCAGGGATTAACCTCTGAAATTTATCCGAAATAGTTTTGAAAATTCGGAACGACATCTCCTACCGGTACAGGATTAGGCTTATTTATTTCCAAGGGTTTAGTTGACGCATATGGTGGACGACTATGAGTAGAAAGCAATGCTAATTGCAAAGGCGCCACATTTCTGTTTAGCATACCGGTTATCAATCATCGTAGCAAATCGTTCGTTCGTCGTAGAGATATTCAGAGGGGATTCACACTAACTGACAATGATAAAGACGACGAAACTGATACCAACCATAATAGTCAGGAGTAAGACTACTTAGACTATACGTCATAGTAATCTTCATCTGGTTTGGATATTGTACCAGACGTATATGCAGCAAATGAACAGGTGCTACCATCCTAATACCTTTGCAGATTTTGAGGCGGCTTGTGCTAACGCAAGTTTTGGATCCTCGTTCTCAAATTGAACTTGATAGATCGCCTGTCGAATATTATCAGCTATTTGAGGATATTCAGGTATGGTGGGTCGTATTCCCCCAAACTGAATCATTGAGACTAACTGTCTATAATATGGATAAGATGAAGTATTTAAATTTAATAAATCGTTTTTACCCATAGATATTTGAGTCGGAAGGTATCCTCCTTGGTGAAGAAAAGAATGAAATGGGTTTGGTGCCAGCATTAATTCAATCAGCTTCCATGCGAGTTCTTTATGGGTAGAAGTCTTAGGAATGCTTAACGCCCAACCTCCCATCAATGTTGAAGTTCGATTATTTTTATATGGTACTGGCAGCGTTGGGATAAAACCAATCTTGTCTTCAAAATCCTTTGCGGACATGTTTTGAAGAAATGCTACGGGTAGCCATGAGCCTTCAATCATCACTGCGAACTTCCTGTCAAGAAATTCTAATCCCCAAAAATGATTTTTCTGTGGTTTTATGTCCAGCATCGACCTGCTGTCTTGATAAAATTCATAGCTCTTAGACCTTCAGTACTATTATACGCAGGAAACCAGTAACTACCTTTTGTTGGATGTCCAGACTTCATCTTCAGTATTTCACCTCCAAGCATCCACAGATATGGATACCATAAATCAGGAGAATGACTAGCACCTGTAAGATGAATTCCTTCTATTCCTTGAGGTCTAAGAACTGTGTCTAGTTTTTTTGCCGCTGCAATATATCCGTCCCAAGTCTTTAAGGAATTAGGATCAACACCAGCCTTCACTCAGTAGATCTTTCCAGTACCATATTCCTCGAATATCAGTCCATGCCCATATTCCATAAACCTTTCCACCATATATACCACCATACCAATTCTCTTCATACCAGTCTTTTTCTCTTCCCCAATTCTTCGTATAATTGGTAAGATCAGTCAAGAGTCCTTTCTGAGCGAACTCTCCAAGCCATATTTGATCCAAGGATATTAGATCAGTTGATCCAGCGACCGTTGTATGATTAAGCGCTTTTAATGCCTGAAATCGAATTTGATTCGATGGGTACTCGAGATATTTTAATTGAATATCCAAATTTGGATACATCATTTTTAACTTGGCGAGTGCACTGTCGAGTAGAAATTTTCCCATTTCACGATTTGTATGTAATTCTACGAACATAGCTGTTAGGATAACCTTTTCCTTTGAAGCTGCTAACTGCGGCAAAACTTGGTTGAGCAACGATTGTAGGAATAATTACAGTATTTGCTACTAACAAAAAGATTATGTAGGGTGTAAGAGTACTGCAAATTCTAAAGACAAAGGAGAGGCCTATAATCTGTAGAATATATCCGTTCCGTAATCCATTCATTCGATCATGATACAATGAAACAAATTTTCTAGTTGACATTCTCACATTTATCTCACCAACCCAATACTTTTGCAGATTTATTAGCCGCTTCATCCAGAGCTTGCTTTGGCTCTTTTATGCCATAGTAAACTTCGTCAAGTGCGTGGTGGATATTATCAGCTATTTGAGGATATTCTGGTATACTGGGTCTACTATGTCCTGCTTTGAGTAGAGCGATTAATTTATCGTAATAAGGTGTTGTATTGTTTATGAGTCCGGAATATTGACCCTCTCCTATAGGTATCTGTGTTGGAAGGTTCGAGTGCTGCAGCCAAATACGAAGCAAGTATTTTGGGTTTTAGCATTATTGTAAGCAGCTCCCACGCAAGCGCTTTGTGTATCGACGTGAGAGGAACAGCTAATTCCCAGCCTCCCATTAAACTGGAGGTCACATGGGACGTAGTTGGTACCGGGAACATAGGTATGAATCCTACCTTCTGTTCAAATTCTGCTCGCTTTTCAGGGGAAGTAATTGGAAATTTCTCGTTTATATGATGTTGTAAGGCCTCAATCATCACTGCGAACTTCCTATCAAGAAATTCTAATCCCCAAAAATGATTTTTCTGTGGTTTTATTCCAGCATCGACCTGCTGCTTGATAAAATTCATAGCTCTTAGACCTTCAGTACTATTATACGCAGGAAACCAGTAGCTACCTTTTGTTGGATGTCCAGACTTCATCTTCAGTATTTCACCTCCAAGCATCCACAGATATGGATACCATAAATCAGGAGAATGACTAGCACCTGTAAGATGAATTCCTTCTATTCCTTGAGGTCTAAGAACTGTGTCTAGTTTTTTTGCCGTTCCAATATATCCGTCCCAAGTCTTTAAGGAATTAGGATCAACACCAGCTTCACTCAGTAGATCTTTCCAGTACCATATTCCTCGAATATCAGTCCATGCCCATATTCCATAAACCTTTCCACCATATATACCACCATCCCAATTTGCTTGATACCAGTCTTTTTCTCTTCCCCAATTCTTCGTATAATTGGTAAGATCAGTCAAGAGTCCTTTCTGAGCGAACTCTCCAAGCCATATTTGATCCAAGGATATTAGATCAACTGGAGTCCGTGCTCCTAATGCCGCTAACATACGGGGTCTAGCTTGACTATACGTGAGCATGGTGGTGTTTAGTAATATCTCCTTATCAGGATGTCTTGCTCTTAGTTCTTGTAGTGCTGGTTGAAATAGGGAGTTCCATCTTCGTGGATCTCCTTGATCTTCAAGCATTGCCGTAATCGTAACTCTCTCTTTCTGAGCCTTCGCAGGTATACCAACTAAAGTAAAAGAACCTAAAGTTGCACTAGACATTACTATCACCACAATAATGACACTTACTATGGATCTCGTACAAAGACTCTTCATTGGTGGGGGCCCATTATAAATAACTACAATTACTTTTAAAGATAATGAAAATTTAAGCATGGAATAAATGAGCTTTTTTCACACTATCGAATCCAGTCAATCAAATTCCCTTTAGAAGACCTGTCAAGTAATGAGGAGTGGTGGGGTAGGTAAATCAGTAAAGGAAATAGTATCCTCTCAAAAAGGTATCCTTCAAAAAAGCTCTGATAACAAACCCTTTTCTAGCTAATTCGGTAGGGAATAGTCGTTTGAGATACGCTTATTGTAAATTATAAAAAGGGAAAGAAAGAAGTAATTAGGAGTACGAATCAGACTCTTGAATGGAAGTCGATGATTCCAACCTGGAGCAGCAAATCAAAAGATCACGTATTGCCTTCAGACCATCAGAGTCGTAATGACATCACATCACTTCTATGCATTGCTTCTAAGAATTTTGGCACATTTTCTATGGACTGAAAATGCTGATGAGCGTTTATAATAGCGTATTTCACAAGTTAATAACATCTATCCCCGTAAGGTTATAGTTAGTGATTGTTCGATGGTTGTCATATTTTATCGCCTATTAGAATTTGTTTCATTCTACCAACATCTATTGTGCCATTACGTCGAACAATAACAATAATTACATAGAAAAAGGTCTAATATCCGGTGATATTCTAGCATAGGCTTCTGGCATATTGAGCATTCTATTCGTACATCTGTTTTAATAGCTTGGCCGTCTTCGAATATCCATTTCAAAGTTCGCCATTCTTGTAGGGTCTGTGGTGCTCCCATCGACGGTTATTTCGAAACACTCAGATATGGAGATATGTTCACTTTCTTCTACAAAAAAGGTTAATGGTCTTTTGCTGGAGTATGAACTTAGTTAGAGCTGTTTAGGGCTATGAAGTGAACATATAGGAGAGGTTCATTCTTGCTAGGGTCATGGATATAAATGAGGCTAACATTTTAGCAGGTCGTGCAAAATCAGTTTAAGCAAGACATTACACTCTTTACGAATTACATAGAATAACTGATTTATATATTCGGAGCTGGGAAAGATTAGGTGTCACGTTCTGAAGCGAAACTCCAGAATCAGCAAGAATATGCTTGTAAGTTTGGCTATTGTATTGGGGTACTTTTCGATATTTCTATGCATTTAGTTCACAAAATAATCTAATTTGTAAAGGATAACTGTGACAATTCCTGTCGAACCTTGCTCAGAATCTCTATTATCTTTTTATTGCTGGTTGTTTTCACATGACTGGTAGTCGGAGTCAGCATCATCGTGTCTATCGTCTTAATCATCCCTTTGGTCAGGTCACCTGCAGAGTAGGTTCTACTCAATATACTAAGATATGTCTCTGCAACCTTCAAGATATCATTCTCACTTAAACCGAGCTGAAAAAGTTTCGTTACCATCGGACCTACCAAGGGTTGAGCCCTCAGTATCTGCATCATCTTTTCTCGCTCCTGCTTGAGTGTCTGAATCTGCAAGTTAAGGCTTTCTTTCTCGGATTCAAAGCCCAGTTTAGCATCGTATTGGGTTTCTATGTCTTTGAAGAATTTACCAACAGCCAGCCAGTGGTTTATTCCGTTTGAGTTCGTAATATCCAGGATTGTGTTTAGCAAGATTCTCAGCTCCTTTGAGCCAAAACCGATATTTGCCAGTTCGTTGTAAACAGACAGGTTTTCTGAATGTAAGTTGATTGAGTGTCGGAGTGAATAGTCTTGCTGATTAAGTTTTGCAAGGTCCTTTTCCATTTCATCTGTTGCGATCTCCAAGGCTAGTCGTTTATGAGCTAGATATTGAATATCCTGAAATTCTGCAAGTACCCTTTCAGGCTCGAATCCAAATTCTGCAATGCACTTGACGCTTTTTGCAAATTTCTGAAAATCCTCAGTTATAGATAATTTATGTTTATCTAGTTCTTGCTTTGCATCAAAATAGGACTTAATCTCCTCAGTGGCTTTTCTTTTTTGCTCCAAAACCCAGTCCCGGCTCTTTTTGAGTTCTGACATTTGCTCATCTAGAGTGGATATCTGATCCCTTAATTCTTGCAGTTCTTTCTCCAATTCTATTTTCTTGACTGTCTTTTGATTTATATAATCTTCGACTTCAGGTAGTCGAACGTGATCTGAAAATTTGATAAGGTCTTCAATATAAGTGACGATTTTACTTGACGTGACTCCAAGGTTCTTGCATTTTTTGTATATGTCAGATATAAGGTGCATCTATATTCTGCTCACTTAATATTTTCGTAGTTCTAAAACCCATCGCACATTGAGCCGGAGAAAGACCGGCGATTCTGAGTAATTTTGCTAAATCCCTCAGCGCATCTGCTTCATATTCACCAAGAGCATTTGTCCACCGTTGATTATGTTACTCACGACCTAGCCGCGTGCTATGGCATCTCGGCTAAGGCCCTGGAGCCATTGTATGATAACATGTGATTTTATAGCTTCTGGAATTGCTGCAGGCATATTCGTATTCTACTTACTTAAGTATCAACGACGGTTTATATGGTCATCGTCAAATAGCACGTCAAATGAGTCAATACGCCGTCAAATTCATCAAGTAGCATATTTGAACTCAAGAAGACCGTGTAATGAGAAGCGTTACTTTAGGTAATTAAGCCAAAATTGAAAATAACTTAAAGTTACAACCGACAAGTTTTTGCTTTCGTGGTGACTATCGCACAAAAAAATTGCGGCAGGATAAATATGGAAATCTATACAAGGTGAAAAAATATCTTTATGATAAGCTATCTAAAATAGAACGTGAGGCGAAGCGATTGCAAGAATTACCAAAAATTGAGGTAAGCAAAATACTAAACCACATTTTTTGGCAATTAGTGAAATGTAGTTAGTAATCCTACAGAACCACTATAGCCGCACTTATCACAGTAAATCCTGGACTTTAGAGCTGACAGGACCACTCCTATACCTGCTTACTTCAGAAAATTAGGCTATACTTACCTGGATACAGCTAAACTCAAAGAGAAAAAATACATTATTCTAATTAGAGAATATCTGCTAATTGATATAGTTAGCCATGGATCTCTTTTTCTAACGCTTCCTTTAACATATGTATGTGTTTTAGCCTATCCTTTTTTATAATTTGCCACATTTCTACCAAGTCCTGTCTGTTCGCGTTCTGTGCATCTTTGATATACTTATCAATAGTATCGTATAGAAAATCTGCATCTTTTCCTAAAACCTTTAGTATGTCATATGCGGTATTTGTTAGTTCGGTTGAAGTACTTTCACTCATTATATCTTTATGACCGATAAGCTATATAACGAATCCTACTTAATAGGTGTAGACACTAACATGAAGAATACCTTTAGGTGTCGCTATTATTGCTCCTCTAAAGCAATGATATTCTAAGCGGACTCTATAAAGTTGAGATATCGACTCCTTGTTTTGACGACAAACAAACAGATTCAACCATTACATTTATTTTTTCTACAAGGAAATTAATCATGGACCCTTTCCGTTCTATCTTTGATATATTGTATCGTTCTCTCTCGATTATGCTTTTCTCAAATGCAGAATGAAGATGGTGTCTCATTCTTAAGAATTTACAGTCCTGTGGTGGATACCATGTACGTCCATCTGTTGAAACAGGATGTTCTCCATATCTTTTCACAAGGTTTGATATAAAACGTTCCGCAACAAACATGTTTCTCCCTTTCTTTGGATACGCTTATTTGAAGGATTTCTCGGTTATCGTTTTCAATGGCTATCCATAACCAGATATAGTGAGTCAATTTTCATCAATTACAAATTCGGTAATACGTAACTTTTTAGAACCTAATATCTCGGGTTTCTATTTTTGAATCCAGTCTCTTATTGCACTATGGCTCCTTTTAACAAATCTGGACACAGCTTTGGATGTATTTCTTAGTGAAAGACCAAGGAAATAAAGAAAGATACAGAGAATATGCTATATCCTCAGGTTCTGTTCTCTTTCTTATTTGACATATCATAAACTATATCCGAGACATATGTCTATAGATTTTTCATTGACTTTACAGATCCAAATTTGGTATTTTCTTCCATATATATAAGACAAAAGTTCATTTTATAATATGAAGGATATGATATATATATACGATATAAAACAGTAAACGAAATCACCTCATAACTTTCTAATTATTCACTTCCAGAATTGTAGAGAACAATAACCAACAGATGCGAGGTTTGACAAACTAATTTATTCCAAATCCGGCTTTATCTCTTCCTTTAGATAAGACATCGAATGTTGCAAATCCCTTGCCAGTATGACTGGATTACGAAAGAGCATGTCGATTATAGAAGTTCTTAATGCAATTTTATGAGTGATAGCGGCTACAAAAGTAAATGTTTCCAATGGATCAAATATGTGTTGCCAGTCCAGGGAACTTTCCATCTTAGGTTTCGGGTTATAGACTTTGCGGATCACTGTGTTATGAAAAATTAGCAATCTAGATTATTATATTTTCTTGATACTCTTGCAAATAAATCAATTATACGTAGTAGCAATACAGTTTATTGCTCTATCAGAGAATATCAAGTATGTATTTGATCATGTTATGAATCAGTTTGTATGTCTCTTGTTCGTTCTTCTCTTAATTCCTTGTACTATTTTCTGCCGTTCTTAGAATTAGTGTAAACAGTTCAAAGCCAAACAATCCTCGTACCGTTTCTATGCCATCGAGTATCAGTTCTTTATATTTTTCATTATCATACGGTAGCAGTAGAAACCCTTTATGTGTGTATTCTCTATGGGAACAACTCTACAAGGAGGATTATTGTGTTGCGAGTTTGTATAGATGTAACGTATACTGTCACCTTTTAAAGGATACCTTAGCTGTATCATTGCTTGATTTAATCGCTCCTGAGACATGAGGAGTTTAACTTCTTACTTATCAATGCCTTGCCTAAGTAGTTTGAAATGACGAGGTCTTGCTGCTCAAATTATAAAGTGAGTTAGTCGCTAACAGTTAACGGTTATCCATCCGAGGAGTTTCCCCTCATCATTATATTCAATTTAGTTGTCAGCTAGGTTGTAATTATCGATAGCAAATACGACAAGAACACCTTATCCCAAACTGGCAAAACCTTGTCTTTATGACTACGAGAGGCCTAATTCATTGGCATCTGAACAATATTCATGCGTTCAAATGTTCTACCCAGTAATTATTAGTTATTATCTCTCGAAAAATAACTAAATCCATCATGCATGATGATTCTTTCCACTTCAATAGCTTTAGATGATGATCGGCTTGTTTTCATTTTCAGTAATCTTGTCCTTCTTGTAATTTTCCTACTACTTTCAATACTTGCCATTATTGTCGGAACCTCCTTCTACTTCAATAAGCCAACTTGCTTGTAGAAACAAGGCTTCATTGATTTGTCATGTATCTTGCAGGCCGTAAAGTGCCATGCTGATTCCAACGCAAAGAATGCTGGTTGCAAATCCAAGACCTATGTATGCTATATTTTCCAACATATTTACTCTAATATATCTGAAAGGTATAAAGCTGTTGGGGAAAATACTGAACAAATAACAATTACATTTCTTTATAATTAATATTTGATAAATATAATTTACAAAATACTAGGATTACCATCTATTTGTAAAATGGGTCAAGATTGTCTTAATCAAGAATGGCTTCTAGACTATGAAAACGATATGATAAATTCGTCAAGTACATATTTGGGGATAGCCAGAGGCGCCACAATTGGTTGATATATGATATAGAGTATTACGTAAAGATGGTAAA
>CAVPXM010000070.1:0-50658 GCA_963709405.1 uncultured Nitrososphaerales archaeon
AAAGACCAGACCAGCTTTGGCAACAGGATATAACCTATATCTGGTGTGGCCATGATGGGTGGTGCTATCTGTTTAGCATCTTGGACTGTTATACAAGAGAATGGCTAGCATACACATTCAGTACCCAGTGTGGTACAGATGAAGCTATAAGGACATTGGAAATGGCATACTGGAAAGGTTTCCAGATGGCGTCATTCCTCCTTACTTGGTCTGACAACAAGGAGTGATGGTGGTTCGCAGGACACGTCTCATAGGTTTGTCAGTTCGTTGAAAGGTGTACGAAATAAGGCATGAAGTTACTGGAAAGAATAGGCCTGACCAGAACGCGTATATCGAGGCATTCCACAAGTCCATCAAAGAAGACTGTATTTGGTAGAGCACCACTTTCAGACATTCCAAGAATCTGACCTTGTTATCCGCAAGTTCTTCCACGACTATAACTGGAACAGGCCGCATTCATCATTAATGTACATGACACCGAAGGAGTTTTATGCTATGATAAATGGAGGTAATGATTAGATGGGTAGTAGACTATCTCTTGACAAGCTGCCCAGTTTGGAGGGGTACACTCCCCTTAATTCATTATCATTACCATAACAGATCCCAAACCTATCAAGTCTGCCAGACATATTATTGATTGATCTCTTTAAATTCGATTTGTCTCTATTCTCTTTTCTAGTTTTTTACATTACATTCATAATTCTCCCCATCCCTTTATTACTTTCAAAGATAGAGCCTTTGTCTGAAGGTATTAAATATCATTTCCTCTGAATATCTACCTGCCATTCCTTCTAACTTAATCTATCCGATCAATACAACTGTTTGTAATAATATGCCAAATCAGACTTGCTATATCGAATTCGATTCGCTGACCTAATTCTCTACAGTACTTTAAAATCTCTACCAATAGTTGACTGGTCTGCTCGTAACTCTTGGACTATCTCATTCAGTCCTTGATTGTGTTAAGAAATAAGCAATCTTTTTCCTCCTTATTTCTTCGAGCTCGAATTTATGCCCGTCTTAACTTCAGAATGTGTTAATGTTTTTGTAAAGGTTAGGTTTTTCCATTTTTACGACCGTGAAATAGAGATGCTGTATCGAAATAAGACATTGCACGTTTTGGACTGTTAAGTGATTGGTAGCCAAATTTTATGTAATAGATGACCCAAAAAAACAAAGGCAGTTCGCGTTTCAAAAATACTTAATTGGTACTCTGTCAAATACTGTAATTCAGGTAAATATGGATGCACAATGATTCATGGCCAGAGTTATCCACCTCCAGCAGGATCCTTATGCATGAACACGATTTTTTCATTCATAAATTATTAGATTATGAAAAGGCGTGCTGCTGGTACAATGCATTACGTGTGAGGCATCATACTGTTTATTATGTGGTAAGATGTCGAATAAGGATAAAGAGTGTTTCTGCCAGAGTATTGATTAGACAGACAAACTATTTGAAACAAGTTAGGTGAGCGACTGAGATATAATGAGGAAGTCTTAGTCTAAGAAATTGGGCTCAAAATCTAAAGGCAGTAATTCGACAGAGTAAGAGTTTCCATGTATCTTATCGATTCCGCCTCAAATAAACTAAGGATCTGCTTTTCGATGGTTCCACTCGACAAGCAATGCTCTGTCAATTGTAGCCCAAGCTCGAAAATAGGTGTTAACATGAGAATAATCCTTCTAACCTTGGTACGTAATTTATTATTATGTTGTTGTCGAGTTTGAGGGCGATATTATTCCATTGTCTCTGCATCGTCGGTATGACCTATAATCTTCGTCGACCTCTATTGCAGCTGTTAGCATTTTGCTCTTGAAAGCCTTAGATGATTGTAGAAACATCTTCGTATCTTTTGGTAAGCAGTGTCCTCCTATTCCTTCCCTTGGTTCTAATATCTCGACATTCCATTTTGTATTTAAAGCATTACGTAATTCTGCAAAATCTATGCTGTTTGCTTGACAGTAGAGATAAAGATCTTCCGCAAACGCTATTTGTAGATATCTATGTGCGTTTTCTACTACTTTTGTTGTTTCGGCAACTTCCACTTGTGATACTGGATGCATAGGTATCCCTAAGCTTTTGTTTTCGTTCTCGTTTTGCTTACAGTTGTTGTTACCATAAATGCCATTAGCTAGAATAAGTTTGGCGTCATAGCAGTCGTGGTGCTGGTAATGACATTAGTAGCATTATCATTCCTGCCATCATAAAATTGCAAACCCGCTTTGAGACAACAATTACATACTCCTCCTATTACGCGTAACTGATTTACACCATGCTCTTCTTCTTCTAAAGAATACCATCTGTGAGGAGCATGGACAACATGTAGTCTATGATTAAGCATTTCAAATATCTTCTTCGACGTTCCTTTTGGAATAGTACTTTCTATTGATACTAGTGCACCATTTTTTGCCTCCAAGGAAATCTTTTCAACAATTGATAGCAATCCATCTATTTGTGGAGAGAACATATCGTTGGGAATGTGAGTAGATACACACAGAATGTAAACATCAAATTCACTAAAGTTAATAGCTTTCTTCACTGAAGCCATCTTCTCTGCACGCTCTATGGCATGATGACTTATATCATAGCCGAAAGTATCAAATCCTTTTTCGCTAACATACTTTGCTACCGGCAGGCCCAACTGTCCTAAACCGATAATCAAAACTTTATTGAACTGAGTTTGACCGATGCATTTGGTGCTTCGATCATCTTTAGTTGATTCGATAATATTATTAGGAGATGTTGTTAATGGGTGAGTATTTAAACATATTTGCTCTTTATTGCTGTCATCTTTCTGAGATACTTTCATTCTTGTCAAGAGATGTGTAGTACAGAATATATAAATGTATACGTATTTACGGCATAGTGCCTAAATATAGATCAATATATCCGTGTAGACAGGATTTAAGTCTATACAGTAAGATATCTATGATCTAATACATACAGAAATAGATACATCTGTCAGCCAAAGCATACATAAATATACATGTATATATAATAATATGATGGACATGGAAAATGATGACGTAGTAGCAGAGGATGAAACTAAAACTACGATGAAAATACCTACCGATCTGCTTGATACTTTCAAACATTTAGCTATAGATGAAAAAACGACAGTGACCGCCCTTATCGTGGAATCAATGAAACAGTATATTAAATCCATTAAGAAGAAATGAGTCTAAACCGTAAAGTGAGGAGGAAGTCATGTTGAAATTCCGCCACTCATTAGTTGTCCAGCGGATGAGTCCTCTCTGAATAACATCTTCAAAAACTCAAGGAGCAGGTTCGTGTTATATTATATAAAAGAACAGCTTCCGATATTGGCTGTCTGTGCCGCAGCAAGACTCTTCTTGTGTGGTATTGAAATGACAAGACCAGGAGACAGAATATGTGAATTTGTGCCTATTTGTCAGATTCGTGTGACATGGATTACCACCTAGCCATCTAAAGCTTTAATTGCTGAAATCTAATACATGATTAAGATATCAATGTATTAAGAATTCTAGCTACAAACTTAATATGAGGTTGTAAGACGGCCCGTTGATTCATGCACTTGGTAGTTTAGGACAACCTTACGGAGTATAGATACTGTTGTGTCGAAATTACCGCATCGGGAACAATATCTAACATTATCAAATATCATTTATTGCACACGCCTGGCAATCTAAATTTTTAAAAGATTTTTCTATTTCGATTAGCTGCTTAGCGAGATTCCTGATACGATATCTAGTCAATTCTCAGATCATTCGTGTTTTCACCCCCCTTACTTTTATTCGAGTTTTTTCATCTCCTTTTATTTATTACTATTTTTATGACAGCAGTCTCAATTTGTCTCAGTATATATTTGTCTTTATCTTTGAAGTCTTCATAATGCTCTTCATAAGTACTTTATGCATACGTGCAGATATATCATCGGCAAGATCCACACTTTACTTGTAACAGCTGGAAAAGTTGCAAGTCCTAAAGCAGATTCACAAGCGTTCGCTAAATTAAAACCTAAAATTGCGAAGGCATTAGCTGCGATAAAGATAGCTATTGTTCTATTCCTGTCAAAAATGCTTCTAGCTTTCGTTATACAAGGCAGCTTGGTATAATATGCATCGTGACATTTGGAATAATACGAAAAATACGGAACATTCCATGGTAAGTAGCTTTTTTGATGAAAAGCAGCTTTTATTGCTTGAGAGAATACTCAACCCTTACCAAAATCGTTGTATATCTATGAGCTTCATAACAATGCTACTCCGGTGATTGTAGAACTTTTTAAAATAGTTGAGATGATGCTATAGATATTCATGCTATTTCATTTTGTGATAAAATTAAAAACTGATATGAAAATTGATTTTTAATAATAATGTTACAAATTCGTATCTTGCCAATATATGTCTTGATGATATTTATCCAAGCTAGTACCAACAATAGTCTCTTATACCAAACAAAAACAAGGACCCCAATCCTTGTGATAAAAGTCCCTACTGTGCCTGCAATCTATAGGCTGCAATTAGCTGGATAATAATTAATTGCAGTACCTCTAAAGACAATAATTTAGGAATCAATCCATTACTCTGACAAGAAACAGGAAGCATTAACAATAGTTGAGGCTGAAAATACTTTAATGGATATGATGACTACGACTACTTCAGGCTAACACATTATTCAGGTTACGATGACTTCAACGCGTCAGGCCTACGATAAGTGATAAAGAATGAAATCATGTCATCTTTTGTCATTGTATTGAAACGTCTATTTCTGTTATACTTTGAAAGATATATTTAAGATCGTTATCCAGATATCGTCTTTTCTATAATCGTACATCGGATTAGTCTCTGTCCTCATTATGACGATAGAATCTGACATTCTTGACGATATTCTTTGATGGTATCCTATGAAGTTAATTGGACAACACGTTAGCTACGCAGATCCGCAGTAATAAATTCGAACTTTCTATCCAAGAGATCTGTAGAAGAGGGATACAGACTTTTCACGTTGTTAATCGTTATTTCATTTTTTTCTTCTGTTGCTATAGTCACACCGATAGTAATAACCTTTCTCAATGAGAAAAATAAAAGGATCGCCCTTATAAGTTGGTATTCTATACTAACTTATACGGAGATAATTTTAATATGAACAATAAGAAAAGCTGTGAACATTTTGCTGGTATAAATGAAAACAATATTTCTCCTAAAACATCCGGCTGCGAAGAATGTGAAAAGGAAGGAACGGATTGGGTTGCATTACGAATGTGCCTGGTTTGCGGTCATGTAGGTTGCTGCGATTCTTCGGTAGGCCTTCATGCCACTAACCACTTTCAAAATACCGGTCACAAGGTTATGGTTGCATTACCAAACAAGCAATGGAAATGGTGTTACGTTCATAAACAATATTCATAGACAAATTTTTCAGCCAAATGTCAATTTCAGATCAACAAAGATACTTTCTGTTGTCAAGCAAATAGTATCGAGCAAATGAAATGATTGTCATTTTGTGCTGTGTCGAAATAAGGTTTTCGGCATTCTATGAGGACTTAATAGTAAATTAAATTTATTAATCCTCGTTATGGTAACTAAGGAATACTAATATTATTAACTACACTCTATGAACCATACTATGTTAATACCTCAGATCAACTAACGAAATAATTCAAACTTCCGTGAGGATTCATATTATAAATTCTGATGCCATCCAATTTCTTCCTTCAATCGCCTCTTTATTTCCTTCTTGGAATAGTATAGAGAATAACATCCCACTGCCTTTATTTAGCAGCCTTTGAACCATAAAGCAATTGCAAAAGATTCTCCACGTCCAGGATAGATTCCCGTTAATGCCAATAAAGAACTTACCTTGGAACAGCGCTACGAGTACAAGTCATTTCGTTATAGCATTGTATGTATTTTTCTGTAACCTTCTCCCATGTAGGGATAGTCTTTGCAAAAAGTAACGCTTCTTGCTCTTGTCGATGCCTATCTTGTGGATTTGATAGGAAGCGAACCACATTGGCAGCAAAATCGTATATTTTATCGCATATACACAAGGCCCGGTTATCGACGGATAAACCCTGAGCTCCTACAGAGGTACTTACTATCGCTTTACCGGCTCTTAATGCTTCTAGAATCTTTACTTTTATTCCTCCTCCTATTCTGAGTGGACAGACAACTACTTTGGCAGCTTTATAAAAAGGATAAAGAGAATCGACGTAGCCAGTAACTATTATATTGTTGTTGCTACTTGTCCCTAATTTCAGTATCTCAGGGGTAGGAGAATTTCCCACAAGCAACAGCTTTGCATTATGGATGTATTTGAGGATCAAAGGAAATATTTGCTTGCAGAAATATAATGCAGCGTCAATATTTGGATCGTAAAGGAAGTTACCTACGAAAAGAATAAGTGGGTTATTATCATTAAAGGTGCGAATGTGGTCAGAATTACTGAAACTGCTTCTACGCAAAAACTCAGGGTCGACTGGCCGATCTATTACTATTTTATGATCAATACCATTAGGAATCGTAATCACGTCCATATTTGGCTCTTGTAGTCTTATGCTTATTTCATCTTCTGCGCTAACTGTAACTATTTTGGTTGCCTTTTTCCAAAAGTTACGCTCCCAATAAAAAGTATTATAATAGTCTCGCCAGTACAAAAACCGATCTGCCAACGAAGATGATAGTAAAAGTCTTTGCAGGTTAAGCATATACTCCATATTATGTTCTACAAGTAATATAGGAACATTTGACTCATTAGGTAGTAACTGCATAAGGTAATATGCTTCCACGTGCACTAGATCAAAATAGTGATGGCGAAGCATGCAAGAGATACTGTAAGTAGCCTCCTCAGAAAAGTATCTCTTCATGAGCAAAGTATATCTAAAGTCATGTTCAGCCGGAAAAGGTTGAGTTGTATTAAATAGATTAACACTTTTGCAATATTTACTTAACTGCCTTGCGTGTTTCCTATCTATTTCTGGCGTCGTAGTCAAAGAGCATAAATGTACTTGAAATTTTTTTCCTAACCTTGATACCAGCTCAAATTCTCGTCTGCGTCCTCCGCTTGCAGGAGGAAATGGTAGGTGTGCGGTTAGGAATAATATCTTCATAATATGATGCATGGCGCCCCGATATTTATTGGCTATAACTAAGTAGCAAATCAGAGCATAAGTATGTTAGCATAACTTCGAGCAGAATGGGAAGTCACTAAATCTGCGTTATACTGAGTGTGATTTGTTATGAGAATTGATCGTATAGAATGAGCTTTGTAGCACGAGATATGAAAAATAGTGGTCGTACAAGAAAGGAGGACTGAAGAGCCACGAATACCACTTTTTGCTTCTAGAAATTGGTAGTCGCTAGGAAATCGTCAGAAAAAAAGACTGGGGGACTTTCTTTCCAAATCATCCACGATTTAGGTGTTGGCTAAGAGGCCGCAGTCTGGATTAAGTAATTTGGCACGTCGGTTAAAATAGACAAGTTGCTGGCTAGGAGTGATGCCTTTAACCAGTGCCTTTTCAATATAAGCAACAAAGGATTTCTTGTTTTATTCTAGCCAATAACACTAACTATGATTCATTACCGAGCGGCAATCTTTAATTTTCAGGCTATTATTCTTTCTCAAAACCTTCCTTGTGGACCCAATAATAAGATACTCTATCAGCACCAATCCAGTAGGTCTCAGTGCCTGCATCAACAACTATCTCCTCTGTGCTGTCTTCAAATTTTACGTTGTGGATGTGAAGTTCAATCTTTTCGCCTGTATCCAATCTGACCATCACTTCTCCATTTTTAGCTACGCTAGCCTTTAGTGTTTTATAATTTGCCATGAACATATTTGATCATAAGTGCCTATTAAGGTTACATTTATCTCATCAAGCATTTTGCAAAGTCCAATACTCAGTTTAGGAAGTCTTGTAACTCTTCATGGTACGATAATGGTCACCGATTAATGTATTAATGTTCACTGTCTAGGATTAGTTTATAATTTATAAAAGTTCCAAAGACGATCATTTTTTTAATAATTGATTGTATTTGCTTAGAAAAGTCGATTCGATTATTATTATTAAATCAATTAAGAAAACAACTTTGTATTTTGACTTCTGGCCATGTTAGCAACGCCCCGATCTAAATAATTCAAGTGTGACAGATGAAGTAATGTGAAAGTATAGCTCAGTTATAGGTAGGTTTGAGCGTAGGGAGGCATGAGGTCTCTGATATAGAGTCAAATTACGTAATCCATGTTTAATTTTACTTGATTGAACAGAAAGTCGATAATCAATAGGCTTAGTATACTAGTCTACGTAGGAATTTTAATGCTTTTTGTAACATAAATTAATTACAAAAATTTATTCTTGATCTTAATTTACAATTTAAAAATGTTATTAGCACTTTGAGTAATCAGACAGCGTGCTCCAGTTGAACATTTGTGTAATCAGAAATTTTTCTTTGCACGATATTCCTATCATCCCACCGTACTTCCTGCAATCCAATCATCTTTCTGAAGGAGTTGGCAGTTGAGGGGCCAAAACCAGAATATGAATTATTTGCAGATACTATTGCCAATTTTACCTTATTTGAGACCGCATCTTCAGTGCGTACTTGAGTGACTTTATTTGCCCAATACTGCATTCCGATCACGTTGTCATCTTGGTTTTTATCAGAATAATCCATTATCCGATCGGCAATGAACCTTAAATATACAAAATTTGTTGTTACTACTGCCGGAGTTTGTATGCCTGTCGATTCATTCCATACCATACATATATTATTATTGGCAAAAAAGTCGTAAGCCAAGTCCTGAAACCAGGATCTGTCTCTTACCTCGACTGCGTATCTAAAGGAAGGGTCAAGCGTAGGTAGAATTCTTTTTAGGCTTTCCAATCCCTCCGTGACCTTCATGGATGCAGGAAGCTGCATCAGCAAGCATAGTAGCTTCTCACCAAGTTTACTCATCGAATCGAAAAAACCTTCTAGTTCATACTTGGCGTCAAGTAGTTTCTTGTGATGGGTTATGATCTGCGGAAATATTGCAGTGAACCTGAAATGAGGAGGTGTCTTGTTGTACCAATTCTTTGCCATAAATACATCGGGGACTCTATAAAATGAAGAGTCTATTTCCACATGGTCAAAGATATTAGAATAATAACTTAGCCAGTCCGATGTATCAAGATCGGAGGGGTAAAACCGACCCTTCCAGGATGGATGGCTCCATCCAGAACATCCCACAAACACTTCTAGATGAGAACGATTAGGATCAGTCATATCGAGCATGTAATATGTCACCTTGCAGTTCAGCGAGTGTAACATCCATTCCTTTAAAATGTACTATCAACCTCTTAATCTCCTAAAATAATATACTTTGGACTATCACCCTCGATAGTTTCATTCTTCCAGTGACAGCTATAGCAAAATCCACATATCAAGCAAGTGAACTGACTTCGGTTTTTGCAAGAGACACATTCTACATATTTGACGTTTAATGTATCTCGAAGGTATTCGTGAAGCCGTCTCCGTTGTGAGTCCACTAATTGTACCACTCTTCTGCCACCCCCTTTAGAATAAATTCAGGTCTAGAGAATAAAGTCTTAGATCGATACAGAAGAGTACATGCCGTCATAACAGCACAGGTTTCTTTAATGCACATGAGTAGAGTAGCCATTGCCACCCACCTTCTTTACGTCTAATATATGTAATCAACTTACACAAATATAATGTCTTTGGAAAAATGATACTTAAATTCAGCTATTAACATAGTTCTATAATCTAGTAGAGTACAAATGGTGAGCTACTTATAGTAGGTCGCCTCCCAAGTATCTGTTCTTCTGTACCACTGCGTTATCTAAACCACATACCTTTTTGATCTTCTCCCGTTTAATAGGGGACGGGGTGTCCGTGTATCAAAACAGATTAGAACAGAACTGAAACTATACCATAAATCTGAATTTGCGATGGTTCGTGGGTGAGTGAGTACATGGACACTCATTTACTCCGCTCGAAATAGCAAAATTATACAAATTTCCCACAAGGGACGCTAAGGGTACAAAATTGGACGGTTCAGGCCAGCGTATAGCTATAATTGAGTTGGGTGGCGGATTTTATCCTGATGAGTTAAATGCATATTTTCAAAAGTTAGGAGTTACTATACCCCATATAACATCCATTCCAGTTGGGCATGGTAAGAATGATCCTGGAAAAAACCAAGACTATGATGGTGAGGTTATGGTAGACATTACCATAGCAGGTGCAATTTCCCCTGGCGCGAATCTTGTCATTTACTTTTCCGAAAGCTCAACTAAGGGTTTTTTTGATGCAGTCACTCAGGCAGTGCACGATAGCCAACATAATCCTTCAATAATATCCATTAGCTGGGGCGCCCCAGAAGCTTCATGGGGTCACTTGATGACTGCGATGGACCAGGCCCTCCTGGATGCAGGCAGCCTTAGGCAGAACCGTTATTTGTGCTTCAGGAGACCATGGATCATCTGACCTAAGGCCCAACGATGGAGAAACGATATCTGATCCCTTGGCGCATGTAGAATTTCCAGCGTCGAGCCCATTTGTTCTGGCATGTGGCGGTACTAGATTACCTTCATCTAATGATATGATTACTGGTAACGAGATTGCTTGGAACGATGGAGTTCTTGCAACTGGTGGTGGCGTAAGCGAATACTTTAAGCGACCCAACTATCAACTTGGAATAAGAATTCCGCAATCAGTGAATAATACAGAGTTCGATGGGCGCGGCGTACCTGATGTAGCTGGTATTGCCAGTCCTGGCTACAATATACCTGTTAACGGACAAGAAGAGCCTGAAGGGAGGGACGGAACTAGTGCGGTCGCTCCGCTATGGTCTGGAATGATAGCTCTCATAAACCAAAGCATTGGCAAGCCAGTAGGTTTTATCAACCCATTGCTTTATAAGCACCCCGCTTTTAATGGTGTATTATTTGATATTCTCAAAGGCAGTAACGGTGTCAAAAATGTGAAGCTGGCCGGAACCGGCAAGATGAATGTAAAAGGATACAAAGCACGTAAGGGTTGGGATGCCTGTACAGGTTTAGGTAGCCCTAATGGATTCAAATTGTTAAATGCACTAAAAGGTAATATTTTTTCAAAGGACGGGATCAGAAGAAATTGATTTTCCGAAAGTACATCTTGGATAAATTGGGATTTATAGAGTATGACAGCAGAACATTTTCAGTAATATCCTTAATTATACTGGCTGCACTCATAGTAGATTACTTTATTAGTAGTTCTATCGATGCATTCAATCCACAGGCATCTTCATCATGGGGAGTATTATTATTTTCTACTATTGCTATAATATGTATTCTAGGTCAGTATCTCATCTTATTCATAACTAAGAAACGGATGTCTAAATATAACGTTAAAGATTCGCAGATTATCACATTACAAAAAGTAATGACGATAGTTCTATATGTTATGACTGCCGTTGTTGCTGTCGTTCTTTTGCAGATCTATATTTTCTCATGGTATTATATACATCTAATATCTTTGGTTGTGGTAATTGCTTATGGTTTTACTTCCATAATAATGGGTATTTTGGCGTATAAATTACTCGATTGGGACTTGTCAAAGAGATCCCTTATAATCTTGATCTATGGATTAGCTGCAGCTTCATTTACTATTAACGCGGTAGTTTCAGCCATTTTATTTGAACAATTATTAGTAGAAAAGCCGCTAATATTCACAACACATTCTGTGGTAGAATTCAATTTTGAATGTGATACAAATCCATTTAAGTGTTTTATAACAAATTTCCAGAGCTATACTATGTATGCATACGTTTTGGCAATGTGGTGTGGGAGTATAGTTCTTCTACACTACCATATTAAAAGGGTAGGAAAAGTAAAGTTTTGGGTTCTTGTGACCCTCCCTCTTGTTGCTCTTTATCTTGGTTATGTTTCTGCATACGGTGAGTTATATCAAATGAGCTCTACTGTTAGCAAAGAACAAACTCCTGTGATAAAAATGTCGCTCATTATAGCATTCACAATCTCTCTAGGAATACTGAATGGTATTGGCTTTCGATCAGTAGGAATGCTAGCAAAAAGTTCTCATATTATAATGGAGTATATGATATGCGCTCGCGTACGGTATAGTATTTTATTTTATTGCGGCTAATTCCACGGTCGCTGCTGCAGGATATCCTCCATTTGGGCTTAGCAGTATCTCGTTCGTACCAATGTCTGCATTCTTGATATTGTTGGGTCTTTATTATTCAGCAATTTCAGTAGCGAATGATTCAGACTTGCGTCGCGAAATAAAGAGATCTGTAATCAAGGAAACCAAATTACTAGGAAGCATGGGTGAAGCTCAGATGGAACAAGAATTAGAAAAAAAGGTCATGAAGTTAACCAATGATAAAACAGAGATAATGATTGAACAGACTGGAATACAGCCATCTCTCTCAATAGACGAAGCACGAGAGTATTTGTATGAAGTAATGGAGGAGGGTGTCTTTCCTACAAGGGAAATAATCATCAAAACACTCGGTTCTATCTTTTATTATGTACTGTATTGTCCTTTCTATGAAGTCTTTTCAATTGAGGAATGATACTATATTACTGAACGTAATAAAAGAAAATAAAATTTGTCACCTTCTTGAAGTATACTGAAATCCATCCAGATTTGCAGGTTTTGTGGAATATTGAACCGAATGGTTATTGTTCATCGCCCATTTTGATGTACTCCAATTCTACCTATGGCATGACAGGTATTACATAGGGATATGAAAATCTTAATTCGAATTTGCGAAGATTTGTGTCGTAATATCAAAGACGATCATAATCAACCAAGTTACACCTTGTATCCAATCAACAAGGCCATTTCGAGCCACTTCCAGTAACAATCTACATCTACGAATCCAATCTCTTTAAGCCAACCTAGCTGCGTCTCCATTGATAATAATTTGTCGGATTTACTCTCAGTCTTTGGGCTATATCCTATGGCATTTAGAAAGCGAATATGCAGTTGCACTGATGGAGACGCAACATTCTCTAAATTACAGAAGACTCCTGTTGGAGTAAGTATATCATAAATTTCTTCATAAAGTGAGCGTTTACGTTTATGATCTAGGTGATGAATTGCAAAGCTTGAGACCACTGCATCAAAATAGCCCAGGTCTGGCAGTGGCAGACTCAAATCATGATTAAGTATTTTAACCCGAGGATCGTTGGCAAAGTATCCTTTTGCTGATTTAAGCATAGTAGGAGAGGTATCAATTGCTACAGCCTCTACGTTAGGTCTATCTATTTTTAGAAGTTTAATCAAGCGTCCATCTCCAGTACCGAGATCGAGTATTCTGGTTACGTCTTTGGTAACGTGATCAAGTAGAACAGCTTCTCCCTCTTTACGGTGAGGTAGACTATCAGCTACATTCAGATATGCCAATGCGTGCTGAGTGGCAGACCATTCATATTTTGCACCGTCATCAGTTTGGCTCAAGCCAATACAACACCGGGCAGTTTTAGTGATGCTCAAATAATAATGTATTTTTTTGGGAATTCCTTTTATTATTCTTGCATCCCGTTATACCTGATATATTTCTGGTATAGTAGATATGACTTGACTTTACAAAAAAACTACTCCCAAATATCTAATGAATTCAACATAGGTATATTGAGCTACAGTTACTGGAGATATCGAACGATTTACACGTAGGCGGGATTTTACTTTAAATTGATAGTAAATTTCATCATAGGAACGGAAGCGATTCAAGGAATTTCGTACCTCATGAAGAGTCTTTTGAACCAAATTTAAGATATGAATGAAGTGATTTATTTCCACTTTCTATCGATTGTATTATGACACATTGTCGGATCAGAAAAATATAGCAGACACCATTCACTTCTTCTAGAGTAAGGCTAAAGAAGGTGTACTGGAAATCTTGTATGATTAATTCAGTGTAAAATCAATTAATTACTGAAACTTATTGCGTGAATTATCTTTTGTATCTTAAGTCATATGCCTGTCGCGCACTAATGAATATCATTCGATTAAGGAATAGTCAACCATACTCCTTGGTTAACAGGCAAAGAAATTCTTTAGGCAATTTTTTTTAGAATGTACTTAATTCACATTCGATAAGGTTAGCCCCTCATCGATTAGGTTTGCCTTTACATATGTTAAGTAAACATTAATAGATATTTCGAAATGAATAATAAATTGAAAAGAAGCTTTAAGTAAATCAAATGATTATCTAATTATGTTGATAAAACGGCCATTCTATCGTTTGGAGAGTAAAGCAAATTCTAGAACATTTGTAGTACTTCAGCTGCTAAGAAAAATGAACAGCATTGTATCCAAAGCTTGCACTAGCGATTGTTCTAGCAAAACGGGTAACAATTTTGAAGTGTCGATTAGAGACAGGTTAAAGGATGAAGAGGCCTGTTCTTGTTGGTGCATTATATTTATAGATGAAACGAATTTAGAAGCTAAAATCGTACATACAGGAAGAGGTAAGTTCAAAATCCTAAATGACGGACTCGGGGGAAAATATACTAACAGGTTAGTCGATGCATCAGATGTTATTTGTTGTAAGCTAGAGATCTAATTATAAGATCTATTGTGAAAAGAGGTATTTTTCTTAAAGCCGCTCCTTCCGTTAAAGACACTTGAATTATCTTATCTAGCGTAATAATTCTGAAACGATATTGCCTTATGGATAGGGCCTAAGATGATTGTTTAGATAAAATGTTAGATACCAGCAATACAGGAAAACGTCTGAAGCTAAATTTTACTAAAAAGGGACAATCTTACCTGGGCACTTTCGACATCGCGCTTCGCTCGGCTCAACATTCCAAGCTGTAGAGTCAATACTTCCATTATCAAATGATTATTCCGGACCCAAAAGATTGTGTATCATTTTTCATAAATATAAGAAAGATAAATATCTACGATTACATTTCAAAGCGTATTACTGGACAGAATGAAATTGAGTAACTGACTTATTTCTCTAAACTTAATTACGTTATGAAACAATCGAAAACGAAGGAATCCCTCCTACCAATTCATAATATAGCCCAAAAAAATTACCGTTGAAACTATAGCAAATACATTTCCTTTCGTTTTTGTGTGTACGTCGCTGTCGCTCATATAGTGATATGGTCTGCGTATCGAATAAGTAGGCATATTTATTATTTCAAAACTATTGACGGCTCCAGAGAACTATAATATCGTTATACAGTGATGCTATACTCGTGGCTTCGTCAAAGCGTGGAATATCGACTGCTTTGTGTCTATTGAACTCAACCAGGATCCTTTCTTGACTATTGGAACGCGGTAGACGTCAGCTATCGATGGTATATTTTTGTATATCTTTTCGTATTCATGAATAAAGTTATGTGGTGCTGCCTTCTTTGGCGTTTCTTGTTCATACCAATCAATATTCACTACATGTTCATTTGACATACCGACAAGTTTGATCATGACTTCTTCAATTTCTGAAGGCAATATGTGCATAAGGACTTCGGAAGCAATAACCAAATCATATCTTTTTTGATTTTGAAAGGACTGTATATCAGAAACCATAAACTCTATTGGATTATGTTCTCTTGTTTCTATTACAGGCCTTACGAATTCTTTAGCGTTTTCTATTTGATCTGGTGAGAGGTCAATAGCAAGATATTCCAGCACATCTGGAAAATTTGACAGTAGTAATTTCGTGATTCGCCCGAACCCACAGCCTATTTCAAGTATAGTTGAAAATGACGAAGATGGAGAAACAATTTTTTTCAGGTAATCTATCACGAACCTTTCTTGCAGCTCATAGTTTTTGTTATATCGGAAGTTTCCTTTGTACATCTTTCCATGTTCAAACCAATATTCACGGGGGATGTATGAGCCAGATCCCATTGGTACATTCAGAAGCTTGCCCTAATTAAGATTTCATCTGATATCGTTGCCTGGTCTTTATTCATAGAGCAATATCTTTTGATGTCGACTCTGTTGTAGATCGTGACATATATGGTGTATGCCTTTATCAAGTCATAAAAATGCTAATGAAAGGTTTTTTATGCATCTCTAAAACTAACATTATCGCTAGATAAACCAATGTCCAAATTCTGGTATAGGAAGCATGTTTTTAAAAGATCTACTATCTCCATTGTGTTATCATCGGTATTAATAAGATTGAATCTCATCTCTACAGCTCGGGCATTATCACCTCAGTTTGGGCTTTAGGAAATAACTAATGAAAATCATCACAGGTTTCAGACATATGCTAATAGTGATAACTATCCAAGATCTAATTATGCCAACATATTAGCAGTTAATTATATTAGTAATGGCAACATCGCCAGGTAATATAATGATAAGATAGGGCGGAAGAACAACTAATACCAGCTAGGATAACATCTACGACTGGCTTTTGTAATGATGTCATCAATGTAACTCAAGCCACTAGTAATGTCATTTATTATTATGGAGGATCCGGTAAATCCAGCGATTTGCATGTAGTTATCGAAAGAAATCAACCGCCTCTAGTTAGGGTAGTAGTTTCTGAACAAACCTCGTTAGGCATTTATACAATACCGTTGATTGTAACAATCCGGGAGCCATCAATAGCTTCGCAAACGAAACCTATCTCTGTTGATTCAAGGGGCGGAACAGTAGATCCGGAGTTTGAGTTATCTAAAAAATATCCGACAGTTGGTTATTTAACTAGGCCGGTAAACTTTACAGTAACAGTAATTGCACCTATGACTATCAGCGATAAACTTAAGAATTTTTGGGGCGTGTACTGACAGTTAGGACAGGTCATGGCGATCATCGCTGGAGGTCCAGAAAAAATATCACGCACTATGCTGGTTGTAATTTCAAAACGTACCACCGCAGTTAAGACGTTAAAGAGTGTGACAAGAACGAGTACTCTGATTACTGCCTAGCAGACAAAGGTATCACCAGTATTACAGTACTAATTATTACTATTGCCCAGTTCACAAGAAAATTCAGAAATAATGCTAGACCTTAAGGTCTTTTTAAAGACCAGTTGTCATGTGATTATATTGACTATCGAGTAATTCAAACGTCTTTCTATCCAACTTTGCTGTAACTTTGTTCTATTACTCTAAATACTTCCTTCTGGTTAGATTACATCTCGTTCTTTGCTGAAGCGTCGAATGATCTCTCTGGCTATTTCTTCCTGCTTTATAGCTTCTCCTCTTCGACCAGGCGTCTTCATTTGTTGCTGGTTGACTCGGATTTTCTCTTCTAACAATTCATCGGGTCCATAATAGCTATTTACTCCAGGCTTTCTCTTTTTTTCTAATTCTTTTGCATATCGATTCCTAAAAGATTCCTCAGCAACGTTGTCTTCAGGAGATGGATATGGTGTTACTAAAATAACAGGTTCACCGCGCTCTTCCACGCTCTATTATCGTGCAAAGCATATAAGAATCTAAGTGTTTAATAAACATCCTATTTCTTTATGGATTGAAAACTAATCCCTATCTTGATGTTACTGAAATCTATCCATCATCGGAATGGTTTAATTATTCGCTATGATGCATAAAAATAATATCTGAATCCCTGTTTGTTATGAGCATTAAGAAGAATGAGCTCGTCGCCAGTTGCGAAAAGCTTACCTAATATGCTTGATGGAAGAATAATGGTTAACTTAAATTTCATCTGAATTCAAAGAGAACAAGTACGCAAAAAATATAGAATACCATCACTTGCTCCCCATTCATATATGCCCCAAGTTGACCATATTCTCATACTCCCTTGATCCCTTGTGCAACAAGTATTGAATAACAACCAAGCCCACATTGTTCACAAATTGGCTTCAATCCTTTGTTATCTGCACTTCCTATACAACATGGCTCGCTTTATCCTTCCCATATGATCTAATGAAAGGATAGCCCACGAAGGACAATCAACTGGTGTAGTACCGCGTCCCCCCCCCAATTGCCTTTCATTAAGCTTAACTGTTTCTCCGCGTTAATAACAAATGATGGATAATTTTTTCTCAATTCAATAAGCTTATCTACGGGACGACCTCATAGTTGGCTCGCCATCCACACACCAATGTAACGACAAATACTTTTTGTTTTTTGAAAGTATTTCTGATTATTTCCTTCCAGTCTTTTACACTCAAATCTTCCGATTCACTTTTCCTATTCAGCCACCAATAACAGTGACTACAATGTAAGTTACAGACATTATTAACATCTACCGAGCCGTATACACTGGTTTTGCCTAGAAATTTTAATAGAACCATATTTTCTGATTATACTATTGTAATAGCATTGTAATAACACACTTAGCTAGGAATGGAATAGTACTAATACAGAACCCATGAATCCTAGTGGCCCCGAGTATAAGGACTATAAAAAGAAATTGGCCCAAATTTAAGGAACAGTCCTTACTGGACTTTTTATTTTCTATAATAGACTTTTGTAATCAATATGGCTTCATTTCTTGTCATAAAGATAAGTTCATAAGACACGACGTCTCTACAAAGAGATGGCGAATAAAGCGAGAGTTCAGATTCCTAAGGTAATGTCATCCATTGTTTTAATACCAAGAAGGTTTGTAACTTCATTAAGAAGCATTAAAGGAGGAATTCAATAAGACATGGAAAAGATTTTTACTTCTCTAAGGGCCTATGGCGAGGATAACGATTCCCATAAACGCAAAAACAAATTCTGTATAACTTGTGGCAATTTAGCTACTACTGAGGCGTTATTTGATGTTGGCGGAGGCGTTAGTGTAATAGAGAAGTACTGTGATACCTGCGCTAAACAAGTAAAGTAAAGTAAAGCATGGTAACTTTTCCATAAAATACTTTAAATTATTTATTGAAACCCCGAATACTTGGGGCGGTAAATCTTCGCGACATGGGTTATGTTTTCTCAAGAAGCATATTCACTTATCCATTATTAGTAGATGTTGTCTATAGCTAAATTGTAACTAAAACGTTCTATCAACTCATGAGCAGCCTTCTTATTTATTTCCGTTCTTCCCGGTTACGTACTTATCTGATGGATATCGTTTAATTCGTTAGTAATAATCTAGAGAAATAGCATAGTCGTAGCAGCAGGTCATCGTCATCCAGTATTATTTTTTTTATTATTATCTATAACTGTCAGCGATTGTTTTATTGTGTCCGTGCAATTAAGCTAGACTTACTAATGCTATTATAATTGGTGATGATTTTTATCATAGAATCGGCATAAATGCAAGGTGGATAAATATGAAAAGAAATTAATGCTTTTACAAACCAGACATTTTTAAAAAATGCTCTAATTTTTATTAAGTAGATCTTATTTTCACTACCTTATCCTTGTCTGACCTCAGCCAAAATATCGGCAACTACCTTATTCAACGATTATACGATCATGGTGTTCGTCATATATTTGGTGTGCCGGGAGATTTTGTGCTTGGATTTTATCAAGAATTAATCCAGTCAAATAAACTCAAGGTCATTAATACATGTGATGAACAAGGAGCAGCATTTGCAGCAGATGCGTATGCTCGTGTTAGTGGGTTAGGCGTTGTATGTGTGACATGTTGTGTAGGTGGATTGAAGGTTGTTAACGGTGTGGCTCAGGCATTTGCTGAAAAATCTCCGTTTGTAGTGATATCTGGTTATTTATGATGGCTTGTAGTATTATGTATGGTGCAATTCTTATCTATTCTAACCATACTTATTACAAGAATCTATAACTTCAAGCATACATATTCATATAGTTGCAAGGGAAGAAGAGTATCACGATTAAGTCATTTACTCTTAATTCAGCAATGTTATTGTTAGTAATATTAATGAACCATCTTGCAACCGGTAGTAGCAGTTTAAGGTTAAGCGGCTGGTATTCTAGGTATTGGTATGTACTGTAGCTTATATCTGGTTCTCACGATCAACTAATGATGAAGATATAGTTTATGAAAAATCCTTTCAAAAAATCACATAATAATAAGACACCTGAAGGGGAACCTCTTGAACATGTAGGATCAGGCTCATGTTCTGGGGTCTAAAAAATTATTAATTATTGCAGCAATCGCTACATTTATCGTTATTATTTTAGTGATGTCTGAATCAGTAGTCATCGTGCAGGCAGGACATAGAGGAGTTGTTCTATACGCTGGTGCAGTCGAAAACAGAGTATTAGGAGAAGGTGTACACTTCATAATACCATTTGCAGAGCAGGTCATACCATTAGAAGTTCGTACATTAAAATTCGGGCTAATGCGTCTGCTGCATCAAATGACTTACAACAAGTACAAACTGTGATAGCATTAAATTACCATCTGAATCCTGCTGATGTAAATAAGGTTTACCAACAGTTGGGCCCAGACTATGCAGATAGAGTAATAGCACCTACAATACAAGAATCAGTTAAAGCAAGTGTAGCAAAATACAATGCTGAAGAGTTAATCACAAAAAGAGCGATTGTTAAGGATGTTATAGCAAATGCGATAAGAAACTCCTTGTCAGCAAAAGACATGAGTGGTAGAGACAATATTTATTACTGATTTTAGGTTCTCGCCAGCATTCTCTACCCAGGTTGAAGATAAAGTGGTAGCTTTTCAAAAGTACTTGACAGAACTGAATAATTTGAGAGGAATTCAAGTAGTTGCTAACCAAACAGTTGTACAGGCTCAAGCACAGGCAAAGGCTAACATAGCAAAGGCTGGTGGAGAATC
The DNA here is from genome assembly GCA_963709405.1 of uncultured Nitrososphaerales archaeon. GTDB lineage: Archaea > Thermoproteota > Nitrososphaeria > Nitrososphaerales > Nitrososphaeraceae > JARBAU01. Next base: position 20,659 of record CAVPXM010000070.1, read on the forward strand.
ACAAGCAATTAAAATTATTACATCACAGTTAAGACAGGACCCACAATATCTTCAGTGGCAGGCAATCAATAGGTGGAATGGACAAATGCCGTATTCTTTAGGTGGACAAGGAGGAGGGGCAATCCCATTCTTCCAATTACCACAATCCCAGTCGTCATCTTCTACTTCACCGCAACAACAACAAAATCAATCTAAATGAATTGATAAAACTAAGCTACTTCCATTATTACCTAATTATAATCTTCAATCGAGAATCGAACACGTGATAGGACTATATAAGAAAAGGATTTAGAACTATACAGAAGGATAGAGTCGCAGAGATGATGTGGGCTAGAATTCCGAAGAGAGCTAAAGAATAGCAAGGAAAGTATCTATAGTTTTCAGCTAATAAAATAGCCTATATAGACTAAAGTACTGATGCCTTTCTTAGATAGCTTACTACTATCATAAACATTGCAGAAGATTGTGATCCTAACGATCATACTGAAGAATTTTCAGGCATATTACATGAGTTATTAGAATGGTTACCCTTACCAACAATAAGAACAATAACATAGCTACCATTGATAAACTCCACTTTCCTCATCTACGTTTTCCCGTTTTTATATCCAAATTACCTGTTGGCTCATCAGCGATGGCATTTTTCGGATTATTCATCAGTGCCCTTGCTATAGGTACTATTTGCTGTTGACCGCCACTCAAATTAATTGGTTTGTATCTAGCCTTGTCTAGCATTCATAGGAAACGCAATAGTTTTAATATGTACCTCTTTTTGTCACTATCAGTCATACCACCAGTAATGCCTAGAAATCCTATGCCTTTTAGTACAGTAATTCCATTAATCAATTTATAAGATTGAAAAATAAAGCCAATTGTGTCATTGCTCAAGGCTCAGAGTTGAGACTCATTTAGCTGAAATGATCAAGTCCACTGATGAATACTTACATGAATTTGGTCTATCTAGAGCTCCTATTATATTAGGTAACGTGCTTGTTAATTGCATTTGGATAAATAGCATCAACTGTTCTGCAAGACATGCTCCAAAAAAGTATCTAACTCTGCTGTTGCAAGGCAACATACTTTATCGGCCCCACCATAGTATACGAATAACATCCCATCTAATACACATGCTCCTGATGGAAATACAACATTATCGACGTCCCCATATTTTTCATATGTCTCTTTCGGTTCTAATATTGGTCTCTTGGTCCTGCCGAGAATTTTGGTAGGTTCATGTAAGTCTAAAAGAGCAGCTCCAGCTCTGTACACTTTATCCGCGCTAACTCCATGATATATTATCAGCCAGCCTTGTTTAGTTTTGATTGGTGGAGTACCTGCGCCAATCTTCAATGCCTCCCAATCTTCTTTAGGTTCAAGGAGAACTACGTATTTATCAAAATTAGTCAATGTGGATGAACTCTCGCCCAGCCAAATGCTAGGCCTACTAATACCATACGACGATCCTATCCAAGAACTCGGTCTCTGTAACGAGAAATAACAAGAGGCTCCACTTGGTTTCTTTGATGACAAATCTTTTGATACCGTAGCCTTCATCTTTTCAGGAAAAATAACGACATCTTTATTATCAGAGCCTTTACTAGTTATAATTCCTAACCGTTTATATTCGTGATAGTCCTGCGTGGTTGCCAGTGCTGAGCATACAATTGGCCCTTCCCGTGCATGATTGGTTAATACTACGTAAGTAACGTATATCTTAGAGTCTACTAGAGCTAAGCGGGGATCTTCTATTCCAAATCTTTCATAATCTTCAGTTGGACTAAACACCATTTCACTGGGTCTAGTAAAAGAGTAGCCGTCTGTACTAGAAGCATATCCTAACCTTGAGGTATAGTTTTCATATTCTCCAACTGCACGATATAACATGTGCACCTTGTCTCCGTCGTAAAGCGTCGCACAATTGAAAACTGCTCTAGATTCCCACCAATTATGTTCGTTAGGAACAAGAATCGGATTCTTATCATATCTTTTTAGAATGTTACTGTAACTATTGTTTTGTTCAATCAATCTTGTATTGAATCAACCTTTTATAATACTATAACAGTTCAAATTATACAATATGCCATTTCAGACAAAATACATTATTCCTCGATAATCCTTATTATTATCTGGGCTAGAATATAATTCAAGCTGAAATTTTAACATTAATATCAATTATGCTTAATTTCTTCGGCGCAAACAATTGAGTACCCTATGAGCTATCTCATTAATATCACGGGACAATTTGCTATTTCTGAGATCCACCTGGAAATGCTTCCTACGCCCTTTCTCTCGTGGAGCTTCTTCAACGATCCACTGCTTCCCATTATTATTTCGTGTACCATTTCATTTCTTGCGACATCGGCTATCTCATCAGCAGGGTCTCCTACTCTAACAAGGGATTTTGCAGCTATCCCCATTCGATTCAATTCCTTCAATTTTTCCTTGATCATTCGTTCTGCTCCCTTTTCCAGTACATCTATATAATGTTTTCTTGCCCTTTCAAAGTCTACGGCATCCGTGATATATTCTCTTATGCCACCGGGGCAGAGACACGTAATATCCACCACGTATAGCAGAATCAGCTCAGAGTTGGTATTTACGGCAATCTCACTGGCTCTATTTAATGCCTTGATAGAAAGTTCAGTTGAATCAAAGGGAACTAAAATACGAGAGTTATCCTGAAGCATATCTGATAGCTATAATGTCTCTTGCAATAGTTAAGTATTATTGTATAGATTCATAGGTACTAGTCAGGTATAATACATCAATATTATCAGATTAGTCAGTCAGTGCATGTTATAGGTTATGCATCTGAAAGACAAGTCTGTATAACATCGTTTCTACACGGCCTGTACAATGGAATATCACGCGCTATATCATCTAATAAAGCAATTTGGCCGAAAACTGAAGTTCCAAATTTAAATATTGTCACAAATGGGATAAATTAGCAGAAAAACAACTAAATGTTTTTAGATATTACATGTCACTACACAACATGGAAAATGATAATGATAATGTTGTTTTAAATGAGGCAGAATCATTGTCGAATGGTGGCATCTGGGAAAAGATACGTGCCTTCGATTTATTGATTAAAAGTTTTTGGACACTACCCAGAAAAGAATGCGAAGAGCTTCTGACAAAGCTGGCGAAGAACAACCAGCCGACTGACGTTAGATTTCATGTGGCACTGAGACTGCTAAAGGGAGTTCACGTAGATAAGAACACGTACAAAGCTCTAGTGAATACTCTTTTGAATCTTAATGAGCCTTTGTGAGAATCATCGTTCATGCTAGTCCATATGAATTAACAGACCGCTGAGGAAGTGTGAATAACCGAACTTCTTATCAGTACTTGTTATCCGATCGCCTAGTGGTCCACGTCGCTCAGCGATATGAGGACCCAGCCTGAGTAAGCCCGCCTGTATCCCATATGCGGCGCAAATTTCTGTTTATGAAGATCTTATGCTAAATTCATCCACTATGCATCTTGAAAGTTTCAATTCTCAATACTTGTGGGGTACTAATTCGATACTGAGCCAAACTCTTCCATCTTCTCCAAAATGTCTGATAAGAAGATGACAGTTTTTGCAATTCAAATCATCATAGGTGGAATTTTCAGATTTCGAGGCTGATTCGGTTTCCCTCTGAAGGATTTATTCAGAACAGAAATCACTGATGAAGAAAATTTATAATTAAAGATAATAAGGGAACGTGTATAATAGAAGCATCAAACGCTAGGCTACGATCTATTGCGAATTGTCGGTATAACATAGGTGATATTCTACTTGTTATATTCAAAGAACATACTGAACCAATCGAAAATTATCATTCAAAGAGTTAGTTAGCTAATCAGCAATTACAGTTAATAATGTGAATAATAAACAGTGACTTACTCAAACAATAATATCCATAGATAAGGGTGCGTTGAACAACTAGCAAATTAATGAGCAGTTGTAAAGAGTTTGATCTATGGAGTAGGCACGTAAATATTAATAGCGATATATGTAATTTTTATTACTCTAGCTTTTATCTACCTACCTGTAGTGTGACAAAGTCGTTACTCGCTCCTCCGGTCTTCTTTCCCTTTGTGTCTTTATTTTTTTAACTGCATCTTCGAAATGTTGCATTGAAACAAAAGCGTCTGAAGCATGTTTGGCTGCTTCTTCTGGGGTAGGATATTTCTGTAAGTACTCATGTAGTACTATGGAAATAGCAGTATTAGATACTGCTGCTACATCCGCACCACTAAATCCTTCCGTTAATTTAGCTATCTTTCCAAGATCTATACCTTGGCCTAAAGGTTTGCCCTTTGTATGTATTTCAAGAATTTTCTCCCTTGTATTCACGTCAGGGTTTGGTACAAATATTATCTTGTCAAACCTGCCAGGCCTTAGCAATGCAGCGTCAATCATGTCCACTCTATTAGTCGCGGCAATTACCACTACTCCTTGCAACTCTTGTATTCCATCCATCTCAGTTAATAATTGAGAAAGCATCCTGTCCGAACTACCACCACCATATCCTCCTCCCCCATCTGTTCCACTTATACCTCCTCTTGTAAGAGCAATAGAATCTATCTCATCAAAGAATACTACACATGGAGATGCTTGTCTGGCTCTTCTGAATATCTCCCTCATCCCTCTCTCTGATTCACCTACCCACTTTGATATTAGTTCAGGTCCCTTTACACTTATGAAGTTGGCTTCAGATTCGGTAGCTACAGCTTTTGCTAGGAGTGTCTTTCCTGTACCAGAAGGACCATGTAATAATATGCCTTTTGTGAGAGTATGTTTAAGCTCCTTGTACAGATCAGGATATCTTAACGGCCATTCTACAGCTTCTTGTAATTCACGCTTTACGTCCTCTAGACCGCCAATCTCTGTCCATTTAACATCAGGTACTTCTAAATAGACCTCTCTCATGGCAGATGGCAATGCATCTTTTAGGGCGAAATCAAAATCACTCATAGTTATTACTAACTTATCTAATGTCTCAACAGAAATTTTTTCCTCTTCTAAATTAAGCTCGGGTAATAGTCTTCTTAAACACTTCATAGCAGCCTCTTTGCACAAGTACTCTAGATCTGCACCTACAAATCCATGTGTTACTGCTGCAATTCTAACTTGATCAACATCTGTATCCAATGGCATATTACGAGTATGGATCTGCAATATCTCAAGTCTTCCTCGCTTATCTGGAACTTTGATCTCAATTTCTCTGTCAAATCTACCTGGTCTTCTTAATGCAGGATCTATTGCGTTAGGTCGATTGGTTGCTGCAATTACGATTACCTTACCTCTTGCTTCCAAACCATCCATTATTGACAATAATTGAGAAACTACTCTTCTTTCAACTTCGCCAGTTACTTCTTCCCTCTTTGGAGCAATAGAATCAATTTCATCAATGAATATGATTGAAGGCGCCTTTTCCTTTGCCTCTTTAAAGATTTCTCTTAGACGTGCTTCAGATTCACCATAGAATTTGCTCATTATTTCTGGACCAGATATACTTATAAAATGGGCATTTGTCTCGTTAGCTACAGCCTTTGCTAGTAATGTCTTACCGGTACCCGGTGGCCCATGGAGAAGAACACCCTTAGGAGCTTCAATTCCAAGTTTTTCAAATATTTCGGGATGTCTTAATGGAAGCTCAATCATCTCCCTAACCTTTTGGATTTCTTCTTTTAATCCTCCAATGTCTTCATATGCCACATGGGTTATCCCTCTTGCCACTTCACCTTTTTCTGCTATATGAAATACCGTCTTTTGCGTTATCAATGTGGCATCAGATGTTGGGGTCACACCAATAACTTGGAAGGTAAGTCTTCCACCAAAATATGGAACCATGACATTATCTCCCTTTATGAGAGGCACATTCTCCAAGGCATCTGCGAGGTATCTCTCATCTATAGGAGGTATTGCTTCTAAAGGTGCAACTATCACCTTCTCAGCTGGAACTGCCTTAATCTTTCTTACTACCACAGTATCTCCTATGGCCACACCTGTGTTGTTCCTCACCAGGCCATCTACTCTAATAATACCCTTACCTTCATCTGAAGGGTAGAGCGGTAAGCATTTGGCAACCGTTCTACGTTTGCCTCTGATCTCAATAACATCACCAGTAGATGCGCTTAAAGAATCCATAGAGTCATAGTCAATACGTGCTACACCACGGCCAACATCTCTTGTGTAGGCCTCGAGTACCTTCAGACTGCGGTCATCGGTCATATCTAATACACCTTCTCAATAGCGCTTTATACACTTTCTCATAATCTGATCTATATAGATATTTCATATCCCAACAGAAAACTGATATGTACATATCTTTGTATACCGTCCTGTTAGATAGCGTAGCAGGAGAAAATATGCTATCCCTTTACTCCATGATCTAGCTTTGAATGCTGTGTCAGCTCTGTTTCCGTCTTGAACTTTTCGCCACATTTAACGCACTTGAATTTCTTTCTGGTGAAGAAATCGAATTTCATCTAATTCTGTTAGACGGTACCATAATATTAACAACCCGTTCTAGTTCGATGTTAAAATTAGCTAGACCAAGGAATCAACTAATGGGAGTTTGCAATTCAATCAATGTAGTATAAGGTAGGTTGTACTTGGTAGACCTGCTGAGAGAATGTGCAAAATTAAGCACTATCTGATAAATCACCGGCCACACCTCGTACTTCTGTTCACATTCTAGGAAAAATTTTCGTTTAACAATCTGAATAAACATATCAATATTTGGCTATCTACCGACCGAAATAAGTGGAAATGTCCACCACTGAGTAGATGTGTATACATACGTCTTGTACTTACGGGGATAGGTTAACAATATAGCTTCCACAGTTGGATCACGGTTCTACTGTGACGAAGCGTATCCATATAGAAATCATAACTAAGTTCAATCCAATACACGAAAAAGAATGGATTGGTGACGTTATATATGATATTTGTAAGAGATATGGTGTATCCAGAAAGACACATTATAAATGGAATAAGAGATACAAAGAGAAAGGAATAGAAGGATTATCCAATAACTCTAGAAGTCCTCATAATATCAAGTACAAGCAGGTAACATCAGAAGTAGAGGAAACAATACTTGATCTAGGATTAAGCAAGAGATTTGGATGTAATAGGATTAAGTTTTTGAATAAAAAGTTTCATTGGTTTGCCGTTAAGTACCAAAAGTATACACAAGATACTAAAGCGACATGGTCTGAACATCTTCAGGTGTAAGAGTAAAATAAGAACCTACAACTGTTTGCTGTGAAGCATCCAAATGACATAGTGCAGATGGCTATGGTCCTCACTATCTGTGATTCTGATGAAGGGAATTATTATATCATTCGCTGTTTAGACGATTGTTCCAGAAAAGTAGCTAGCAGATGGTCTGAAAGAAAGAGGTCAGTAGATGTTTTGAGTGTGTTAGAGGATGGGAAAATGACTAACGGTAAGCCTAAGACGGTGCCGCATTATAATGGAAAACAGTTTACATCAGACATTAATCAGACATTTCGTTGTACACAATCACATCGAGGCCGCAGCAATTCAGCAAATTCATGTATTGAGTAACAAGTATCCAGAGTTGGAATCCCAGTTACATGCACTGGATTCCATTCGCAGGCTCGTCGACTTCATCAAAGGTTAATTTGAAGAAACTGTAATTCCGAAAAATATAACAATCAAAGTTCTCTTGAAAGAGACTAAAAATGGATTACATTTTAGAAGGTAGGCATCAATGTCTCACTTTTTTGCCTCTTAGCGGTTGTTTTGATGTAATTCCCAGATAATAATATTCACGTTTTCTGTTCTTCATAGTACGACCCTTTAATATTCCTAGTTTTGCCAATTCTTCATAATTCTTTTCTGTAATTAATGCACATTTTGCACAATTCATCTTAAAGGCTATCGGCAGTGCTTTGTCATGCACTGCAGACTCAGCTTATTTAATTGAGTGTGAATCACCCATTAGCTAACAAAAATTGATAGGACAATCTCAAATCGATAATAAACTCAAAATAGCAGATTTCATGACTGCTAATCCTATAACAATACAAACAGTAGCAAGATTTCCAGAAGCGACCGCTATAATGGCCTCCAAAGGTATTGGAAACCTAGTGGTAACAGAAAACAATAACAAAAGTGTTGTTGGTCTCATTACCGAAAGAGAAATACTTCAGTATCTTTCAATGAATCGAGAAATCCCAGACAAAGAGATCAGCTTTGTTATAACACAACCATTTACTAAGGTAACTCCGCAGGAAACAATTTATGCAGCTGCTAGGGCAATGATTTCCAACAAAACAAGATTATTGGTATTTGATAGCCACGATGATAATGATAAGGATAGACCTAATAAACTGGTAGGAATAATTACTGCGTCAGATATTGTTAGGGCCTTTAGGACCACAGACAGGAACCCACCAGTCGAAGACGTAATGAGTACTAAAATATTTGATATACCATACGAAAACTCTATTTTCGCGGCAGTCAGAATACTGTATGAAAGAAGAGTAGGCAGTGTTATTGTAATCAAAGACAATAAGCCTTATGGGATATTTACTGAAAGAGATCTTTTGACTAAAGTCATATCAAAAGGATTACAGCTGTCTGAAAGAGTTGGTGACTTTTGCTCAACACCTTTGATTACAGCACAACATGGAATACGAGCCAACGAAGCCGCAAATATAATGTTCATCAACAATATGAAAAGGCTTCCTCTAGCTCAAGATGGTGAAGTTACATCAATAGTAACAGCTAGGGACTTGGTAGATGCATTCCAGAAAGAAGAAGAGAGCGCCAGTTAATGTGAACTCTGCTATTGTTATCATCTGGACTTCCTCCTGTTGCCGCTGTCGCGCATTGCAGAAGCCAACAACAACGAAATAATATGAGTTTTTCGAGTTAGTTTCCCCAAAGAATTTAACATCATAGACCGCCCACTTGCCCTAGTTATCGATGATAGCAGCTATTAGGGAATTAATCGTTTTTAGCTCCTCCTATTATACTAATGTGAGCTCGTCAACGCACTGGTAGGTCAAGCGCTCTTGATCACCTTACTCAAGGAATTCAAATAATCATCTCAGACGACGTAGATGATATCCGGTTGTCAAGGGGGACCGGATAGCATAGACAAATAGAGAATATTCACTGGTTATTTCTTGAGTCTTCCGTTGCTCTTCAAATTCTATTGTGGCTATTAGATTTCGTCTCTTTTTTCCTCTTGGCGAGTCTTATAAGAGAACTATGTCATTGCGGGTTTGGTGCGGGTAGGTTCCCGTATATAGAGGTAAGGTAATACTTTTTGATCTTATTCTTCGAAGAAAGGTCTAAACTGGACCTCAAAACCCAGACAGTTATTTGCAAACTGCTTTATCGTGATCATTTTGCATACTTTATCTTGCAACTCGGAGTGTTCAATCAATTTCTTTTTACAAATAGGACATAATGCCTCCTTCATTACAACATAACAACGAATTAAGAAGCATATATTTTAAAAAGAAATAAGATTTGTAGACAAAAGTGCAAAATTTCTTTCAATTCACATGGTGATTGTAAACGGAGTTCAATTACGGAGTGTAAGATGTCACTAATTTTGCCTAGTGAATGCAGAAATCTCATTTGATACATCAATTATATCATCAATAAGCCAATTGATATTACGATTTAATCATCTTCTATTTCTGAATGAACGACCGTAGAATCTTCTGCATACATTCTTGTTACATTTGTTAGTGCTTGTCTTTGAAAGGTATGAGCTTCTTTTTCAGGCCGTTGTGAAATGGTAGCAGAGGAGTAATCTGTAATAATCTTTTCTATTTCCTCTTTTGCCTTATTTTTGTATAGCCTCTCTGCTTCTTCTATTAACATAGCCTTACAGGCTTCATAATAGTACTCATTTGGATGGTTCGGTCCGTAAGTATACGAAGTATCGTATGTATTCTTAGGACCAATTAACGGCACATATTTTTCTGGATCCTTTTTTATTGATTCGATTACAGACAAAACTGCATACTTTACAAATGGTTTTCCAGCTGATAAGATACCAAGTACCCTGTCCTCGACAAACTTTTTTATTTTGAAGTATTCTTTATTATTGTTTTCAAAATTTCTTACGATATTCTCTTGTCTTTCTCTTTGTTGGTGTAGCTGGTCCATCTTTGATAATTCTTGTTGGCAACGCAGAGTATAATACTCTAAATTTTTGGTTATATTCTGCAAAGCGTTATTCAGTCTCTCTTTTCGTCCATTCAGATGTTCTAATTCAGTCCTTAGTGCATTGCATTTAAGATGAAGATCAGCCAGATTATTGTTTGCGAATGATAGAAGTTTAACTGTCTGCTCTGGCTTTAAATCTGCATCTTTCATCAACTTGTACAGATTTACAAGGGATCCTACGTCGGCTGTTATTTCTTCGTACATCTGATAGAGGCCGTTCAGTTTTTCTAACTTACAAAATTCTTTGAAATATTGGTCTACTTCGGGCTGTCTTATGTTTAACGTGATGGCTACTTGTACTGGATTTTTACCCCCCAAAAACAGTTTGTAGGCCTGTGTGGTCTTTCATTGAGATGAAGAAATGTTAGAAATGACAAAACTCATATCAATTGTATAGAAGGATTATGGAGCTATGCCAAGACTTGGCTAAATCATTACCCAGCGTACCGAAACCATACTTTGACTTCAACCTAAAAGAAATAGAATTCAGATTCAATCACAGGAATGAAGATATATTCAAGATACTTGCGAACATAATAGTAAAATCTGTTCCAAAGCCTTAGGTATTACTTATTATTATTATTAATCTCATTTTTTCTCTTCTTTCCTTTTTTCTTTTTCTTTTCAGCTATAGCAGTCTCAGCATCTTCTTCACCTTGCTTTATCAGGTTTTTAATAGTCCTAATGGAAAAATCAGCATCTTCAAAGATAAAATGTATGTGTTCAGTCCTTTCTATCTTTGTTATTTCCTCAATTATCGTACCACGATCTACTGCAAGCTTGTGATATTCTCTCTCAATTTGAAAGTATAGTTCTCTCATATTCTCTTCGATCTGAATATTATTTAAGAGATCATGCATTTGCCTCAGAAGAGATAGATATCTTGAAATCACTTTGGACATGCGTATATTTTGATCTGTCTTGTCTGTATGGATTATATCTCTGGCTCTATGCCAACCATCAAATATATTCTGGGGCAGATCTGCTTGATATCTAGGAAATAGGTTAACTACGTACACTCTTTTATCATATTTTGGTGACGCATCTATTACTTCTCTTAATGGCGTATTGCTTAATAGACTGCCATCCCATAAATATTTTCCATCCTTATGCATCGATGCTATGCCATAAAATGGAAAACCGGCACAAGCAATAATATGATCTGCATCTATTTTCACGTGTTTACTATCAAAAGTAACAGATTCACTTCTTTGTATGTCAGTAGACGTTACAATTAGTCTTGGAGTTCTTCTTCTTCTTCTTGCTAGATCCTTGTTATTGATATTGTTATTGTAATTATAATAATTGTTTATCTTATCGAAGTCGATGAATTTACTTAACGTCTTTTTCAATGGTATAGTATCATATAGATGGGGAATTGCATGAATAGAAGAAGTAGAAGTAGAAGAAGGGTAATTATATATTGCATAGGGTGAAAACCAAATTGGTTCGAATGCATTCGGATTACCATAGAGAGCTGCAAACATCGAAGCGTAGATGCACCTAATATTATCTGGCAAAAACGACGGAGTGATATTATCTGCTAATGTGAGCCAGAAATGTTCAAGGTCTTGTGCTGGGCTATTTGTCTTGCTACCTACTATAATTGCAGCATTTACAGCTCCAATGGATGTTCCTGCAACAATGTCCAATTCTATACCATGCTTTTCCAAAGTTTTATAAACTCCACATTCATATGCACCTAGCGAACCACCTCCCTGCATTATCAAGACAGTTTCATGCTGCACTTTTTGTATGTCTCTTATTTGTAGTGCGTCCAAGATGGTCACAAGAAATAGTCTATTATCTGACTAATAAAGTACGAATATGATGTTGTTGATAGATTACTCTTGAATATCAAAAGAGGATCACCTAATTTGATACAATCAAAATGTCTTTATCAATGTCAGTTTAGTGATAATTTCAACTTATAGAGGTATAAATGAATAACTTCACATGGGACACAAACAATGTTGGACATCAAACAAGAGAAGTGATAGAATGAGGCATCAGAGGAGGATTTAGGACATATAATAAAAGTAGTATCCACTTTGGAAATGAATGAGGAATGAAGCTGTCCATTATGTAAATGCAGTGATTCATATTAGCCATAATGAATACTAGTTATGAAAACATTAATGAGTTATGGAAGTGGCGGAAGAGGCTATAGTGGCTATTATAATAGTAATAATCGCAATAGTAGCTTCGCAAAACCTGCTGAGGCAGGTAAAGAATACGACGTAAGGATTACTGAAACAGGTAGTAGAGGCGATGGTATCGCTAGAATACAAGGTTTCGTAGTCTTTGTTAAGAATGGAAAGGTAGGACAAGAAAGCGTAAAGATAAAGGTAATTTCAGTAGGAGACAGATTTGCTACTGCAGAATTGGTGGCAGGCAGCAGCTGTTAGTAATGAAGAATCGTAACATATTATATTCTTCATCCCCTTATAGCCAGTACGGCTATTAATAAGAGGTCATAATACTACTTGTTTTATATCTCGTCCAATCTACCACAATTTTTGTTTTATTGTTTAATGGTTATCTACTACGCGATTAACTAACTAATACTATATCCAATATCTTGAATAATATTTCAATAAATTCGAGATCTAACTATGATATTCATCTACCGCTATAGGATATGATCAACCTATGTTTTGAATATTGGCGTTAATTACGATGTAACTGATTATTTGATTTTACTGTGCGGTGTATACTGTTTATTTTTCGAAAACACTCTCCACCTCTGGTCTATAAGCTGGCGGATGGGACTTATTGCGATTACTGCCGTAAGTACGAATACTGTCTCTTCAATACATTATCATAATCTTTACCTCATTATAATATACATATGCTGTTAGATTTGACAGCAGCAAGAGAAAGAATATCCATCCAATTACTAAGAATACAAAGTATAGGGAAGAGCTGTCTGAAATATCTAAAATTATTGAAGTGTTAAAGTCTGACGAAAAAGTCCTACCATTATTGCATAGGATGTCGTTAAAATACCTGGCAACGAAAATATTAGAGAATTTAATGGAATCACTAAGTTAGCACGAAACCATGAGTGCAATTTTCATAGAAACTATTGATACTATTGTGAAATACTGTAAGAACGTACAGAAATAATAAGATTTGGTATGTACAATTTTTTACTACGCTTATGCCAAATATCCGAGCAGAAAGTAAAAGGTTCTATGCTCTTACTTTGATCAATCTGACATGCCCAAGAGTGCAATTTTTGGCGATATCTATATGTGCCTTTTTGAGCTTCTTTGCCCTTTCCTTAGATAATTTTTCTACCGAAATATATCCACAACCATTACAGTTTACAATGTAAAGCCAGTTAACCAACTGCTTGATACAATTCGTTATATGCTAATATAGGTATCCGGGCCTCTTCTATTGCAATCACTTAAGCTGTCTAATCTTATCCCTAAAGATTTGACCTCTCGTATGGGCCAAGCGCTTAATACTACCATCTCTTTATCTCTGCAGGTTGCCGCTGAAAGAGTTTCTCTAACTCGCCTAATCTTTCTAAAGAGCCATCATTATTTCTAAGGTATGAAAAGGAAGAATCATTTCGGATTTTTTGTAAAAGGGAGACAACTTGTTCATTGGTAGCACCTTGCTTTATGTCATAGTTTATTTGTCTATAAACATTAGTTATTCGACCATAGCGTTTGTTCATTCTTTTTTCCCAAGAAGTTGCATTTTCGGATATTCCTGTTACGAATTTCAATACTATTTTTTCCAAATGTTTAACATGCCATTCTATCATTGGAAAGCTGTTTTGCATCAATAATTATTACCACACATATTCTTATAATATACTTATAGACTTATAAATGTACTATTTTTAAGCTTGTATCTAAAAATGACATCATTTACATTTACTTTTTGCTGAAATCACAATGCATATCTGTAATTCGAGGCCGAGACCCTACCGTTTTCTAGAAGCATATATCGAATTATTGATGAATAAGTGGATAGATATTCGATCTAGACAAGTCGAAGATAGACGCAAGAAACGTGTTAGATTTAAACATTGTCCAATTCTAACACACTGTAAAATGTCAATTCTTACTTGTCAATGATCCTACATTAGATAATTACTCAATTACAATTAATGCAAATATTGAAACTACAAATAGAACCTAGAATAATTGAACGCTAATAGAATTAATGATGTATTTGTTAGCTGACAAATAAAGTGATAGTCATGGACAGTGCCATTTTGCTTCATCTGCGTCAGTTCCGGTAAATTTGATTCAATTCTAACAGTCTAGTTTTCCATCATTCACTCATCTGCAAGTATTCGATCTTCGAAGAAATTTGTTTCTTAAGCATTGATATATATTTTGTAATCTAGAACATGTAGGCTAGTCTAGAGCCGAATTTCATGAACATTTTTTAAATTAGATAGATCATAAAATAGGGATTGTCAAACACGGCTCTTACGACAGAATATTTTCACTGGAGACTCGACTTTACTGGTTTAGGCAAATTGACTCAGTGGATGTGGATTATTACTGTAAATTGCTTGAATTAGCACTTGTGATATGAATTAGATCTAGGCCAAGACTCATGTTTTAACTATCATAAGAAATGGACATTGAACTGAAAGTGGGAAGTTAAATTACAAGGCACGGAAACCAGAAACTACTTTTTCCTACTTCCCATTCGTTCATTGTCTGTTATCAATGAAAACCATGTTGATTCAACTTGAATTTAATATCAATTATAATCATAAGCAAAACATATTGATTTAGTTTCTTTTTGAAACTTCTAACGCTTTCAGAGCACTCTTTTCTTTATCTTTTAGTTCAAGCATTATATCAAAATCCAAACCTTCGGTTTCTTTTAGGAATGTTTTAAATAATCTTGTATCAATTGTTTCTGCATGTTTACCTTTTCTGTTTTTATTATTTCTTTCATTTCCTAGATCTTGACTACTATAATCAACTATTGGTAAACCATCTCTATTTCTATCCCATGTCGACATAGCTTCTTCAAGAGCAATTTTCACAGATTCTCCATTACCGTAACACTCATGATGAAAGCTATCAAAAACTATTGGAATGCCCCCTGTCTGTTGATTGATATAAAGGCAATCTTTTAGATTATAAAGGTGATCATCGTTTTCTATGACGAGTCTTTTTTTAATCATGTCACCATCATCTAACATATTGATATTGTTATCATATGTCTTAAGAAAGCGGTCTATTGCTTCTAGTTTATTTCCATAAACACCTGCCACATGTATTTGCACCTTTGCTGTTTCATCAAGACGCATTGTATCTAAAACCTTACAATGATATTTTAATTCATTAATGCTGTTTTCTAATATCTTACTGTCACGGGAGTTAAGAATAACGAATTGATCAGGATGCATAGAAATACGAATGTTGTGCTTTTTAATGTAATCACCAATCTGTTCAAATTCCGATTGAAAAAACTTGTACCAACCAAATTTACAAATTGGATGTGAGGCAAAAAGAAACTAAGTCTGAGCTAATTCTAAAAAATAATAAATTGCTTTTGACATTGTACTTGAGAATTTCATTCAAACGAATTAAGTTGTTTTTAACAGTTTGAATTAGACTGCTTTCGGAATAAGATGCTAATCTAAAAGTAGAAGGAGCCTTTCGTGGAATACTGTTATTTATACAAGGATATCCTATTTTCATGGTGAGGTATTTTAGTTTTTTTAAGAGTATAGAGCTGGATCTTAGATATATGCTCAAAACTTATGATGCGATCCATGATTGTTTTCGTTTGGAATCGTGAGTTCATCGCACGGTGTGTTAAGGAATACAAATTATAATTTGTAAATAAGAATTAGAAAAGGTCAGACTTATTTGTTTCCATTTTAGTTGTTCGGCCGTATTCCAATAATATTTTTTTGCGGATCTTCCAATACAGCATAATATCCTTCGGATATTTCCTATTTATCTTTGACAACTATTCTTCCAAGTTGATCTGCTTTGGTTATGCAATCTTCTAGTGATCCCACATTGACAAATTGTGTTGATACTTGTTATGGACATTCTTTCTGCATTAGTGCTCCACTAATTCCACGATTTTTATCATATCGTAGCCTTGTGTTTGCCATTCTTAAGTCTTGGCCAAATAATGAAGAATAAAGTTCCAAGCATTCTACTTCGTCTGGAGGTACTTCTAAATGACCTAATACATATTTGATACCATTATTTCTTTGCACAATATTTCACCCGATTTTTGCTTTCATCCTAATATTCCACCTAATTCTAGCTTTTGCTTTAATGTCCGTGAGCCTGTTCCAGTACTTATCTTATCTTGCCATCTGCTTGGCTATCTGATAACATGTTTGCGATTTTCCCAGTTGTACGAAGCTCGGAATCAATTGAATCCTTTAGTGTATAGTATATGTTCAGTTTCCTTGAAACTATCTTATACTATCCCATTTCTTAAATGGCCCCTGAATTTGTATCGTAACTAACCTGCTATTCTCTTCCTTATCTACTGCTTCTCATCGCATTTCTTCTTGTTTTCCCATGTATTGACCTTTTACTCTTTCTGAGCATTCTTCATTTTTTGAATCTGATATATCTTCAGATTCTTTTGCTATTTATTGTGGCCATGTTTCTTGTAAGTTACTTGGAATTGTGTAGTATTCAGAGACTCTTTCAATGGGCACATTAGGATTTGTTTGATATGGAACTTGTGTCATATCGCTGGGATCTGTCTCATATTGTATTAAAGGATTGGACATAGTGTGATGTAGTTAGGCTCTATAATGATTTATGATATGATATAGTCCATTTACCATAAACTTTGTTCTGATTCATCGAATGATGCAGAAGCAATACTTCAAGTTAGCACTATGCTGATAAATTAGCACGCGTTTATATATAACCTCTGGATATTGGAATTTATGAAAATAAATAACAAAATTTCGTGGGGACTGGCTACAGGGGCCTTAGGCATAACAATTGCCGGTGCTTTTAATGGTACTGCATTGTTAGGATTAGTAAGCATCACAGCTGGGGCATTGGCGTTGGTGACTGCACTTTTAGCGAAACAGCAGATAGAGAAAAAGAAATTGAAACCAGAATTGGCATTGGAACTAAAATAAATTCTAGCCCAAAATTTTTTATTCATGAGTTTGGCGACCGGGTGGCATATATCACTTTTAACTTAATGCAGAAGTGCTGAGGTATTCTGACGCTTACCAAGAGACAACATCAAGAAGCTAATAAAATTAATAAAAGCTTGGAATATCTTTACTGCTGACATATTTTGTATCTTGTTATAAAGGCCCTTGATTCCAAATAACAATTTGATGATGCTGAGCTAAGTTAGCACTATGTAATATATGTTGGCATTATTTATATATAGAGTATTCCCATGTTTAGTTATGGCAGTAGAACAACAAATTAGATTTGTGTTAAATTTAAGTCTGGCTGAAAGCTATATCTATGGAACAGCCATTATGTCTGATAAGTGTTATTCAATTAATATTCAGCAAGCAACAGACGATTTAGTTGTTCTTCCAGCAGATTTCTCTGATATCGAATGGTCAAGTAAAGCATTAGTTTCTTTTGGCCTGTCCATGGCCAGTTATAGTAACAAAATCACCATAATTTCGGAAATAAAAGTAGGCCCAGGAGATCTTATAGAGGTATACTTAAATCAGGATAATATCCTTCTGGCTCTTGCAAATAACCTTCCTTTGGAGTTGACCTTACAGACAAAACCTGTAAGCATGTAAATAACAAAGGCAGATAAATAAATTATGCAAGATTATGAAACTGGATATAATGCTAGTTTTGATAGCAAAAAAAAGGAAGCAAGAGTAAGAATACTGGTGACAGGTGCAAGCGGCTTCATCGGTAGCCGAGTGGTATCCAAACTACTATCGCTTTCCTCATCTCCTCATTTATCTAACAATAGCTACGAAATATTATGTTTGACCCGTAACAAAGAATCTTTGAAAGACCGTTATGAAAAACACAAAGATGCTATTAAAATAATCGTGGCAGATGTAAATGATTATTCTCAACTTGTAAAAGCCATGACTGGAGTAAATATCGCATTTTATCTTATTCATTCAATGGAAGGTTCTTCGAAAGAATGGAAAAAATTTTCACAAAGAGATCGAATGGCCGCAGAAAATTTCGCTAAGGCTGCTACAGAGTGTGGAGTTGACAGGATCATATATTTAGGAGGATTGATTCATGAAGAGAGCAAAGAAGAGTACAGCAAGTTATCCGAGCATATGCGCAGTAGAAAAGAAGTTGGTGATATTTTAAGGACATCTTCTGCTAGAGTTACGATTTTCCATGCTGCAGTAATCTTAGGACAGGGTGGAGGCTCTTTTCAAATGTTAGAATACCTAGTTAAAAGGTTACCCGTGATGGTATGTCCAAAATGGGTCTTGACTAAATCTCAACCGATATCAGTAGATGATGTGGTTGAATACCTGGTTAAGTCGATTGATGTGAAGGAAACTGAAGGTAGGGATTTTGATATTGGCGGTACAGAGGTTCTTACATATCTTCAAATGATGAAACGTTATGCAAAAATGCTAAAGAAATCCATAAAAATAATAATAATACCATTTCTTACTCCAAGATTATCTTCTTACTGGGTTGACCTTATTACCCCGGTGAGGGCTTCGTTAGCAAGACCACTGATAGATAGCCTAAAACACGAGGCGATCGTAAAAGACGATGCAATAAAAAAATTTATTCCACTTAAGCTAAAAACTTTTGAAGAAGCGATAAAGGCTGCTGAGGAAGAAGAATATGTAAAAAGAAAGACCACAGGACGGCAGCGGACATCACACTCTCTAAATAACAAACTTCTCATTGTCTCGTTATTCTTAATGGGAGCTATTGGCTCTACTTACTATATATTGGATACACGGATAGAAGTATTCCAAACTGGATGGCTAGTTTTAAGTGGTTTGTGGTATATCTCGATTGCCTTTTCCCTTTTTTTCGTCTTCAGTGGAGCAAGGCTTGGAGCCATTACCGCAGGTGTAATCGGGTGGATAACTCTTATATTTTGGCTCGTTGATAATATTTATACTGTTTCGGGCAAGTCTTTGATCGCTACGTCTCCTGATATAACAATGGTTTTGAGAAATTTTGTTGGCGCAGGCATAGCTCCATCAGTTGTAGCAACATCGCATAATGTCTATCATAAAATAAGAGTGAATGGCGTTTGACATTTAGTTAGGCACTATAAAGGTTTCTAGGCACGTGCTTTTATACTCGGAATTCAATAGACGAATATGGAAGTTGAAAAAAACCGTCGAGAGAAATTTATACTCTATTGTTCCCTCGCAGGTTTTATTAGCGCATGGGCCATTTCTGGTCTCCTCGTTGTAGTCGACATTATATCGGGCAGACCCTGCTGGAACATTTTTTGCCATCATTGGGGTATCATTAGGAATTAGTGATCCGATAGCAGCGCAGTATATTGGCTTCATACTACATGTTCTAACTGGGATGGCTGCAGGCAATGTATTTGGACAAATTTCACTTTTCTGGTCAAAGATAGCACCTTACAACTCAAAGGAAGGTATCGTTAAAGGAATCATTGTTGGTATGGCATTATGGATAGTATTGTTTGTTCCACTTGCAACATTCGTAATACAACCACGGCTTGATTCATTTGCATCTTCAGCACCTAATCAATATATTTATAATATAGCCGGTCATTTTGAAGGCTTGTATCCTATTATTATAGGTGGCTCACTCGTATTTCATCTGATATATGGTGCGTTGACTGGCTTTGTCTCTGGAAGGATGGCTGAGATAGAGACATTTACAAGAGTTAAAAATAATGCGATAGTAAAGCCATGAATTTTTTGTTGTAAAATATTTAATGTAGCTATTTCAGCACCAGAAGCGTGGCTTACTACTAATCGGATATATATGATGAAAGATGAAGTATTAATAATATGCCTGATTCAAAATGGTATATATCAGAAATAAGAAAGTAAAAGGGATTGATTACGCTTATCTAGTACGAAGTATATGGGATCCCCAAAGAAATGTGTCCCGACAACAGACCATAAAATATCTTGGTAAGGCGTCGCAAATAACAATTGAAGATATTCCAGAAGAATATAGAGATGATGCAAAGATTCTGGCCTTTGTGTCAGCATTTAGCTCTGATCATGAAGAAAGGAAAATGCTCGTCTCAAGGATTCAAGGGGAAATGTTTGCGCTGCTAACCGATTGCAATATTAATGGTCTTGTCGATCTCTATGAAAAATACTCCAGATTGTTTAGTTTGACCGAATTTTATGATAAGCTGTTAAAACCTGTAATGTATAGGATTGGAGACTTGTGGCGGCAAGATAAATTAGATGTCGCAACTGAGCATGCTAGCACCAATACTGCAATTAGCTTGATTAAGATAATAAATGAACGAATGACCGGAAGAACTAGAGCGCCTCAAACATCATCCCAATACAAAGCTGTAACTTGTACTCCTGAGGGTGAGCAGCACGGTCTGGCCTGTAACATAATAGAATCACTTCTCTTAAACAAGGGATTTAAAGTATACAATATCTCGACATCCGTACCTACAGACTATGTTATAGACTATATACGTGACTTACAACCAGACATCATATTTATCTCTATAACTCTTGCAGAAAATATCAAACCAGCCGAAAGACTTGTACAACAAATTCATGCAAAGTATAATAAACTACCAGTTATGGTCGGAGGTTCCGCATTCAATAAGGTAGACCAATATCAGGACAGCACAATTGATGCCTTTCTTATGAAAAATGCTTCATTTGATGACATAATGAAATTGGTTAAGGTATCTTTAATATAAAAATAGTAGGTCCTTAATTTAATTAAATAGGTATTAACTACTGGGGTTACAATCAACATAATATAGTAGGCTGCATAGAAAACCTTCTTAAAGTAACTTAAAGGCGTGATAGCTGGCGACAAGGGAAATATGACCTGCTACTATCAAGATACTATCCAAGATTTGCAAACCCAAGGTATGCTATAGCCAACTACTATAGAACAAAACGCTTCAAACCGAACATAGCCATCTATTCTAAGAAACCTCTCAAGAAATCATACAGTAATTACATTTGATAATCGTGGAGTTGGAAATACTACGATAAGAGCCAAATTATTCTTGATTCAGCAATTTGCGAATGATACTGTTGATTTAGAATCTTTAGTATATCACATATATCATACTCTCCTTTCCATTGTGAACATGGTGTTGTTGCCATATATTAGAGCAATAAATCAATTAAGAAAATAATTCTTAGTATATGATCATTGCTGTTATATATTTTCGTAGTATTAAAAGTCACTGTGCCTCACTACTCTATTGATAATGAGTATTTGAAGTGTCTATTACACACTTAGTACTATATTTAATGAATCATATTTTTCAGCCTTCAACAATATATAATCAATAACTCCATGACTAGAAGCAGCCTTCATTTCTAAAAGTGATTTATAAAGAATAGTTTCAAGAAATTTTGGGTATTCTCTAACAATAATGTTCTTTAATTTTTCTCTGTTCTCAATATAATAATTCGCTAACGGGCCATATACATTTCGGCCTATATACTGGATATCTTTGATTTCGAAACCATGTGTTTTAATCATTGATTTAACGTATTCTAACTTGTAATGTTCTGACGCCCAAGTTACAGACAGTATTCCAAGTTTTATAAAAAGTGGTAATGATAACAAATTAGAGGCATTTGTTATAACTGGCATTGCTAATACTACAAGTCCGGCGCGTTCTAAGACCCTATTTGATTCTTGTATAAATTGTATCAATGGTTTAAAATGCTGCGCAGATTCAAAAGCAATTACTCTATCTACAGAATTATTTCTAATTGGTAACATTGTAGAGGTGGCATTTATATGAAATATATTGTTATTTCTTAAACTCTTAAGAGAGACTAATCCAACGCTATGATCTATTCTTTGACTATTTGACTTGAAAGCGACAGCAATCTTCAATTGTTGTAAATTTATATTTACACATAGCATTTTCAGGAAACCATATTGTGATTTCCATTGAAGTGCCGGAGCAGAGTATCCGCTACCAACATCTACTAAACTTCTTGCTGTCTGCAAGGACGCAAATTCTCCAATCATTTTAGAGAGTGTATATTGTGCCTGCAAAGGCTTTTGAGTCTTGTCGTCCCAGTATCCAAAATTGAGCATATTCCCTCCAGTTGTAATTTGCATTAGGCCTGAGAGGGAATCGTAAAGACTAATAACATCATGTTCATTGCGTCTAAATGTGGATAGAAATAGCTTAAGCAGATTAATCAAAAGCAATATCAAAGAGAGATGGGCAATTTTGCCTATTTAATTGAATTGGATGAGATTATGACCTAGATCTTATTGTCTCTTGATGGTGAGAAAGGACAAATGACAACAAGGACAATTATATCTGCAAGAAGAGCAATCACAATGTCGCGTTTTTTCTCATGAGCTATTGATGTATGGTTTGTGAATAACAAATCTTGGATCAAATACATAAATGGCCAAAATTATGAAGAAACAGCTCATGTGAAATAATTGAGCATTAAGAAACCTACTTTTCGTATAATGTTACAGCAAAAATTATTTTTCTGACCTAAGGCTTATTTCAAGAGCATCTTTAACATTTTTATTAAATTCCAAGGTAGTTTCTGTAGTATGGCTCATATATCTACCAGAATTTCGAACATATTCTAGATAATCCTTCATTTCATTTTCATATAGTATTACATTGTCTGCAACCACAACTGAATTCCCTTTCATCAAATTATTCTCCTCTATGAGTTTAAGATACTGTAGATATTCACTTTTGGCTGCATCCAAAAATACCAAGTCAAATTTGTAACCAGCAAGCGTTGGAATCACGTCAACGGCATTATCACAAATTACTTCTATCTTGTTTGACAATCCTGCCTTATCTACGTTTTTTCTTGCCACTTCTGCAAGATTTTTATCTATTTCAATGGTAATTAGTTTTCCATCATCAGAAAGCGAACCTGCCATCAATATTGCAGAATATCCTTGCAAGGTTCCAACCTCAAGTATCGTTGTAGGTTTGTAATTTTTGATAATATCACATATAATTTTGCCCTTGATAGGCCCAATTGAAGGAAGATATTCTCTTTTAGCTATTGCTTCCAATTCTCGTAGAAGGTTGGATTTTTGTTGGTCTTCATCTTTATTCTTGGTCATGACTATTATTACTTTACCAGGTCATATCTCTTCTTGCCAATTATTATCTCTTAGTAAGCTAGTCACCTAAGGAGATTCAATCCATTGTTTTATGATCACGCAATAACGTATCGAGATCCTACTATACATTGGTACAATTATAGAATAAATGAGAAGTTTTATCATATAGATGATTCGATATATTTCTAATACCTTCTACAAAAGTCTGATACATGAAAGGCAGAGTTTCTTTAGCCAGATCATCTAAATAGTTTTGTGATTGCAAGGTCTGGTATTGAATATCTCTGCATATAGTTGAAGGATCAACATTTAATTCGTTAGCTATTTCATAATCTTTCATACATCTTTTCAAGAGTCCAAAGTTTCTCACGTCTTTCTTGGATATCTATTCTATTATGTGGAATGCTGATTCTCACGTCGTCTTGACATCCCTTGACAATGACCAACTAAGTATTATCCTTATTGCTACTATAACAGCAAGCGAAATAAGTTCATTATTCGTTGGAGTAAGTATCGTTTTTATAATGTCACTACCTACTTCAAGGTCTAGGGCAAGAATCAGTGCATTTCCTACAAAGCGCTTTATGCCTTCCTCTTCTTTTGTTTGCTCGAGCGGAGATCTTCGTAATAGCTTTAGTACATAATAAATCCGCGTGTAATGGATATTGCTATAACGACACCTAAGCGACGTCTATCGCAAGTGTGAGAGACTCTAAAAAATGTCTGATAAAGTCTTCAAGAGGTATGGCAGGAAGTTGGGATTGTTGTTCAAGTACCATTATTATATTTTCGACTAAGTAAGTGAAACTATAATAACCATACGACAAGTGCTTTTCTTATCAACTTACCATACACAATTACAAATAACGTTCATTCTGGTAGCGTCAACAAAGATGTGGTGTGAATGGCTGTCAAATGATGCTTACTAAATTTAGATCGTGACCGTAACAATGTACCTAGATAAATAGAATCTGATTTTGTTTTTCTCAATTAAGAGGACGATAAAAAATACCTCAGCGTCTACTTTATAAGGTTATGTTCGCAAGTATGAATGCAAACACAAACGCATTTGTATAAATGAATGGAAAATAATTTCTTAATTGGTCATCCCTACAATGACACAGACAATGAAAAACTACTTTTCAGCCTCAAATGAATATATAGATTAGATCACAATAATGAAAAATGCTGCCTAGATATTTTCTCGCTAGAATGCAAGTCGTTTCACAGGACACATGTAGAGACTCAAATTGGGAGAGAGGAAAGACCATTCCATGTCCTTCTTCATAACAGTCAAGGAAGTGACGTTGTCATAAAAATTCATGCTCGATCTCAAACCTTAAGCGTTCGAATCATAATCAATACAATTATTATCCAGAAAATATTGACTAGAGTGGGTGTGGATGTGGAATCTTATTGTAACGGCAAGCAACATGAAGTGGAATTGGTTTCATCAAACAGCATTTTGAATAGCTTGCAGTGGATTGTTAATATTCATTTCATAATATCCATCCCCATCAGTAATAATTATGTAGATAGCAAAACGTTTTTTGGGAATGCCAACAACAAAAATCGTTTGGTGACTGTATCAATAGGATTATATCATTTGACAGCTTACCTCTGTGAACTAATTAATGAAAAGGTTTTTCTTGATGGAAATGCAAAAGGATGTGGGTAAAAAAATACATTTGTCGTCAGCAATAGATAATGATCAGAATAATACCGTTGATAACGAGAGTCATAATGTTGATGCTTTGCAAACATTTTCTAAAACCTGTTCTTTGATGTATGGCAAGATAAATAAAAAGCAGTTCGAATATCTACAAGCCATCACAAGCCTGCAGGAAGACATGCTAGGCTCTTGTAATGGTTTGGTGAAAAATCAGGTAGATTTGATTGAAGAGTATTCTAAACATGGGATAGTCACCAAAGAACAAATTATACCAGTAATCGAAGCAGCGAATAAAATTGTTGAATCATATTTGAACTATTTGTCATTTGAATATGATTTGGTATTAGCACGAATAGGGCTTCATCATAAAATACTTACCATGATTAATGATTCCTCACCCAAATTAACTCAGTTATATATGGAATGGCTAAAGTTATTTAAGATATAGAAAAACAAGAGCATCGACTACATGTCACTAGTAAAAGATCTTCTTTGTATAAATCACAAGGGATTTTTATTAAATTACAATGGTAAGTTATTAAAAAGATACTGCGAGCCATGACAAAATTACTAACATGCTGTGAAGACGGCGGACTACAATAGGAACCATCATTACTACAATAGGTTTTTTTGTCCTTTTCATGTTTCATTCAACGGAGGCTTCGATAGCTGCAGTTCTTGTCTTAGTAGCTGTTGGATTAGCATTAATGCAGATCGGTTCAGTGAATGTTGTGCTTACTTCGACTCCGAAGCAATTCAGTGGAATATCATTGGGAATGAATCTTCTAATATATCTTATGGGATCCTCAGTGGGACCTGTGATTGCAGGAATATATATGCAAGCAAACCAGGTATTTGTAGAATCAGATACACATGGCATTCCAGCCTCATTCCCATCTCCAGAATCATATAATCTAATCTTTCTTACGGCTCGCCTTAATTTCAGTGTCATCTATCGCAGTTGCAATTCTTCTAAATAGAAGTATGTCGAACTGGAGTGGAGGTATTAAGGAAATTGGGGTCCCAGATTAACGAAGACTCTAAAAGATGATTTGCATCGTAATATTAACAAGAAACATTATATCTCGCATGGGAATCCTACATGTCGTGTAAGTCTTCAATACTCTAGCTAGATAGCCATATGCCAGTCTATCTGAGAGGTTTTTGATTTTGACTGATTTTATGGTTTATGGGGATTCGTGCCCTCTCTTTTATAGAACCGTAGCAAGATGATACCGATATCCTATTTACTTATTGGCGCTCCACTGCTTGTCTATTCCAGTTGGCACATGTTGCGGCTGCCTCATAAGTACTTTTGTAGAAAAGATAGTAAGACATCATCAGGTGATTATTATTATTATCGGATGATACAATTGAAATTCGTACTCTTGTCATAATTTACGCATCCGTTAATTTTCCCACTCCATTCGAGAAAACAGCATTTGATGATAAGGCTGCCTGCCCTATCGCATAGGTTAGAATAAGATAACTATGATTCGATTTAAACCACCGGCCAGAAACCAGAATAAACATCAGACAAGTTATCCACAACAAAAGCACTCAAATATCAAGGCCAGAGACTAGTTGAGTAAATCGAACAACTGTAAGATGAGTAGAGATGATGGCTGGACAGCATCTAATACTGACTCGATCAGTATGGGTTCAAAGGCAGTTTCTTTGTTCCTTGTGACATGATAGAGAAAGACTCTCGTATTAATTCGATAGATATAGAAACATTGTACAATGAAGGACATGATACAGGCCAAAAGCGATAAAAACCTAATTGATCTATCATCTGATAATTTGGATTTTGAAGTTAGTCAACCAAAGAAATGTTTGTCAGAACATGGAATTGATCTATCACTATTACTGCCTTTGCAGTTCGTCACGGAAATGCAGTATTACATTCTACTGTAATAAACACCATTGCAAAATACTATGATATGACAATTAATGAAATCCAGCCATTGGTTGGGTAATTTTTTCTGTTGTGTCTATCTTTGGAGCCGCTACGCAGCGATTTCTAATTCTGATAATGGTTATTTTTCATTTAGCATCAATGTGCGTTTGTCTTCATATTTATTATATTTCCTTGATGATAAACACAGCTCGCTGATAGAAGGATTGACTTTGTTCTGGCTTATACCAGAACTCAATCCATTCGAATTTGCATATTTGACACTTTGCCTTTTGAACGCAGTTGTAATTATTAATCAGGATTCTCTGAAAAGATATGAAATTATGCGAGCCACAATTGGAGCAAGGAAAAATAATTGCTGCTTTATACTTTTTACCATGATCTATCGAGCTAACACTCATTTACTTCATCTCCTTTGATAAGACGCAAGTTTATTGTCAATCACCGAATACTCATCAAGGAATGGAATACTCATCAAGGAATGATTTGTTGTAAGGTTTATCTGCATTCGGAGTTATTTTGTGACATCTTAAATCAGATATTTGTTCTATAATTAGTATAGTCTATTTAATATTATTTTTTTACGATGCAAGCAAATCACTTAAGAGTTGATGGCAATTACAAATAAGTAAATTGCAGAATATTATTACGCACAGTAAAATTTGCCTATACAATAGATCATTATTACCTAAGCAATGGATATCTGATGAGAATCAACACTGCTAAAATATACAGTGTGGAAATTGCTAGTTCTAAGGATGGTAGTTTAAAGGTCTTTCCTCATCATATTTTTAAATTTGGATATTATTATTATTATGATGCATGTGGTTAAATACTACCTTATAATTGCGTAGCTTAAACCTTTATTATTAAATTATTGTAAAAGGAGTATCAATAAGAAAAACCATATACCATGATATTATTCGTACCTTGACATTTTTCTTACTAATTAACCACTTTGTTGTCTCTAATAATATTATCTTTTGATGAACCTTCTTCAACTACAATTGCCTGATTATTATCTTTCCTATAGTTATAATTATTATCTGTTCCAAGTTCTTGGGTATTACCTAATAATTTTAAATTAAGAGCCTATCCCAAAATTCGATACGATTATAGCTCGATGTTGCTTTTGCTAAAGTATGGCCTGTATCCAGAAGAAGAAGGAGAAAGAGGATGATAAAAAGGATAATCGCACCATCATAGCCATTCCAGATGAATTGTGGGACGAGATTAAAGTAATTTTACCCAGAGAGAAACCACTCAAAACAGTGGGTCGGCCAATTGTACCATACAGAAGGGTACTTGATGGAGTTTTATACATCCTTAGAACTGGCTGTCAATGGAAGATGCTACCCAAAGAGTATGGATCGGGTTCCACATGCCATAGAAGGTTTCAGGAATGGAATAAACTGGATGTTTTCAAAAAGACATGGGTTCGATTACTGAAAATATATGATCAAATCATTGGTATCAACTGGACATGGCAATCAATCGATAGTATATCCATAAAATCGCCTTTAGGGGGGCGATGACCGGAAATAATCCCACGGACAGGAGCAAACTGGGCACAAAAAGACACATTTTAACAGACAAAGAAGGTATACCGCTTTCGGCGGTCATTTCATCTGCTAGTACCCATGACATTAAACTGGTAATAGATATGGTTGATAATTCAGTTATTAAAAGGCCGTCATCATCATCCAAACCCAAATCGAGAAGAAAGGGAAGAAGGAGAAGGTTACAACATCTATGTCTTGACAAAGCATATAATTCCACACAAGAAGAACAGGAACTAATCAGGCGGGGATATGTACTGCACATTAGTCCCAAAAGAAAGAGGGGTGAAAAAGAGGAGGAGGTCAAGACTGAAACGCAACCTTCCTTAAACCGGAAAAAACATTCTGCAAAAAGATGGGTTGTGGAAAGGACAAACTCATGGCACAACAGGTTCAGAAAACTGTTCACACGGTATGAAAAGAAGGCAGAGAACTACCTTGGACTGGTACAGTTCTCCTGTTTTATGATCATCTGTAGAAAGATATTTTTGGGATAGGTTCTAAATATAAGAAAATTAACCAAGTGTATATAAGCTAAAAATGAATTGAGGATACAAAGACTTTTAAAATAGATATCTTCCAATAAAAGATGGAAAAAATGCAGCATCGTTATATTTTGCAATTTAGTATAATGATGCTAGCTCTCATTATAATAACTACAAATCAGGTCAAAGCTCAACAAGGTCAGGACTCGCATGGACTAACTCCAGAACAAGTAAAGCAATTCTGTAGACCAGACAATCCTAGGCTCAACTTCGTCAATAGTACGGAATCTGAAATTTGTGGATTGCCAAAAAGCACTCCGTCAACCCCAGCATTAAACTCTTCTGGATCGTCATCAGGGCCGTCATCCTCGTTATTCCCGTCATCCTCGTCATCAGGGCCGTCATCAGGATCAATAACGCCACAAGCTCCCTAATACTAAAATTAAATCCTATTATTTACAGTTACTATTCTATTAATTGCATCTAATACTGATTTATCATTATCAACATCTAATTGAATAGCCTGTAATGGCAGACTCTCATTTTTAGCTAAGAACCCATCCGAAAAGTAGAGTTTTATTGAGTTATAAGCAAACTGTGTTTGAATCGATAAAGCTAGACTGTACTACACTTTCTTTTGAGCTGTATTGGGAAATAAAACTCTCCAAGATAAGTTCCTGTCAACTCTCCAAATTTGTATCTGCAACGTTTGCATCCAAACCTCTTATCTTTAAGATGGTACAACAATCGATATCCACATCTTGGACATCGTCTCCTTCTTTCCATCTAGCATGACGCAAATATACGCGGCTTTTTGTCACACTTCCAGCGAGTTCTATAGGACTAGATTCACGCACGCATCACGAATAGGGCACTAGAAATTATCCCTTATTATCTGTTCCAAGTTCTTGGGTATTACCTTAT
>CAVPXM010000071.1:0-24447 GCA_963709405.1 uncultured Nitrososphaerales archaeon
GGAAACTAATCATAGACAGTGTTAGAAGCTTATTCCTTTGTAACATTAACCTCTCTATACGCATCAACTGGAAGTCTATTATCTTCTGAATTCAGATAGTAGATGATTAATAAGCATATTGTAATTATTCATCTTCTGTAAATTTCAACAGTAATAATTCCTTGATGCCTTCCTTTTCATCAGGTGTTAGTGGTAGTTGATTGTTGTCATATGGAGCTGCTTTCACTAATGACTCTATTTATAAATTCTTCAACTTTCTTGTTATAAAATTTCTCAGACTCATCCAATATTATATTTCTAAAGGTTTCTGCTTGCTTACAATCGGCACCATAATCTGGTGATAGGTAGCATTGCTCATAGTTACTTGGTTGAATATCATGACATCTGTCGTCGTTAACAATACCTGAACATGACGTGATCTGATTTTGGTGGATTATAACATAACGTAATATAATATAATAAAATAAAGGTTAGTTGGGAAACTATGGTAGATAGCAATGCCAATAGAATCGCAATAATTACTGGGAGCTCAAGTGGGATAGGATTTGAGACTGCCCTTACACTAGCAAGAAATGGGTTTTGCATTTATGCTACAATGCGTGATTAAGAAATCTACAAGGATTAAAGAAATAACCAATAAAGAAGAACTACCTCTAAAGGTCATTCAGCTTAATGTCGATGACGATTTATCAGCAAAAAATGTAATACAAGAAATAGTATCTGAAAAACGAAGGATTGACTTACTTATAAATAATGCTGGTTATGGACTAATAGGACCTATTGAAGATATTTCGATTGAAGAGGAGCTAAAACCACAGTTTGAAACTAATTTGTATGGAGTTGTAAGAGTTATGGAGCAAGTATTACCTATAATGAGGAGGCAAAAGAGCGGTAGAATAATAAATGTAAGTTCTATAGGAGGTATAGCAGGATACCCCTTTAGCGAGCCTACTGTAGCACCAAGTTCGCACTTGAAGGATTATCTGAATCATTAAGTTATGAAGTAGAGCAATTTGGCATAAAAATCATACTTATAGAACCTGCTCTAGTAATTTCTGATTTTCACAATAATGTAAAGATGGTTGGAAAAAGGAGCCTCTAATCGTGATTCACCATATAAACAAATGATGCAGAAACTGTTCGAAGAATATAGACAAGTTCAAGAACAATATCAGATTCCTGGAAAAGAAGTTGCAAAAGTAATACTTAATGCAGACATCTTAGATAATCGTAATCAAAGATATATTGTAGGTAAATATGGTGAAATTATTAGACAGAAGCAAAAATGACTATGTCAGACGTACAATATCATAACATGATGAAGAAGCAGTTATTTGGTAGTAAATAGGACGGCTATCTGTTTTATTTTGTCTCCAATAATGAAGGCAGTTTAATCAGTCTGACCAATATTTCGAATTCTAACCTAGTTGACGTGTATTCTCTTTTTTATAAGGATCATCATGAATAAACTTGTAATGATTACTGCAACAATAGCGATAGTAATGTCATTAATCTATGTCTATATTTTAACCGTATTTGCGGCATCAGGATCAGATTTTAAGAAAGGGTTCAAGATAGGAAAACATGACGGATTAATACGTGATGGAGTAGTTGGAGAGAACTCCACCACTCTAAAGGAGAAGGTAAAAGTCTGGAATGGAATGATGGATATTTTCATGGTTTCCTAATAGGATCTGAACAGTCAGGACGTAGTGAAGAAAATTGTAATGTTCAGGCTGATGCAGATACTCCATAGTCTACTTGAGCGGTGATTGTTGTTCTTGTTTAGGCGCTAACTGTTTTATTTTCTCATTTCTTTTTTGTGACACACTAGCTAGATACTATTGAATAAATCAATGGGTAAGATCCTCATTGAGCCATTATTTACATTAGTAAACTATTCTATCTTTTATCATGATATTTCTAGATGATAACGTTCTTTATTTGCTAATGCATTCTCAACTTCGACTCAACTCCAAAACATATGGTCTTACGGCATCAATATGCTGTGCTGTTATCAACATGTTATGGTCACGGACAATATGGGTCCTACATTAATGTTTTTATAAACATGCATGATGTCTTTATAACACTTAATAAGTGGAAAAAGATTTTTTCTTTGAAGACAATTAAATAAAAATAGAGAATGTGAAAAAGTAAAGAACTAGAATAAAAATTATTTTTGCTCTTTTTATTACTTTCTATGCGTAATCTAACTATGGTTTGGCCTCGTAAACTATGTTTAGTGGTGTCTCAAGTACTCTTTTGAAGTGAGAAAAGCTACTCTTCATTACTACATCTTTTATTCTGTTTTCTCCTGCTTGTGCTCCCAGTGCAGGCCCATTAAAAGCTAATGAATTGGGAACGCATATTAGCGTAGAGGGAGCGTAAAATGTACTTGCTACTGGATTTACATTATTCTCTAATTCATTTTGTGCAAATGGTTCTACAATCATGCAAGTGCCACTATTATTACTACTATTGCCACCACCATCATCTTTCTTGATAACGTTTCTTGATGAGTCAATGCTCCTTCTACTATTTCCCATATCATGCAGGCAGTCAAAAAATGTTACAAGGTCATAATCACTTCCTGGAAATTCTGAAGCTGATGATACTTCAAATTTTACATTGTCTAGTTTCTCTTTTTTTGCAGATTCCTTTGCTTTTTCAATTGATTCTTTGTGAAAATCAAATCCTGTAAAGGTAGAATTTGGATATGTTTTTGCCATCATTAAAGTAGTGATACCAAAACCACAGCCAACATCTGCCACTTTAGCACCTTTTTTTAGTTTTTCAAGAACATTTCCATTATCTACTGTCGGAATCCATGAATTAATCAAGTTACCGATGTAACCGGATTTGAAGAATTCAGCAAAGCCTTCTGCCATGGAAGGATTATGATCCATCCACGAAAGTGTTCTTTCTCCTCTAAACATCTTTAAGAATTCCTCTTCATCTTTAAAGTATGACTTTATAGCTTTGAAAATACCTTGCAGATATATTGGACTATTTTCATCAGCTAATGCTAATGCGTGTTCTGGGGGTAATCTGTATTTTCTGTCGTGACAGGATTTACTCTATATATCCACTTGCCACCTGATTTGCTAACCATTCTCTCACCAATCTTTCAACAGTTCCAGTTTTATCAGCAAGTGCTTTGACTGAGACTGGGCTGTTTGCTTGTGCCATAGCTCTATACAAGCCAAGTCTTTCTCCAATAATTACAAGCATGGCTGTAGAGTCCGCCTGCTATATCTCCTACTGCTTTATTCATGAATTGTTGGATTCTGTTTTGATTGAATAGTATTTTGGGTTTGTTGACTCATTTCAAGGACGTATCCTGGTAATATTATTTAAGATATTGTAAAAGGACCATCTTTATGAATCATAATATTATAGGCTCCTTGCATACTTCAAAATGCAAAATATAGTACGTGTGTGAACCTAACATATCTTGATTCCAATTTTTCAAATAATTCCTTCCCTGCATCAGAAGACATTTCTACTTCACACAGAACGCCTTACAGTTCGGATTTACGGCATTGTGATCACTGTTGTCTGAATTAGAATCAGCTTGTGGTGAATCTTGCCTCTGGTTCAGCAACTGATTGACTGTATTAGTCTTCGCTGTCGTAAAGCTATAAACGTTAACAAACCATTCGAGCTATTCTTGGACTCGAATAATGAAAGAAGATACCAAATATCTATTTGCCGGTCCGGTAGCCGATTAAAGATACAGAATGTTTATTCAACACCATTTACAGTTTATTTGTTAATGAATAGCACTAAGCTTAATGGGTAAGCATGCAGTAGCTTGGTAGTCTAATGAATACTTTGATGGAGAAGCCGGCTATCTCAAAAGCAACATTTTTCGTGAAGACAGAATGGAATAGTATGGAAGGTGGATTTTGTGTTAGATGTATCAATCAAGGACTTTGAAATTGGTGGCCAATCGATCCAAAGAAATAATACTTATACGATGGTCTTTGATTTCCCTCCAGAATTCTCGGGAGAAGGCAAAGGTCCCACAGTATGTGAAGCCTGTATGTCTAGCCTTAGGTGCATGCATAACACAAACAATTGTTGCACATGCCACCGCAAGAGGAATAAACTTAGATGGCATAATTATAAACCTTGAAGGTGATGTTGATCTTCGAGGTTTTACCGGTATCTCGAGTGAAGTAAGACCTGGTGCGCAGGGATTTAAGGCGGACATTAACATTAAATAGGTAGCTCTGCTTCTAAACAACAAATAAATGAGTTATATGAAATGGAAAGTTGTCCCCAGCATTTGACACGTTGACAAATGGCACTTCAGTGATTGCTGTGAACTCTTCTTAATGCTTTTGATGCGATGTTATCGCGTACCGGATGTCAAGGATACCCCTACCGAAACAGGTTCATCTTTCTCAAAGGTATATTGCCAAATTCATTAGTCCGGTTAAGACCAAATCTCATTCAACTGCTTCGATTCATGATCTAATAATCCTTGACTATCGAGTCAATCTGTTATGTATCAGGCGAAAGCCGTGTTCCAGAATTTGGGATATCATTATTTACAAGTAAACAATCCGGTTGGAAAGTATCCGGTACGACGATAGCACAAACTTTTCGGAAGGAACAGAAAAGGAAGTATCTAAAAAAGAACAATTCGAGGAACAGACAACCAAAAGCCAAACTACCAATTCCTTTCTCTAATACAAACTACAAAGAAAATGATATCACAGTCCCAAGTAAGTAGACCCGATACTCTACGCATTGTTGGATTTTTTCCTTTATACAACCAGTAATACACTTTTTGATATTATGTACAAAGCTACAACTATCAAAAGAAATGCAAATACAACAGACAAAGTCTTTTTAGGTAATTTTGAAGCAAATCTTGTTCCAAGCATTCCTCCAAAAATTCCTCCAACGATGAAAAGTAAAGCAATGACCCATTCAATCTGATTGTTAAATGAATATCTTATAGCGGTAGAGAATCCAAACATGCTTACTGGAATAAGTGAAGTTCCTATGGCACTAAAAGGAGGCTGTACGCTAGAAGAGAGATGTAAATATTTTGCCAAGCTAGGCAAAAACAATCCTAGCTGGGCTTTTTCAAATATCCTTCGGTACGTTCAGTCGGAAAAAAATAGGGTAGAGAAAAAGCAGATGACAGGAGGTACCATTAGAAATACTATCAAGACCATCAAGATGTTTTGCGAAACAAGCGACGTATCCGTTCCTTGGAAGAACATTAGTCGTGGGCTACCTAAAGGAAGAAGATACGCAGACGACCGTGCCCCCACAATCGAAGAGATAAGACGGATTCTAAGATCCCCTGATAGGAGAATTAAGCCTGATCGTCCTTACCGTTTCTCTTGTCGATTCAGAAGGGATTTAACATCAAAAGGAAATTTAACTAGTGGAAGGGATTCCAATTGATTATGAAGCAAACCACTTTTCAGATGACAATTCTTTAATTGCACTCATTAGTTATTGTATTTCACTAATATGTGTAAACATCTTTATTTTATCTTTCAAGGAATTGTTCACCAGCAACTTCTTGGGTATACAGGATTGAACCGTCCAGGATTATAATAGAACCAAATTTCATCAAAGTCTTTTAATTTTGTGTTAGAGCAATCTGGTACTAAGACATTGAATTCTTCATCTGTTACTTTGTTAGGATTCCTTTGCATACCATTTGTGTTCAATATCAGAGAACCAAATGCCATATTATGTCTGAAAATATAGCCCAATTTGCTTTAGCATTTTTACACTTGTTCATAAAGTGCTGTGTCACAGTTGCAATATACAGTCGATCAGGAGTAACTCGAATATTTTTTTCTTTAAATGAGCTATTCTTCTTAGCAGAGCAATGCGTTAGGAATATTCTTTTTATCTTGTTATTCTCTGAAGACAATACTTACTCCTTTTTATGCCCTACTATTCTGAACATCAGGAAATGCTCTTTAGAAATCTACATCTATTAGCTTTTTTCATATGCTTGTTTTATGAAATGCAATACATATGGAATTTCATTTCTATCGAACTTGCTATTTCTATCATCTTACCACTGAATCTAGCATAATCTGTTGCTTTCTTTGAAGGGTCACTAATTTGA
The DNA here is from genome assembly GCA_963709405.1 of uncultured Nitrososphaerales archaeon. Taxonomy (GTDB): domain Archaea; phylum Thermoproteota; class Nitrososphaeria; order Nitrososphaerales; family Nitrososphaeraceae; genus JARBAU01. The sequence continues at coordinate 6,113 of CAVPXM010000071.1, forward strand.
TTTATCCCTATATTAAGGTGTACGCTAAACTTTGACCTGAAAAGACGAAATGACACAAAATTCTGCTTACGATGAAAAGCAATATAGTGTTTCCTAGGTCTTATTTCTATATCTTTACCTAGATTGAGAATAGGGAGCTTTCAATTCCGAGTAAATCTCGTTCATAGTATCATCAACCGACTTTAGATGATCGTCTTCCTTGTAGACCTTAATCTCTTCTGTTAGCCTTCTGACAACAGGATTCTTTTTGGCTATATGTGCGATAGGTTCTTTACTAGAAGGAGGTTTTACCTCATTGAATACCAATATACCATTGCTGTATTTGTGAACTTCCCATAACTGAATTCCAGATACTTGAACCCATAGCATGCTGCTGATACTTTGTAAATTCTGGTGAGATGAAGATTATTCTTGACTGTGACCAATCTATCTCTTCGCGTTTTAGACTATGAGATGAATGAGACCTTTCATTATACTCCAGTATAAAATCAGCCTTATTGTTCAGCATAAGATTAAGATACGCCATACCTTGGTCTACTACTGAGAAATTTCTGTCCTTCTTGTACTCTATTATGACAAAAGCTTTGGATTCATTGTCAAATGCAAGGGTATCTACCCTCAAGCCATGCAGTTCAAATTCAGATTTCACAAAATCTAGTTCAAATAGATCATGCAAATTTTGTTCGGTTAACCGCTGGATTTCACTCTCTAATGGAAATTGCTGCTCTGTTGCTTCAGTAAGCCCAGTTTCATTTACAGAGAAAATCCGCAATACTGTGTATCCTTCTATGTAGTCTATCTGCCCATGACTGAGAATTCGAAATAAATTATTTATTATTTTCTAATCTCTTAATAATAATATTGCATCTGATCATAGTCTGTTACCAGGAGGTTACTATCCAACTTATATATATTTAGAATACTCTGCATTATGGTCGTGCAGGCTTTTATATGATACAAGACTTGAAAATAAAAAGATCAAGCGTTGTTTACTAGCAATAGGTTTATGTCTACTTATATTCATTCATAAAAATAAAATAGCTCATTTAAGCTCAAACGTATTAAGCATCTTAATTACATCAGGTAAATAAGCTGGATATTTATTAGTATTTGCACTAAATACAAAGAAATAAGCTGCCCCATTATTTACTGTGATTATTTCCATAGTCTTCCTATGACCTATCACTTGAGCTCCACTATTAGGAGAAGTAACAGAAATTCTTAGTTTTCTGCCAATCCTTCCGAAACCATCAACTAGCTCGTTTTGATATTGTACAGCGGTCTTCAATTAATTCACATATTCCAATATATTCATTATCTACTTTCCAAGTTGAGCAATCTGCTGCCGGAAATGATCTCTCCATCCTTCTGGCAATGCTTTGATTCTTATAGCACGCCGCATAGTTTCAACATCTTCCTTATCATCCACATATAACCGTACGATATCTTTAACCGTAACATTGTTTTTGTCTCGTTTTACAAGTTGTATTTCATCTGTAGCTCCAATCTCTCCTTCCCGTAATACCTTAAAGTAAATTCCAGGCCGACCACTAGCCAGAAACCTCCTAATAATGTCCATTCGTCCAAATTTAACTCCAAGCTTGTAGCATGGCATTCTTGGTTGAGTAGCTATTACTTTGGCTAAACCACTACTACCAATTTGAAATTGATCACCGATGTTAACCGCATCTTCCATTAAGCCTTGAGTAGTAAGATTTTCACCAAACATTCCATAAGGTAATGTTGCTGTACCGGGTAATTCACGTAGCCAATAGTCGTAGTGTTCCGAAGGATAAGCGTATATTGCCTTATCTGGGCCTCCGTGTACAGTTAAATCAGCCTGTTTATCACCATCCAGATTAAGCTTTCGTAATCTAACCGGACCTTCTACTGGTTCCTTAAAAATTCCTGTGGTAACGACTTCGCCCCTGAAAAACACCTCGCGTGGAAGTCCTACATTGACAGAAAGGATTTTCATTATTATACATATACACTTCCATTATATCAGTTGTTACTTATAAAAGAAATAATAGTATCGCAGAAGTTTGAAAGATAGAGTGAATAAAAACACAAATTACGCATTTTTTTAAATGCGCTCAAAGCGGTCCTAAGCGCAAATAGGATACATTGTCAGAAGGATTTTTGTGTATATTTAAGTTTAATAGGGTCCTTTTAATCTATGTGTACGCATATGTTAACACTTCTATGTCGTGAGACAGGATTGGATTGTGATTATGTTATAAAAGGAGAAACAGAAGAAGAGATTCTGACAAATGGTGCAGAACATGCTATGAAAGTTCATGGTATGAAAGTGGAAGACATATATCTTGATGGAATTCCTACAAATTTCCTATGCCAAACTATTGGTAAGCTGGCAGATAAAAAAATAGATTAAAAACTAGATTGGAAGTAGACAGATATCAGCTAACCATCATTATTACAATTCCCACTCAATTTGAGACACGTGAGTGTGGCTATTTCTACCATCATACAGAACTAACTTTAGATTTTACCTTTTTACCCACATGACAATATCAATATTCTCTTTTGTACATCATATGTTCTTGCTTTTCCTTTTTCTTGATTTACCAAAATAAACCATTAACCCCAAACAGGCAAAACCAATGAATTCTGGAATTATAAATAGTTTAAACCTCTCATAAGGTGGAGCATAATAATCCACTAAACTGGCAATAGGGCCGCCAACTAACCCGCCAAATAATCCCGCCATTATTGTAATAGTTGTTATTCGCTCATTGTTGTTAGCCACCTTTGGCTATACCCATTCCAGTGCGTTCCTTATTATCGTCATGTCACCTTTGCTGTAGTGATATTTCCTATTTGGTGCGTAATATGGCTAACTCAAGTGGTATTGAGAATTAAATACGGATAAAAGTAACTTTGTATTCCATTTGCTCGACCACTTTTCAGAGTATTTGAAAATTTGTTTATTGGCTAGAGTCCTATCAGTATATCCCACTCTACTCGTAATGACACGAAAGTATTGTAGCTAAGTATATCCTAGAAAAAGAAATCGCGTACATAAATGTGGTAATGTCGATTCCCGAAATGTCTGCTATACGTGCGACGTTTGTGGGACTGCATTTTACAGTAGTGCACTGATGCATACAGTGCTATGATGGGTCATTGAAGTTGTGAGAAAAGGATAGCTAAAGACGTGAGTAAATATTATGTATGTAGGACTTGTAAAGGCCCATTTTTTTGAACTATAACTCGTTAATGAGCATAGAACTACGACCGCTTATCCAGAATTTGAAAGGCAAAGTCATTAATAGAAACAGACACGGCCTAACGAAAGTGTATTCAAAGTAACCACGTAGCAGGACAAGAGATCGAAGCCATGAAAAAGAAATTGTGAGAATCGTATAATGAGTCTATCCTACTACAATACTAAAATACCTAGCTAAAATACCCAGGATAGAATAGGGGATTAATATAGATAGTAGGTCTTACAGATAACACCCGCGCTTACAGTAAGGTACAGGTAAACCCCAATGCTTAAATAAAAATATCGATTCTCGTTTGTCATGAATAAACAAGTTTCAAATCAGCGAAACGACTATTTCAGAGATGCGTGTAAAGCTGATGAAGTACCTGAGGGTAGTATGAAACATGTAGAAGTTGACGGAAGGGAAATCTTGATTGCCAAGGTTGACGGGAAATTCTACGCTATCGCTGATAGGTGTGGGCATATGAACGCTTTACTTTCAATGGGCTACTTGGACGCTGCTAAAAACAAGGTCACATGCGGATTTCATGGGGCTCAGTTTGATATAACAACTGGGCAAAAATTGAAGGAACCCAGATTGACGCCTCCGGAAGGGATGGATCCACTCCCAGAGAAATTGTCTGAGTTTGTGTACAAAATGATGAACCCTATCAGAACCTACGATCAAGAGAGGTATGAGGTAAAAGTTGAGGACAATATGGTCAAGGTAAAGTGAAAGTGTATATGTCTTCAGATATAACACAAGAAGCTCATTGATTTCAAAGAAGCTCGTAGTCGCTGACTTTTGGGCTCCATGGTGTCCGTATTGTATGAGATTGAAACCTATATTCGAATCAATCGCAAGTAAATATCTAGATATCGAATTCATTAAGGTCAATATAATGAACAAGGAGGGTTAGCATCAAGGTACGGTATACGAGGCATACCTGTAATAAAGTTCTTCTGTGAAGGCAAAGAAGTAGGTGAGATTGTTGGATATATACCTCAGAAGGAATTAGAGGAAAAGATTAGTGAAATAAGTAGCGAAGTTCCTACCTGCTTGGTGAATACTTCGCTAAAGAGAAACGCAAGATGAAAATCACCTAACAAAAGAAAGTAAAAAACATGGAAAAGAAAGGATCTGATCGTTATGATTTTGGATGATACGGTACGGCAAGCATTGACTTCGGGCTATCTTGCTCCCCCCTTGTGACCCTGAACAAGGATGGCAGTCCTCAGGTCTCTATCGTCTGGGTTGGCCTTAATGGCGATGAAATTGTCTGTGCTCACCAGAATCTCTACCGAAAATTGAAGAATATTCAGCGCGATGCCCGGGTGGCACTCTCAATGGTGACGGGTGGAAAAGCTAATGGTCTGGATAATAAAAAAAGATAGCTAAAATAGCATATTTTGAATACTAAAATACTCATCTATCTTTAATAGTAATGCTATGGGCCGTAAGGACTGGTATTATGTGCACCTTCCAAAGCTATTGATTAAAAGACTTGATCAGTTCTTACAAACACCTAAATCTAAAGCTATGGGCATGACTAACAAATCGGAGCTATTAAGACATATGATTAATAAATTTCTTGATGAGCAAGAGGCATTTTACAATAAGATTGACTACATTGGAGATTTTGTTCTGGAAATGAAGGACCATGACCATATAGTTCTTACTTTTAACAATGAAAGCCAATTTAAAGAGATTGTTACTGCCTTTATAAAGCGCGGAATTGATCGCAATGAGATCAATGTATTGATTATTTATAGAAAGGAAGAGCAGAAATTCTTAGAATCACTCGACAAGTTCCCAAACATAAATACCTTACTTAACTCGCAGGATATAATGATAATTCCTGCTGATGAAAGTTTTCATAATGGCAGCTTTTCGATTGAACCCGTTGTCAAAGGACTTCGTAGCATCGAAGAGTTAGCAAAAGAGAAATCAAAAAAAGGGTTGAATATGATTGCCACTCTGCCGGCCAAATTAATAGAACAGGGTAGGTATGAGGACGCTGTAGAGATTGAAAACGTATTCGATATCGCAATAAGAGAATTTGAAGAACCTATCACTTTACTATGTCTGTATAAGTCAGTGCCAGAAAACCTTGAAGATCGTTTTTCAGAGTATCATGATCTTATAATCAAACGTTCTGCAACTGTTACAGCAGCTGGCTTACAGTAAGATACTGGTAAGCCCCAAAGGATAAATAAAAATAGCGATTTTTATTCGTCGTGAATAAACAAGTTTCAAATCAAAGAACACCAAATCAAAGAACACACAACACAGGGACGTTGTACAAGACCGTAACAGTTGACGGGCTGTCTATCTTCTACAGGGAAATTGGGGACCCTACCAATCCGAAGCTGGTATTGCTTCACGGCTTTCCTGCTTCTTCTCACCAGTACCGCAACCTTATTTTAGCCCTAGCCGACCATTTCCATGTCGTCGCACCTGACTATCCTGGTTTTGGAAACTCCGACTTACCAAGTCCGGATGAATTCAACTACACCTTCGAACGACTCTCTGAGATAATGGAAGATTTCTTGAAGGCCATAGATTTTACACACTTTGGACTTTACCTGCAGGATTATGGTGGACCTGTTGGATTCAGGATCATAACTAGACACCCCGAATTGCTAGAATGGCTAGTATTGCAGAACACAAACGCCTATGAAATTGGCTTTACAAGTGCATGGGATGGCCTGCGTAACGCACTTTGGAAGAACCGCACTCCTGAAACCGAGGCCCCTCTATACGGGTTTCTACAACTTGACACGATCAGGCAAGTGTATCTTTACGGCCACAAAAATCCTGGAGCCATCAGTCCTGACAACTGGAACATGGACTTTAGGTTCATGGAACGACCAAACGCACGGCGCGTACAGATTGATCTGTTCTACGACTACCGCACTAACGTAGGACTGTATCCAAAATGGCAAGAGTTCTTACAGCACCGTCAGCCAAAGTCGTTGATTTTCTGGGGACAGAATGACATATTCTTTACCAGAGAAGGAGGCGAAGCTTACCTGAAGGATCTACCTGATGCCGAGATGCACAGGCTCGATTCAGGACACTTTGCTGTAGAGGACTGCCTTGATGATATCGCTAGTAACATCCGCCGCTTCTACCTTGAGAGGGTGATAAAATGACAAAAGCAATTGTTGTTGTTTATCAAAAACAAAGGTACTTATCGCTACTATATTAGGGTTCGCTCTTTTGTTTACACTACCAACGCTGTCATCGTCACCAATAGTCTCTGCTCTTGATGCAGCTCCAGCCCAGCTCTTTATTTGAGCATGGATGCAGGTAACCCCATTGCAGCATCTTTGGAAAATGCCACATTCTCAATCAAGCTTGGTGCCATAGCCACAGGACATGACGATAGTGCATTTAGTGCAGTAGAAAAGATCTTTGCTTTCATAAATGACCCTACTGGAAAAGATAATCCTCAAAGACAGGGATTTAACAGTGCTTTAGCTGACGGTCTATCGCCCTTAAACGTTCTAGGAGGAATACCTACTATTGCCACAGACTGTAGTCCAATGTGGGATCTTAATATATGACAGTGCACACGGAACGCCACTGATAATGGTTCTCGCTCGAGATTAATCGAGGAGTTTCAGATTCTGGGTTTTGTTGAGAAAGGGTGGAGAACCGGCCCTAGTGGAGCTCCATATGGTTCAGCTGGCATAGTTGTAAACTGTCCAATAGTATACCGCTTCTTGTTGGCCATAGGAAAGAAAAAGGAGACAACGTGTTTTCCAAGATAAATTGCACAGTATGGTAAGACTGCCATCATTATTGTTATTTTTAATTGTAAACTAGTAGAATGATACTGCGCGACCGACTTAGATAAAAAGTGCAAGTAAAAGCGTAAGATGCCATAATTCCTTGATGTTCATTTTATGATGGGTTTCACTGAAGAATCTTTAAGGAAAGCACAAACAGAATTGCCTGACGAATTTGGGTGTCACAACGGAAAATACGTTGTATAATATAGAAGCCGACAGACTAAATTGCCTGCTTAATGCTTCTTATAAAGAAGCAATTGAAAAGCACCATGAAAAATATGCTGCAAATGTAAATGGATTATGTAAATAACAGCAACTGCTTAAACGAGGCACTTTTATATTATCAAATGTGACAAAGAAAAAACACTACCTTTTGATACAAGTAGCATTATTTGCCTGATGACACGGTAAATAAAATAAGACAATTGTGCAGGACTAGTGCAATATGATGTTATGTTATCCACTACTAAATTTATGCCCGCTTGACCAGTTCGCTTGACCAATTTGTGCTCTAGCAATAGTATTATTTTTTATTATCAAAATATTTGATTTAATTTAGTGCTAGATTTATCGCTTGGTTCGGTGTTATGGTTATTATCACCTTATAGTTGTTGTTCAACTGTTTTAACACTTTCTTATTTTCGCAGCTTTTTATTCTCAGGACCCACTAAAAAGCACTGATATCGTAGCGGGTTCGGTTGGATGCAATACACGAGTGTGTGATGTAATCCATCTCGGGGATACGACGCTAGTAATCTACTGCTGGTGAGTGAACGAGGGATAGAATCCGTCGCAAAATGTGACCCCGCCATTCTAGTATTCTAAAACGACTTAAACAGCTTTGTTCAATCAAGAATAATGACAATTATAGTTCTAACTGGAGCTCCAGGAGTCGGGAAGACCACAGCCATAATTCGTGTTGCCCGAGCATTAAAAGAAAGAGGAGTGAAAGTAGGTGGTATAGTTTCCAGAGAGCTAAGAACCAATAATAGGAGGATAGGATTCGAATTCATCAATCTTTCCACAAATGATAGAAATGTATTGGCTTCTATCACTGGAAATGGTCCTAAGGTTGGAAAGTATTTCGTTAACATTGCAGGGTGCCGCTTTGCAGCCGAGTGACTGACGAATGCTGTAATGAATTCTGACGTCATCTTTTGTGACGAGATTGGTCCTATGGAGCTCAAATCAAGAGAGTTCGTAGACTCTGTAAAGAATTTACTTAATGTCGACAAGAAAGTAATTGTCGTTGTCCATCAAAAGCTACAACATCTTCTAATCGACGAGCTTAGAAATAAATCTAGTCTTTTGATCAACCTTGATTTGCAAAACAGAGAAAAAGTTAATGAACTATTACTCGATAGATCAATTGCTTGAATGATAAATGGTATAGTCAATAGAAAGTGTTTTTGACATAGTGAAAAAGTCACCTATCATCGAATTCAGTATTTTTATAAGAAATTGCAGCTGTTGTTGTTGGTTCGATTATAAAATTTGTTTTGTTCCCTTCCTTTTTTGTTTCGAACCCTATTAGAGAACTATATCATTGTGGGCCCGAGAGTTTATGGACCAAATCTGACGTGATTTTAAGGCCTCTAGGGTGTGACAGAATTAACAGAAAAAATAGTAGCACTTGACGCATAGCCGTGGATACTTAGTTTTCTTTTAATATTTTAAAGAAAAGATACTGCATACCGCACATAATTAACAATGCGTTTGGCAAAGAGACCATCAGGATCCATATCCGGATTATAAATTGTAAGATTCAGTCCAATGGGATAACTTGATGACATTATTACTTTAGTAATTTTCTTTAGATGATTCCAGTTTATGCCACCGGGTTGTTGGTAGTCAACAGCCGGCATAGAGCGCGTAGATAGTACATCTAAATCCACATGAAGCCACAGTTTATCAACCTGCGTCACAGTCTTGGATTTTAATTGTTTTAATGTTCTGTTAATTAGAGCTTCAATATTCTCGCTTTTGAGAAGGGCAGTATCGTCATAAAATATTTTTACTACTTTGCTAGATAGAGATTCTACCCTTGCTTTTGTAGCACCTTCTTGTCACGAGGGCAAAATATGCAAATGTTCCTAGCATCAACCAAAGGTAATGGCGGCCAATTACTATTATCAACTATGTTTGAGGGTAAATGGTCACAGTTCATACCAAGTGCAAACCCAAGTTCCATATCTGCAGCTTCGCCAGTTGGAGATTTATCTGGTGGATAAGCGTCTTCATGGCCATCTACAAATAACAATCCTGAACTACTTCCGTGAAGATCTTTAACTGCTGCCAGACATCCAAGAAGAATCGGGCAGTCGCCACCTATAACTAACGGAAACCTGTGACTCTTAAGTGCATTATTAACACTTTTGTAGACGGCTTGAACCATCGAAATAAAAGTATCATGTCCTATTATACCAGAATGAGGATCTCTATCTGTTGTAGGTACAGTAAAGGTCACATCTCCTTCATCGTATATATCACAATAATGGCTAAGGGCCTGTATCAATCCAGCACTACGAAGAGCACTTGGAACTTTTGCAACACCATCACTCTTACCAGAAGAATTTGTAGGTACACCCATTACAGTCAGTTTTGGATTTTCTTGTATTTTTCTGGCTATGTGAACCTGCTTATCTTTCAAAGTCGTCTTTAAAGTTATTAGTGATAAATTATTTATTCTTTAGTAGCTTGTTCTAGTCTTACTTGAATTCAGGGTTCTAATCCCGACTTTTGAATAGGCAGCAGACGTAGCAGCATAAAATCAAGGTTACTCATGTGATCAGTAGAGGAATTAGTAGATTCGAAAACTGTTTTACCTTCTAACTCATTGCCAGGTTGCATAGCAGCACCTATTCGCGATTTGAAGGGTTACGTTTATCCCCCCAACTCCAAGAAGTCTCTGGTATTGGTGTTTCCTCAGTCTTATCAAGCCAGCACTTTGACCACTCTGGCAAGGTAGAAGCGGCTGACGTTACTAGCGATCTCAAGGCAATCCTCTAGACCAAAGTGTCCTGAATCTAGCCTGTGCATCTCGGCATCAGGTAGATCCTTCAGGTAAGCTTCGCCTCCTTCTCTGGTAAAGAATATGTCATTCTGTCCCCAGAAAATCAAATTCGAACAAATTGTATTAAACGAAATGATGAGTAAAAAATTTGATAACTGTTGGAAAACAGATCAATGTGATCGTTTTTTTCGTAGCTTCATCATAATCTTCATTTTTACTAACATAGTACTTTATTATGAAAATCAGTGCTTCATAAGAAGAATACAGTGAAACTGCACTGCATTCTATACTTACATAATATCATTTCGTATCTTATCCAGGGTTTATCGACAACAAGTTTGCGTAACTTAGAGAAAAGACATGTTAATAATAGAAATGTCAGCGATAGTACAAGTAGGAATGAAAATTGCTTTTACTGGAGATGTGATGCTTGGAAGATTGGTTAATAGTGTACTTTCTAATGATAAATTTACTTATGTATGGGGAGATACATTAAACGTTATTCGAGCTGCGGATTTATCTCTAATAAATTTAGAATGTGTAGTGTCATCAGTTGGTAAAGAATGGGATAAAACATTTAAGGTGTTTCACTTTCGTGCTCATCCTGAAGCCATTAATGTTTTGAAGGTAGCAGGAATAGATTATGTATCTTTAGCTAATAACCACGTATTAGATTATGATAATGAAGCACTAATTGAAATGCTTGATTTGCTTGACAAAAATGAAATAAGACATTCGGGTGCTGGCAGAAATCTCAAAGAAGCAATGGAACCGGCTATATTAAATACAAACAAAAGAACAAAACCAAAGAGTGTTAGTAGCAGCAGTAAGAATAATAATGACCATGACATTTGTGTGGTTAAAATTGGCCTAGTATCTTTAACTGATAATGAGCCGGAATGGGAAGCAACTGAGAATTCACCTGGAATAAACTATATTCCGATTAAGTTAAGAAAAGAGAAAGAGAAAGTGAAATTACGTAGTGATAATAATAGTGTTTATTATAGCAGACTCAAACGCTCTATACAAAAAGCAAGACAAGTGTCAGATCTGGTAATTGTTTCTTCTCATGTTGGTCCTCATTTTAGAGAAAATCCTTCTTCTGACTATGTTAATTTTGCGCATATGATTATTGATATGGGAGCTGATATATACTGGGGCCACAGTAACCATATGCCTCAAGGTATAGAAATTTATAAGCATAATAAAATAATAATGTATGATTGCGCGGTGCATCGGGTATATAGAAATGATTTGTCTTTTGTATTTCTATTAAATTTTGAATATAGTAACAATAATAATTATGACAAGTATAATAACAATGGTAACAGTAGTCATTGTAAAATAAAAGAGATAGAACTTATTCCAACGAGAATCTATGATTTTAGTGTGAATACTGCATTACTAGAAGAAGATGAGGAAATTGTAATAAGTAGAATGATCCAAAGATGCAATTATCTAGGGACTAAAAATTGCATAGTAGTAGACAAAAGCGAAACAAGAGGAGGAAAGAGAATAAAGATACCGATAGCCATTGTTTAAAATAGAAGATTTGAGATATATGAAGGAGTATTGATAGCTCTCCTTTTGCTAATATGATCCATTATTATATACTCATATAATATACAAGGATTAATCTTACAAAGGGATGCTTTCGTTTTATTTTTACGTCTAGTTATTAATTATTTTCTAAAATGTTTCACAAACCATCCAGCTGCAAGCTCTGCAACTTTCTCAAGTGTTCCTGGTTCTTCAAAAAGATGAGTTGCTCCAGGAACTATCACTAATTTGCTTTCTTGTATTGTATTTGTTAAATGATTTAGAGCTTGTTTATTTAATTCGATGACTACCTCATCATTACCGCCAACAATCAATAATGTGGGTGATTTCACTGTTGATAACGCATGTTCTCCTGCTAGATCAGGCCTTCCTCCTCTTGACACTATTGCCTTGACGATGGCATGATCGTTGTTGCTATCTTCTTGAAGCTTTGAAGAAGCAACCAGAGCCGCTGCTGCGCCTGTACTGGCACCAAAATGACCTATATTTAGATTTAAGGAGCTATTCTTCTTTTCTTTCCTCTCTATTTCTATTTGTGTGCTATTAATAATACCAATGCCAGATTTGTTCTTATTATAATCTATAATCCAATTAGTAGCATCAATGAGTCTATTGGCTAGTAAATTTATATCAAATCTAAGATGTCCAGTCAGACTATCAATTTCTTCTTCTTCAGCTGTTAATAGATCAAATAACAACGTAGCAATTTTTGAATCTCTAAGTACTTTGGCCACATATCTATTTCTTGTACTATGCCTACTACTGCCACTACCATGAGCAAATAAGACTATTCCAATCGGATTTTCGGGGATTTCAAAATTTCCTTCTAATTCTACAAAACCAGAGGGTATGTTTACTAATAATGATTGTTCTTCTCTGTTTTGTCGTTGTTGTTGTTGATGTTTTTCTGTTACTTTTGCTGCTGATGATGATGGTGGTGGTCGTGGTGATGAATTTGAGGTTTTAATCTTTCCGTACTTTGCATACTTTGTAGTCATCTTAACAATATCTTAATAATCAAGGCACTATTATTATATAAGCAGCTACCCTTTTTTGTGTTGATAAGGGATTGATCAATCATCCTTCAATAAATCCACTTTCTCTCCCAGTTACTATTGCTATAATGCAGTGTTTAAATTTACAAAATTCTTTGTTATTATTAAGACTTCGATTCTTATTCTTTGATTATTTCTGATATTAATACGAAAGGAGCCATGCCAGGATTTGGGTTCAGTAAATTAGCTAGAGGGATGTATTGTTATAATTATTGTTCTTATCCTAAAGATCTGATTGAATTTCTATTTCTTGAAATTGCTTGCAGTGCTGATAATGCAAGTCCTGGTCTTCTTGTAGGTGAAAGAAATACTCCCAAGTCTGTTACAGTTACCATACCCGCTAGTTTTTGGGTATGAACTATCGGAAGCCTTCGAATTTTATTCTTTATCATAATTTCTGCCTCTTCTTGTACTGTTAGTCCTGCCTCTGCGTAAATGAGAGGACGGGAAGTTATGTGTTCAAGTAATGCATCATGAAAATAGCGATCCTTTGCTCCTATTCTTCTTACAAGGTCTCTTTCTGTAACCATTCCAAATGGTTTACCATTATCTTTAGTTACTACTACGCTTCCTACCTGCTTTTCTGTCATCAGGACTGCAGCATCGACTGCGGTTTTAGAATAATCTAGAGCTATAACGATACTGGTCATTATTTTTTCCACTCTTGTAGTACTTTGTTCCACTAATACTTCTAGCGCATTTGACTTTACTATATCGTCGATCATCTTTTGTACCTCGTTCGGGTTCATATTTACCTTGTGAGCAATAGCTTGCACAGATAAGTCAGAATAACGATACAGGGAAGCTATCATGTCTTCGCTTTTCTTTTTTTGTTTTTTAGTTGTTGTTGCTCTTGATTCCATTTGTCGCAGCCTTCTTCATTTTCTATAACTTGTGCTGCTTATTTCCACTGCCATTCTTTATTTGAAATGTTTCCAAACTCATCTGTTTCTGATTCAAAAACAGTCATAACGTTATTGAGAAAAGCAAGATTTCCTCGTGATGAGGCCGTCCTGTAAAATGCTGAACCATGTAATAATTTCTTGTTGCCTTCCTTTGCAACATTTTCAATTCCTTGGCTTGTCCATGTTGCCATTTCTCTTCCATCTTTGGTAGTTATTATCCCTTGTCCTTGGCTATAGAATATTTCGCTACTTCCTCTAGGAGAACTTATAAGTGTTCCATTATCTATGATACGTACATTGCCATTCATAATTCCATTCAGGGAGATAATATATTCTATCTGAACTTCTGGTTCCACAGACAATACCCTCTGACTGATAACCTTGCCCTTTTCTTCAAAAAATGGATTTCCTAATGAAATAATATCTCTATCAGTCATATACTATTCGCTCTATATTATGCATCTTTCTTTAATATTTGAGTGCTTTGATGATGATGACCACATATATTTATTTGCACATTGATAATAATAAGTTCTTGTTCATTTAACCATCCTCTGAAGAATCTTCTCATTGTGCATATCTACAAACACATCCAGCCAATGCATTACATGTTCTAGTCTACAATTATTTTTCCTACTAGGAAAAAATAGTCATCAAAACTTTCAGTTCTATCTTTAACATATCGGATTATTCTTTGTATTTGATGCTTTTTTCAAAAGGAGTATCGATGCCATCAAAGAATCTGCGCAATTTTCTAAAGTAAGACTCTTTTGTGTAAGGCGATCTGATGGAATATATAAACATGGTATAGGGATCCATGTCCTCTTCGTTTCGACCTTGATCGGGCTCTATCAACTTTTGATTTCACTCTTATTTTGTTGGTGAGTCCACGTCGGGGAACTATTATCAGTGCGGGTTCGGTGGAAGCAAGACAGATTTGACTCAATTTTTCCACCCACCGTGTTAGAGATTTGAATCTATAAACAAATAGCATTTCTACCAAAGTGATTCTTTTTGGAGGCTTTATCAAGCACTCTTTCTTTCGAATATAGCTATTCCCTTTCCTTTTGCTTGATTCTACAAGGATAATGATGATAACCTATTTGCCAAGAACTCTGCTGAATTCTTTAAAGCCTTTACAAGATTACTATATTTAGTAAAACCATGACCTTCATCATCAAAAACCATGTATTCAACACCGATACCTTTGTTTCTTAACCTTTCGACTATCTGATCTGATTCATTTTTTACTACTTTTGGATCATTTGCTCCTTGTATTATAAGCAAATTTATTGTTGACTTTATATTGTCGACATAAGTGATAGGAGATCTTTCTTTGAGGAAATCTTGTTCCTTTTCAGGATCTCCTACCCATTCTGCCATCAATCGTTTCCAGTGTTCTGGTACTGCTTTAGCAAATGTCACAAGATTACTTGGACCTACTATATCTACCGCTGTCTTCCAGTTATAATGCGGCAGTCTGGTTATACAGCTTAGAGTTGCAAAGCCTCCAAAGCTTGCACCAAATACTCCTATTCTACTAGTATCAATCCATTCCTGTGATACCAACCATTTTGCTGCATATTCTAGGTCTTTGAGCTCTCCTCCTCCCCAATCATGATATATTTTCCTCTCAAAGTTCTTTCCATAACCTGTGCTACCACGAAAATTGGGAGATAATACTGCTATTCCTTTGTTTGCAAGATATTGGTAAAATCCAGCATAAGCGTAAGTTGGTCTTTCTTGAGAAGTAGGACCACCATGAATTGAAAGAATGGCTCCAAATTTAGTAATACTATTACTTCCACTACTACCACTGCTATTACCATGTCTTGGTTTGTATAAAAATGCCTGTATCTCCATTCCATCAAAACTTTTGTATTTGATTAACTCCGGCTGTATCATTATTTGTTCAGGTATGTTACCTAGCAGAGATTCAGTTAGCCTGTCAGCTTTTTTAGTTTCGATATCTATTAGGTATATGTTTGATGGAGATGTTGGTGTAGTCATCCTAACACCAATTGTTTTGCCATCAGAAGATATCTTTAGGTCTGCTACAACACCACCACCTTCTTTTGATATATTCTCTGATGTTATCTTTTGTATCTCTCCATTCTGTGTGTTCTTAATATAGATATTGCTATACCCATCTACGTTTTCGGTCCAAACAAGTGTGTTTCCATCCTTGCTGACATCTATTGATTCTATATCATGTTCTGGTGTTAAAATCCATTCAAGTCTTTGATTTGTTAATATCATATAATGCTAGGCCAGCATATTCTCTTCTCAGATCTGATATTATATAGAAGCCTTGTCCACTAGGTAACCAGGGACCTGCTATATTCCTGCTTTTAGTCTCTTCTTCAGATAGTAGTGGTGTTACTTGTAGCATTTCATTTCTATCTATATCAAGTAGCCAAATATCATATTCTGTTTGTGTAATGATCTGAAAGCAATTTAGCTTCTTATTGTCTGGAGACCAATAACCAGGGACATACCAACCAGGTTTATTTGTAATACATAAAGCGTGCTCGTTATTGTAATCGTTGTTATTGTTTTTATTTATATTATGTACATATACAAGCATATCAGATGGGTTGCTCTCATTTGACCTGTATGTTATGTACTTTCCATCATGGCTAAAACACTCTGCTCCCCATTCATATCTTACTTTTGGATTTTGTGTTATAGCTTGTGGCCAAAACGAATGAAAAGCATCATTTATTCTGTATATCTGAAAGTTCTCTGTACCCTGATAATCAGCAAAAAAGATAATGCTATCATCTACTGGCGAACAAAATACATGCCTTACTGCAATATCAATAAAATTAGTTAACTGATGTGATGCACATGGTTCGCTACCATCATTATATTCTTGACTTAAAGAAGAACGCTGTCTCCATAG
Source organism: uncultured Nitrososphaerales archaeon (assembly GCA_963709405.1). Classification (GTDB taxonomy): domain Archaea; phylum Thermoproteota; class Nitrososphaeria; order Nitrososphaerales; family Nitrososphaeraceae; genus JARBAU01. Next base: position 22,578 of record CAVPXM010000071.1, read on the forward strand.
ATTAAACTGACCATTTGTATCAACAATGTATGTTATCCATGAAGATGATGAAGACAATGGTTCTCTTCTCTTAAGAAAATCAAAACCAGTATAGCGTCTTATTGCTGCAAATCTGTCAAAAGTATATTGTTTATCTATTTTACTTCCAATATTTGTCATTTTTCTTTCTTGTTACTATGTGCACTTTTATTAGTCTGTTTTGCTATGACAACAAGTGACGTATTTGCACACTTTAGTCTGATACATTATCGTGCTCAATCGATGCATTTTCTAAGTGTACGTTTAAGGAATGATTGATCTCTATGCTCAATTGATCTATCTATCAATATACACTTTCATTTAGAAAATTGGGACGATCTATCTTATCTGACAAAAAGCCTCGGATGAATGATACAAAAAAAGATATGAAGCCATCACTCACTCATTCACTCATATTAGTGGAAGGCGATCCTTGGTTTATTTTCTCTTTGTCTGTCTCATGATCATATGTTTGAGACTAATTATCTCATAGGACGGCTCTTTCCACGCAAGATGTTATGTTTGAAGCGGTGCCTGTACCTACCCCCTTCAACTACGTCTAAGGTACTTTGGATTATGTTGATCGCTTCCGTTGGATCTTCCCCTTGTCCAACTATATTTTCCAGAAACGCACACAATTATTCGATTGTAGTTATCCCGGTCCCGGCGAAGCGGCTGGGAAGTAAACTCTCGAAATCCGATTTCTCAGTAGCGCTAAGGGGATTGAAGCATGCTACGCACGTTTCTCTTGTTGTTGTTGGTGGTTGTGTTGTTGACTGCCGTTGTACTTCAATTGTCGGACTCACTTTCCTTTTCTACTCATCCTCTTCTAGCTATATCATAAGCCGTTCTTAGTTGATAATAGTGATTCACTTTACCATCATTACAAATGTCCTTCTTTTTCATCATAAGAAAGTTGGTGAAAGTATTATTACATGATTGTTGTAGTGTAAGTCTCAACTCCTGATCGCAAATATCTGAGCCTACTGGTAGTTGTTTCATGCATCGATTCACCAAATTATTATTTGCTGTATTTACCTTATTAAATGACTTCAGTAGCCCTTGATATACATTCCATCCTCCCCATAGAACCAGTCCTAAAAAGAAAATGCTTATTCCGATACCAAGTATCCCTTTTGATGGCACAGCGCTTTCTTTTTTATTTGTGATCAACAAAATATACAAAGGGTGTGTCGATTAACAAGTAGCTAGGCTTCACAATCTTTATTCAAAACTATCCCCTTTTAGCATACGTCATCATACTTGCAATACCATATTGGCTGCTCTGAATGAAGTTATTCAGCATGGCAAGGAAAATTTTACCCTCTCAATGTAGATAATTCCAAGTGGTTAAGTTATTATTCTCAAGTATTTGACTTTCTCGAAATTGATTCTTCTTTCTACAGGATTCCTAACGAATTTATGGTAAAGAATTGGTGCAAAAAGACTCCTAACCATTTTAGATTTGCCGCGTATTTCTGAGTCTTAACTCATGATAAAAGGCTGAAAGTTGTTGAAAAAGGATCTAACTATGAATTTTCACGTTCAGTAAATGCTCTTTTTTCAATATTATCATTGACTCTTAATTAATAAGTAATTACGAATATTGGTTAAAAAAGTTATAGTTCACAATGGCTTGTGTTTAATATTATTAGTAACCTACATCATTCTAATTTCCCCTCGGCTAATGGTCTCATGGGAACCTGATCTTTTCTCATTTTGAGTTTATTGAATCAAGAGAAGATATAATATACTTTAGCGATTCGGGATTCTCGATAGTTGATAGATCTTGATTACCAATATTTTCTCCCAATGCTTTTGCCTTAATTACCCGTCTAACGAGCTTTCCAGT
>CAVPXM010000072.1:0-12024 GCA_963709405.1 uncultured Nitrososphaerales archaeon
CCAATACAAAGATAAAATAAGATAAAATAAGATACGATAAAATATTCAAAAGGGTTCCCTTACTGAAGGTCAAGATTAAATGAAAATATCGTAGTGATTAAATAAAATATGGTGCTTTATAGATGGCAGCTCCCAATCAGGATATATTTTCTAAGATGCAAGGTCCGAGTAACTAGAAATAATTTGAAAGTTTTAAAAGGATCCATTTTCCTATTGCAATGTTGAAAGATTGAATACGACAAGTCGCTTTCAAAGGGCATTAGTATTCCAAGGTGGTGGATCTCTAGGAGCTTATGAGGCTGGCGTCTACAAGGCTACTTACGAATTGCTTTCTGAAAGAGACGTAAAACTGGGTAGGGAAGGAAAACCGTTGTTTCATATTGTAGCGGGTACCTCCATAGGCGCAATGAATGCAGCTGTGCTAGTCAGTTATGTAAAAGAAAACAAGAGCTGGCAAGGATTTGCGGATCGACTGACTGAATTTTGGGAGTATATGGCGACGGAATCCTTCATGGATATAATTCCAGGTTTTAATGAATGGTGGAATTATTGGCAGAATTATTGGCACTATTTTAACAAGGATTTGGCGTCAAGCGAATCGGCGAGAAGATATTATGGCACAAAGCAGTTCATGCTTAAAGGGGTACCCAACGTATTCAGCCTTACTAAAGCATTGGAAGATAGGAGGTTTTTAGATCCTGTTAATACATGGTATCTTTATAGCAACGAACCGTTAAAAAGGAGCCTTGAGAAATTTGCAAAGTTTCCGATAGCAACCAGTTACCAAAATAATGAACCTCGGCTACTTTTGGTGAGCGTCGACGTACAGGAAGGAAGCACTGTGGTATTTGATAGTTACGAAAAGGAGGATGGTACTCGGAAAACTGAATATGGCCGTTACGGTCCTGAATTTGCAAGGGGACCTAATGACCACGAGGGATATGAGCATGTAATTAGTCATAATGACGGGATAGAAGTTGACTTTGTTCTTGCAAGTGGTTCAGTACCTGTTAATTACGATTATACTAAATTAGGAGTCGAAGATTCCAATGGTGGACATGGGATCAATAGGGAAAATGAAAAACAGAACGAAGATGGAAATAGCCTGATCACTAAGAAAGATCGCTATTTTTGGGACGGTGGCATTATCGCAAATACTCCACTTAGGGAGGCCGTAATTGAACACCGCAGGTATTGGGATTACGTTAGAAAATCTGAAGTTCCTCCTCTACGCGTTTTCATAGTTAATGTACATCCAATTAAGCAGGATTCTTTACCTGCTGATTATGACGCACTTGTAGACAGAAAAAATGACTTGACGTATCATGATAGGACCTTGTTTGATGAAAGGATGGCAATAATGATCACCGATTACGTTAACATTGTTAATAGCCTCATTAAGCTAGCCGAAGATAATAAGGTTAAAAAGGCTTTAGTAGATAACATCCTAGAGCAGCAAGCCGAAACGAGAAATTTTAGCACTGGGAAGCATTTCAAATACGCGGATCTCATCAACCATATGGTTTCTGTCGATCAGGTAATTAGAATAGAACGCAAGAACGATACACATACAATAGCAAATAAAACTTTCGATTTCTCAAGTACTACAATTAAAAAGCTATTAAGAGACGGTTATGAAGAGACACTAGAGCAGGAAACTAATATACTGCAAGTGTGGGACTCGGAGCACCCAAGATAAGCTAACATTAGCGTTAACGGGTCTAATTCCTTCATGATGTAGAAATTTTGCCTTTAATGTCTATTGATTTATTAATTGATTTTTTCCTTCATAACTTGTAATTTCAAGTCATCACAAGCCTCCTTTGATGTGTATTTTTGAATCCTCCGTGGAGGGGCTTGAATTTCTGGAGATGAAGGAGCCATAATGTTCGATGTCGAATTGCAAGAGTTGTCTGATTTTTGTAACCAATTCGTTTGTAAATAATATAGTAGCAGGAAAGCTAACACCGAATTTGCAGTCCTGAAACAACTGAAGTCGTAAAAGACGATCATTTTCTTTCTCTGACATAAAAATAATGGCTATAACTTAATTCGATTAGATTTTGTTAAATTTGGCAGCCTAGGGGATCAGCAAATGAAAGTATTACGTATTACATAAGCTAATAGTAATCCGAAGTCTGTCTATACGATATTAACTTACTAGAAGAGAAGACAGGAGAGAAGGCAAAGATAAAATCAATCAGAACAGTGAACAAAGTCTTTTGATAGATCTTACAAAAGAATTCAAAGATCTTATCTAGTAGTAACATCAAAGTTCGGAAGATGCGAATACGAATACTACTACATGTAGTATTTATATTGTTGCCTACATGTGGTTATTCTTCTTTGATTTCCGTTCTACTAATATTTCGTCAAGATAATATTTAACATCATCGATTGTTATTACAATTTAGAAATTTGCCATCATAAAAAAATTAAGATTATGTATGGAGATACAAAGTGATACAATAACGAAATTGGTTTTGATAAGCCTAATTTGAATGGAAGCAGTGTCTATATCTAGACGATCTACGGAAGACGAGCTCCACATAATAAGTTGCGACAAATATCTTTTCGATAGTTGGCATAAAGTAAATGGCAAAGTCATCACATTTCCTGTATCTGACAGAAGTTTAGTTTAGTTTAGAAATGGATTACACCTTTGGTATTATGTATGTACATACTGAGTTCTGGTTGGTAAAAAATGGCTAGATTTAATAAGTAATCCCGAACTGTCAACGACAGAATCCGGCAAATAGGTTGTAAGTCTGTGGACCAACACTTGTTAGCGCCTTTTGTAATTCCTCGCTAGGGTTCCCGTAAACGTCAAATTTACTTATCCTAGAAACACTGAAAATCTTTGGAAGTATCGTTTGCGATGCTATGCCGGTATTGTGAGCAAGTGCAGCCTCTGAATTTGTATATGTTTCATGTACAATACACTTTGTCTCAGATTTATTAAGATAAAACTCGTAATTTATTGTATCTGGCTCGTTAGCTTCCACCACTCTGCTCATATCCTGTACCAGTTTCTTAAATTCTTCTATTTTTCCCTCTTCTATAGTAAATTCTGCTCTAAAATGTATCTGATTGTGCTCCATGCTGCGTTCCCTCCTAACTAAATGATATCACCTAATTGAGGACGGTCCCATGGAGGATAGATTTTACTTTTCAAGTGTTTCCATTTCAGAATACTAGGTCTTCCTACAATGACTAGAAATGTTGATTAGTCCGGCAAATATTGTTGTTACCATAACTATTCCGGTCAGATGAATAAATTTTATGTGAGTTTTTATATTAATTGATTCTTCCATATTATCATCAGAGGATATACTAGAAATTCACTATTTAAGTACTCTCGTCATAGTTACGCATCCATTTTTATTGAATAGTAATTTCACCCATCTTACCAGTTTGATAATCTTCTACTGCTTGATGAATCTCTTCTTTAGTATTCATAACAAATGGACCATATCTTGCTACTGGTTCATTTAACGGAACTCCACCTATTAGAAGAAAATCTAGAGCGGATTTATTATTAGTAGTAGTGGTAGTGGCAGTACTTGCAGCAGCGCCGATTTCTACTTCTTCGCCATCATTATCAAAGATAATCATCTGTCCTGTATTTGCAGATTTTTGATTTTTAATAGGCCCAAATAAGGCCTCGCCTTTGATAATATATGCAAAAGCGTTATACTCTCTTGGAATTGCTTGTACCACTTTGGCACCTGGTTGTAGAGTGAAATGAAGATAAAAGATTGGGGTACGTGTGTCTATTATAGCACGAGCGCCTAATGCTTCACCTGCAATAACTTTAACTTTCACAGCACCATCTTCGTTTTGTGCTACAGGAATTTTCGAAGAAGGAATATCTTGGTAACGAGGTTTTATCATTTTATCACGCCGTGGCAAGTTAACCCATAACTGAAATGCATGTAACATTCCTCCTATACGAGTAAATTCTTTGTCTGGCATTTCAGAATGAATAACGCCTGCTCCTGCAGTCATCCACTGTACATCACCTGGCCCAAGTTTGCCTGAATTTCCTCTAGAATCCTTATGCGCAAATTTACCTTCAATCATATATGTTACTGTTTCAAATCCACGATGAGGATGGTCGGGTGCTCCTTTTGCTTCTCCTGGCTTCCAATTTTTAGGACCCATTTCGTCCAATAAAAGAAATGGATCAAAATCTAAAAGAGTATCAGTTGGAAATGGCCTATGTACAATAAAGCCTCCACCTTCTATTGTCTCAATACTATTTATAATATGAGAAACTGAACGTGAATGGTATTGTTCTTGTTTGTTAGTCAGATGATTAGTTTCTTTTCTTGTTATCACATGTAATATAGAGATAATATATTATTTAAGTCCAGTAGTATGATAGAACTTGGTTGGTATTTAGCACCTAAGTAGGTAAGTTATAAATAACTGCTCCATTGATAGATAGGGCCATTTGTTATTAATGCCACGGTTATTGGATTTGGAGTATTTGCTTTGAGCGGAAAAGTTTATGTGAATATAATGACTATGAACGAACCTTTTGTCGTTCCAACGACGATATGGGATATCATTTATAACCACTACTCTTCTAGGCATATGTCTGTAATCTCTTATTTTACCTAACTCTCGTGGTAACGTTTTAGCATGGGTTCTACTTTTGAAATCAATGTATATGAATTATCTATCATTATCATGAATAATATCTCATTTCAAAAAATCTGATAGAGTAGTTTGTTTTAGGTTATTATGTGATTCTTCTACTGTATGAGGCACCTTAACATCCTTCCACGTCGCTTCTGATAAATCCAACATTTTCTTGAAAGTCAGCGTTCCAGGACCAAAGCCAGCATATTACCTATATGTGTATGTGGATTATGACGATTGACCTGATAAGCTGCGCGCATAGAATGGAGCTGATTACTAACTTTAGTATCTATTTGAACTAATGAGGAAGAGGACGATTCAATCTCCTATCGTGGTGAAGGTGATTCAATCTCTGGCCATAGTTTTGCAAAAATAGCAGACAGGTTAGTCCTTAGCTATGAAAACATTTCTTCTTCCAGACTCTGCCATTTTCAACTCTGCTTTTTTGAAATTGCAAGAACCTTATAACATGCTCTAGTGCCGATTTTATTTCATGATTTGCTTTGAGTGCAAATGCATTACAGCGTTTATCTATATTGTTATCTTCGAAATTAAATTTGATAAAATCCAGAAAGAGTCTAATTCTCCTTTCGTAGTATTTTCTGGTTACTTCTGATCTAATGGAAAATTTGAACACTGCATAATGATTTGAAGAGATATCTTCCATATTCTCTTGCGATTGCGTTACTGAATTCGCAACTAAGGTACTTGTCATCTCCTCTATTATTTATTATAACGGTGCCTAATAAGATGACAAGTTTGGTATGGGGCCAGTGGGATTCGAACCCACGACCGCCAGCGCCCCAGGCCTATACCCAACGTGGGATGGTATCCTTGACCAAGCTAGACGATAGCCCCTTAATAAGGAAATTTGTAATACCTCTTTTAAATGTACACAATTCACATCAATATTTAAGTCGAAACGATTGTCGTTTAAACTTACGACTTTTCTCATCAAACACTAATTGCAGATGACTACATCTTTATGGTTGTTAAGGCCAAGTCGAATCTGGGCGTCAGAACTGTTTACGCTTGCTCTTGCTCTTAATCCATACCTTTGGAAATCTGACGAATAGAGCAGTGAGAGATCGAAAGGTAATTCGGCAGATGCCTGGATTCTTAGTCCATGTTCGAACTAGATTTGCTATCATACGTAATCGCAGTTCCAAGTGAATGATACTTTCAAATAGAAGGACATACAATATCGTTATTTAATTGGTACCACTAGCATGTATTCTATTATCGGTCAGTTGTAACTTGGCTCAATCAAGACGGCAGTACTTACAACCCAAAAATGTAAAGCTCGAATGCTTTAAGATAGGTCTTCCAAGAAGAAATCAAAAGATGACGGGGCTAGATAGTGGATCGTTTTGATATTGCTCAATCCATAAATTATGAGCCTTTGTAGATACTCCTTCATTTATTTGAAGCATAAGATGATATTGATCTCCCCACTCATTCCAATGCGTTGATTCGATGCATGATTATTTTACAAGTGCAGCAATCGCAGTTTAATCCTTTAATAAGTCGGTATGCGTTAATGAATGTGTCAAACATCTACTTAGTGGTGACAAATTAGATTAGATCTATCAACTAATGAAAATGGCGAAAAGGGAGGCAGCGAGGATTTACTCACGCTCAGCGATTTATGTAATCTCGTAGTTAAGGAAGGACAAATGAATGAACTACAAGCAATTCCACTGGATACCTACAGAAGGATTGCCACGAGTCTAGCGAGGTTAAGGGTTAACAACTCCGTTGGTTTAGAAAAAGAAATAACAGACAGATTAATCCATCTTGTATCCCTAGTCGGTAAGATGTTGCTTGAACTTCGTAGAAATAAAATAGTTAGCTCAATTACCAGTACGTCGAGCTCTTCCTCCGAATCTAACCAGGGCTTGGACTACTCCAAACTTACAGAAGAGGAGAAATATATTTTGGATGCAGAGACTGAATATGAGAAAAGACAAGATATTATACTCTCAAGTATGCTTAAAGGGAGAGCATTTACCATGGAAATGTTGTCTGAGAAAATACGCTCAAAAAAAGTAGCAATAAGGTTTGTCAAGCCCTTCGGACAATTTTTGGGCGTCGATATGACTCGTTATGGTCCTTTCATCGGTGAAGATGTAACAATTTTGCCATTTGAAAATGCTCGATCTTTGATTGAAGCTGGCATAGCATTAGAAGTAGACATAAAATATTAAGAACCTATCCCAAAATCGTCCTCTATGGATGATGATACAAGAAGGTAGATCTACAATTGAAAGATAGTTCTGCGATTTTTTTCATATCTGACAGTTTTCTGAGCCCGCTATGCCAAGAGTTGGTTCTTTCAACAACCCATCTTCTAGAATTATGATGACTGCCCTTCATTATTGCTAACGGAGACTTCCTACCTCTATATCGAATACGGGATATGTATCCTTTTTCAAGAACATTATATGCAATATTTAGAATCATATCCTTTATCAAGTCAGATATTTTGAACATCTTTATGCAGAGATTGTCTATTTATTAATATTTTGTCAAAAGTTCCTGTTGCAATCTTCGCATCATGTATATTAGCAACAGTAATAACAATAGATAATGGTGATATACCATTCTGATCTCAATAAATGACGTTTTGTCCCTAACATACCTCTATGTGTAGGATTATTGCCAGCCCTCATTTCCCCCTTAATGTGCCTTTATGGATACACTATCAAGTGATTGCCATTTCCAATGAATGCCTATTAGATCGTCATACCTTTTTAGCAGTCTAATCCTTAGTCTTTGAAATATCTTGATGTAGAGCACTGTTGGAATCGCCTATGATATGTCGAACGTTAGAAGGCATTTGACTCTACTTTAAACCCAAGTTATGAATAGGGAAAATCACAAACTATATTTCTATCTATTTTTGGGATATTCTCTAAGTCTATTTATTTCGATTACGTAAAGTATATTATTCTACAACTAATTACATAAATGAACCTGAGTTGACACATAATGGAATCGACATAGATGAGTTTATCTTGCTTACCATTTATCCTACAGTAGTAATATTTGGCATAGGTTATCTTGCAAGAAAAATAAATATGGGCGAGTCCCTGAAGTATGCAATTCAGGGCAGCTGCAAGCATTACATTTTCAATTATTTACTTAATCACTATTCCTAATGGTGGAGCCCAAGGTCTTGCTCTAGTTCTCATGTTATTCGGCCTTGTATTATTTTTCATGGCGAGAAAATACAAGATCAACCCCGATCCGGATAGAAGCGCACCGACTGTCGAACATAACAGCAATAAAGACGATTCCGAACCTACACAAGAAAAGCGGGGTTTGTCTGAATCAGATAAACAAGCCGATCCTAGACATTGATATCTTGCCATATGATAGATTCGGTAGCTAGACGACAAGCGGACATCGTTCCGTCCCGGTCCCGCAAATTATCTGTTTGATGAAGCTAATTTCCTGAGAAATTCCGATATTGCATATTGACTATCACTGGACGGAAATTGATCCGCCTAAACCACCAGAATATTCCTAGAAATTCACTGCCTATACAAGTGATTTGCTGTGTCAATAGGGATCAGTACTTCGATAGATTGACCTTTGCTCGACCAGATCGGGATAGGAATAGACTATTTTTGAATCTACGCACCATTTCTTATCCCCCAATCTGACTTCCATTTAGTATACTTCAATAAACAATTCACTCGAGATGGATAATATTAAAATATATGGGCAATACAAACATGTCCTCTATTATAGTAACAAATTCATTTAGTATGGTGAGTAGTTCTGTATGCGGAAGCTTTGTTGTATGAATAATACTTGTAAGCAAAAAAAGAGGCAATTACAAAGTTGGGAATTGACAATAAAAATAGGAAAGATGAAGAGTGTGAGGAAGACATGAATATACCGAAAATGCCCGCTGAAGCTGCAATTATGGCCAAAAATAGCATGTAGTTTTTCTGAACTGGCAACACTCTAAATATATGCGTGCGCTATAAAGACCTTTCAGCGATTTTTGATATCCATCTTCTTCACGATCGCTAATAAGTATTCAGCCTTGCGCACAAAGCACATTGTCACCGTTGAATTCGTGTGGTTAAATTCATCCTTACAATTACTATATCATCTAGATGTATTCATACACTCGATATATGCTTCCGACATTTAGATAAGAAGGGTAATTCCATTTAAGAGTATCAAGTCTTACCTCACGGAGATGAATTTTATTGTTGCCGCATGTTCCTTTATTAGTCTGAGACATTAAAATATTATAAACAGACTCTCCTACCAATATTTGGCTAGCTTGGGTCATTGAAGCTATTTTTGATGTTATGTTAATTGCAGAACCTATTATATCGATATGTGCCCTTTGTACATCCTTTCCATATACGACTACCAGAACTTCACCATAGTCAATGCCAATTCTGATTTTAATATCAGGTAATTTGGCCTCCTCAAACATTGGGGAGATGACTTTATCGATTATGTTACGTATTGCTTTAGAACATCTTATTGCATTGATGCAAGCCTTCCCCCGATCATGTCCGGCTGGAAATAATATAATCACAGCGTCGCCAACATATTTAAATACATATCCCCCATATCCCGAGACGATTACGCTTACCTCTTGAGCAAAGACCTGAATCATTAGCGCAAACTTGTCCTCCTGCAACGATAGACTCAATTGCGTCGAATTGTTGATATCCACGAACAGGAAGACGAAATTTGTTTTCGAATGGAGATGCCTTCTCAGCAATTTCCTACTCTCTTTAGTTGACATGTCAAGTTGAACTCCATCTTGCAGGGTTTTCCGTATTCTCGCACGGATTTGTTCGACGGGAGACTCCTCAGATGATTCGTCATTCACTGTACCCATGAGCTTTCATACCTTTTCAATTAAGAATATAGTGCAACAGATAGGTAACTGCGCATGGTCATTTTTAATTATAAGACCATATATGTGTTCGATTAAGATAGATACATTTCCAATGCAGCCAGCCTTTGTATCATTGAATTACCATTTCTGATAACTCAGTCACATCACTCATACTTTTTTTGCGACAGCATACGAATTTAGAAAATACATATATGTAAATACGCCAATACTAACATGGATAGATCCAGGAACAGATGTTGGTTAAAGCAGATCTTGTACAGACTTTATACTCTGAATAGAAGACTCGGCAAGCAAAATATCCAAAAGGAGCTAGTAAGCTCAGATCTTCAAGCATCGAGTAAATATTTGCAAATTATTCTGGATGCTTGCATACTAAAGCTCCGAATTCTTACAAAGAAAGATGCTAGTGATGACACAATATTGGATCTATGTGAGGCTCTATTACACTTTATCCTTACCGCTTCCATTTTGCCCTCTGCGAGGAAAATTGAAGTTGATAAAGAGTTAAAAATCGATTTGGTCATCCCAAATTTGCATAGCTTAATGAAAGATCCTCACAAGTCATTAATCATCGATATTGTACGTGATTCAGCATACGCTAAAAGAATCTCAAAGATTAAATCCCTTCAACCTAATATTGAGAATATTTGGTTGATATCTGTTCGACCTCTCGGAATAGCCGAAGCTAGGAATTATTGTGTATTTCATGAGGGTGTATCAAAGAGATTTTGCGATATTATTATTGATATACAAAGATTTTTGAGAGACTCTGGCGACACTACCATGAGGTTTGTGCATTCCTAACTAGTGTACTACTGACCACGGTTGTTAAGTCCAAGCACTTCATAATTGCTCTTATTGTGTCTATCTATTTCAGTTAATATCATGAAGTTGTTTTATGGATTTCATAAGCTTTTCTTGAAGAATCCTTGCAGCCTCTTCTTTATTGTTATTCGAATTGAAGGAAGTCAGCGGGTAAATGCCGCTTCGTTGCGCAGCTTGGTTCCTCATTTACTATCAAATTCTCGGAAAATCGTTAATTATACTGTTATTACAGTTCGTAGACACTCAGATTTGTTATACATCAGCCTCGGTTGCCCTCTACACTAGTCCCCACGATAAAATGGAAGCTTGCAAATTTTGCCTTTAGCAGTCGCATTATACAAAATTCACCAGAAGAGGTATCCAATAGTATTAATGGTTTTATGTTCGTCAGACAATAAGAATCTCACAACATAATTGGGGCTTGTTAAGCACCTCTTGGATAATTAACTTAATAAGTTAGATATTCTAATATAGTCATTTATAGATAAGGGATGATCTTCCTGAGCACCCAAGTAAGACAATCCGTGTTAGCTGCCTTGGCAGACCAGGAAATCGTTAAAATTTTGGATTGTGCGATGGTCAGGGCGAAATCAGTTAACGAGGTGATAAGGGAGTGCGATATCCCTCACACTACTGCATATAGGAAAATTAAGTGGCTCTTAGATAATGGACTTCTTTTGTCGATTCGAAATGAGGTGACTGAAGAAGGGAAAAAGTTCACATTATTTAGAAGTGTGTTCAAATCACTAAGGATCGATTACGAATTTGGTAATATAGCGGTGTTCGCAGAATATAATGTTGATCCTGTTGAAAAAGTGACAGAGAGACTATTATCGCTTCGCTGAACCAGAGATAAGTTTACTACTGTACTCGAGCCTAAATGATAGCAAGGGTCAATTTTCAAAGTTATCCGCGAGCTGCTTTTGACTCTTTTGATAATAACAAAACCTAAACCAAAGAAGCACGCTGAAAAAAATCATGGCAGCAACATGAAATTCCATCCCAATCTCTTCTAAATTATGAGATATGAGGAAACCATTCTGCTGCATAATATTTGCGATTTCGCCCATGATCCAGATAATAATAAATATTGAAATTTGGGATTGAAAATTCCTAATGCTTCTGGATTTAATAACAATCCATAGAAATATACCAAGGGACAACAAGAGGAGGGGAAGGGTTAAATTGTATGAGATGTTTTCTGCCGATTCCAAAAATACTATTTACGGCCACCTCCATGCTTATTAGTTAAGACGGAATTTGGATATAAAATACGTATCATCATGACTCCAAATAGAATTAGTATAACCACGGATAGTGGTTCGAGCAATCCTTCTCCCAATATGCGGTATCCGAATAGCTCGGCCAGATGATATAGACCATGTATTAGGATAAACAATGCCAAAATAATTGTTATAGTCCTTATTCTAAACTTATTAGTGCCACTAACCTTGATACTGATATATATTGGAATTATTGCAGCACTAAAAATGGCTATAACACTAATAACGTGAAACGCGGTCATGTACAAATTTCTATATTTCTTATTGGAATTCAGCAATTAATAAATGATAGAAGTCGAGACGTCCTTATTGGACAGGGTCAATCTCACGATATGGTATGATAAATGTACACAGCAATTTTCTATCTGGTAT
>CAVPXM010000073.1:0-108532 GCA_963709405.1 uncultured Nitrososphaerales archaeon
AGGAGAAGAGAAGTATTTTTGAAAGAAAATGAAAATAGTCAAAAATCTGTACAAGTTCAAGTAGATTCAGATACGCAAATAAAACAAAATCAAAATCTCAAACTCCTGTTCAATTTAAACGTTCATCTAACTTGAATGAACTAACAAATAAAAGAGTTAAAACAAGTGATTTGATTGATATAGGGGATGTGATTGCCATTGATAATCAATCAATGACAGTATTGGGCTGTAATAAACAACAAGAGTATGTAATTCCTGATTATTATATCAGAGAATATGACGAAGACAACGTCTTGATAGACACATCAATTCAATATCTATATCATTACGAGACAAAAGGAAAACCACAAATTAGTATTTAATATGTTATTCATGTCTGTGATGTGCGCTTCATGTGTGAATAACTATAGACGTACTTTCTAACATAGGTAACAATGTAGCCTACACAAATAGATAGCACTTCCTGCTGTTAGTATACAATATTACTACTGATATTATAGTGATTGTTGACCACTTACATATGCTTAGTGATCTCGTTGTCTTTTTCGCTAATACGTATATAAAAGAATAAGTTATCCGCCAAAATAAAGGATTCGAAAAAATAAATAATAGAATAGTAGGACCAATTCTATACTAGTCAGACCTCAACCATTTTGGAGCTATGATTATAATAAATATTTTTGATAGTCTTGCTATAAGCCTATCACATTGACTGCGTTACCATCGCCTTGGATTTGGTTGGCTAAGTTCTGACACTTAATGTTCAATGGTAAATTTCCATTACCACATACGTTGGCTTGAGCGATAGATTGAATTTGTTTGTTGCCGCTACTACTATGATACTTACACTTTGCTAATACATCTTGACTAACTGCCTGTTGCGGTTATTAATATGTCTGCAATTACTGCTACTGCAATTGTAGTTACTATTATTTGACACCTCATGTCTATTTGTGATTGTGGTGTATTAATATATCTCAATTAAGGACTTGAAATATATGTCACTCTTGCGAGTAGAATCAAGGATTTAAAAGAATTGCTTTGCAGTAGCAATAATAATAATAATAAAGCCTTATCGGATGGTATCAACAGAACATCTTTAGTATCATTTAATGGATCTGGATCATTGAATTGAAGTCAGGCGATACTGTTGTGAATCCTCAATCAATCGATGACATCAATCTCAAAATTATCGATATATTAAAGAAAGATGCTTCAACACCATTTGTTGATATAGCAAAACGAATAGGTGTTTCAGATGCAACTGTGCATATTAGAGTTAGAAGAATGATCGCAGCAGGTATAATCAACAAATTTACAATATCTGTAGATAATGACCTTCTAGGATATGATCACCTGGCATTTATGGGAATAAATATTTCGCCCGGTTCGGCAGATCAGATCATATCAGATCTATTAAGAGTTGAGTTGAGGAAGTTTTAGAAATGCATGAATTGCATGGTAAATTTGATCTATTGCTAAAGATACGTGCCAAGAATCTAAATCAGATGGAGATATAGTAGAGAATAAGATCTGTAAAATACCTCATATTTTTAAAACAGAGTTAATGACAGTACTAAAAACAAAAAAGGAAGAACAAATGATATCTCTTGAAAATGACATTGAATATAAAGAAATGCTATATCTAAATGAGGATCACTTAAGATCAACATCGTTTTCTAGCTTGTCACTTATCAGGGGTTAAATAATTTGAATTTAGACAATCAAGAGCCTGTTAATGAATTCGATGTCTTAAAGAATGTCATTGGCCTATCAAAGGTGACAATAGATAGGGCAAAATCTGTCGTCAGAGAAGCTAATAGAAGGAAGCTAATAAGAGGAAGGACTCCTTCAACACTAGTAGCTTCAGCAGTATATAATCCATGTAGAGAAACAAACACACCACAGACTTTGCCTGATATTGCTGCAATACTTAATGTGAAGCGAAAGAGATTAGGAAAGTGCTCTAGAATGCTAATGAATAGTCTTGACCTTAAAGTTCCTACAATTGATCCATTTGAATATATGATGATGAGACTAGCTGACATGTTTGGCTAGGCCGATCTAACACTTTTGTGGTACTCCTAAAACCTAGTCCTGGAAAGTATGCACAATGCATACATGATTAATCCTTTGGATGTTCTATTCCTTTGGAAATTAACATTAGAAGAGGGCGTTCACAACTTTAGCTGCATCTGCTTAACTTAACACAGCCGTAGACAATCACCGATGCTTAAATAATGGTTCCTGTTAAAGCAGGAAGATCAGTATTTAAATCTATTCAGTAATCTATATATCTTGGCATGCAATGTGCTAGTACACAATAATAAGGGACCTGATTGGACACTACAATAATTATTGGTGTTATAATAGGTTCTGTCGTAACACTGGCACTAGTTTTTGGAAAAACGGTACTTCGTGTTGCATGGACAGAAAATGGTACAAGAGAGCTCGAAATGATTCAAACCAGAAATCGAAATGCAGCCGTACAAGAACATCTGCACTATGCCAATAATAGGAGAAGAGAAGTATTTTTGAAACAAAATGAAAATAGTCAAAAATCTGTACAAGTTCAAGTAGATTCAGATACACAAATAAAAACAAAATCAAAATCTCAAACTCCTGTTCAATTTAAACGTTCATCTAACTTGAATGAACTAATAAATAAAAGAGTTAAAACAAGTGATTTGATTGACATTGGAAATGTGATTGGTATTGATAATCAATCAATGACAGTATTACACTATAATAAACAAGAGTATGTAATTCCTACTTATTACATCAGAGAATATGATGAAGAGAATGTCTTGATAGACACATCAATTCGATATCTATATCACTACGAGACAAAAGGAAAACCACATCCTTGGTTTCTAATATGTCAGTCATGTTTGTGGTGTGCTTCATGCATGACTAACATAGTTGAAACGAATAGTTTTCCTACAGGTTGTCCTGTTTGTGTGGGAGGAAATATAGAATCTATGTCGGTAGCAAGGAATGAAGGGCAGCTATTAGAGCCTGCCATAGAATAAGATCTATTGCGTAATTAGAAGTTTAGAGATATATTTTCCATCAAGTAGGGTGTTTATCCGAGATACTCTTTGTTGTCATATTGTAGATTATCCAAAAAGCCCTTGTTATTCAGATCATTTATTGGAGTAACTGTATCGGAATTTAATTTTATCTGTAAAGATATTGAACGTAATTATACGGACCGCGAAAGAAGAAGGCTCATTTCAAGGAAGAAAAGAATACGAGATATAGGTGCTGAGTAGACCATTTAAGCTTAGTTAAAGAAAGGTTCGTTATGTTTCTAGCGCCCTGTTAACTTAGAGATAGCCCCGCCTCCTTAGATCATCAAATTTAGTACTAGATTTGATAATGCTATTGTGCATAAATACGAATAAGATGAACCATTTGTGAACGTGTCTAACTAAGATTGCATAATCCAGCCCTCATACATGGATAGTAATCATCAAATGCCTCAGTTCTATCTATCCTTTAGATATTCTATCATTCTTTCAACTATACTCTTTTCGTATGGTGAATGCAATCTATGCTTTAGTTAGTCCTAATGATATACATGCTTCCGGATACGATGTCCCGCCATCACTATAAACAACATTTTGCCATAAATCTTGATTAAAGAGAGATCTTAGGAATGATTCAGCTACAATCATATTATTCCTGTGTCTTGAGATGTAAACTCGAATTTGTCTGTGTATTGGTTCTACGGCAACCCATAACCAAGCATGGTCAGGACCAATCTGCACCATGGTTTCATCAATTAGAAAAGCAGATACTCTTTTACAACAATAAAGACGCCTTGGATTGAATCTCTGAACCCATTTCCATACAGCAAAGAGAAATTAATGGTAGAGGAGATCTTTCTAAAAGCAACTCTTTATAACATGTTCAATTGAATGACAGGCTCTGTAAAGTTAAGATATCAACCCCTTGTTATGATGAGAAACGAATAGATTCAACCATCTCTGTATGTGTTGCAATTTACATTTATTTTTTCTACAAGGAAAATAATCGTCAAAACATTCGGTTCTGTCTTTGACGTATTGTATCGTTCTCTCGATTTTGCTTTTCTCAAATGCAGAAGGAAGACGATTATGTTTTATTTTTAAGAATTTACGGGACTGTGGATACCATCTACGATGGCCATCTGTTGAAATAGGATGTTCTCCACATTTTCTAATCAGAGATTGTATAAAATGTTCTGCAACAAAGATATTTCTCTCTTTGGGTATGCTTATTTGAAGGATTTCTCAGTTATCGTTTTCAGTGACTATTATCCATAACCAGACATATTGAGCCAACTTAATAATAGTTTCATCTATTATAAATTCGGGAATCCGTATCCCTTTGGAACCTAATATCTCAGATTTGTATTTTTGAATCCAGTCTCGTATTGCAGTATAACACCTTTTAACAAATCTCGACACAGTCTTTGGAAGTATTTCTTAATGAAGAACTAAGGAATTAAAGATAGAGAGAATATGCTATATCCTCAGGTTCTGTTCTTCCCTTTCTTATCTGACATATCATAAGCTATATCGGAAACATAAAGTTATAGATTTTTCCTTATCTTTACAGAGCCTGAAAATGTGATTATCACGACGCGCGCATCCTTATATCACCATATCCTACGTATGCTCAATTTTCATGGTATTTCCGTGATACGAATAACCAATTTTTTCGTAGAAAGGGATATTCTCATTTGAACATGAGTACTGTTCTTACGCATCGCATTGCCGGTGCTTGCTCGGTAGTATAGCTTACAAGTTTGAATCCAATGCCTTTCCTCTGATATTCAACCCTCACTGCTACATCTTCTATATGTGCGACTCGCCCTCCGCCGAAGATGAATTTTGGTTCGACAAGAAGCGTTGTTGTGCCTATTGTCAAACCTCGGTCTATGCCCTCTTGAAGTACGGCAACAAATATCCTGTGCAGTGGATTTGATTTTATCTCTTTTAATATCGTTTTTCGGCAGGTTTAGTGAGACCTCCTACTGGAGGCTAAATTCTCTAGCACTTCTAACAATCCACCACTTTCGATATCATTTTCTTCTATTTCACGTATTGTGTACTTTATAGAGGATTTAGACATGACTATTCTCTAGACATAACTATTCTCGGCATAAAAACAATCGTTTCAGTGCCATATCAAGACATGTGTCTTCACTATATCGAATAATCATCAAAAGAGAAGTCGAACGATAATAACTGGAAAGGCGACAGTAGTTCAGATACAATAATTAGTTGTGTAGAATGTGCGAGTCACAGGAAGGAGGAATAATGGTGACTATATATACACGGGTCTTTAGGGACTTAATCAGCCTCCTCCTCTAATAAGTATTACATTTTATAATAATCATGATAACAAAAACCGGTTACAACGAAGCACGATGATTCAGAGAGGTTAGATGATCATGACAATATACCCGGTCAATATTGATAACCATTTATTCAATTGGTTAACTTTACCTGATAACATGACTGATTTTGCAATAGGTCATGAAACGATAATATCATCTGCTCCAGCGATATTACCATTAGACAAAGGTCCATGAATATAGTCGTCAATCAGTCAGTTTAGCGGATTTTATTTAATCAGGTTCTTAAATATTTAGTATAGAATAGTTACCAAATTGGTATATATTTCAATCAGTCTAAATGAAAATTCCTGTTGATTAATCCGTATTTTCGATATCAAGCCAAGCGACTCATTAAGCATATATCATATATTATTATTTTATTTAAAGCCATCTTTGAACAGTCATCTTACAATTCTAATATTCAAGAAGTAGACTATAGGACAATTTTATACTTGTAGCAATTGATATCATAGCAGCAATACAAAAGCTTTCTGGAACGCATCCTAATGTTGACAAGTTTGATGCGGGCCCGTCGGTGTATGAATCGAATTTGACCTAATTGAGGGCCCATCAATTGCCTGACTTGAAATGAAGCACAAAATTACGATTTATACCAGTGGTCTGACCGCCTGTCAAGCTTGAGTTGAATATGTCTATATTTATTACGCCCAGGACACCCGGGATAGTTTTGAATTCTATTATAATATTTCTTTTCATTTGTCTCAATATCTGATACAGTCTCTAGAGTTTAAAATATCCCGGGTATCCCGGGTGCAATTAGATAAATGAACAGAGCGTCTACCAATACTATAGATTTGGCCGTCTTCTCTTACGTTAGACCTCGGTGCTAGCCATAAAGAAATGGAGCAGAAATCTTCAGGGGGTGGCGGTTCTACGGGAGGCGGAGACGGCGGTAACTGGGCCTGCGGAACGTGCCGATGGAGTGTCATAACCACGGAGATCGGCATGAGGGAGCACATCCCCAGCCAAATGACAGTTTCGAATACAGTGGGACTTTCCTAATACCAACCGCGTCAACTAACACTGGAATTCGGCGGCTTACCGCACAATGATAAGAATGACAGAAGCGGGTAAAAAATTGCGTTTAACGAAGGGAAAAGCAGGGGTGTTTATGTGGAAGCAACATGATACGGACTATGTTCAAATAAAATCAGCTATTGCTGGCATTACCAACTATCAAGCCATGATAGGCTCTAAAGTCAATATATTAATCCGAAAGCAAGACATAGGTCCAGCCGTCGGCTCCAATTGGTGTACAGATAAATGCTTTTGCAGATGGGCGGCTAGTATGTCCTTGGAGGAACATGGCCTCACGTCCACTTGGATCAGATCTCCATACACGAGGCACCTTCACGGCTCCAAAGTGGGATAAAGGAATGATGGACTACTAGGCTGCAATAATAAGTCATGGTGTCACAAGGGCGAGCCTGGGCCATCTGTTAAATGTGGATCGCTTTCGTATAGACCGTTGCCCAACCTCAGTGCTTAGCCTGGCTTAACATTCCTGAATACTATACTCTATGAAATTAACACTAATAATGTCCACCCAAATTATGGTCTGATACAAGTATGTCTAAATACTAAGATAGATACACGCCATATAAGGAATGACGGCTTTAATCCTCCCCTCATTATAGAACATACAGGATGTGCTCCTCTTATCAATGTTGAAAAAGTATTAAAGACCTCTGGCGACTGCTAATATTCCACAACTAGTGTATTTTTGTATGCAGTGTGCATATGGTAATATGATAGATTATTACTCAGACCTAGGGCCTAATAGCGTCATTCCACTGTGAGGTCACGGACAAGAAGTGATGTCTGTTTTAGGTCCGGCCTTACACTCGATACAAGCATGTATTGCGTGTGCGAGTAATTTTGTTAGCATAGGTTCCAGAGTCGATGGACTGAAAGGAGGAGGAGATGTAAAATACGATCGTTTATCGGTAAGGGAGATTACACCACCGCGTTAGTGCCCAGCCAACCATGCGGCTTGAAGCTGTACCATCTCTACAATCAAATCCATATTCATCGAGGTCAAAGGCACCACCAAATTTCCAATGAGTTACAGTGCAAAAGCCAGTAATATATCCTCTTATGAACTCTTCTGTAAGATGCTTAAATTCATGACCAGGTTGTCTTACATAAAAATGACATCCATCTGGATGGTTACAATCGTCATATACGTCTTTGTTCCCATGAATGGGAGCCCTTAACGAATTCCCATGTATGGAAGTGAAAGCCCTTGCCTGGCTGTAGAATATACCAATGGCATTCACCTTTTCCACCTCCACACTTCTTTCCTCCATCGCTTACGCCGTGGTTAAAGCCGGATTGAAAATCCGTCAATGCAAAGGCCGATGGTAGCACGACTAGCATTACCGCAATTGCAACTACACTTGTTAATATTTTCATTTTATTCTCCCCGATGCTTCTTCATGATTTCTAATAGTTTAGTCCATCCGTTATCTGGCCTGTTTAGCAGTGCCTGATCGTCTTTGTCAGATACCTTCTTAAATATAGTATCGAACCCACCTAATTCAGTCTTTGCCTGTTCATAATCAGGATTGCCCTTGTTGTCGATTTCTAACTGCATTAGTGCCGTTCCGTTTGGTACTTCAATAATCCTCTGTTTGAATTAGTCAACCATTGCTCTATCTATTGGTGGTTGTGTTGGTGTCGGAGCCGGAGCTGTTGGAGCTAGTTCGAGAGGAAACGCCTTGACTGCTTGCGTTACCATTACTAGCATCATTATTACCAGTACTCTAAATATAAACGCCGTACTCTTCACATTTATCTTGATCAACGATCCCATCTTCAATTCCTCATTTGTCCGGCAAATTGCGCAAGACGAATCCAAATCTGCATTCTTTATTTCAGGAAGTAGTTTTCAGCGACTAAAGGATCTTCTTTTACATGGACTCGGTTTAATTACGATTTGGGAGCGTTACATATGGCATTATCGGATCATCATAAAAGAAGTATGTTATCGAGTGAGATTGGTCTGTCAATCCAATTGATAATCAGCTAGCCAGCGCGAACCTATACAATATTCCTGTCATAGTATCAGGATTCAACAGGATTGCTATCGCTATTGCTATTGCTAGCGCTGTCACTGTCACCGCGAGAGCTGTCGCTATCTTTTGCCATGAGACTCAGGGGGTTAGCTGCAATGAATACAGTCAACGATATGGCTGCCAGCGAGGCTAGTAAAACGATCACGAATAGGCTTAGACTATTAATTGTCTCTACTTCATGGCCCTCCTTAAAAGTAAATTATTATCATGTTCAAAATTACTCAATCAATCAATCAAACAAACAGGCTTACAAGCACATTTGCTGACATCAAGGCCCGGGGTAAGATCACATTGTGGGATTTTATCGGACCACGTTACACATCAAACGTACAAGGCATAAATATAATTGATCTGGTAACCCCAAACTCTATCATATGTTTTCATCAATTACAAATGTAAGAACTGGAAAAACATGCCAATTGAGTTTTGTTTAGAATGTGGGTTTCATAAATTTATAGAGAAAGAACAGGAACACTATCACCTGAGAAGATACCACCAATATCCGAAAACAGGTCTATATTGAAAGCACTGCACAACTACGGTCGATCAGTCCGCTGATGCAGATGCTCCATGGTGATGGCTCGTGGAATGGTTATTACTACTATGATTTGAGCTGCTGCTATGATCAGTACTGCCTTGATCATGATGATTGAGCTGGCTGCTGCTATGATCAGTACTGCCTTGATCATGATGATTTGAGCTGCTGTCGCTATGATCAGTACTGCCTTGATCATGATGATTCGAGCTGCTGCTCGCTGATGATCAGTACTGCCTTGATCATGATGATTTGAGCTGCTGCTGCCTATGATCAGTACTGCCTTGATCATGATGATTTGAGTCTGCTGCTATGATCAGTACTGCCTTGATCATGATGATTTGAGCTGCTGCTATGATCAGGTACTGCCTTGATCATGATGATTTGAGCTGCTGCTGCTATGATCAGGTACTGCCTTGATCATGATGATTTGAGCTGCTGCTATGGCTAATGACCACATGATGGTGCGAAGTGGTACTATCTGATGTAAGGCTGTTCACACTAAATACGGCTACACCAGGCTTCAGGTTATACAAAACAGGATCAACTGTAGAGGCATTCACTTTCACTTGATAGGTTTGTGATTTAATCGTACTAGGTATGATCCATGAATAGCTATAGATTCCATTTGAATTGCTAGTACCGTTAAACTTATTTTGAATTGAATTTCTTGTTGGATCTAAGACTATACCACTTATTCGAGCATTTCCTATATTGTTATTTGAATCTGGATTGTGTATTGCAATACGGAATACTTCAGGCTCCCCTCTTGTAATAGGATTTTTAGTCACATTTACTGACACTATTAATTCCGGACTAGCTTGACTAGCGGGTCGTATTGGTAATTTTGTTATAGCTCTGGGCATAAGCAATGCTTCTTGCTGCAATTCATGAGTTTTTGATGTCAAGCTTGATGATAAAGGGGTGGGGACTATAGCGGGATAGTTTTTTGCCAGCTGCAGCTGTAGGTATTGGTAATTTTGTTATAGCTCTGGGCATAAGCAATGCTTCTTGCTGCCAATTCATGAGTTTTTGATGTCAAGCTTGATGATAAAGGGGTGGGGACTATAGCGGGATAGTTTTTTGCAGCTGCAGCTGTAGGTATTGGTAATTTTGTTATAGCTCTGGGCATAAGCAATGCTTCTTGTCGCAATTCATGAGTTTTTGATGTCAAGCTTGATGATAAAGGGGTGGGGACTATAGCGGGATAGTTTTTTGCAGTGGAGCTGTAGGTATAGTTGTTGTCATTGGTCTGGAACTGGAATTGGTGTCTTGTCTTGTCTGCGCATAAGCAGTTGTACATAATAATAATAATGATGCCATAAGAACAATTGAGGAGAAGGTGATAAGTGTCTCCTTTGTCGAAATTACAGATAAATGTGACATAGTAAATATAATTAATAATGATCCATATATAAAAATCTATAAAGGAATTCTAATATTTTACTAGTTTATGGTGTCACTATACATGGTGTCCTTGATTCAAATTATGAATGAGTACCACCATCAGTTGAAATGTCGTGCTTTCCTATTTTCTGATTGATGATTGTATGAATTGTTCAGCAACTAGGATGCTTCTCTCTGGTGAAATGCGAATATCAAGAATCATCTTATCCTTTGGCTCGATAGCAATCCATAACCATACATAATCACTACCTGCTTCTTTAATCAAAGTCTCATCAATTATGAATTCAGAGATTCTCCTTCTAGACTGAAATATCCTCTTTGGCTTGTATCATTGAATCGACTTCCAGAGTGAGACATGATTTCTTCTGATAAGAACAAGATAATCGTTCAGATGTTTTCCTTAGTGACAGTCCTGACGAGTATAGATGCAATGCATAATAAACATACTTGGAAGTTCTGCTTCTTCTGACTTTGGATTTGGCCATTATCAGAAAATAGGATGTTCTTAGCTATAGCTCTACCATTAACTGAGAGCCTTAAAAAAACCAGGGCCCGAAACATAGGAACGCAATTCTACATGTGATTGAACATTTATGCAAAGAAAGACAAAGCAAATAAGAGCATTTGTTCATAATATCAAATTTCCTGATCGTGCCTTCGGCCAATATTCTCTTCAAAGCGTGTTTACTCCGAATGAATCCTTTCATGCTTGAAACAAAATAAAACAGTAAATCATATTTCGAATGGAAGTAGAAGTAATTCTCCTTCTCATCATTCCTTGCTGTTGATAGACCATAACTACCTATATCCTTTCTGTCAGACAAATACACCACCTTTTTGGGATACGCTCTTATTCGCAGCTCTTAGATCTTTTTAAATTGATTCTGTACTATACAGGTCAGCATACGTATTCTAACTAGTGTAAAACCTTGCTTATATACTTGCTTTGTATTATTTTGTTTATCATCCTTGACATTCTCTTCTTCTAACAAAATCCCTGAAAGGACAGAGGTCGTATACGGTTCAGAAAATGTAATGAATACAATATTACGATTTTTATCTAAAGCAAATATGATAAGCTCTTGTGGTGATTATAAAGCTCCTTTACTAACTATTGAAGTGCTACTTAACTTTAAAAAAGAGGCATTAGATTAAGGTACATTACAGATATTACTAAAGATAATATCAGTTACTGCAAAGAGCTGATGAAATTTGCTGACGATATTAGATATTTAGATGGAATAAAAGGAAATTTTATGTTAAGTGAATCAGAATACCTGGCTTCTGCGACTTTATTGCAAGAAGTACAGCAACCAATGAGACCAATACAACAAGTTATCTACAGCAATGTTAAAGATATTGTCGAACACCAAAAATATGTGTTTGAGAGCTTTTGGAATAAAGCAATTCCTACTGAACACAGAATCAAGGAGATAGAAGAAGGATTTGCTCTGGATAGTACAGAAATTATTCAAATTCCATCAAGAACACAGGAATTATTCCTTGATTTAATAAAATCAGCTAAAGAAGAAGTATTGTTATTACTTCCCACAACTAACGCATTTCTTCGTGAACAGCGTATAGGAATAATACAGTCATTGAAGGAAGCAGCAGAACGTAGTGTAAATGTTAGGATTCTCACTCCAACTAATAATATTATCGAAGAAATTAGACAAAATATGGTGATGGCAGATCAAGGAAACAATTTTTTTGATATTCAATCTGTTGAAATACCAACTGGAGAAATCAAAGTAAATACAGTCACTATCCTTGTTGTTGATAGAAGAGTATCCCTAGTAATAGAAAAAACAGATGATTCAAAGGAGACTTTTATAGGTGCAATAGGATTAGCAACTTATTATACCAGTCAACCAACCGTTTTATCATATGTTTCAATCTTTGAGAGTATATCAAATCAAGTAAAATTATATGAACGGCTAAAAACTCATGGTAAAATGCAAGACGAGTTTATTAATATTGCAAGTCACGAGCTAAGAACACCTACCCAAGCTGTTCTAGCATGTTCTGAGCTATTACGACGACATCCTGAAAGAAGAGAAGAAATGATACAAGCAATATATAGAAATGCCGAAAGACTTCAAAGGCTTACAAATGATATTTTAGATGTTACAAGAATTGAAGGCAAGACATTAAAACTAAACAAAGAGAAATTCAATCTAAGTGATTTGTTATCTAAACTTGTAGAAGACTATATAAATAATATTGAAAAGAACAATGGCAATGTTAGATTATCGTATAGTGAATCAAATAGAGAGGCTTTTTTGGTAGAAGCAGATAGAGAAAGAATTATTCAAGTTATCTCTAATCTTCTAAATAATGCTGTTAAATTTACTGAAGAAAAAAGAGGAGAAATATATGTTGCTGCTAGAAGAAAAGGAAAAGGCTGATCAAGAAGTTGTTGTTATTACTATAAAAGATACAGGTGTTGGTATAGATTCTGAAATATTACCTAGACTTTTTACTAAATTTGCTACAACGTCTCAAACAGGTACAGGACTTGGGTTATTTATTTGCAAGAGTATAATAGAAACACATGGTGGCAAAATATGGGCTATAAATAATGCTGATAGTAAAGGAGGAGCTGACATTTGCATTTAGCCTACCAATCAGCAAAAAGCAGAATCAGTAGCCCATCTTATCAGATAATAAGGATAAATGATGAAGAATAGAATATTGCTTGTAGATGATGAACCTGATATCGCTTTAGCTTTCAAGATTGGTTTAGAAGATAATGGCTTTAGAGTAGATGCTTTTGATAATCCTTTAAAAGCATTATCGAACTTTAAGGCTGACCTTTATGATTTATTGCTCCTTGATATTAAAATGCCGAAGATGAATGGCATTGAAGCTTATCATCAAATGAAAGAAATTGATAAAAAAGTAAAGGTCTGTTTTATTACTGCTTCTGAAATTCATTATTATGAGGATATAAGGAAAAAAATATTTCCAATACTAGGGATAAAACGCATTATTAGAAAGCCAATCAGAATCGATGATTTAGTAAGAGTTCTAAGAGATGAATTACAATGAGTAGTAATACCAAGCAAAGAATATTGCTTGTAGATGACGAACCTGATATTACATTTGCTCTGAGTATAGGCTTAGAAGATAATGGATTTGTAGTTAATGCTTTTAATGATCCGCTATTAGCATTACAATCTTTTAAGGACAAGAAGGAGAAGGAGTCATTTGCTTTAGCGCTTATTGATATTAAAATGCCGAAGATGAATGGGTTTGAATTGTATAATGAAATAAGAAAAATAGACGATAAAATCCCGGTCTGCTTTATTACAGCATTTGATATAGAAAAACAAGATGTGGAATGCCTTATCCGAAAACCTATTGACATAGGTGATTTGGTAAAAAGAGTAAGGGCAAAGATACAAGGTTAAATTGATGACAAAATAGTTACAGGTTTTTGAAGGATTTTAATTAGTTAACAGCATTGTAATATCATTGGTAATTACCTTGTAAAGTGAATATGATTATTATGACAAACTAATTTTATGGCTCCAACTTTCACTAACTCATAGCAAAATGACCAGAGATACTTTACATAATGAACTTATCGTGCCATTTACATAACTGTTAACTGAGGCTTGGGCATATTCCAGATCTATATTTTATGTCTATAATGAATTAGGATAAAGCTATCCTTTGAGTGTCTGAATTTGTGATGAAACATAATCAAACATTCCCAAAGGATAGCATATGGTAGTAAATGTGAATCTATTCTTTTTAGTATTCTGTACTTGATAGGTTCGATACCGTGGTCAGAATCGCAAAAGGGAAGAAGGGGCAGACCATATGTCTATTCTCCTACTGTAATTCTGAGATGTTTCATAGTTAGGCTATGGTTTAGACTGGATTCTAACAATGCATTACATGAATTCCTAGAATTGGATTATCCTTACAATAAGAAGAAGATAATGAAAAGATGTGGTCTTACCCAAATACCAGACAGGCGAACATTTGACAGACGACTTAAGACCATATCCATAGACATCAAAAAAAGGATTACTATCATGACCTGCATGTTTGTATGCGAAAAGATAATAAATCCATACATTGTTGCAATAGATAGTACTTTACTGAAAGCCAAAGGACATGTTTGGCACAAATCATCTATGAACAAAGGTATAGTACCACGTTCTGGCATAGATACTGACGCAAGATGGGGATTCAGCCATGCTAAAGGATGGATATTTGGTTACAAACTACATATGATATCAAGCACTGGTTCCATTATAGTCCCATTAGGCAGCAGATTTTACAACTGCTAATGTACAAGATAATCAAATGTACAATCCGATGATATCATCATCATCTCTGTCTCCAGAAACATGTTTCATGATAGGCGATTCTGGGTATGACGACCATAAACTATATGACTTGAGTACTAAAAGAGGATTTGAACTGGTATGTCCAGTACAAAGATATGAACATACCCCTACTGACAGACTTGAGCTGATACAATTCTATGAATCTGAGTTAGGACAGGCTATTTACTCTTGGAGAAGTAAATCGATAGAACCACTAATAGAACATATTAAATCTGTTTTTAGAATAGACCCATTACCGGTAAGAGGCTACCAGAAGGCTGCTGGAATAGTACTTCTGTCAGTACCTACTATATCAGATCCTTGTCTACTACAATTATAAAACCAAACGTAGTCAACGACCAAAATCAATCAAATACATGTTATGTAGTTAACATGTTACTAAATAATATATGAAAAACATAGAATTCAATTATGTCCAAGCCTCAAATAATTAGTAGTTTTATCATATTTGAGATCTGCCATAGTCAGTACTCTATAACCGTTATTATGGAGGTACTGCATTTCCTGAGCAAATAGGGTTATAGTAGTATCGACTGGTCTATCACTGTAACTTACGTCAGGAAATGTTACTATTGTATGATATATGATTATGGGAATGGCCCTTACTGATCCATTATTATTATATTTATCCTGACTGCTGACAGCTGAAATGAATCTATCGAGCATCTGCGAGTTGTTATAATAGTTGCAGCGGCCAACACATGTACGACTATCTGTAGAATAATCACCTTCAATGTGCCGATGACTCCAACCGTTGATGGAATATCTATTTGCAACGGTCAGTTTACCATCATTATTGTTCGCACTGTTCAAAAAAACTCTGCAATCAGTCTCGTTAGACGGATGGCCTCGCCAAATGTCGCAGTGCAAAAATGTAAGAGGATAGTCAGTATCAGTTCTAGCCAAATCATAGTATTTGGATACTTGTTTGACAACCTTTGGACTATTTGACCCATCGCCATACGGATATGCAAATATAGTGGCATTTAACCCATGATCTTGTAAGCATTGTCTGGACTGGCCTAATTCAAAGTTTAACTCCGATCGAGCTAATTTGTTAAGGTATGGATGGGTCATAGTGTGTGATTCTATGTCAAATCCTTCCTTTTGTAATTCCGCTATATCTTGCCAAGTCAGCTTTGTATTTTCCCCGGTGTCTGATGCTCCTATCCAATCGCAAACTGCAAAGAAGGTAGCTTTGAAACCATATTTATCCAAAATCGGTTTTGCGTGAACATATTGACTCTTATATGAATCATCGAAATTTATGATCACAACACGGCCAATATTGGCCCCACTATTGCTACTACCTGTATCGTTGCTTTTCGTGTCATTAGTATTAGTAACGTTAAATCGTGTTAAATCTGTTAAATCGTTTGAGGAAGAATTATAGTAATTATCCGATCCCCTAACTGTATCTAAGGATGAACTGGAGTTTTGCGGTTGTATTCGGATGAACGGAATTTGGCCAAGGATTACTCCCGACGATAATATGGGTTGCATTAACCCCAGTATGAGTAAGAGCATAGTAACGATACTAGACATCAGCATAATTCACTATCTTCGATCCGGCGAATCAAGTAGCGCGACATGCTCTTGACCAAACCTGCAGACCTAACCAGCATGTGTACGCGCTTTGCAGTCTGTGCTAAAAACACAGGCAGCCTGGCCCGCTGAGTTTCCTCCACCAATATAGCATCATTTTGTCCCACGGGTATTATTCGGCTACTCTACAATCAGAAATATGCAGCTTATTATGTTATCCATATCACAGAAGGAGAGATCAGCCGTCTACCAAGTTGATATAAATAACAGTTAGGAGGAGATCATAAAAATGTGGTTTGAATTCTTTCAATACTGATAAAGGATCGTTATATGTGTATGCTTCAAATCTTTTCTTCTTGTCGCCATCACCATAATAATGGCCATCTAAGCCTGCTTTGAAAGTTAATGTAACATCAGGATCATCATCTATGAGAAGTATCCTTTTGATATAGGGTGGTTTTGGAACTGTCTTGATTTCAGTTTCTATGATAGTATCTGATTTTGATCCCTGATTTTGTAGGTAGTTAGGATCAGTAAAAGAGGGAGAAGAATTAGAATGATGGAGCTGATCATAGAGACCATCACCATTATTGCTATAAGAATGATAAAATGAACTAATCTCATTGTCCAAAATTAGACAAGAATATTGGTTTTTGGTTTTTGTAATTAGTAACATTATCTCATATCTTCAATTTCGGCCTCATCCCACTATTAGGTTATATTTTATTGCTAATGTATGAGGAGGCTCGGGATTGGGCTTAAGTGGAGAAGGTGGAATAATTGGAGAACTTCCTGAAAATGTAAAGACATGCTTGCCACTTGACAGTGGTTTTAAGAAAATGAAATAAGTGTCAGCCGCCGAACGAGTCGGCCCACCTTTCACGCCCCATATGTTGTGGGCTGGAAAATTAACATCAAAAGCATCTGACTTTACCCTATATTGGCTTAAGTTTTTCAAAGGTACTCTATCAAGCGTTGCTTGCAAAGATGCCGGATCCCTGAATGTCTGCATGGCATCGGTAGCGCATTTTTTCAAGGCTGCATCTGTTTTCGCTTCTGGGTTCTCGATTGTGGAACACTCTATGCCATCTCCCAGGAAGATAGCTTTTCCAGCAGGAATATTGCACGTTCTTTCTGCACTGCCCGAAAGCGTGCCTGTCGTAAACCATACATTCTTCTCAGTTTGATTTATTGTGCAATGCGCACCGGTCGGATCGTTTGCAGGATTCTGATCTTGAGGAATTTGCATAAGCCATTTCCACCATTTGATACTCCAGTCAGCGTTACTCACACCATAAGGAGACGAATCTTTTGAAAATTGACTAGGGTTAATATTATCAGAATAGGCTAATGGTAGTTGAGATACTAGACATACCACGATAAGCAAAATAGATGCATATATAATCGAATTCTTAAATCTATTTATATGCAGACCATACAAAGTGGATGAACTACTAGTAACGGATCATATAAATATATGTATAGAATTTTTTAGTCCCACATCCATTACTAATGCATAGTTTCACACTTTTCAGTCTTTGGACACTAACTTGGACGATACTTTCAAATATAATATACCGACATCATCTTCATAGTCCCTAGAAAAATCAATGAAACTTCAGCTCGCTTTTGCATAGATTTTTTTCTTACACGCTCAGAACAAAAGCTATTTTTATTATCATGTGTATTACCATTGTTGTTCTAATTTTAGACACTTCTATTAATCAGAATCTATTATCTGAATATCAATCAATATGCTCTGTCTACAAAGGTGATACTCTTCATATCGATAGCCATAATCTCCTTGATTGGTCAGTATAGCTTTTTGCAGGTTGTTAAAAATAAGAGTATTGAAATCACAAAGGCAAACATACTTCATATTCGAACCTTATCAAGAGTTACATATGTTACCCAATCTATACTGACAGCACTATTTTTGGCTCTGTTACTTCAAATAATTATCCAAACCCAATATAGTGTGTATATCCTGATGTCTTGTATAGGAATTAGCTCTCTACTTGGAATGTGTATTCTGATACTCCTTGCATCAAGATTATTATCGTGGTTCAGATCCGATAAAAATGTAGTTCTAGTTTTGTATGGCATATCATCTGCAATTATTGCATCAAATATTGCATTCGGGGTTGCAATAGTAACAAATTTGCTACTAACAAAGCCATATATGATACAACCCCATTTTGGATGGGAATATGGTTTTTCTGGCCTTGGACCATTAAATGATGTAATTCTGTATGGATATTCTATATCTTCGATCTGTGGATTTGTATTCGCATGGATTTCCACTATACGTACTTTTAAACCAATACTCAATCAGGTGGAAGGGCAAAGCGCACTGGTTTGTAGTGTCACTTCCTTTAGTATATTTCTTGATTCAGTTTCAGCCCATTTTTTTTGATTTATTCTCTCAGCTTTTTGGATCACAACCAATACTATATAATGTCATTAGCACTCTCTTTATCACTTATAGCAAACCAATAGGTGGTCTTATATTTGGCTGGGCTTTTTTCGCGATTGCGAAGAGATTACGGATTAGCGGAATTAAGATGGATTACATCACTATCTCTGCTTTTGGTTTTATTCTTTTGTTTATCGCTAATCAGATTCTCCTACTGTCTTCGGCATCCTATCCACCATTTGGACTTGCAGCAGTTATTTTTCTTGGTTTATCCTGCTACATGGTACTAATTGGTATCTATTCATCTGCAATATCTATCTCCCAAAATGCAAAGTTACGCAATGCGATTAAAAAGTTAATTGAAAAAAAATCAATTTATTAGATAGTATAGGAGCAACACAAATGTCACAATTTTTAGAGAAGGAGATTTTTGCTATCTACAATAACGTAACAGACGAATTGAATAAAAAAAGTGGTATCACACCTTCACTGTCATCACTTGAAGCTAGAAATTATTGTGATGAGGTTATTGAGGAGATAGAAAAATCCAGATCTGTAGGAACAAAGGATGAATCATAGGTGAATCCTTTATCAAGATCTTATATTTACTATCATTCAATTTTTCAAATATGTTTGATGCCATATAACTTTGATTTACATCATTATGATGGATCAGGTATGTCTCCCATCCAGAACTATGTCTAATAAAATCTTAATTCTTCCAATTTTACTTCGTCTATAATATTCATAAAATAATTCAAGATTTTGTCCCTGTTATCTTTCTGTAATTGATTGAATTTAGGCTGTTAACTGATAAGGTCTATTCAATTCATATATTCTAATATAATTTGAAACGCAAGTCAAATCACTTTTTTAGAAACCTTCGCGATAAATGAAATAGAAACAAAGATGCATAAACTAATTGAGAGAAAAACATTTTCTAAAATACTTGTAGCCATACATGAATCAAGGACATCTGTAGATACAGCAACAAATTATGCAATAAAAATTGCTCAAGACTATGACGCACAATTAGTTATTCTTCGTGTCATACGAACTGATGTTAATTTGCATAGTATAAATCTTCCAAGTTACGTAATGGAGATGATGAAACAGGCAAAAGATTATTTCAACAAAATAGCGGAAAAAATACATGAAGATAGCAATAAAGAAAATATTCTAAGAATGAAAACAGAAATAATTGCTTCTGTTAGAATTGCCGATGCTATTGTAACTCGCCTGCTTTTGATAATTGCAGTAATACTCATTTCTGAATCCGCTTTGTTTACATTATATCCTTGAAGATATTTATGGTTATTTATTATCTGCAAAGCATCGAAAATATACCTAATCCGTTAATCACTTTCAACTCTACGGTTTATCCTATAGTATACAAATATACTTTTCAAAAAGGTAGATAATAGGCCTCTTGCGTAATTAGCAGTTATGATCTATTAATGCTGCTATTTTCACTGTATTCTTAGGTTGAAATCCTGTTAGACTGCATCACTCTGAAGTTCAGTATACTGAACTTAGCACCCATTATTCCAAACTTCTTGATCTTGCATATGGTGTGTTCTACTTATCTGACTTATCTAGATCAAACGGATTATCATAGTCTATGTGTGCACCTTGATTATTCCAAGAATAATTGAAAAACCATCTTTCTTTATTACTCATTTTTTGTAGCCTTAGTTAAGAATTAAAAATGAAAATTACTTTTTAAGTTAATTTAGAACCGGCTTGGCTCCTACTATGTCACTATATCTGATTCGTAGGATAGAGAATACTCCTACGATCATATTGCGACCACAAACAGAGATTGTTGACGTTGAAGGAGGCGATCATCTTGATTCAGTTTACTGGCGAAACAATCAAACAGGACAGACTGAAAAACACGAAATCAGGCACATATTCGTCATGACTGGTGCCGATCCGAATACTGCTTGGCTCGACGGCTGCGTTACGCTTGACTCCAAAGGCTTCATAAAGGCTGGTCCCGATCTGTTACCAGAAAATCTGAGCGCTGCAGGTTGGCCTCTTGCGCGACAACCCTACTTGCTTGAAACCAGTTTGCCCGGTGTTTTCGCAGTGGGCGACGTGCGGGGTGGCGACATCAAACGAGTCGCATCTGCAGTGGGCGAAGGATCAATAGCAATCTCATTTGTTCATAAAGTACTCCAGGAATAGGAATAGGAAACAGAATAACTACTGTATATTTCTATTATCTGCCTTATCAGAAGTTTATTAGTCTGTGGTCCAATCCTCGATGAAGCATTTGTCCAAATCGATCATGACGGTCATAGATGCAGATGTGACTGAGGATTTGATGATAAACAATAGAGGAAAGGAGGAATTATAATTTGACTGATATAATTGCGTTGATTTAATCAGTAACAGTTCCGTTTGGTAGGCTTTAACGTAGCCATTGCATTGCAAAAGCGGTCCTCTCGACAAACCAGGAGGCCCAGTTCAAGATCGATCATCCACTAGATCCAGCTAACAATACCTTTGTCACTCCTTTGTCCAGTCGCCGCACATGAAGAATGTCTATGATGGTGTGATTGAATTAGACAACAGAGGCGAAGCAAAGGTACAACTTCCAGAATGATTTAGTGCACTGAATAAGGATTATCGTTATCAGCTTACTGCTATATGTGCCCCTGGACCAAATGTCTACATTGCAGAGGAAATATCTGAATCTAGTACAGACTACATCGATACTGCTAGCAATAACAATAATTGCCCTGCTTGCGGTAGCTGGTAACAATGCATATGTAGCATGGTGTGATAACACACCAGGAAATGCTGACATACTACTGAGAAAGAGCGATAATACAGGAGTCACATTTGGCAGTACTATTAATGTTAGTCAGAATGCCGGATTCTCAGTTTCTAACGAGAATACTGCTGTCATTAGAAATAAAGTTCGATAGATGGATAATGAAGGCACAAATTGCCTATAGTTCTGTAAAGCTGGTCAATATTACTCCGGCGTGATTATGCTAAACTTGGATGCACTCAATGCCGATCATTGAAGTACTAATCAAAGTAGAGGCTGAAATACGAAATCATTCAATGTCTTAATTCTCTGTTGTGACAATATTCCATTAGCGAAAATTAATGCGCCACACGTATTACATCGTAGCATTATTCGTCCCGTTTTGGTCGGTTTCAATGTAGCCATAGATCTACAGAATAGGCAATGTACCGTGCGTTCCCATGAATCTAGAACAGTCAAGTTATTAATAATATTATATCGTTACTCGCGGGCTATATATATAGCGGCAAGAGATCGAACAATTAGATACCCGATATTAGATATGTTAGATCTAATTATTCTGAATAACTAATACATCACTAATAATAAGTTAACAATATTTCATTCCCACGACCTTTGCTTAGTGGACGAAGGAAAAAGACCGAATCACTGATTCATTGCACAGCTACAAGAAAAGAACTCTTAACACTCTGGAGAAAGAATAACAAACAAATGAATAGGTACTCTCGCCGGCTAAGACCCGAGTTATATGATGGTATTGTTCAGATGAGTGGGATGCAACCGAGTACCTTGATCAGCAGCAACTCAGCCAGCTCCGCTACTTCCGGCTGGCGATGTTGTTGTTGTCGAATTCGAACTTGGTTTAGGCAAGACTTGCAGGGCCATGATATGACCATTAAAAGTCATGTAATAGAGGATGCCACCAAAACCTGGTGCTGGTGGAGCTCCGGCAGACATGCCGCTAAAATAGTCTGAGGGCAGCAAGTAACTTGCCTGTTGCTGCATCTCTCCACTGAACCTGTTCAGTGTAGGCAGGAGGAGGATTATTTGTCATTTGAGTCTGAAGGCCTGCCTTGCACATAGGAGCGATATAGCCGGAATTAAACTCCTGTGTATGAAATGCAAAGCTCTGTCCTGGTTGTAGAATATACCAGTGACTTGGGTCTGAGTGTGCATCATGAACACCGTGTTCATATCCTGATTTATACGCAGCTTGTGGATCTTTAGCATGTGGAAGGTCGCATCCTTCTGGAGGACAGTTGTCCTTAGCCGATGCAAGCTCAGTTTCGGCATATACAGATGGCACCATGGTCAGCGTTGCGCCTAGCGACGCAACTAGTAATACTAAGATTGCAACTGCACCCAATAATTAACTAAGTTACCTCTGTAACTTGGGGTCACGATGAAAATCCACACCACCACTACGAATAGTAGGTCCTATCATCCAACCCGCAGAAGATGGCCCTTTATTACAATCAAAATCTGCTTCATCTTCATCCATTGATGTGTTCGGCCCGCTAATTTTACAGAATCCGGTCACATATCCATCGATCCATGAGTCTGTCTGATTGATAAAGCCATTGGGTGATTTCCATACATATGCAACACAGGGGATTCGTGGATCGTTGCACGGATTACTTGCATCAGCTACTCCATGATCATATCCAGATTTAAAATCTGCTTGTGGATGTTTAGATAGGATATTTTGTGCATACACAGATGGCGCCCCTATCATCAGTGCCAAGAGTACAACCGCGCCCAAGACTTTCATTTACTACTTACCCAGCTTGCAGAACTTGGGCCCACCGTACAGTCCCACGCTGCTTCATCTGCATCACTTGAACTATGTAGACTTACGCTACAGAATCCATTTACATATCCTTTAACAAATTCCCATGTATGAAATTGAAAGCCCTTGCGTGGCTCTAAGATGTACCAATTAACGCCGTCCTTTTTCCCATCGCGCACCGTTGACCGTTGATATTTCCACTTTGGTTCTTTGTAGCCTATTCTTTTTAGTTTCTCGGTCTCTTTCTCATAATATTGTATATCCCTGAACAATGTTAAAGACACAAGCGCCGCACCATTCACGATTATCTTAACCAACGATCTCATCTGATTGAGATCATATTTTACGATAACAATACATTTAGGCTTTTAAGAAGAAGATTCTAACTGTAGATATTTCCTACAGTATTGAGAGTTAAATAGAGTTAATATACCAATTTATTCGGTAAGTAACGATGCCCAAATCTCCTGTGAGTGTTTTAATCATTTTAGATCTCGTAATTTTAGATCTATCGGACAATTTCGGTTTTTTCTAATCGTTTTACACAATAATTTGTCACTTCGTACCACATCGAAAACCGCCAAAGAGATCGTGCTTAATCATCGCTCCAGCCATACATATAAGATTGTCAGTTTCGCCCCGCTGACGCTGCTGGACTTCATCACCTGCAAGACCAGCTACTGAATCTGTACCAGATCCTCCTATCAAATGGACAGAGCAGACTGAGCAAGATTATCATAATGCACTTAATGATATTTTCAAGATGTTTGACATATTCAAATTCGGATTAAAAATAATGGAATCCGCGCAATGTGACCTATGGATGGAAATTATGAGGAATGATGACTTTCCAATTCCTAAATCTAAACTTGGGTCTAAGACGTTGTATATTAGTATTATTTAGAGATGGATCACTAGGTTTGAGCGCTCATGACTTATTAGGAAAGGCAAAAGAATTCTGGTACAAATTTGATAACCGATATGAAGGTAAGGAGTTTGGTGAGGAAGTTAAGGCAGCTATATCTTAATTGTTATCTTATGAAAAGCTTGGATCCATATATATATAATCTAGACTGGATGTTTTCTTTTTTAAGAGATGAAAATGAGGGCAGATCCACAAAATTATGAACAGTTATTCAGTACCGAAGTTCAAAAATACAAGGATGGAATTATGAAGTTAGCCAACGATCAAAGAGGAATAATCGATAACCATCTAAAAAGCTCATTGAAATTCAGCAAGCATTTGAGTTGTTTGGGCAGGGAGTGCTTTATGATGAAAGACGTGGAACCGTTCATAAAATGGACGGCAGTGATCCATTTGTGGGTTACGCAAGATGGCATGGGTTCATAAGGGCCAGCGTTTCGGTAGGACAAGACATTGATTATTGGTTAAAACTTGACAGGTATCTATTAGTTGCATACATGCTTCAATCAAAACTTAAGCCACTTGAAACTAAACAAGATAATCCGTATATACTTAAAAAAGATTTAAGTAACTATCAATCATCTTGCCTGTCACTCGATTTTAAGAAACTCGATGAAGAATTTATTCACTATTTTTCTTAGTAGAGCATGTAATAAGTTCAACACATTGGGACTATACTTAACTTTTTAACTCATCCGGATTAATCATCCCGGACATAACGTTATAATACGATATGGGGAGTGGCGTGTTATAAATATTATCTGCATCCTAATGTAAACTGATGTCACAGGATGGTGATAAAATTTATGTATGCTGTTTATCATGAGGCGGATCAAATATCGTATTCTATGAATAAAACATTACCCTTAGTCGTATATATCCAATCGTGCTTAACCATGACTGAGAGACGAGCAGATGAGAGATCAAATGTTCATTTTACTGTTAAATGGTACGTTACCTCATTTACGTATCCTGTAGGGTTAACTTCTGATGGCGGAGTGCTCCCGCTAAAATGAACTGTATGAGATCCTGGAGATAAAATCTTTAACATAACATACCATCCGTCAGCATAACAAAAAGAAACGATGAGAGCAACGATTACCGTCCGCAAGTTGTGCAATGAATCGAGGTGTTGTGTCCAATTCTCTAACTTGCCCTCAGACGATAATGCAAGTGCTCTAGCTAGAGACCCATTGAGATTTTATCGTCTTTTGTAGACTTATCACTAAAGTCTATCCCATCGTCGTAATCATATTATACTATGTCTTAGTAACGGTAGGAGTTTACTTCAAGTACGGCTTGTGGTATTCCCTTCTTTAAGTCATCAAGGCTCATTATAGGATGGAACTCTACATTAGCACCCATTCCACTAAACAGCGGTTCGGCCAAGACGGGTATCTGATCTGCACTCTGGATATCAACAATAAATGCGAGCCACCCTATTCCCATCATCTTCAAAGAAATATGTTGCTTCGGCCTTGACTTTATTTATATATATTTCAAGTTTTCTCAAAAAGTTTGGGTCCTGAATGTGTGCCATATTTTTATTAACTGTTCAACCTCTGCCATTCCCCGATTTTAAATCATTGATAATCGTGATCAATTCTTTGGAACTCTCCATTATTAACCAAATTAGCTATACACGTACATGACAAAACCAGTCTGAGCTCAATAAGGCTATCTATCAAGATTCGTGATGAACTTAATATCTCTGTCGACCCCCAATTGATGACATCTATAGATAGTAACAGCTATCGATGAGAATCAACATACTAATTCCGTTAATATGCAATAAGTTTGACCCTTCGGATTTTTTAACACATACTTCACAATCATCCAAGAAATAGCGTTATAATATGATATGTGGGATGCCAGGTTATAAATATTATCTAAAATACTGCATCATAGGTGTTGACTGATGTCCAAGGATGATGATAAAATCTATGTATGCTGTATATCATGATGCACCCAGTAATTACAGCTATCGGAAATATGGATGGCAAAAATAAGACGGAATTTGCCAAGCAGCTATATCAAAGTGGAGTCTATGAAACTGAAAATTAGGCACTACTAACATTTATACATTAAAAATATTAACACCTTTAGATGCACATAACATCAGTAGTAATCAAAAAGCAGGCCATGCCCGTGCGATGCCAGAGGTGTTAGCCAGTGCATTAGGTTATTTTGATTCAGCAGTTGATACGATTGCTTTTGCTGAATTCCGAAGTATCAGAATGTCAGTTTGCATGATTATAAACTTACAAGTCACACTTTCTCAGATCATGCAGGAAATCACAATCACTCAACAACCACAATCAGTCACTCTTATTTGCTTCGCTTTAAGCAAGATATATTAGGTGAATTTTGTATATGAACTATGCAATCAGAAAATGATCGGCAACTTTTTAGTTTGTACTAGTTGCTATTTGTATCGCATCAATAGTTAATTGTATTACTATTGCCTTAGCACAGTATAAACAAAATACACCATTCAATCCGTCTACCGGCCAGTCTCCGTCATCGTTGTCGCCACCATCACCATCAACTTTCATCACCACCCCCACCATTTCCGAGTGCAAGACATCCAGCTAATGCAGAAAATGGTACTGTTATTGCTAATCCAAGACCCAATACTGTCAGTCCTTCTAGCCTCACTGCTTCACCA
This sequence comes from uncultured Nitrososphaerales archaeon, assembly GCA_963709405.1. Taxonomy (GTDB): domain Archaea; phylum Thermoproteota; class Nitrososphaeria; order Nitrososphaerales; family Nitrososphaeraceae; genus JARBAU01. The sequence continues at coordinate 26,919 of CAVPXM010000073.1, forward strand.
ATTACTAAATAGAATCGGTGAAATGTGAATGTGAATACTACATCAATTCCATCGTACTGATAATAGTGACGTGGTATTAGGTAGTGTTAGAAGGATTCGCCAAAAAATATCATTAAATCTCCTCTCTTCCATTCTACGCAAGGATAATAATTTGTCTTTGACTTTATGACTGACTCTGATATAAGTAACGGCTGGATCATATCGTGCTCAGTTTGGCCTCGCCATTTTATAAATAATATTGACAACGTTGTCGTTATTTATTTTAACCTATATTAGAGATAAAGTGCATATAACTATTAACGACAGGGTGTTGAAACTAGATTAGTAGGAGATAAGCTTCGTATTTTAATAAATCGAATTATAACAGCACCTCCAAATGCAACTTGTTACGATAAAGGATGGCAATGGCTTTTCAATTGCATATGGCAGTACTCCTCTTGTACCTGATGGCTTAGCACATTATTCTCGTTATTTACCAATAGCACAAAAGGCAATTGAATCTTTGAAAGTAAGATAACTCACATATGTCTATTTTAGTACCAGTAGAACACAAATATCACAACTACAGATCGGAGTTGGAGTCACTGGACGCAAAGATGAGTTAGCAAGACGGTTCGAAAATAACAGGACTGTTTTAGTAAGATTAGAAAAGCACTTGCAGAACAGAGTCACTATCATTTCTAGTGTGAAGAGTGCGATACATCATTTACCTCTCAGCAAGGACTAGAGCAGCATGAAAAGTATGCCAGTTATAGAAGGAAAGTTGCTGCTGGCAATAATATATGCAGATCTGATTTTAGATGGTATCTTATTAGTTCTGAACATCAGGGCATATTTAATAAATTTACAAATAAAATAAAATAAAATATAAAGTGGAATCCCAGTAGGCTATATCGTCAGAATTAGCCAGACAGCCAGTTATATCGCTCTATTGAATGTTAACATAAATGCAATCAAGACCCCCGAGCTGCTAGAAGAAGCAAATAGGATTGCTACAAACCATGCAGAAGGCTGTCTTAAGGGAATTGAGAATGCACAAAGAAGACTTGAGCAACTTGCAGCAACCACACTCGAACAAGTAGAACAAAGCAGAAAACAACTCTCCGATTGGATAAGTTATAAAGTGCGTGTAATTTTGATGTTAAATAAGACATCCATAATCAAAATGGTTACGACCAAAACCGTTACCAAATAAAGAAGAAGATATACCATGAAGGATAAATGAAGAACATATCCGAATGGTGGGTGGAAATTTCATGTCAAGTATGTAATCTATTCATTTGTCACTTAATACGGTTTGTCCACATTTGCATATGAATCGTTTAGGAGTTTTATCTAATCTGCAGCGGTCAAGATCTTATGCTAGGCCAGAAGCCCAATTAGCAGGTTTAGTTTTGTTATATGGATCGTATTGATTCTAAATAATCAGTCCTTTTAGTTCGTTGAAGCGAAACAGGAAGTCTGGCACTGATAACTAAAAATAATATGGGGTCATGCGCATATGATGCGCTCATCAGATAATGTTAACTTCCTAAGCATTATTGAAGCAATACCGTCATAGTCATCATCACAGTAATAATGCTCTAAGGTACAACTGTTAGACTAAACTGTCTTTACAATTATCTGTCAAAATTTTGTTTGTGGTGATAAGTATGGACTTGCTAGTAGAAATCGCCAATACTCGTAACCTGATGAACAAAATATTAATTGTTGGCAGATTGCTATCCGAAAACAAGGGAATAGATACGATGATAAAGTTCAGTATTAAAAATCCAAGCTTACATCATATAATAGTATGTGGTGCTGATGTAAAGGGTCATAGATCTGGCCAAGCGTTATTATCCTTGCACAAAAATGGGGTAAATAAGCAAGGTAGAATTTTGGGCGTAACTGCCCCTTATCCTCTCTTGTCCTGTTCTCGCATGGAGATTCAATTATTTAGAAGACAAACACTCGTTCATGTAATCCAAATATTCTACTCATCTTCATGTAATATATTGTAGATTCGTTTCATCATTTCTTCATTTTTCATAGGTTTTAATATGAAGTATTTCTCGTCTAAATCGCGATTGTCTCTATATTCCTCGTAGAATAACTCACTTGCAGTAACAAAGCAGACTTTGACTTCATTATCGATTTCTTTCATCTTTTGGTACAATTCAAATCCGCCTATTTTAGGCATCTTGATATCCAAGAGTAAAAGGTCAAATTTGCCAGGTTTAAAATTCTGTAATGCTAAAAGCGGATCGGTGTAAGCCTCTGTTTCAAATCCGTTCTCTTCTAAAAGGGTTCTTAGAGTCATATTGGCATCGGGTTCATCATCGACTACAAGGATCATATTGCTCTTATTTCTTCTCCTCCCCTTGCTATCCTTACTTTTGGAAGTCATAATGAATTTTCCTCATTTTTTATCGTCGCTCTTGCTGTTGCTCGATTTGGGATTTTTGCACTGGATAGTCCTGACTTGGAGTCTTCGAGTTATTAGAAGTGGGGATTGTAAATGAGAAGACTGCCCCTCCTGAACCAGTAATATTATTCCTAGCCCATATCTTGCCACCATGTGCCTCGACAATATTCTTCGAAATGAACAAACCTAATCCTGTTCCATGATATGATTTTGAAACAAATTTTATAAATAGTTTGGAAAATACCTCGGGATCTATGCCTGGCCCGTTATCCTCAACGGTTACGACAAGAATTCTGTCACTATCTCCTTCAATACCTTTACCTATTTTTTCTGTAGTTCCCTTAGCGCATATCGTGTGATGATTTAAAACGCCCAATTTGATAATAATTCTACCTCCTTCTTCTGTGAATTTGATTGCATTGCTTATTAGGTTCCACAGCACTTGAGATATTCTGGTTTTGTCAGCATCAATAAAGACGGATCTATCCTTGTTATCACTTCCAAGTGATTCGTATATTATTTCTCTTGTTCTGTTGCCTGAATTCATATCCCTTGTTTGCGCTTCAAATTCCTGAACAGTATTTACTATAATATCATCTAAATCAAATCTTTCTTTTTTTAGTCTCAGGGCTTGGCTCTCTATCTTTGTTACATCTAGTATATCTTCTGTAAGTCTACTTAACCGAATGGCGTTCCTGATAACAGTATCTAACATTTCTAGATAACGCTTTACATTGAATTTCATATCATCTTTATCTATAGAGTGAGTACAATCCTTTGATATTCTGGAGTATAGGATCTCAGACAGACCAAGGATTGGCACGATTGGAGTTCTTAGCTCATGAGCTGCTACATTAATGAAATCCTTTCGCATTTTATCATTAATCTTTAATTGTTCATAGACTTTTACTTGATTCCACAAGCTCTCAAATATTGTAACGTAGGACGCGACCGTTGGTTTGCTAGTGGAAAGAGTGGCCAATCCGATCGCTTCAACAAAACTTTCTTTAGAATCATCTAGCTTTTCAATTACCAGGCTTGATTTTCTGTCGACTACCAGAATCGTTACGGTGGTAACTGCAGTTCCAGCAAATTCACTATAATCGATACGCTGGATATTAAAATTGTAGCATTTCATATTTTTTATTTGCTCTATGATTGAATCAAGAACATTACTGGTAGGAGCTATGATCCTCACATTAACCCCTTTCTCCCCTGCTGTAGCTAGCTTGGATCAATTGGTCGATTATCCCCACGTGTTGCTCACGTAGAAATGCATTGGCAGTAGGACATAACAATAAAACTTCCTCTTTGGCGGACTTTACCATATCGACGAATGCTTCTTTTGTAATTTGTGCATCCTGAAGCACTTCTGTAGTACCCAGAACAATACCTTCTTCAATTTCTGTAATCTTTTGTTCAGCTGGAATGGACCGATTCCAGAAACTTTCAAATATATATTGCTGTTGCTCTATTACTTCCTTAACGTTGCAATATATGAGTTGTGGAACAGCTTGTTTCTCTATTATATTGGCAACAGCCAGATATGCATTTCCATCGCAAATTCCGAAGTTGCCCTTAATTCCATCTATATGTCGCAGCTCGGTTACGATATCCAATAGCTCCTTACAGTAGTGCAAATTGAATGAGTTAATTTCAGTGATGAAGCGTATCTTTATTCCTCTTCTCTTAAAATCATGATATGCTCTCCTTAAAGGCTCAAAGCCCATACAAACTGATGGTGAGATAGAGTCTCCGCATGCATCAAATTTGTTCTTAATATTATAAAAAACATCCAAGGACTTGTTAGTGGCCTCTTCTCCATACAAAACTCGTGTAATACCTGTATCCAATTTTTTGTCGTCACCATCGTCTTCTCCCGAAGCCGTAGTGACCTGTGGAGACATTAGTTGTATAGTGATTTATATTCAAATCATTATATAAAAATATTTGAATAGTCTTTATAAAGACGAACGGACAAAACTCACGCGACGACACTGGTAACATTCGCTTCGTTCCTCAGTCTAATTCTGCTTCTACGATCTTTATCAGATTATTTACCTTGATTGGCTTTTTAACGAAGCAACCCATGCTTATTTTCGGATATAGGTCTCTAAGGGCATATAGATTTACCTCACCAGTAGACATGAAACAAATCCTGATATTGAGGTCTAGTTCCAAAATCTTTTTACACAATTCGAAGCCATTCATAAATGGCATGTTAATATCAACAAGAAGCAAATCATAATAATTTGACTTGAACTCAGCTAGTAATGTGATAGGATTATTATATGTATGAACCTTATATCTCTTATTATTATTTTCCAAGGCCAATTTCAAAGTATAAGTAATATCAGGTTCATCATCGACAATCAGAATAGTTTTGTAATGTTGTTTCTCTAAACCTGTACGATGTACTTCATCTTGTTTTTGCTTCTCTAAAATAGAGTCAATGTTTTTTGATTTTATTGTAGGATTCTTTTGGTGAGTTCCTCGAGTTATATCGCTCATTATTCGGTTATCCTGCTCGCTTATCCTGGCTTGTCATTTCGAAATGATAAAGTACGTTTGTGCGCCACAACACTATATTATAAATCTAGTATAATAATGCAATGGCCAGAAGGCTCGTCTAGGCGATATATACCTGAATTAGATAAAAGATTCAGATATGCAGTAGAAGTTAGAAACAACTCATGGTTTCAGGACCCTATCTTATAGTTTTTTTGCTAATAACAATATGTGTATGGGTCTGGAGTCTACTCGCGGATATAAAAATTCCACCAGTAGTTACAACAGACTTTCTCTACATAAGGTTCATTGGAGATAGGACTATACAAGAAAAAGCTTTTGGCAAAATACATAAAGATAGAATTTCAGAGTATCAGCAAATAATCATTATGCTGGTTTTGGTCCTGGAACTGCTAGCACATTCAGGAAAATGTTGGACATGTCAGAAGTAACATGGAAGCATGTTAAGGTGCCTCATACAGTAGAAGAATTACATAATAACCCAAAACAAACTACTCTATCAGATTTTTTGAAATGAGATATTATTCATGATAATGATGGACAATTCATATATATTGATCTCAAAAGTAGAACTCATGTTAAAACGTTACCATGAGAGTTAGGTAAAATAAGAGATTACAGACATATGCCTAGAAAAGTAGTGTTTATAATTAATATCCAATATCGTCGTTGTAACGCCAAAAGGTTCGTTCATACCCATTATATTCACATAAACTTTTCCAATCAAAGCAAATACTCCAAGCCCAATAACTGCTCGCATTAATAACAAATGGCCCTCTCTATCAATTGAGCAGTTATTTATAACTTACCTACTTAGGTGCTAAATACCAACCAAGTTCTATCATACTACTGAACTTAAATAATATATTATTTCTATATTACACTTGAGAACAGGAAAAGAAACTAATCATCTGACTAACAAACAGGAACAAGATACTATTCACGTCTAGTTTCTCGTATTATAGATAGTATTGAGACAATAGAAGGTGGAGGCTTTATTGTACATGGGCCATTTCCAACTGATACTCTTTCCGATTTCGACCCATTTCTTTTATTAGACGAAATGGGTCCTAAAAATTGGAAGCAAGGGGAAGCAAAAGGAGCACCCGACCATCCTCATCGTGGATTTGAAACAATAACATATATGATTGAAGGTAAATTTGCTCATAAGGATTCTAGAGGAAATTCAGGCAAACTTGGACCAGGTGATATACAATGGATGACTGCGGGAGCAGGCGTTATTCATTCTGAAATGCCAGACGAAGAATTTACTCGAGTAGGCGGAATATTACATGCATTTCAACTATGGGTTAACTTGCCACGACGTGATAAAATGATAAAACCTCGTTACCAAGATATTTCATCTTCGAAAATTCCTGTAGCACAAACTGAAGATGGTGCTGTGAAAGTTAAAGTTATTGCAGGTGAAGCATTAGGCGCACGTGCTATGATAGACACACGTACCCCAATCTTTTATCTTCATTTCACTCTACAACCAGGTGCCAAAGTGGTACAAGCAATTCCAAGAGAGTATAACGCTTTTGCATACTCTTCAGCATAAGTGATGAAGAATCAATTAATGGCTGTCTTTCTGCTAGTGTTCCTCGATCTGAGAACTTTGCTCGGTAAAGGAAACGGTACCTAACTACGTGTTGGGACTCTATCGATATCCTCACTTACAGACATGCCTTCGTGTTCAGTCACCGGTTTTTAGTGATGCGGTGTCCTTGAAAATTTTAGCATCCAATTAGAATCAATGTACTATGAGACCCTGTGGTTATAATTGTTACGGTACAAAGGCAAACAAAGTAACGTTATCCTCACCACTCAATGAGAAAATACATTGAAAAATATTTGAGGATAAATACTCCTCCTAAACAAATCAGCGTGTAAAGTTATTCCTGATTCAAAAACAAAAATTAGGATAAAGTAACCTAATGCATTGTCATTACTAGCATAGATGAATACCAATCGGCTGTTAATTTATGGGCCATCGCACTCATTAAATCACCTGATTTTATATTCGAGTGTGCCTGTTCCTGTTCTTCTTTGATTTTCTGAATGAAATATTCACGTTGACGTATTTGTTTTTGCTTAAATATATCGGCGATTGTTTTTTGAAATTTGCTCAAGTCAGCCGAAATTTTTTCATTAAGTTTACGGGTTAATTCATCTTGCTGTGCCTGTATTTCACGCATCTCATCATTAGCGATGGAATGCATTGATCGAGGAAAAGATTCTTAACACCTCCTCCTGCGCTGAATTTATTAAATCAAATGCTCGTTTTATAGAATACGAGGGATTTGGAATAATTTCTATAGTAGCTGGTTCAACACCTTCTTCAATATCTCTTATCCTATCTTTAGCCTCAATTCCATTTTTCCATAGTTCTTCAAATATTGTTTTAAAATGACTGACATATGCTGGTTCGCTACTAAGCAATAGACTTTGAACATTTTCGCCGCCATCCATCTTTTCTATGGTAGCTGCTTATTTCCTTATCTGAAACTTCAAAGCTCATCGGTGGCAGATTTTTAAGGTATCTTATTTCTATGCCTGCATTAAGAAGCGTTTTTACTAAATTCATGTTGTCTTTATTTATGTCACTTAGGTATCTAATGCCTCTGTGCTCGCCTTTCTTTTGTTTGTCGAATAGCTGTTTCTTTATATCAAAAAAATGATTGTAGCTATATTGCATTCCACCGCCTGTCAAACAAGTACATACTTCAGTCGAGCTGGCAGTTAATCGACTGATTTCTTTGATAATCTCTTGAGCATCCTCAATTACCCTAGTTTCATAATGTACTGTTCCCTCTTCTATTTCCTTAATTTTCTTTTCTGCATGTATTGATTTGTTCCACAAAGTCTCGAAAATGTTCTGTTGCTGTTCTACAATTTCTCTAATATTTGTATGGATAGCTTGTTGATGCGGCTCACTCATGGTTATAAAGCCTAAATACTCCCTTTCGTTGAGTAAGAGGTTAGCTTCAATTTCATTCATATGCCGTACCTCCGCGATTTTCATTAAATCCTTGCAGTATTGGAGGTTTTGCTGTGTAATTTCAAAGATATATCTTTGAACAGTGTATTTTCTATTATTGATATCCATCATTGCTGTCCTAATCGATTCAAAAGAAAAGATGAAAGAAGGAAATCTAGAATTACCATAGACATCCATTCTGTGCTCTGCGTTATAGAACATGTCTGATAGCGCATTTATGACTTCAGCACGATGTAATACCTTAATCTTCGCGTTCATGATAACGCATCTCAACTGATTGGTAAGCTGAATGCAAATGTTGCACCTCCTTTTCCATCTACATTATTCTCATGCTATATTCTACCTTCCCTAGTGTCTCAATTTTGACAACTAACGACGACGGCATAGTGTAATCTACACATGCATCAATTATATTATTTGCTTTAGAAGTTTATGCGGGCATCCCTTGTGCCACGTTCCCATATTGAGACGATTCCATTATTATCTCGTGGATTCGGTCCAGTCATATCATAACACTATATATCGTAATAATCGCTCCTCTACACGAGTCAATGCATTAGAAAGTCGTAATAGACCTTTTAGATCCACTGCAATAGGATTTAGAGAACAGGCAACGATGACACTAACAGTATCTGTATGATGTATAGTAGTCTTAATGGTAAGGTCGTGAGTTTCTAGCGGTTCAAGAGATATATCTTTACTAACATCATTCGGTTTGAATTCTGGATGATTAGTGGTTATGATAGTCCAGATATTATCAACCTTGAATCTAAATCGTATATCATGTAAGGCATGTTTGTCTGCTGGTAGGCTATCGATAAATGACAGTGATGACAACGATGACACTGAAGAGACCACTGCAAACTCTTGCCTACACACTTTATACCAGAAAGTCAGATACAAGGCGCGCAAAAACCTGATCACGTGCGTAACTTTTCATGTATAGCTCCATCTAACCTCACCCCTGGATACTCTTGACGCTCTTTTCTAATTCTAATTCCATTACCTTCCTTCAGATCCTTCGAGTAAATGCGAAGTAATGCATGTTCTCCATCCTCCCATGTCATTTCGAATTTCTCGCCAGCATACTCACTTAAAGAATCTGTACCAAAGTGCCACATCGTTACAATCCAAGAGTTGTGGTTTGGGATATGAATTTGTGGCAATTGCGGTTGGGGTATTGTGTGTGGGCAGCCTGTTACTAATGCTAATAGCCTTTCCTCTACAGATGTCAGCAGATTTGACAAGCGGATAAGACCTTCATGATCTACAACTACTGGTTTCATTGAACAGGCTACGATGACACTGACTGTGTCAGAATGGTGTACAACTGTCTTTGCCTCCATATTATACATTTGAATAGGCAATAGAGAAACGTCTTTACTTACTTCATTAGGTGTTGTACTTACTGACATAGGTGACATTATAGCTTACAGACATGGGTTACACTTCTGTCGGGAAGTGAATCCATATAGAAATCAGAATAAGGTTTAATCTAATACACGAAAAAGAATGGACTGGTGATACCATATGTAATATTTGTAAGAGATATGGTGTATCCAGAAAGACTTACTACAAGTGGAATAATAGATACAAGCAGAAAGGGATAGAAGGCCTATCAGATAACTCCAGAAGGCCTCATAAAATCAACTACAGGAAGGTAACACCAGAAGTAGAAGAGACTATACTTGATCTACGATTAACTAAGAGATTTGGATGTAATAGGATCAAGTTTCGACTAAAAAGAATCATTGGAATCTCATTAAGCACCCGAACTATATACAAGATACTAAAGAGACATTGTCTTAATATCCTCATGTGTAAGGCCAAAGCAAGAACTTACAAACGGTTTGTCATGAAGCATCCAAATGATATGGTGCAAGTGGATATCCTTGGCCCTTTCTATCTGAGTAATTCCAGTCAAAGGAATTACATCATTAGTTGCTTAGATGATTGTTCTAGGAAGGTAGCTAGCAAGTGGTCCGAAAGAAAGAGGTCAGTGGATGTTCTTAATGTATTAGAGGACTGGATAATGATTAATGGTAAGCCTAAGATGATGATGCATGATAACGGTAAACAGTTTACATCCAGAATATTCAGACATTTCCTTATACATAATCAGATAAAAGATAAGCAAATACCAAAATCATATCCGCAGTTACAGGGCAAAGTAGAAGCATATAACAAGATTGTAAAGAATGAATTCATAGCATTAGAAGATATACCAAACATAGATGATGGTAAACAAAGATACGACATGTTTGTTAAAGCATATAACGAAACCAGAGAACATGGAGGCATAAATGGTCTTACTCCATCGGAGATGTTCCTACAAAGGTTAATTACATCCAGTACACATACGAGAACTAAACAGAAAAGGGTAACCCATGTAGGTAATTAAAAATGTAACCTATCCGTGCAAGTACAACAATTAGGTATCAGCTCTGGATGGGTATGACGTATTGTTGACCAAATTCCTACTGTGTTAAATCTAAGGCGTATGTCGTGTACCGAGTGTCTTTCAGATGGCAAGGTATCGATAAATGACACAGATGACAGTTGGGGGACCACCGTACGGTTATCTGTCATTCCAAGCCTAGGTTTAGCAAAGTTAAATCCATTAAGACTGTAAAATGCAGGACCAGAATAGTATTCTAGTTGCGCGTAACCGTTTCTTACATATTGCGAAATCTTGTTCCTAAACGTTCCGTGTGTCATACTATATTTCTTGCCATCTACTTCAAAGTCTAAAAAATCGTGATAGCAAAACGGTTTTTTCTCGACTCGTACTATCCTTTGCATATGTACCTTCATTGCATAATCTAACTTTGCCTTAGGCATCCCTTCATCAACCCAGATTGCTGAATACCAGTACGTGTCATTGTCATTGTTAATTTGTAGATTCTAGTCCGACAGCACCTACTATTTGAATTTCAGCTAGCTCTCTTTTTAGCAAGATCAACCTTTGCAGTGAATATGACTTCAGCGACCATCTTATTCTTACTATAGGACAAACTCATATGCCGACGTAGATATTCGAATGAAACTTGAAACTCGACATCAAAGGATTTCTCCTCTTGATTATGAGGTAGGCGCGCTTCTTGCTCAGATTCCAGCTCTTTGATCCGTATGTATAACACCGAATTATCGAGCTCAAGTTTTTCAATTTTGGTTTCGAGTTCGACTACTTTGGCTTGACTTGAAAATTGCTGGTCTGCACTGGTAAATGAAGTAGATTTTTTTATTACATCTTCTAGTTCCTTGCGTACAGGACATGCATCTATGCACAGATTTTCTAGATTTGGAGACCCTTCACAATTTACAACATTATTTGGATTGGCATCTGAAGTTCCAGCTGGTTCAATTTCCGAATTTCCGTATGTGTCAACTAGCACTCGTGGGGTAGCCTTCTGATCTTCTCGAGAGATCGACAAATTTTCGTTCTTTTCCTTTTTAGGCCTGGTCTTTTTCTTCCATTCATCTCGACAATATAGTTCTATAACTCGAGTCGTAATGAGTCCTTGCGCTATTTCCTCTCGTAATGTCCCTTTAATTTCTCTACAGATACTATCGGGCTTTGAAACTATACGCTCGAATGCTTCACCTAATGTTATGATCAGTTGCTCATACTTAATCAGGAAATTTTTGAATTCTTGTTTGACATTTGCGATTATAGAATCTATATCTGAATTGTTGTGGTCAATGCTGCTTTGTTCATTGGAACTCAATCTTCATACCTCTTGTCAATTTTGATTTGGCAGCTGCCTTCATCGATGGATTAAATTGCGCCGTTTCGAATTCTAAAGTATCATCTTCATGTGACCTGTCCCAGTACGAATATTGATCGTTGAACTCTGCTAAGGCTAGTTTTAGTTCTGCAGTCCCTTTCTGGCTTCGACTGCAATTGATGCAGTTTGATCCCGCGGTTTCAAGTGACTTGTTATTACCTACGACTATCACGTTTGCTCGACCTCATGAAACTTAGGTACACAATTACTACAAAGCAATAGAGTAATAATTCCCAGGCTGCCAACTTTTATCGGAATGTTATTAGTAGCTTTTTCAAAGCGACCAGTTGCTTCACATATAAGGTTATTAGCATCCGCGTCGGTGTAATTATCGTCCATGGTTTAATCCACCTATGGTCGTGGGTTTGCTTGATTGGAGGGTCTCAATTCTACGATCAAGCGAACCAGTATCCTTTTTTGCTTCAAACGTGTACTGCTTTTCAAGTATTCTTAACAAATACCTGCTGCGTGATATATCTCCGCGTTCTGAATCAATTTGCCGCATCAGTTCAATAGGTAGTGATAGACCGGTTGGAATTACCTTTTTCAATACTGTAATCTTGTAATACCAATAAATATCGTTTCACGGTAGTACTACCATTGCAATCTAAATATAGAATAGACATCTTCAATACAATAGCAGAGAGTTTACTACAATCAGAAACTGATCTTACTTACTCTGCATTATACCAGAGGGTTTTAGCCAACATAGATTGCACCTTGTCCCACAGAGATTTTGTGAGCTGTTTACAAGCTATGGTGAATGAACATATAGTAAACAAGGTCGATAAGACTGGCAAGAGAGGTTCAAAAATATATTACTTCCTAAGCGAGAATGCAAGAAGCCAGCACCAATTACGAATACTCAAAGTCGATAAGGATTATGAGACTAAGAGAAGTATATATCAAATATTACTTTATTTTCACAGCTTTAAGAGAGGTGAATTACTTACGCAAAGACAATTGAATAAAAAACTATTTGAATTTGGACTGAGATTTGAAGATTTGCAACAAGTAAACTATGAGCAAGACAAGGTAACCGCTCTAACTGGCAACACAAAGTATACAGAAGTTAATGCTTTTACAGAATCCTATTGGGAATATTGCCGTCGTAGAGTATAAGGATAATGAAAATAGTCGCTTTGCAGAGAACAATATTGTATATTATCTCTATATACCTGGATTTACTCTAATGGAATTTATAATATATATAAAAAAACTAAGAAGGTTGAGAGAACCACGTCCATTTTCACATTATCCACCCCTTGTTCCATATGTCTTTTACAGGAATTTTACTGACACAGAAATAAAAGAAGCCATTGAATTATTTCATAAGGCAAGTTTGATTAAGATTATCCCTCCAGTCATTGCAGGAGAAACACGGTACTACCTTTCCGATGATTCGTTGATAGGTCTTATAACAATCATAAGACAAATTCAAGAAATAATGGTTTACAAGGTCATTACCAAACTTACATACATTGAAAAGCCTGATGATAACGACAGACAAATTCTCGGATACTACTTTGGGAAGAAAGCCGCTGATTTTACTATTGCCAAAGCACATGAAGTTAGAAAAGACTTAAAGAAACCCGATGCGAAGATCGAAAGTAAAAAAATAATGCAGGAATATGATAACAACATAGATAGTCTAATAAGTAGCCTAGATGAGATTTATGGAAGCAAATTCAAGTCAAGTGAGCTATTGATCGATCTAATTGTTGGTTTTCCAAAGATTGATCGGAATTAGAATAACTTATGGAATATAGCACGTCATTTATTGTTTTTAAGTAGATCTTCTTATTTATCATTTCATTTCACATTACTCTTAGATGAGATCACTAATTGACATTTTTCTTTGCTAATGCCTCTGGTTTAACGTGTGCCAGCTTAGGATTATGTTGTATCATTGACATAATCTGATTAAATCGCTGATTAGTCTCATCGCGGATAGTCTGTATATCATGTTCATATTTTTGCTTCATGGCTTGCATTTCTAGATCCTTTTCAGATAATTTTGCCTCAATGCTCTTACCTCTAGCTTCCAGTGCAGTATAATCTAAAAATGTAAGATACTTCATACACTTTGTGAGATATATCTCTCTTCTTTCAGACTCTTTTTTAGTATAATAGACGCTGCCATTATGACCCAAGAACCATTCACTATAGTCTCCTCCAACTTCATCAGAAATCACTGTTTTAACAAAGCGTCTTAGCGAATGTAGTGTGATCTTCCTTCGTCTCATTCCTTCTTTCCTGTCGTCTAAACCAGCAACCTTTAGTACTTTAGTAAATTCTGTTTCTAACTTTATGTACAGAGTCTCGGGCTTTGATTCTACGTTAAATGTATTGAATATCAGATCATCGGGATTTAAGCCTCTCTCACGATATTTCCAATCTAGCCATTGCTTAAGATATCGAGTTGTTTCATCTGAAATGTAAATATCTCGTGCAACTCTTGTTTTAGTATAGTCTGCGCGAATACGTATCATAGTGGGGTTGACCTTAAAATTGATATCCTTTATTCTTATTGCACATCCTTCAACCGCGCGCAGTCCTCCGGAGGTGAACAAGACCGGTCTGGTAATTCTTTCGAGTCCTTGTGCTATTGTTACCAATACTATCTAAAAACGCTCTTGGTCTTGGATAATCGTCAATCTGCATGCGTATCGACTTTAGCAATAAAGCCTTTATGCTTAATTCCAAATATAAACTATTTTAGTTTATATTTAGTATAAAATATTTCTCAAAGGTTAAGGGTTGTATTGATTCTCTTAATTGTCTGAATCATAAATCGAATAAGATGAAAGTCTGAATATACAGAAAGATATAAAAATGCATTGAAGTGTACAAAGTCAAATCATAAACCTTGTATCAGTATCACAGTATCGATATAGGTTATCAATATGTTTCTCTCCTATCTCTAAGTATTTCAAATTCACTTCTACAGCATCTCACTCGATCCAAACTTTCTAACGTTTACATAGAATTGAGAAATTTATCAATCCTATTTTGTAAATCCATATTAATTTCAGTGATAGATCTATTTCCATTAATAGGAATTAGGCCATATTGTTTTCGCATCCTTAGGAATTCCTTAGCTATCATGCCTTGATACCTCAAAAAGGAATCCAACATATCTTCAGATAGACCAAGGTCGGCGCCTGATTCATAGTAATCCAAGGACAAATTCTTTTGAAATACTCTATGCATTAGTTCATTTGGATGTACATCAAGATAGAATACCAAGTCTGGCCTAACTGCAAATCCAAACAAATTGTGGGACCATCTTCTGTTTATCCCTCGTACAGCATCTCTCGCCATAAGTGTAAATATGTATCTGTCCGCAAGCACTATATAACCGGAGCGCAATGCAGGTACAATTTTATTTTCAAGTTGATCTGCAACATCTGCAGCGTAAAATAAACTTAATGTCCTTTTTCCCAGAACGAAATTCCTTTTTGCTTCAAGTATTCCAGCTCCGATGAGCTCTGATCGCCTGAGACCAGTATTTAACACCGCATGACCGTCTGCTTCCAATTTAGATGTAATCATCGTGATCTGCGTACTTCGTCCTGAGGAGTCAGGCCCTTCGATAACAACCAGGCGGCCTTTCGTTTCTTTATCCTCTAAATACGATATACCTTCTCCATAATAGGTTAATTGCTTGGGACCTATAGATTTTAAATGAGTAGAATTAATGATGATATGTCTTGTCTTCTGGGGCAAATGTTGTTCCTGCCTTCTCTTGGTTTGTCTACTCAATTCAAGTATTCATCCCTATATTTTTTTGCCCTAATTCTTTCAGTTGAACATGATTAAAGTGATTTCGATGAATTGTGGCCTTTAATTGATTTCGTACTATTTGTTGTTGTTCTTCTATTCCGGAAGTACCATCTATGATAATAAATCCTTCGCTTTCAATCATGGATTCGTACTGATCAATAATTCTACTTTGGAAAATCCTATAACTTTCATACGGATCGTTACTTAAATTCATATCCATTCCTGCTTCATAATATTTGAGTTTAGGTCTACCTGTCAATATCCTTTCAATTGCAATATCTATAGGTACTCTAAAGTAAAAAGTCAAGTCAGGTTTTCTTGCATAGTCATAAACTTGTCGTATCCACTTAGAGCTACATCCCCTTACAATATCTCTCGCATATGCAGTATACACATATCGATCTGCTAAGACAATGTAACCTGCGCGAAGTAGTGGAAAAATATTTCGTTCGTATCTATCAGCAAAATCAGTTGCATGTAATAGACTAAAAGTTGTTGGCGTCAGTTTACCTTTCTTTTTCCCCTTCGATGTGATTTCTTTGACCATTTCAGAAGAATTCCATTCAGTCATAAATACTGGGAGACCTTCAAATCTTAGCCATTTTTCAAGTAAATGAATCTGAGTAGACTTACCAGAACCGTCAATACCTTCAACTACGATAAGCTTACCTTTAACTTCGAATTTGTTTTGCAATAGCGAATATTTTTTCATATTTACACCTGCCTTTTGTTCTCCCTCATTCTTATGAATGGAATGTTGATATTATGTGAATCAGATACTCCAGTCTCGGTGGAAACTGAATAATCAATTGAAATGCCAAATGCATCCTCAATTTTCTTGATTGCATCATCTAACAATATATGTGGGAAATGTTGTTTACTTGTTCCTATATCAATATCGACTGTAATCTTCTTTTTACTTAAGTTTTTTACATTAACCTTGCATCTATTCCTTTGTAGTATACTAATAATTGTGATACAAGCAGCCACTTTTTCAATAGATTGTTTATTTTGAGGTTGCAGTATGGATTTATATGTTTCAAATAGCCAATTGGCAGTTTTTACTTTTCTAGTGTGAACTATTGACAGCGCAAGAACCAGCTGCTCGCTATGAGTAAGATGTTTATTATCATCATCAATAATTATATAAAACAGATTGTGTAAGTTTGTAGTATAGGGTAACTCAGATATTTGCTTTAATGCAATAACAAGTATCTCGTATTCTCTTTCCTTAATCAATCCTGTAGAAAGTAATGACAGCATAAAGTTTTTTCCAGATCTAGGTAGTTTTTCTAATTGGCAACTAGATTTGATTGAGTTTTGAATCTGATCTAAACGCTTCGAAAATTTCATAGAATTTAGAAATGACAAAAGAACTCCTTCTCTCAATCCTTGCGAACTGACAATAACCTGGTCAAATCGTAATTTTTGCATCAAAAGATGTATTATACATGAACCTGTCGAGATAGTTTCTGCTCTATCCTTACCAATTGCCTCAATATTCGCAAGTTCATATGGTGTCATTTTAGAAAATTGCTTAGTAATTAATTCAATTGATTTATTGTCAATATGATAATTATGGATTTTATGAAGTGCATATTTACTAACTTCTTGTTCATATCTAGCTATAGCACGCAACGTGCCTCCAACACCAATGAGTGAGGTATCAGGACTTAAATTAAGATCTTTTCTGCCTGGCAGATTTTTGATTACATAATTCTCCATCTTTTCATAACCCTTTTTACCAAGTATAGTATATTGGGAATTGGATGTTCCGTATTTCTGCGACAATCTTAATACCCCAAATGGTAATGATACAAGTTTCTTGACATTAAAATTTTCTGTGTACACTATTTCTAAACTACCGCCACCTAAATCAAAGAAGAGAGATGTCGGAATACAAGTAGAATTTAACGCCCCCATATAAGAGTACAATGCCTCTTCTTCTTCGGATAATACCCTGAATTGAAATTCCGTTTCTTCTTTTATCTCTTTAAGAAATTTTTCTCTATTTCCAGCCTCTCTAACTGCACTCGTAGCTACTGGAATCACATGTTCAATCGATTCAAACTTAATGATATCGCGAAACATTTTTAAAGCGTCGACTGTTCGTTGAATAGATTTTCTTGCAATATTGCCAGTAGTAACGAGATCATCTCCAGCTTTAACTTTTATACCCTCTTGAAAGTACGCCTTGTATATGAGGCCCCTTTTTACTTTATAATTCGCTAATTTTATTGAATTATAACCAAGATCTATTACAGATATTTTCAAATCTTAGCCACCGTCCCACATTGGAATAACAATAATAATAATAAAAAGATGTGAGGATCTCTAGCATCTTATAATAAAAATATTTTCTATTGATCTAGTATTTTAGTTAGTTGTATATAGATCATATAGATCATATTGCATTAAACATTAAAATATTAATAATCCTGTATTCATAAACTTGATTCTGTTTCACATTCGTACTTGAAATTAATGGAGGTTTAGCTTTGTTCCATTGGATGGATCTAAAAAGAGTTTATCTGTAAAATGACCATTAGTGAAATTGAACATATTCAGGATTGAACCCGTGGTACCTTCATTGACCTCTAATATATGTGGAGAAAAGATATCCAGAGGAATCCTAATTTTGTTTAATTAACTCCTTTATGTTATGAGGGTGTTGTTGTTGAGTTAGTAGTAGTGTTCTGACCAGAGCTGACAACAATAAAAATATCGTTACAATAAATCTGTGCCTCTCCTGCTTCTTGTCATCAATGAGTGTAAAATTCGCATTCTAATAATATAATAATAATAATCATTTTACAACTAACACAGGACAATGTGCATAAGTTACAATATGTGATGCAACACTTCCAAGTAATAGTTTCTTAAATTCTGATCTTCCTCTTGTTCCAATTACAATTAAGTCAAAATTATTTTCTTCAGCATAATCTATTATGCCTCCAGATATATTCATGGTAGAAATAATTTCTGTTTTTATTTGAACATTTTTTTCATGTGCTTTAAGTTTAACTTTATCCAAATATTTTTCACCATCATTTCTCATTCTTGTCATAAACTCTGAATTTTCAGGTGGTCCGAATATATCAACATCAGCACGTATAACATGCAAAGCGTAAAGTTCTGCATTATATTCTTTAGATATAGAGATAGCATAGTCTGCTGCATCCATTGACGAATCAGAGCCATCTATTGCAACTAACATTCTGGAGAATACTGCTTTTTGAATAGTAGTAGTATCACGTGTTGTTGTATTTGACATACATAGGTTATTTGTTATGATCTCTAATTAAATTCATATCATAAAATGATCCTAAAGATGCTCTAGTATTGGATAATAAACAAAAGATTCTTGATATGTTGGGCAAACAAAAATAATAATAACAATAATAGTAGCATCGGTAACAATAACTTATTTTGTGTCACTTGTTGGTGTCGCTGCTGTTGTCTCTTCCTTTTCTTATTCTTCTTATTCTATCCTTTATCAAAAATATTCCTCTAATAATCAGAACAATAATTCCAATTAATGATAATAATGGTCCAGCTATTGCCATGGCGCTCAGTAAGGTTTTAGGCTGGCCGCCGGCATCAAAGAATTCAATGTTGCCAAATATAGTATTTGCACTCAAATGTTTTGTCCCCAAATTTGTAATCAAAATGTTATCCACACCATCATTGCCTGGTACAAAACTGGTAAATAGTCTGTGTGTAAAGTTAAGATGTAGTATTTTAGCTAGGCCTGGTTGTTGTATAACCTGAATATTTAAACGCACATCTGGTGGTTGATAATTTACAGCAATTGCCATTTTTGGCTGCTTTGACTTCTGAAGTCTTGAAAATGGATTTACCAGGAGAAAGTGTTTCAATGCTTGAATTAATTGAGAATAGTTGTTGCTTTAATATGACAAATATTATTCCAATTAAAATTATCCCTCCACCAAGAATTGCACCGCCAGCAATTAACAGCCTAGATCCTCGTTGCATGTAATTTAGCTCATCAACCTACCACGACTAATATTAAACCTACCAACAAGCATCACATAGCTTATGATGTGTTACTCTTCGATAATTGGTTCTTTAATCTTTATTGATCTTACTTATCGAAGTTTGTCTTTTCTTTTTGACTCGATATTCTTCAATAACTCTTGAGCTTTATCCTGACCCAAGATCTCCTTTAGTCTTTCTTCTGATTCTTTTCCTTTCCAAGAATCCAGCACTTTGATGACATTATCTTTAGTATCTGGAGTAAAATCCTTTATTGCATTGTCTATTATCTTTCTGTGGCCTCTAGCGAGATCCTTGGGTCTAAATACAGCACCCATATAATGTCTTATGAAGATCATCAATAATAATATTATTTGGATTTGACATATTACCGCATTTATTTTTAATTTACTTTATTTTAGTTGAACTTTTCGGGGTATGGAATATGGACAACAATATACATTCGTTACTTTGTCGCCTAACCCTCAATATGTTTAGCTCAGATTGCGATATTAGCCTTTTCTATGCTGTTGAGCATGGCCATTCTTATAACAGTCATAAGTTAGGCTTGTGGTAATTAATAAAATCATTTTCTTGTATAATTTTTTGATATAGAAGAGGATTTTTTGGAGACGTGTCTTAGACAAATCTGCAACTACATAAAGCTTCTTTTGTTATCGTTCTTATCCCGTGTATTACTATAAACAGTATTTCCATGAGATGGAGAATTTAGAAGGAATTTCTACTACATAGTAATAGAAGCGTTAGCATGTAAAGAAGTATGGAATTTAGATAATGGTATTTCTATACGTTGTAGATGTCATAAAGACTGCAGAATAAATTAAGAAATATGTTTATGGTCTGGTATATGAGAAAAAGCTAAATAAGCAAAACAACCGATAACAGTGGTATCAATTTGAGGCATGTAACATAACTAATGTACCTTTGAAAGCTATCACTTTACAAGCTCTTTGGACCATAACCGAGTTCGTCAAAATTCGGGACGTGCTGACAATACTTCAGTAGATGGGTTCTTAGATGGTAGGCATGTATTTCTACCATGGAACACTTAAGAACTTCGATAAGACCAGCGGGAATAGCTAATAATTTAAGAGTTGAAGACAGTTTCACTAATGGAGAGTTTCATATTGAGACCAGATCACAATGCCTTCAATTGATTGTGCTGTTGTTGGTATAACTGACATTGTGGTGAGAACGGGCAATAGCCGCGACAGAAGTTAGACCGATTGCTAAAAAGAACCATAGCATATCTAGAAAAACGATTTGGAGATTAGTGATTGTTTATCTAGATATAACCATGAGTTACATGAGTTTATATTATTTAAGTCAACTACTATAATAAATGACTAATCAAATAAAATCATTTAAGAAAAGAACCATAGTGATAGTAGTTCTTGCATCTTTGGCTGTTATAATTCCTGTTGTATATTTAATTCATAACCCCTCTACTGCTTTAGCAGCTCCTTCTATAACAAAAGATCCAAACCTGAAAGTTGAGACCGTAGTTACTGGATTATCTTCTCCTACTAGTCTAGCTTTTATTGATAATAACAACATCTTGGTCTTAGAAAAAGGGGGTCAAGTACGTCTTGTGTCAAATGGGGTACTACAAAGCAGGCCAATCTTGCAAGTATCTGTTGCTACAGAAAGTGAGCGAGGTTTGCTTGGAATTGCTATTCTGAATAGTACAAAGACAGGTACTAGTCCCACTGCGGCCAATAACAACAAGTTCGTATTTCTATACTATACTGAATCCAAAGGTGGAGATTTAAGAAATAGAGTTTATAGATATGAATGGAATGTGCAAAACCACAATCTTACCAATCCTACTTTGTTATTGGACCTTCCAGCACTTCCAGGTCCCAATCATGATGGAGGGAAACTGGTTATTGGTCCAGACCATTATCTTTATGCAGTAATAGGAGATCTTAACCATAGAGGTAAGCTCCAGAATATTAAGAATGGTCCTGATCCTGATAATACTTCCGTTATACTCAGAGTGAACCTTAATAACGGTTCAGCAGCCAAGGACAATCTTTTCATAAATGATGCCAATATTGCGATGCACAAATACTATGCATACGGTGTAAGAAATAGCTTTGGAATTACATTTGATCCTATAACCCATAATTTATGGCAAACCGAAAATGGACCTGATATATATGATGAAATTAATGTAGTAAAACCAGGCTTTAATAGTGGATGGATTCAAGTTATGGGTCCACTATCAAGAACTGCAGGTGTTAGCACAGATCAATTAGTTAATTTTCCTGGCTCTCATTATGCAGATCCTGTATTTAGCTGGAAAAATCCTGTCGCAGTTACAGATATAGAATTTATGAAATCATCGGTGCTGGGAGAGAAGTACAAAAACAATATTTTTGTTGGCGATTATAATAACGGTAATTTATATTATTTTAAAGTCAACAATACAAGAACAGGAATCAAACTTGATATCAGTCAAGAGCAGGCTGGACTGTCTGGTTTGGTTGTAGACAATAGCAATCAGCTATCTGCAGTAACATTTGGTACTGGTTTTGATGGAATTACTGATATAAAGACTGGACCAACAGATGGCTTTCTATATATTTTATCAATCGGTGATGGAAATATCTACAAAATTGTACCATCAACCAAATGATCTATATAATATCATGTGCGCGAAGCAAGCGAAATCGTATAAGCTTTTGAAATTACATTCTATTTATCTCCTGTCTAGAACTTCGAGTTGTTTCGCCTGAATTTATTATTACGTAATTCTATTCGGCAAGCTCTTTTTTAGCAAAATCAATGAGGAAAAATAATACCTGTCTATGGTGGTAAAATACTTTCAACATGTTACAGAATATGATGGGTGTAAAGCTGGCACGCAATGAAAATTATCTGGACTCGGGCATGCGAGTTTTTTCAGTTTTGTTTCTGAATGAATGTATGTTTATCTATCAGTAAACTACTAATAAAATATATAGTTTTATGCCAGGACTGGGGTGGTGGAAAGAGAAGAAACTAAAAGTCTAATATCTTGTGTGTGGGGCAAGGGGTTATAATTATAAACAAATTCTATCCGTTGTAAATGATAACTTAAAGAAGCATAAACTAGTATCTCAGAAAAGGCCTCATTTAATATTTTAGCAAAGACAAAAAAAGATGCTCAGGAATGGCTGAAATATCTCTCCGTAGGTAAAGATGACTACATCGATGAATATAGACAGAGAATTATGGAATTAAAGGAACAACGTAGAGATTTATGTGAACTCGTTAGAAAATACGTTAGCCAATCATTTGTTCAAATCTCAGCTCATAAAGAAATTCATGCTCTTACAAAATCTATTTTACAATTATATGAAACACTTC
The DNA here is from genome assembly GCA_963709405.1 of uncultured Nitrososphaerales archaeon. Classification (GTDB taxonomy): domain Archaea; phylum Thermoproteota; class Nitrososphaeria; order Nitrososphaerales; family Nitrososphaeraceae; genus JARBAU01. The sequence goes on from CAVPXM010000073.1 coordinate 49,801, forward strand.
CACTATTGGTAACTAACAGCAATATACCCCAATGGCGATATATTTTGTGATTCTATCTACGAAGATACGACTGGTAAATATCCCGATCTTTCTGCATAACATAAAATAATGTATTCTTGCAATACTCCATTTTTTTAGGAATTTTTTCTGATCGGTAAGTCTCATCGAATCTTTTGAGCGTCGTTTCGTATTCATCAACGTATTCTTCAAGTCTATAATATTGTGTGAACCTTGTAAAGTTGGCAATCCTATGTCTAACTTTATCACGAAAGCGTTCAGTCAGAGGTACGAATGTTTTATGCCAAAAAGTACACTAATTACATGTACATAGTCTTATATCGTATTATTCCCTTTGACCTAGAAAATTGTGATGTTGTCATATATTTTTGATGATGATTTCAAATAGTCTTCATTGCTATTAAGTGAAAGATATTCTTTAGTAAGTGAATACTGTCAATAAGGCTATTGATTGGTAAACAATCATTGGGAATATCGGATAAACACTCGTGGAGTATGTTTCGAGGAAGTTCGATGCGAACAGGAGTCTCTGCATCCAGGATACCCCGCAAACCTTCGCTTTTGTGGGTAACAGAAATTGGACCAAGCGTGTCCTCTCCTGTATTCGATGACAATAAAATATACGTGGCAACTATGACTGGACGAATTTTTGCATTAAATCCATTTCAATGATGGCCTTTTTAGTAGATTTGGATTCTTCTTTTTGTTGTTCTTCTTGCATAGATTGTAATATCTTTGCATTTATATCATCAGTATCCAAGTTCGCTTTTAAATATCTTGCAAAATCAGAAGGAGTAATTATGCTTTCAGATCACATTTTTGCTCCTCGTAAATATCAAATACTAATACCTGGACCTTGGTCTCACTGGGCTAAAATATTATTTGAGAAATATTATCTGTGGAAAATGAAACATGGTGTTACATATTTGCCTTAAATAATAATAAATGGTAAAGAGAAATAACATGACGACAATTGATTCAGAGCAGCTTACAAAATTTCTTAAAGATCCTATCATTGTAAGAATAGTCAGCATACTAGACATTGCAAGTTTATCTATACTAGAGTTACTGGAATATGATTTAACCAGAAAAGACATTAATCATGCATTATCAAGCGGAGTTATTACAATTGATAAGTCTGTATCCTCAGCTTCATCTTATGAATATGATCAAAGAAATATGCTTGTTAGCGGAGACTATTATTTTTACAATTTCCTAAATAGTAAAGTGAAATTAACTGAGATTGGGCTGTATATTTTAGAATCTATAAAGGGAGACAAACAATCGAATGTGAATATTCCAAGGGAAGTAGAATAGCAAAGATGACAACGTATCTGAGCTTTTCGTCTTATCCAGATTAATTTCGATAATTTCCCAATCGTACACCTAAAAGCCTATAATCATTATTTTATAAAAATTTCTACTGATTTTGTATATTTATGAATTCATTTAACTTATCACTATGTTCATAGCGCATTATGGCAATAACATCTCGGTTTTGTTCTTAGTCCATGGCCACAACATGGACATTGCACACCTTTCCATTCTATGAAGATTGCATATACCTGATAACATTTCTGGCCTGCTGATCTCTGGCTTAAGGTAGATGCAGGTTTACTGACCCTATACTTTATGCATATGCCTTTACAAACCATCGAAGTATGAGCCTCTAAAAGACGGAAATCACAAAAAGTATGATATCTCAGTCTTAACTGAGTAGATATAATAACTCTCTGTGCTTTGTTGCATGATTCATTATGTTGTAAGTGATATTTATTTGACCACTCCGCATTTAGCTTACTAATAGTAATTATTCTGATATGATTGACTGGCCTTCGTACAATGAATCACTAGTCAGACGTGGTCAAGTACTCTTGGATTTTGATGTCACTTGATGAATGGGATCATGAATTATCTCAAATGAATGAAGGTAAGGTTGGTGAGCCCTATGACTACCCAGATTCATTTATGCAGCTTCTAGGTTACATGAGAGCATATTTCCATCTACCATATAGACAAACACAGGGTGTAGTCATAGCTCATGCGAGTAAAAAAGTTCCAGGCATACCAGATTATAGTACTATTAGTAGACGCATAAACAAACTGGAAATTAAAATCAATGAAAGATTGGGAAATGATATTGTCATTGCTTTAGACAGCACTGGCATTAAAGTAACTAATCGTGGAGAATGGATACGACACAAATGGCATGTTAGAAAAGGATATCTAAAGATACATGTGGCAGTTGACATCAAGAGGAAAAGAATCCTGTCTTTGGAGGTAACAAGTGAAGAGGTACATGATGGTAGGATACTAAAGAAGTTAGTAGATAATGCTTCTGAAAATAATAATCTGAAGGGTATATTAGCAGACGGTATGTACGATAGCAATAACAATTTTAGATACCTATCAAAGAACCACATTAAACCTGGTATAAAGACAAGAAGTAATTCCAAGGTCAAGTCAACTAACTGTCATGCTAGGAATATGTCTGTAGTAAAACAACAAGCAAACTTCAAAAGATGGAAGCGAAGCATGAGCTATGGACATAGATGGATGGCAGAAACAGTATTCTCTTCTATTAAAAGAATGTTCGGAGAACATGTAACAGCTAGAAAATTTTCTAACATGGTAAAGGAGATCTTCCTAAAGGCAACTCTGTATAACATGTTCAATCGAATGACATAACCATCAGCATAAATGAACTAAAATCCTAATGGATCATGCAACAGAGCAGCTCTCTGCAATGCTAGTTCTATGAGGCGAATTGTGCATTAGGTTATGTGCTCCGAAATGTAGTAATTCATATATGCTAACTAGAATCGAATGTATATATCAATGAACAACCAACTACAAATGAAAGACACTACGCTTGAAATTATATTTTTCTTGTTAATTGTAATCTCTTTATTAGCGACTAGTACGGAATTTTCGCAAAGTGTTGTATTTGGAGCCGTCAATATGGCGATGCAGAATGAGAGTGGGATGAGGGGAATGACAATGCCTAATAACATGACGATGAAAAACATGATTGAACGTGGAAATATTGCCATGGGTTTTAACCAAAACAAAATAATGCATCATTTCATTGCAACTACAACCGGTGGTGAAATTATGATAGTTGCTTTAAATAGCAGTGATAGTGACACAACAAAGCAAATTAGAAACCATGTTGCCGATATTCAAAATGAATTCTCTAAAGGCAACTTTACAAAACCCTTCTTCATACATGCGCAACAGGTCCCAGGTACCAAGTTAATGACTGAGAAAAAAGACCTAATAAAATACAGTATAAGACAAATGAGTAATGGTTCTGCTTTATTACTTACAACAAATGATCAACAATTAATTGGAGCAATACATCAATTCATTGCTTTCCAAACAGGCCAACATCGTGGACATTGAACATCAGCTGTATGTTCTGGAAGATCTTTTTTGGCCATTATGAATAGAAACGATGCAAATGCAAGAAAAACATGGTAGTACAAAACGGGAACATTGACTGAATATCTCACAATTTGCAAATCGTATAGTGAGATGTACAACTTCGGATTTGCATTAATATTTTTCCTATGCATCTCTACCACCTTCATTACTACCAAACTAAAAATAGTCGTTGTGACTAGTTAGATATTCTGTTTAGGTGTAAGGGAGGGTTGGTGTTACTCCTTTTAGTGCAGATATTATTTTGTCCAAGGTCATACCCATGTGAACTATTTTAAGGATTTCTGTTTTTTCGTAGTCCTACTGGCGCTGTTCAGTTAACGGATAGACCTATAGCTAAAAACATCCTACATTCTGATAATGTCCACATCCAAAGAAAGAAGTAGGACCTCTCCATAGTATGTTTATTATGCATTACAGCTATACTTCTCAGGTTTATCACTTCGAAGAACATCACAAAGGCTATCTCGATTTATCAAGAGAAACCATGTTTCCATTTGGAACTGGATCCAGCGCTACAAGCCAAAGAAGATATTGCAAACAAAAGAGATGTAAACTATCAGAATTTATGATAGATGAAACGTTGATTAAAGTAGGTAGTGACTATGTATGATGGTTATGGGTTGCTATTGAGCCAAACGAAAAGACAATTCTTGGTATACGTATCTCCATTGAAAGAAATATGCTTGTGGCTGAACAGTTTATAAAATCATTGATTAGAAAATATGGAAAACACAATATTTCAACAGATGGTGGTATATGATATCCACAAGCATGTAGATAGATTTCTAAACATTCAACATCATCACAATCATTCCTAGATTGAAAAAAGCTTCATTGAAAGAACGATCCAATACATAATAAAAGATAGAACTGAGTGTTTTGATGATTATTTCCCTTGTAGGAAAGACAGTGATTGTAAGCTACAGCATGTCATTAATTGGATGAGTTTATTTGTAGATATGCACAATAGAGAGAATATGGAAAAGAGTGTTAAGTGAACAGAGCCGCTGAGTAAGTGTGTACGTTTATGTATGTGCAAAATAGAATCTCAAGCTTGGGATTCATATGGAATTGGAATGGACACCAAAGTAATTAATCCATTTGGTTGGCTGTCTAAAGATGGCAAACTACTTTTAGCTGCAAGAACGCTAAGAACATTTGCGTATGGTTTTCTAAGTGTAATTCTTGCAATCTATCTAAAGTTAGTTGGTTTCGAAGACTTTTATATTGGCCTAATACTGACTACTACTTTAATAAATAGTGTAATCTTTACTCTAATAGCAAGTTTTTATGCGGATAGAATAGGTAGAAGAAAAATTCTAATCGTCTATGCAGCTCTGATGTCCTTATCTGGAGCAATATTTTTTGTAACAACTAACTATATAGCATTAATCGTATCTGCGTTAATAGGTACGATTAATGTAACTGGAACTGAGACTGGTGCTTTCCTTTCAATAGAACAAGCAGCGTTACCTCAGACAATCAATGATATAAAGAAAAGGAATACGGTTTACGCCCTTTACAATATGGTTGGAACCTTTGCAATGTCTGCAGGTGTTCTGCTTTCAGGTTTACCGCAAATCATTGCACAGCAGTATGGAGTAAACCAAATTGAATCCATTAAACCGCTTTTTCTACTTTATAGCATCATTGGACTCGCAGTATTAGGCATTTACTATTTGATTTCAAATAAAGTGGAGGTTACGGTAAATATTAATGATAATAACAAACTATCAAAACCACTGAAACAAACTTTATCACCGAAATCAAAGCAAATCGTTGGTAAACTATCATGTCTCTTCGCTGTAGATTCTTTTGCTGGTGGTTTTGTTATTCAAAGCATAGTATCATTATGGTTTTTTACAAAATTTGGAGTTGAATTAACAACACTATCTTATATTTTCTCTATCGCTGGAGTTCTTACTGCATTCTCGTTCCTTGTAGCTGCAAAAATTGCTGACAGGATAGGTTTGATTAATACAATGGTCTTTACACACATTCCATCTAATATTTTGCTTATACTTGTTGCATTTGCTCCTACCCTTCCACTAGCAGTCGCATTCTATCTTGCCAGAATGACTCTATCGCAGATGGATGTGCCTACAAGACAATCATATCTAGTTGCAGTAGTTAGAGAAGATGAACGAACTCCAGGCAGCAGGGATAACCAATATTTCAAGAAATATCGCGCAAGCAGTATCACCATCATTAGCCGGCTATATATTGCAGTCGTTATCATTTTTATCAGCCCCATTTGTAATAGGAGGAGTATTAAAAATTGTATATGATATTGTTTTATATTTTAATTTTAAAAGTATTAAACCTTCAGATGAAAGAAACTGAGATACCTCAACTATCACGCCCTGAGGTTGCTTGTTCATCATACAAGACTGCATTTCATTCATATTTTGATCATTATTATTATTGCCAAATGCATCAATTCTAAGCCCTAAAAGATTATTGCATGCATACTGACTCCTATAATCGCAGTAAATACCGTAGATGAACAGGTTTTATAGCGTTGAACAAATAAGGGAACAATGAACAATTTATTTGACATGAGTTAAGATGAAACGTATGTTGGATAACTTTATACTTTACCTTATGTCTATTTTGATTATTGATATATGGAAATAGAGAGATTTTCAGCCAAGCGTGCTGAGATGACCCTTCTTATGATTGTACTTTCATTGATATTGGCGATGTCTTTTATTTTTATCAATCCTCTAGTATATGGAAAAAACAATTTAAACAATAGTTCAAACCAATCTCCGCAAATAATATTAAGAGACAGATCACTTGTTGCTCAGCAATATATTTCAGGTCTTAAGATTCCTATGAATATGGCATTTTTAGGAAATGACATACTGGTTTTGGAGAAGAATACTGGAGATGTTAGATTAATTAGGGACGTAAAATTGCAACCTGATCCTGTCTTAGCATTGAATGTAAGTAGCAATACTTTTGAAGAAGGTCTTTTAGGAATAGCGACAAAGGACTCAACTGTTTATTTGCATTTTACTCAGAGAGATCTACAAAACAAAGTTTCTAATTTGTTCTATAAATACACATGGGATGGTAACAGGCTTATCAATCCAATACTAGTCAAGGAAATACATGGAGGCAGTGGACTACACAATGGTGGGGTAATGGTGACCGATGCAAAAGGAACAGTAGTTTACGCAGTTATTGGAGATCTAAATAATCGAAAAGGTGTATTACAAAATCATCCAGATGGTGCACCTGATGATACCAGCGTTATTTTTCCATTAGAATCAAAAAATCCTCATCCTCCTCATGATTACTATGCTATTGGAGTTAGAACGAGTTTCGGACTTGCAATAGATCCAGTTACAGGTTATCTATGGGATACAGAGACTGGCGGCCAAGTTGGCTATGATGAAATTAACCTAGTGACACCAAAGTTTAACAGTGGCTGGGATGTACTTATGGGACCTGCAAATTCCTCGAAGCTATCTAGCATACCGCATTATGATGGATATGCATACCATGATCCAAAGTTTACTTGGCAAGAACCAATTGGGGTAACTGCTGTATCATTTATTCGATCACCTATTTTTAAAGAGTACCAAAACTCAGTATTAGTTGGCGGTTTCCATAATGGAATACTTTACGAATTAAAATTAAACAAAGATCGAACAGGATTTGCATTTGGAGAACCATTTCTTGCTGACTTAGTTTTAAATAAAAATGATAAATCTACGATAATTTTTGGAACTGGATTTGGTAGCATTACTGACATCAAGGAAGGTCCAGACGGTTTGATCTATGTTATATCTTTCAGTGATGGAACAATTTATCGAATCGTTCCCAAAAATATGCCTTCTGATGCAGGGAATTAAGAAACACATTTACGCACTTGCTTATTGCGCTATCCAGTATTAGCAATAATTGATTCCTATAATGCTAATCTGCAACTGCCAAATATATCACATCGTGCTATAAAGTTGCGTCCTTCTCAAATGTTACTGCATATCAAGTGCAGTTCTTATGTAAATCTGTTATAAGTTTATCACATCTACGGTTGATAGCAACAGTTCTTTCTCTAGTTTTATTTTATAAAAAGCAAACCATATCCTTATGTCATATTGAGAAAGAACAGGTTGACATCCATAACGCTTCCAGTCCTTATCATTTTTTGGCTTTGTCACATTTTGCTTCTTCCTCACCTTAAATACATAACGAAATGGATAAAGCTAAGTGACTCCTATTAATTGAGAAGTTGAAGAAGGGCTTGTATATGTATTAATAGGTACTAAAAAAAAGTAATAATGTCGACGCAACAACTATTGCGATCATAAATGAGGTTATGAAAAGACATTCTTTAGATGTGACCCAATTTTTAATCGACATGTAAAATAAAATGGATCGTATTACCAAATAAAATTCTAATGATTGAGGAGCTTGAAAATCTAAAAAGCCGCTTATTTTTGTCTTTTGTATTGAGTATGTACATTTTATGTATCAAACATACTTATGATGTTAAAATTGATTAGGCGAAACCATAGGACAAATATTAGTTTAGTTTCTTTTGTTAAACAATTTTTATATATTTAGGTTTTATTAACATTTATATCCTATCCATCAGTATAGGATATAACGACTGGATAAAGATGTCAGGGGCCTTTGAGTATAAACCTAACTATATAAAAAAGGAAGAAATTATTAAAGGATATGAAAAGAAAAGTGAAGAAAAGATAGAGATACTTAGATTAGCTGGAATAGCCATGGTGATGATATTTGTAACGTGGCTGCACATCTTACAGCCAAAATGGCTAGAAAATATCTCCATCATCATTACAGTAATAGTTTGTGGATACCCTCTGTATAGGGAATCATTATCTTCATTGAAGAAGGGTCGGGTCAACATGGAATTATCTATGGTTATAGCCATTGTTGCATCACTTATTTTATTACAATTTCTTCTAGCAATTGCAATCACTTTTTTTGCATTGGTGTCGGAATTTATCGAAGGATTTATTGTAAGAAAAGGAAGGAAAAATATTGAAGGACTTTATAGGTATACTCCCAGAAAAGCAATTGTAAAAAGGCGGAATGATCACGAAGATGAACAAGAGAATCTAACCACTCAAGAAATACCAATCAGCAAGGTTATCGTTGGGGATATCGTCATTGTAAGAGAAGGAGACATCCTTATTTACCCACTCATATTTTGGCTGGGTTATAGGAATGTCTCTTCTTGGTATTGGAACGGCTCTCGTGTATCCTACACTACTTGCAGTAATAAGCGATATTGCTCATCCAAGATGGAGGGCAACGTCTTTAGGTGTTTATAGATTTTGGAGAGATTTAGGATTTGTAGTTGGTGCAGTGGGGATAGGCTTTATTGCAGATATATCGAATATCAGTATTGCAATTCAATTTGTTGCATGGATTGCATTAATATCAGGAATTTTTGTCCTTATCGTAATGCGTGAACCTAATCATACATTCTATCGATGAGTTGAGTATACATGTGTTAAACCACGCATAGTCAATACTTTACTTTACAACATAACGTTGACAAGAAAAAGGGGATATTTTTTTCCCAGATTAGCCTGTGATCAGCCATATGAGAGTTATGCAATACAAAAGGATGAGATAATTAAAAAACACCAAATAATAATAAGATCCAAGGCAGTCATTGGATAAGCGTTAGTAACAGTTGCAAAAATATACTTATAAATCAGTCAACCCATAATATCAATTATTATACGGACTCATCATAATGAATCATATACCAACAACAACATTTGTCTAAGGAACAAGTAGGGCAATCAAATGCTGATTTGCTAGCAATACATTCTCCTGGATAACAACCACAATCCACACATTTAATTTTCATAGTTATATGTATGAGATACTAGACGATACGCTTAAGGTTTAATTAGCATCATAAGAGCTAGTTATAGAGACTATTGAAGTTGCGCTCTTAACGATGTGACTATCAATTAATATTAGTTGATGTCGATGGTTGGATTTGCATCAACTGACTATGCTGTAAATGCTCGTGAAGGGGAAGTATTGTTACCTAATGCCACTTGAGGTCTATACTATAATGAAACGGAGACATTTAGAATGTTAGATAGGATAATACCAGACTTATACAAGGTATTTCAACCATTTTCATTCTTATGAAGAGCAAATCTTCTAATTAATAGAGAATTGCCAAATACCGCGGAATCACTTATGACCCATCCTAATGCTGCTAATGCTGGAGTCAGTATTAGAGAATTTGTGAGACCGTATAGTAATCCAGCAGCAATTGATATCGTTATAACGTTATATGTAAAAGACATAGCTAAATTCTGTTTTATTTTCTTAAAGGAATACTGCCCTAACTTTAAGGCATAAAGAACATGCTTTAGGTCACTTTTCATAAGTATTATGTGTCCAGCTGACATGGCTATGTCTGTCCCAGAACCAATCGCTATCCCGACGTCAGCCTGTGTTAGTGCTGGAGCGTCATTTATTCCGTCTCCAATCATAATAACTTTTTTCCCTTGATTGATCTGTAATTTCTTTATCTCTAGGGCCTTTTCGGCGGGTGAGACTTGAAACAAAACCCTTTCAATACCAAGTTTCCTAGCAATAGCATCGACAGTTCTTTTGTTATCTCCGCTGATCAGTATAATTTCTTTTTTCATCTTCTTTATTTCTTTAACAATATATTTTGCATCTTCTCTAAGTGTATCTGCGACAGCTATCAATCCGACTAGTGCATCTTCTACAAATACTTCAACCACCGTTTTTCCTTCTAATTCTAGGTTTTCGATTTTTGACTGAATATCTTGGGAAATCAATCTAGTTCCATGATTGTTATTTTTGTTGTCATCCCCATTTACTTTTCGTGTTGCTCCGTTACGACCAAGAAATATTCTTTTTCCCTGATATGACGCCAAAACACCTGAGCCAGATAACGAGTAGAATTCTGATACGTCCAGTTTCGGAATGGATTTTTCATTTGTTTTTTTTACTATAGCACTGGCTATGGGATGTTCTGATTTTGCTTCAATAGATGATGCTATCTGCAATATACGGAGTTGATCATATTCATGATGATTTGAAATAACATCAGTTACTTCTGGTGTTCCTTTTGTCAATGTCCCAGTTTTATCAAACACTATTGTATCTATAGAAGATAATTTTTCAATATATCCTCCACCTTTAATTAATACCCCTTCTCTTGCCGCCTTATCTATTCCTAAAGATATCACCATAGGAGTAGCTATACCCAATGCACAAGGACATGATACTACAAGCACCGTGGCAAACACAGTTATAGCAAATGAAATAGGTTCGTTTGCAACAAATAACCAGTAAAGCGATGCACTGATTGCGATCATAAGAACGGTTGGTATGAAATACTGAACAGCTCGATCTGCGATTCTTTGCACAGGTGCTTTTGACATCCTAGCTTTCCTAACCATATCGATTATACTCGCAAGCACAGTATTGCTTCCCACATTGGTTGTCTTAAACTGAAGATAACCATTCTTGTTTAAGGTGCCACCTGTAACTCTATCGCCAATTTTTTTCTCAACAGGTATTGATTCTCCAGTAATCATAGATTCGTCTAGAGAGGATTCTCCGTCAATTACTTCTCCATCCGTAGCAATTTTTTCCCCAGGTTTTACAATAACTATATCACCAACAACAATTTCATCAGAATCGAGAATCTCTTCTTTTCCATTTCGAATAACCATTGCAGTCTTAGGTTTTAAAGCAAGCAGATTCTTTAATGATTCATTGGTTGTTTTCAGAACCCTGCTTTCAAGATATTCTCCTATTGTGAATATAGTTAAAACAGATGAGGAAGCCTCAAAAAATTGGATATGAGAAGATGTAAAGAGCAATGTAAATATACTATAAAGATATGCTACGGTAGTGCTTAGTACAACAAGAGTATCTGTGGTAAATCGCTTTCTGTATCTTATTGCTTGCAAGAACCTGTAATAAAATGGTCTTCCTAGAAGAACTTGAACAATTGTTGCTAACGCTAATATCACAAATTCAACCGTAATTGAACGATATTGCACAAATACTTCCAGCAGGACTATAGATATGGTTAAAGTGAGACCAATAATTATGAGTAATTTGTCGTTAAGCAGCAGACGATTCTCATTCTTCTGGTGATCGCTTGTGTGCTCATGCTGCTGCATATTATCATGTTTTTCTTCATCACTTCTAGTAACTACTTGATTTAAGGCAGGTTCGTTACTGCTGCAACAATCGCAGTTAATATTAGCATCAACAGAAGAAAACTTAAGATGTTCTTGTTCTTTATCCTTTAATAACTTGTCAAATTTTTTCATATATCTATAGTCCTCCCTATTTCACTTCTTCTTTGGTTCCTCGTTATAGTTTACACATTCAAATATTCCTCTTGCTATTTCTGATAGTATAGTATCGCCTTCTCGTAAAATGTTTGAAACCATCTTGTTGCGAATGCTGTAAAAAATATTCTTTCCTTCTCTTCTATTCTGAACAAGTCCACAGTCTAGCAGACACGCTCTGTAATTGTATTGACACATTATTAGTTGATGATATGATGAACTATTGATAGCCATCGCTATTTAAATTCATCTATTACATCTCCTAAATTGAGATTGGATATCTATCTAGGTAAAACTGTTACTGGCTGTCAAAGACAAGGTAAAATTAGGAGAATTAAGAATTTACTAGTATATTTGCAGATATGGCTTAATTATTTCCTCTCTCATACCTTGTGTTTACAAGAGAAACTATTTAAGTTGTCGAGAGAAACTAGGTAAAGTAGTGCGGTTATGGAAACAAAAAGAAATGAAGCGCAAAAACAAGATCAGTAAAAACAAGAACAGCGTTACCACTTGTTCAAAATATTGAAAATTGAGATTTTCATGGATATGATACTGATACACTTATGAAAGAGACTGCTAAACTACGTAAGATAATTACAAAGAGAGGAACTCTTGAAATCCTAATCCCATTATGTTGTACCACTACACCAGTTAGATATCTAAAATTCAGAAATACACTGAAGGGTTTTAGTAGCAAGACTTTAGCGAAAAGGCTAAAGGAACTTGATAAAAGCGGAATTCTAGAAAGACAAGCATACAACGAAATCCCACGAAGAGTAGAATATAGATTAACAAATAAAGGACAAGAACTTGTTGAATCTATAGTCTACCTATCGCAGTGGATGAGACGATGGTCTTCCTAAAATTTTGATACGATTCAATGTTTCTATTTTGAAAATCATTAATAGTAGTAATCGGAAGTGCTATGTGTGAATATCACGTGCTCGGAGTGCTTATGTGCACCTACCGATTGTATTATTATTGATCGGAAAGATCCTCACATGTGCAAGTATTGCATAAAGGACATATGCTGCTGTATAAGTATTCATATAGAATCGGATTAACAGCTATTCATTAATTTTTGTCTTCTGGATTCAAGAATCAACAAGAAATGCTCTTAGAACTACAATCCTTCATCAGATTCTTATAATAGCAGGTTTTGTAACCCTTTATCAACATTGAATAGTAACGTAAAAAATATCTCAATTAGTTTATTCTTATTTTTTCTTGCTGGTTTATGTGAAATTGGTGGCGGATATCTAGTATGGTTATGGTTAAGAGAGGACATGAGCTGGGTTTTAGGAGTTATTGGTGGGTTTGTTTTGTTTGCTTATGGAATAATTCCTACCTATCAACCAGCTCATTTCCATCGTGTTTATGCAGCCTACGGTGGAATCTTTATTATCATGGCCCTAGCTTGGGGTTGGTTATTTGAAAGGATTGCTCCTGACATCTATGATATTTTGGGCTCAATCATTGCAATTATTGGAGTTGTAGTAATATTTTATATGCCTAGAAAGAATGGTGGTGAGAAATCAATCTGGGCCAATCAATAATAATAATAATAATCATAGTTACTCTGACATTATTCTTTACTGCAGCAATCGCAGAGATTGGTGGAGGATATCTGATTTGGTCGTGGATAAGGAAAAAGAAGCCGCTAATTCTCGGTTTAGTTGGTGGAATAATTTTATTTATTTATGGAACTCTTCCAACGCTCCAACCATCGAACTTTGGAAGAGTATATGCAGCCTACGGTGGAATCTTCGTAGTATCTTCTATTATCTGGGGATTATTGATAGACAAAAAGAAGCCAGACAGATATGACGTCATTGGGTCATTTATTGTGTTATCAGGTGCAGCAGTAATATTTTACAGTCCTCGCTAGCTAGCTGCCATAGCGAACATCTGTTAATCTTCATGACCATATAAGCGCTATCTATTATTGGATTATTGGACTACTAAATTTGCTTATATATGCTCCAAGTTTAACTTGATTCAAATCAGGGAGAAGAAAAATCATGTTCTCGGGAGGAAAGAAAAATGAGAAGCATAAGAACAAGAAGAATCGCTTCTCATCAGAATATACAATGCTTTCAATCCTCGAATATCTTTATACAAATACACAAAAGATACCTGTAAGTAAATATAATATTGTGACAAATACTCCTGGTATTAAGCAACAGAGACCAGATAGAGTGAATATCATGATAGATTCACTCGAGAAGAATGGATACATTACATCGGTAAATACCTCTCCCAATCTCATATTCTATAAGATAACTCAAAATGGTATAGACGCTTATGAGAAATGGATTAAGGATTTTCTAGACTTTGCAAGAAATACAAATATTACTACTACACATGCAAGATCTATCACAACCAATAATGAATCTTTGAAAAAAGGTAGCTATGACAGTAGTAACGTTATGATGACAGTGTAGTAAATAAGTAGAACACGCTAAGTGACCGATGCTTGTTGTTGTGGCAGTGATGCAGATGAAGATGATGGTTTAACTATGAGAATAAGATGAGTTATTCCTCTCTTCCTATGAAAAGAGATTTTGCTTGCATACTCTCGGGCATCATCTGTTAAACTATCTCCTATTACTAGCCCTATGCCAATTTGATGTCTTGTAACCGAATTATATTTTATGAGCGAGTCTGCAAAGGACTCTACGAGGTTTCTATCTATATCGCCATCAACGATCTTGATTATAATGGCTCCATATTCTTTTAGAACTCTCTTAAGATTATTACTTGAACTACTGCCATCATTCACTACGTGATCCGAATCTAATAGGACATCAAATAACAAATCGTTAGCATCATGTATAGATACACTGAGAAATTCATTAGGACTCGTTTTTCTTGAATCAATATAATCTTGCAACGGTTTGCTAATTTCTTGTATTGATTGCGACAAAGCGAGGATTGCTTCTTCTTTAGTTCTTGCTGTCATTGTAATACTCATGGTGGCCATTATGGTATTTCTTTCAAACATATCAGTCCACCTCTCGAGAACATTTCTTGACCTTAGTAAAAGTAAAACCAGTGGTATCAACACGGCTATTAAAACCCCCAATAGGGTAAGATCAACTATTTTATCTACTTGCTCACTTGAAGTAGAAAAATAATCTAACGCTCCAAGTATATTTAATATTGAAAGCACTACAAGAGTTGCAATCAATCCAATAACAACGTAAAGATTTTTTTGTGCCAAGTGTATTAATCGGGTGGATTCATGACCAAATCTAGTAGTCAAAATCGCCGATGATGATAAGTCAAAGTCATTAAATTTGTCTGTCTCTCTCATAATGTGTAAATATGTGAAGAATATATGGCATTTTTGAATATATAAAGTGGCATATAACTAAGTTACAACCACTTGTAACTGAGTTATTATAGTATTATTATAATCCCAATTATTAACTATGCATACATGAAAAATAAAATAGCATTTTTGAATGTCTCACTGGTATTAACTGTATTATCCTTAGCGTTACTTCACGTGCAATCATCATCTTATCCTCTTGAAACAATAATTCATGGAGCAAAGGCTGCTGAAACGGCCGAAGAAAGAGCACATGAGGAGGGTGGAAATAGCACTATCCAAAATGGTTTTTCTCCAGCAAGTCCTGAAGAAAGCAAGCAAGTGACTAAACAATCAGAAAAAGAAGTCGCAATCAATTTATCACCACAAAGTTTAATTCAATCAGGCTCTCCATTGCAAGGAAATCCAGCAGCACCAGTTACAATAGTTGAATTTGGTGACTTTCAATGTAAATTCTGTGATAGATTTGCTAAAGAAACTGAACCAAAGATTAATGCGACTTATATTCAGACAGGTAAAGCAAATATGATTTTCAAAAATTTTGTAACCCATGGGCCAGATTCAATCACTGCCGCTATGGCAGCCCAGTGCGCTAATGACCAAGGTAAGTTTTGGAGTTTTTATCAGATCCTCTATAAAAATCAAGGAGAGGAAAACTCTGGTTGGGCTAATACAAGCAATATGAAAAAGTTTGCATCACAAATACCTGGCTTGAACATTCAAAAGTTTAATTCGTGCCTTGATAGCAGTAAATACAAATCATTTGTAGATAAGGATAATACTCTAGCAATATCTTCAGGATTTCAGGGCACGCCTAGTTTTGTAATAGAAAAGAAAGACGGTTCAAGTAGAGAAATGTTACTCGGAGCATATCCTTTTCCTTCATTCCAGGCGGTAATAGATAAGAAATTAAATGAATAATGAATGGATTAAAAGTAAATTGAAAAGAGATAATAAAATAACTTCATTGCCGAAATTATCTGGATCGCGACCTTATCTTACTATTTCGACTTCAATAAGAATAGTCTTCTCAAATTGGCATTATGTTGTTATAGCAGGAATTATATCCGCAATATTCTGGATCATATTTAGTATTTTTGACCAATTGCTATTTTTTACACCTATCTTTGTATTTTACCTACCAGATGATGCAGTAACAGGATTTATTCTCTCCACTATAACTGCAATCCTTTTGGGTGTTGTTGTAGGAATGAATGTATATGTGCTAAGACATTCAAAAGGTTTGAAGATAAATATTAAATCATTTTTTTCAGGATCAACTTTAAGTGTGCTTTCAAGCACATGTGCTAGTTGTTCCTCACTGGGTTTTCTCCTTGTTTCTGCATTCGGAGGAATAGGGGTAACTGCATCAGCCTTTCTATCTAATTATCAGACACCTTTACGAATTCTTTCGATAGCCCTATTGATATGGGCACTATATTCAATAAGTAATAAATTGACTAATAGTTGTGCACTACAAAAAGATGACATAATTAAAAACACCAAATAATAAGAGCAGTCATTAGAGGACAAATCCGTAGCAATAGTAATGCTATTCCTGCAATTCAATCAACAAATTACCAGTTATCATATGGACTCCTCACCATGAATCGTAGACCAACAACAACAATCCTCTAAGACACAGTTAGGGTAATTAAATGAAGAAATACTTGCTATACATTCTTCTGGATAACAACCACAATCCACACATTTAATTTTCACAATATTCTCATGTATGTAATGCTAGGTGATAAAGTATACTTTGATTACTATCTCATTAGATATTCGTATTTGCATAGTAGTTATGTTGCTAAACCACTGGTAAATGAGTTGGACAATAACGTATGAAGAAGAGAGACCAAACTACAATGAATTGGAGACGTAAATCAGGACATGATGATATCCGATCTGTGCAAGGCGGAGTAGCAACAGTAGCGGCAGTGGAGATTCTATCAGTGGTTAGCTTCTCTGCACTGGCACAAGCACACGACTCTGATTCATAGAATAGATCATTCTCATTCTTCTTTGATTTTCATGTTAATGAAAGAAAGGTTTCTAGCACTGCTGTAGATTGTTGTGGATATTGGAACATCAGACCATGTCCTCCTCCTCTTATTTGCACAAGCCATGCTCCAGGGATTTTTTCTGCTATCATTACCGAATTTGCTGGTGGGGAGGTTATATCGTCAGTTCCAGTTATAACCAAGGTGGGCTTTGTTATGCTTGAGAGTCTATTGCAAGTGCCACTCCATTTACTAGTAGCTTCAAGCTGAAGCTGAAGACTTTCTTTAGAAACCTTACCCATTGGAAGTTTGGGCACAAAATTCTTTTCAATATAGTCTGTGTGCTGCTTTATCCATTCTTTTGGAAACAATGTAGATAAGAATGTGTCAATACTCTCAATACTGGCATTACCAGATACCACACTTCTAATAATCTCAGGGCTTAGTTGAGGAGGTAAAGTCTCCTTTCCTCCACAAGTTGATGAATAAATTATAAGTCTGTTTACCTTCTCTGGATGCAAAAGAGTAAGCTCTTGAGCGACAAATCCCCCTGCAGATAAACCAAGTACGTCAACAGGTTTTCGGATTCCTAATGCATCTATTAAACCAGCAGTATCATTAGCAAATAGTTGTATCGAGGGAGTTTTGTTACCGGCAGTTGGCTTTCCAATTCCTCGATTATCAAAAATGATTATTGTATGATTTGAAGATAGTTTGTCTAACCCTATTGGTTCCTACATATCCATTGTCATTGAAAAACCTGGAATGAGCAATAATGGTTCACCTTTGCCAAATATTTTGTATGAAATATCAATATCACCTACTTTCACTTTTTTCGTAGGTATGCTATCTACTAATGAAGATGTATCGTTAATCTTCTTCTGTGCTTGAGCTGTTAGAGCGATTGTATTTTTGAAGATTAATGACGTTGGGACAACTAAGCTGATAAATATAAAAGCAAGTAAAAGATATTTATTCAAACCGCTCCTATTCTCTTCAATCATTTCAATCTCATGATAGCCAAAATTATATTAATTAATCTTATCTTTAGCCTAGTTTTTCAAATATAGATTTTCAAACAGATACTCTTGCGCTTCCACAATCCCCTTTACCATAGTTAAAATAGCTCGAGATAACGGACTTGTTTCCTGTGAAACTCCATGGAGTAATGCCTCTCTTCCATCAGCTATTCCAAAATTAGGTCTAACTACATCTAGATGAGGGAGTTCGCAAACATCCAATAGCTTTTTACAATAAATAATATTATCTGACGTAATCTCAGTTACAATTCTTACCTTTACCCCTTTTTCCTTAAGTGGAACTAGACCAGTTTATATTGGCCAATTCGTCAATAAGATCAATAGCGTTATAGGATGATTGTTGTGGGGAAAGAATAATGAATAGATCCTTAACTAATACAAATGTTTATATAAAAAATATCAAAAAAGACTCCATAATATGCCAAAATTTCTCTCTTTAGATGATATACTATTTCAGAATATTTTCCTTACTCTAGAAATTTGATATAATATGAAGATATGATAACAAATCATTTAGTACTGTAGATATGCCAGATTAGGCCAACACATATCAAGGGAGAAGCAGCAATATATGATCCAGGACAGGAAACATTGGGCGTTAAAGAAGATATTAATAAAGATGCACACAGAAATGAGGAAAGTGTATCCAAGACTAATCTAGAAAAAATACCTCCTCATGTTTCTATTATTCATGAAAAGAAACAGAAACAGAAACAAAAAAAGAAGCATTATCATAGAAACCTCAAACAAATATTCATCTTATCGTTTGATGCCCTAAGGGAAAGAAAAGCCAGATCGATATTGACAATATTGATGGTAGTTGCTGGTGGCGGTTTAATGATTGCACTTAATGGTATGAGTGCAGGCGTGGCCAGTCTTATTAATAAGCAATTAAGCATCTTGGCACCCAATGTACTGTTTGTCAGTCCTGGCCAAATTAATTTTCGTGGAGGACCTTCACCACCATCTACTCTAATTTTCAATTCTGAGGTAGTAAATAGAATAAAATCATTGCCATATGTTCAGGAGATCCTACCTACATATCAAGGTCAGTTTGAGCTCAACGCTCAAGGAAATATATTAACCACTCCTGTCCTTGCAATGGATCCGACTAAACTTCACTTGGTTAGTCCCTCATTGCAACTAGTACCTGGTTCGTCAATACAAGAAAATAATCCATCTGGCATGATTGTGGGCGATACTATAGCTAATCCCCCAGGAAAGACAGGCTTTGTAACAGTTGGCCAGAATATCAAGGCAACATATTCCTTTGCAGACCCTAGAACAGGAAAGCTCCAACACCAGTCTCGAAGTTTTGTGATAAGTGCAATAATGGAACCTTCTGGGAATAGTTTCATAGATAGGTCAGTTATAATCAATCTACCAACTGGCAATTCATTATTCAAAAAAGGAGGAAAGTATGATCAAATGGCAGTAATTGCACTTTCTGGCGATTATGTTAATGCTGTTCAACAGGAGATCACAAATCTATATGGAAGTAACAATATTGGAGTTACAACTCCTAAAGCTATCCTTAAAACAATACAGGGGGCACAGGGAGGAAATAGTTCATTTCAAACAGGTATAGCATTTATTGCACTACTTGTAGGAGCTGTAGGAATTATTACTACTCTCTATACATCAGTTAATGAAAGAATAAAAGAAATTGGAACAATGAAGGCTATTGGTGCAAAAAATAGGTTCATCCTTGCACTGTTTCTAAGTGAGGCTCTGATTATCGGTCTTTTAGGCTCAACACTAGGATTAGTTACAGGTGTTGCAGGTGCGTATATACTAACATCCGGCATGCTTGGAGCAGGAGGAGGTGGAGGAGGATCACCAGGATCAGGAGGAGGTGGAGGAGCTACTCATTTTGCTCCTATCTTTCTTCCTAATGATCTTTTGAATGTGTGGTTTCTCTCGCTCTCATTAAGTTTAGCAGCAGGAGTCTATCCTGCTTGGAAGGCATCTCGTCTCTCTCCGCTAGAAGCTCTAAGAAGATAGCTTAATTTTGCGACTAAATTAACCAACCAACAGAAATAATGGAAAATAACATGGTCCATCTGAATAATGAGAATTGTGTTTATGGCCACAGTAACAGATGTCAATTATCACTTGACGCTACTATTATTATTATTATTGTAATTCTTTGTTTGTTTTCTGTGACTCCTATTGGCAAAATATCTATGCTGTTATTTGTCTTCTCTCAATTTCTTGTAGTCTTGTTGTTATAGCAATAAGTTGATCTGATAAGTGTGCTATCGCATCATCTTTCATTTTATCACGGGCTCTCATTGATTGGTTCAGTTGTTCTAGTTCTTCTTCTTTTGATTGTATATCTGCACCTTGTCTTTCTAGTTGATGGACATTTAGAAATGTCAAATACAGTTCGATCTTTCTAAATATCTCGGCTTTCTCTGAATCCTTTTTGAGCCAGTATGTAGAACCAGGATGGCCTATAAAATATTCAGAATAATCAGCATATCCTAGATCAGATATAGTAGTTTTTACAAAGCGTCTAAAGAGTGAAGGGTAATTTGTCTTCGTCGTTTGTTACTATCCTCTCGAGCACCTTTACCCATTCTGTCCAAGGTCTTTGCAAAAGACCTAACTAAATCTTGATATAATGAAAGGGTTTTTGGGATGTCCTTGTTCTGATAAACCGCAAATACTAGATCAGTATCATCTTTAGTAGGGGTTCTATATTCTGTTATTGTTTTATTTTTTGATGTCGTATTCTGCTAATTGTTGTAAGATACTCTCCTTGTCGATATTTATAATCTATCCATAACTTTAGCTGCTGTGTCATCTCATCAGTTAAAAATGCAGTTCTGTCTGTTCTAGTTTTTGTATATTCACCTCTTACAAAAAACTTCGCCGGCATTGAATTTTCTTTTAGATCAAAATCCTTGATACGAAGAGATAACGCCTCTTGTTCACGCATTCCAGTTGAAGCTAGTAACATAACATATGTTTTTAATCGAATATCTGAGCAGGCATTTATGATATCGATAAGGTCTTCCTTTGACAATGCTTCTTTGTTTTTCTAATTAACTTTGGCAGTCTTACCTTTAACTTAAACTTCCTCGGACTAATATCCACATCATGGTATTCAAGGAAACTCTTGACAGTGATAATACGCGATTTCATCGTCACTGTTGAAATGTTAGAGTAGCTAAGGTATGAGATATATTCATTTAAAACCTGAAAAACATCATTATTCCCTTCTCTAATTCTTTTAATAAGTTCGTCTGTGGTTAGATTAAACGTATTTGATATAAAGTTCCTGAATGAGGTTAATCTTCTAAGGTATACATATGCTGTCGATTTATTCATAATACTGACATTTTGATATACTTAGAAATTGAATCGCCATCGCTAACCATAGGCTTAACGCTTCGAATTGGCGACGATGACGGTGAATGAGCAAGCCCCATTTACTTCATAATAGGTTAACGAGTTAATATAACTTTTGTATTCATTGATTTGTATGCGCAATGAAACATATTGTTTCTATATTTTTTTCAAAAGTTTTGGACTTAATAGCCATCGCAGCTCCCCTTTCATGATAGGCATTAAAGATGTTATTACAAGTTTCGCTAAGCCAGATTTTTTAAGAATTATTCTAGCATTGTCATCACTATCGGAATCAAATGTCAGATTGCCTATCATTTCAGTAAGATAAGGTTGATGCCCTACAATTAAGAGGGACGAATCTAATTTCAATTGTGATAATTTTTTATATAGTTCTGATCTATTGCCTTCAGGTTTTAATTCATTCCAATCTTCCACTCTCTCTTCCATCGCAAATACCTTAGATACAATGACAGCTGTTTGATGCGCTCTTTTTAGAGGACTAGTGATTATCCTATCGATATTAATATTTAATTTCTTCAATGATATCGATATATTTTCTACTTCTTTTTGACCTGTAGATGTAAGTGGTCTATCAAAGTCCTTACTTCCGGACTGCAATCTTTTGCCAGCTTCACCATGACGAAATAGAAATAATTCCATTTTATGAAATATATTGGTACCAAATATTATTTTACTATTTAAGATTTGAAATAAAATATTTCAAGTAAATGGTAAACTTTTCGAGCTACTTTCACCATTGATAAAGATAAAGCCATCCTGCATATTATTTATACTTATTTACGAGACGGATTTTCTTACGCTTTATTCTTAGCCAAAGACTTGAAGTTAATTTCCAACCCACCTTTTGGCTTAATTAACAAATCATAATATTCATTTATCTCAAGAGGAATTAATGATAGATTATCCTTTAAACATGAGGGGCAAATACTAAGCAACTCTTGTGTCATCCCGATTTCAAAAATAGTTGCACTCCATAAACAGGAATCACAAAGAGCAAAGCTGCGTTTAGCAATATTGTACAAATTCTCAATCGATTTTATTTGATACGTATGCAACTTCTTGTCCATTCATGAAACGATCTTTCATAAATCTCTTACCAAATAACAGTACTTATAATATATGACACTATAGAGAGGTCAGCAGTATCATTACTTTATGTTCAACATACATTTGATTGATGAAATAAATCATAATAGTAATAATGATAACAACATAGTGAAATGACTTGCGTTTAATTCGTGTTTATCGATTCATCTCAAATGAGTATTAAAGAAGTTGACTGAGCAAGTAGCAGGTAATATGTTACGGTGAAATTTTTGGCGGTCCTCCATTAAACATTTTTTTGTCAAAGAAAATATATTTAACTCTGACAGTTTACTAGATATCACTCCAAGTGTTGCTCCATATATTAGATGAAATATAACTTAGCCACCAGCTACTACGTAGTATAAATTCCTAAAAATGCTTACAAAGTAGGTTTCACGATATATTTGAAACTATATCATCTGTAGAGAGGATAATGTTTTGATAGGCTCTAATTCTTGTATATCGAGGTAGCGTGCCAGATAAGTATACACAATCTTATAATGTTGGATCGTTCAAGTATTTGAGTGAATAATGTAAAGTACAGGACTCGATACCTATTGTAGTATATATAGAAATCAGAAGGGAGCAAGATCGATTTACTGCAGATATTCATATAGAGGCCTCGATAGCCATAAAATAACTGAATATCATACTTGATAACCCATGAATATGAACACCAGTAGTTGTTATGGTAAAAAATATTTTTCATCTAACACTGCATTATTGATTATTGACCCATTCAACGGTTTATTTATTTGAGGGTGGTAGACTATGGTCTTTTAAGAAAGAAACCGTCAATTGCACCAGTCTCATCAAAAATCTAAGAAATATAATTTGTGTTTATGTAATATATTACTATTCAAAGTAGTCTATCTTGAAAGATAAGAATGACTGAATTCGAGACCTACGGTAAAATCTCCTTGCACTAAAACGGGTTCATGTCGTCATGTTCGAAACGATACAAAAATTAGCTACCATTCATTGATGCACAAGCCTAAATATTCCTAACCCATCCTTTAATTGACACAATATTTCTTGATTTGATTCAATCAGTCTAAAAAAATAGCATATGATTGATGGTGTGCCCCAAAGCAATCTGTAAGGATGAACCCATGTCATCAATTTTCTACATTTATGCTATCGGGGATTCCCGTCAACCTTATGCTGTAAAATGACAGCAGATCTATCTATTGACTACAGCGATAAATGGCTATTCAAAATGAATTAGTAACATGGCGTGATCTCTATGCGACATATATGATCTATATAACTGGAGAAGACATGTGAGAAACGTTTGATTTTTTTTGAAAAATATACCAACCTAGGCGTGAAGGCATTGGCCAGCATACTTGTGAATGTTACATATAATAACAGCTTAATGGTTTTCTTATGATAAAACATCTGGACATCGGATACAGTGTCATAATATACATTTACATTTGACAGTTTTGCTCAGAAATATGAATGCACTCCGAGTCCATACCAGTTTCATTTAATTGGGCAATAAGAAATATATCTCATAATAAAGAATTGGTTTGAATTGAGTAAAAGGTTACCACGAATAGACTTACTAAATTACCAAACAATTCCCCAGAATTATAAGAACAGTCAAAAGTAAAATGTGCAGGAAAAAAGAATCAGATTTGGCGTTAGATCTTGACTCATCATACTTTTTTATTTCCTGAATCGATTGTTCAGATGAATAAGTTGCAAACATAAAAAATACCAGAATTAGATACAAATATTATCCGTTGCAAAGTACGTTATACAATGAGCCTAAAATTACCTACTATTGTTAAGTAGCTGATGGTCGATGACTATCATAAGGAAGGGCTATTGACAAATATTATATGTAGGGCAGCGCGATTGATATAATTTATTTTCTAATATTATTTAATCCGATATCTCACAGGTGAATATTGGAAAAAATAAATATTTATTACCAATAGAGAACCGTACCACAAATGAAAAAAGATCGCAATAATCAGTTTAAGGTAATAATATTCAATTGTCAATAGTTTTTGAAATAGCAAGACCGTTAATAGAATTCATTACTTCCTTCATTTCTAGTGTTGGATATCTCGGAATATTTTTTCTGATGACTCTTGAAAGCGCGATGATTCCAATTCCTAGTGAAATCATAATGCCTTTCTCAGGCTTCCTGGCTTCAACTGGAAAGTTTGAACCTATACTAGTAGTACTGGCTGGTTCATTAGGAAACCTAGTTGGCTCGATATTAACATATTATTTTGGTCTTAAAGTAGGCAGATCCTTTATTATCAAATATGGAAAATACATATTTTTTAAAAAGGAGCATTTGGAGTTCACGGAAAGACTATTTCAAAACTATGGAGATAAAATTTCATTCGTAGGTAGATTATTACCTGTTATAAGAACTTATGTTTCTCTTCCTGCGGGAATAGGAAGGACAAGATTCACCAAATTTGTGTTCTATACCCTAGTTGGCTCTCTAATCTGGAATTCGATACTCACATTTGCCGGAATGCAACTTGGAAATAATTGGAAAAACATTGACAAATACTCTATCTATTTAGATATTGCTACTGTTTGTATACTCGCAGTTTTTGGTGTCTGGCTTATAGTTAAAGTCAGGAAAGGACGGAAAAAACAGCTTTCATAGAAAACTCACAAGCTTGATACATGCTGGTCGAAAACTAAATCGATAAAAAAAGACGAGCACGAGAAATAGATGAGAGGTTTGATCGTTTACTATTTCAATGAATAGTTTTGGGTGTTGTTTGTTTGATTGATTGCTGTTTGATTGATATATAGATAATTCGTGTTTGGGTCATATTGAATTTTATCCATAGTTATTACATTAAACCCATTATCATGCAGGTATCTCATTTCTGTCTCAAACAAACCTATATCAGTACTAAACGGTCTTCGACTATTATCTATAGCATGATATGCCATTATCGGAATCGCATTTATTGTATCATTTGTATTATAACGGGTTTGACTATTTACATCATTAACAAATTTCGAAAATATTAACGTATCATTATACGCGTAATCCTGATCCCACGCATTATGACTTTGTTCTCTAATTGAATATCTATTTATAAAATTTAGCTCACCACGTTCATTATAAGTTTTGCAATCGATTTGATTGGGAGCTCTTTCATATCCCCTACAATGCAAATACATTAAATGAGCAAACCCGTTATCTGCAAGATTATAATATTTGGAAATTTCATTAATTATAGTTGAGTTATTCCATGCATCTCCATGAGGTACTGCAAAAATGGTAGCTCTGATGGCATGATCTGCTAGACACTTTTTTGACTGGCTTATTTCAAATTCCAAATCTTTGTAAGGCAGGCCATTCAAATCTCTATGTGACATAGCTTTAGATTCCACATCGTGGCCTTGGCTGTGTAATAGTTGTATCTCCTGCCAACTCATTCGTGAACTTTTATCATCATCGACTGTACCTACCCAGTTACATGTTACAAAGAAACTTCCTTTAAATCCGTACTTGTCAAGGATTGGTTTTGCATTCGTATATTGAGTTTGTGATATATCCCCAAATGTTAAAATTATTATTTTATTCAAATTAATAGGACGGATTTTAGTACTATTCTGAACATAGGAAACGGTCTTATTTTGATCTTTACCTGCAATTGCTATAAATCTAAGTGGGTGCACATATAATCCAAGAACTATCAGTATTGTTAGAATCAAGAATGCTGTCACGAATATTTTCTTGTTATTTGCAAAAAAATGGATTGAGAATGGAAGTACCATTATAATATATATAATATAGTATTAGGTATATTTATCTAAACGTACTTAATAAATAATAGATACCTTTTCAAATACGAATTAGATGTCATCTTCAAAACAGCTAGACATCTGTACCTAAGGCCTAATATATGCAGTTATCCGACTTCTTTGGAATAGTCTAATAACTTCAAAAAAGAAGATTCTCAAGCATTAGTAGATAGAACTTTAAGAAATAATTCAATTATTTTGTTTTTAAATTCAATATTTTATCGCTGGTGAATTTATTGATAGCTGCGCTATCATCCAATAATACAACTTACGCAAGTTGCTGACGAATCAGAAAACTTATTTAGTTAAAAAACGAAAAATGAAAATCGTATGATAAAGATTATATTCTAATCTTAAGTTTGCTTGATTAATTTTCGATATTTTTCTTCATTTTTCTTGGCATCTTCTTCGAAGTCTTGTGCGGTCATTCCATGTGTTTCCATAGCATGTTTTTTAGCGTTTTCAAATAGCTCTTGTTCTGTGTTACCCGTAATGGTGTGAGAACAATTTAGATCACCAGCTTCTTTACAATTTATTGATAACATTAGGTTCAGATTCAAAAATAGAGTCGTTGTATATAAAGACAGCTTTCTTTCATCACCCTGCGTATTATATTGCCTATTTCTCTGTTTTGATATTTTCATATTTATGAACTAGCTGGGGGTTGAATATAGTCAGGAAATAATTAGAGATATAGTAGCTTTAGGGTACATACTAGACCAGTATTCAATTTTTTCCACCCTGCTTATAAGAAAGTCGTAATACATAGGGAACTCTAGATAGATAGAAAGTTATGTAATACTAAGATCATACTGAGTAAGAAGCTATCAGAGTTTATTTTTAGTCGACATTTAAGGAATGTTTTAATTATTGATTTACGCTTGTTAGGCTACCTAATTTAAAATGACAAGTAAATTTAGTAACTTAACAATCATTATGAATTATAGCATTTGTAGTACATTCTACGAATGTATCGATTTATTTTACTGCGTTACCAAGATTGGAATAACATAGTTAACCTATTCTTATATCTCAAGTCGGCATTAATAACATGTGAGGTGAAATCTTGAAAATATGCAGGTCAATATTATTAATAAACTAAAACACGACAAAGTAACATTTGGGTTGGCGGCAATGCTAGTGGTTGTAGTAGGCATTTTAGCATACATAGTCTTAAGTTTATAGGAATCGGCAATTCGTCCAGATTCATAACTAACTTCTTTTTAGCGCATAAAATATAATTAACATTATTCTTATTCATTCAATCATTTAGTATAACAAGTCGAACCACAATGTGATATATGTTGTAAGATATGCTCTTAACCAGCAGAGATGGAATACTAATAATCTACTATCAAAGATACAATATGAAAAGGGATTATTAATAGAAAATCACGGTTCGAATGGCTCTGTTCATTTAACGGATAGACCTATAGCTGAAAACTTCCTACATTCTGATGATGGCTATATGCAAAGAAAGAAGTAGGACTTCATCAAAGTATGTATATTACGCATTACAGCTGTACTTCTCAGGCCTATCACTTCGAAAAACATCACAAAGGCTATCTCAATTTATCAAAAGAAACCATGTTTCTATTTGGAACTGGATCCAGCGATACAAGCCAAGGAAAATATTGCAAACGAGATGCAATACTGATAGGACAATCCTTGGTATTCGTATCTCCATTGAAAGGAACATGCTTGTGGCTGAACAGTTTATACAATCTTTGATTAGAAGATATGGAAAGCACGATATTTCAACAGATGGTAGCACATGGTATCCACAAGCATGTAGATTCCTGAATGTTGAACATCATAATCATTCCTCGATTGAAAAAAGCTTCATAGAAAGGACAATACAGTACATAATAAAAGATAGAACCAAATGTTTTGATGATTATTTCCCTTGTAGGAAAGATAATAATGATTGTAAGCTAAAGCATGTCATGAATTGGTTGGGCTTATTTGTAGATATGCACAATAGAGAGATTATGGAAAAGAATGTTAAGTGAACAGAGCCGTTCGAATAGTGAGAACTGTTTTATCTTGGCTGATGACTAACGGAATTTGACCAAGACACGAAGGTGAAGGTGATAAGTTGATCAAAACCAATGGCTGCTAATCAGACGTTACAGACATGATTGATAATTAAAGTTAAAGAACGTACAGTAAATAACGAGGATAATTAAATCAAGTCAATTCTTAACTATGATGAATCAGATTTAATGAAGCATACTGATCATCCTAATCATAATAAACCATCAAATATACCTACTGGTAGAATTATATGAACAGCAAGACGATCGCAATTATAGCAATTGGCAGCAGTAGGTGCTATGTTAATTGCTACATCAGCTATGGCATTACTAGATCACGCAGTATATGCAAAAAACTATAGACACCATCATCATCACCACGGTAGTAGCAGTAAGCAATCACAGGCTGCGGCACAGGCCAATGTCTGCGGAAATGGATCTTTACCATTGAAAATTTTCTGTCAAGCACTAAGTAATCAAATCCAAGGCGATGGTAACGCAGTAAACGTAATTGGTGTACAACCATCCTAAAAAGACAAAGAAAAATTACTTCTCAACACAGGTTTTCACTTTTTTTCACTTTTTTGGTTTGAAAATGGATGTTCTAGTAATTATAATAGTGATATCGACCAAACGCTCTGGCTGTAAATGCCTTAGCTAATAGATCTAATCGAAATGTCTATGCTACCGATGCAATCTTTGTCCATGAGTCCGTGTACCAATCAAATTTCCACCAGAATCAACAATTGCGACGTTCATGGGTTGTCCCAGTTCAGCTGCTTTTTTCTCGGCAGCCCCAATGACCTTGTTGGCGCGTTAAGTGTAATCATGACAATTTCATCTATTGAGGTAGCTTGGCTGCAAGGACTGTGACATTTTCGATGCTAGGTGGCCGTGCGAAAAGCTCAGATGCTTTCTCCTTCAGAGCTGCCGCTACGACGGGCCTGTGAGGTGTGCTTGCCTACCTGATTCGTCTGGAAAGGCATCAAAAATCCCAAATGTAGATGGCCCTAGACGAATTGCAAACCATGCGATCGTTGAGGGTTCTTCTTGAACAATTGAAAGGCCTCCTTGGAGAAAGGTTTCCACTTCAGACTCTTTTCCTGGCTTTGCCTCTAGTCGAACAAACAGTGCGACGTTGACATTAGCCATAATAATGCTGTCTCCTTTCGAGATTGATGTGCATTATAAAACATTTATACATCATGAAATTTGGCAACACGGATTATTTAAGAATTTTATTTTGGTCCAATTATAGTTACAATCATATTTACAATATCTATCAATGTCTTGATAATCTCTGCGTTTCCAAACAAACATGTACATTCTTACAGATTGGCCTTCAAGTTCAGCAACTAATCTAATCAACTAGTTTGATATCTAGGACTGTGCGTCTTATCTCTAGAAATAGTAATGGATTTAGAATAATTATCGTCTGAAGAATCAACTGCTACTCTTTCCGAGCGCCTACACAGCATTTTATAAGAATCTAAAACATCTATTTCAATTACTCCTGGTAGATGTTGTATATTAGGCACGTAATTATTTAGTGTGTATAGATTTTGCATTCTAACTTCTATTTTGATGTCTTGTACTTTTCAAATCTTCAGAATCTGATTTATTTATAACCTCTACCGAACTTGCGAATTTCTGTTGCTGATCTTCCAACGGATATTTTCCCGATCGGATCGAGCCTTCGATCATTTTACATAATTCTGAAATCTTCAAAGCTTTCATAGTGGTTTGTCGTTACTTTTATTTATACCAATCATTTTTAAGATTATATCTGATTAGTCAAAATTTCCTTCTCTGATGTACATCCTCTAGACCCTCATCCAGAGACTGGATAGTTATTCTACATTCTTTTTCATCCAGTCTCTGTCATCCAAATATTCTATTAATTTCATCATTTGTTCAATTCTTGCTTTTCCACCGGCTCGATCTCTACAAATCGAATAATGCTTTATCAAAACTTCATCTTCTTTAGTTGAGATGCTGCCTTTATTTTCAATTAAATCAAAGAATTTGTCTTCTTTTCCGGTATGGTCAGTTACAAAGACTGCGTATGATTTTAAGAATCTCGCAACTGGTTCTCTTGAATCTATTCCTGTTCTCCATACTTTTAACTCCCTTAGAAGCATTTGTGCAATTCTTCTTCCTAGCTCATGTTCAATGAGAAACTTGCGAATATCTTCTTCAAATCCGTTTTTATCTTTAGTTTGCGGAAAATATGCCTGTTCCTCCTTCCCATGATGAAATCTATCTACGAATTCTTCAATAATTACAGAAATAATTTCAATATCTTCAAGTGGAATATTCTCATTAGCATATAACTTATCAGAGCATCTTTGAGCAATGTTGCGAACTCTTCGTATTATTAAATGATCTTGCTTGAGGTCGTTAGTTGCATTCAACTTATTCTGTAATATGCTGGATTCATGCTTTATTAAGTATTAGCCGCGCTGATTTCCTACCCACATCGAATAACTTCTCTTCATTGCTTTTACCATTTGGATCAGTTACTATGAAACGAATTTTCTTTACTTTCTGATCATTGTATGTTTTTTCTACTTCGATAATCCCTTTTTGAGGAAGGAATTGTAATATGCTCTTGCCTCCTACACCTATGCTTACATACTGACTGCTTGCATTCAATATTTTCTCGATTTCATTTATGTTATTATTCGCTATTGATACTTGATTTTGTTCATTTGTTATTGACATTTCTTTTGATTCACCTCCTGATTCTATGTTTTAAGCAAATTAGCCCATTATCCAGTAAGTGAATAATAGTTTACGGCCATGCCACGCGAAGGCTTTGCTATGTGGTCATCTTATAAAGTCTATCCATTAGGCCTAGACCTATTTTGAAATTCCTCCGATTCGGGATAGTTTAGTTTGCCAGGACGTTCGCTTTCTCTATGGCTTATGCGTTCTAAGTCACTGGTGAAGCATTCAGAACAGTAATAGAGCCAAATCTAATGCTAGAAAGAAGATTGTCTTAGGTGGTCTAGGTTGATCTCTTATTAATATGATATTCCATCATTATTCTCTGCAAATTTTCCTTAGGGACATTAATAATAGGAAGTAACCTAGACCACCTAGGCCAGTGATTGTCATAGAACATTCTCCCTTGATTTTACTCCAAGATAGCAATACTCCCTGTCTGCCTTGTTTAGCCTTAGCCGTTCTTTCTTTATGCCTAGTTGTCCCAATTCCATTCCAAAAATATTATCGTTTTTCGAGGTAAGGTTGTTGACTTTGCAGACCAAGATAAACTCCCCATAGATCACGGCAGATTATGTAGTCTTCTCTGTTGTTCGTTACATCGCACTTCTCTCTTAGGAACTCTCTCTACTGTGCTCGCATTAAGATTATACTCCCTTTCGATGGTCGCAATGTCGTCTGCGTGCACAAATTGGTTATCTTTGATAAGTTGCCGAAGCGCGATTAATGCCAGATTTAGAAGACCAGACAATTCTTCCGGTGTGGTTAATTTGTATACCAATTCCGTATCGTTGTCGTCGCCTTCATAAACCTTCTCGAAAAAGAGGATAATCCATCTCCGGAAATAAGCATAAGTTCGATCCTCCGACTGCGGAATCTCATTAGCACTGAAGATTAACTTAGCATAGTTTTGAAACTCAAAAGGGTTTTGGAATTTCTTTTGCGCTCTAATATAATCGCCAGAGACGAGCATTTTGAAATTGCCAGTGCTAACTAATTTATCCGACTTCAAATCGGCGAACGTGTTGGCCAGTTTCCCATAAAGGCCGGCGCTCGCAAACCTGTCGCCGGCCAAATCCTGAAGACTAATGTGGCTGATATTTTTGGAGCCAAGTAAATGATCTATTATCCTTAAAAATGTGGATTTGCCGTTAGAACCTTTGCCAATACACAACACCGCTTTTTCAAATTTTGAGTCTTATAGAGGCAGTATCCTATTAATTCGAGTGCTGTAAAGACGTCTCTTTGGTTTTAATACTTGTCCCAAGAATCTGAGATCCTGGCACATTTCGCATTCGGGTTGAATTTTACAGGTAATTGCGTAATGGAGTATTGATCGGGCGAGTGGTGTGTTAATGTCATAGTATGTATATTCAACAGGCCGTTTTGCAGATTTAGAATCTCAGGATTGGAATCAAATATTGATCGGTCAATGAATGTTCTTCGCTTTATATGGTTGATAACCTCTTGGACATCGTTAGTCTTAATCTTCGGTTGTATTTGTTGACATTCGGATTTGATTCGCCATTCTTGGCCTGACAAATAGAGACCGTTACCATCATACCAAAACAATTCCTCATTGTCGGTAGTAGTTCTGAAGATATTTCCACTAGTTATCTTTTTAGCGAGTTGTTGAATTGGCGAGGCATCTTCTGGCTCTGCTGTATCTAGACAATTAACAAGATCATTGACGTGTTCGGCGATTACTGAACCGTCGCCCTTCCAATTGCCGTCGCCTTCTAAAAGTGACCATCTTAAAGGTTCATTCTGAAGATACTCATAATAGACTTGTGCCGCCGGGACTTGATTATTTTATAAACTGCCGTGGTTACAACATCGTTGATTGACTGTGAATCAGTGCATAAATTAATGATCTGTTCCCTTAACTCTGCACTAAAATTTTGAATATATAGTATAACTACATCAGTAAATTCTGAGGGATGATTTACCATCGTCCGTCTTGTAGCATATTTGAGCCTGGACGTAATATTTTCTCTCATGAGCAGTTTCATCGTAGCGACACATTTCCAAATACAATCTATCGGCATTAGCAGATGATGTCCACCACTCTTCCAATCAGTATACTCACCCCTTACTCAGATAGGTAACTGTTGTGCGTTTCAGATTTATTTATCATGATTTATTTTGCCTACTTCAACTGCAGTTGCTTTACCCGCTTCGCGATCCGCTTCGGGAGCAATCTGAAGAATGGAATGCTTGCAATTACTCTCTTCCAGATGTTCCCTAATGACTCTTAAAATGATCTTAGAAAAATTTAACTCTATGGAGGGCAGATTATTCAGGAGTCTTTTGCATCTCCGTTTGCTGACTTGGCGCTATGACTTGATTCGGCTTGTTCAAGGAGGTTAGTTATAACGGAATCAAATGAGTCCGTTACTATACCTTGATTTCGTAGCCGATCGTAATTGCGTTTTGAAATTACGATTAAACACCTTTCCTTTTGTGTCATTTATTAATTGAGTTTATTAAGCCGACGTTCATACTATTTAACAAATCGGGTGGTAAAGCATTTCGTATAGAACTAACTATGAGAACCGTTTAGCTTGGTGGAGCACATGGAAAACAATCATCGAAAGGAATGGACCTCTAGGTATCGGTTTCAATGAAATACAGCGAATGATAGGTTGTTCTAGCAAGACTGAAGCCAAGTATCTTAGATACTTTCTTCAATGGAATTACATAGAACGTGATTCTAAAGGTAGGTATCACCTAACCCAAAAAGCCATGGACGACTCGGATGATTTTTTTATCATTTGAGATAGCCGAATTTACAGCCATGTGGTGAGCAGAGCAAAGATTCAACCAAGAATGACAAATCACCTAATCCTAAGAAAAAAGTAACCTAGATAGTCGTGTTATTGTGCTTATGTTTTGCTAGATGAGCAGATATAATAAAAGGTTACAATTTAGCTCGTAATAAGAAATACGTCATAATTAAACAAAGGTATAAGATGAATGTGAAGCCATTTTTGTATGTCTGCTTTTTTCTCTCCTTTCTTAGAGAAGTCCTCAGAATCAAGTAGATCCCCCTTGCCACTGCCAGAAAATGACTTAAAGAGTTGTAGACAGTAATTGTTTTATAGAGAGATAATCTCGTTGGAGCACCATCATTTTGTTATTTTTGTTGATATGTATTTGATGCCTTTGTCTTTACGGCTACAAGTTCTCTAATGGCATCCATTTCCTTTTGTAGAGCTTCAATCTGACTTTTTTCTACTTGAAGAGTCTCAATCTGCCGTCTTAACTGTTCATTTTCCTCATCTGTAGCATTTATTGTCAAATAGGGAATTACACCACTATAGCCTACACTCTTATCGTTGCCCTCCAATAGTTCAGTGTCAGTAGGCTTAAAATACGATTTTATCAAACCTGATTTATGACCCATGAGGTATTCGCAATATAAAGGGTTCATGTTGTGATTTATACACTGAGTATCAAAGAATTTGCGAAAGCCGTGACACTGCATCAGGCTAGTTTTGTTATGGTTTTGAGTAGGTGGCCTTAGACCAGTTTTGTCTAATAGGATGCTCATTATACGGCTTATCGAATTTGATTCTAATGGTCTGGGTTTTGAGATTCGCATCAAACTGGTAGTATTAAATTCTCTGCGAAAGAGGATAGATTCGGGTTGCAGTTTTTCACCTAATCTTTCCCTCCATGCCAGGTATTGATCGATTAGCCTAGCGCATTCTGGCTGGATATGTCGTATACTGTTCCCGGTCTCTCTTGTAGACTATGATTTTGTATAGACCGTATTTTTCTATCTTTTGCAAATCTTTTAGTCTTAGGTTGGGTAGTGCTCCCCTTCTCAAACCAGCTGAAGCCATCATTAAAATCATGCAACGGTCTCGCAGTGTGGTATTATCTATCAGCTTCTTAATCTGCTGTCTTGTATAGGGAACATCTTCAACAACACTTCGCAACTTACCTTTGAACTTTTTTAGTTTTTTCCAATTTATTGTGATATCATTCATTTCGTAAAAGTGGGCAATTGCTGAGAAGTAGGCTGCTATAGATGCAGGTGCAAGTTTTCTGTCTTCTCGTAGGTGGATAAAGTAGTCTCGTATCAGTCCTTCTAGTTTTTTGATAGGTTGAATTTGGAGCATTGCCTCGTATGAGTCTACTTTGCAAAAGCGCATAAACTGAGGGAACGAGCGCCTGTAACTACGGCGTGAGTATTCGCTATCTAAACTGTTGATAAAATTCTTGTAGGCATCAGATGTCTCTGCGGTTATTGTCTGCATAGCAGTCGTTACTAACTAATATCTAATATTTAATCGTATGATATGGTGTTACTAATTTATGTTAGCAGTATTAGTCTATTATATATAACCTCAAGATTCAAAATAATTTGTTATCTTACTTTGAATTTGCGTACTATTGGTAAAGGATTTGATTTAACTTGCTTCGTCAGATCAAATTTATTCCAGTGATTGGATTTTTTTTTGGGTCCTATAGTTGACAGGAGCAAACTTACTTAATTCAGAAGCATTTGATTTTTTAATTGAGGCGCGCATAAAGAAGGCCATTCTATGAAGTTTATTTTTCAACTTTTTATACTAATATGTAGAATCGAAAACTGAAATGTCCTATAAAAATATCTAGAAAATCCCTACAGGAGTTCTAAATCATTTCTGTACAAATCATCTAATGAAAAGGTACTCTCGATACTTAGAGCCTATCCCAAAATTCGATACGATTATAGCTCGATGTTGCTTTTGCTAAAGTATGGCCTGTATCCAGAAGAAGAATGAGAAAGAGGATGATAAAAAGGATAATCGCACCATCATAACCATTCCAGATGAATTGTGGGATGAGATTAAAGTAATTTTACCCAGAGAGAAACCACTCAAAACAGTGGGTCGGCCAATTGTACCATACAGAAGGGTACTTGATGGAGTTTTATACATCCTTAGAACTGGGTGCCAATGGAAGATGCTACCCAAAGAGTATGGATCGGGTTCCACATGCCATAGAAGGTTTCAGGAATGGAATAAACTGGATGTTTTCAAAAAGACATGGGTTCGATTACTGAAAATATATGATCGAATCATTGGTATCAACTGGACATGGCAATCAATCGATAGTATATCCATAAAATCGCCTTTAGGGGGGCGATGACCGGAAATAATCCCACGGACAGGAGCAAACTGGGCACAAAAAGACACATTTTAACAGACAAAGAAGGTATACCGCTTTCGGCGGTCATTTCATCTGCTAATACCCATGACATTAAACTGGTAATAGATATGGTTGATAATTCAGTTATTAAAAAGCCGTCATCATCATCCAAACCGAAATCAAGAAGAAAGGGAAGAAGGAGAAGGTTACAACATCTATGTCTTGACAAAGCATATAATTCCACACAAGAAGAACAGGAACTAATCAGGCGGGGATATGTACTGCACATTAGTCCCAAAAGAAAGAAGGGTGAAAAAGAGGAGGAGGTCAAGACGGAAACGCAACCTTCCTTAAACCGGAAAAAACATTCTGCAAAAAGATGGGTTGTGGAAAGGACAAACTCATGGCACAACAGGTTCAGAAAACTGTTCACACGGTATGAAAAGAAGGCAGAGAACTACCTTGGACTGGTACAGTTCTCCTGTTTTATGATCATCTGTAGAAAGATAATTTTGGGATAGGTTCTTAATTGTATGTAAGTTGACTAGATATTATAAGATCGGAGAGAATACTATTAGTAAAGCATTTAAATTTCCAAACATATTATTGTGTGGGATTACTAATGTAATTTTCTTATCTTCAGCTTAATGGTCTGTTCTGATTCGCGGTAAACAAAGCATGAATAATGATTTTGTGTTTGGGGTAATGATGATGATAGTAAAAATGATGAGAATAGACCGTTCTAATTCGAATTCATTCAGTTAATGGACAGGTCAAAACAATTCGTCCCTTCAATAATAACACGTTAGGCATTCAGATTTGTGTTATCTTATCGAAATATAAGCTAACTGGGGTTTGCATATTCAATTTCTTGCCTATATTACCCTCTCTTAGTTACATACGCAGGTTACATGTACCACTGAAAGCTTTATACTGTATCCAGCTCTAATCTGTAGTACATCAAGATCTCATATTTTAATTCTAATTTGCATCTTCAGTAGATCATGCATGTCTTAAGATTCACAAAAATTTACAAGAACTAAAAAAATAATGGACCTTTTCATCCTTTTATTATTATACAAACAATCTGATCCGGATGGAGTGAACATCTCAAGATATTATAAATGACCAAATAGCAATTCATAGACAGCTAGACTTCTAGTGCTCAACGCAGGGGACGAAACTGGTAATCTCTTAGTTTGACTATATGTTGTTGAGATAACAATCCATTAGCAAATACCAATGCTCCACAGGTATTGTACCTTAGCATTATATGACCAGTCTTGGTGGGTTTCAGAGAAGCCATAGAATTGCAAAATAGGCAGTAGACTATGCGTTCCCATGAATTCAGAGTCAAATAACCAGTATATATTACGCTTGATGACTATATATATAGAGCGGATGTAACAAACCTCTTCTCATCAGATGAGAATTAGTTCCTATTTTGAAGATATGAATAATGGTCTATAGCTACTTACACGAAGGAAGTACTCATCGGTTATCACCAATAATAACTGATTCTACCTAATTATAACTACTCAGTACGCATACGGCTTCTCATATCACTAGAAAAAGTATGCGTCACCAAAGATGGAGAATGATCCTAAAATAATTACAGCCGCCCAACTAATAGCGGAAGGATAAGTCTCATGTACTATTTATTTCTAATAACATACTGATCAGCTACCGTTGACTGAGTATGATTATAGGGGGAAGATGATCTCTTC
Organism: uncultured Nitrososphaerales archaeon; assembly: GCA_963709405.1. Classification (GTDB taxonomy): domain Archaea; phylum Thermoproteota; class Nitrososphaeria; order Nitrososphaerales; family Nitrososphaeraceae; genus JARBAU01. The sequence goes on from CAVPXM010000073.1 coordinate 87,897, forward strand.
TTCTAGCCTGATTTGGTCATTATTGCTCAAAGATACAGCTTTACCATTCACCTGAAAATGATATGCGATCAAAATAGGCAAACCAAACAGTATGGGACATTACTAAAAAATATGGTAATACCTAAGAAGTTGGAACAGTTCTTACCATTATTTTAGCTAGTAACCGGAAGATATTCTCGTTCCTATGGTTGAATCTAAATTCTATTTCTTTAAGGTACAGGTAAAAGTACTGTTTGGGTACTCCTCGATAATGATACAACCAGGTCTTTGCATAACTCCAGAATCCTTCAATACCATTGATATGACTAGTATCTTCACGTACATATTCTTCCATTCGATGAGCAATTATCTGATGTTTTCCGATTAGATCTAATGAAGCATATGCAGTATGGTCATCGGTATAATACAAGGAACCCTTCTTAGTATGGAGTTTAATTAATGGAATTAATGTATCATGTATTCTGTCAGATACAGGAAATGTGATGACCTTCCCATTTCTTTGATATATTCCAAATACCAGGCTTTTACCTTCTGCACCCCATCCGCGTTTTCCTTTCCTATGTCCACCAAATAATGCTTCGTCTATTTCTATTTCTCCTGACAGCTTCTTCAGCTCCTTTAATTTCTGAAGTGATTCATTGTAGATTGATTGTCTGAATACTCTGAATGTTCTCTCTATTGTGGCCAAGCTAAGTGGAACATAAAATCGGATTCTGTACGCTGGTACTCCAAGAGCATAGAGATAGAGGAGGTGCACTAGTATATCAAGTGGGAAATAAAACTCTCCAAGATAAGTTCCTGTCAACTCTCCAAATTTGTATCTGCAACGTTTGCATCCAAACCTCTTATCTTTAAGATGGTACAACAATCGATATCCACATCTTGGACATCGTCTCCTTCCTTTCCATCTAGCATGACGAAAATATACGCGGCTTTTTGTCACACTTCCAGCAAGTTCTATAGGACTAGATTCACGCACGCATCACGAATAGGGCACTAGAAATTATCCCTTATTATCTGTTCCAAGTTCTTGGGTATTACCAAAAATATTAGTATAAAATTATCTCCATCTTCTCAAGATTCAGTAGCATAATAATTGGAACAAAAATCGGTTACTATTATTCGATCGTTTCTAATTACAACTTATTCTAAATTCTTTTGTGTTCGGTTAATATTTATGTGGAAACATTCTTAATTTGATATTGTTACTTTTTCATATCCTAAAAAAATGCCGATACATTTTTTCTATTTTCCTATGTACCCAAAGACCTATCGTTAGTCTTGTAGGTCTATTGGCATCGTCTATATCTGGACGGTCATAACCTATTGAAAAATGGTCGCTTTCTATAATTTGCTCTTATTTGATACCTCTATTATGATCTAGGACATAAGCTAAAATGTGACACAACTTCGATCATTAAAAAAGATAGATCTTGTGATACTAGCACAATGGAAGTACAACTCAATATCTAGCATTTTTGAGTTTGTTGTTTGTTTGGACTGCTGATAAAGACATTATTGATTATTAGTTTTTAGTGTTAGATATAGCGATCATTTGAAAGAATGCCCTTTTTTATAAATGTTCTAATTGCTTGTTCACTGGTTGCAAATAGAAGATAAGATTACCCATGATATTGAAAGTTCCGTCATCTAAAGCTGAAAATATTTAAAATATTGTAAGAAATGCACTTAATCTGACTACCTTGCATAATAGTGACAACCTTCGATGAATAATTCAGATTAGCATAAGTGATAGTTATATGAGACCCTGATAATATAGACAAAATGGATGATCCACTATGATACGCGGTAATAGACTAATAGTTATTATACTCATGGGAGTACTTTTATCATCAGCAGTTGCTGGTGCTATATCATTTTACAATAGGGCTCCTAGTGCAAATACTGATAATAACAACATACCATTAATAAATGCACGACTCAATAGTGTGGTCAATTTTTGTTTGAAATCATTACCAAAAGGGTATGCGGCTTGTGATAGTGAATTAAGTCCTGCTGTCAGTAAAATATGTGCGGAACATACTGGCCAACCCATTGATGCGTGCAGTGATGGAAAGGTAGCCCAATATTACAAGATCAGAAGTAGTGAAATGGCAAAAAATTCTACAATCATAAATGGAAGCAAAAACAAAATCAATAGTACTACAGAATACTAAAAAGAATAGATTCACATTTACTACCATATGCTATCCATTGGGAATGTTTGATTATGTTTCATCACAAATTCAGACACTCAAAGGATAGCTTTATCCTAATTCATTATAGACATAAAATATGGATCTTGGAATATGCCCAAGCCTCGGTTAACTAGACTTCTTGATTTCGGTTTGGATGATGATGACGGCTTTTTAATAACTGAATTATCAACCATATCTATTACCAGTTTAATGTCATGGGTACTAGCAGATGAAATGACCGCCGAAAGCGGTATACCTTCTTTGTCTGTTAAAATGTGTCTTTTTGTGCCCAGTTTGCTCCTGTCCGTGGGATTATTTCCGGTCATCGCCCCCCTAAAGGCGATTTTATGGATATACTATCGATTGATTGCCATGTCCAGTTGATACCAATGATTTGATCATATATTTTCAGTAATCGAACCCATGTCTTTTTGAAAACATCCAGTTTATTCCATTCCTGAAACCTTCTATGGCATGTGGAACCCGATCCATACTCTTTGGGTAGCATCTTCCATTGGCACCCAGTTCTAAGGATGTATAAAACTCCATCAAGTACCTTTCTGTATCGTACAATTGGCCGACCCACTGTTTTGAGTGGTTTCTCTCTGGGTAAAATTACTTTAATCTCATCCCACAATTCATCTGGAATGGTTATGATGGTGCGATTATCCTTTTTATCATCCTCTTTCTCATTCTTCTTCTGGATACAGGCCATACTTTAGCAAAAGCAACATCGAGCTATAATCGTATCGAATTTTGGGATAGGCTCTTAGTAATTATGTTGAAATATTGAGTTTCAATATGCCTACCTTTGAATCAAATTGATCTCGACTATTGTTATTCATTGATGTCCACTTGGCGAACGCGAATTCCTTTCATGGGACAGAAGTGATGGATTCTTAATGTATACCTAACCCGCAGTGTACAAACATAACGAGTTTATAAAATTACATGTGGACATGAATTATACATTATTTAAGCTGATATTGATCAATTTATCTAATCAATCAGTAATACAATAAGGCATCAGTACAACCATATGGTATTAGTTGTTATCGGATACAAATCGCAAACGTTTGTGCAATAAGGTTAACAATATTATTATTATGGATTCATACAACAACTAAAACATGATAATAACTTGTCAAGAGTAAATGAAAAGCAATTATTTTCCAAAATTCTTGTAGGAATAGATGGATCTACGATTGCATTAAGGGCGGCAGATTCAGCGATATCGATCGCAAGACAGCAGAATATCTCTTATATAGTCGCACTACATGTATTGCCCCAGGAGATAAGATATGATTCTTTGATAGATAGAATCGATCCCGATATCTCTAGCCCAGTGAAAGGTACAATTGAACTAGCTAGTTTGGAAGCACAAGAATGGTTTAATAAAATTAAAGAAAAACATACAGGACATGATGAACAGAAAATCAAAATACAGACCGAAGTAATTGTTGGTACTAAATTTATAGCGACTGAAATTTTAGGCTACGCAGAAAACAATAATGTTGATTTGATTGTGATCGGTACGAAGGGTCGTTCTACATTTAAGAAAATATTACTTGGAAGTGTCGCCTCTTCTGTATTAGCACATGCACACTGTCCTGTCATGGTAGTGAAATGAACCTACCATGCCGCACTATAAGGTTCAATTTATCCACATGACAGTGACCACTACGATACGATTTGACGTTTATGTATTATATATATGTAGTATACGGCTCAGTTAATAAATAGATAATATTGATACCATGAATATTACATGTTCTTATAATCCAAATTTACTTGACTTATAAATTTGTAAAATATTGAATGCGTTCACAAATTATTACAAATACGTCAAGAATGGGGTCCAGCTATTTCAAGCTAACTTTTCAGGTTGACAAATCCACGATTAATTGTGTTTCACGCGTTTCACTTTATTATTTTATGATTGACATGAAAAATCGTGATTATGCTCGTTCCGAAAGACTTATTGGGTAAATTGGAATTATTTGTATTTGCTACTTGGTGTAGATTGAGATGAGCAGCGTAATGGAAAGCAGTTGAATGTAGGGATATAGTGTTAGCATAGGTTTCAATGAATTGACGATATAACAGGATAACAAAGAATAATCATATGGGTTCCAGCAATTATTATTAAAATAGACAACACTTAGTTATATTGGACAGTGATATGTAGCCCTTTTATCAACTTCTATTCATACCTAACATTTTATACTTTTAATCATTCAAATTCAGTAAAATTGAATTATATATTTTTTCACTTAATCTTAACAATAATTATATGTTTGATGCTGATTGGTTCGCACATTCTAACTAGTCTACTAGCATATGCACTAGACAACACCATTGCGAAAAAATCGCCGACAAACCTACTAATAAAGTCTAAACCACAGGGTGTAAAAATTATATACCCTGCACAAGGTCAAAGGGTTTCAAATGACAAAAATCTTACAATAACTGGAATGTCTACGGACAATAGTCATACTAATTGTCAAGTTTCAATTATTGTAAATAACGTAAGACCATATCAACACGTTATTGCTACCGGACACAATGGTACAAATGATTATTCAACATGGAAATTCCCTCTAAACCCTAAATACGCTACACTCAAACCCGGATTAGGTAACAAGGCCACAGCAAAATTAACCTGCTACGACACACGAACCAATCTCACAAAATTTTATAGTGTAAATTTCACCAGTAAACCAACTAATATCTCTATCGCACAAACGCAACAATATTCAAAGAATAGTACCAAGATCATTAATGGTAATAAAAAAGTTACAGAGTTATCCTCTATCCTTAGAAAACAACAATCTTCTAAACTAGGAAACCCGTCTGTATCATCACCTACTGGTATTCTACCAGCAACCAACAACAAACAGAATGCTCTAGATAATTTTACAACAAACAAGCGCATTACAGATACTCGAAACGAGGCTTCGCTAAAACCTGAATCTACAGTGACATCAAAGCAGTCTGGTGTGAAAGGGAATGAGAAGACTAATGATCCTTTTGTCCTCACTTTACCTTCAATTGGAAAGGCATCGCTAAAACCTGAATCTACAGTGACATCAAAGCAGTCTGGTGTGAAAGGGAATGAGAAGACTAATGATCCTTTTGTCCTCACTTTACCTTCAATCACCAACTATTCATCACCCTCATTTCTTCATAGTAAATAACAATTCGAAAACCATTTAAAGAATAATGATGCGAATACTCATCATCACAAGAAATCTTTGTCTGAATTTCTGCCTAAAAGTTGAATGATTTCTTAATTTTTAGCAAGTCATTTATCTCACCAATATCTAGCTATTTGGGCTGTCCAGTACATTGGATAGATAAAAGAGTTAAATGGAATGACTAAGTATCGAGAGTACCTTTTCATTAGATGATTTGTACAGAAATGATTTAGAACTCCTGTAGGGATTTTCTAGATATTTTTATAGGACATTTCACTTTTCGATTCTACATATTAGTATAAAAAGTCGAAAAATAAACTTCATGGAATGGCCTTCTTTATGCGCGCCTCAATTAAAAAATCAAATGCTTCTGAATTAAGTAAGTTTGCTCCTGTCAACTATAGGACCCAAAAAAAATCCAATCACTGGAATAAATTTGATCTGACGAAGCAAGTTAAATCAAATCCTTTACCAATAGTACGCAAATTCAAAGTAAGATAACAAATTATTTTGAATCTTGAGGTTATATATAATAGACTAATACTGCTAACATAAATTAGTAACACCATATCATACGATTAAATATTAGATATTAGTTAGTAACGACTGCTATGCAGACAATAACCGCAGAGACATCTGATGCCTACAAGAATTTTATCAACAGTTTAGATAGCGAATACTCACGCCGTAGTTACAGGCGCTCGTTCCCTCAGTTTATGCGCTTTTGCAAAGTAGACTCATATGAGGCAATGCTGCAAATCCAACCTATCAAAAAACTAGAAGGACTGATACGAGACTACTTTATCCACCTACGAGAAGACAGAAAACTTGCACCTGCATCTATAGGCAGCCTACTCTAGCAATTGCCCACTTTTACGAAATGAATGATATCACAATAAATTGGAAAAAACTAAAAAAGTTCAAAGGTAAGTTGCGAAGTGTTGTTGAAGATGTTCCCTATACAAGACAGCAGATTAAGACGCTGATAGATAATACCACACTGCGAGACCGTTGCATGATTTTAATGATGGCTTCAGCTGGTTTGAGAAGGGGAGCACTACCCAACCTAAGACTAAAAGATTTGCAAAAGATAGAAAATTCGGTCTATACAAAATCATAGTCTACAAGAGAGACCAGGAACAGTATACGACATTCTGCAGCCCAGAATGCGCTAGGCTAATCGATCAATACCTGGCATGGAGGGAAAGATTAGGTGAAAAACTGCAACCCGAATCTATCCTCTTTCGCAGAGAATTTAATACTACCAGTTTGATGCGAATCTCAAAACCCAGACCATTAGAATCAAATTCGATAAGCCGTATAATGAGCATCCTATTAGACAAAACTGGTCTAAGGCCACCTACTCAAAACCATAACAAAACTAGTCTGATGGAGTGTCACGGCTTTCGCAAATTCTTTGACACGCAATGTATAAACCATAACATGAATCCTTTGTATTGTGAATACCTAATGGGTCATAAATCAGGTTTGATAAAATCGTATTTCAAACCTACTGACACCGAACTGTTGGAAGGCAATGATAAGAGTGTAGGCTATATTGGTGTAATTCCCTACTTGACAATAAATGCTACAGATGAGGAAAATGAACAGTTAAGACGGCAGGTTGAGACTCTTCAAGTAGAAAAAAGTCAGATTGAAGATCTGCAAAAGGAAATGAATGCTATTAGAGAACTTGTAGCCGTTAAGACAAAGGCATCAAATACATATCAACAAAAATAACAAAATGATGGTGCTCTAACGAGATTATCTCTCTATAAAACAATTACTGTCTACAACTCTTTAAGTCATTTTCTGGCAGTGGCAGGGAATCTACTTGATTCTCAGGACTTTAAGAAAGGAAGGAAAGCAGACACACAAAAATGACTCTACAATCATCTTATACTTTTGTCTAATTATGGCACATATTTCTCATTATGAGCTAAATTGTAAGCTTCTACTACTATTTGCTCATCTAGCAAAACATAAGCACAATAACACGACTATCTAGGTTACTTTTTTCTTAGGATTAGGTGATTTGTCATTCTTGGTTGAATCTTTGCTCTGCTCACCACATGGCTGTAAATTCGGCTATCTCAAATGATAAAAAAATCATCCGAGTCGTCCATGGCTTTTTGGGTTAGGTGATACCTACCTTTAGAATCACGTTCTATGTATTTCCATTGAAGAAAGTATCTAAGATACTTGGCTTCAGTCTTGCTAGTAACAACCTATCATTCGCTGTATTTCATTGAAACCGATACCTAGAGGTCCATTCCTTTCGATGATTGTTTTCCATGTGCTCCACCAAGCTAAACGGTTCTCATAGTTAGTTCTATACGAAATGCTTTACCACCCGATTTGTTAAATAGTATGAACGTCGGCTTAATAAACTCAATTAATAAATGACACAAAAGGAAAGGTGTTTAATCGTAATTTCAAAACGCAATTACGATCGGCTACGAAATCAAGGTATAGTAACGGACTCATTTGATTCCGTTATAACTAACCTCCTTGAACAAGCCGAATCAAGTCATAGCGCCAAGTCAGCAAACGGAGATGCAAAAGACTCCTGAATAATCTGCCCTCCATAGAGTTAAATTTTTCTAAGATCATTTTAAGAGTCATTAGGGAACATCTGGAAGAGAGTAATTGCAAGCATTCCATTCTTCAGATCCCGCCGAAGCGGATCGCGAAGCGGGTAAAGCAACTGCAGTTGAAGTAGGCAAAATAAATCATGATAAATAAATCTGAAACGCACAACAGTTACCTATCTGAGTAAGGGGTGAGTATACTGATTGGAAGAGTGGTGGACATCATCTGCTAATGCCGATAGATTGTATTTGGAAATGTGTCGCTACGATGAAACTGCTCATGAGAGAAAATATTACGTCCAGGCTCTGAAATATGCTACAAGACGGACGATGGTAAATCATCCCTCAGAATTTACTGATGTAGTTATACTATATATTCAAAATTTTAGTGCAGAGTTAAGGGAACAGATCATTAATTTATGCACTGATTCACAGTCAATCAACGATGTTGTAACCACGGCAGTTTATAAAATAATCAAGTCCCGGGCGGCACAAGTCTATTATGAGTATCTTCAGAATGAACCTTTAAGATGGTCACTTTTAGAAGGCGACGGCAATTGGAAGGGCGACGGTTCAGTAATCGCCGAACACGTCAATGATCTTGTTAATTGTCTAGATACAGCAGAGCCAGAAGATGCCTCGCCAATTCAACAACTCGCTAAAAAGATAACTAGTGGAAATATCTTCAGAACTACTACCGACAATGAGGAATTGTTTTGGTATGATGGTAACGGTCTCTATTTGTCAGGCCAAGAATGGCGAATCAAATCCGAATGTCAACAAATACAACCGAAGATTAAGACTAACGATGTCCAAGAGGTTATCAACCATATAAAGCGAAGAACATTCATTGACCGATCAATATTTGATTCCAATCCTGAGATTCTAAATCTGCAAAACGGCCTGTTGAATATACATACTATGACATTAACACACCACTCGCCCGATCAATACTCCATTACGCAATTACCTGTAAAATTCAACCCGAATGCGAAATGTGCCAGGATTCTCAGATTTCTTGGGACAAGTATTAAAACCAAAAGACGTCTTTACAGCACTCGAATTAATAGGATACTGCCTCTATAAGACTTCAAAATTTGAAAAAGCGGTGTTGTGTATTGGCAAAGGTTCTAACGGCAAATCCACATTTTTAAGGATAATAGATCATTTACTTGGCTCCAAAAATATCAGCCACATTAGTCTTCAGGATTTGGCCGGCGACAGGTTTGCGAGCGCCGGCCTTTATGGGAAACTGGCCAACACGTTCGCCGATTTGAAGTCGGATAAATTAGTTAGCACTGGCAATTTCAAAATGCTCGTCTCTGGCGATTATATTAGAGCGCAAAAGAAATTCCAAAACCCTTTTGAGTTTCAAAACTATGCTAAGTTAATCTTCAGTGCTAATGAGATTCCGCAGTCGGAGGATCGAACTTATGCTTATTTCCGGAGATGGATTATCCTCTTTTTCGAGAAGGTTTATGAAGGCGACGACAACGATACGGAATTGGTATACAAATTAACCACACCGGAAGAATTGTCTGGTCTTCTAAATCTGGCATTAATCGCGCTTCGGCAACTTATCAAAGATAACCAATTTGTGCACGCAGACGACATTGCGACCATCGAAAGGGAGTATAATCTTAATGCGAGCACAGTAGAGAGGTTCCTAAGAGAGAAGTGCGATGTAACGAACAACAGAGAAGACTACATGATCTGCCGTGATCTATGGGGAGTTTATCTTGAGTTCTGCAAAGTCAACAACCTTACCTCGAAAAACGATAATATTTTTGGAATGGAATTGGGACAACTAGGCATAAAGAAAGAACGGCTAAGGCTAAACAAGGCAGACAGGGAGTATTGCTATCTTGGAGTAAAATCAAGGGAGAATGTTCTATGACAATCACTGGCCTAGGTGGTCTAGGTTACTTCCTATTATTAATGTCCCTAAGGAAAATTTGCAGAGAATAATGATGGAATATCATATTAATAAGAGATCAACCTAGACCACCTAGGACAAATCTTCTTTCTAGCATTAGATTTGGTCGCTATTACTGTTCTGAATGCTTCACCAGTGACTTAGAACGCATAAGCCATAGAGAAAGCGAACGTCCTGGCAAACTAAACTATCCCGAATCGGAGGAATTTCAAAATAGGTCTAGGCCTAATGGATAGACTTTATAAGATGACCACATAGCAAAGCCTTCGCGTGGCATGGCCGTAAACTATTATTCACTTACTGGATAATGGGCTAATTTGCTTAAAACATAGAATCAGGAGGTGAATCAAAAGAAATGTCAATAACAAATGAACAAAATCAAGTATCAATAGCGAATAATAATATAAATGAAATCGAGAAAATATTGAATGCAAGCAGTCAGTATGTAAGCATAGGTGTAGGAGGCAAGAGCATATTACAATTCCTTCCTCAAAAAGGGATTATCGAAGTAGAAAAAACATACAATGATCAGAAAGTAAAGAAAATTCGTTTCATAGTAACTGATCCAAATGGTAAAAGCAATGAAGAGAAGTTATTCGATGTGGGTAGGAGATCAGTGCGGCTAATACTTAATAAAGCATGAATCCAGCATATTACAGAATAAGTTGAATGCAACTAACGACCTCAAGCAAGATCATTTAATAATACGAAGAGTTCGCAACATTGCTCAAAGATGCTCTGATAAGTTATATGCTAATGAGAATATTCCACTTGAAGATATTGAAATTATTTCTGTAATTATTGAAGAATTCGTAGATAGATTTCATCATGGGAAGGAGGAACAGGCATATTTTCCGCAAACTAAAGATAAAAACGGATTTGAAGAAGATATTCGCAAGTTTCTCATTGAACATGAGCTAGGAAGAAGAATTGCACAAATGCTTCTAAGGGAGTTAAAAGTATGGAGAACAGGAATAGATTCAAGAGAACCAGTTGCGAGATTCTTAAAATCATACGCAGTCTTTGTAACTGACCATACCGGAAAAGAAGACAAATTCTTTGATTTAATTGAAAATAAAGGCAGCATCTCAACTAAAGAAGATGAAGTTTTGATAAAGCATTATTCGATTTGTAGAGATCGAGCCGGTGGAAAAGCAAGAATTGAACAAATGATGAAATTAATAGAATATTTGGATGACAGAGACTGGATGAAAAAGAATGTAGAATAACTATCCAGTCTCTGGATGAGGGTCTAGAGGATGTACATCAGAGAAGGAAATTTTGACTAATCAGATATAATCTTAAAAATGATTGGTATAAATAAAAGTAACGACAAACCACTATGAAAGCTTTGAAGATTTCAGAATTATGTAAAATGATCGAAGGCTCGATCCGATCGGGAAAATATCCGTTGGAAGATCAGCAACAGAAATTCGCAAGTTCGGTAGAGGTTATAAATAGATCAGATTCTGAAGATTTGAAAAGTACAGACATCAAAATAGAAGTTAGAATGCAAAATCTATACACACTAAATAATTACGTGCCTAATATACAACATCTACCAGGAGTAATTGAAATAGATGTTTTAGATTCTTATAAAATGCTGTGTAGGCGCTCGGAAAGAGTAGCAGTTGATTCTTCAGACGATAATTATTCTAAATCCATTACTATTTCTAGAGATAAGACGCACAGTCCTAGATATCAAACTAGTTGATTAGATTAGTTGCTGAACTTGAAGGCCAATCTGTAAGAATGTACATGTTTGTTTGGAAACGCAGAGATTATCAAGACATTGATAGATATTGTAAATATGATTGTAACTATAATTGGACCAAAATAAAATTCTTAAATAATCCGTGTTGCCAAATTTCATGATGTATAAATGTTTTATAATGCACATCAATCTCGAAAGGAGACAGCATTATTATGGCTAATGTCAACGTCGCACTGTTTGTTCGACTAGAGGCAAAGCCAGGAAAAGAGTCTGAAGTGGAAACCTTTCTCCAAGGAGGCCTTTCAATTGTTCAAGAAGAACCCTCAACGATCGCATGGTTTGCAATTCGTCTAGGGCCATCTACATTTGGGATTTTTGATGCCTTTCCAGACGAATCAGGTAGGCAAGCACACCTCACAGGCCGCGTAGCGGCAGCTCTGAAGGAGAAAGCATCTGAGCTTTTCGCACGGCCACCTAGCATCGAAAATGTCACAGTCCTTGCAGCCAAGCTACCTCAATAGATGAAATTGTCATGATTACACTTAACGCGCCAACAAGGTCATTGGGGTCTGCCGAGAAAAAAGCAGCTGAACTGGGACAACCCATGAACGTCGCAATTGTTGATTCTGGTGGAAATTTGATCGTACACGGACTCATGGACAAAGATTGCATCGGTAGCATAGACATTTCGATTAGATCTATTAGATAAGGCATTTACAGCCAGAGCGTTTGGTCGATATCACTATTATAATTACTAGAACATCCATTTTCAAACCAAAAAAGTGAAAAAAAGTGAAAACCTGTGTTGAGAAGTAATTTTTTCTTTGTCTTTTTAGGATGGTTGTACACCAATTACGTTTACTGCGTTACCATCGCCTTGGATTTGATTACTTAGTGCTTGACAGAAAATTTTCAATGGTAAAGATCCATTTCCGCAGACATTGGCCTGTGCCGCAGCCTGTGATTGCTTACTGCTACTACCGTGGTGATGATGATGGTGTCTATAGTTTTTTGCATATACTGCGTGATCTAGTAATGCCATAGCTGATGTAGCAATTAACATAGCACCTACTGCTGCAATTGCTATAATTGCGATCGTCTTGCTGTTCATATAATTCTACCAGTAGGTATATTTGATGGTTTATTATGATTAGGATGATCAGTATGCTTCATTAAATCTGATTCATCATAGTTAAGAATTGACTTGATTTAATTATCCTCGTTATTTACTGTACGTTCTTTAACTTTAATTATCAATCATGTCTGTAACGTCTGATTAGCAGCCATTGGTTTTGATCAACTTTCAACTTATCACCTTCACCTTCGTGTCTTGGTCAAATTCCGTTAGTCATCAGCCAAGATAAAACAGTTCTCACTATTCGAACGGCTCTGTTCACTTAACATTCTTTTCCATAATCTCTCTATTGTGCATATCTACAAATAAGCCCAACCAATTCATGACATGCTTTAGCTTACAATCATTATTATCTTTCCTACAAGGGAAATAATCATCAAAACATTTGGTTCTATCTTTTATTATGTACTGTATTGTCCTTTCTATGAAGCTTTTTTCAATCGAGGAATGATTATGATGTTCAACATTCAGGAATCTACATGCTTGTGGATACCATGTGCCACCATCTGTTGAAATATCGTGCTTTCCATATCTTCTAATCAAAGATTGTATAAACTGTTCAGCCACAAGCATGTTCCTTTCAATGGAGATACGAATACCAAGGATTGTCCTATCAGTATTGCATCTCGTTTGCAATATTTTCCTTGGCTTGTATCGCTGGATCCAGTTCCAAATAGAAACATGGTTTCTTTTGATAAATTGAGATAGCCTTTGTGATGTTTTTCGAAGTGATAGGCCTGAGAAGTACAGCTGTAATGCGTAATATACATACTTTGATGAAGTCCTACTTCTTTCTTTGCATATAGCCATCATCAGAATGTAGGAAGTTTTCAGCTATAAGTCTATCCGTTAAATGAACAGAGCCATTCGAACCGTGATTTTCTATTAATAATCCCTTTTCATATTGTATCTTTGATAGTAGATTATTAGTATTCCATCTCTGCTGGTTAAGAGCATATCTTACAACATATATCACATTGTGGTTCGACTTGTTATACTAAATGATTGAATGAATAAGAATAATGTTAATTATATTTTATGTGCTAAAAAGAAGTTAGTTATGAATCTGGACGAATTGCCGATTCCTATAAACTTAAGACTATGTATGCTAAAATGCCTACTACAACCACTAGCATTGCCGCCAACCCAAATGTTACTTTGTCGTGTTTTAGTTTATTAATAATATTGACCTGCATATTTTCAAGATTTCACCTCACATGTTATTAATGCCGACTTGAGATATAAGAATAGATTAACTATGTTATTCCAATCTTGGTAACGCAGTAAAATAAATCGATACATTCGTAGAATGTACTACAAATGCTATAATTCATAATGAATAAATCTTTATAAATGAATACCAAGCTGGTAATAATCATTGTCATATTCGATCCTAAAAAGCACTTTTAGGACAAAGGTACCTGTCATCCATAGAATTTATGAATAAAGGTTCTGCTATAACTTACCGCGATCACCTTAAACCATTTGAATCCTTTGCTATGAACAGTTACAATATAGATCTAGACAGCCTTATAATAAATATACAAGAAGGCAAATACAATGTATATGATATCTTGTCAGAATTCACTTCATATTTGCAGGATCATAATTATAATAAACCATTATCGTCTACTACTTTACGTAATCGAATAAAGGCTGTAAAAAACTTTCTTGAGTTTAATGATGTTGATATAAGTAATAACAAGTTCAAACTGAAGATAAGGTTACCAAAAGCAATAAGGAGAAACAAAGAAGCTCTGACCAAAGATGACATACGGGATATAATTTTGGCATGCTCAGACATTAGATTAAAGACCTATGTCATGTTTTTGGCCTCTACTGGAATGAGAGCTGTTGAGGCTCTATCAATTAGACTAAAAGATATTAATCTAGATTCGAATCCTGCGAGAGTTTACCTTAGGGGAGAATTTACAAAAACAAGACAGGACCGACATGTATACCTAACTTCAGAGATAACCCAACAGCTAAAAATATGGTTGGACTATAGGTATCGTTATCACAGATCATGTTATGTTGACAAAGAAAATGGTAATTACAAAAGTGAATATATAACACCGATAAGAAAGTCAGATGATCTAGTCTTTGCTATTTATGGTAAACCCCATAATGCTGATCTTAGGATAATGTACATTCATTTAGCTATATCATACGCAAAGATGCTTGACAGAATAGGAAGAGGAGATAGGGAAGACAATGACAAGCGCAGAAAAATCACTTTTCACTCATTCAGACGTTTTGTAAAGAGCACAATATCTGATTTGGGTTTTGGGGATTATTCAGAGTGGTTTATCGGACATAGTGGCTCAACTTATTATAGAAAAACTGAGAAAGAGAAAGCAGAAATATTTGCAAAGATTGAACCTTATTTGACATTCTTGGATTATTGTGAGCTTGAAGCAAGAGGTGCAGACGTTGTAACCAAGTTACAAGAGAAAGATAAACGAATTGAGGCTATTAGTAAAGAAGCAAGAGAAGTTTGAACAGTTAATTCAATCACTAATAGACTCGGGACAGTTGAAGAAAGCATCCTGATTTGAAGATATAATATAATAGGTAATACCTAAGGATTTGGAACAGATTTTACTATTATGCTTGTGAGTATTTTGAAGATATCTTCTTTTCTGTGATTGAATCTGAATTCTATTTCTTTTAGGTAAAGATCAAAGTATGGCTTCGGTACACCTCGATAATGATATAGCCATGTTTTGGCATAACTCCAGAATCCTTCAATACCATTGATATGAGTTGCTTCATCTCTAACATACTCTTCCTTTCCATGAAGTATCATCTGATGTTTACCTATCAAATTCAATGCAGCATATGCAGTATGATCATCTGTATAATACAATGAACCTTTCCTTGTATGCTGTTTTATCAATGGGATCAAAGTATCATGTTTTCTGTCGGATACAGGAAATGTAATGACTTTGCCATTTCTTTGATATATTCCAAATACTAGGCTTTTACCTTCAGATCCCCACCCTCGTTTCCCTTTCCTATGCCCACCAAATAACGCTTCATCTATTTCTAATTCTCCGGACAACTTCTTCAACTCTTTTAATTTCAGCAATGACTCATTATAGATTGATTGTCTAAATACTCTGAATGTCTTCTCTATCGTAGTCAAACTGAGTGGAACATAAAACCTGATCCTGTATGCAGGAACCCCTAGAGCGAATAGGTACGTAAGGTGTACCAGTAATTCAAGCGAAAAGTTGAATTCTCCTATATAGGTTCCTGTAAACTCTCCAAACTTGTACCTACAGCGTCTGCATCCAAATCTGTAATCGAACAGATAGTACAAGTTTCTATATCCGCACCTAGGACATCTCCTTTTACCACTCCATCTAAGATGACGAAAATATATACGGCTTTTTGTTACGCTTCCAGCAAGTTCTATAGGACTAGATTCACGCACGCATCACGAATGGGGCACTAGAAATTATCCCTTATTATCTGTTCCAAGTTCTTAGGTATTACCTATAATATGGTCAATAATATAGCGGTACTTTATCGAGTCAGATGTCAGACGAAATGGACAACTCTTACAATACTTTAGCATATTTCTCAGAAATTATTACAAGATTCAATATTAGCCGTCGGTACTGAACCATACTATATCTGATTCCTGAGATATCTCATATCGAAATGCGTTAAGGTGATTGCGTCATCACTTGTTTATTTTTCAAAATATATTCTGGCTCTAGGAGTGGATGCTAGTAATATTTGTCATAACGGACTGCTAAGAAATTAGTCACTATATTGCTATATAGTGAATGAAGATAAAATAAAAGACTATTTTTTTATTTTATTTTATTCTAAATTTTTTAACAGCTGAGTGTAATGTGCAAGTCGAATGCAAGGCATACTGTGATGCTAAACGAAACCTCCTTTCAACTGCTCAAAAAAGAAGGCCATTTCGGCGAGACGTATTCACAGCTAATCTTCCGTATTATAACGGAACTTGAAAGGACCAGAAGGAATGGAGGGTTGCCATGATGATCACTGGTGAAGATTGTCTTATCGACATTCTATCCAAGGAGTGTAAAGCCAATGAACATAATACCTGTCATGGAAAATGGCTAGGCTTTGGCTTTGAGGTAGTCTGTAGGTGTGGTTGTGGTCATAGAGTAAGAATGCAACTGAAACAGGAACAAGCGAGCAACTAAATTGACGAGCGTCAAGGCCGATGTACCAAATGGGACCGGGAACGATGGACTAACTCGGCGATTGGTACTTACCCTGCCGCGAAAAGTAACGTGGGAGAAGGTGCTAAACTTCGCGATAGAAAAATATAACAAGTCTCATCTAGGCATTGATTTTGCTGATCTTGAACTACAAGGTTGCAAAAAAAGTAAGGCACAAAGCATCTTGAAACGAATGTGCAGTGAAACCCATGACAAGAACGGACAGAAATATCCTCCCTTGTTATTTAGATCACCACTACGGAGCTGTCCACAAAAATACTATCCAGCGTCATTAGAAGCTGACGCAATAGAGGACATGAAAAAGAGAAAGGTACTAATTGATCCCACGGAGGTAACCACTTCACTAATAACCCCATTTTCCAAGTCTAGGCATCCTCTATCCAATGTCATAGAGTCTGGAAAGGCAAACTCCTTCTTGGAAGCATTAATGTTAATTCCCTATCAACCTGCGTACATTCATAATATTCATCTCCAGGTTGATATTGATCGTGATGAATACGAACTTATCTCTAGCAAACAGGAAGCAAGATCTAGGTATAAAGACCATCACGAAAGAATTGGTCGTATAAAGGGTATATCAAATGTGAATTTTATAGTCTATCCTAACGGTAAGGTTATGGTGTACGCCAAGTGCAGTGAAGATCCGTTCAGACTTGAAACTGAAAATGATGCAAGCTATTTTTTCTCATTCTTAGGACAAGTTAGAGACAGGATGGTCATCTGGTTGAGCGATCTGCATGAGACGGTAGTGCCTTCCATAATGGACTGGCATTTATTGCAATGCGATATAAATCGAGATGTAGAATTAACCTCCATGGCGCAAATTACATTACCCGATATCCAGATTAAATACGCGGATCGGGTTTTCAGGCTCTATGTCAAATCCCTGCATGATAAGGCGGTATATAGGGCTGAGGAGTTCTTGAACATAAAGCGGCTTCTTCCTGAGGCGTTAGAATGTATATTAAATCCTCACAAATCGCTACATGCAAAACTGGATCTCATATTGTCACGCACCGCACTCTCTAACCAGACAAAATCAGAATAAAATTATTAATAATTGATTCGATGATGTTCCATTACCGTGGGGAATATCCTGGACGGTCAGAGAGATCACACCGGCTAAACATATACATGCATAAGCTACATTCTTTGGCACAAACAAGCAATGTAGCAGTTTTAATAACAAATCATATTCCTAACTTGTCGCTATCGACTGCACTAATTATAACGTCTGTAATTGCAATTGTAATATTGCTTAAAAATAAAAGAAGATAGTTAGTTAATTAATCAGTCAACCAACCAACCGATTAATTAATTATTTATTTACTTATCTATCTAGCTAATTTCAATTCTTCTGCGCTATGTTTGCAGGTATCCAATCCTTCCCTTAGACAATGCTCAACTATTGCCGTTAGAGTCGTGTCCTTTTCTGCGGCTTTAATTCTCGCACGCCACCAAAAATCCGTGTCTATATTCATATTTACTATATGTTTTTGATGATTTGCTACCTCTCGTGTTTTCATGTCGCAAATAGAAATACTAGCTATCTATTATATAATATTAGCTTTGTAATTACTAAGTTGTTTGTAGTCACTAAGTGAATACTAAATCCATAGTATCTTAAGGATAAAGAAGATATTAATATCAGTGACATATAAGTGGAAAAAAGCCCGACCCCCTCTAAGAAGAAGGTCGATCACGGTCCAGTAGGAACAAGCACGCGGCAGATCACTGGATACTTCACCGTTAGCGGTATACAGAATGAGACAACTGTCCTCGAAAGGCTAGCCTAGACTTCGCATTTAAAGAGAATTGTGATAATGCTTACGATTGGTTAAATGACTTTTATTCCATATCAGAGCCGGTAAATAATTACGACTTACAGATTAGAAGACATGTCACTATTAGCGTAAGGATAAATGCGATTTCGGGAATCCAAATCAAACAAGAATATTTAGTATATGCGTGCGAAATTCAAATATTGACGAAATAAGGATACAAGAGTTTGAAAGTCCAGAACAGATATTTATTTGTATACTACACAGATAGGTTACATTTTCGATTACCTACATGGGTTACACTTTGCTCTTGTTCTTGTACGTATGGTGGATGTAATTAATCTTTGTAGAAACATCTCTGATGGAGTAAGACCATTTATGCCTCCATGCTCTCTAGTTTCATTGTACGCTTTTACAAAGATATCATATCTTAGTTTACCATCGTCTATGTTTGGTATATCCTCAACTGCTAGGAACTCGTTTTTCACTATCTTGTTATATGCTTCTATTTTCCCTTGTAACTGCGGATAGGAATTTGGTATTTGTTTATCCTTTATCTGATTGTGTACGAGGAAATGTCTGAACATTTTGGATGTAAACTGCTTTCCATTGTCATGCATTACCCTTTCAGGCTTGCCATTAATCATTATCCAATCCTCTAGTACGTTAAGAACATCAACTGACCTCTTTCTTTCAGACCATCTGCTTGCTACTTTTCTTGAACAGTCATCTAGACAGCTAATGATGTAATTCCTTTGACTAGAATTACTCAGATAGAAAGGGCCAAGGATATCCATCTGTACCATATCATTTGGATGCTTCATGACAAACCGTTTGTAAGTTCTTGTTTTGGCCTTACACTTCAGGATATTAAGCCTGTATCTCTTTAGTATCTTGTAGATAGTTCTGGTGCTTAATGAGATTCCAATAACCTTTCTTAATCTAAACTTGATCCTATTACATCCAAATCTCTTGCTTAATCGTAGATCAAGTATTGTCTCATGTATTTCAGATGTTACCTTCTTGTACTTGATATTATGAGGCCTTCTGGAATTATCTGATAGACCTTCTATCCCTTTCTGTTTGTATCTCTTATTCCACTTATAGTACGTCTTTCTGGATATACCATATCTTTTACAAATAATAGATACAGTACCACCAGTCCATTCTTTTTCATGTATTAGATTAAACCTTGTTGTGATTTCTATATGGATTCACTTCTTGACAGGAGTGTAACCCATGTTTGTAAGCTATAATGTCACCTATGTCTGGAAGTACAACAATTAATCCAGTGTGGAGGACATGGAAACTTACGAAGAACTCTTACTGTGCTACGAGAAATTATAGAGTCAAATGAATTCAGGGAGTATTTCGCAAATATGGATAAGCCCTGGTATTTTGCAAAACCTGCTGACACGTCTAACCTACTAAAAAGAATAGGTTTTATAAATACAAAGATAAATACAAAGGTTAATTTGCATAATGATCGCATAAACCTAGCTAATCGTAAATTATATAGTAGATTTGTAAAAACCGTAATAATGAAACCTTTTCTAGAGCGCCTTACTGAAGAAAAAATAAAGAATAGATATTTGGATTTGTTTTTGAATAAAGTTGAAAGCGATAGTTCTAATAGTAACGCATCTCAAACCACGTGGTCATTAGATTACGTTAGGTTAAATATCATTGCTGAAAAGCCATAGTATATCATCCCTTTATCTTCATTATGAAAAGATGGTAAGCAATAGAAATAACTCTTAACAACTTCTGAAACAACACATAATATATCATTCTAACGTGTTCTGTATTATTCTTCGCAATAATATATCCTAAAATGAATGCCAAGACAATGTCT
>CAVPXM010000074.1:0-11436 GCA_963709405.1 uncultured Nitrososphaerales archaeon
CCATTATATTCATAGAAACTACTAGATTTCATCAACGTATCCTCCTGCTAGTGTTTAAAGGGTATACAAAACGCTGTCAATATGGATCGACAGGATTGCGATAGGACTATTCATTGTATTTCAATCAATTCCTTCGACAGACTTATTACCTTCTAAAAGCTACATGAGTTTAATGGCTTTGTAGAAAACATCGATTTTATGGGCTTAGCCAGTCTGTGCATATTGTAGGTTATGCATCTGAAAGACACTTCCCTTTTTTGCTCTTCAATTAATTTAGACATCAAGTGCTCTGCAAACAGCCATTTTGTTACGGAACAATGGTTTCATCCTTGTTCCTTTGTTTGGATAGTACTTTACAATGTCTTCTCATCTGATTTCTGTATCTTCCATGTGTTCTCCATATCTGTATCTCATCATATCGAGCTAGAATAACACTGAACGCATATCCTTTTCTTATCAATACATGATTATCTTCATTATCCATGCCTTGCCACTCGTAACTAGAGATAATGGAACAATCTCAGAAATTCTTGTTATGATTGGTTTGAAATCCATGTTGTCGTGTCTTGTAGGAGCCCATCTTATTTTAATCGAACATATGATTTGCAGTAATAGATCAGCTCAAATAGATAATTTCGCATATTTTCTTGTCTCCTCGACTCTCTTCGATGCGTATAGTATTATGATGATGTGTAACCCTAAATCCAGTCGAATCTATTCTTACAAAGATATGATTGGTACCGCTAATTACAATGAACGACGGAATAATCTTTTCAAGCAATGCATTGTAAATTGTTTCTGTCACTTTTTGTAACGTTGTAAAATGTGGAATATGTGACAACCGTATAGACGACCTTAGGTAATACGTCTCGAAGAGCCAATGGACAATCAAACATCCTATAACTCACCTTCATACTGTCGGATTGCAACTAGAACTATGTGTTGCCAGATTGTAAATATGTGATTAGTTGTCATGTTAGAAAACAGAGGAATCCTAGCTTTTTTTATCTGTCTGGATTGGCTTTATGACATTTTCAGAATGTCTTAAGATCGTTCAAACTCATTATAAAATGGAATTCTACATTGACACTTATTCCTTGAAATAATGGCTCAGCCAATTCAGGTATCTGGTCAGCTGTTTTCAGATCTACGACGAAAGCCCTAACCCTCTCGCCTTTAGGCTCAAATGACTATGATGCGTATGGTTTGGCTTTATTCACATATTCTTCCAGATTCTTTAGGAAGTTCGGATCCATTACCATCGTGTTTCAGGCTTTCGCTGGTATTTGTACTAATTATAAATTACATTGATAAGCCGTTTTGAATAAGCTATAAATATTATATGAGTGTCCGTTTGTCTTTCAGTTAAAAAATTTGAAAAAGATTTAGGAATTAGATAATGACTATGATTTTTCTAGCCTTTTCTAATTGTTACTATTAGTATTATCTGGGTTGTTGCTTGTATCACTGCCCGCTACCAGAACTGCCGGTGCTACTACCGCCACCGCCCTGCCGCTACCGCCGCTACCTACCGCCACCGCTGCTTACCGCCACGCTACCGCCAGCCACCGCTGGTACCGCCAGCTAGTGCTTCCTCCATAGGTAGAGCTAAAGCAACTTCTTATCTGCGTTTTTGTCGCGGAACCACCTAAATCGGAAAGACATTTCTGGAACTTGTCATAATCACTTTTGGATGAACTACTGCTGCTGCTTCCGCTCTGCTTCCGCTGCTGCTTCCGCTCCGCTTCCGCTGCTGCTTCCACTGCTGCTTCACTGCTGTTCCGCTGCTGCTTCCACTGCTGGTTCCTTTACTGCTACCTTTCTTTGCAACCACAGTATTTGCTAGTGTGATTGATGATACTAGGATTGCCGCTGTAACTACGATAGCAACAACTGTCATTATTTTTGAGGTGTTCATTGTTTTTCTCTGTACTCTTTCTGTACTGGACTATTTATATCTTATTTATCATTGGTAACTAACCTTCCTAGCATAAAAAATAAACACTGCTTGATATTACAACAGTAGAT
Source organism: uncultured Nitrososphaerales archaeon (assembly GCA_963709405.1). GTDB lineage: Archaea > Thermoproteota > Nitrososphaeria > Nitrososphaerales > Nitrososphaeraceae > JARBAU01. The sequence continues at coordinate 2,029 of CAVPXM010000074.1, forward strand.
CTAAATCAATAATTTTACCTATTTATTTCACTGATTATATAATAGAGGTCATCAATACATATACAGAAGCAGCCATTGGGATAACAGGTAATCATTCGTTTGAAGTCGGAAGAAAACTACTATCAGATCTAGTAAAGATTAGGGTGATCCGGTCTGCACACATATGATGCATGGCTGGACTGAAGAGCAATTATTACAAAATGCAAACAAGCACGGTATAAGTCCATGGATATACGGGGCAGACGCGGAACGAAGAAATATCTAAAAATAAAGAACAAAAGCAATTATATTCTGAGACTGATAGACTTGGACAACTTCTAAATGAATCGTTAAAGAAGAATCAATGATACATTATCTATGTACAGACGTGGTCAAGTGACTCTTGGATTAGCAGCTTACTTTCAGCCATGAGAGGACAAATCCTGGGCTTTCGATTTAAGTATGTCCCTGTTAACTCCAAAATCAATTATCGAACATACTATCTATGATGACCGCATCTGGCAATCTGATAACCATTCTCAATCCATAATACAGTGGAATAGTCGCGCATATGACGTTTAAATGTTCCTTGAAACTCTTCATAGTTGATCAAGTCTATACTTTTGATGTAAAGTCTTAGATCAGTATCAATCATTAGAAAATTTGTAGTCCTATTAATGCTACCGTGTATGCGAATCACTTTGGCTGCATAATTGAAGATAAAGTAATACCTACGTACCATAAAACGCCTGGCACACCTAACCGCATGAAAGTCCAGATTAATGAAAGTCCAACATTCTTTTATATGCTGAAAATTACAAGAGGTAATACAAGCTTCGTGATCATTTTAATGTTAAATCATTTCGACTACGAATGCACTTCAGATTTGGACTTCGATGCATTGGGACCCACAATGCTTTTTTACACCTATTAAGAATTGTTATCATGAGCCGTTCCGCAAAAGAATGGTCTAGTCCGCAGAATGCTCTGGCATATCTAACTGTAGCCGATAATCTTCCACATCGATCGGAGGGTGAATCTGTCTTGATAGATCACCTACCTGAAAATACTAAACGAGTTTTGGATCTAGGGACAGGAGATGGAAGATTGATCAGGCTGATAAAGGCGAATCAGCCGGACATAGAAGCAGTAGCACTAGACGTATCTCCGACAATGCTAAAATCTGCAAGAGATCATTTTGCTAATGATTCGCGGGTTGAAATTACAGAACACGACCTCAGTCAACCTCTGCCGGATTTAGGTTACTTTGACGCTGTTGTATCAAGTTTTGCCATCCACCATCTTAAACATGAACGTAAGCGTGAACTCTACGAAGAAATTTACGACATCATCAATCCGACAGGAGTATTTTGTAATTTGGAACATGTCGCATCACCCTCTGTTGAATTGCATAATCGATTTCTCAACGCAATCGGATACAGTCCAGAAAAGGAAGACAGAACTAATAGGTTGTTACCAATGGAAATACAGTTAGGCTGGCTGAGAGATACGGGTTTTGTAGAAGTAGATTGTTATTGGAAGTGGCTTGAGATGGCTCTGCTAATGGGATATAAAGCATGAACGACCAGTTTTTCGATCAAACGTGTGGATCTGAAGATAAAAGAGATTTTGTGAAATCAGAGACATAATGATACCGGTGACAAATTTGATTATTCTGCAGCAAAACAGAACAGCTAGTAACGCTCTAATACAAATTATTAGAAGGCATAGGAAAGTTTTTGCTTGTAACGAAGAAGGAAAAAACTGATGGGCTTAATCAGCAAGGCAGAGATTTGTAGTAAAGAATACAGCTAGAAATATCGCAAATATCGCAAGTTGCATTAGCAACCGTAAATATAGATATATCATATTTGAGGAATCAAGCCAAAACCAGAATCAAGAGAGGCTTTGACTAAAGGCTCCCATAAGAGTATTAGAAATGTACTGTGGACTAGATGCATTCACAATAGAACCATGGAATACAGCATAAAGTACAGAAGACAAAAGAGAATAGATACAGGCATTATATTTGGCTAAAGGGTGTTATTCTATGAACCTAGATTACTTACAAAAACTATCGTGACTGAAAACGCTATTAAGTTTGTATCCTGTAAATCCAAACAGAATCTAAAATCGTCGGCCTATAGCAGAGAATCTGACAAAGAATAAGAGTATCTGACTATAATGATAAAAAACTAGAAAACACAACGAGGAAGCAGGAGAAATAACAACAACCAGGTTTTCTCATCTCATTTAATGGCTTAGATTAAATAAGCTATGACCTCGTATCAAATTTATAATAGCGTGTAATTTCTATTTATCTATGGCAAGATTTGTTAGAAAAGAAGATAGGGGTCCGATGGAAGTCAAAGTAGGAAATGAAAGTAGGTGGATTTGTATGTGCGGATTAAGTAGCAACCAACCTTTCTGTGATGGTTCACACAAAAGGACAGCAGATGAAGAAGCAGGTAAAGACTATAGATACAATGCTGATGGAACTAGGATTGAAATCAAATAAAAATAAAAATACTACAATTCTATAATATAATTTAATATTATTATTTTAATTATGATTATACTCCAGTCCACAAGAAAAAGCTTGATAGCAAAATAATCGAAGCATTGGTAAATTAATATTCTCGTTCCTATTGGTTAGTAATAAACGCATATTGTTATTTCTAAATATGGCTTATCAAAAGAAAGTATTAGAGTAATTGTAAGCTGATTCCTTTGACGAGTTAGTTGATAGTCTCAACTTTGTATTAAAGTAGACTTTCGTAATAGAGAGAAAAATGATCAGAAATCCCAATATCCAACTCAGAGAATTATTTGTATTGTATGATGAAGCTGAGCACCATACAACGATATAAAATCTAATCTTACATCAGGAAGCTAAAACTACATTACCATTTGAAACATCGGCACAGCCGCAATTGAAACTTTAACCCCTAGACGCATACGGATTTAATGCGTAAGTAGCTGGCAGTCATAATAACATAATCATAACCATAACTACTAGACATAGCCAACAGTAGTCATCAACTACAGAAACGAGCATGGTGATAATTAGACAGATTTGAGATCAAAACTTGGTATTACAAGCTGACAACTTTCGAGTAGTTTCTACGATCAATAAGATCTATTACTTATGCAAACCGTGTCAGTCAAGTGTACAGATTGTCAATAGGCTCCTCAAGAATGTTTAAATTTCAGCACTAGTCATAAGCTGCCAAAACTGCACGAAAGGAATCTGTTGTTGCAGTATTTTTCACCATAGTTCCATAACAAATGTAAATTGGAATATTAAATAACAAGCATGACAATACGATTGATTTGTTAGAGTGTATAACAAGTATTTCCTCAACAGCAACTAATTCACGAGATTAAACCCAATCGAGATAGTAAACGTTATTTATAAGGCCATTAGTTTACCGAACCCTAGTCACAGATATTTTGTTGGATCTAGAAAGAAAAATTGGCAGCGAGGCTAGTACCTTTCCTGCCTGATAGGTTGTTTTATGCCCTACTCGCTAATAGAATACATTCCAGATGCCGATAACTATGATATTTTGTTAATTGAATCGGGGTGCATGCAGGTTTGCGTAATGGAAAAGTTCCTACCTTACGTCTTATAAAGAAATATACGAAGGTCAGGATTGGTACATAACTGATGTTTAGGAGCGAATTATCCCAATGAGCGATACCAAATCACCAGAGATACAAGTTAGAGAGCATCCTAACTTCAGGACGATCAATGTAAATGGCGTCTTCGGAGGACCAAGAGGGATGTATTTCGATATAGTGCTTTTTTCAGATGAGAGCAAAGTAGCTTCTGCCTTATCCTCGTTGAAGATAGCGCCAGAAAGAACAACGATTAGTCGTACACTTGAATGCAGGCTGATAATAGACCCACTGAATGCCAAAGCGATTTCACAATGGCTAATGTTAAGCATTACCGAATATGAAAAGCAATTCGGAAGAATTCCGTCACCTGAGGAATTGCTAGACAAACATGAAAATATGGATTCAGACCTCAATAAGAGTTCAAAAACGGTTTATCAGTAATTAATACTATAGGATTCCACTAAGTAATAGAAAAACTCTTTGATAGTGTTATAACAAACAGATCATTACATAGGCAGCAAAAAACTCTAGAATCATTCAATCGGGTAAATTAACTCATGTTGAGCTGGATTAACTTTTGAAGATATATCTTACTCATAGTATCGATAAAGTGAATTCGTCAGATCAGCGGCAATAGTTAGACCAAAGTCCAAATGCAATAGCGAAAAATCGAAGTCAGAAAGTGCCTAGACTGCATATAATTTTATCTCGGAAAATGAGAAACGAGCAGAGGGATGGTCACCAAGTTGCGCTATTTTTTAATTGTGATTTAGAATAAGTTGGAGAAACAGATATAAATTTGGGGCTTGAACCCAAGTACATTAATGCTTTTTATTGGAATAACCTGTCAAAGAGAATACACAGTAGATGAGTTGATTGTTTATATGTTCATCGTCAAATAACGCGTCGACCGAGTCAATATGCCGTCAAATAGCCCGTCAAATACGCCATCAGATCCGTCAAATAGCATATTTGAACTCAAAAGACCGTATAGCGACATGGTATTATGATTCTCCTTTCGCGAGGTCTTCGGAAGGATCGTTTCGCAAGTCCGCGACATCAAAGCTACTGGACCGCAAGTAAGTGAACTGTCACACCGGACTTGAAATATCATTTCTTTTTAGATGGAGTGTATGCATCGTTTAAAAATGGAAATGACAATCTTAGGGTCTGTTTAGATTTTAGTCCTAGTGAAAAACCACCTAATGAAAAACCTACCATCTGCCATCCAATAAAGCATATACCATTGGCTGATAATAGCACAATAGATGCGGGCTATTTCGTAGCGAGTCAGCCAGCAGGAAATGAAATGAAATGAAATGAAATGAAATGAAAGCACGTGTAAAGGATGTACTGATTATCATACCTTTATGGCCTGACGTAGCAAAAAGGCTGCGAGAGGTTGCAGTAGTCGTACTTGTGGGATTGCTATCGACATCGCTAGTTATAATTCAAGTATATAATACAGTAACAGCGGCGACAACAGGCGGGAGGCATTGCGAGGATCAGACCAATTGTATCGTTGGTAAGCAGGTAGAACTATCAAATGAAAAATGGAAGTGTATTGAAAAAGCATTAGAAATTGGATTTAAGCATGCAAGCCCAAACCCAAATTTGACAGCAAATGTAACCGAAATAGCCATAGCACTCTGTCTTAAAACTGCATGAATGACTAACTAACTAAGTCTATAAACCGGCCCATTATTGCACCACTAAATCGATATCTCTTAAAGGAAACAAACTAAACACGGTTCCACTCGAAGCAAAAGATTGAAAGAAAGCAGTTAGTTACGGCCGTAAATAAGTAATATGACTAAACTCTTAATTGCGCTCGTTTTATTGGCGCTGCTAATAATAACATGTACCATTCCAATAATAACAAATGCCAAGCATTCGAAGAATAGCGACAGCGATAACAGTAGCGGCGATAATAGCGATGACAATAAACAAACTACGACAACGAAGCAAACACCGACCGAACAACAAACACCTGAAATAGCAACACCAACATAGTCAGCTAATACTATACCCTCGTCAGATTCAGACCAAGGCGCACCTAATACAACCAACACAGCAGGAGATAGTATTAGCAGCCATAGCAGTAATAGCGATAGTAGCAAAACTATAGATAGAAACTTGAAGGACGACGATAAAGAAGCAGTACAAAAGGAATTTAGCAACCAGTAAGTAAGTAACACGGATGGTAGAAGCAATGAAAATGAAAGATAGGCATGTGGAAGTAAGATTTAGCCCACCACATGAGGTCTATGTAAAACTAAGCAAGGTAGCCGAAGAGCATAGCATGAGTGTCGAGGACTACACGTCATTTCTATTGGCGACATTGTTAAGTGCATCTGTTGGTTCTGCTGACTCGGTAGGTGACAGATAGCGTCTAAAAATCATGCGGTATATTCCGTACTATCACTAGAGATATTTCGCAGTTTAGTGGGTACAGAATGTACACACTTGGCGTACGTTGCATCGAGTGTAATGCAACCTATTACTCCTCCCCCTTTTACTTCATTCATGAATAAGGATGGTTGCGTTCTGCTTTGTCTGGTTTAGTGGTTGGTTGTTGTTGTTCTGACCCTATTATTTCGGCAGAGGACTAGCTATGAAATCAGCTGGAATTCAGTGATTTTAAATAGGAACCAGTGAAATTAAGCCGTCATTTTTCGTTGTGTCATTAGTATAAGAGAGGATAGTTCGATTAAGATAAAAATAGTGACTAGAAATAATGTCTGGTGCTGAATTTCAAGACTAGAATGTCGAGTACAATTTGTTTAGTTTGTTTTTGGACTTTATAAATTATTTGTGAAAATGCACGATATCGTCATGATTTGTTTCAGAATTTGAGTAATACATGCTTTATTTATGGTAGTCCAAACGCAGCTATAGAATCCTCCTCCGTTGGCCGAACCCTTAGGCTGATTATTTTGAACCTTTCCAGTTGGTACAAAAAGCAATCCATCACCGATAGATGCTCCAACTTGCCCTATGGGAGCTCGTAAGTCATATTCCCATAGTTTCTTTCCAGTTTCTTTATCCAAGGCTAAAATTATTCCATAACTAGTCGTCCTCGCATGATTGGAACCCGTCTTTGTCTTTTCGCTGAATGGGATGTAACCGACGACGACGATATTGTTGGTAACTAGAGGAGAGACTCTTGGCGGAAATTCTGTTTGGTATTGCCATTTGATTTTTCCAGTTCTTAAATCCATGGCAACTATCGTTCCATTATGTAATCCGTCTTGTATGGTATGAGGTGCCGTTACCTTATGTCCGGCAATTCCATCTGTAAAATAATTTACGCCTCTATTTGTAGCAGAGATATAGATTGTGTTACTAACATTATCAACCGCATGATAGTTTGATATCCCATAAAACCAGATCATTCCACTACCATTTGATGAAGGTATTGAATCTGTATTGTATTGCCGCCCGATCGTCTTCCACCATATTTCTTTCCCTGTAATTGCATCCATTGCAATGATATTTCCCATCTTATCGTGTCCTATTACTATTTTCCTTTGTCTTCCATCGTCAAAGGTAACTTTGCTGATGCTACTTCCCCATGAGGTATCCCAATCATGTGTATCTGGGATTTTGACATTCAGAACCGTTCCATGTGCGATGAACGGTGTAGCCCATATTATTTTACCATTAGTTACATTTAGAGCAACCATATGGTTTGAATAAAGGTTAGGCGTCTGCCTACTCGTCGCGTTAAAGTTTGGTGATGCACTTCCTAGAGGCATATAAATCGTTCCTGTTTCAGGATCGACCGAACCACCAGACCAATCGTTTGCTCCGGCGTTATAAGCAGGAGCAGAACGTGGATTCACCCATTCTCCTGTAGTAGTATGTAGATCCCAAATCAGTTTACCATTTGTACTGTTAAGGGCAGTGATATTTCCTCTTATAGTTCACGACACCACTGGAACTGTCGTCATGACCAGCCGACCCCACAATTACGTAATTTCTCCAAACAATTGGAAAAGAAGGAATATTATAGCCTACCTTAGGGTCACCCAGGGCTTGCGATCGCCAGATAATCTTGCCACTCGTAGCGTTAATTGCTAAAACATTAGCATTAAATGCCTGTACTTGCGTATATTATTCCCTTATTAAAGGTCAAACCCATAGTCGGACCATTTCCCACCCTAAGTTTCCAAAGCGATTCTCCTGTTTTTGCATCAAACGCTATCACAGTACCAGCATAATCCTGAACGTATCCTTTATTCCCAATAATTACAGGAGGATCTTGTATTTCAGCATCATTAATTAATCTCCATTTAACGTGCAACATGGCTACATTATTTCTGTTAATTATTGTCTGAGGACTATCTCTGGTACCGTAGATATCATGATTTACAGTTATCCAGTTATTAAGATCTCTTGCTTCTATACCGAGATCTGAGTCAGATGAGCCGCGAGATGTATCACTATTACGTTGCATTTTAGACACGGTTAAGTCAGAAGATATACTAATCACAGTTCCTTGCCGGCTTGTTATATCGATAGGTAGTGGTTGTTTGATTTGTTTTTGTTGCTGAATATGCTGCTGCACGACTGACAACATATCAGGATTTTTTTCATTTGCTAATAATAGTACATTTGTATTAATTATTTGATACATTACTACATAAATCAGAATTGATATTAGCAACAGAAACGCAAAATCATATTTTAGACCCAATCTATGTAAATAAGAAATCATTCAATAATTTAGATATGTCGAGGTATTATTGATTCACTCATGCCAGTTTTGTAATTTAAGGTAAGCTAAAGTTTTTGACAGATACCCATGAGCCTTATAAGTTCCTGTCGCTTTCCTCATAATTCAGTTATTACATCTTACATTATATTGTTCGATAAGATTAAAAGTGTATAACATAGAATAAGTATATATTTAGGTAACAAAATGTCATGTCAAAGTTAGCTCTAGTAAACCAGTTAATTGTAAATAGGAAGACGGCGACCGTAACTGGTTTTGCCATAATTTTCGTTGTAATTATCGATTTGCTCATGACACGTCAGATACTTGCGTATACCAACTACACCGAATTGCTTATGTTCATTTTGACTATAGTCATAGGATATGGAATAGGCTCTTGGATCCTTTTGGGATATACTGAGGATGTGAGTAAGGAGCTTAGAACCAATTCACGTTTTATCAATTTGACACACTGGACCGTAGTGATAAGTCAGTTTTCGTTCTTAGGCATACTACTATTCATTCTTTTTAGCAATAATACTGGATTTTTGTCTCCTATAGTTTTTGCAGCTAGTTCCATATTAACGACCATAATCATGGGGATAATCACGTTGAAATTCTTTTCATGGTATAGATTAAGTAGTAACAAAAAGAATCTAACCCTCCTACTGTATGGGATTGCGGCATTAACGCTGGCAATGTCTATCGCAGAAGATGCAGCCACTAAATTATTAATGATTGAAGTAGTGCAGGAAAGATCAGCCCCAGGAGCTGTTCCAAAGTCATCTTTTCTATACAAACACTCTAACAAATATAACGCCGAAGTGGAGTACAAAGTAGTTAACCCAAGCACTACCGTACTTTATTTACTGCCAAATTCAAACTTGATGTATTATAACCTCCTAAACTCGATTGTGCTTCCTATAGGGTTTGTATTCAGATGGTTGGCTTCTGTTGTCCTCCTACGAAATTTTTATCATGTATTAGGCAAGATTCCAGTGTGGTTTTGGATAATCCTTTCTCTACCTTTAATATTTTACTCCGTAGGCGGGAATATCCTTTTCGGAATACCATTTTTTATCGCGGCT
>CAVPXM010000075.1:0-18804 GCA_963709405.1 uncultured Nitrososphaerales archaeon
ATAAAGATGGGGATAACGATCTAAAGAAAACAGCAGTACAACCAACTACCGAGACTGGTACAACTACAACTACAACTACAACTCCAGTTACACCACAAGGTCCAGTTGATGCAATAGGACCAGTAGCACCAGTAGCACCAGTAGGACCTATAGTACCAATACCAACAATAAAAGGTCAAACACCTGACAAAAGCTGTCAGTTCATCCAGAATTACCAAAGTGTATGCCAGACAAAGATGGTAATTGCCCTTCAGGATTTAGTCACAATTCAAAGGGTACCTGTTTTCCGAGCGGTGCTTGTCCTGGAGGATTTGGTAGACACGACAACGATGAGAAGTGGCAAATGCTTTCCACAATGTCCACATGGATTTCATATGAAGAATGGTCACTGCAACAAAGACATTACAATAACAGTTCATACACATAGCAGTGGAAGTAGTTCAAGTGGTGGTGTCATACAGTCTAAGCGATAGTTGTTATAATGAAATCGAGCTCGCATGGATAGGAAAAATTCAGAGAGGACAGAATAGCGAAGTGGATAGTATCATAGACAAGTGTATGGGACTGTGATTAATATTCAATTTAATTCCGAATGATTCAACCTATTCTTAATCCGTATAATACACCGAATCCGGCTAGTTCTACACCTGGCAGCTACCACGCCGTCAAGGGGCGGCAAGACTACCACGACGTCAAGCACTGAAAGAGGCACGGCAACACCAACGACCTCAACACCAAAGACGCCGGTCCTCCCGCAGATAGCAGCGCAAGTAATTACCATACCCAAGTCTATCTCTTCGCTACCTGGCCCTAGCAACCTAACGAAGTTTGGTAGTAGCAATAGAGGTGGCAATGACGAAAGCCGGCTTCATCTCCAACTTCTAGTCTCCTCATAGCAGCTCTAACAGATGCAGATACTATAATGTTAGGATATGCTTACTCAATCAATGATTGAGAGATAGCAGCTGCAATATTCTATTAGAAGGATTATATTCATACAATTCGTGGAAGCGATTATTAAAACTGTCATGAGTTTACTAATGCGGAAGAGATGATAAGAATTAACAATATGCTATTAGAGAATTATTAAAACGCGCTAGATACGTGTAGAAGAAAGTACATTAACTATAAAGCCTTTTGTTACTATAAGGCTTCTAAAGATTCCTATCGTTTCATAAGCAAAGACTGTTGGTACATTAGATCTACTACTCATAGCATGTCTGTTGCCTCGCCCGCCTTTTCTCTCCTGTCCATTGGTGCTCAAAGAATACAGAAAATAAAATACCTGAAAGTAAAAAGAGAACTACTAACTTGCTATTGTGTTGGTTCAGGCATCCAATCTACAGGTACTTTAGCAGAATCTAGTCCCCTCTTTGTTAGATAATCATCCATCTTTGGTTCAGTACAAACTGGAAAGGCATTACCATGAGTAGGGCAGACATCTTTCTTTATTATTAGAAGGTTGTTGTCACATCTTTTTAATTGATCTGTATTTCCTGTCTCTTGTGCCAAACTACTCGATGCCAATTGATTTCCCATTAATGCTAACTGGCACGTTAATACATACGGCTTTGCATTTCCGTTAAGCCAATCCTCAATTTTTGAGTTCCAAGATGCTCCCTTTGCTAATTTGCCAGATTGCTGTATACCAAGCACCAACAATGCCGTAATTATTACCTGTTGTACTTACACGGATAGGTTACATTTCTAATTACCTACATGGGTTACACTTTTCTGTTTAGTTCTCGTATGTGTACTGGATGTAATTAATCTTTGTAGGAACATCTCCGATGGAGTAAGACCATTTATGCCTCCATGTTCTCTGGTTTCGTTATATGCTTTAACAAACATGTCGTATCTTTGTTTACCATCATCTATGTTTGGTATATCTTCTAATGCTATGAATTCACTCTTTACAATCTTGTTATATGCTTCTACTTTGCCCTGTAACTGCGGATATGATTTTGGTATTTGCTTATCTTTTATCTGATTATGTATAAGGAAATGTCTGAATATTCTGGATGTAAACTGTTTACCGTTATCATGCATCATCATCTTAGGCTTACCATTAATCATTATCCAGTCCTCTAATACATTAAGAACATCCACTGACCTCTTTCTTTCGGACCACTTGCTAGCTACCTTCCTAGAACAATCATCTAAGCAACTAATGATGTAATTCCTTTGACTGGAATTACTCAGATAGAAAGGGCCAAGGATATCCACTTGCACCATATCATTTGGATGCTTCATGACAAACCGTTTGTAAGTTCTTGCTTTGGCCTTACACATGAGGATATTAAGACAATGTCTCTTTAGTATCTTGTATATAGTTCGGGTGCTTAATGAGATTCCAACAACCTTTTTAATCGAAACTTGATCCTATTACATCCAAATCTCTTAGTTAATCGTAGATCAAGTATAGTCTCTTCTACTTCTGGTGTTACCTTCCTGTAGTTGATTTTATGAGGCCTTCTGGAGTTATCTGATAGGCCTTCTATCCCTTTCTGCTTGTATCTATTATTCCACTTGTAGTAAGTCTTTCTGGATACACCATATCTCTTACAAATATTACATATGGTATCACCAGTCCATTCTTTTTCGTGTATTAGATTAAACCTTATTCTGATTTCTATATGGATTCACTTCCCGACAGAAGTGTAACCCATGTCTGTAAGCTATAATGTCACCTATGTCAGTAAGTACAACAGTTAATTATAAGAGATTTCTATTGTTATTAAGAATCTCATTGTACAACATTATTCTCAGGCTGATGCGATTACCATCAACTTGTGAGCCTATGTTAGACCACTCAGAATTACCTAATGGATATAATCATTATAAATGATCAAATATCGTTATTTGTATGCCAGTTTTGCCATTTAGGGATCACGTCCCAAAAATAAACTCTGATTGTTTCATAGCACCAACCGCAATGATTATCGGAGATGTAGAAATAGGTTCACAGTCTTCTGTTTGGTTTGGTACTGTAATAAGAGGAGATGTATTCCATATTCGTATAGGATGTAATACTAATATACAGGATAATAGTGTGATTCACGTTACGACCAATAGATATCCTACCATTATTGGAAACAATGTTACAATTGGTCATTCAGTTACCCTTCATGGATGCACAATTAAGGACAACGCTTTAGTTGGTATTGGATCGATTGTGATGGATCAGTCTGAAATAGCAGAATGGTCTATTTTAGCAGCTGGTTCAGTCTTAAAACCAGGTACGAAGATCCCATCGGGCAAACTTTGGGGGGGTATACCTGCAAAAGAAATACGTGACATCACTGAAAGAGAAAGAGAATGGATAAAAGAATTATTCAATAACTATATTAGTATGTCTAAGGAGTATCTCTCAATATAACATCGTATTTTACAGTTAGGCTCGTAAAAAATATTTAGTTACTAGATGTATTAAATAAATTAATAAGAGTATATTTCATGGCAATCTAATTGTACGCGATTTCTTAACATGGTGATTGTCACCTTCCTATCGCAATCTTCACAGTCATGTCTGTCAGTTCGACATATTCGGTAGTGACCCTAGATTATTTTTTTGAATAAGAGAATCTAGACAGGAATTCTTACTATAAGTAGCGCGCATTTAAATGAAACACAGTTAAGTGCTCTAGTTACACCCGGGATATCCGGGTTATTTTCAACTCTAGAGAAGAATTTAATTGATGTATATATGACACTATAAGGGAAAATTATATTAGAATATGTAATCATTACTGTTATCAATATTGAAACTAGCGATATTGCTAAAAGGATAATACAGTAGTAACTATCTTTTTTTGCATACTATTACAGATATTATCTATTAATGACAAGTATAAATAACTAATCTTTCGAAGAGATGAAAAAATATAGCTGCTATCTAATTGCCTATCATTGCCAGATCATTGACTTATTGATGGGCTTGAAAATTAGAATTGTTAACGTCAAGAAAGCAGAAAAATCCGATTCAATGGGAGTAATTAGCATTAAAACTTAATCTTGAAGAAACAAGTACTACAACTAATATGAATAACGTAAGAATGCCAATCGAAGCTTTAAAGTATCTATTCAATATTTTTTCCATACTCTTGACAACTATTTATAAAGCATACGTAGATCAGGTATCTCCCAATGCTAATTCAAGCACTTTACAATGTTTCTTAAATGAACGCCACTGTTTAGAGTCTTGAAATATACATAGAATTAGAATGAACGCCAAAGTAATTAATCCATTTGGTTGGTTGTCTAAAGACGGTAAATTACTTTTGGTTGCAAAAGCAATAAGAACATTTGCATATGGCTTTCTAAGTGTAATTCTTGCAATCTATCTAAAGTTAATTGGATTCAACGATCTCTACATTGGCCTAATACTGACTACTACTTTAATAAATAGTGTAATCTTTACTCTAATAGCAAGTTTTTACGCAGATAGAATAGGTAGAAGAAAAATTCTGATTGTATACGCAGCTTTGATGTCTTTATCCGGAGTAATATTTTTTGTAACAACTAATTATATAGCATTAATCGTATCTGCGTTAATAGGTACGATTAATGTAACTGGAACTGAGACTGGTGCTTTCCTTTCAATAGAACAAGGCAGCGTTACCTCAGACAATCAATGATATAAAGAAAAGGAATACGGTTTACGCTCTTTACAATATGGTTGGAACCTTTGCAATGTCTGCAGGTGTTCTGCTTTCAGGTTTGCCGCAAATCTTTGTACAACAGTATGGATTTAACCAAATCGAATCCATTAAACCGCTTTTTCTACTTTATAGCATCATTGGACTCGTAGTATTAGGGATTTACTATTTCATTTCAAATAAAGTGGAGGTTACGGTAAATAATAATGATAATAACAAACTATCAAAACCACTGAAACAAACTTTATCACCGAAATCAAAACAAATCATTGGTAAACTATCATGTCTCTTCGCTGTAGATTCTTTTGCTGGTGGTTTTATTATTCAAAGCATAGTATCATTATGGTTTTTTACAAAATTTGGAGTTGAATTAACAACATTATCTTATATTTTCTCTATCACTGGAGTTCTTACTGCATTCTCGTTCCTTGTAGCTGCAAAAATTGCTGACAGGATAGGTTTGATTAATACAATGGTCTTTACACACATTCCATCTAATATTTTGCTTATACTTGTTGCATTTGCTCCTACCCTTCCACTAGCAGTCGCATTCTATCTTGCCAGAATGACTCTATCGCAGATGGATGTGCCTACAAGACAATCATATCTAGTTGCAGTAGTTAGAGAAGATGAACGAACTCCAGCAGCAGGGATAACCAATATTTCAAGAAATATCGCGCAAGCAGTATCTCCATCATTAGCCGGCTATATATTGCAGTCGTTATCATTTTTATCAGCCCCATTTATCTTAGGAGGAGTATTAAAAATTGTATATGATATTGTTTTATATTTTAATTTTAAAAGTATTAAACCTTCAGATGAAAGAAACGATGATTAGTGATCCCGATTGAGGATAATATTGTGGACGTAGTCATCAGCAACTGTGTTATTAGTCTAACTATAGACAAAGTAGCAGCATTCAAGGAAATTTACAAGATCCTAAGTAATGATGTGAGGATGGTAATATCAGACCTTGTTACAAGTAGGAAAGTTGACCTAGAATCAGTAAATTCAGATAAATGGTGCAGTGGCATAGATGGTGCATTAACAAAGGAGAACTATCATGACAGAATTAGAATGGCAGGATTTTCTAACGTTGAAGTATTGGGAGAGAAATTGTATATTGATAGTGATAATGTCGAAGGCAGAAGAATTACTAGTTTGATGATAAAGGCAGTAAAATAGTGACATCTAAAGAGGAGAATTTGAACTAAAAATTTTCATATGGTAGTAGTAATAAATCAAAGACAAAGAACACAATTCTTTTCGTATGTATACAAAACGCCGCCAGAAGTCAAATAGCTGAAGGATTCCTTAGAAAGTATGCTCCTGAAGGCTATGAACCATTAAGTGCCGGGACCAGACCTATTTCAGAAATAAATTGAATTGCAATTCAAGCAATAAAATAAGTAGCAATAGACATCAGCAAGCAAAAACCTAAAGATATCTCAAGACATGATGAGAAACTCTACCAAGATCGTGAACACTAGGATATTATAAATGCAAGAGATGCTGAAATAACATAAATCAAGAGGCAAGTTGTGGTAGAAAAAGGTGTGTTCAGCAACACATACGGATTTAATAAATTGATATCAGGCGTAGCAGTGCTTAAATCTAACAATAGCTAACGCAGATATTGTTTATAATAAGTAATAAAAGATTACTCCTTTAAAGAGAGTTATTTAATATAGTAATTAAGGGACATCCTAAAAGTGAGCAATAAATAAAAATAATTTAACTGAAACATTATCACTTCGTTCGAACGAGTCAAGGGTACGTGAAAAGTCTGGATTTTTATTAGTGGTGATGATCCAGACTTTAGCGTGGGCGGCATTTGATTACTTGCCGCATTTCCTTCCTTTGGTCTGATTTTACATTGAAAATACTAGGATTCATGATTATCTTTGTCCCTTACTAGAAACTACTACTAGCCCATTAGCGTCAACCATATGATGTTGATATCGTCAAATATCCTTCCATTATTTGTAGTTACAGCTGATAAGGGTTACGATAGTGAAGAGAATCACCTTTTAGTAAGAGAGGAATTAAATGCATTCAGTATAATCCCAGCTTGCTATGAACATGTACCAATATGCAGAACACATGGTAAATATAGAAAAGAGATGAAATGTGGCTATTCCAGATTGCTGTACAATCAAAGGAACAAAGATGAAACTATAATGTCTGTCATAAAGCGACTGTTTGGAGAGCACTTGATGTCCAGATTGACTAGAACACAGAACAGGGAATTGTCATTCAGATGCATAACCTACAACATACATAGATTGACTAATCTTATAACATTGATGATGGTTTCTACAAAGCCTAATTAACCATCTTTTGTACCCACAACAATAATAAAATAGTCAAACTGGCGATACATATGAAAATGAGTAATTATTTGTTAACAATAGCAATTACAGACTTGGCTCTTGTTTTATCTACCGCTGCAATCTTATTTTTATTTGGAACTTCCGTAGTACCTACTTCAGATATTAATCTATCTGCTTTTGCACAAGAACCGTCGATTTCATCTAGGAACGAATCCAATAGAGTTCTTGGAGCTATAGCTTCAAATCTATGGGCTAGTAACCCTGACATGATGATTGGAGGATATCATCCTCCAATTTTTAATGCATCTGAATCAAAACCTGATGTTCCAGCAAAAGAGAAAGGATTCTTAGTTGCTGACGAAAAAGACTTTAAAATTTCTTATCCATCCAACTGGATAAAGAATATAGATCTTAACAAGCGATTAACTGGAGTTCATTCAACTTCACTTGTTAGCTTTTTGATTCCTGATTTTGATAGCACAACCAGTAAGAGTAGTTGGGTTGGAATAGCAAAATATGTAATTGGTGGTAATCACACCACATCGTCATCACTATCTGATTATGTAAAAGAAGAGCTTAACGAATTGGAGAGTGATGTAAGCTTTCAACTTAACGAATCAGGTCCAATCACACTTGGAGGTAATGATAATAGTGCACACAAAATAGTATATACCACTAATGTAATAGACAGCTCCCCGGCATCGGGAGCATTGATCATGGGACATAGAAAGACTATGGAAATAATCACAATAAATAACGGAGCAGCATATTTCTTTGTCTACAGTGCGAATGCGGGTCAATATTCTACATATTTCCCTTATATCAAGAAAATGATCGATTCATTTGAGTTTAAATGAATCTTCTTCTGTCAAAACAATAATGTAAGAAAGTAAAAATATCTAAAAATTTACATCAAAGTACCAAGAGTTCAGTTTTCTAATTATATGTATACATTCTCCCACACAAATTTCCCGAGCTTGTCAAGAGCTTGTTTTAATGGCTGGTTTGTACTATAGATTATGAGTGTATGATCTCCTGTTTTCTGGTCAGGCCAAAACCCTCCAGGACAGTATTTACATGTAGCATAATGAAAATTAAAGGTGTTCAGGATTGTAAATCCGTTTTTTGCAAATTGTTCTTTGTAATATCCAAGCCATCCAGGGTGCGTTCCACCATCATTATCTTTGTTATTCGCTACTTGACTAGTAGGAGTATAAAAGCCACCCACTATTAGATTTCCAACCGATTTTTGAGGATTAGAAAGAACAGTTAGATTTCCTTTCATCCAAGGATACTTCGTATCTTGTATAGTATATTGTCCTACAGGCAAGACTTTAGCTGCCGAACTATTTGTGTAACCTAATTTACCTGTGGTGTAAACAATATTATTGTTAGAACGATCCATAATGTTTATTGTATGGGGACGTGGCGTGTCCCATGGGGCATCAGCATCAAGAAAAGAAATAGCTGTTCCTTGATGTATTACTAAGTTCATCGGAAGATAGATAGGATTGTGGTCACTAATGTATTTGTGTCTCTCACTAACAGCGTCTTCATGTGCTTCATCTACTATATACCAGATAAATGTTCCAACTGATTGTGGCAATGTCATTGATTCTGATTGATATACTGATTGAGCAGCAGGAAGAGTATTATCTATAGTATTTGTACTAGTAGCTATTTTGTTCATCACCATGTTCTTTTCTTGCTTTGCAATTGCCATAATATTTGACGGTAATAAGCTCGTTATTGTTATGCTAGGTATAGAAAAAAAAGTCAAAAATACTATAATTAATAAAGTTGATATTGTGAACAAGTTTTTCATGGATCATGTTATTTATTAGGTATTAAAATATTTTTTGGTATAAACGTCAAAGTCTAAGGGCAAAATACTGTGAACAACATTCCGAGTTATAACTTCTCTTATTCTTAGGAAGATTCAAGACAATCTGGCAATTGAAGATTATCTATAACGATCAATCACTTGTTAAGCAGCAGAAGTAATAGTATACACATATTCTTTTATAAGTACATTCTAATTCGGGATAGTGTATAAAGAAAAAGATTAATATGAAAAAAGCGGATTCTCAAGTATTGATAGATAGGATTTTAGCAAAGAGACAATTCTTTCATTTCACCTTTATAGCTATCGTCTTGCCACTGATAATGATTTTATTTACAGCAATATTCTCAGCTAATAATTTGGCATATTCGCAAATTACTGACAAATCAAATTCCACTGCTGATGGTACTCTTGCTAGCAAAGATGCACCCGATGCAAAATCCGTCTTTAATACCGGAAGTCTATCATTGCCATCATCTGTTAAAGCATTCATAGTCTATATACCAGATGAGGCACATCATCTGTCATCAGATAATAAGACAATTAGTGCAAATAATGCTAATTATATTCCAACTAACCTTGTAGTTCCAAGAGGAACAGCTATAGCATTTGTCCATGGAGATCCGAATCATGTTCATGTAGAGATTATAAAGGGCAACAAGACAGGACAGATCGTGTGGCAAACCACTCCAGTCACACATCCTGGAAGTTCTGATGTGAAAGTATTGGCTCCAGGGTCTTATAGTGTATCAGACAAGAAATATACACCCATGAAAGGAACCATAACTGTAGATAGCAATACACAATCAAATGGTGATTTAACAATAGGAGGATTTTTCGTTCCTACCTCAGCTCTATCTAAATATAAAGCAGATTTTACCTCTGCAGGCTTTCAAGTTTTATCTAACTTCGATTTCCTAAGTAAAACTGTCCAGAAGGATATAAATGGGCCGACTAGTTTGATTATTTATTCTACACATATGCCTATACAAGATGCAATTATAAAGCTCAAGCCATTAATTGTATCGTTACCATACCGTTAGCAATCCAGACAAGAGAAGACTTCATTCTCATTTTCTATAATGTATTGGTTTTTGTATATAACTAGGAATGAAACGATGTATATGAAATAAGAGATGAGAATACCTTACGAATAAATTTTTATTAACTTCCATTATTGTTCTATTCTTTTTTACCTTGCTTGCTCTGCCTGTTTCTCCAAGAATAACTTATAGTAATTCACTGATTAACATACTTTGAAGTAGTTCTGCTTCTTTCTTTAAGTTTAGCCATTAACAGAAAGTAAGATGTTTTTAGCTATAGGTCTATCGTTAACCATGAAGCCATAGAAAAAGATGACAATATCTTAGTATCATCTATGGACTGAATACAATATGATACAATCAGTCAAAATCAAATAACTCCAAAATATGCAGCTTTCTTACGCTTTTTATAATTAACAATATAGTCGTCGTGATCATTTCCTTTATGTGCATATTGATATTTTTTATAAGGTACTTTTCCGTATGTGGTTTGTATCCTTGCAATTTCATCAATTTCTCGTCTATCCAACCATACATCTTTACATGTTGGGCAATGATCAACTTCTACATCGTATCTATGTATTAATTGCATTTGCTTTAAACAATTTGGACATTGCAATTCTTAATCACTGATATCAAATACTTTCGGATATCATTTGATGATGATGTTTACGTTGTAATACAAAGTCATGCATCTCTACTCATACGAATGTTCTAATACATAATATATTTTAAATTAAAGCAAGATACCGGTGCAATAAACAATTAGCCAACACGTCGACAATGCAACACACTGAAAACATGTTTGTAAAATATGATGATGTTACTTCTTAATTTGTATATTAATTGAATGTTATTTCCCTTATTACTATGGTTGATAATAGTGACCATTATTCCATCTCGTGGATAATTTTCGGCATCATGATTGGAATCATGTTAGCAATAGATTTCGGTCTTAGTGACAAGATCAAATCTTTGGTAAATCGAAAACACCCAAGACAGAGTCAACAAGAACCATTCAAACATGCATTAATATGGACCATTATTTGGATTTCTCTTGTAACTGTATTTGCTGGAATAATATTTCTTACAGTGGGTCATGATAAAGCATTACTTTTTGTAACAGCATTTATCATAGAAAAATCTTTAAGTGTAGACAACATGTTTGTCTTCCTACTAATATTTTCGTCTCTAACCATTCCTCATATATATCAGCATAAAGTTCTGACGGCTGGTATACTTAGTACAATCATAATGAGAATAGCTCTTATTTTGGCAGGAGTGTCTGTACTTGAAAGCTTTCAATTCATGACATATATGTTTGGGGGATTACTGCTGTTTACTGCAATACGTATGCTCATACAAATGAGGAAAGGAGAGGAAAAGATAGAAGTTGAAAAAAATATTGTGATTAGGTTGATGAAAAAAAATTGTTCCGATATCTTTTCAATTGAATGGTGACAAATTCTTTATCAGAAAAGATGGAATTTTGTATGCCACTTCTATGATGATTGCTCTTGTAATAGTAGAAATGACTGATTTAATTTTTGCTCTAGATTCGATTCCTGCTATTTTCGCTATAACTTCTGATTCATTTATAGTAATAACATCAAATATATTCGCAATTTTGGGTTTACGAAGTTTGTATTTTCTACTTGCAGGCATGATAAGTAAATTTTATTATCTAAAGCATGGTCTTGTTGCGATATTACTTTTTGTTGGTGTGAAGATGAGTCTAATTGGAATATTGACCTTAACACTTGGACTATCATTCATTAAAACTAGAAGAATATTAAAACAGACAATCTGATGAACGAGTTATAGTAATAAGTGAAAAATAAGAAACCAGACACATCTTTAATTAATTTCCCCCTCCCTATGATGTATTATTGTTAAACTTACTATAATTAGTGATATGACAAGTTTCTAATGTATTCAATGCAATATAGAGCGCTGTTAACTTAGTGATAAAGATATAGCTGCGTGCTTATTCGATACTATGTTCTAGAATCAACATAGCATTAACCAAATCCGATGGGTTATTGGATCTATGCTCAATTTAAAAAATAAAATCACAAATTTTCAGTTTACTACCAGAAGAGAAGAAAGGGTATAAAATAATAAGGCATATTAGCTAATATTTGAAATTCCAAACGAATCAATAGCTTGAAGCATTATTGGCAATATCTTTGCAAATGTTATTGGATCAGCACTAAAATTAACAATGTAGCCATATTTAATTCCCCCATGATCTAACCCGAAGGTCCCAAATTCTAAACTCTTTTGAGAATGTCCATGAAAGGTATCTGTAAAAAGTAACCCGTATGCTTGTCTGCCTGCAAGTAATGAATTGGTATTTGACATTACAATATTAAAATCTTTAGTATTAGAATTTGACATTCTGATGTTTTTGTTATGATCTAAAAAAGATTGTAATGTTGTATTTACTGATTGAGGATATAATCCCACTACAACTGACGCAAACTCACTACCTGTGCTTTGTATTGGTGGTGTCATCAGGACGATACCTAGAAAAGGAGATGGCGAATTATTACTAGATATATTCCTAACGTTCCAGCTTGCGGGATACTGAATAACCATGCCATAAGTAGAATTATAATAAACTTTCATGGGTATAGTTATTGTTGATATAGTCTGGGCATGTACCACATGTGGACTGACAATCAATAATGTCGATAATATAAAAGGTCCAATGACCAGCAGAAGTATAGTCATTTGTTATATATGATCTCTTGGTGTTTATTAGCTTTTGTGTAGGGTTCTTGAATACTAATATTAGACCAATACGAAAATCAAAAATTTGTTATTCCATATAGAAAAACAGATATTTTCATTATAATTATATCTCTCTGTATTATTATATTAAGATCCTGCTTACTTATTAACAAATTCTACATAGTATTTTAGAACCTTAAGAATTCCTTCAATTTTTCTTTATCTTCTATAACCTCCAATAGGATAATCTTCTTCCTTTGCGACCTCATATATTCTGTCAGATAGATCTATCTGAACAATAGTATTTTTGCTAGTTCATTGATTTTATGTCGAAGTTCATTAGATACGGTGTGGTAACATGTGTGTTTTTTTCTATTCATTGTCGTAGTTCTCGTTCTCTATCTGATTCCTAATTATATTCCTTATTTTTGTTATAACATGAAATAATCCCTTCTATTATTAAATTGTTCACATATTGCGTCATCTCGTCCGATTCTGATTGTTCTTTTGTTTCCTGTTCTTGTGGTGATAATAATGATGATGAGGATTGTGGTATTAAACAATTTGTATCCTTTATGCGATCTGTACGATTACAATATTCTTCTAATTCATCATGATATTTCACTAGCAGATGTTCTATCGTGACATGTAGGAGAGCAGATGGAGTAGGACTTTCAGCTAATGAGTTAAATTTATTGTGCTGGTCTAGCGAAAGCTTGCTAGAAATTACTCTAGATTGTTTCTGTTCTCTATAGACACTATCTCTAATATGGTAATCAGAACCAATCCACTAATATATTTACCCAGTTTACAAATAAGCTTTTAGGTAGACTAATCCATCTAGCAGATGTTCTCTACCTTAAGATTGGGTAGCCGTAACTACCTCATGAATAGGAAAAATAGTATCATTTCACACACTAATTTGTTTTAACTCTAACAGGATTAGCAGGCTCAAACAAGCTAAGTTAGAGAACCTATGATTATGGTCTACTATTAAAATTAATAATAGATAATTATATTTTTCAGAATGGTGTTAACAAACCTCGCCCCCCCACATGAACATTTTTAATAAATGGGGAATGTACTTTACTAAATGCTTAATGTACTTCTGCTGATAACACATTCTCTAAATATTAGTGTTGAATTACTCTGTCAATGCCTATACAAAACTAGACAATCTAATTAGAGACGAGCAAAGGATAGTCAATTAGTTCCTATTGCTAGTATTTAATACAATCTCAATTGAACCATTTGTAGTATTTGACTTCTGATATGAAGATATAGAAAGACTATGTAATTGGAATTCCGACTCTATTATAAAATAAAACATAGTCTGCAAATATATTGCATAATGAAAGATGAAACGTAAAATCGCCTTACTTGATAGAGCTTCCTTCGGAGAAAAAATAGGAAGAATCCAGGAATAGAAAAAAATCGGCTAAATCTTTTTAATGATAAATCTTTTTTAGTCATTATAAGATAATAGATCACCTTATGTACAATCAGACTAATAAAAGGCTTGATTTCTCAAATAAAATTGTATTGGTAACAGGTGGAACCGGGGCGTTAGGAAGAGCTATAACAAGATCTTTTATCGAATGCAATGCTAAAGTGATATCATCATATATTGTTGACAGTAATACAGAGTTGTCAAAAAAGCAAATTGAGCCAGAATTACAATTGATAAAAGCAGATACATCAAAAGAAGAGCAAGTAGAGAAATTAATTTCAGCCATTTTAGCAAAATATGGGCAGATCCATATATTGGTTAATATTGTTGGAGGATATCTAGGAGATAAAAGTGTAACAGAACTTGATGAAAAAGAATGGGACAAGATAATGACAATAAATCTAAAAACAGCTTTTCTAATAAGCAAACATGTTATTCCACATATGATATCTTCTAAATATGGAAAAATGGTTCATATATCTTCTAAAACCGGTTTGAAATCCATGGGGTATGATTCTGCTTATGCAGCATCAAAATCTGGATTGATAAGACTTGTAGAATCATTGTCCGAAGAAACAAAGAAATCAAATATTAATGTGAATTGTATAATGCCAAGCATGATAAATACTGAAGCAAATAGAAAAGCAATGCCGGCCGCGAATTTTGGAAAATGGGTAAAACCTGAAGAGTTAGCAAACATTGTATTATTCTTATGCTCAGAGGAAGCAAAGGTCATAACGGGGGCCGCTATACCTACTTATGGATTGACTTAACTTTCCTTTAGATCCTAAATAGATCACCACATAATATTCTACTTTACTGTTTAAGATATAGTCTAAAACATCTAATATTATTCAAATCTCTAGAGGCAAAGCAAATGAGAATACCCACATACAAAAATGATCCTATTTGGTAATGGCAAGTTGACTAGATCTATTAGTTATGAATTATGTTAAGATCTAATCTAACTAACATATTCATTTATAACCTCAAGATCTTGATTATCTTCTCTAATTCTACTAATAAGTTCGTCTGTGGTCAAAGCATCAAACATATTTGATATGAAATTCTTGAAAGAGGTCAACTTCTGAGATAAACATATGCTGTCGCTTTATTCATAATGCTGACATTTTTAATATATTTAGAAATTGTGTCGCATGATTAATCAGCTATCATTAATCAGAGGTTTCTGCTTTGCTGAATGGGTAAGATGATGAACGATTGGCATGACCTAATACTATTAGGCCCAATACTTAATACGTTTTGTATTCATAGATTTTTATGCACTAGAAAAAAACTGCAGTTTCTAGATATTCATTCTTTGTCTTCGAATTCATGAAACTGAACTCTCATAATGAGTGCGACCTGAATCTGTTTTTCAATCATGTAGCATGTTAAGGATTTAAATCATATCTAAGTCTATAGTCTATATGAAGATAGGAATAATCGGGTCCGGAGATGTTGGACGTAGACTTGCGGATGGTTTAATTGACCTTGGACATCAGGTAAAGATTGGGACTCGCGACATAACCAAGAAGGAGGTCGTTGAATGGATTGATAAACACACGAAACAAGGAAGAAGATCAGAGAATGCATTAATAGGAAGCTTTAATGAAGCAGGCGGCATTCGCTGATGATCTAATCGTAATCTCCACTTCATGGAGTGGAACTTTGAGTGCTATAAAGATGGCCGGTCCAAGTTACTTTGCAGACAAAGTTGTTATTGATACTACAAACCCACTGGACTTTTCAAAAGGTCTTCCACCAAGAATGGCTGTCGGTCATACAGACTCTGCAGCAGAGACAATTCAACGTTTACTACCAGAAACCAAAGTTGTCAAGGCATTTAACATTATTGGTAATCCTCATATGGTTCATCCAGATTTTCCGGATGGCCCTCCTACCATGTTCATATGTGGAAATGATGAAGAATCTAAAAAGATGATAATTGAAAAAATCCTAATCCCATTTGGTTGGGAAACGGTTGATATTGGTCAATTAGAGGCAGCATCGCCTTCTAGAACCACTTGCAATGTTATGGATTACATATTACTTTAAAACAGGTACAGGAAATCATGCTTTCAAGTTACTAAGAAAACCGTGAATACTTTATTAGTTGTTGTACTTACTGACATAGGTGACATTATAGCTTACAGACATGGGTTACACTTCTGTCGGGAAGTGAATCCATATAGAAATCAGAATAAGGTTTAATCTAATACACGAAAAAGAATGGACTGGTGATACCATATGTAATATTTGTAAGAGATATGGTGTATCCAGAAAGACTTACTACAAGTGGAATAATAGATACAAGCAGAAAGGGATAGAAGGCCTATCAGATAACTCCAGAAGGCCTCATAAAATCAACTACAGGAAGGTAACACCAGAAGTAGAAGAGACTATACTTGATCTACGATTAACTAAGAGATTTGGATGTAATAGGATCGAGTTTCGACTAAAAAGAATCATTGGAATCTCATTAAGCACCCGAACTATATACAAGATACTAAAGAGACATTGTCTTAATATCCTCATGTGTAAGGCCAAAGCAAGAACTTACAAACGGTTTGTCATGAAGCATCCAAATGATATGGTGCAAGTGGATATCCTTGGCCCTTTCTATCTGAGTAATTCCAGTCAAAGGAATTACATCATTAGTTGCTTAGATGATTGTTCTAGGAAGGTAGCTAGCAAGTGGTCCGAAAGAAAGAGGTCAGTGGATGTTCTTAATGTATTAGAGGACTGGATAATGATTAATGGTAAGCCTAAGATGATGATGCATGATAACGGTAAACAGTTTACATCCAGAATATTCAGACATTTCCTTATACATAATCAGATAAAAAATAAGCAAATACCAAAATCATATCCGCAGTTACAGGGCAAAGTAGAAGCATATAACAAGATTGTAAAGAATGAATTCATAGCATTAGAAGATATACCAAACATAGATGATGGTAAACAAAGATACGACATGTTTGTTAAAGCATATAACGAAACCAGAGAACATGGAGGCATAAACTGGTCTTACTCCATCGGAGATGTTCCTACAAAGGTTAATTACATCCAGTACACATACGAGAACTAAACAGAAAAGGGTAACCCATGTAGGTAATTAAAAATGTAACCTATCCGTGCAAATACAACAATTAGTAAAAGACACTCAACTCATATTTTCAAGAGCCACCAATTAACGAATATAAAAAACTTCACAATCTTTATCAAAGATCATGCCACATTTTAATTTACTTCACATTTGTAATAGTCTTTGCAAATCAATTTCTGATAGGCTTTTCTTAATATTCATGTATGATATCGTGATAGCATATATAAATATGAATTTATCTAATAGTTCTTGTGACACACAATCTAATAATTAGAGGATTTGATGATAAAGTTCATGCACAGTTAGGAGAAATGGCAAATCAAAAGAGGTGTTTCTATAAATTCAATAGTAAAGGATGCAGTAGACAAATGGTTAAAAGATCAGCAATCACAGGTTCCAAGAAAACATCATCTGGTAATTTATTCAGATGATGAATCAATGATGGGATTGCTAAAATCAATGGACAGACTTGCCAAGGAAGGTGACTTGTTTAGATGCTTTTGTAGTCCACCAGGCAGTCCGTCATCTGAACTTTTGTCTAAACTTAAGTGGTATGATGGAACAATTGAGCCATATTATTATACTCCAACTAATACGATCTCAGCAGGATCAGTAAAGTATCAGGACAAGGAGCACCATCTACTATTACAACAACAACAGCAACAGCATCAAACTCAAATGCAAAGTCATCAAAGTCAAAAAAATATTACGAAATATTTTGGTAGGATAATTGGAAACATAACTAAAAATGCTAATAACAGGCAGGGTATGTTGTCTGGATTTTTTTGATAAATGATGTAGCAAAGGCCTCATTGAGGCAGGCATTAACTATTGAAGAGGCTTATAACGACAATAGAATCGCTGGCTTGACATATTGTAATTACAAGACTGCAACTTTGTTAAACTCGAGGATAAAAGACATGTTAAAGAACCATATTCGAATTGGCATGATCAGATCTTTGCTAAAAAGGGAGATGAAACTCTACAAGCGACATGTTACAAAAGAAAATGTACAGAAAACTATTCTTAGACTAGTAGTAAATAAACCAATTATAATTTTTGTTGTCCTGCAAAAATCCTACTATCTAAATTAAAAATAGTTGCTGTTTGAACTGAATGAGATAAATAAAAACTGACTTATTTTCTCATATCGAAAGAGGTATCTTGGAAAAGATTGAAATTGAGCCGACTGAAACGAATCAATTTCAGCATCTTCTTCCTTTCAACCCTTTTGTATGTTGTACTGAGAATGTTAGAAATGGATACGAGAAAATCAAAGTTACATTCAAAGTCAAATCTGATGCACCAAAGGAAAAAATAAGAGAACTTGTAGAGCTTGCACAAAAGAGATCGCCTGTATTTGATATGTTCCCAACGCCAGTACAAGTCTCTCTTCAAGAATAGTGGAAATAACAAAAATTTTCATACTTCAAAGACGGTCAACAAAAATAGAGGATCTGATCAACTAACAAACAGATCCTATTCCAATTCTTTTTGCAGTATTTTCTAGACTTTTTATAGCCTAGACTCTCATTTCACTTCATAATTTTTGTATATCTCCTATATCCTATTCCTTATCCTGTTTGTTTGTTTCTTACCTCTGAAATAATTTGTTGTACTATGCCTTATATC
>CAVPXM010000076.1:0-29016 GCA_963709405.1 uncultured Nitrososphaerales archaeon
CCAGATTACCATGTACTACTAATAAATTTCCGATTGTTTAATCGAACTAAAACGAATCATTCTAATCTCAAGTTTTGCTCATTCAGCCATAATCGCATTAGCCCTGTCACCAAATATTATCTACGCCAAATTGCTGATCATCAGAGTTCTTCACAAATATGAAATTCGTAATTATTTTCATGCTATTACTATAATTTCTAACCCATGGCATTCTATATCTAGAAAGGTTTACAAACCCTAATACTTATAAATCATCAATCGATGTCTTGTCGCGCTGAAGCCCAATGATATACGACATGTCACAACAACCACAAGTTGAAGATTCAAGGTTGATAGGCGTGAAAGGTTAGACTTACAACATCAATGTACTCTCAAACCTTCCATTACTTAATCTCAGTATTATTAACTATGTTTGTAACATTAACTTATGTTTGTAACAGTCATTACCTATCGTCCCATAGAAAAAGATGACAATATCTTAGTATCATCTATGGACTGAATACAATATGATACAATCAGTCAAAATCAAATAACTCCAAAATATGCAGCTTTCTTACGCTTTTTATAATTAACAATATAGTCGTCGTGATCATTTCCTTTATGTGCATATTGATATTTTTTATAAGGTACTTTTCCGTATGTGGTTTGTATCCTTGCAATTTCATCAATTTCTCCTCTATCCAACCATACACCTTTACATGTTGGGCAATGATCAACTTCTACATCGTATCTATGTATTAATTGCATTTGCTTTAAACAATTTGGACATTGCAATTCTTAATCACTGATATCAAATACTTTCGGATATCATTTGATGATGATGTTTACGTTGTAATACAAAGTCATGCATCTCTACTCATACGAATGTTCTAATACATAATATATTTTAAATTAAAGCAAGATACCGGTGCAATAAACAATTAGCCAACACGTCGACAATGCAACACACTGAAAACATGTTTGTAAAATATGATGATGTTACTTCTTAATTTGTATATTAATTGAATGTTATTTCCCTTATTACTATGGTTGATAATAGTGACCATTATTCCATCTTGTGGATAATTTTCGGCATCATGATTGGAATCATGTTAGCAATAGATTTCGGTCTTAGTGACAAGATCAAATCTTTGGTAAATCGAAAACACCCAAGACAGAGTCAACAAGAACCATTCAAACATGCATCAATATGAACCATTATTTGGATTTCTCTTGTAACTGTATTTGCTGGAATAATATTT
This sequence comes from uncultured Nitrososphaerales archaeon, assembly GCA_963709405.1. Classification (GTDB taxonomy): domain Archaea; phylum Thermoproteota; class Nitrososphaeria; order Nitrososphaerales; family Nitrososphaeraceae; genus JARBAU01. Next base: position 1,242 of record CAVPXM010000076.1, read on the forward strand.
CTTACAGTGGGTCATGATAAAGCATTACTTTTTGTAACAGCATATATCATAGAAAAATCTTTAAGTGTAGACAACATGTTTGTCTTCCTACTAATATTTTCGTCTCTAACCATTCCTCATATATATCAGCATAAAGTTCTGACGGCTGGTATACTTAGTACAATCATAATGAGAATAGATCTTATTTTGGCAGGAGTGTCTCTACTTGAAAGCTTTCAATTCATGACATATATGTTTGGGGGATTACTGCTGTTTACTGCAATACGTATGCTCATACAAATGAGGAAAGGAGAGGAAAAGATAGAAGTTGAAAAAAATATTGTGATTAGGTTGATGAAAAAAATTGTTCCGATATCTTTTCAATTGAATGGTGACAAATTCTTTATCAGAAAAGATGGAATTTTGTATGCCACTTCTATGATGATTGCTCTTGTAATAGTAGAAATGGCTGATTTAATTTTTGCTCTAGATTCGATTCCTGCTATTTTGGCTATAACTTCTGATTCATTTATAGTAATAACATCAAATATATTCGCAATTTTGGGTTTACGAAGTTTGTATTTTCTACTTGCAGGCATGATAAGTAAATTTTATTATCTAAAGCATGGTCTTGTTGCGATATTACTTTTTGTTGGTGTGAAGATGAGTCTAACAGGATTTTTTGAATTTCCCATTATACTATCTATGATAACAATAATTGGAATATTGACCTTAACACTTGGACTATCATTCATTAAAACTAGAAGAATATTAAAACAGACAATCTGATGAACGAGTTATAGTAATAAGTGAAAAATAAGAAACCAGACACATCTTTAATTAATTTCTCTTCTAATCTTTTCTAGGCTAGGTAATTGGCTATTCCTATGATGTATTATTGTTAAACTTACTATAATTAGTGATATGACAAGTTTCTAATGTATTCAATGCAATATAGAGCGCTGTTAACTTAGTGATAAAGATATAGCTGCGAACATTCTCTCATATTCTATGAGATTATTTGAACGTGAGAGAACATCCGCGGAGACAATATTGTATGCATTATACTTATATTTTCTAGGCCAGTTTCAAAAATACATCTAAGGCAATCCAACCATTTGAAAATGGAGAGGAAGAAATCATGCGGCACTGTCCAGTGGCATTTACGGTACAAATATGACCTCTATCTAGTAGTGGAATTTATAATACTAATCTAGAAGTTCGAAAAGACAACTATGATTCAAAAATACAACAAAGCATCTATTTAACAGACAAAGAAGGTATACCGCTTTCGGCGGTCATTTCATCTGCTAGTACCCATGACATTAAACTGGTAATAGATATGGTTGATAATTCAGTTATTAAAAAGCCGTCATCATCATCCAAACCGAAATCAAGAAGAAAGGGAAGAAGGAGAAGGTTACAACATCTATGTCTTGACAAAGCATATAATTCCACACAAGAAGAACAGGAACTAATCAGGCGGGGATATGTACTGCACATTAGTCCCAAAAGAAAGAAGGGTGAAAAAGAGGAGGAGGTCAAGACGGAAACGCAACCTTCCTTAAACCGGAAAAAACATTCTGCAAAAAGATGGGTTGTGGAAAGGACAAACTCATGGCACAACAGGTTCAGAAAACTGTTCACACGGTATGAAAAGAAGGCAGAGAACTACCTTGGACTGGTACAGTTCTCCTGTTTTATGATCATCTGTAGAAAGATAATTTTGGGATAGGTTCTTAGTATAAAAACTAATTGTTCATTCAATCCGATTCCGCTTGCTTAATCTAATTAGACTTACTATTGTTACTTTGTTTTCCATGGCTCTGTAAAGTTAAGATAACAAATTATTGTTATGATGACTAACAAATAGATCCAACCATTTTTGTATGTGTTGCAATTTACACTTACTTTTTCTACAAGGAAAATAATCATCGAAATATTCTGTTCTATCTTTGATGTATTGTACCGTCCTTTCTATGATACTTTTCTCATATGGAGAATGGATGTGATGGTGCAGTCTCAAGAATCTACAAGCCTGTGGATACCATGTACCTCCATCAGTTGAAACAGGATAGATGTTCTCCATATCTTTTTACAAGGTTTAATATAAAACGTTCTGCAACAAACATGTTTCTCTCTTTTGATATGCTTATTTGAAGGATTTCTCGGTTATCATTCATTTTCAATGGCTATCCATAACCAGATATATTCGGAACCAACTTTAATGATAGTTTCATCAATTATAAATTCAGTAATACGTATCTATCTTTCTGGAACTTAACATCTCTGGTTTATATTTTTGAATCCAGTCTCTGATGGCAGTATGACTTCTTTTAACAAATCTAGACACAGCTTTGGAAGTATTTCTTAATGAAAGACCAAGGAAATACAGATACAGAGAATATGCTATATCCTCAGGTTCTGTTCTCTTTCTTATTTGACACATCATAACCTATATCGGAGTCATAAAGCTATAGATTTTTCCTTAACTTTACAGAGCCTTTTCCATATAAACTAAGTTTTGTCTATGAACTTATCTGTAATCCTACTCACTTATGAGATAATGACGTATAATTTCTCGTAACCGATATCCATTTTCATGTACTTGTTATCAGTACCTGGTATGATGATGCTTCTTTTTCATGGTTTAACTTGTTAATTAAACTAGGAATACGCTGTTGGATTGTTAATTGTTGTACTTGCACAGATAGGTTACATTATTAAGTACCTACATGAGTTACACTTTGCTGCTTAGTTCTTATACTTATGGTGGATGTAATTAATCTTTGTAGAAACATCTCTGATGGAGTAAGACCATTTATTCCTCCATGTTCTCTAGTTTCATTGTACGCTTTTACAAACATATCGTATCTTAGCTTACCATCATCTATGTTTGGTATATCTTCTATTGCTAGGAACTCATTTTTCACTATCTTGTTATATGCTTCTATTTTCCCTTGTAGCTGTGGGTAAGAATGAATTTGGTATTTGCTTATCCTTTATCTGATTGTGTACAAGGAAATGTCTGAACATTTTGGATGTAAACTGCTTTCCATTGTCATGCATTACTCTATCAGGTTTACCATTGATCACTATCCAATCCTCTAATACATTCAGAATATCCACTGACCTCTTTCTTTTAGACCATCTGCTTGCTACTTTTCTTGAACAATCATCCAGACAACTGATTATGTAATTCCTTTGACTAGAATTACTCAGATAGAAAGGGCCAAGGATATCCATCTGTACCATCTCATTTGGATGCTTCATGACAAACCGTTTGTAAGTTCTTGTTTTGGCCTTACACTTGAGGATATTAAGCCCATGTCTCTTTAGTATCTTGTAGATAGTTCTGGTGCTTAACGAGATTCCAACAACCTTTCTTAATCTAAACTTGATCCTGCTACATCCAAACCTTTTGGTTAGTCGTAGATCAAGTATTGTCTCTTCTATTTCTGATGTTACCTTTCTATATGGAGTATTATGAGGTCTTTTAGAGTTATCTAGAAGTCCTTCTATCCCTTTCTGTTTGTATCTGTTATTCCACTTGTAGTAAGTCTTTCTGGATGTACCGTATCTTTTACAAATATTAGATACTGTATCGCCAGTCCATTCTTTCTCATGTATTAGATTAAACCTTGTTCTGATTTCTATATGGATTCACTTCCTGCCAGAAGTGTAACCCATGTCTGTAAGCTAAATTGTCACCTATGTTAGGAAGTACAACAATTAATTACTTATAATTTACTGGATCATCTTACAATTACTGATAAATATCTACACTAGTTGACATTACAAATTTACTTACCTTTATGAATAATGATGTAATATTGGAGTTTGTCTATTTTAATCATATAGCATTTATCTACCATATCTCCGACTTTGTTATGACTTACAAACCTTGATAAGAGAGTTTAGTTGAATGCAATCTGAAATAAAGAATATGATACCTAAAAGAAATTAAATGATATTCAGGCTGAGTACGAAAGATTTTTAGTAGGATTTATTCGATACTATGTTCTAGAATCAACATAGCATTAACCAAATCCGATGTGTTATTGGATCTATGCTCAATTTAAAAAATAAAATCACAAATTTTCAGTTTACTACCAGAAGAGAAGAAAGGGTATAAAATAATAAGGCATATTAGCTAATATTTGAAATTCCAAACGAATCAATAGCTTGAAGCATTATTGGCAATATCTTTGCAAATGTTATTGGATCAGCACTAAAATTAACAATGTAGCCATATTTAATTCCCCCATGATCTAACCCGAAGGTCCCAAATTCTAAACTCTTTTGAGAATGTCCATGAAAGGTATCTGTAAAAAGTAACCCGTATGCTTGTCTGCCTGCAAGTAATGAATTGGTATTTGACATTACAATATTAAAATCTTTAGTATTGGAATTTGACATTCTGATGTTTTTGTTATGATCTAAAAAAGATTGTAATGTTGTATTTACTGATTGAGGATATAATCCCACTACAACTGACGCAAACTCACTACCTGTGCTTTGTATTGGTGGTGTCATCAGGACGATACCTAGAAAAGGAGATGGCGAATTATCACTAGATATATTCCTAACGTTCCAGCTTGCGGGATACTGAATAACCATGCCATAAGTAGAATTATAATAAACTTTCATGGGTATAGTTATTGTTGATATAGTCTGGGCATGTACCACATGTGTACTGACAATCAATAATGTCGATAATATAAAAGGTCCAATGACCAGCAGAAGTATAGTCATTTGTTATATATGATCTCTTGGTGTTTATTAGCTTTTGTGTAGGGTTCTTGAATACTAATATTAGACCAATACGAAAATCAAAAATTTGTTATTCCATATAGAAAAACAGATATTTTCATTATTATTATATCTCTCTGTATTATTATATTAAGATCCTGCTTACTTATTAACAAATTCTACATAGTATTTTAGAACCTTAAGAATTCCTTTAATTTTTCTTTATCTTCTATAACCTCCAATAGGATAATCTTCTTCCTTTGCGACCTCATATATTCTGTCAGATAGATCTATCTGAACAATAGTATTTTTGCTAGTTCATCGATTTTATGTCGAAGTTCATTAGATACGGTGTGGTAACATGTGTGTTTTTTTCTATTCATTGTCGTAGTTCTCGTTCTCTATCTGATTCCTAATTATATTCCTTATTTTTGTTATAACATGAAATAATCCCTTCTATTATTAAATTGTTCACATATTGCGTCATCTCGTCCGATTCTGATTGTTCTTTTGTTTCCTGTTCTTGTGGTGATAATAATGATGATGAGGATTGTGGTATTAAACAATTTGTATCCTTTATGCGATCTGTACGATTACAATATTCTTCTAATTCATCATGATATTTCACTAGCAGATGTTCTATCGTGACATGTAGGAGAGCGGATGGAGTAGGACTTTCAGCTAATGAGTTATTTATTGTGCTGGTCTAGCGAAAGCTTGCTGGAAATTACTCTAGTTTGTTTCTGTTCTCTATAGACACTATCTCTAATATGGTAATCAGAACCAATCCACTAATATATTTACCCAGTTTACAAATAAGCTTTTAGGTAGACTAATCCATCTAGCAGATGTTCTCTACCTTAAGATTGGGTAGCCGTAACTACCTCATGAATAGGAAAAATAGTATCATTTCAAACCCTAGTTTGTTTTAACTCTAACAGGATTAGCAGGCTCAAACAAGCTAAGTTAGAGAACCTATGATTATGGTCTACTATTAAAATTAATAATAGATAATTATATTTTTCAGAATGGTGTTAACAAACCTCGCCCCCCCACATGAACATTTTTAATAAATGGGGAATGTACTTTACTAAATGCTTAATGTACTTCTGCTGATAACACATTCTCTAAATATTAGTGTTGAATTACTCTGTCAATGCCTATACAAAACTAGACAATCTAATTAGAGACGAGCAAAGGATAGTCAATTAGTTCCTATTGCTAGTATTTAATACAATCTCAATTGAACCATTTGTAGTATTTGACTTCTGATATGAAGATATAGAAAGACTATGTAATTGGAATTCCGACTCTATTATAAAATAAAACATAGTCTGCAAATATATTGCATAATGAAAGATGAAACGTAAAATCGCCTTACTTGATAGAGCTTCCTTCGGAGAAAAAATAGGAAGAATCCAGGAATAGAAAAAAATCGGCTAAATCTTTTTAATGATAAATCTTTTTTAGTCATTATAAGATAATAGAATCACCTTATGCACAATCAGACTAATAAAAGGCTTGATTTCTCAAATAAAATTGTATTGGTAACAGGTGGAACCGGGGCGTTAGGAAGAGCTATAACAAGATCTTTTATCGAATGCAATGCTAAAGTGATATCATCATATATTGTTGACAGTAATGCAGAGTTGTCAAAAAAGCAAATTGAGCCAGAATTACAATTGATAAAAGCAGATACATCAAAAGAAGAGCAAGTAGAGAAATTAATTTCAGCCATTTTAGCAAAATATGGGCAAATCCATATATTGGTTAATATTGTTGGAGGATATCTAGAAGATAAAAGTGTAACAGAACTTGATGAATGGGACAAGATGATGACAATAAATCTAAAAACAAGCTTTTCTAATAAGCAAACATGTTATTCCACATATGATATCTTCTAAATATGGAAAAATGGTTCATATATCTTCTAAAACCGGTTTGAAATCCATGGGGTATGATTCTGCTTATGCAGCATCAAAATCTGGATTGATAAGACTTGTAGAATCATTGTCCGAAGAAACAAAGAAATCAAATATTAATGTGAATTGTATAATGCCAAGCATGATAAATACTGAAGCAAATAGAAAAGCAATGCCGGCCGTGAATTTTGGAAAATGGGTAAAACCTGAAGAGTTAGCAAACATTGTATTATTCTTATGCTCAGAGGAAGCAAAGGTCATACCTACTCTAGAACCACTTGCAATGTTATGGATTACATATTACTTTAAAACAGGTACAGGAAATCATGCCTTCAAGTTACTAAGAAAACCGTGAATACTTTATTAGTAAAAGACAGCTCAACTCGTATTTTCAAGAGCCACCAATTAACGAATATAAAAAACTTCACAATCTTTATCCAGAATCATGCCACATTTTAATTTACTTCACATTTGTAATAGTCTTTGCAAATCAATTTCGGATAGGCTTTTCTTAATATTCATGTATGATATCATGATATCGATATATAAATATGAATTTATCTAATAGTTCTTGTGACACACAATCTAATAATTAGAGGATTTGATGATAAAGTTCATGCACAGTTAGGAGAAATGGCAAATCAAAGAGGTGTTTCTATAAATTCAATAGTAAAGGATGCAGTAGACAAATGGTTAAAAGATCAGCAATCACAGGTTCCAAGAAAACATCATCTGGTAATTTATTCAGATGATGAATCAATGATGGGATTGCTAAAATCAATGGACAGACTTGCCAAGGAAGGTGACTTGTTTAGATGCTTTTGTAGTCCACCAGGCAGTCCGTCATCTGAACTTTTGTCTAAACTTAAGTGGTATGATGGAACAATTGAGCCATATTATTATACTCCAACTAATACTATTGCAGCAGGATCAGTAAAGTATCAGGACAAGGAGCACCATCTACTATTACAACAACAACAGCAACAGCATCAAACTCAAATGCAAAGTCATCAAAGTCAAAAAAATATCACGAAATATTTTGGTAGGATAATTGGAAACATAGCTAAAAATGCTAATAACAGGCAGGTATGTTGTCTGGATTTTTTGATAAATGATGTAGCAAAGGCCTCATTGAGGCAGGCATTAACTATTGAAGAGGCTTATAACGACAATAGAATAGCTGGCTTGACGTATTGTACTTACAAGACTGCAACTTTGTTAAACTCGAGGATAAAAGACATGTTAGAGCTATTCGAATTGCATGATCAGATCTTTCTGCTAAAGGGAGATGAAGTCTACAAGCTACATGTTACAAAAGAAAATGTACACAAGCTATTCTTAAACTAGTAGTAAATAAACCAATTATAATTTTTGTTGCTGCAAAAATCCTACTATCTAAATTAAAAATAGTTGCTGTTTGAACTGAATGAGATAAATAAAAACTGACTTATTTTCTCATATCGAAAGAGGTATCTTGGAAAAGATTGAAATTGAGCCGACTGAAACGAATCAATTTCAGCATATCTTCTTCCTTTCAACCCTTTTGTATGTTGTATTTAGCGAATATATGTGTTAATGCTATGATATCATGATATCGATCCTAGTTAGATTTATATTATGGTATCATGATATCATATGCTATGAGTAAAATGAATCAAATGGGAAACGAAAAAGAACAAGTAGGGCAAAAAATCGTAAATGGCGTAAATGTTACCAAACTGTTTGATGCAATGGGAGCAATAATGGATAATCCTAGCGTATCATAATTCAATTTCCGTGCCAAAGGAAGATGGATTAATGGTGGGCATAACCAGACAAGTATAAATGACTTTTATGGTGCTTGCCAAACTCACAGTAGAAGTCCGTCCTTCGTGTTGGATAAAGATGAACCGCCAGTTCTGTTGGGAGAAGATCACGGAGCCAATCCAGCTGAGTATGCACTTGCAGCTCTGAATGGTTGCTTGACTACAACTCTCATCTACCATGCAGCTGCTCAAGGAGTAAAGATAGAGAAGGTAGAATCAACACTAGCAGGCGACCTTGATATCCAAGGCCTTCTTGGAATGTCTGAGAATGTTAGAAATGGATACGAGAAAATCAAAGTTACATTCAAAGTCAAATCTGATGCACCAAAGGAAAAAATAAGAGAACTTGTAGAGCTTGCACAAAAGAGATCGCCTGTATTTGATATGTTCTCTCATCCAACGCCAGTACAAGTCTCTCTTCAAGAATAGTGGAAATAACAAAAATTTCCTACTTCAAAGACGGTCAACAAAAATAGAGGATTTGATCAACTAACAAACAGATCCTATTCCAATTCTTTTTGCAGTATTTTCTAGACTTTTTATAGCCTAGACTCTCATTTCACTTCATAATTTTTATCGATATGTTGTTATTGTATATCTCCTATATCCTATTCCTTATCCTGTTTGTTTGTTTCTTACCTCTGAAATAATTTGTTGTACTATGCCTTATATCCCATTAAAAGAAGCATCTCAAACCACTTCCAATAGCAAGCTACACCTACAATGTTTCCATGGTATGTTTATAGGACAATTGGCTCGTTCAGCATTAATGACTAACGTTAGTTTGTCAGTAGGCATCCGCCATAAATTCCGATAGAAAAATTGGGAATGAGAATTCCATATCATGTTAATGATAGCCTCGGTATATAGTTCAAAAAGGGGCATGTGGGATTGCCGCCGTTTGAAAAGGAATTCTCAGATTTCCTATAACTCTGTAGATATATTTATAGGAATACGAATTGATTCTAATTATGGCATTAATATCTAAAGCTATAGATGAAACACTGGTTCAGATAGATGGCAAGGATTGTTGGTTATGGATTGCGTATGAACCAGATATAGATTTGTGTTTGGTAGGACATTCATCAATCTAGACAAGTTCCCACATATTCCTGAGGAGATAATTCCTCGTATTACGATTGAAATGTTTGATTCTGAAGTACTATCCCACCATATCGATTCTGATAGAAGTTTGTGTGCCTGAGTCCTATTTACACAGTCCCATTTTCTAGTGTAGTAAAATGTATAGTTAGGCTATGGTTTAGACTGGATTCTAACAATGCATTACATGAATTCCTAGAATTGGATTATCCTTACAATAAGAAGATAATGAAAAGATGTGGTCTTACCCAAATACCAGACAGGCGAACATTTGACAGACGACTTAAGACCATATCCACAGACATCAAAAAAAGGATTACTATCATGACCTGCATGTTTGTATGCGAAAAGATGATAGATCCATACATTGTTGCAATAGATAGTACTTTACTGAAAGCCAAAGGACATGTTTGGCACAAATCATCTATGAACAAAGGTATAGTACCATGTTCTGGCATAGATACTGACGCAAGATGGGGATTCAGCCATACTAAAGGATGGATATTTGGTTACAAACTACATATGATATCAAGTACTGGTTCCGTCATAGTCCCATTAGCAGCAGATTTTACAACTGCTAATGTACAAGATAATCAAATGTACAATCCGATGATATCAACATCATCATCTCTGTCTCCAGAAACATGTTTCATGATAGGCGATTCTGGGTATGACGACCATAAACTATATGACTTGAGTACCGAAAAGAGGATTTGAACTGGTATGTCCAGTACAAAGATATGAACATACCCCTACTGACAGACTTGAGCTGATACAATTCTATGAATCTGAGTTAGGACAGGCTATTTACTCTTGGAGAAGTAAATCGATAGAACCACTAATAGAACATATTAAATCTGTTTTTAGAATAGACCCATTACCAGTAAGAGGCTACCATAAGGCTGCTGGAATAGCACTTCTGTCAGTACCTACTATATCAGATCCTTGTCTACTACAATTATAAAACCAGACGTAGTCAACGACCAAAATCAATCAAACACATGTTATGTAGTTAATATGTTACCAAATAATATATGAAAAATATAGAATTCAATTATGTCCAAGCCTCAGTTATCTAAATTCTGTAAAAGTCAAATAAGATGCTAATACTAACGAATCAGCTTTGTAGAAACCATATAGAGCTGCTACATTAGTTTGTAGCATAATTTCGAATTCAGTTTTCGAATTACGAATTAGTATAGATTGTCAACGAATAATACGAACATATTGTTCATTATGATGTTCGAAATAGTCCTTGAATGACGTTATTTCGGAGTCAAGCTACAAGCTACTGCTACATATCTTTTATCTCGACAAATAGATAATTTCGTAAGCCTTAATTCAAGAAATGTTGGGAGTGCGTCCACAGTATCTTCTTTATCAATTAAATCTTCAATTATAGAGCTTCCTTATTAGATTAATTTACTCTTGAATAATTCAAAAGCCACAAGAAAGGAATCTACTCTGTGAGAACGCGTGTTAGGAATGTCTGAACAAGATATTTTGAATAGTTTGGAAAAAAGTGGAGTAGCCCTAGTCTCTAAAGCTTGTGTATATACATTTAGAGTGGAACCCAGAGGAAGTATTATAACAGCTTCTAAGAGGTTTCTTATTATTCCAGAGGATCTTCGGTTGATATATAAAATAGGAACAGTAATAGGAATAATTGTGCTTAATTAATTGCAAAACATGTTCATATTGATGTATATGTCCTTCTCATGTTTTGTCCATGGCCATATATTTGCAGACTCCCAAGCTTTGTGGAACGTGTGATCTTTCTATGGATAGAGGAACGCCTTAAGCTAACTTTCTTTTGATTGCTCAGTTGATTGTTGTTGTTGCATTGGCTTACCAGCAGATCTCATCTTTTCATTTCTTTTCTGTGATACACTAGCAAGATAACTTTGTATACTCTCTAAACTTTGCTGTCCTTTTTGATATGCTTCCTCTAATTGATCAGGACTTAATTTGTCGAAATCTTTAGGTGTATAATTTCTATATTCCTCTTCTTCCTGTTGCTGCCTGTTCCTGGGTAATCACTTCATGAGTATACTGAGGTTGTTCCTCAATAACTCGTACTTGTTGATATCCTTCAATTGGTCTACTACCACCATTGATCATTCTAGCGTACTTAGCTACAGGATCGACATTGGTATTAGGTACTGGTACTTGTTGAGATTGTGGTTGTATACCGGCGTTGAAATTTTCTGGTGGCATAGTAGGATTCATCATATGTGGTGGTACTGCACTAGTTGAACCTCCAGATAGTTCATCATATATACCTCCATAATTGGTTGGGTTTCTCATCCTCATCTGTTCACCGGTAAATGTTGGAGGTTGTTTAGTTGGTGGATTCACGGGTATCGTGTCCACCCCCATAAAATTTTGTGGTCTGAATTGTTGAGGAGCTGGAGCTGTAGTACTACTTTGTTGCTGTGTAGGATTAGCACTATTAAACATATTACCAAATATACTGCTCATCATATTCATCAGATCATTTCCTCCTTATCCTCCATCACCGATAGTAAAAAACCGTATCCTTGTTGGAGATGAAGATGATGGTGATATCGCAGGGCTACTATCCTGTGGTACTACTACTGTTACCCCTGACTGTAAGTTGACAGATTCTGAAATTCTGATAATATCGATCCTTTGTGAACTGTCACCGACAAAATTATTATGCCCAAGGGTTGTGTATAGTCACAGTGACATCTCCCCTTCAGACTCAAAATAAAGAGTTTAGAAAATTTGAATCATTAGACATATGGAAACAACTTAAAGACAGTCGCAGTCGCAATAGTCTACTGTCATGGTACTTTGCGGTATCGCTAAATCGCATGCCTGCCAAGTACCTAATTTCAAAATCCATGGTGTGTAATATTACAGATCTAAAACTTGCAAGTGAGGAAGAGCTTTGGGAAGAACATAGAAATCTAATAGAAACATTCTTGGAGACATGGAAAGCAGTAAGGTCAGGAGAGGTCGACATAATATCCGACCTAGCTTTCCAGAAAACCTCTCTTATGGATTTGAATGTAGAGCTTGTCAACCGGATGCTGGCACATTGCAACTTCTGTCGTTGGAATTGTCAAGTTGATCGGTCTATTCAGACAGCTGAAGCTGGAGAAACAAAGAAACATGGAACCTGTCAGCTAGAGTCCACTTCTAAAGTAAGCAACTACTTTCATCACCGTGGTGAGGAACTTGTTTTTAGAGGAAATATGGGATCAGGGACAATATTCTTCACAAGTTGCAATATGAGATGCTCTTTTTGTCAAAACGGAGACATAAGCACAGATAAGGATAATGGTATTCCCATAACACCCAATCTCTTAGCACTCATAATTTGGCAGACTAAGAATGGAAGGTTGCCATAACACAAACTGGGTTGGAGGTGATCCAACAATACACCTACATACCATTGTGCAAGCAATAAGCATGCTTGATTCCTTCAAGGTACAAAATATAAACATAAACAAGGAAGATCTTAATAATATCGAAGCTGTAAAGGCCGAAAATACCATTAGTACCTGGCGTATGAATTCAGAACATGCATTCTACCAAAAACGACTGTTCAATAGTCCGCAACTTTGGAATTCAAACTTCTTTATGGGCAAAGAAACGATGTGTGTTCTACGTTCGCTCGTGGATGTGTGGATTCCCGACTTCAAGTTTGGTCCCGGCAAATGTGCTCTAGAGTTGTCTAGAACTCCTTGGTACTGGGATACAGTAACTAATAATCTTAGACTTATTCATAAATGGGGAGAAGATTTTGTCATACGTCATCTGATAATGCCTAATCATGTAGAATGTTGTACCAAACCAGTCCTAGATTGGATTGCCAAAAATATGCCAGAAGTTCCAATCAATATCATGGATCAGTATTATCCAGATAATCTATGCGATCCCAGCTCGCCAAAATATCGGGAGCGTTACAGCGAAATCGCACGATCTCCCACTGAAGAAGAAATAAAAGGATCGTACAAGTATGCGAAGGATTTGGGCATCAATTTTGAAACATTATCTTGCGAGAAATCAGTTTTCGGCTTGAGTCCATGAGAATCTTTCTTCTGTTTGATCGATTGTTGTATATAAGATAGGCTGCACTCAAGCTCTGGAGAAGAGGATAGGTGTAGATAATAATGAGGAGACATATAATATTGCTAGAGCAAACCTTATTTCGCAATTAAAATAATAGTCATGTTTAATGCCTTTACTATCCAATAGTCATTTAATATTACAAATTATTAATATTGAAAAGTGGTCAGATTTAGAGTAGACAAATCAAATTTTTTTCTGAATCTGTCCATAGATTACCAAGAATAAATTATGATCACTTTCCAAATAGTATAACTATCTCATTTTTGTTATATAGTAATATATCTATATAATGATCCGCTCATAAAAGCGCATATTGTCTAACTGAAGATCAGTACGTAACACACACTTCTTTGAAACAGCCGGATCAAATTTACGGTTTAATTCTCTGACATCACCTTTTAATTCATTAATTGCCATCATAGGTAACGTTATGCTATCTATAGCCTCGACTAGAGGGAGATTTAACGTTAATGATTTCTCTCCCCTGTACACGGCCCTTCCATGTAGAGCTTTAACATACATTCGGAATACCTGATCGGCAAATTTTAACTGAATATCAGGTAGATATAGTTGAGCTTTTTCATCTATTTCTACATCTTTGTTAAGATCACATCCCTTAAGCATCCAGTCTGTTATTTGTGGAACCTCCCTTTCATGTATATCATTCATATAATAAATCAGTCTATCTCTAACCTGTCCAAAGAAAGAAAAAGGAATAGCCTCATCTTCATTAGTCTCAAGTTTGATAGAAGTATCGTTAGTTCCAATTCCTATTTCAACTCGTCCGTTAAGTGAGAATGTATAATGAAATAACCTTCGATAATCTGTTTTCTATTTCTATATTTATTACTGCAATTTGGAGGTAGCTGACATATTTCCTTTAATCGACGCATTTTGGTTGCTCTTATGATCCGGCGAACCATTTGCTCCATATCTAATATTCTTTAGACCTGTTGCAATTTTTGATGGCGTACTTTTATGTATAGTTGAGATGATTTTATGTGTTATATCCTTCGTGATAGCAGCTTTATGCATTTAAGTTACTGACAAAATCTAACGTATCAAGAATGATATAATCTCTGATTATGCCTATTTAATTAATTAGTAGGTGAAATTTGAGTTTTGATTCTTGGTCATAATTGAATTCAGGGTTTACCTCTTCTCCTCATATATTCTTGAATATAGGCTTCAAATCTAAGATATATCTCAGCAGTCTTTGGATCACATTCAATATCTATAGCGAGCACAACTCTGATGCGCTGGGATCTGTTGTCCCAATTTCCCTTATGTATTGTTACCATTTAAAAATGACACTGATATAAGTCAAGTGTCGTAGTGTCTGTCGTCATTCCAAGTTCCAAATCTACTCTCTAGATAACCTGATACTGCAGTTTTCTGTTCTCTAGTTCACTTTCTCTCTCTAGACTAGATTCACTTATAGAAGAATGCTGGAGACAGGGAAAATATGATCTCTTGGTATCGAAATACTATCCGGAATTTGCAAATTTCAGACATACTATAGCCAACTACTATAGAACAAGACGGTTCAAACTACACTAGACATAGTCAAATATCTATCGAGGAGTGTGAGTTAGCGAATTAATGTTACTGAGTCTAGTAATAACAAGTAAATGAAGAATTAAAAATTCCTAAAAATATCAAATGAATGAACGCTACTTATGATTACAATTTATTTGCTTGAAATATGTTATTATTCATTGTCATTCGTACTAATCCATTTCTGGATTATTTCATATGCCTTTTCTTTCAATTCTTCTATTGTTAAATTGTTATTAGATATGGATTCATCAGATAAAGCAATCGCTTCGCTGATACCTACTGTCAATTCGCGTTTATCCCGCACAACAAAATCTTCTTCATTTAGAGGTGTGTCTGATCTTGCCCTTAGTTTAATGTGTTTAAATCTTGTATCTTTCGATGCGTGGATAGCTAATAATTTAACATTACCAATACCCTTTAATACTTCAACTTCATGAATACTACGAATACCGTCAATGATAACAATTTTCCTCATCAAGTTGTTATCTTCACACTCTGTCTTTTTTATGATAAGATGAGATATGGCGCCCGGTCCCATTTCCTTCCTTAGTTTTAACATTAGATCGCCCAAGTTGGTATCTGTGAGCTCCATATTTTGCATTCTGGCCTCATCCCGTACAACATCGCCCATAGATATTACATAAAATCCTCTTTCCTTAAGCGAATCTGCAACTGAGGATTTGCCAGCCCCAGGCATTCCTGTAAGACAGACAAAGAATCTTGTTCCATTTTTTGTGTTTTTTTTGAACACATTTTATTTATTCCACGTACCGTCATTTAAATAGAGTTGAATAGGATTCTGCGTACATCTCAGGACGTTGCTCTGCATTCATTATAAACAGTATGGATGACCATATATTATGACTAATGAACTAAAAATGATGACTTGACTTGTAGTTTTCATATATGAGTTAGGAAAGTTTGCAGATATGTTGAAATAATTAATTTTGATTACTATCACAAGTATTGGTTTACAAACAATACTATTCAAGACTATTTATATTATTATTGTATTTGATCGAAATCGATAATTGAAAAATACAGATATCGCGTTATTATCTCAGATAAGGTAATGTTATGTTCAGTCTTGTCTGAAAAGATAATATCTCTTGCTCTATGATGAACCTCTGGCAAGTTCTTTGGAAGTGTATTAACGTTTTTGGAATAATTTTCTACCAAAAAATTCTTTTTTATCATTTATTGGAGATATATCTAGTACATCCCTTAACGGAGTATTGCTTAATAATCCGTCATCCCACGTGAATACGCCATCTTTTTACTTCTTCCATGGAAAATTATATAAAGGATAAGTGGATGTTGCAAGGATATGTTTTGGAGTTATCTGTTGCTTATAACTATCAAATGTTAGAGATTCTGCAGTTAAAATGTTCACTGCACTTAAGATCAAACATGTATTTGGATTTTCTTTAGGTCTTAATTTATCAAAATCGATGTATTTTTCGAGATTTTGCCAGTGGTGAGTGATCATACATACCAGTCCACTTTATGGGTGTAAAGTAATCTGGATCAGCTAATACGTTGTTACGCATCCACCTGGGCTTGAACATTTTATCATTTCCAAATATAACTGAGCTATAAAATGCCTTTAGCTGTTTAACCCTACGATTATATTCATTTGCATTTGTCAAATAGATTTTTTGTTGTGATAATACTCCGAGGTCATCATAATAGCTTTTAGATGGCATAAATTGCTCTATAAGTTGGAATATTGAATCAGAAGAAAGATGAAGAGTGGTTTTGTCTAAATCTATATAGCTGTCAGCTAATTCCAGCCAGAACTGTTCTAAGAGTTGCTCTGGATGTTTTTCGTCCTTGCTACCTACCATAATTGCAGCATTTATTCCACCTATTGAAGTACCTGCAATAATATCAAGATGTATTTTGTTCTTTGTAAGTTCCTTGTAGACCACGCATCCGAACGCTCCCAAAGATCCATCACCTTGAAGTATCAATACGTTCTCAATCCTTTTGTTGTTCTCTACTATTGCTAATGATGACAATTCAGCATTACTGCTGTTGTTATCTTCATACGTTTTTTTGGTACGAATTTTCGTTACCATTTTGAATATTTGTTTGTTTGAAGTATTCGCCTATTTTTTTATTGATAGTTTTTATTCATTATTTATTCGAATAATATTTTCATTCTACATGATGATTATATAGAAGTTGGTCGTAGAGTCGAACTGATTTGATGTTAACAAATTCCAGCATACCAAATCTTGACAATTCTCTGCCAAACCCACTATTCTTGACGCCACCGAACGGAACTCTTGGATCAGATACTACCATATTATTTACAGTGACGATCCCTGATTCCACCATCGCAGATAGTTTTTCTGCCTTTTCAAGATCTTGTGTCCATATACTTGCACCAAGGCCGAATTTGGAATCATTTGCAATCTTTATAGCTTCCATTTCATCATTAGCTGCAATTATTGGTGCAACCGGTCCAAATACTTCTTCTTGTGCTATTTCCATTTTAGGCAAGACATTCTTGAGAATAGTGGGACGATAAAAGTATCCTTTATTTTTTACTTTCTCTCCACCTGTAAGTAGTTCGGCTCCTTCTTTTATAGACATCTTTACAATTCTATCCATATTCTCAACTGATTTAGCATTAACAACTGGTCCCATATCTGTATCATCTAAAAGTGGATCATCAACTCTAAGTTTTTCAGTCTTCTGAACAAACTTCTCAGTAAACTCGTCTGCTACTCTTTTAACTACAATAAACCTTTTAGATGCTATACAGCTTTGTCCACAATTAATGAATCTACCTTTAACTGCACCAGTTGAAGCTTTTTCAATATCTACATCTTCACACACTATGAATGGATCACTTCCTCCTAGCTCAAGTACGGTTTTCTTTAGTTGTGATGTTGCTCTTTGTGCAACCTTTGCTCCAATAGGTACGCTGCCTGTAAAAGTTACAGCACTAATACCATTAGAATCGATAAGTGTCTCTGCAATAGTTGAGTCTCCTATCAATGTTTGAAAAACACCTTCTGGTATCCAGCCTTACGAAAAGTATTCTCAATCTCAATTCCACATTGCATTGTAGCACTAGCTGGTTTTAATACAATAGTGTTTCCAACCATCAATGATGGAGCTGCAAACCTTATTCCCTGCCAGTAAGGAAAATTCCACGGCATTATGCTACCTATGACTCCAATAGGCTCAAACGATACGGTACTTTTTCTTGCATCTGTATTGACAACTTCGGCGGTTGAAAAAATTTTTCCATTATCCGCATAATATTCTATTACCCATGCACATTTTTCTATTTCTGATCTTGATTCCTTTATTGCTTTTCCCATCTCCTCTGTAGCTGTTTTGGCGAGTTTCTCTTTATTTTTTCTAAGCTCTTTTGCAAATGCATAAAGAAAATCTGATCTTTTATCAATATTCTTCTTCCATTCTAAGAATGCGTTTTTTGCTTGTTTTATTGATTCATTTATCTGTTCTTTGCACATTATTTCATATTCTTTGAGAACTTGTTCCGTTGTAGGATTTGTTGTCTGTAGTTTTGATTTTCTATAATCATGCAGCCCTTTCTTTTTATCATTATTATGAATATTTTCGTTAGCAGATCTCACGGATTTAATACTCCTCTTCCAATAATTTTACCCTCTTTTAACTTTGATAATGCTTCTGTGGCTTGATTAAGTTTAAATTTGTCCGATATTACTGGCCTAATTATTTCTCTGTCTGCCAATGATATCAATTCAGTCATATCAGCTAAAGTTCCAGTATAGGATCCAATTAACCTATATGCCCTTGTTGGCATCGTTACCAGGTTTAGTCTTAATTCCCCTCCAAAAAGACCTACGAGTACGACTTTGGCTCGTCTTCTTAGAAATTTCATATCTGTGTCCACGGTTTTTGAAGCATTTACGAAATCAATAACCACATCTGCACCCATGTTGTTGGTTAATTCCATTACAGATTTGGTAATGTCAGTCTCTGTCTTGGTATTGATTATATCGTCTGCACCGTTGTCTTTTGCCACTTTAAGCTTTTTATCATCTAAATCTAAAGCAATAATCCTTGCTCCAGATACAGCCTTTGCCAGCTGCATAGCCATCAGACCTAATCCGCCTGCTCCTACAATAACCACATTATCGTAGGGCTTCATACCAGTATTCTTAACCGCGCCATATGCTGTGAGCGCAGAACACGATAAAGTTGCCACTACATCCATGTCGATATGTTCTGGTAACTTGACAAGATATCTGTAGCTTGGTATCAAAATATATTCAGCATACCCTCCATCATTATAAATTCCTAATGATCTAGGATTGTCACATAGATTTTCCTCACCCAGTCTGCATGCAGGACAAAGTCCTTCGCCTATCCAAGGATATACAAGAACCTTGTCTTTTTTAAGTATTCTTCCTTGTTGTTGTACTTCCTCGCCAATACTTTCTACTATGCCAGATATTTCATGCCCGGGTGTTAATGGATAAGTTACTCCTCTATCCGTTGTCTTTAAAAATTGTCCTCCTGGACCTTCGTATCCACCTTGCCAAAGATGTATGTCGCTATGACAGACACCAGAAGACTGAATCTTAACAAGAACTTGTGACCCTTTGGGGTTTGGTATCTCAATATCTTGTATTTCTAACGATTCCTTTGGTTTAACGATCCTTGCCAGCTTTCATCATAATTATTGTTTACCATTCCTAAAAGACCATTCTATTACTATCTCTGATAAATGTTTTCTATTATTTTGGTATTCTTTTTCTGCAGGAGGGAAAACAGAATCACAAATCACTAGCGATTATTCTGTTTAGCTTGTACTTTTATATCCCCTGTAATGATGCAGTATTGTCTACGTCGTCTCAGCAGAGTATAACTCGAGTCCTTGACATCTTTTAATATTATTTCAGATTTATCCATTTCAAGTTTGTTGTAAGCCTTGTATCCGTAGTCATACTCGTAAATGCTAAGCATAGCAGTATCACTTTCAACTTCTCTATTAAGCCGGCCCATGACTTGAACTATACTATCGATAGGTGCCTTCTCTCTGAAAATTTGAGAAGCTTATGTTTACTCCAGCTTCGACAACTTGTGTTGAAACCAAAATGAATTTCTCCTTTGATTTTTCCTTTTCATCTAATTTCCTCAAAATATTAATTCTATCTTGTTTCTTTATTCCTGTAGATTGATACATTGCATCTGGGAAGTCTTTCAAGATCCTATGGAAGATATTTACAGCTTTTCGTCTAGTGTTAGCCATTACTAAGGTACGGTCTTTTTGAATAGACAAATCAGACCAACGTTTAAAGCTTATTTGTTTTCTGGTTAAGTCAAGATATGAATTAATGAAATCTTCTGGGATCCTTGTGGAAGGAATAGGATCTTTCAGCATAATATAAACTAGTCCATTATTGTTGTTATGAATATATTCTTTAGGAATTTTTCTTCGAAAGATCAGATATACATGAGTGCTAAGAGAAGTAGTGATAGCTTTATTTTCGTCTACAGAAGTAATGAAGTAATAGTAACTAAAAAGAGATGAAGATAGTGAAGTCAAACCATAGAAACCGATCTCACATTCCACGACCATTAATTTGCATCTACACTAATCAAAACAGAAATGAATTTGCCATTGGCTTAGAGAAAGATGAGAATTTTATGGCAATCACAAAAGTTGGTGATTCATATACAAGATTTGTAGATGCATATGATCAGATAATAAATGATGAAAACAAAGTTAATTGGAAACTAGAATTAAAGAGATGGATTGCCGCGCAAAGAAAAATGAATCAATATTTGTTGAGATTGACCTTAGTGGTTGGAATCAAGAAGGAGAAAGGATTGACTAACCATTGTGCATAAACATATGTCATAATCTAGATTTCAGCTCTACACTTCCTGACAGCATAAGTATAACCTATCTGTAAGTTATATTGTCACCCATGTCTGGAAGTACTATAACTACTCAATGTTTTTGAATATCAGTGCTAGATAGGAGTACCGATTAGTCATGTAAATATAAGATACATTTGAGTATAAGTACATACTTTCACCAGTATAGCGTTATGAAGAAGATTATTGCTGTTGTATTCCCTGATCTCGACGAAGTGATTAGAATAGAATTAGATGATTCCCTTGCACCAAAGACCTTTAAGGCAATATTTGAGAATCTACCAATTGAAGTTAATATCAATAGATGGGGAGATGAGCTCTATACCGATCGAACTATGGTATCTGTAGGACCAGAAGACAACGCAAAGACAGAAGTTAATAAATTAGATGTTGCATATTGGCCTGAGGGCAAAGCATTATGTTTATTCTTCGGACCGACTCCTATCAGTAAGGACGAAAGGATATTGGCGTATCTCCTGTGAATATTTTAGGCAGAATTATAGATTCAGATAAAGACGAGATATTGAGTCAGATTAAAAATGGAGCAAAAGTAATCATTAAAGGATAAAGTGTAGGCATACAAGAAAACATGATGCCCCATAAATGAATAATTATCAAAATTAATCATATTTCCTATTTCCATTTACATATCTCGGATATTTGCAACTAATATCTCGGAATGTAGAGCCAATTTACATCATCGAATTCATCCTTTTGGTAGGAGACTTGAACATGTCATTATTGCCAATATTTTGATCTTCTCAATGACACCATAAAAGTCATATAGATAAATATCAATATTTCACTATTGAATTAACTATTACGTCCTAATTTGAATTCATTCTAAAATAATTGTGGTAATAGAGAAAATAAGTGTAACTAAGTGGTAATAATGATAACACCGTGGTAATAGCTCTTAACACCTTTAAGATTCACATTTACATATATTAAATATAAAAACCATGATAGGCCTAACAAGAAAAGAAAAAGAAAACCTAGTTTTAGATCTTTATTATAATCAAGGAAAGACTTATAGTGAAATATCCAAGGAAGCACGAATATCTCTGCGTGATATTGGACCTATTTTGAAAAAGTCCGGGATCAGACCAATCCTTGTCCGATTCCTCTTAGGCCTACCAACTATTTTCAGAGAACAAGTCTCTGCTACACGTGGCTATTAAATTAGGCCTAAAGGAACCTGAAGTGCATGAATTGTACAGACAATACTGGAAACTACAGCAACTCTATACTCTTTGTAAAGTCTATGAAAATGTTAAAGACGATATCTGGTCATTTGTAGAGCTGTACAGATTAACCAAGGTTGTAGGTATGGATCATAAGCATGTCAAAAAACTTCTCGAAATTGCCAATAATGATTTGCCAATCGTACAGGCTAAGTACGAAGGATTACGAATAGAAGTAGATCTCTTGGAATCTGAGAAAGAGAGTCTTGAGAAACAAATATTTGATTTACATGCTACTTTGGTTCAATATCGTACATCTTACCGAGAGGCATTGTCTCAAATAGACACTCTGCATCAAGAAAGATTTGGACTGAAAGAGTCTTGAAGGCAATTCGAGTATAGTAACAACTGTGTATCGACATTAAAGACTAGACAATGGAGTCGCCGGTTCATGAGCAATTAAAGAAATATTATCATGAAATATCATGATATATGGGAGAAAATAGTCCATTATTCTAAACAGTCACCTGATGAATATCTATTCATGTGTTCATTTAAATCATAGCGACACAAGGTCAATATTTTCCCGGGTATTTTTTGTGAAATCATGGTCTGCTCCTTGTAGCGGATCCCGTAACATTTTGATTTAATTATATAATTAAATTTATAGCTGAAAATCAAAAATTGTACTATACATACAAATAACTAATGAATTCCTTTTCGTAGCAGATTAAAGAAAAATAGTTCTTATAAATGCTAACTATGATGGCGCAAATATCGACACTCCCATATCGCGGCGACTAACTAAATAGGTGCGGCAATTTTGTCCATGAACTATACCAAATCCTATATAAACACAAACTTTACCGAGTGCTATATCAGTGTCATTTTTAAATGGTAACAATACATAAGGGAAATTGGGACAACGAATCCCAGCGCATCAGAGTTGTGCTGCTATAGATATTGAATGTGATCCAAAGACTGCTGAGATATATCTTAGATTTGAAGCCTATATTCAAGAATATATGAGGAGAAGAGGTAAACCCTGAATTCAATTATGACCAAGAATCAAAACTCAAATTTCACCTACTAATTAATTAAATAGGCATAATCAGAGATTATATCATTCTTGATACGTTAGATTTTGTGAGTAACTTAAATGCATAAAGCTGCTATCACGAAGGATATAACACATAAAATCATCTCAACTATACATAAAAGTACGCCATCAAAAATTGCAACAGGTCTAAAGAATATTAGATATGCAGCAAATGGTTCGCCGGATCATAAGAGCAACCAAAATGCGTCGATTAAAGGAAATATGTCAGCTACCTCCAAATTGCAGTAATAAATATAGAAATAGAAAACAGATTACCGAAGGTTATTTCATTATACATTCTCACTTAACGGACGAGTTGAAATAGGAATTGGAACTAACGATACTTCTATCAAACTTGAGACTGATGAAGATGAGGCTATTCCTTTTTCTTTCTTTGGACAGGTTAGAGATAGACTGATTTATTATATGAATGATATACATGAAAGGGAGGTTCCACAACTAACAGACTGGATGCTTAAGGGATGTGATCTTAACAAAGATGTAGAAATAGATGAAAAAGACTCAACTATATCTACCTGATATTCAGTTAAAATTTGCCGATCAGGTATTCCGAATGTATGTTAAAGCTCTACATGGAAGGGCCGTGTGCAGGGGAGAGAAATCATTAACGTTAAATCTCCCTCTAGTCGAGGCTATAGATAGCATAACGTTACCTATGATGGCAATTAATGAATTAAAAGGTGATGTCAGAGAATTAAACCGTAAATTTGATTCGGCTGTTTCAAAGAAGTGTGTGTTACGTACCTGATCTTCAGTTAGACAATATGCGCTTTTATGAGCGGATCATTATATAGATATATTACTATATAACAAAAATGAGATAGTTATACTATTTGGAAAGTGATCATAATTTATTCTTGGTAATCTATGGACAGATTCAGAAAAAAATTTGATTTGTCTACTCTAAATCTGACCACTTTTCAATATTAATAATTTGTAATATTAAATGACTATTGGATAGTAAAGGGATTAAACATGACTATTATTTTAATTGCGAAATAAGGTTTGCTCTAGCAATATTATATGTCTGCTCATTATTATCTACACCTATCCTCTTCTCCAGAGCTTGAGTGCAGACCTATCTTATATACAACAATCGACTCAAGCCGAAAACTGATTTCTCGCAAGATAATGTTTCAAAATTGATGCCCAAATCCTTCGCATACTTGTACAATCCTTTTATTTCTGTGCTTATGTCTCCGTTTTGACAAAAAGAGCATCTCATATTGCAACTTGTGAAGAATATTGTCCCTGATCCCATATTTCCTCTAAAAACAAGTTCCTCACCACGGTGATGAAAGTAGTTGCTTACTTTAGAAGTGGACTCTCACTGACAGGTTCCATGTTTCTTTGTTTCTCCAGACTTCAGCTGTCTGAATAGACCGATCAACTTGACAATTCCAACGACAGAAGTTGCAATGTGCCAGCATCCGGTTGACAAGCTCTACATTCAAATCCATAAGAGAGGTTTTCTGGAAGGCTAGGTCGGATATTATGTCGACCTCTCCTGACCTTACTGCTTTCCATGTCTCCAAGAATGTTTCTATTAGATTTCTATGTTCTTCCCAAAGCTCTTCCTCACTTGCAAGTTTTAAATCTGTAATATTACACACCATGGATTTTGAAATTAGGTACTTGGCAGGCATGCGATTTAGCGATACCGCAAAGTACCATGGCAGTAGACTATTGCGACTGCGACTGTCTTTAAGTTGTTTCCATATGTCTAATGATTCAAATTTTCTAAACTCTTTATTTTGAGTCTGAAGGGGAGATGTCACTGTGACTATACACAACCCTTGGGCATAATAATTTTGTCGGTGACAGTTCACAAAGGATCGATGTTATCAGAATTTCAGAATCTGTCAACTTACAGTCAGGGGTAACAGTATAGTACACAGGATAGCGACCCTGCGATATCACCATAGTCTTCATCTCCAACAAGGATACGGTTTTTTACTATCGGTGATGGAGGATAAGGAGGAAATGATCTGATGAATATGAAATAACATCATTCAAGGACTATTTCGAACATCATAATGAACAATATGTTCGTATTATTCGTTGACAATCTATACTAATTCGTAATTCGAAAACTGAATTCGAAATTATGCTACAAACTAATGTGGCAGCGCTATATGGCTTCTACAAAGCCTGATTCGTTAGCATTAGCATCTTATTTGACTTTTACAGAATTTAGATAACTACATTTTACTACACTAGAAAATGGGACTGTGGAAATAGGACTCAGGCACACAAACTTCTATCAGAATCGATATGGTGGGATAGTTACTTCAGAATCAAACATTTCAATCGTAATACGAGGAATTATCTCCTCAGGAATATGTGGGAACTTGTCTAGATTGATGAATGTCCTACCAAACACAAATCTATATCTGGTTCATACGCAATCCATAACCAACAATCCTTGCCATCTATCTGAACCAGTGTTTAGTATCTATACACTTTAGATATTAATGCCATAATTAGAATCAATTCGTATTGCTATAAATATATCTACAGAGTTATAGGAAATCTGAGAATTCCTTTTCAAACAGCGGCAATCCCACATGCCCCTTTTTTGAACTATATACCGAGGCTATCATTAACATGATATGGAATTCTCATTCCCAATTTTTCTATCGGAATTTATGGCGGATGCCTACTGACAAACTAACGTTAGTCGTTAATGCTGAACGAGCCAATTGTCCTATAAACATACCATGGAAACATTGTAGGTGTAGCTTGCTATTGGAAGTGGTTTGAGATGCTTCTTTTAATGGGATATAAGGCATAGTACAACAAATTATTTCAGAGGTAAGAAACAAACAAACAGGATAAGGAATAGGATATAGGAGATATACAAAAATTATGAAGTGAAATGAGAGTCTAGGCTATAAAAAGTCTAGAAAATACTGCAAAAAGAATTGGAATAGGATCTGTTTGTTAGTTGATCAGATCCTCTATTTTTGTTGACCGTCTTTGAAGTAGAAATTTTTGTTATTTCCACTATTCTTGAAGAGAGACTTGTACTGGCGTTGGGAACATATCAAATACAGGCGATCTCTTTTGTGCAGAGCTCTACAAGTTCTCTTATTTTTTCCTTTGGTGCATCAGATTTGACTTTGAATGTAACTTTGATTTTCTCGTATCCATTTCTAACATTCTGGGTCCAACATACAAAAGGGTTGAAAGGAAGAAGATATGCTGAAATTGATTCGTTTCAGTCGGCTCAATTTCAATCTTTTCCAAGATACCTCTTTCGATATGAGAAAATAAGTCAGTTTTTTTTATCTCATTCAGTTCAAACAGCAACTATTTTAATTTAGATGAGTCGGATTTTCCGCAACAAAGATTATAATTGGTTTGCCTCCCTTCTAGTCTAAGAGAGTAGCTTGTGTAGTTTTCTTTTGTGACATGTCACTTGTCAAGCTCTCATCTCCCTTTTGAGAAAGATCTGATAGTACCAATGGAATCACTGTAACATGTCTTTTATCCTCGAGTTTAACAAAGTTTTCCAAGTATTTGTATTTACAATATGTCAAGCCAGCGATTCTATTGTCGTTATAAGCCTCTTCAATAGTTAATGCCTGCCTCAATGAGGCACTTTGCTACATCATTTATCAAAGAAATCCAGACAACATACCCTGCCTGTTTTAGCATTTTTGGCTTATGTTTCCGATTATCCTACCAAAATATTTCGTTGATATTTTTTTGACTTTGATGACTTTTTTGCATTTGAGTTTGATGCTGTTGCTGTTGTTGTTGTAATAGTAGATGGTGCTCCTTGTCCTTGATACTTTACTTGATCCTGCTGCAATGTCAGTTGTTTTAGTTGAGGAGTATAATAATATGGCTCAATTGTTCCATCATACCACTTAAGTTTAACGAAAAGTTCAGATGACCGACTGCCTGGTGGACTACAAAAGCATCTGATCAAGTGCACCTTCCTTGGCAAGTCTCTCCATTGATTTTAGCAATCCCATCATTGATTCATCATCTGAATAGATTACCAGATGATGTTTTCTTGGAACCTGTGATTGCTGATCTTTTGACCATTTGTCTACTGCATCCTTTGCTCTTGAATTATAGAACACCTCTTTGATTTTTCCATTTCTCCTAACTGTGCATGAACTTCTACATCAAATCCTCTCCGTATTTGGGTATTTGTGTCACAGAACTATTAGATAAATTCATACTTATATATGCTATCACGATATCATCCATGAATATTAAGAAAAGCCTATCAGAAATTGATTTCCGAAGACTATTACAAATGTGAAGTCAATTTAAATGTGGCATGATCTTTGATAGAGATTGTGAAGTTTTTTATATTCGTTAATTGGTGGCTCTTGAAAATAT
>CAVPXM010000077.1:0-18362 GCA_963709405.1 uncultured Nitrososphaerales archaeon
GTTTTAGACAAATCATGTATGGATTCATATAAGACATATTAAACCATTTTGTGAAGTTGAAACCTCCAATACTGTCAATGCTTTAATATAAAATGGAAATGACAGCCGACTCCAAGACAAACCTTAAAACTAGCGTGATATAATAAGGAATACAGATCATTTATCAGCCTCCGATTTGGAACGCCTAATCTGATAAGTGGATATTCATGGCAGACTAATTATATACTAATTCATTATTTATCACCTAATAGTTATAAGCAGTTATAACACTTCTAAACATATGAAATTGGACCTTCCAAGATATACTGAGAGATTTGGGGCCATAAGCCTTCATGGAGTTCAACGTGTATATGAATTAGATTCTGGATTCAATAATGGTAGGACAACTTCTGAATCAGTTCAAAGCATTGGAAACGAGGAAATTTCAGAAATCGAAAAAAAGATGGCAATCGTTATACCGATCAAAGGTGAACGCCTAAAGCTCTTGGAAGGAGTACTAAGTGGAATTCCTCATGATTGTTTGACTATCATTGTCTCCAATAGTCCACGACAACCAGTAGATAGATACAAATTAGAAAAAGAAGCACTCGAGCAATTCAATCGATTTGTAGGAAAAAATGCTATAATTTTACATCAAAAAGATTTAGGTCTATCTGAAGCTCTGAAACAAGTTGGTCATACAACCATATTTGGTCCTGATGATATTGTTAGAAATGGTAAAGCCGAAGGAATGATAACCGGGATGCTTCTAGCCAAGATGGCGGGAAAAGATTATGTCGGTTTTATCGACGCAGATAATTATGTACCAGGAGCTGTGAATGAATATGTAAAAATATTTGCGTCAGGAATTGCAATGTCCAACTCGCCATTTACTATGGTTCGTATATCGTGGATCTATAAGCCGAAGGTTTCCGAGAGTGGGTTGTATTTTTCTAAGTGGGGAAGAGTGTCAGAAATAACAAACCAATACCTAAATTCATTGGTATCATACTATACTGGATTCGAGACCGAAGTTATGCGCACAGGAAATTCAGGTGAACACTGTATGTCGATCAAATTAGCCGAACTGTTAACATATTCTTCAGGCTTTTCAGTAGAGCCATACGAAATTGTAAATATATTGGAGGAATTTGGAGGAATATTGCCCACAGAAAACTATGAAGCTATGGATAAAGGTGTAGAAATAATGCAGGTCGAAACAAGAAATCCCCATTTTCATGAAGAAAAAGGTGATGATCATCTTAAAGAAATGTTTAATGGATCACTCAGTTGTGTATATAATAGCAAGATCTGTCCTCCAAAGTTGAGAGAAAAAATTCTTGAAGACCTTCGCGGAAGGGGGATATTGGATGAAGGACAGGATCTGTTTCCATTAAAAAAAATCAATCCTTTCAAAGATATCGATATACATCAATTTGCAAAAATTCTACACGAAAAGGCGACTAGCTTCGTACATTCTGTTTAATTAATAAACTTTTACTAACATAAATACACGCAAGTCGCCACCGGTGCAGCACACAATATATTAACCCAAAAAAAGGTGATATAAGAACTTTCTATAGACTATCTGATTCATCATATTCAGTCGTAGATGTTACCTTGAGGCTGTTGGCATCCAGAAATGTACAATGAAGAAAATAGTAAAATATTGTAGATCGAAGAGGGATTTATTAGACAATTAAAGTTGCCGACTTGACTGGCTTGACTTCACAATACAAATTTACAGGTATGAATTGTTATTGGAATTAGCTAAAACTTCCACAAACATAAGTAATTTAGTATCAACTATAATCATGATGGTTAATGTAATCAAATATCCTTTATTATGGTCTGCATGAACAATGTTTATTATCAACAACAACAACAGAGATATCATGAAAACAATAATAGAGCACATTCGAATGATCTTATATCATGACCAAATCTAATTTGAGACGTGAGCTTATGATAATATCAAAGATGCATGGAATGCGCCATCGAAAGTGTAGAGTAATTAAGCAGTTGTCTTCTCCATTATCCTTGGATGAGATTTGTCCTACCTGGGCTGCTAAGCTTAAACTTGGCTTAACTATCAAAGAAAAACGAATTCTCTCCTACGATTCTAAATACTGCTTGGTAGGAGAAACTTGGGGATTTACCGGAAGACAGGCAGGCTATTATTTCGCACCACTTATTCCATTCATAGGGTGTTGGACTTGCATAAAATATGGAAAGGACATGGGCAAACTATCTAGAGAAAAAAAGGCCTACAAAACTGATGACTTTCAACCCTTAATTACTAGATTTCTTGATCACTGGAATCAAAAGCATAAGCATGTCACAGAGAGATTGAAAGAAATATGATACATACATACATACATACATACATACATACATACATACATACATACATTTTCATAAACCTAGCTGGAATATGATCCGTTCTGATTATCCTTACTTCAGATAACTGCTGGATTTTAATCATTTACCATTTTGGTATTACAGATAGTTTGAAGTTAATGGCCTGTGATCATGTTGTGCCTTCTATTTTAAGTAGTTCATATAAATTTGTCATGTCGCACAGATCTAGTCTATGTGTGAGACAATAATATCCCTCATCACTATAATCTAGTTTATTAGCCAACGGGTTCTCTTCGTCCTTACTTGTTTTCTATCCTGGTATTCTAGTGGTAGAATTAGTATTTAATGTATTTGCAGGCAGTTCTCTATAGTCCTCTACTACAAAATCAAAATTCGCTATTCTCGTTCCATTTGAATTAACTACTGTTTTGGTTATTAATGAATCTTTTACGGCAGTATCTTTCGGTAGGCTTTCAAAATATATCTGAGTAGTAAGTATGGGCTGACCTGGAATTCCAACCATAATATGGATGTGACTGGGGCGAAGAATTCTACCCTCAGTGTGCAATCGCCCAGGATAAACAGTATCCAGAACATACTTGCCAGCTTTGTCAGTCACGATCTTGCCTCTAAGATTATATCCTTTATTGTCATAGTTTCCATTAGCATCAGCTTGCCAGACATCCAATACCGCTCCTTGAACAGGTTTACATTCAATAGCTGAGAGGTACTCTACCAGTCAACTCCAACCTCGCACCCGGTAATCCTTTTGCAAAATCCTGTCCTTGTTTGAGTGGTGATCCAGACTTGTACTCTGGTCCTTGAATAGTTGGTTCTGTTGTATTACATTGTGATAGCTGCGATGTCAGAGGTCTTCCTGATAATGTTACATTTTTGGTGCCTGATGTATTTGACGTATTCAGATTTGATGTTGATGATATCGCTGCTGTAGCTTTCCGTTCGTTACCATTAGGTTTTACACTCGCCAGCGCCGCTGTAGCTGGCAATATCTGTCCTCTTATTTCACCCTTCTGGTGGTCCAGAGTACGAACGTCTACAACAGTTTTACCTTCTTTCATCAAATTCACCAGATCGGATACCTTTTTACCGGCTAACGGACCATTCAGATCGTCTATCGTAATGGTTCCACTGGATAGCACACCATTAATTTGTCCTGTTGGAATACCAGATTTACCGTTGTGGATTGCATATGGATTAAATACTTCTACGAGAAGAGAGCCATTTTTCTGACCAATACGTGCTCCTATTACTGCATCGATATTGTTAACATTCATCTCGTAACTTAACGTATCATTAGAGTTCACAATAAATTTAGCCATTCCTGTTGCTTGTGTTTTTACGGGTGGATTCTCGTTTTGTCCTGATAGTTTTGCGGTAAATGTTTGTTGTTGAGCGTGTGCATAATTAAGGTTGAAAGTGTCAAATTTCAATAATTGTACCTTTATGCCATTTATCAATAATAAACACACAAACCAAATAGCAATCATTATCATTGCTTTACTTTTCAAAGCCATCTAATAGAATATGAAGTGTATTATATAAGAGATGCCTAAAAATTATTGTTATAATGAATTAAGCTGGTTTCGAAATTTGAATATAGAATCAAATTACACTAGACTCAGTAGATAAGTATAAGGCTTCATACCTGTTCCTGTTGAAGTTCTGGATCTTAATTCGTATTGTATAGACAGAGAGTATACGTAAACAAATTTTAATGAATTCGATCCCGGGTAGAGCTTGAATTGAGAATACTGGAGTCGAGTGAGAGACCTCATTGCATATTGTTGTCTTATCTCGATGTCTTGTGATTTATTTACCTGCTAACCAGACAAATTAATCTGTTGAGTGTGAGTAACTAGAATTTTGATTGAGCGGATCTAATAGCAAAAAGAAAATAATGATCCTCGAATTCGAATTAATCATGTTTCAAATTTTTTCTGTCTTCATGCAAACTTCCAATGTTTACCCAAACAATACAACTTGCATAAGCTTAACATGTTTGTTAAAAAAAAGCAACAGACATATACGATTTATCCGATTAGTTCTACTATCATTATGAAAATGTCGATTTCTTCTATCAAGGTCAAAGTTCTATATTTTGCCAATGTCAAGGAAATTGCAGGAACGAGGGAGGAAGAGTTTATCTTGTCAAATCCGGCAAGTAGTGATCTTCTTTTACGTAGAATATTGGAAATACATCCTGGCATTAAAGATCTTAGAAAGACAATTAGTATTTCAGTAAATCGTAAGATTATTTGCGAAGATATCCTCTTGAATGATAAAGACGAAGTCGCTTTGCTGCCACCAGTTGCCGGAGGTTAGATCCATTTCATGATCCAAAATAAAGACGAT
Organism: uncultured Nitrososphaerales archaeon; assembly: GCA_963709405.1. Taxonomy (GTDB): domain Archaea; phylum Thermoproteota; class Nitrososphaeria; order Nitrososphaerales; family Nitrososphaeraceae; genus JARBAU01. Next base: position 4,714 of record CAVPXM010000077.1, read on the forward strand.
AATGTAAAGGAAAAACACGAATTACATGAAATACAAAAGATTACAGAAAAAGAAATTTCTATAAAGGAGATTTTAGATTCCATCAGAGATAATGATGTAGGAGCAACAGTGCTCTTTATAGGAACTGTTCGCAATTTTAGTGAAGTAGATACGGTAGTAAACATGTATTATGAATCATATACCAAGATGGCAGAAGAGAGAATACAAATTATCATAGATGATGCTAAACAAAAATGGAATATTAATTGTAGACTTCTTCATAGAATCGGTGATCTAGAAGTTGGGGATGTAAGTGTGGTAGTTGCAGTTTCTTCATCTCACAGACACGATGCATTTGACGCGTGTCAATATTTAATCGAAAGAATTAAACGCGAAGCTCCGATATGGAAAAAGGAAAGATTGATTGGAGGCGGCGAAAGATGGGTGAAAGGATACATCACTGAGAATTAGGTTAAAGGAAGTTCTAGTTTAAGATTGCCAGAATTATACTGAATAAGCAAATGCAAAAACATTATCCATAATAAAATACCTATATATGTATACTATTAAATAAATTAATATTAATTAATCATGTACTCCAAAGAAATTTCGTATTGTTCAGTAAATTCAGCTTTTATTAAGCTCAAAGAACATGCTAAGATTATACCGTGCTCAGAATTTGTGCATGTACTGAACGCATACAAAAGAGTTTTGGCTGAAGATATAATATCAAAGTTCGGAATTCCTCGATATAATAGTTCTCACATGGATGGCTTTGCTGTTAGGTACAATGATATAAAAAACACATCAAAATCAAATCCAGTAACTTTAAAGATTTGCAATGTACAGGTATCGTTAGAAGGCATCGCAGATTTCGTTCTACCACGTAATCATGCATACAGGATTTCAACAGGTACCTCTTTACCTAAAGGATCTAATACAGTGATACCAATAGAAAATGTAAACATAGTTAAGGGGAGCAATTATGAAATGGTACAAATTCCTTCTTCAATACAAAAGGGTTCGTTCGTTTATCCTGCATGTATGGATATCAGGCAAGGAGAACGAGTATTATTAAAAGGAACAGCTTTGAGGGCTCAGGATATTGGAATCTTAACTTTTATGCATGTATTTCAAGTACCCGTATTCAAGAAACCGATTGTTGCTTTGATTCCAACAGGTGATGAGCTAACAGACATCTTGGAAAATACGAGATCAGATAAGATTCCGAATATACATAGTCATATTATATCCTGGTTAGTGGAAGAGATTGGGGGAACAGCTATCGATTTAGGTGTAACTCCTGATAAATTGACTGCAATAGAGAATAAAATCAAGAATGCGCTTGCAAGAGCTGATTTAATCTTGACAATTGGTGGATCATCTGTAGGTGAACATGATTTGGTAAAGAAAGCGATCAAATCAACTGATGCTCGTGGTGTAATAGCCTTCAGAATTAAACTAGATCGTGGAAGGGTAACCGGATTGGCAGTTCTAAATAGCAAACCATTAATAATCCTCCCTGGTCCTATTCAAGGAGCCATAAATGCTTTCATCGTTTTTGCTTATCCTTTACTAAGACTAATATCTGGTCGATCTGAAAAAAGAAGTGAGTTAACTGTTTGTGCCACTTTAACTGATAATTGGGAAGCTCGTAGGAAATTTCCTAATTTTACAAAAATCGTATACGTAAAGTTATTCAAAATACGAACTCAGAACAAATTTGTAGCGAGACCATTAATGGGCGAAACTGAGAGTATGGCCCTCCTTACTAAATGTAATGGTTATCTCATTGTCCCACAACATATAACAAATATGAGGAAGGGACAGACCGTTCAAGTCAACTTAATGCCAGGTTTTTCATATTAACGATCAAGTTTGGCGCAGCCATTGGGATATGATCTAGAACAACCTCTTTATATAATGAGTAGAAATTTTTATTATCTGATATGAGTCTTAATGGAGATTGGCAAGATCAACGTGATCGCGGATTAAGAATTGCTTTGATCAGCACAATCTCATTAATTTTGATATTTGTAATCTATGCTAGAGTCAGTACCCCTCATGAAGGACAGTCTGTAATGATTAATGCTAATCTTAAGAATATTGCAGATGTTGTACTTTTCATGACCGGTATGTTGATGGTATCAATTGGCTATGGGTTATACAAAATTTTTAAAGCGGAACAAAAAAGAACGATAAATACCAATACATTGACATTCTACATTACATCGGTATTTTCAGATAGCTGGTATTGGAAAATAATGGCAGCTTCTGCAATAGGTTATGGTGTTATTTTTGCGTTCCTTTCTCAAATATTTATATATAGAAATGATGTCTCGTTTTTTGAGCAAGGTGTTAATATTCCTTCGATTAGTGTTACACCTTGTTGCAACCTGATTGGTTATGTGCCGATGCTTTCTATCTACTTAACTGACCATTTTTTGATCTTGTTGATACCGATTAACATCGTTCTTGTAGTCGCTGTTTCAGTATTGGTTGGCTTTAATGTTTCTTTGAACGTTTATGCATTAAAACTTACTAGAAGGTTTAGTCACACCAAAAAGCTCTCTTCTCTACTTGGAAGCGTAGGACTAACCAGTGGTCTATTTATTGGATGTCCTACATGTGTAGGAAGTTTGTTTTCGCTTCTTTTGGGATTCTGGTCGGGAGCAGCGATCTCAATACTCGCATATTTTCAAACTGTGTTCATTGTAATATCTATACCGGCATTGATAGTCTCTACTATTCTTATTGCCAAACAAATAAAATCAATCTACTCATGTAGATAAAGGATGGCAAAACGTGTTTTCCAAACTTCCAAACTTTAGTAAATTCACATACAAACTACATAATTCAAAAAGCGTATTAAATAGAGGGCATATGCTATGTAGAAAAAATGAAATTTATTCCTAAGCAATGCGATTAGAGAATGGTACTAGATTTAGTGTTATCACTATCACCATATTCACAACAAAATAAATCTCTCAATATGTGGGTAATAAAAGTTAGTGTGGAAGCGTTCGCTTTTACATTTTCTTGTTTTACTTTTTACTTTTCACTTTTGTAAGTATATTCTGTTCAAATGTTGGTAACGCCTTTGAAAGGCTATCAAGATACATTTGAACATGAGGCTCTGCAATCCACATTTTTTCATTTTCGAATAAATAGCCATATCTTTGTGAACTACCTATTTTTTCCCGAAGTTTTAAAACTTCAAGGTAGTCTCTAGACACAGTAAATTCGTCAAATCCATGTCTCCTAGCTATCGAGTCGAAAATTTCATGCATTCCAGAACCGTGTTGCGCTGCTTCCTTTATACGATATGCTATGCTCTTGGGTATACCCAATTTTTGGGCAAGCTTTCGATGTACATGTTTGCCCAATTTATCTGAACCACCTTTTACATTTAGCTTCAGATCTAATTGCATTGAAAATTTAATTAGGTCAATATCCAAGAAAGGTTCCCGCATTTCTATGCTATGTGCCATTGTAATCTTATCCTCTCTTTCTAGAGTTTCACTATAAAGTAAAAGCAAGTCCTCATCCATATGCTGGCGTAATTTTTGATATCCTTCTATTTCAACAACCTTTGCATACCATGCATAACCACCAAACAGCTCATCTGCTCCTTGTCCACTAAACATAACATTAATTCCGTCTTCTTGCGCAAGTTTTACTGCGGCATATACCGGAACTGCAACCTCTACTTGCCCTGCGTTATTATTTTCTATTGTATCCATAACTTCAGGCAGCATCTGCTCAACTTCCTCAGGAGTAAGTTCGTTAACTCTTAACTTCAGATCTAGTCTCTTAGCGACCAGTCTTGCAAATGCAATGTCATTTGAACCACTAACTCCTCCCGTATAACAAATAATCTCAGGGACCATTTTCTTCGCAAGCCAGGCAATGATTACGCTATCAATTCCACCTGAAAAAATTATTCCCACTCTACTAAAATCTTGTGTCCGTTTTTTCATCGAGGCAATGAGAGCTTGTTGATATTGTTTAACAGCTAATGATATTGTTTTATAAGCAACTTTAGTAGGTCGTATTGGCGAAGTAGCAACTACGAATTTTTGTATCTTGCCATTTGGCAAAATAATTACTGCCTGACCAGGCAAGACTCGATGAGTAGGTTCCTTAAGTCCTACTTTCCATAACGCCTTACGCTCAGAAGCAAATGCAATTATGTCATCATTTTCACCATAATAGATTTGTCTTACACCCATTATGTCTCTAACTAGTGCAATACTTCCCGTCTCTTCGTCTTTGATGACTATGGCATAAACCCCATCAAGACGTGAAACGGTCTTCCTAATGGCATAAAGAAGATCATTATTCTTGGAGTATTCCTCCAATAGATGAACAATCACCTCACTATCTGTTTGAGTCGCAAACGAATGTGATTTTTCTAGTTTATTACGAATTTTCTTATAATTATAAATTTCACCGTTATGTTCTACAATAAATCTTCCGTTACAGCTGCAAAAAGGCTGTTGCCCACAAGTGCCTCCGACTATAGCAAGCCTTAGATGTCCTAATGCACTCTTCCCTGAGAGCTTGTCGAATCGCAAATTTTCGAGCAAATCTGCTCTAATCACATGTTTATTAGCACATATTCCAGCTCCGTCTGGACCCCGACTTGACATACTCGAAAGCATACACTCGATCATTGGTACAACATTTTCATTTTTTTTGCTTAAAATACCTGCTATTCCACACATTTTTACTGCTATCTCCAAATATTGCTATCAGAATCAAGCTTCTGCTACTACATAGTAGTAGCAATTAACTCGCCTCAAATCATTATAGGATAGGATACGATCACTTAAAAGCGTTTTTACGGAAGATTTATTCATTATCTTTTACTATATTAATATTACTATATTTGTATTCATCTTCTTTATAAATACAACAAACTTTAATTCGGCATCAGATCATTATTACGATCATTCACTAGTAATGACCTCGTTGCGAAACTTTTAAAACAGATACAGAGAAGATTTGAAAAAATGATTATCAATAATATCAAATTTGGAGTAGGCGGTATGGAGTAATTGGGCAATATTTCAATAATTCTAAATCATTTGAGATAATGCTTTGTATCTGCTATTTTCTTTTCAAATAGTATTGGCGTTACAAATAAGAAAGGTTTGGGAATGTTGTAAAACCTAAAGGAAGAAGCTTCGTAGTTACAACTTGGGAGCCAAAGATCGAGTCGTGATATTCACATTAGAATGGTGTATTAAAGGTTTTTCCTCAAGTGGATAATAGGATCATATAGCCAGGAGTGCACGAAAAAATCAGAGTTTGACATATAATGATAGAATAGAATAATATGTAAAATATTAAAACAAAGACAATAAATGCAATAATTACAAGAGACAATATTTTTTTCCTGTTGATAATTATCACAAATTGATTTGTATATCTAGTCATGTTATCTTTATCAGATCATATAATTGAGTCGTTATCAAAATTTGTGATTATTATTTATAAACATTTAGAAATCATAAGTTCCTATAAACTGAGCGAGAAATTAGCAAATTATCTTATCAAGGAAAGATATAGTTAAACATTATATTAACTCGCTAACGAGGCGGATAAATAAAACGGACAATAGATCTCATAGACACATATAATAAATTAGTGTATCAATAACAGGATAATGATTACGTAATTGCTTAGGAGACAACCATCGCCAACAGGAAGACCAAATAAGCTAGTAATCTTGGCGGCTATAGTAACATTCGCTGTCATCGTCATAATTATGTCTGAATCAGTAGTTATAGTACAAGCTGGTCATAGAGGAGTAGTACTCTATCTTGGTGCAGTAGAGAACAGAGTACTTGGCGAAGGAGTACATTTTATTATTCCCTTTGTTGAACAGGTAGTACAATTAGAAGTTCGGACTCTAAAATATCAAGCTGAAGCAACTGCTGCATCTAATGATTTACAACAAGTACAGACGGTGATAGCACTAAATTACCATCTGAATCCAGCTGATGTAAATAAGATCTACCAACAGCTGGGTCCAGACTATGCAGATAGAGTAATAGCGCCGACTATACAAGAATCAGTTAAAGCAAGTGTAGCGAAATACAATGCTGAAGAGTTAATCACAAAAAGAGCTATTGTTAAAGATGTTATAGCAAATACGATAAGAAACTCCTTATCAGCAAAAGACATAGTGGTAGAGACAATATTTATTACTGATTTTAAATTCTCGCCAGCATTTTCTACTCAGGTTGAAGATAAAGTAGTAGCTTTTCAAAAGTACTTGACAGAACTGAATAATTTGAGAGCAATTCGAGTAGTAGCTAACCAAACAGTTGTACAGGCACAAGCACAGGCTAGAGCTAACATAGCAAAGGCTGGTGGAGAATCACAAGCAATTAAAATTATTACATCACAATTAAGACAAGACCCTCAATATCTTCAGTGGCAAGCGATCAATAGATGGAATGGACAAATGCCTTATTCTTTAGGAGGACAAGGAGCAATCCCATTTTTCCAACTGCCACAGTCCTCATCTCAATCGTCAGTATCTGGATCACAACAACAAAATCAGACCAGATAAGGAGATGAATAGACACAACCAACTCCAAAATGTGGAATCTGACTATAAGATTCACCTATTATGCATTTATTCATCGTAATTCAGTAAACCAAACTATGCTATCACTTTATTGTATCACAGCGTAAACTCTGCCCTTATATGCCCGTTATGAGTATTAGATCACATATGAATACAAGGACCAAGGAATGGCAGAGGCGAGACAGAGGTCTAACTGCTAGAATGATATTCTGTTTTTTAATTTTAGCATTGCTTTACGCTATATTCATAGGTGTATTAGCGTATGTTGGAGTAGGTTTTATACCAATTATGATAGTGGCGTCGGCCATGATTGCAGCCCAATGGTATTTCTCCGATAAGATAGTACTTTGGAGCTCTGGAGCAAAGGTAGTCAGCAGTGAGCAATTTCCAAAACTTCACGAATCGATCGAGAGAATAGTTGCTAGAATCAATCTGCCAAAACCAAAGATAGCTGTAATTAACACTAACATGCCGAATGCTTTCGCGACTGGCAAAGGGCAGAAGAGCTCCGTAGTCGCAGTGACTACTGGTCTTCTAGATATATTGGATACTGAAGAACTAGAGGGAGTATTAGCTCACGAACTCACTCACATTAGAAATAGAGATGTTCTTGTTCTAACGCTTGCTAGTATATTTTCAACAATTGCGGCTTATCTGATGCAATTTGGTTTCTATGGTGGTGGTATGGGAGGTAGCTATGGCAGTAGAGGTGATCGAAATAATGGAAGTGCATTTATAATTATGGTGTTAGTAGCGAGCTCTCACTTGGATAATCAGTTTCCTTATTATTAGAGCGATTTCGCGCTACAGAGAATATTCAGCAGATAGAGGTTCAGCACAGATGACCGGAAAACCTTCAAAATTGGCTAATGCACTAATTAAGATCAGCGGCGAGATGTCTCGTATCCCAAAGAAAGACTTAAGACAAGTAGAAGGATTAAATGCCTTTTTTATTATCCCAGCTATTTCAGGCAGTTCAATCATAAATCTTTTTTCAACTCATCCGCCAGTAAACAAGAGAATCCAAAGACTGCTGGAAATGGAAGCCTCGATGAGTTAGTTAACCTATATTATTAGGTGATTTCCTGAATTTAGGTCAATCAGGTATAATCCCTTCTCCTTTAAATAGATTCTTTGCATCATTAATAGAAATATCGCTGTTAGGGAGTAATATGTCAGATTTAACTATTTCAGTATGTTCTAATTCTTGACCATTCTTCGAAACTAACGAGAGCATTTCTTTAAGTTTCTTCTTAAATTCCTTCTCATCTGCTATAATCCTCTTTACAATATCGACTATGGAGTTATCAAGAGCGTTTATTCTTGTTGCCATTCTTTGGTTAATTCTATATTGACCTTTTCCCATCACTCTTACTATTATCTGGCCGTGATTTCTTAATTTGTTATCTTGAAAATATGGCGACAATTCATTAACATTTTTCTTACTACCTTTTATTATTGATGATCCTCTTGTTTTACCTGAAGGCCATTTACGCGATCTTGAAATCTTCTTGGCGCGGCTGCTCTTGTACGCTCTTTTATTTTTCGCCATTAGGAGATGACCGCTATGTTTTTCTTCTCTTCTACATGTATTTCCTTATATATTTGTGCTTTTATTGTCTCTTTTCTGGCCCGAACCTCTATAGCTTTTACTAATGTGTCTTTCTCTAGACGTTCTAGTCTATCTTGTTGCATTTGAATAGTTGTTATTTGTTTAACAAGATCTTGTAATTGCGTGCTTATATTCTTACGCCGGAAGGCATACTTATACAGGCCCCCTATTTCTACATTCAATGCTAATCTGGCTGGTTCATCTGGAATACTGATATTATCCCATATCTTGGATTCCTGGTTTTTTGCATCGTTTTTCGAGGTTACTTTTTCATCTAGGTTTCTAGGTAATTCGTTTAAGAATTCTACTTGTTTAGAATATGAACAATCAAGCACTCTTCGTGGAATTCCATATTTGCAGAGCAAGATATTCGAGTCTTGCTTAACTAGTGTTGGAATATGACTAGTATAACCCAAATTAATTCAATTTTAGTGTTGCAATTCTTTACTATTAAATCTAATGAAATGAATAAATGTATAACATGAGATTCAAATTTAAGACAATCCAGCTATAAGCATAAATGATATAGGATTGATTAAGGAATTCTAGAAAATATCGAGATTACTATAACGAGTCGCTGGTTGTTTCTGATAATTGTCCAGAATTGCTTTATCTTCTTAAAACTGGTAAAACATGTTCTCGACTAGGCTGTACCCAGATGATTCTGAACCACTCGCTGACTGTCGGTTGGTGTTACTGAGAAGCATAGTCAAAACTACACAAAGAGGAGTTTTTTCCTTCATATGCTACCTGTTAATATGAAGAGAAGGTGTCGCTACCTTTGGTATTATTACTATTAATATTGTTACTACCATTAAAGTACTGTTTAGTGATTGACAAGGATGATGGCAAGTCTGGTATTCTATTTGTACTATTTTCTCCAACTATCGCTGAAGCCTCTTCTATTATTTTAATTATTTCTTCGCTGCCTATCCGAATAAGATGCCGTTCCTTCTAAAATGTTGGTAGGCGCTGCTACTGTACCATTTAACAATTCTCCCAATGTATTGGAAATTTCAGTAAGGGACTGATCCGCATTAGGAATTACATCTGATAAACCACTTTTTAATTCCTTGATCGTAGATGTAGCAGGACCTAATGTGAACATTACATCACCTAATTCAGTTACCGTCTCTAGTCTTATTTTTACTTGTTCAGTCGTCATTCTCGTAGAATCAACAACCTTATTTATTCTTCGAATTTGAGATAGCTCATTAGATAATGATCTGGCTTGTTGCATGTTGTGATTTTGTAGTGCTTCGGTAACATGATCAAATACATGATGATCTTTTTCTTTGAGCTTGTTTGATGTATTTTCCATTTTTGATATCTGCATCTCTAATTTTCTCTGTGTTCTTTCGAGGCGAGATCTCAGGGGTTCAGATGGTCTAATGTTATCTAATATCTTATCTTTCATCCCTTCTCTATGGAATGTGTTCTTACTCTTTTTGTCTGACCACTTCGTATAGAATGCTGGCAAGATAATACTCTACTAAAATGATTCAGAATTGTTAATCTCATAGTATATTAAGAAAATTTGTTTACAAGCTTAACATATACTATCCAGAAAATCTCGCACCACTGTAACAACTAGATTTCATAACCACTATTGACATGCGATCCATCTCATTAGTAATTAGACTGTATGGAACATGAGTAAACTAGCATCTACCTTCTGAAATAATTGTTTAAACTATCTTTTACAAGTCTCTAATCTTCTTAACCTATATAACAAATTGAATCGTAAATAACAGATTATTCAAATTTAAACTCTGTATAAATATGCTTGACAGATAATAATTGAGTACACCTTAGGTCTAGTTATAGTTGTTTTTTTGCAACGTAGACGTTCAATAGGCTGTAGAGTTCTAGGACCTCTTCTCTTACCGCATTGCAATGCATTGCATACATGAACGATATATGTAGTGACCACTAAATGACTATTAACAGTGAAATGAAAAATGAAACAAATCAAGATATTTGAAACGATAGCGAAATCGGCAGGCGTTGATGGTAGCGCTGGCCGTATCTACGTTCCCAAAGGACGTGGATAGGCAAAAAGGTCATAGTGTATCTGAAGGAAGCGGTAAAAACTCATGGAGGTGAGTTGTAATGACGATGGGAGTGAAGGGAGCGATGACAATGGAAGTAATAGGTCTGGGAATAACCGCAATAGCTCTCGGTATGGGTGTCGCGCTAGGCGCTGGGTTCATTCTCGGAGTAGGTCTGTATACGGTTGGCCTATGGAAGGAAATAAAGGCAAGGCGTATGGAGCTGGGTATGGATACGAACGAAGGTAAAAAAGCTCATGGAGGTGAGTAATAAAATGGGTAAAGCGTTAGGCATAGTACTGACAGCCTTTGGTACGCTGTTCGCAGTGGGTGCAGCTAGCACAGTAGACTACAACGTCACTAAAATGATACCATTGCTGGCTATATCTGGTCTGTTCATGCTTGCAGCAGCCGTTGAGTATAGACGAGGAACAAAGGAAGGCAAACCAATGGAGGTGAGTAAGTAATCCATTTGGTTCAATGTTTGATACCAATTATAGGTATTGTTATGTAATAAGATATGCTTATATCCATATCCTATCTTGATAACAATACGAGCTTCAATCTCGTTGAGTCGTTGTTTAGGCAAGTTGAGGAATGAATGAAAGCATTGACAGATATTTTGGCAGAGTTTGACGCACATGAATTAAAGACTATATGGAACGCCTTGCTTTTCTATCTCAATCCTTATCTAGTGTATGATTATATAGTCATATACTCATGAGCAAGGCAATCAGCGCTTTAAGTAATCGTGATAGGATTACTCATGGTAACTTCAGTTCTTTCGACTGGTTTAACGATTGCAAAGAAGTCAGATGGTGGAGTAGTGGTAGTAGTTCAGATTCAGGTTCAGACTCAGGTTCAAGTTCAAGCTCTGGTGATTCTGGAGGAGGAGGTAGTAGTGGAAGCAGTGATAATAGTAATGGTAATAGTAATTCTGATACTGGTAGTGACAGTAAGGATAAAGCAGCTGAGTCACAGGCTACACCAACCAACAAAGATCCCGATAAAGATGGGGATAACGATCTAAAGAAAACAGCAGGTACAACCAACTACCGAGACTGGTACAACTACAACTACAACTACAACTCCAGTTACACCACAAGGTCCAGTTGATGCAATAGGACCAGTAGCACCAGTAGCACCAGTAGGACCTATAGTACCAATACCAACAATAAAAGGTCAAACACCTGACAAAAGCTGTGCATTTCATCCAGAATTACCAAAGTGTATGCCAGACAAAGATGGTAATTGCCCTTCAGGATTTAGTCACAATTCAAAGGGTACACTGTTTTCCGAGCGGTGCTTGTCCTGGAGGATTTGGTAGACACGACAACGATGAGAGTGGCAAATGCTTTCCACAATGTCCACATGGATTTCATATGAAGAATGGTCACTGCAACAAAGACATTACAATAACAGTTCATACACATAGCAGTGGAAGTAGTTCAAGTGGTAGTTCATACAGTCTAAGCGATAGTTGTTATAATGAAATCAAGCTCGCATGGATAGGAAAAATTCAGAGAGGACAGAATAGCGAAGTGGATAGTATCATAGACAAGTGTATGGGACTGTGATTAATATTCAATTTAATTCCGAATGATTCAACCTATTCTTAATCCGTATAATACACCGAATCCGGCTAGTTCTACACCTAGCAGTACCACGCCGTCAAGCAGCGGCAAGACTACCACGACGTCAAGCACTGAAAGAGGCACGACAACACCAACGACCTCAACACCAAAGACGCCAGTACTCCCGCAGATAGCAGCGCAAGTAATTACCATACCCAAGTCTATCTCTTCGCTACCTGGCCCTAGCAACCTAACGAAGTTTGGTAGTAGCAATAGAGGTGGCAATGACGAAAGCCGCTTCATCTCCAACTTCTAGTCTCCTCATAGCAGCTCTAACAGATGCAGATACTATAATGTTAGGATATGCTTACTCAATCAATGATTGAGAGATAGCGAGCTGCAATATTCTATTAGAAGGATTATATTCATACAATTCGTGGAAGCGATTATTAAAACTGTCATGAGTTTACTAATGCGGAAGAGATGATAAGAATTAACAATATGCTATTAGAGAATTATTAAAACGCGCTAGATACGTGTAGAAGAAAGTACATTAACTATAAAGCCTTTTGTTACTATAAGGCTTCTAAAGATTCCTATCGTTTCATAAGCAAAGACTGTTGGTACATTAGATCTACTACTCATAGCATGTCTGTTGCCTCGCCCGCCTTTTCTCTCCTGTCCATTGGTGCTCAAAGAATACAGAAAATAAAATACCTGAAAGTAAAAAGAGAACTACTAACTTGCTATTGTGTTGGTTCAGGCATCCAATCTACAGGTACCTTAGCAGAATCTAGTCCCCTCTTTGTTAGATAATCATCCATCTTTGGTTCAGGTACAAACTGGAAAGGCATTACCATGAGTAGGGCAGACATCTTTCTTTATTATTAGAAGGTTGTTGTCACATCTTTTTAATTGATCTGTATTTCCTGTCTCTTGTGCCAAACTACTCGATGCCAATTGATTTCCCATTAATGCTAACTGGCACGTTAATACATACGGCTTTGCATTTCCGTTAAGCCAATCCTCAATTTTTGAGTTCCAAGATGCTCCCTTTGCTAATTTGCCAGATTGCTGTATACCAAGCACCAACAATGCCGTAATTATTACCTGTTGTACTTGCACGGATAGGTTACATTTCTAATTACCTACATGGGTTACACTTTTCTGTTTAGTTCTCGTATGTGTACTGGATGTAATTAACCTTTGTAGGAACATCTCCGATGGAGTAAGACCATTTATGCCTCCATGTTCTCTGGTTTCGTTATATGCTTTAACAAACATGTCGTATCTTTGTTTACCATCATCTATGTTTGGTATATCTTCTAATGCTATGAATTCACTCTTTACAATCTTGTTATATGCTTCTACTTTGCCCTGTAACTGCGGATATGATTTTGGTATTTGCTTATCTTTTATCTGATTATGTATAAGGAAATGTCTGAATATTCTGGATGTAAACTGTTTACCGTTATCATGCATCATCATCTTAGGCTTACCATTAATCATTATCCAGTCCTCTAATACATTAAGAACATCCACTGACCTCTTTCTTTCGGACCACTTGCTAGCTACCTTCCTAGAACAATCATCTAAGCAACTAATGATGTAATTCCTTTGACTGGAATTACTCAGATAGAAAGGGCCAAGGATATCCACTTGCACCATATCATTTGGATGCTTCATGACAAACCGTTTGTAAGTTCTTGCTTTGGCCTTACACATGAGGATATTAAGACAATGTCTCTTTAGTATCTTGTATATAGTTCGGGTGCTTAATGAGATTCCAATGATTCTTTTTAGTCGAAACTTGATCCTATTACATCCAAATC
>CAVPXM010000078.1:0-23261 GCA_963709405.1 uncultured Nitrososphaerales archaeon
GCCCGCCTTTGCAGCCGATGTCGTAAGTTGCATATCCGAGTACTAGCCCTATGTTGCAACCGAGAGGTGACTAATGTATGCCAACCAGAAGCAGAGGAGCTAAGAAAGCATGGACGGCCAGTAGAGATAAGAAAGTGGCAAAAGCACGCGAGAAAAAGAGAGAACGCAAAGCCCAACTTTCTTGAGGGAGCACACCCCCTTTTAGCAACAATTACGCCTTTAATTCCCGGCAAGATTACGCCTGTAACCACGAACATTACGCCCTGACCGGTCCTTCTCAGCCTCAGCGCACCATTTACACAACTCGCGACCTTCGACAACCCGCTGATTCTCAGGCCTCACAATAGAGCCGCACTGACTACACCTAAACGCGTAGCTTATCGATTCCCTCCTCCTCTGCCTGTTCGAGTTCTCCGTCGGCTTATGCCCGCTTCACGGTATTTCTGGAGGCAATCCTGACATCTGAATGGTCTCGTCTTGTCGACAGGGAATCAGGCACGGATTCTTCTTTGCCACAGTCGCTACATTTGTATCGGAAACGCCTGTTTCTATCGCTCATAATATTCACCACCAATATGACCGCAATCGCCTATCATCATTACTGCAGGTTCATTTGAAAAGCTGCACGTATAACAACCGGAAGTCAACTGCCGTTTTGCAGCCGCGAACACGCATAGCCAGCCCTGACAGGCGTCGTCATCATCCACACGGGAAACAGGCGTAAAACAGTAACCTTGAGTTTAGCGGAGTTACCTACTCGTCGGCGACCGCCTAATCTTCAAGTCGCCCTTGGCATGACTATTACAGTGCCACAACTGCTACAGCGCCAGGTTTCAGTGATAGGCTGATGGAATGCTCTGCGAAACTGATCCTGCGCAAGCTCCAATGGCGATTTAGGCACGGACCGAGTACAGTGGTCGCCCACAACACCTTGGTGCGCTCATGTTCTCAAATGAAAGGCATGGAAGCCACGAGTTAAGGCTATACAATCTAAAGTATAGGCTAGCCTGGCAAGCCGTCGTCGTATGTCGTCGTGGTACACCGTACGATTAGGCATGTGGGGGGTCAAACACCCCTATTTTTCATGTGCAATGGTGAAAATTACGCGCTGTGTGTGTACCCTGTGGGTATGAAGAAAAGAGAGAACGCGACGCATCTTACCCACATTACCCTTATCTTAGACAGAGGACGGCAGTCCCGGGAGTCAAAACAGTGTCTAAAACCAGCGTCAGCCTTCGCAAACGCGCCGGGGTCCTGACGAGCTATAGCTTCGTTGACGGTTCGACGATGACGGGGGGGGGGGTGCTCATATTGCCGCTACGGCTCATATCTTTTCTTTTCAGCCTTAAGTTACTGCTCGAAATAACGGAGAGCGTCTCGGCATCAAGGAAGTTCGCCAGATCTTCAGATCTTCATTTCATACTCCAGAGTTGAAGACCAGTCTCCACATCGTAGGAACGCGTGAGCAAGGATCCTTCGAAGGCTTCTATGATGAACTCACAGGCGAAAACTACTGTGCCTGGGGCTAGGTGTCCTCCGTACGCTCTACCCTCTCTATCTGCTAGCGTCAAATGTGCGTGAACCATCGGTTCCCCGTCTTTCAGAGACACGTTTCCAACGAGCTTTGTTATCTCGAATTCATTCTCCATGTCGATGAATCTGTACTCTCTTGCCTGTTGATCATAGTAGGCAAGTCTTGCTTTGCTGACTGCACCTAACGCTTCGACCCGTCCCAGCTGGATCTTCTCTTCTTTGCATATTCTCGTGATCTCGTCCAGCAAATCAGAGCCATGCTGTAGTTTGCCAATGAGATGCCTTGAGCTATGGATCTCTCGCCACTTTGTCATATCATTACAGCATGTTCATGTCGCATAAGAATCCGTAAGGGAAGCAGAAGAAAAGCCTAGGGCGCATAGCTCTTCAAGAGCCTGTGAAGTAGCTCCAAGTCTTGCTTGATTCGAGAAATGTGCCTTCGACCTTCAGCCACTAGCTGCCTGAAAACTGTGTTCTAATCCTTCGAAGTCTAGTACTAATCGGTCGATTCATCTTGGGGTGGCTCAGATGAATAGGCCGTGAGATATGATACGTAAACGTGTAATCGCCATCAGTTTGGTAGTAATAGTTGTGCTAGGCGTTTTCCTCTACTACTTCGCAATACCACGGATCTCCGTATCAGGAACGGGTACAGTAAGCACTACACGGATCAAGGACAGATTCGACGACTTCAAGAAGAGGTTAATTGAAGCTCAGGAGAGTAACAGGTCCTCGGAATTTCAAGAGCGGTCACCAGTATTTTCGAAGCCTAATCCTTTCTTCGTGCAGAACCGATACTTCTGCATCACACTTCGTCTTCTCCCATCTCGACCTCATCATACCACTTGACTCGCTCGCCGATGAGGTTTCTTATTGTCCACTTGAGTCCTTTCTTCGCCGTAATGAGGCTGCTCAGAATCGTGTTCAGCTTCTGCATCAGATTCCTGCTTTCTTCGATTCCCAACACTTTCGTCATGGGATCGATTTTTCGTATGTTGTCGGTAACGGTCTTATGGAGGCCCCAATCTCGCGAACATAGTTGTGCCATGTACTCTAGATTGAGCGTTTCATGATCGTTGACATACCCAAGTTCATGGTCTTCCACAATTGCCACGATATCCTTCACGTCTTTCTCATTCAATTTCACAATCTGTAGCTTGGTCAATAACAGATCTGTGATCGGTATCGTCAGGTCGTCCAATCGAAGACGCGGTCTGAAGTCAATTGTGTGATCCATTATGAATTTGTCAAGGAAAACGTCGACGCTATTCTGTGATTCTCCGAGTATGAACTGCAGACGAGTTGCGCCGTACAGCATGTTGTACTTTCTGTTTGGCAGATAGTGCATCTTTTCAAAGACTGACCTGATTCTGTCGACTTCTTCCCTGAAACCAAAAAAGTCGATATCCTGGTAATCTCGCAGATGTTGAGAGTGGGGACCATGGCAGTGGAATCTGATTGCCAATCCTCCAATGACTCTCAGCGTTACTCCATTCTCTTGCGCTATTCTCACAATTGTCTTCGCTTGTTCGGTC
The DNA here is from genome assembly GCA_963709405.1 of uncultured Nitrososphaerales archaeon. GTDB lineage: Archaea > Thermoproteota > Nitrososphaeria > Nitrososphaerales > Nitrososphaeraceae > JARBAU01. Next base: position 3,069 of record CAVPXM010000078.1, read on the forward strand.
GGGTTCGTGTCTTTTTGCGTACTCAATGTCATTCTATTCATTTGACAGTGATTCTTCCGATTTGGGATAGTCGGTCCTAGGACTCAGTATCAAGAAATGAAAGAACTGGGGTCGAGTCAGCGAATCAGAGCTAGTCGGTCTGTTTCTGCCCGCATCTCGGGCAGTGGATCTGTCCTTGCTTCAGCTCGTGACCGCAGTTCGTGCATCGCAACGCAATGGAGACTGGTGGCTTCGCCACAGTCTAGTTTCCTGAACTGGCATAACGGACTCTGCGGTTCCAGAAGATTCAGGTGGCGGAGGTGGTTTGACAGCTGATGGTCCGCGTCTTCTTCTCATCAAGAGGAGCAGAGCTACTGCGATGGCGATAAGGCGGCGATGACGCCCCCAGCGATTAGATAGATTTGGAAGTAGTCTGTTGTCCAAACGGCAGTTACAGTCCTCGGTCCGTCCATGTTGATCGAACCCTTCGGATTCTTGCCCGGTATAGTCGCCCTTCCACTCGACAAAGACAAAGCCGACTGGAGAGTGTCACCGAGAAGGATGCAGTATCCCCGGACTTGTAGTAGCCACTGCCCGTAGGGTTTCCATACTCAGAGACAACAGTCAGTAGGAACATTGTATCGAATTTTGCCTACTATCGTGTGAGGCGCATCCATGACAACTCCAAACCCGTTGCCGGACCTCTGTGTCCCATCAACGGTCCAAGCAGTGAAGACATACTTAGTGCCCTTCGTGCCCTCAACCTCGGCAGGGACAGCGGCAATTGATGCGGTTGCGCCTTTGGCGTACCAACCTGAGGAAGTCACGTCAGTAATGCCCGTCGGTTCTACACTCACATTCAAGTAGACTTGGGTCACATAATTGAATACGTTTGATCCTGCCGCGTTCGCAGTCCAACTATTTGCTGCACAATAATACCTGTAGCCTGTAGTGCCGGTCACGTATTGGTCAACTTGGAATGTATGCGACGTGCCAACAGGATAGCTGATGACTTTGACATCACCACCCTTCATATCGGCTACTTTGCTTCCATCTACGAGCAATGCAGTAGAATTTGTCGAGAGTCCCGGCCAACGAGATGGTGATATCATAAGTGTTGGGAAGAATTGCGAAGGTTGCGGTCGCTTGAGCTGTCCCGCCAGTAGATGGCAGTCAATTGTGCAGTATAAGTACCTAGAGGATCAGCTGCGGTCTTTGAGAAAGTCGCAGATAGAGGGGCGAAGACTCCCTGCGCGTTCGCCCATTCGCTGCCATCCGGTTTCTTCACAGTCAGGGAGTATTGTGCTGGGAGATTGGAATCCATGTTGAGAGTGACAGTTTCACCCTTCATGTATGAAGTTTTGTAGTCGGCACGATGTGAACGGCCAGTTGACCGAAGGTTGGTAACAGATTGATCGTCAGCGTCGGGCCAGATATCGTGGAACCTCCTGAATCCTTTCCCAGGACCCTGACGGAGTAGGAGAGTAAATAGGAGCCCTGCTGACCAGGGCAGACTTGGGCTGGGTCCGGAAGCGGAATCGTAAGGGTGGAGGTCTTGGTCTGCCCAGGACCAGTGAAAGTCAGTTGGCTAGGAGAAAAGAAACCATAGTATGATTCGTAGTATGATCCATAGTAATAGTCCGACAAATACAGCGCAACTGTATTGGGCGTCGTGCCCGTTCCCGAGCTGGTCACACTGATCCGATTGGTCACAAATCCCGCCATTTGGCCTGTGGTACTCGTCCAGTCAACGGCGGAAATCGTGTACGTCAGTGCGGCTTGAGCAGGCGTCGCTAAGGAGACAACGCTCAGCAGGAGAATGAGAAGAATCAGCCAACGAGACAATTTCACCAATTAGATCCCAACCTCTCATCCGGCCGGTCTATCGTATAAAAGAATGCGAGAGTTCCATTAGGGCGAAATTTGCCTAAGCCTCTTCCTGTTATCGTCATGAGGACTGCATAAGATTGAGTAAGCCTACTTTATCTTATAACCATTTGTGTTTCCACGTGGGTCAGAGAAGAACCATCAGTGCTCCTGTCATTCTGCAAGATGAGCGGCGACTCAGAATAATGCCTTCAAATCACAGCCGTCTTGCGTAACTCTGAATCCTCATTGTCGCCAAGTTCGTGTGAGGTTGAACATGATAATAAGGCCTGCTCGCTCGGAAATCTGTCAGTCACGCACTTCCGAAAGGGGCAAGCTGCCCGTTCGCATTATGCGAGGACCAGGATGAGGGCTGCAAATGCCGCTTCCCGGAGATCGTCGCGATCAGATTAACGACATTGTTGTCGATGATCTTATGCCCCTTCAGCGGAATCGATGGGGCTCCGCAATGTCTGCGGTTCTCTGTGATTTTATCGCAGATGCCACATTTGTAGATTCCCTGAACGGTGGCTCCAATGATGCTGTCGACAGAGCATCCGACAAGCCCTGCTATCATCGTCGTGCCGATCAAGACAGTATATGGCCAACCAGGATTACCTGTCATTCCCAAAAGTCCAGCAACAACACCGACAATCAAGGCTCCGAACAACGCGGCAAGCTCGCCAAAGAGGGAGATGCCGCCAGATGTGCCAGCGGGAACGATCCTCCTCCAGTCCGTAATCAATTTGGGGTCGCTTGGGTTCAGGAGTCCGATCTCCGTGGCTAATGTGTCTGCGTTTGCCGTCGCTACGGCGCCTAGAAACGCAGCCAAGATTACCGTTTCTCCCGAAAAGAAGGGAGTCAGCAGCACCAGCAGTCCAGCGACGACGCCGTTCGCGGTGACATTCGCCCAGCCACGTGCGCCGCCTTTCTCTTGTGCGAATCCTTTCTTCCGTTTTGCCTGATACTTGTAGTGTGTCATGTAGCTCGAAACCGAAAGGAAGACCAGAAGCACGAACAAACCATTTCCAGCCCTCGGCAGGCACGGTGAAGGTCACAAAGCCTATGAGAAATGCGCTGATGGCGCCGCCTTCGTCAAGGATATGAGCCCTCCAAGCTCCCACTGCGAGGGCTGCACAAATTGCGCCGGCAACGAGTACAAATGTGACGTCAACCATTTCTGTCATCGGCTGCGTTTTCTCTATCGTCATTGTATGTATTTGTTCAGAGCAGAACCACAATGGCATATATTGCTTCAGAAATGTGCTGAGCCTTGCAACTCTCTATCTTTGATCTGAGTCTCGCGGTTCTGGTTTTTGTGCTTGTGATTCTCCTAATAGGCGCGGTTGAATTTCTGAGAAGGAAACTGAGCCTCGGCGCCTACACGACGCGAAGAGCTATTCACCTGTTCGCTGGAGATTCAATTCTCTTCGTGCCTTTGTTCTCGAGTGTTATCTATCCTCTTCTGCTTCCGATCGGAATGGGGTTGGTTACTGCCCTTTCGTTCGCTCTCCGCAAGCAGAGCTTCCTGACTCAGTCAATGATCGACGAAAAGCGATACTCGCGATTACACTCATACGGACCAGTTTTCTATATCATATCGATCGGCGCCTTACTTGTCGCTCTTTGGAGTCAAAAGCCAATCATAATGGCTGCAACGATGGTGATGGCATGGGGCGACGGCGCCGCATCCGCGATTACGCCTTCGCTCAAGAATAGGCATCTTCACCTATTTTCAGACAAGTCGTTTGAAGGCTCCGCGATGATGTCTGTCTTTGCTTTTTTGGGAGCTCTGGTCTCGTATGCTCTTGCATTGTTCACAGGAATTACGTCCGCGAATCTGATGTCGATAATCATTCTTTGCTTTTTGGGAGCCCTTGTAGGTACTGTTGCCGAGGCATTGACGATCGGTCCAATTAGGCCATTCGACAACTTCACTGTGCCCTTTGGCTGTGCGATTGCGCTCTTCTTGATCACTCCTCTCATTCCATAGTTGCAAATGCTTTCCACTCCTCATGGGCACAAGAGATGTTTTCAAACCGCCTCTATCCTCTCATGCACAGTGCGATTCTTGGGCACTGTCGGCATCCATTCTTGTGGGGATATCAGCGCGAAACCAGGCCATGCGTGAACTCCGAAAGACCCCTAACTCCGCTAAAGCAGGTGCATCACGACGTTCATCAGCATTGTAAGAGAGAATCCCCGTCATATCTTTGAGTGGTAAGGCTCAGTATCTTGAGTATGAAGCCTCTAAGGAGGTGACAGTCCAGAATTTGCGCGAGCTCCGAGATGATCTTGCGAAGAGGGAAGGAATCTCAGATGTCTCAATCCATCATGTTGTCGATAGGGTCTGTGTTGGAGATGAAAACTTGATAATTGTGGTTTTCGGGACTCGCCATAGCTCATTATCTTCATAAGTTCATACCAATTCAATCCTCAAACATCTATGATAGAACGAATAAGTATACTGATAATTTCCTCATCTACCTTGGTAGAACTCAATCTAGTATGATGGGCTTCATTTCTGCCAATATTATCTTCGAATTCATCAGTTGAAATTTGTTGACATGCGTCACGTTTTTGGTAGTAATCACTAGATTTAGACAAAAATGAAATTTAATAAAATAAGAAGTATCAAATTAGATAATTTTATTCTATTTGCATCATTACCAGATATCGGAAAAGTTGGTGGGATTGCTTCTTCCTACCTGGCAGAAAATCTCAAGACAGAATTTGTGGCAGAAATAATATCAAATGAAAAGCCTTGGGTTTCGGTACAAGGAGGGCGTCGTAAAGTGCACGGTTGACTCCTATCAGATTTATTATAGCAAGGATGCTAATCTACTAATCTTTACAGGCAACTCACAACCACAAGATCCTCGAGAGCTTCACCAACTTTGTAATCTACTTCTAGACTACACACAAGAAATCGGAAAAGTTAAGCTTTTGTACGGGCAGGAGGATACCTTCGAGAACAAGTAACCGGTGCACCAAAAGTTTGCGGCGTAGTAAGCGATCCGAATCTAAAAAAAATATTAGCCGAGTTCAAAATAGATCTCATTGGAAATGAAATTGAAAGTATAACATGGTTCAATGGGTTAATATTAGGACTCGCTGGCGAAAGGGATATAGCTGCGATAGGTCTTTTTGGAGAGATTTCTGAAACAGCTTTGCCACAACCTTTGGCAGCTAAGAGTATTGTTAACGCGTTCGCAAGAATTGAAGGCATCCCGCTCAATACAAGACCATTGGACAAACAATATGAAGCTATTCTGCAAGGCCTTCAAAATCAAAAGAATTTGCAAAATTTTCGCCCAGGTATAGGCTGAGGAATAATTCATTCTATTTCTCAACTTTGTGAGCCCCTTGAATGAGGCACCAAATATTTACTAGTGTAGATTTTTAAAAAATAACAAATAGATACGGAAAGTATTAGTAGCCATACCACTACTAATACATCTGAATTCGACGGTTAATGTGATCTAACTCGTTGATGCAGAAATTCTGTAAGGACCATTGTCTCCATACATTATTTTAAGACATTCTTACTACTAAATATGAATATACACCTGTATGATAGGTTAACAAAATACGATTTTCGATCCTTATTCTAAATGAACCCGATTTTGCGCGCTTACTTTGACAGACCAATTGTGGGTACTTGAAGTCAAGAGTCGAAAAGATGCATCGAAATAAGAAACTTATAGTACACTCCTAAGATTTAGTAAGACTAGAACTTTATTGTTACCTCGATATAGTAATCGGTTCTATAATAGTGTTTGACGATGTTTTTATTCAATGCTCCTATAAAAATATGATATTAATGTGAAGAATAGGAATAATCTGGAAATAATCGCGCTGATCTTGGAGATCGCTAGGGGAAGAAAAGCTACGCAAATTAGGATCATGTACAAAGCCTACTTATCGTACGTACCAGCTTAAAGAATATCTGTCTCAGCTATTAGAAAATGGGTTGATTACTTATCAGGAAGGCGAAAGGACATATCGTACTACTGAAAAAGGCTTTCATTTTTTGAGAATTTATAATCAAATTAGCGAAGCGTTTGTAACAACAAAGTCTTCTTCTAGTGGGGGATAGATTAGATCTTCGATACAGGGAGATTTATGTCTCACTGAATACAATAGCATATGATATTTGACTGCATTGGCAATCAATCAATAAATCATATAATTGACATGAAATTATGATTAGGATTGATGTGGAACGAGAAATGGTCCCAGACTTGAATTAGGGCCTGGGAAATAATCGTAGGCATTGACAAGCATGCATTGTATTGGCATAGTAAGAAATCAATACGGAATTTTATTAGAAACGGGAATGTTATAAGCAGAAAAGTAATGTTAGCATTTTATACATTCCAAATGCATTGAGACTGTTACCATTTATGCAAAAAACAATACCGATAGTCCTATTGTCAGGACAAAAGGATTGTGTTGATACGATTCGACAATAATAGGACGAAGGTTGAATTATCTTGTAAGATAAATCTTGGGTTTCTTTCTATGTTCTCTGGGCTTCTGAGTAATCCCTTGAGAAATGGAAGGCCAGAAGCATTAGGCAGATTTTCGAAAGAAGCAGAATAGCAATCTATATCTGTCGAATAGTTTAGTATCGTACATTAACGAATTGGATTTGGGCTTTACGATAATCAACTCTATTCTCGGGGTAATTATGGCTGAATTTTGGGCACATGGGTATATCTTTTCCTGTATTCTTTGAAATCCTTCAGGAGATCTCCTGTGTTAATTAAAGTTGCCATTTCTCCGCTAGTTGAATACCCTAAAGTGAGTATTATTGTACCAGCCTTAATGAAGAGCATTACATTGCAAGATGTCTTGATAGTTTGGGAAAGCAAGACTATCCTAATTTTGAAATCATTGCTATAAATGATTCTTCTACAGACCGGACTGGAGAAATTATGGATCAATACTCCAAGAATAATCGTAGGGTTGTTGTATTACATATTGGCCCGGCACCTGACGGCTGGGTAGGAAAGAATTGGGCATGCTATCAAGGGTATCTTAGGTCTAGTGGTGATATTTTGTTATTTACCGATGCTGATACTGTTCATAGCTCTCAATTAATGACCAGAGCGGTTACAGTGTTGATGGTGCAGAAATTAAAGGCTTTAACTATTGTTCCAAGACTGATGTGCAATGATGTCTGGACAAGAATTACCGTACCAATGCTATCAATTTTTCTGCATACTAGGTTTTCTGCACTCCGAGTTAATGATCCTAATACAAGGATCGGCTACTTCTTTGGGAGTTTCTTTCTAATTACTAGAAAAACATACGAAAAAATTGGCACTCACGAGGGCGTAAAGCAGGAACTCATAGAGGACGGGGCTCTAGGAAGTAAGGTCAAGCTAGGAAAATTTGAAATGAAAATGTTTCGTGGGGAGAGTGAAATCAAAGCAGTATGGGCTAGAGACATGAAGACCTTGTGGAACGGATTGCGAAGATTGATGATTCCTATGTATTCACAACATAAAAACCAGACCATCTTGTTGACGGTTGCAATCTTTTTTTTGCTAATTGAACCGTTTATTATATTGCCCTACACGTTATTGCTGCTTTTTTTTTATTACAGTTTAGCAAATTTGTTTCTTTTTATCTTAATTTTTTTAAATCTGGGAACAATTTCTTTGATAATCATGACAGATGCAATCCAATTAAAATTTGGCATTCATGAGAAAGCAATTTATGCTCTCGCTTCGCCTTTAGGTGGTGTTGTCATATCTACGTCATTTATCTCATCTACTTTAGATGCAAACAAGAGAAATGCAGTTAATTGGCGCCGGCAGAAGAATACACAGTGAACAGAGATCAACACCCGATTAGTTAATAACGCTGTCTTCTCCGTTATAGAATACATGAACACCAAATGAACGGACAACCAAACTTAAATGACACCGTTTTAATACATGTCAGTACATTTTCTAGCTAATTATTAATAATGAGTTAGGTTATAAGATTTAAAGATGCTTTCGTGTACTGCTGAAAGAGAGATGGGTGAAGTCTTGGCCAAGTGTGTAGAAGGGAAATCGATCTCGAGGACAGAGGCCTATCAACTCCTCAATTCTGAGAATACACATTCGCTTTTACTGACAGCAAAATCAATTAGAAACCGGTTCAAACCAGGCCCGATTACCTACTCACCTAAAATTTTTATAAATTTGATTAACTTGTGCCGTGACACATGTTCCTATTGTACATCTACAAAAAGGAGCCTACTGACAAGTTCGTGTCGATGATGAGCAGAGAGCAAGTGCTCTCAATCGCTAAGAGAGGCAAAAGAATGCACTGCGCAGAAGCCCTTGTTGTAACAGGCGAAAGACCAGAAGTAAGATATCAACAAGCAAGGGCATGGCTCAAATCCCTTGGTCATTCCTCAGTTGTAGACTATATTCGAGAAGTAAGTGAGATGATCCTTGGCACGACTGGATTGTTACCACACACCAATGCAGGTTGTCTTACAAAAAAAGAGATGTCCACCTTAAAGGATACGAATGTGAGTCTTGGTCTCATGTTAGAGTCAACAAGTGAGAGGCTACTCGAAAGAGGAATGCCTCATGAAATGGCTCCGAGTAAGAATCCAAAATTGAGGATAAAGACCATTCAAAATGCAGGAGAACTGAGAATTCCAATGACGACTGGATTGCTAGTTGGTATAGGTGAAAGTTCTGAAGAGCTAATTGATTCATTGTTTGTAATTAAGGAGATTCAAAGCAAGTTTGGTCATCTTCAAGAAGTAATCATGCAGAATTTTTCACCAAAGGTAAATACTCCGATGGCCGAGCTTGATAGCCCTCCACACTCTTATTTTATAAAATGTGTGGCAATTGCACGGCTAATCATGAACGACATGAATATTCAAGTCCCGCCTAATCTCAATCGAGGTTGTCTTGGAAGTTTCATAGACGCAGGTATTAATGATTGGGGAGGGATTTCTCCGGTTACCATCGACTACGTCAATCCAGAATGCGCTTGGCCAGATATCGAACTAATTCGGAGCATTACCATGAAAAAGGGTCACGGTTTTAGAGCCCGGTTACCGGTTTATCCAGAATTTCTAGACAAGTCTTTGGGTTTCGTTCCTGAAGGTTTGAGAGCTTACATTGATCCATTGATAGATGATTCAGGACTGATTAAGGAGTGTGTGTAAAATTGAATCTAGATGTCATTTTCAAAAATATAGATCCCGTAATTTCTACTATATTGAATAAGGCGCTAAGTCATAAGGAAATTTCCGTGAAGGACGCGGTGGAGCTATTCGACACGAAATCGACAGAGATGGCCATGGTCTCACTTGTCGCAGATGATCTCAGACGGCAAAAGGTTGGAGACTGTGTTACTTACGTAGTTAATAGAAATATCAATTTTAGCAATGTATGTATAAAGAAATGTGGCTTCTGTGCTTTCAGCAGAGACTTTAGAGAAGAGGAGGGGTATTTTCTACCTTTAGAGGAAGTCGTAAGGAGAGCAAAAGAGGCATGGCTGCTTGGAGCAACTGAGGTATGTATACAGGCAGGCTTGCCACCCAAGATGGATGGAGATCTGTATGTAAACATATGTAAGGCCATAAAAAAGGAGCTCCCGGACATACACATACATGCATTTTCTCCAGAAGAGGTTCTTTATGGTGCGATCAGGTCTGAAGTAAGTGTTGGAGAATATCTAAAAAGGCTAAAAGAAGCTGGAGTAGGAAGCCTGCCTGGAACCGCAGCAGAAATTTTGGACCAGGAATTGCGACAGATTATTTCACCTGGTAGAATATCAGTGGAGGACTGGATAAACGTGATTAGGTCAGCACATTCTATGAACATTCCGACTACCTCGACTATTATGTTTGGGCATATAGAGACTTCGCTACATAAGGCCAGACACCTGGAAACCCTAAGAGAATTACAAAAGGCAAAACATGGATTTACAGAATTTGTTCCACTAAGTTTTGTGCACCACGAGGCACCAATGTTCAATTTTGGTTTGGTGCAAAACATGCGGCCTGGACCTGACGGAAACGAAATAATCAAGATGCATGCTATTTCCAGAATAATGCTTGATGGATTAATCGATAATATTCAGGTTTCATGGGTAAAGGAAGGTCCACGTATGTCCCAGTTGCTACTTGATTGTGGGGTAAACGATTTCGGAGGAACATTGATGAATGAAAGTATTTCAACAGCTGCAGGTGCTCAGCATGGACAACTTATGAAGCCTAAGCAAATACAAACTATTATTCGCTCTGCGGGAAGGGTTCCGGCTCAAAGATCCACCCTATACAACTTAATAAGTTCAACGGTAGAAGTAAACGATCCTAATGCCAATACCCTTGACAACATCGATCCTACAAATTTCGGTTCGTATCATGAATTGATCAAACTAGATAAATTCAGATACCATTCAATAAAAAGGTAGATCGCTTTTCCTTATAATTAAATAAATTGAGCTTGCTAACTAATATGAAGGCTAGGTAAAGACGAGTACCTGTAGAGATAGATGGTGAACTGGTAACCTTTAAGAGTGATGAGTTAGGACTTCCTACAAAGTAGATGGAGTCTTCAGTTGCGCTGATGTCCCATAAGTGGCGTACATTACAACATAATGGTGTTGCATTTCCACCTTATTATGAACCAAAGGGATTGAGCATATACATTAAAGGCGAAAAGGTAATGCTCAGTCCTGATCAAGAAGAATTAGTTTATGCATGGGCAAAAAAGAAGGATACACACTACGTTAGGGATTCAGTTTTTCAACTGAATTTTCTCGCAGATTTCAAGAAATTGATGCCAGAGAGATTTAAGGAAATCAGTAGTATTAGCGAGATTAGTTTTGAGGGTCCCTGGGCTTTAGTAGATAAAGAAAGGAAATTCAAAGAACAAGAAATTGAGAGAATTCGCGGTCTAAGTCGTGACGATAAAAAGAGGATAGCTCTTGCAAAAAAGGCAGAACGAGAAAGATTAAAATGCATTTTTGGCAAGGCAGTTGTCGATGGATCAGAAGTGGACATAGCTAATTGGCTGGTGGAGCCTCCAGGTATATTTATGGGTAGAGGACAGCATCCATTGCGTGGTAGATGGAAACCACGAGTTAGACCAGAAGATGTGATTCTTAACCTAGGTGAGGATGCATCAGTACCTGAAGGAGCCTGGCAAAAAATAGTTCACGATCATGCTTCCACATGGTTGGCTACGTGGATTGAAGTATTGACCGGTAAAAGAAAGTATGTCTGGCTTCATGATTCTTCGACACTTAGACAAAATAATGACAGAGAAAAATATGACAAAGCGTATAGACTGGGAAATCACATCGGCAAGATTGAAAAGGAAATCATAGATAGGATGCTAACTGCACGTGATTTAAATCATAGAAAGCTTGCAACAGTCTGCTATCTAATCTCAAAGCTTGCAATGAGGGTCGGAGATGAAAAGGATCCTGAGGAGGCAGATACCGTAGGCGCATCGACTCTGCGCGTCGAACATATTAAATTTCCAGAAGTAAATGGAGTACAATTTATCGAGTTCAATTTTTTGGGTAAGGATAGTGTTCCGTGGCAGAAAACCCTTGAAGTGAAGTCAAAAGATATGCAGGGACTACACAAGAATCTGCGACTCTTTATGGATGGCAAGCAGCAAGGAGATCAGATTTTTGACGGAATAACTTCAAATAAGGTAAATTCTTTCCTGCGAACGCTTGATAGCAAAAGTGTGCCAGCTCTCACCGCAAAGGTGTTCAGAACATATATTACTACAAAAACAGTGAAAGAGGCTCTGGCTAATTCTTCAATAAACATTAGTACCCAAACCTCGGAGTCACAAAAGATATACATTGCCAAGATGGCAAATCTGAAAGCAGCAATTACTTGCAATCACAAAAAGGGAATAGATCCCAATAACCCGGCCAGCAAAAAAGCATTAGAAAGATTTGAAATTTCTATAAAATCGAAGGAAGATTCTATCAATAGAGTCACTGACGACATCGCTGCTAAGAAATGGAAGACTGATCTTCAGAAGAAGAGGTTGGAGAGCCGATTAGAAAGGATACAAGTTCAACTAAAGCTTCAGAAAGAAACTCGTGATTATAACCTAGGTACTTCTCTGAGAAACTACATTGATCCGCGTGTGATGCGAGCGTGGTTTGAATACGTACAACTTGATTGGAAGAAAATCTATACAGCAACCTTGCAACGAAAGTTTAGATGGGTAGATGATTACTCTGCCTATGAATTAAGACGTTTTTATCCAGGTAAAGATCAAGGAAAAAATGGGATCTCAGTAGTTCATGAAGAAAGTTGACTGAGGAAGGGCAATCTCAATCCCCGATCTTGATCCAGACGATAGCATTAGGGTATTGCCAATTATGGTCTATGCGCAGAAAGGAAACATTAATCAGGTCAAATGGCTCATTATTATGGAGCTAAATGAAACACTTGTAGACCTTAGAAAGGTAACGATTTACTAGATACTACCACCAAATTCGACACAAGATTTAACATGAATGCGCATCATTAAATTTAGGGATCATTATGTATATAAAGACAAGAACGACCTACCTTAGCTGACAATTTTAGGGAGCAATTTGACTCAGTAAAGGCCAAAGTTATATCAATGGGCTAGGCACAAGGATTTGGTTCTTATAAAAAGTACATCATGTGTTTGGGCTCTGTAAAGTTAAGGAAAAATCTATAGCTTTATGACTCCGATATAGGTTATGATGTGTCAAATAAGAAAGAGAACAGAACCTGAGGATATAGCATATTCTCTGTATCTGTATTTCCTTGGTCTTTCATTAAGAAATCCTTCCAAAGCTGTGTCTAGATTTGTTAAAAGAAGTCATACTGCCATCAGATTATACTGTGGTATGACAATTTTTACCCCCACGTGTTAATTATTTTTTTATTGAACCAGAGTCTACATATATTTTTCATCATAATTCAGACGTATAATTGAGGATATAACTTGGGTTGAGATGACTATCAATAAAGACAATATTAGATTCGCTCGTAAATCATGTTTTGGACAGGTACATTTACGGACCGATAATAGAGCACGCTCGTGGTATGAAATATGAAACTGATGAAGAACGTCATACCTATGATAGTAAAGACAATGCCATTTACAAATTCGATATGTATGGCATTGCGAAACAAATGGTCGATGAAGCGATCAGAAAATTCGAGTACCAAGAAAGAATGATATGGCGTCCAAAACTGAATACTTGGAGAGGAAAGGATGATGGTTACGTCTATATAGAATAGTAGCTAGTTAGTTCAGTCGACTAATCTGCTTATCCTTTTAACCATTTATCTGCCATAATAATAGTATCAGATGTCCCAATCTTTCCAGGATGTCTTAGTATTCGTGGCTCTAGTCTTTTTTGGTATCAGCTCGAAATATACCGCGGTGATAGCATTCAAACCTAAACTGCTACTGTTGATTTTGTTCTTGTTACTGCTGCCTTACTATAGTAGTCTTTATAATATTTTCAGCTAATTTAATATAGCCTCCCAAAGGATTTAACCGATTTGATGGTTATTTGGGGAAATCTTCTTTCTCTCTATACACGAAAGGACAAGAATCATCCGCCCAAGTAAATCCAGAAGCGATAGACAATAAAGAAAGGACCAATACACAAAATCAGCCAATTAGTAATCCAGTAGCATCCATAGCTGATGAGTTATCTAAACTTGCAAAATTAAGGGATCAAGGAGTAATTACAGAAGCAGAATTTGTACAGATGAAAGGCAATCTAATAAAGAGAACGTAGATGAGAGATTGCATTTAAAAACCACTTCACAACGATCTTTTACGTTCAGTCAAGTCAGGAATTTCTTATCATATGTTTAATTCTACAATAGAAAGATATCTTCTTCTATTATACAGACATAGATCGTTCTTTTCTAAATGAAATCACCTTCAGCGTAAATAGTACAACCAATGTTGGAATGCGCTATTAGTAATAATATCATTAATTAGACAAGAAAAAGAAGAATTTCATTGCGGAATATAACATATTTTAACTCGAAAGACCCCAAAAGTAGCCTGCTATGCTCAGAAAATCTAATAACTCATCTTTGTTAATAGTTACTGCCCCCGTGGGTGTTGGTATTTTTTTATATTCCTTGATTACGCGGTCTGCCCAGTGATTGTCTTCAAGAGATCCTAAAGCCTCCACGCGATGGCTGTCTCTGAGAGGCCGTTACGAAATCATATCTTTCCGTTGGTAACAATTCTTCTGCTTTGAGATATACTTCACCATGACCGATCCAATAATTGACGAGGTCTACCAAACACCGGAATGATGTATGGTGCAACGCCTTTCTCTTGTCTTCGGTTACCCTCATGACCATTTCAGCATCGCAGACATGATTAGGACAGTTCTTTGGTTTCAACAGACCTGCAAATTTATCTTGGTCTGTCGCTACCAATCCATAGGCTTGTAATAGTGATTTTCAAGATTCATTACCATAAGAGTGAAGATATATTTGCGGCATCATACTATTAGCAGTCCATCCGGCGTGCTGACGAAGGGTGTGCTCTTTCAATATCTGAGCCTTCTTTGTTAATGCCGAATGTCTATGGATATGTGTTATGAATGTTGGAGTTATAAAGATGCCAGTACGCCTGAAGGAACCTACAGATTAGACAATACATTACCTCATTTGCTATCTTGTACTCTTTCAATCAATACTGTTGGCTGCCGAGCTAGTATGTTACTATGTCCAAATTTCGAGTAATGATGACGATAAGTTCGGGTGACACCTCGTGGGTACTCATTTCCACCGGACTGGTACTGCTAATGGTTCCTGCTTTAGGTTTTTTTGAGGCTAGAAAAATAGAAGAAAGGACCAATACACAAATAGAAAAAACTGCTAGGCAAACGATTGAGACATTTCTGACATCATGATATATTCCATGTTATCTTTTGAATCGACGCAATAGTTCATACAATTCCTGATCCTTATGTCTCAGTGTCTCTTCACTTTGAGATCTTCCTAAGCGATCTTCTGATATTATTATATTACCACTGTTAATGATGATAGTAATTCTTCCCTTTGAACTAAATATCCAAGCTATTCACAATATCTCCTTTTTGAACTAGTTTATATTCCTCTGCATGTTTACCGCAGAATTTGAGTATACAGTGAAATGGCTCATTATAACAATAATTTGTTATCTTAACTTTACAGAGCCTGTGTTTGAAATGATTATTATATATACTAGAAAGGAATTCTCTTAGCAAATGGCCTCTGAGCATTGCCGGGGTAGCTCAGCATGGCCAGAGCGTTCGACTCATAATCGAAAGGTCGCGGGCTCAAGTCCCGCCCCCGGCACTAGATCCTTGGATTATATTAAGAAGACGGATGCTTCTATGAATGCAAGCGAAAAATCTGGCGCTTTTCATTGACCATTTATAAATTGAGTTAAGTATGTCGAGATCATTAAATTGGTTTTTGAATGAATCTGAAATAATTCAATTTAAATCCCTCAACGTAATAGCAGTCGATATCTACTAAAAGTAACTGTCACGAGATAGGTCTCCGATATTACATCGAATTCGAGGTCATTCCCCTGACATTCACCAATATTGCATGGCTATCTTCCTAATCTTCCATTACATTATGCACATGATTTGAAAAGGTGCATTCAAGAAGATTGTGAAAAAAATTTTAATATATATATAAATGAAGTAAATTACTAAAGGATCCTAACTTTTGATATGCCAGCAAAGATTTCAAAATGAGAATATCTTCTATCTAGCACTTATAGACTAAAGGTTTTTCCCTGGCATGTTCTTTCTAGGTAATTGAATATGCCACAATCCAAATCTTATTTCCATTTTCCAGTGAATACTACGATTGATGTTAAAGGGATTAGCGATGTCCATGACGTGGTTGACAAGTTGGTCAAATTATATAGAGACTCTAGCTGGCAAGACAAGTTTAGTTGTAGACTTCTGCTCCCAAAAGGAGACATCAAGACGACTGAACTGAGTAGAAAAATTGGCATGGCGATACAAACTCAATTTCTTTTGGAGCTAAGAAAAAATAAGCTAAAGCCAAATATTAAAGAGGTAAGGTACATACATGATGAAAATCATTATGGTTGGGTGCTAGCCAGCCCTTCAATACACGAAGCATTTGAAGGTTCTTCTAGAATTTGAAATCAAACTGGTGAATTAAATAATTAAAATTTCAAGCTCGCTCGATTATTTCTAAAAGGCGTATTTACTCATATTTCTGAATAGTTTTAGGAATGATGAGGCCTTCGGAGGGATTTGAACCCTCCTCGAGCGGTTTCTTCCAAGAATTTGATGATTAACTATCTCGTCTTGACCACAGCCGCCTATACTAACCAGGCTATACTACGAAGGCCAACCAACAACTTTAGAGATATGACATTATATAATCGTTAGAAAAGAGATTGCAAACGGCTTCAGAAATGAGCGTGACAAAGATCATGCTATTTCCGAGTACGGCGACAATCACAACAACCGTTACGATTCAGTATTTATGTCATTTTGAGGGTATAATGCCCAATCTGACTGTTTCTATGTCTGTTTCTTCCAATTTATCGGCTAGAGCATTAAGCCCTATGGAGTCGCCAGCTAAATGACCCAGGATAATTAGATTTCCATGCAGTTGCTCTTCCTGCATTTTTAGTAGATCGCTATAGTCGATATGAAGATATATTACAGTGGAAATTCCATGTTGAAAATATACCCTTGCGATAGGAAACCCACCGTTGGTTCCTGCAGGCTAAGACTAAAGCCCATCGGCCAACTCTGTTATCCATGCTCCCAAAAACAGCCTCCACTTTGGTATCGACATTCATGAATTCTGAGATAGATTCGACTGAGTTTATTACGTCTGAGATGTATTCTGTATTACCTGAAATTATTTGTTCCAATAGCTTCTCTTCGCATAAACTCGTCACACGGTTGATGAATATTGACAAGCGGCAAGTCCAGCATCTTCTCGGCATGAACAACCTGATCATAAATATTAGCATGAGATTTTATTCTGACTCTTTCCTTCAGCTTGCGTGTAGCATCTGCAGCGATATCATTCGGGATCCCTTTTTCAACCATGTAATCAGTGTGCCGATCAATTACCTTATGGAAATTGAGCAAGGAGATTCCTATTGGATGATGTGCTATCACGGCATCACAACCAAGATTCTTTGCGAGAACCAATTCTGCTATGCTCACATCTATTGCTATCAGAACCTTGTGAATATTATCCCCTTGAACATGTATATTGCTGTCTGCAGGTAATTTTTCCAATTTACTAAATTCAGGCTTATATTAACAATATCTTCGGTGTTAATCCCCAAGGCAATACGCGTATTTCACGAGTGATTCCTGAATAAATGCTCTCAAGTGAAACAGTGGCAGAGATCAATTATTTCGGATGATTTTTCAGATTGCTATTGCAAGCTTTAAATTCAAATGAATCTATCAGAATCTAAAATGAGTTGCTCTGACGAATACATCTCCCATAGCACCGAGGAAAATCTTATTCAGATAACACCACAAATCAAGTCGAAGCTACAGAAAGCAAAATACGGGGTTTACAACCATTCGGCAGTGGAGTTATGTCACTGGACAAAGAAATCATTTGCATATGAGGGTGACTGCTATAAACACAAATTTTATGGTATATCTACTCACCGGTGTATGGAAATGACACCAGGCTCCGCGATGAATTGCGAAAATCGTTGTGTTTACTGCTGGCGTCCGACAGAGTTCTACGATACCTTACAAATGACGCCAGAATTGGTTGACGAACCGGATGTTATAGTGGAGAATTTAATTGAAGCGAGGAGGAAGCTAATTAGCGGGTTTTATGGACATTCCAAAAACAGCAAGGAAAAACTCGATGAATCGTTGTTTCCGGCTCATTACGCGATATCACTTTCCGGTGAACCAACGATGTATCCAAAGTGGCTGCAACTGATCAAGTATTTAAAAACTTTAAGGGCTACTAAATCAATTTTCCTGGTCACTAATGGCCAAGAACCTGAAATGCTCGCTAGACTACAAGATGCGGATGCATTACCAACGCAAATATACCTTTCGACAAACGCATCCAACAGAAAGATGTTTTTTGTTATCAACCGACCACGGTACAAGGATGCATGGGAAAGATGGTGGAAGAGTTTGCACTTCCTTGCTTCGGCGCAAACTAGAACAGTACTACGTATGACATTGATCGGGGATTACAATGATCATTTAGACTTTGTAGAAGAATTTTCGAAAATGATGGAAGAAGGTAATCCTCATTTTATAGGCTAAAATCTTACATGAATATAGGAATGTCAACCATGCGGCTTGGACGGAATAACATGATGGAGATGAGCGAAGTTCGAAACTTTGCTCGCTTGCTCTGTTCGAAATTACGAGGATACTCTATAATGGATGAAAGCGAAATTTCTAGAATTGTTGTAATACAAAATAAAGTAAGATATACTGATAGATGGATAAAGGGCTACTTTAGTTGAATCATTATATCCAGTTGGAAGTATACAGGTCATTCGAATTACTGTCTTAACCCTCTTAACACAAACTGATGACTAATGTTCGGGTTTGGATACGGAACATTAGATCAAGTGTGAAGAGGAACAGAGAAAAAAGAAAGAAAGAAAGAAATAACGACTCTATCGACACCTAACTTTATAAAACACAATCTGAATTTAGTGATCTGATTTGCTTGTTCATTATAAAGATACACGATATGACTACGCCACGAAAAAGGCGTATGCATGTCTCGCACAATATTTCTGACCTAGAAGCGAAATTTGCAGATATGCATGTAAAGTAATTTTTATTCTTAGCCAAATTCTGTTAACAACCGATATTTTTATAGTCATTTTTACATGCTACCCAAGGTCAATTAATTGAAGCTTGAGAAATTCATGTTAATGTTAAGCTTTGGGTTAATAATTTTCTCTATTGTATCAATAACTGCTGCGAGTGCTCAGCCAGCAACACCTAGCGTGACGATTACTTCTCCCACCAAGGGACAGAAGTTATCGGATGGAATCAAGATTCTAACGATTACAGGGACTTCCTCAGACAGACCTGACACCAAATGTATCGTTGGGGTTCTTATAAATGACTTTAAACCGTACAAGAACGTTATACCGAGTGGGACAGGTAAAGGCGCAGAGGATTTCTCTTCTTGGAAATATACCTTTACACCATCTAATACGTCGGTGATAAAAGAAGGAAATAATAGAGTGACATCGAAAATTTCCTGTGTCAATGCAAAAGATAGCAACGCTCCTGCCGCCCGAATCTGTCAAGTTTTATAGCGTAAATTTCACAGGTGTATCAAATTCATATAAACCGATTGTTCCTTCAAAAAGTGTCAATTTTGCCCAGATGAAAAAGTCGAAAAATGTTACTCCAGTGCCTACCGTAACCAGTGTTAATAATGGCATAAAAGAGCATAAAAAGATTGTCGAAACCGCAGTTAACAAGACAGTTAATAATGGTATTGTGGAGCGTAAAAACAGTATTGTGGAGCGTAAAAATAGTATCGAAAATGCACTAAACGTGACAAATCAAGGGTCTGCTAGTGAGAAGGGAACTGTGTTCGTTCCTCCATATAATATCAGAATTACTTCGGGGTCATCAATAATAGTAACAACAGTCCTAACGTAAGGTACAAATAATCAAACCACAACTATATGGTACCATATCATTCCAGGCAAAGTCGTAATCTCAAATCAAATTCCTGCAAAGCCAAACACTACATTAATTCCTCCAAAGCCGACTAGCAGCAACTCGGTAAGTAATCATGTTACAGCTAATACTACTAATATCATTCCAGGCAAAGTCGTAATCTCAAAACAATCTACCGCCGAAGCCGTCGCCAAAGGCCTGCATCAATTCCACCAAAACCAACAATTACAATCTCAATCAATAATAGCAATAGTCCAGCAAACAACCAAAATCCAACTAGCGCAAATACTCCAAGTAACAATACTAATAACTCAAGTAATAGTATCACCAGCACAATAATTAACGAGCAAAATCAAGGCCAGAATGGCTCAATACCTGGGAGTGTACCAAACGGAATAGGTCCCAGTCTAATATTTCCAATGCCTTTCCATGAGTTGGAAAATACGATAATTTGCCGACTCAGCCATCGCCACTTCAACCGAATCCTTCAAATTCAAAAGTGAATCTCGGAGTCCAGACAAGGCAGCGGCTTACCACCAATCGTCGCTATTAAACAATCAACTTCAGTTGTCAATGGGCAAGAACAAGTTACCTTGAATGGAGGGGCTAGTAGATCTCCTAGCGGTTCAATTGTAT
>CAVPXM010000079.1:0-21394 GCA_963709405.1 uncultured Nitrososphaerales archaeon
TTGGGTATTACCTAAATCTAACCCACGATATGAATACCCCGGAATAGAGCCCAACAAGTCGAATTCTTGCTTTCAACTCATATCTCATTACATTGGAGTACGAGAAAGAGGTGAAAATTCCTAAATATCCATCAATTAGAAAGACAGGGCGCAGACATACAAACCAAGGTGGAAGAATTGGAAGAAATGAATCAATCAGTAAGACAGCGTGATAAAGTAAAGGATGATGCTATAGCACAACTATCAGATCAGCTTGTTTCATTATCAGCCAGGTTGCAGGAGATCGAGAGAAGACAAGGATAACTTCTAAGGTGCAACATAACTGTTAGTCAATCATACTCAGATCTCTGATAAGGCAAGTTGCGGACCTGCATTATTCTAGTCTACAACAGTATTCAATTCAGTCTAGAAGAAGATAGAAAACGAAGATAAAGAGCTGTGGTATATAAAATCTTCTTTTCTGGCTATTGCAAGTAACATATGTTATGATTTTTCATATCATATACTTACAAAGAGCTATTATCCATAATATATTTAAGCCTCTTTGCAATATATTGGAGTACTATGGAGTATAATTGGAAGTCTATTCTAGATAAACTGGAGATCAGCTATATTTCCGAAGGTCCAGAAAGGCAGGTAAAAGCTGTATCATCGATAAATGAGGCCAGAGCAAGTGATCTTGCTATGTGTTACTATGAAAAAGAGAAAGGAGTTTCAATGATCTCACAATCTAGCGCTGGAATAATTCTATGTGCAAAGAGCATGCAAGGACGAGTACACCCAAAAGATGCAAACGACAGCTCATCTTCTTGGATAACCCGAGATACGCTTTCGTTAAAATTATGAATCAGATGTATAATAAGAAAAATACAGCCGGCATTTCTGCTAGATCAGTAATTTCCGAAACTGCTAAGATCGGTTCTGGTTGCTATATAGGTGACTATACTGTAATCGGCGATGATTGCATAATTGGTGATAATACGATGATTGGTACAAGAGTAAGTCTGCAAAATTGCCATAGTGGAAACAACAGTATTATACAATCAGGAGTGACAATTGGTGAAGACGGCTTTGCGTTTGAGAGAAATGCCGATGGAGAACTCGAGAGATTCCCTCACATAAGAGGGGTCAAGATAGGCGATAATGTCGAGGTAGGTGCAAATACCAACATTGCCAGAGGCTCTCTATCTGATACCACAATAGGAAACGGCACCAAAATTGCTGATATGGTCCATATAGGTCATAACATTGTAATAGGTAAGCACTGTCAAATCGCAGCAGGAACGGCTATCGGAGGGAGTACCGAAGATTGGAGATATGTGTTGGACAGGACTGAATTCAACCTTAAGAAAGGTACATGTTGGAAATAATGTCATCGTTGGTGCAGGTGCTGTGGTGATACGCGATGTACCAGACGGGGACATAGTTGCGGGGGTGCCTGCCAAATCAATAAAAGATAAAGTAACTACAGACAAATTATTTCTGATGGCAGGACAAACGACAAAGGGGTCATATTTAGAATTAGGATTAGAACGAAAATCTTTGTGTACTATCCCTTAGAGAACACATAAATTTTAAGGAATCTCCTGATTGATGAACGTATGGACATAAGCCAGCCCAAGAAACCAGTTTTTATGGTGTACTGAAACATGTTATCTCACCAATTTCAGATGCCATCATCATTACAGAAAAGTAGTCTATTCCTGTCATACTCATCAGTAGTATTTTAACTGATTCATTCCTTGACGCTTGACATCTTATCTTTTATTCAATATTTTTAATTTCAGTATTCAGAAACTCTATCCGCCTGATGTATTCGTGTAGTAAGATGTGATCGTTGTCACCACCGCTACCACAGCCATCTTGTTATGTGAGACCCTCCAGGTCAAGTGTTCAGGAATAATAGTTCACACCGAGAATGCTTTTGGTCAAAACAAAATTACTTTTCAAAGCAAAATAGGTTCGCAATGCATCTTCTACTTGGTCATAAATTTCAGGGAGGTAGGAAGGGTGGTTTTTCCACCACTCCAAGACATCATCCACCTTATTAAATTGAATCTTGTTGTACAATCTAACCGTACTAAATCTCTGATAACACTTGCCTATTTCTTCTATGCTTGATGCATGGATGAAATCGCCTGCAGATTTCATCTGTTCACGAGGATTGGGAATTACATGATTAATAATATTAAAAATTTCTTGATTATTCATTTTGCCATAACCGCAAATAAAGATGTGACCGTTAGGATTTAGCAGGGAACGTAAAGCGCATAGAACTCCCTTCATGTCTTTGGCATAATATATAGCATAGCAGGATAGAATGAGATCAAATTTAGAATCATGCAACAAATTGATGCATTCGTCGAAAGATCCTTTCATAGCTCTGATTTGTTTTAGTTGGTTCGTCTTGGCCTTTTCATTAACTTCAGTCACAGCCTCTTGTGATATATCAATACCCAAAATAGAACCTCCTGGTGAAACTAGGTCGGCAAAAGGGAAGGTATGTTTTCCTGTTCCACAGCCGAGATCTAAGACTCGCATCCCAGGATATGGTTTGCATTGCTTAATAACCCAGTCTTCCAATTTATAAAGTGTGCCCTTACTGTTGAGGTATCTCCGCCTCTTCAGCGTCTCATAGTACTGCATATCAATCCGTTCAACCAAGGTCGTTCAGTATCTTACTCCCAGTTCTTCAAATTAGTGGCTTAATATCATCTCGATTATAAAAAGGATTTGGCAATTGAGTATAAATGGTTTATTCAAGATGAAATTCAGTAGTTAAAAGATCTTCAAATACAATCACTGTTAGGTCATGCCATCACTTTTTGACAATTATTTTTGTTTTATAGGTGTTAGTTAAGTCCCTGTGGAGGAATTAGTACTATCTGATGATGGCGAAAATGTTACACTCGACGCTGGATAACGGTATTCCAGTTACCGTTAAGTCTTCGTACTATAATAGATTAAAAACTCCATTATAGTTTGGGTATGAAGACAAAACAAACTAAATGAGTGAATGTGATTTACGCATAACAGAATTCCAGTTAGGCATGCTGGCGACACTAATCCATAAGGAGAGAATGCAGGTCTATGATGATCAGTTAATGATCGATGCACTAAAGGATATCTTAAGCCGTATAGTAAAGGCAAAAACTGATGTAGAGAAACAGGTATGAACTACAGTGACGAGATTTAAGTCGTACTATATTAGGATAGAAACACACGATTGACAGCAATGTAGTCGTTTAGTGTTCCCAGTAGTTTAAGTTGTATTATGATATGGTAGAAACTGAGTATATAAACCGAAATTATCTGATTTTTCTTTACATATTACAACTATTTAGCATAATGCAAAATTGTGCCCATTTTGTGACTGTCAATAGAGATCGCTTCATGTGTTCAAAAAGGGTCTGGATACAAAGACATCAGATTGCGGGTAAATAGATGAGACTATTGGATCGGTCTACACTTTTGTCACTCCTATCTAGTGGGTCGGCCAATTATAATTATACTTCTCCAAAATGAGATAAGCCATCAAGGTCTTATCTATAGAATGGAGCATTTGGCGTGCCTCATGATATACATTGATTCCTATTATCATTGTCTATGTCTACCAAAGACGTGGTCTATAAATTTGATCTCTCAATCGAGAAAACCCTTTTAATTTGATATGTTTCACACCGTTATTAGAAGAGGCTATTTCCGATATGATTACAGGACTTGCGGAAATCCCGTTTTGTCTGACATGAATCATCTGCTAAGTTGAGACTTCTCCTATGTGTATAGATGAAGGCCGAATATAATCGGTGAGCGCCTTCTAAAAGAAATGCATTTAATTTTGTAATTATGCCATGATATAACTCTATACATCAAATCCCCCCATCTTGAAGAATGTTTATAATCTGGTGCGCCGCACACCTATTAGAAAAGACACTATTTCCGATAAATTAGTGCTCTGCTCTTGAATGTACAATATAGCCTGATTGAATTTCGACTACGAGAATCTATGATTTAGTCAATACATTGTACAAGTACGAATTTTCTATCTTTAATTTCTCCAAACTTATAGGTAGATATCCACTCTTAGCAGAATTAATATTATATTTAATTATGTAATTAGGACTAAAATCTAATCTTCTTAGTGAACTGCATCTATCTAGCCAATTCTTTATTGTTCCAGATGCCTCTTCTGGTGAATATTTTCTAATATTGATAAGATAAGGAGCAAGGATGCGCCATAGTGCAAATTACCTGTATCCATCCACTGGTGTTTCCAATAGTTTTTCAAACCATCGGATAGTAGTTGTATTGCTGGTCTGAGTGCGCGCCCTCTTATTATCTATTAGTCTTTGCTTCATCTTTTCATTGATTAACCACAACTGAAAATAACGTAACAGATAGTTTATGGCTGGCCTTTGATCATATCATCGCTGTATTATTTTAACTTCCTGTCTGCATTTCGAATTTATGGTCCCAGGAACTCTCACAAGACATGAGTTTACCGTAGGAATATGTTGATGATCTCCTTTCTTACTCGTTAGAAACTCTTCTGAAAATTGCATGAATTTGGAAGTCAGATCTTTTCCATTTGGATCTAAAAATTTTGCAAATACGTTCTCTTAATTTAAGATACATCAACGATAAATAATGTGAGAATGATGTATAACAAATGACAGATCAAAAAGTTGCGATCATAATAGGTGGTAGTTCGGGTATTGGAAGGACAACTGCAGCTGTGCTTGCCAAAGATGGAGTTAAGGTTACTGTATCTGCGCGCCGTGCTACGGAAGGAGAGGAAACCGTGCGACTAGTCAAAGAAGCTGGAAGTGACGGCATCTTTGTAAAGACAGATGTGACAAACGAAGATGATGTCACGTCACTTGTAGAGAAAACAGTCAAGGAATATGGTAGGCTCGATTATGCATTTAATAATGCTGGGATAGAAGAAATGATGACACCGTTATTAGATCAGACATCAGATGTTTTTGATCGGATTATGAACGTAAATGTCAAAGGCGTTTGGTTGTGCATGAAATATGAGATTCCACAGATGATAAAGAGTGAGGGGGAGCAATAGTAAACATGTCTTCTATAGCCGGCGTTATAGGATTTCCACATATCCCAATCTATAGCGCGAGCAAACATGCTGTACTTGGACTGACCAAATCAGCTGCACTAGAATATTCCAAATCTGGAATCAGAATAAACGCTGTCGCTCCAGGTGCAGTTGAAACTGACATGGCTAAACGACTAGTGGGAGACAACAAGCAGTTTCTAGAAACAGTAAAGTCAATGCATCCTATAGGACGCATTGGCAATCCTGAAGAGATTGCAAATGCAGTAGCCTGGTTATTGTCTGACAAGGCATCTTTTGTCTTAGGTCACACATTGTTAATTGATGGAGGAATGGTTAGTAGATAGATAGTAGATGTGACCGTTTAAATGTAGAACACGTATATGTATGCATGATTCTAGGGTCTACTTTTTAGCGCGCCTCATGATAGATATACACATATTTTTATCATCATTGTCTATGTATAATGATTATTAGTCTATACATTTTATGTTTTAATTCAGAAAAGGCTTTTAATGTGACGTGTTTCATACCGTTATCAGAAGATACTATTTCCGAGATAATTATATTGGACTTATCAAAATCTGATATCGCCCAGTATGTTCAACCTGCTGGACATTAACACAATTTAATACATTGTTTTAAATCGACTAATTGCTTTATCTATAGATATCAATTTATAGAGTCTGCAAGCTTCGAGGGCAATTCCGTGTATGCTATACCGGTGAGGTTGCCCTGAGCGTAGAGCAGTATCTTTTTATCCGATCCATTGAGTTTGGCAAGAATCGACAGATCCAGCTAAGTCAGTCAAAAACATTCGTTCCCCTTTGAGATCAAGAGCGATACCGATTCCCTCCTGCAAGTGGGTTAGTAGAATCTCTGGAGCCTTTCTCTTGCTCAGATCCGACATGGCACCTAAATTCTTGTCATCGTACCTAGGCCTCACTCTATCCATCAGATATCCCATTTTAGAGAATGTTTATAATCTTGCGCACCGCACATCTGTATTAGAAGACACTTTTTCTGATATACTTATTCTGGATCTGAGAGAATATCCGATGTAATCTAATTTGGATTACGATTTCATTATCTATCACTGTCTATTATCATGCAATTTTAGTCGAACTCAAACTATGGCTAGGTGAAATCACAGTAAGGAAAAATGAAACGTATGTTTATTAATTATGTAAAGTAATGTCTGCACGTTGATTGCAAATAATAAAAGGCATTCACAGAAATCATTAGTTTTGAGCCATTTGCTCATAGTAGTAATTTCTGGAATACTGTTATTCAGCGGAATCGCCATTAATTTGAATAATAATAGTCAAGCACAAGCACAAGAGCAGCAACAACAAGCAGGCCAGATAAAGGCCAACAAATTGTGGGAAACACCTACCAACCTAAAGAATCCAGAATCAGTAGCTTATGCATCCAAACAAAATGTCTTGTTCGTCTCAAATGTAAATGGAAAACCAAATCAAAAGGATCAAAATGGATTCATTTCTGAGGTTTCACCTTCTAACGGGAGTATAATTAACTTGAATTGGGTGACAGGACTAGATGCACCAAAGGGTATAGTCATTTCAAATGATGGTAGTAAATTATATGTTTCAGACATTACAAACTTAGTAGAGATAGATATTGCAAATGGAAAAATAATCAAGCGCTTCAATGCACCAGGAATCTCTTTCTTAATGATGTTGTATCAGATAATCTAGGAAATATCTATGTATCATACTTGTACCAATACTATCTACAAGAGCCAGATGTGAATCTTGGTAATAGTACACTTCTTTAGAAGATTGGTTACAAAGCCCACAATTAAATGGCCCTAATGGTTTGCATATAGACAATAACAAAAATAAATTAATTGTTGTTTCTTTGGGACCTTTAAGTAAACCTGGAGGAGGCATGGAGGTTATCGATATAAAAAATAAGACGATAAGCAGTTTAGGAGAACAAGGAACTACATCTCCTTTTGGTGGTCTTGACGGAATAGTGTCCGATACTACCGGAACACATTACTACGTTACTGACAATCCTGCAGGAAAGATATATGATGTTAATGCTGATGGAACTGGATATGTAACTTTGATAGATTTACACACAATCGGCGCTCGCTGACCTAGGATCTATACCAGGCCAAAGTACGATTATAATACCTCTTATGCAGGATAACAAACTTGTAGTTACAAGTTATAACAATAGAAACCTATGAGTAGTTGCAAATAATTAATTCTCTATGACCTTCTCTTTTTGATGCTTTATAACAAATAGGTCTTTTTGAGTCAGTCTTTGGATTATATTTAGATAAATGCACACATCCAGATGGATGCCACTGGCATATACTTCAGCCGGGTAAGGGCTTTCAATTCCATTCGAAGGAGTTTGTAAGGGGCTATGTCATCGGATGGTGCTCAGTTATGTCATCGAATGGAGGAAGTGATGCAGACCAAGCAAGTTTTGACTGTGCAAAGGGTCCAGATTCTGCTTCATGGGTGATAGTCAAATAATCATGATGCGAGAGAATGAAAATATTACTTAGCGCACTTGCAATCGTGGTATTACTAGCGGCCATGGCACCAGTTGTGTCGCTGGACGCAAAACAGACGGCTATGGCAAAGGCACCACTGGAGTATGTAGATGCATGGTTGGATGGATATCATAATTATTTACATGGAAAGATGTTACATGATGATATCCACACAGGTATATATAACTGGGGATATAGTGATGGATGGAATTACGGAGTAGCACATAACTCAATAACGAAAAATATCAAGAATCATAATATAATAGTTCCAAAAGTCAAAGACATCAGGTATGTTGACGGATGGATAGATGGTTTTAGAGCAATGATACACGAACTGCCTCGGAATGTTACAGGACATACGATAAGTTACACGAGGGGATTTTATGCAGGATATGATGCACCAGACTTTGGACCGCCACCCTAGCGCTGGCCCAATAGGACTTGTACGCCTGCCGTGATATCAGTTATTAGTTCCGTAACGAGGCCTACGAACACGTTATCAGCGCCCGTAAGATCGGGGATGATAGGGTTGTTAAAGACGCGCCCGTTCGTACCGACATAAGCCATGGCAAAGGGCGCGCTGGTATCGCCGCCTAACGAGAATTGAGTAATGCCTGTAACATCATTTCCGCTCCCCCGATCACGTCTGGTATCCTATGACGTTTCTTCCCTGTTTACTTATAGGATCGCCGGTAGGACCCCCTGTGAAGGCCATGACTGAGATACACATGAAGTTTTATCTATTCAATGTCCAGATATATTGAACAGTCAGGCTATACAGATAATAGATCTCTTGCGTAATTAGCAGTTATGATCTATTAATGCTGCCTATTTTGACTGTATTCTTAGATTGAAATCTTGTTAGACTGCATCACTCTGAAGTTCAGTATACCGGATACAATATCAGATATGTTATTGTACCTTCTTAGTTTGTTTCTGAACTTATATACCCATTATTCCAAACTTCTTGATCTTGCATATGGTGTGTTCTACTATCTATGATCCTGAGTCTTGAGTGATTCTTGTTGTATTTCATATCGTCATTTGAAAGCAAGGTATTCTTTTTCTTTTTAATGGGAAGTACAGACTTTACTGTGGGAAAGTCCTTTTCAATACCAAGATAACCAAGATCAACTATGTTGTCAACTTGTGATGGAGTTATAGTAGGATGATTGTGTTTGTAAATGTCATAATCATGTTTTCTTCCATTCCTGTGACCTGTCTTATGCAGGATCAAACCTTCAGTATTAACCATCAATTGTGTCTTGACAGTATGTTTCCTCTTTCTACCTGAATAGTAACTCTTTCTCTTTCTCTTGTTCTTAGGTCTTGGAATCTCCTGTTCTGTAGAGTCTATGAAAGCCTTGAATCCAGGGAAGTACTGTTCAACTTCCTCTATAGTTCTTAATCTCTTAGTACGTTTGTATATCTTCTTTGGCAATGGAATACACTCCTTTAGCAAAGATTCTAGGATAGTCAAATCTCTAAATACATTGCTCTGGTCAAGATCAAATAGAAATCCCGATAATGCATATGTAATGTACAATCGATAATAAATAAACCAAAAGCATTAGAAGTCTTTCTCTTGGTTTCAGTTTAAACGGTCTACCGGCACCAACATCTCTTTTCCTCTTCCTTTTAGAAAGACGTCTTCTTTCATATTCCTCATATTTCGAGTCCATTTCTGTGCTTATTTGATCAAATTCTGGTACAGTTAGTCCAGTAAGTGACCTGAATAACAAAGGCTTTTTGCATAGTCTTCTATATGACATCAAAGAGATATCACATAAATATCCTATATGACGTCGAATATAGCTGTGCTTCTAATTACGCAAGAGATCTAATGTCTCATTTTAGAGAATGTTTATTATCTGATATGCTGCATATCGTTAATAGAAGCACTTTTCAGATATCGCTAAACCGGACCTGCTTTGTTGTCCGACTTGGTCTGATTCTGATTACGAATATCAGAGTTCGTTATCTACCTAAGATTTAGCCAACATATTGTGCAAGTGCGCATTTTCCGTCTTTAGTTTTTCGAGACTTATTGGTAGATAACCATTCCTCTTTGCAGAATTAATATTATACTTGATCATATAATTAGGATTAAACTCTAATCGCCTTAACTGGTCTGCATCTATCAAGCCAATTCTTTAGTGTACCAGAAGCCTCCTCAGTCGAATATTTTCTAATATTAATAAGATAAGGAGCCAGGATGCGCCATACTGCAAATTTTCTATAATCATCTATTGGAGTTTGTAGTAGTTTCTCATTCACCGAATTTTAGTCGAATTGACAGTCTGAGCGCGCGCCCTTCTACTATTAGTCATAGTCTGAGTTGCTCTATCTTTTCATTTATGAGCCATCTTCTAAAATCGCGTAATAGATAGTTTATCGCAGGTCTTTGACCATCCCATCGTTGTATGATTTTAACCACCTGCCCACATTTCGAATTTATGGTTCCTGGAATCCTAACCAAACATGAATTTATAGATGGATTATGTTGAGGATCTCCTTTTTTATTCGTTAGAAAATCTTCTGCAAATTGCATGAATTTACTGGTGAGATCTTTTCCATTTGGGTCTATAAATTTTGCAAATACGTCTTCTTCCTCCAGGATAAATCCTTCCATAGGTTGATAGATATGATAGCCATTGCCAGTCCATAATACAGTAGGATGGCCGTGCATAATAGTTTCGATCTTCTTTAAGACTCTATTCATAGCTCTATCGAGTTTATCTTTCGATGTAAAGTCTTTGAGATCTATATCTATCATTAGAAAACTGATGGAGTTCTATTAATTTCACTATATTTAGTAAATGAAGGATAGGCATTGATCCTACAATCTTCAAAGTTTGATGTTCTAAAATAGTTAAGAACTTCCGTCTTGTTGAATGCTTCCTTTTGATGACCCCAGGGCTTTTGTCATAATATTTCTTGGGAATATCGGTTCTTGTAAATGAGTTAGAATGAAGCTTAGGTTCTGCTCTATTTCAGTTAAATCCTGACTACCAAGGGGGTAAGATTTCTTTCAACCCTATATATCCTATATCACCCCAAATGTAGTATATGCTACAGACAGAAGGATAATCATAAGAGATCCATTACATGCTAGGGCTTGAAAATATTGTAGACATCCCATATGATATTATTACAAGTGTTAAACTTGAGAAAAATATATTGTCATCTACAATTAGATTCAAAACTGCAGGATTAGTCAGTTCTACGAGATTAGGAATGGATGGAAGAGATTATTGATTGGACAGGAGGATGAAGAAGGTGGGAAAATTGAATCTATTCCAAAGAAAAAAGATGAGGATTTAATTGAAATAATAAGATCCGGAATGCAAAGTAGTAAAAAATCTCCTTCCTCTGAACGACAAGAATCGTCCTGTCACACCCAACCAGAAACTGTACACACTAAAGGGGAGACTGCTACTCAAATTCAACCGGATAGCCAATCAGTAACATCCATAGCTGATGAATTAGCTAAACTTGCAAAATTAAGGGATCAAGGAGTAATTACAGAAGCAGAATTTGTACAGATGAAAGGCAATTTAATAAAGAGAACGTAGATGAGAGATTGCATTTAAAAATCACTTTACAACGATCTTTTACGTTCAGTCAAGTCAGAAATTTCTTATCGGATGTTTAATTCTACAATAGAAAGAAATCTTCTTCTATTATACAGACATAGATCATTCTTTTCTAAATGAAATCACTTTCACCGCAAATGGTACAACCAATGTTGGAATGCGCTATTAGTAATAATATCATTAATTAGACAAGAAAAGGAAGAATTTGATTGCGGAATATACCATATTTCATCCTCATTTGAATTCATTCTAAAATAACCTAGGTAATAGAGAAAATAGATGCTTTGTTGCATGATTCATTATGTTGTAAGTGATATTTATTTGACCACTCCGCATTTCAGTTACTAATAGTAATTATTCTGATATGATTGACTGGCCTTCGTACAATGAATCACTAGTCAGACGTGGTCAAGTACTCTTGGATTTTGATGTACTTGATGAATGGGATCATGAATTATCTCAAATGAATGAAGGTAAGGTTGGTGAGCCCTATGACTACCCAGATTCATTTATGCAGCTTCTAGGTTACATGAGAGCATATTTCCATCTACCATATAGACAAACACAGGGTGTAGTCATGACTCATGCGAGTAAAAAAGTTCCAGGCATACCAGATTATAGTACCATTAGTAGACGCATAAACAAACTGGAAATTAAAATCAATGAAAGATTGGGAAATGATATTGTCATTGCTTTAGACAGCACTGGCATTAAAGTGACTAATCGTGGGAGAATGGATACGACACAAATGGCATGTTAGAAAAGGATATCTAAAGATGCTTTGTTGCATAATTCAGAAAGATCGTCATCTTGCAATGCTTTTAGTACCTTCTCAGGAATAGGCCAAATGCGGATTACTCCTTTTTAGCTGAATGTTTCAAAGTTAGTTGACTAATATCGGATTCGTGCAACAAAGCATCTAAAGATACATGTGGCAGTATGTGGCAGTTGACATCAGAGGAAAAGAATCCTGTCTTTGGAGGTAACAAGTGAAGAGGTACATGATGGTAGGATACTAAAGAAGTTAGTAGATAATGCTTCTGAAAATAATAATCTGAAGGGTATATCCGCAGACGGTATGTACGATAGCAATAACAATTTTAGATACCTATCAAAGAACCACATTAAACCTGGTATAAAGACAAGAAGTAATTCCAAGGTCAAGTCAACTAACTGTCATGCTAGGAATATGTCTGTAGTAAAACAACAAGCAAACTTCAAAAGATGGAAGCGAAGCGTGACTGATGGACATAGATGGATGGCAGAAACAGTATTCTCTTCTATTAAAAGAATGTTCGGAGAACATGTAACAGCTAGAAAATTTTCTAACATGGTAAAGGAGAATCTTCCTAAAGGCAACTCTGTATAACATGTTCAATCGAAATGACATAACCATCAGCATAAATGAACTAAAATCCTAATGGATCATGCATCTATGTAAAAGTTCCTACTTGGCTAGCATATCCTACTATTATCTAATGCTGCTTAGACCAGTCTTTATTATCTTAGTGTTGGATCCTCTTAAGTTTTGTTTCGTATAGACCAATCTTTCTTTCATTGTATAGTTTCTTGTATGTTAGCATATGCCACATTATAGTGCATATCTTATTTGCAACATGTGTTATTGCAATGTGACGTCCATGTCTTTTGGCCAGTCTTAGATAGAATTTCCTTAATCTACCGTCAGTTCTAGATGCAGTATTCAGCTGCTTCAATTAATATCCATCTTACCTTTTTATTACCATCTTTCATCCTTCCCATATACAATGAGTTTCCAGATTGATGCACTGATGGACATCATAATCCAGCCCATGATACAAGTTTTTGAGGTGAACTAAATCTGCTAATATCGCCAATTTCAGATGATATCATCATTGCAGAGAAATAATTTATTCCTGTCATACTCATCAATATTTTAACTGATTCATTATTTGATGCGTCTATCCTTATCTTCGATTCAATATTTTTGATCTCTCTGGTAAGAAATTCAATCTGCTGAATGTACTCATCTGTAGCAAAAATCTGGTCATTGCCAGTTACTTTTACATCCCTTAGCCATTGTAATCCCTTTATGCCGAAAATCTTGGAATAACTGAAGTTCAGATCATCATATTTATCAAGAAATGAATGTACCCTATTAATTTCTCTGGTTCTATCCTGTACCACATACCTCTCATCTACTTTGGAGCGGCTCAAGGAGTAGTGATAGACGAGGTAGAATCGACGCTATCAGGTGACATAGACCTTCAAGGCTATCTTGGAATGGCTGAGAATGTTAGAAATGGATATGAGAAAATAAAGGTTACATTCAAAGTCAAGTCTAATGCACCAAAGGAAAAAGTAAGGGAACTTGTAGAACTTGCACAAAAGAGGTCCCCTGTATTTGATATATTCTCTAATCCCACACCAGTAGAAGTCTCTCTTCAAGAATAAATGGAATAACAAAAATTTGGCTATAAAGACTGTCAACAAAAATAGAGGATCTAGCCAACCATCAAATATATCCAGTTCCAATTCTTTTTTGCAGTATTTTCTAGACTCCTTGTAGACTAGAGTTTCATCTTACTCCATAATTTTTGTGAAGTCACCAATTATCAAAGGCATCAAAAGTTATCCTTATTTACTAGTCCTATTGGGATGATTCTTACTCTCCTGGCTCTCCGATTACTTGTTACAGATACAGTTTCACATTGTCTTCACTTAAAGATAATCAAATCAATTCCGATTCTGACCAACGTTTCCTAATTCAAAGGATATATTTATAATCCCAAGTCCCAACAATTGTCAGACATCGGGAATCGGCGACTGGATCATATCCATGTCTGTTTTCCCATCCAAATATTGCTTAGAGATACTACTGCTTCTCCTCCGGCAAAGACCGTTACCTTTCATTCCAACTTTCCTTCTATAAGTGGTCTTATCGGAATCTTATCTTTTCGTAATTTAAGCTTATTGAATATGTCTGCGAACTGCTGCTGTTGCTGGGTTTGATCATCATCGTCTGCCCCCTTCTTCTTCTATTTCTAATTCTATTCCAATTTCGCTCTTTATCACGTCTTTTCCTTCTCTTGCACCAATAAGAATTATCTGTGCATTTTTGTAGTCAATCGATTCCGTATCCTTTGTTAATGAAATATAGTTAAGTCTTGTTAAACTCCTTTAGTATTTCAGGTGGATATTTTGTGGCTTCTTGTACTAGAATAGCCTTCAGCGGGCTGATATGATACTTGCTCACTGACAATGGCTTTGCCATGGGGGTGTCCCAATTGAGCTATTGAAGCAAATGGTATAGACAATACAAAAATAATTTTTCTTAGTTGTCTTGATGGTAAGGTCGTGAGTTACTATCCGATCTAGCGATATATCTTTACTTATGTCATTTGGTTTTAGTTCAGGATGATATGTGGTTATGACAGTCCAGATGTTATCAACTTTGAATCTATACCGTATATCATGTAAGGCACGCTTGTCCGCTGGCAGGCTATCGATAAATGACACTGATGACATAGAAGAGACCATTGTCGTCATCCAGCGCGCCCTTGACTGAACTATATGGCGTCTATGACCATTGAACCAAGTCAGTCCATAAATATGATACCTGATTCTCTAAAAATGCTTATAACCTGGGATGTCGCACATCGTATTAGAAGACACATTTTCAGATAAAATTACAATGGATCTGATTTATTGTCCGATATAGCCTGCTTTGGAGTACGGATATGAGAGTCAGTTATCTACTTATGATTTATGCAAGTGCGCATTTTCTATCTTTAGCTTTTCGAGACTTATTGGCAGATAACCATTCCTCTTTGCAGTATTAATATTATATTTGATTATATAATTAGGATTAAACTGCAGTCGCCTTAAATTATGACACCTATCAAGCCAATCCCTTATAGTATGGAAAGCCTCATCAGCAGAACTTTTTCTAATATTAATAAGATAAGGGGCCAGGATGTGCCATATTGCAAATTTTCTGTAATCGCCTATTGGAGTTTGCAGTAGTTTTCAATCCACCAAATTTTAGTTGAATTTGCGGTCTTGACGTGCGTATCCGCCAACAGTTAGTCTCCGCAATGTTTTCATTAATTAGCCATATTCTAAATTCGCGCAAGAGACATTTTATTGCAGGTTTTTGACCATCCCAACTCTGTATAATCTCGACTACCTGACTACACTTTGAATTCGTGTGCCGGGAACTCTGACAAGACATGAATTGACCGCGGAAATTTTTTTATTTCTTTATTATCCCTGTATCCTTGAAATCGCCTTCTTCAAATCATCCAAATTCATTGCAGGATTTATTTCTACGTTGGCTTCGAATGCCTGAAATAAAGGTTCTGCAATGTTCGGGATCATATCTGGACTTGGCAAATCCAAAACAAAGACCATAGTTCTGTTTCCATTCACTTCAGTAAAGTATGCGGCCTCACAGTTGAACTTCTTGGTATAGTCTTCGATAGTCTTCAAGAAATTAGGATCTTAACCATCTTGTTGCCGGCAGTTGTTGGAATCATTGCTCTAATTAATACTCTCATGTCAATTCGTCAAAGTAAGCCGGTCGCGCCTCGATAATTAATCTTTCTATCTGAACTCAAAAATGATAAGAAAATGAACACAATTCTTAGTCATTATCTTTTAGGCAACTCAACATCCCCGCAAGGTTTCCAGTTTTGTATATCTAGCGATGGAATTCAGGAAAGGCATTGGATATGGTGCAAGGTGGATTGGTATTATATAACACCCGAGATACCCGGGTTATTTCCTAATCAAGAAAAGAATTAGAAGAACATAGGACAATATAATAACAGAAAATTATAATAGGATTCAAAACTATCCCGGGTATCACGGGTGCAATTTTAGGACAATAAAGTGTAGCGCTGCTAGTATAGCAGGGTTTCCTGCCAGTCTTATCTTATACTAGATCTTCCCTAAATTCCATTTAGTACCATCGTCTCCAGAGCCAGGAGCTTATCGAGCACTATATCTTGGTAACTCTCTACCTCAAGATTTCACTTCCAATCTATTCTATCTCTTCTGCACAATAACTGTTGGTTTTGGCCGTGATTATATTAAAAAGGCTCAATATCCGCATTAAGTATCTATTATGAGCAATAAAAAATACTTATGATTTCTATATTCTGCATTGTAAGAGAGTAAAAATGTATCATTTAGCTAATAACACATATGGTTTCGAATAATCATTTAAAATCAATATCAGAATGTGAAGCGGTGACCATATGGCAAATAAATGATAATGCTCTACACTTCGATGGATCACATTTTGTAAAGAAGGAGGTTGTCATCTACTCTAATTGACAAAATACCTTGTCGAAATATATGCTGAAAGTAAGAAAGGACTAAGGAACTTGGAAGGTCTAAATCTGGATATCAAGACTCGTACTGCAAACAAAGAAGATGACAATAAATACTCAGTTACTGGCATTCTTTCTACAAAAGAAATTCAGGATGTAGAATCGAAGGGTTACCAGACAAAGATTATTTTAGATCTTTCCAAGGAAGCCACAAACCGTTTGAAGGAAGTTTCTTCAATCAATCTGTTCGCAGATATAAAAAATCTTTCTGAACTCATGATGAAAGCCACAATTCAATATTTGAATACAGGAGAAGTGGAAACAATTTTAACAACAATCCATAGGCTTTACCCGGCCATGGTTACCATCATAGAACTCCCAGAAAAGACACATGGTTTGCATACATCTCATGCTGTGCTAGTCCATACTACAGGTAACAGCAATAACAGCATCAGCAATTTTAAGCGCCCTGGTGTGTTGTTTACAGGAAGCATGCATGCAAGAGAATGGGGCGGGTCAGATATTTGCATAAACTTCCTAGTTAACTTGATAAATGCTTACAATACAAAAACGGATCTCACTTACGGCGATATGACTTTTCCGTCTTATGAAATAAGAAATATGCTTGAAAATATCGATATAATTGTATTTCCAGACGTAAATCCTGATGCAAAGAAATACTCACAAGCTGCAGATGATCCTGGTATACCTACAAGTATGGAGGGTATATGGTGGCGTAAAAATCGCAATCCTGACATAGTTCCAAACGGTGATAATCCGAACCATGCGACAGGTGTAGACATAAACCGTAACTTTGATTTTCTTTGGAGTAGTGGAATAAACACAGTAAACAAAAATGGAACTAATTCTAGTGAAACATATGGAGGGAAAGCAACTTTCTCAGAACCTGAATCGAGGAACGTCAAATCCATATTTGATATATACAAAAACATCTGCTATTTTGTAGATATTCATAGTTTCGGTGGAAAAATTCTATATAGTTGGGGTGACGATGCAGATCAATCAATCAATCCTCAATTGAATTTTACAAATCCAGAATACAAAGATGTACGAGGTATTCTAAAAGGTGATGGAGTTAAAGAGTACAAAGAATATATTCCAAAAGATGATCATGATACAGTAATTTACCTTGCTAATAAAATGAACGGCGCGTTAACATTGGTTCGTGGTCAACCTTACAAGGTTGAGCAATCAGTAGGCCTTTATGCCACATCTGCTACCTCTGATGATTATGCCTACAGTAGACACGTATATACACAAAGATGATGGCAAGATTTATAGCTTTACGATAGAATTCGACAGTAATAAAATGGGATTTATTCCACCAATTACTGAAATGAGAAATATTATAAAAGAGATAAGCTCTGCTATGACAGAACTTTGCATGATAGCATATAATATACATTGTAGTCCAATTCTAAGCTAATTATAGAATAGTGTCCGTTCTGAAGTCTTATTACAGCTTATAGACTGATGAATTTATTGTAAAGCATTACTTTCAATCCTGCTTCTACTTTCTGTGCTCTAAATTTCTTTGAAAGTAGATCTTCACCTAATACAATACAAGCTACATATAATAATGAAACTGGCCCGCGCGCCCCTTAACGTTCCCGCAGGTTTCCCGTGTATACTCAAATTGAGCGTCAATTTGCGTGTTTTCAGACGGGAATCTTTTCTAATGGATGTTCCTCGGTTCCCAGTCATCGATTTGTTTTATTGATGCCTGACTATAAGCTTCCGAAAATGATATCGAGGAAGCTGAAAATTACAAGTAATACCAAGGATATTATCTTGATAAATCGCAATTTAAGTGATAAGTGATTATGCTGAATTACTGAGTATCACATTGTGAGACATTACTGAACGATGTTCCATATTGCAGTCACTATACTTATTCTAACAAATCAATTAATGCCTATTAGTATAGAATGGTTCAGATGGCGTTTATAATGACAGCCAAATGGCACATACAAAGAGATCTAATTTCGTATAGCTTTTACCTAGTATTGTAGTGATAAGGCGAAGTAGCATTACTTACTAATAAGAAACGATGCTGACCAAAATAATTATTCATTAATAACTAACTGACATTATGCCAATTCAAGTAAAGGGTTTTGGATGGAAGCGTGATCACAATGATCCAAGAGATTTTACGCCAGAACACAAGGAAATTCATGAAATTCTGACATTGAAGGGAACTAAAAAACCAAGAAAAATATCTGCTGTAGACTTACCGAAAAAATTGGACAATCGTAAATGGTGTTCGCCTGTTGAAGATCAAGGTCATTTAGGAAGTTGTACTGCAAATGCAGGTGTAGGGATGTACGAATATATGGAAAACAAGGCGAGGAGAAAATACATAGATGGCTCGAGGCTCTTTTTGTATAAAGCCACAAGATTGCTTATGGGACAGGAAGGAATAGGTGACTCTGGTGCTTATATTAGGACAACATTGGGTGCCATACGACTTTTTGGAATTCCATATGAACAGTTCTGGCAGTATACAGATGATCCAGACAAATTCGATAAAATGCCAGATCCTTGGCTATGGGTATTAGGACAATATTTCCGAGCACTCAAATACTTTAGATTAGACTATTCTGCAGATGGCAAGGAAAATATACAAAGAATGAAAGAATTTGTCACCAAAGGATATGCTCTGGACTTTGGATTTGTTGTTTTTAGTTCTTACAAAGATGCAGAAAAAAATGGTGGCATATTCCTATATCCATCAGCTCAGGAATCAGTTGTAGGAGGACATTCTGTGCTTATTGTTGGATTTGATGATGATAAGGTTGCAAAAAATCCGAGAGACAATAATACGAAAAAAGGTTGTTTTCTTATTAGAAATTCGTGGGGCGAATCATGGGGTGAATATGGTTATGGATGGATTCCTTACGAGTACTTTATACTGAATGCCAATGGAGACGTCTTAGCAGACGATGTTTGGACTATAACGCAAGAGGACTGGGTTGACTCAGGAGAATTTTTTTAAAGTCTCATATTTATTGGATGTCCACTTTACCCATCCAACATCCCGTAATTAGTCCTACAAAAGCTAAGTGGTAGCATTTGTCTATTCACGTAAATAATTAATTCAAAGATATTTTGTGAAGATGTAAACTATATCTGACCTTGTTCAAAGCGAGGGATGAATTAATCAATAAGGAAGAGTATAGCCGAATTAATCATTATGTGAATTCACTAATGATTATTGATTTGAGGTTAGCATATTATACAAATCCGTATTTTCTGTCTTTAGCTTCTCCAGACTTATCGGTAGATAACCATTCCTCTTTGCAGTATTAATATTATATTTGATCATATAATTAGGATTAAACTCTAATCGCCTTAAAGAATTACATCTGTCAAGCCAATCCTTTATCGTATTGGAAGCCTCATCAGCAGAACATTTTCTAATATTAATAAGATAAGGGGCCAGGATACGCCACACTACAAATTTCCTATAATCATCTATTGGAGTTTGTAGTAGTTTTTCGATCCACCAGATCTTAGTCGAATTGGTGGTCTGAGCGCGCGCCTCTTTTACCATTTTCAACAGTCTGCGTTGTTCTATCTTTTCATCTATGAGCCATCTTCTAAAATGAGCGTAATAGATAGTTTATCGCAGGCCTTTGGCCATCCCATCTTTGTATAATTTTGACTACCTGCCCACATTTCGAATTAATTGTCCCTGGAATCCTAACCAAACATGAATTTATAGATGGATTATGTTGAGGATCTCCTTTCTTATTCGTTAGAAAGTCTTCTGCAAATTGCATGAATTTACTGGTGTAGATCTTTTCCATTAGGATCTATAAATTTTGCAAATACGTCTTCTTCTTCCAAGATAAATCCATCCATTGGTTGGTAAATATGATAGCCATTGCCAGTCCATAATACAGTAGGATGGCCATGCATAATAGTTTCGATCTTCTTTAAGACTCTATTCATAGCTCTATCAAGTTTATCTTTCGATGCAAAGTCTTTAAGATCTATATCTATCATTAGAAAACTTGGTGGAGTTCTATTAATACCATCATATTTGGTAAATGAAGGATATGCATTGATCCTGCAATCTTCATAGTTTGATGCTCTAAAATATTCAAGGACTTCCTGTATATTGAACGCTTCCTTTTGGTACCCGAAGAGCTTTGGTCATTATATTCCTTGGGAAAATGGGCTCTTGGAAGTGTGATAGTATGAAGTTTAGATTCTGGTCTACCTCATTTAATTTCTGACTACTAAGGGGGTAAATTTCTTTCTGTGAGGAGGTGAAAGAAATAATCTGTTAGAATGCTACCCAAAGATGCACGTGCATTATTTTCGGGGTTTTTCTACTTAGGAGTAGAGTTGGAGGATGGCATAGAAGCCTTTCATTAGTCTTAATTGCTTCTCTCCATTGATGACAAATGAAGGGTATTTTTCTCTCAACTCAATAGACTTGTCCACTACTTGATTTCGAATATCTCCGAACTCTAACCATAGCGGGTCTCCTTTCAAAAATGGTGTGTGAAATTGAAAACCTATCTTATTCGCCTTACCCTTCCATTCGTTTGTTTAATCTTCAATAATGGAGTAATTTAAGGCATTAATAGTCATTGTAATCCAGATATCTTTCCACAATGGTTTGCCATTATGCTCCGGGGCCCGATGACATATAGTTTAAGATATTATGTTTGGTTGTTGAATAGGATCTCTTCCCTCTAATCTTATCGTGTGTCTCTTCAGTACCATCTAACACGTGTTAACAATTTATTTTTAAATGAGTCTGAGAAATAGAGTTATTGACTAGTTTACTTGTAGTTGTTGTTTTGTTGTTGGCCTCAAGTTTTTGTTCTATCCAACTTGCGAT
>CAVPXM010000080.1:0-11256 GCA_963709405.1 uncultured Nitrososphaerales archaeon
TATTAGGTTTTTATTTCATCATACTTCTCATCGTTTTTTCATTTGCTGGGCTACAAAATACAAAATCCTTCAAATGTTGCAACTCGCCTTGACTTACATTCTGCATTCCAGATTTCATCATTCCCTATTTCATCATGTTCATCATCATTCCCTGTGTTGAATTAGTTTCATTACTTCCAGCAGCAGTAGCATTCCTAAACATACCGGATAATAATTTCAGATTTCCACATAGTACGGATGTAGAATCCAATATAGTGAAAATACTACTCATAGTATAACGGATATCTACATAGTTCACTTATATAGTTTCAAAGGTAATACTAATCAGTAGTATATACATTGACTATACGTACATATACAAATTACCTCGACGACTGCCTAATCGAGAACAAGCGACGCAATCACGTAGCCGACCAACACAAACTAAAACGTATTACCAAAGCGGCCGCAACGTTCGACCCACTTACAACGCAGGAACCCGACGCTAACGACGTAACCCTTGATCTTCTTGCTGAAGAGTCCGAATGTGGTGTGTTAGTCAACAAGTCTAGAGCCAAGTCTTCCGATACCGATACCGATACCGATACGGTTGCCATTCTGGATAGACAGACGTCAGATACAAGCATAGACAAGGAGTTAGTCTTAATTCAGAAAATGGGCTTACGGTTATACTGCAAAAACTGCGGTAATCTATGGGCTATAGGGGCAAACTAGACGGTAGTCGATACTATGTCACATCTACCCGTTGCCATAGTTCGATCCGTATCAAGTCACCAAATTCTACGACTACCAGTAAGACCAAGCGAAGGAAGGGAGCCAAGCGACAAATGAGTAATCCAGAACAAGAACTAGGCGCTGGAAGTCTACCAAGTGAACGCGTTAGGTACTGCAGGATCTGCAAACAGAATGGATTTCCTCATGAGGCCATTAGAAGACCGACCACTTACGACGGTAGAGATACCTACATCGTTGACTATTTCACAGGGAAGCGGCATATATGCAAGTCCAATAAAGATCGCTGGCCGGTGATCCCGTAAATGAGTAAATCAGTAGAGATCGAACAGTACAAGTCTACCCGCTGCTTCCGTTGCTATATGCCGATCTTTCTATGCCCATACGAGTTTGGTGAGTGGGTCAAGATGATACCTTTTGATTTCTATAGTACCAAGCGACACGAACGTATGAAACAAGGATATAATGATACTACTATATGATACTAGAAGTCGCCTTCTATAATCAATTTGGTTAGCTGACCCCTTATCATGCATGACCACATAGGCCTAGTCTGTTGAACGGGGCATATTCTCGAAGCTGCTGTCAAAGTGAGCCATGAGCTCTGATAGATGTATGCAGCTTAGTCCAGCTATCCATACTGAAAAAAAGAAGAGGAGGAGGTGAGAAAAGAGGATACCAATTATGAAAAAGAAAGGATTGCTGAAGTGTATTGGAGTAGATATTGGAAAACGGAATTGTGTAGTTTGTATAATGGATTCGAATGGTTCCATAATCAAAGAAACCAATTACAATAATGATAGGTTGGAACAAGCTGAATCCTTTGCTTCACGCATTAAGACGAGGTATGACGCTGGTGAATCCACAGCGGTCTGTGAATCTACAGGCAATCTTTGGCTAAAGACATCTCAGGCATTTGAGAAACATAACCTTTATGCCCTATCGACTATGTTGTCCTTTAGACGCTCTCTTTCTTTTATACCGGCAATGAGAGACATTATGGGCCTCCAGGTCCACATTATCTCTTCAGTATACTTTCACGAGCGATTTGAGTATGGTATCAGATATTTTCTTCCCGCTACTTTTACCGCTTTTACTTCTAATCTTGTCAGCGAAATCTATACTCATTTGCTACATAGAAGGGATTCCAAATTCAACGGAGGCTCCAGCTCCAAAAGAAGCCCACTCTCAGTGTCTATTGGACCTAGTTTAGAGGACTCTTCTCGTAAAACCCCTTTGTGATTGTCCAACTCTGGTATTAATATTAATTCGATAGAATTGTTGGCAAATTTGTAGATAGGAAGGGGAATAAGTTACGTGATGTTAAAGGATATTCGATGTAGAAAGACTTATGGACTAGTATATATTAACTGTTAACGAATCATTTCGGAAAACTTTATCGTTACTGGTACCAACCTTGCTCTAAACCGTATTCTGGAAGTGGTGCATGAGGAACTATTTATATTCATATGATTATAAATTATCTTCTATGGCTAAATCAACAGAAAAATTTAACAACAACACTAGGTGGATTTTATTATCAGGAGTAATAGCAATAGCGCAAATCGTGATTTTAATTACAGCTACTATATCGCCATATGCTTATGCGCTGACTATTCTTAATACGTGGGGCTCCAATGGATCAGGTAATGGTCAATTTCATGGTCCATCAGGTATAGATTTAGACTTTAAAGGTAATGTGTATGTAGTTGATAGCGGCAATAACCGTATACAAAAGCTTAATGCTACAGATGGTAAGTTCATTACAAAATGGGGTTCTTCTGGCTCTGGCCCAGGACAGTTCAATAGTCCAATAGAGGCTGCCATAGATGAGGCTCGAGGTCACATATATGTGACAGATGGAGCTAATGCACGAGTCCAGGAGTTTAATGCTACAGATGGTAAGTTCATTACAGAATGGGGTTCTTCTGGCTCTGGCCCAGGACAGTTTAGCACTCCT
The DNA here is from genome assembly GCA_963709405.1 of uncultured Nitrososphaerales archaeon. Classification (GTDB taxonomy): domain Archaea; phylum Thermoproteota; class Nitrososphaeria; order Nitrososphaerales; family Nitrososphaeraceae; genus JARBAU01. The sequence goes on from CAVPXM010000080.1 coordinate 2,693, forward strand.
ACCGGTATTGCAGTAGATCTTAAGACAGGTAACGTGTACGTATCTGATACTGGAAATAACCGTATTGATAAGTTTACCCCAGATGGCAAATTCATTATGTCTTTTGGTTCTTTTGGTTTAGGAGAAGGGCAATTCGTTAACCCAAGTCGTCTTGATGTTGATGGATTCGGTAATGTATATGTAGCTGACTTTGGCAATAACCACATTGATAAGTTTACCCCAGATGGCAAATTCATTATGTCTTGGGGCTCTCTTGGTAGAGGTAATGGTCAGCTGTATTTTCCAACTGATGTATTTCTAGATCATATGGTAGGTCACGTGTGGGTAGTTGATAGCGGCAATGATCGCATACAGGAATTTACTCAAGATGGCAAATTCATCAATAACTGGGGGCCTCTTGGCATAGCTACTAGTGGTCACCTTCATAATTCAGTTGATTTTGACTTAGGGTTAACTGGTAAAGGATACCTTGTCGATCGCGATAATAACCGAGTCCAAGTATTATCTATGTCTCCTACAACGCAACATTAGTAATGGCGCCACCATAGCTTCAAAGACCGAATATAGAGAAGAAGGGATAACTGGTTTGTGATATCAAGAAATAATGGTCAGTAATTTAAAACATGAGATAGGCTCTGGTAGGAGCTACTTATGGTGATATCGTCAATTTAGGTGATAATATTGGCAATTTCTGTAGTAAAGTAGGGAGCCAAGCCAACTTTAATTCTGTGTTCCAGTAAGTATCGACTAACTTGTTTCTTTTAAAAATTATTGCTAATGCTTCGTAAATAATTAAATGCAAGATAAGTCGTAATACCAAATTACTATTAATATTACTAATAAATTGAGTTCAATAACTTTGTATTCACTAGCATTCTATATGAAAATGAGGATGAGGGTGTCACCGCTGACCTCCACAAAATAATTTACAACTTTCTGCCGCTGCGTCAGAATAGCCTCTACTAGCCCAACAAGACTGCCAGCATTTAGTATATTCTGCGTAGTCTAGAACATAGCTCTGAGAAACTCGAGGTTTATAATCTATATGACGTAGGTTTTTAGATATATAATACTGTGTTATCTTCGAACTATGACAAACGGTAATTAGAATTAGTATTATGCACGATTGCATGTAACGTTTGTTGGAGGTAAGGTTTGCTCCTGGCATTGACATCATATCTCAGCAAATTTGGGACTTAAATCGGAAAGTTGTTAGCACATTAAAAAGAAGTCTAGCCTGTCGTGCTATTCCCTTGATTCATCGGAAAATTTAGTCATATTACGATAAGCTAGACTAATGGGGGCTTATTGAACTTATTCATGGAGGTGGATATGTTTACAAATGGTTAAGCACGCAATAATCCTGGCTATAAAATAGGCAATTTAAATCAAAGTAGTTGAACCCCTTAACCACAAGGGATATAATCCCGCCCAGTCCATCAATTACTGACTGAAAGTTTACAAAACGAATTCAAAGAACCAATAATTACGACAGATATTTCCAGAGTGCAACGGCGGACAAATATACAAACTTGCTTCAACGTTGAAGAATTCGTTAGAACATCGTTTGAAACGTGAAGGTTCATAAGCTGAATTGAATTGGTAAACGGAGTTTCTTTAAAAAGTTATGAAATTCTGTAGCCAGCAAACGAAGCTGAAAGTAGGATCTTCTAATATTCCAGAAAACGTTTGAAGAGGTTTTCACTCTTTGGTACATTGTTCCATCTCCTTTCTCAGAAATATCTTGATGCAGATGCCCTCGTAAGAACTACTACCAAGATGAACTATATCGCTTAGCTTCGCACAGACTTGTGTCGATGATTTTAGGTATGAAATTGGGGAACTATGTAGAGCATGGAATTGTTTTTCCAAACATAAAGCCTTACTGAAGAATAAGGATATTGAACATCACAGTATCAATATCTCGAGGAACTGAACTATCGATACAAGGTTCATGTCGATTACGATAACCGGTATCATCCATTATCATTGCATGCTTCTGTTGCTTAATGTTATCGATTTCTCTTGTTCAGTCCGTGTACAGCTTCAGGTGTTTCTATGAAATGATAAGATTGACACTTTTGACATATTCTGATTATTTAAATACTTTTGTCAAGTCTAAAGAAGAATAACATCTACGTTCTCTCATCAAATTTATAATATCAGGATATTTGCCCAAGTGTTGACGAAAGTCTTTCATTAAATCAGCTAATTCTTTCGGATCTGTAGGTAGATCCAGTTTTTTGTTAACTATGGCTAGCTGCTCTGTAGGAACTTCCTGTTCATATTTCAACTTGTGTATTTCCCACCCTTTAGTGGTTATCTCCTCTTCTAAGGTATCCCTTTGCCTTGTTATCTTTTCCAGTTCCCTTTGTGTCACTACAAGCTTTTCTGCTACAGGCCTATTTTTCTCATAGTCCAAGAGAATATCCGTAGTTAGTTTCTTTTCTTCCAGCAAATCTTCTTTATCTATTCGCAAATCGACTACCTTTTGTACTATTTCGTTCAATATTTCCTTTTGTTGGGAAACATATTCAGGTAAGCTATCGATAGTTACATCCAGATTATCAGAAATATCAGATATACTACTTATAAGATTAATAAATTCGTCAACTTTCAGACTACGCTTGAAGCAATGAACCTCAATTTTTTCAATAAACGATTCTATTTGTTCTTCATTTAAGCCGTTGTCTTCCAGTATCTTTCTAATCCTGATTGAAGAGGCTAGAAAATTTAGATCCATACTCTCGCTTTTAATAATGAAAGCAACTTCTCGTAATAATTCAAAATCAGGATCGTTCTGTTTGCATTCTTTAATTATCAAACTCACTGTCCCTGCCCCTATGTCTACTTCCCTAGCAATTTGATCTCTGGGATGGCCTTTAAGCCAACGCCTGATGACTTCCTTTTTTATCGAAAGAGGTGTTTTGCTACCCAACTTCTATCCCAAGTAATTTACCTAATTCCAGTTTATAATAGATTGAAAAATTTCTTTTGTTAATGAAAGGAATTAGAGACTACCCATTGCACGAGTATACGGTCATCTGACGATGATTTGACGAAGATTCGACGCCTATCTGACGGCAATTCGACGATGTTTTGACGGCAAACTGACGACACTACAATCAGAATCTAATTATAAAGTTGTTAGGGATTGTAAACGATTATTATAAATGTTTAGTTTTATATATAGCGTTTTATTTTTGATGGCTACTGAAGTAGATAGAATAAGTAAAGTATGCGTATGCGTCTGGAGATTAGAGGTTTTTGTTCATCAAACTATAGTGAATGTTATTTCAAGTAAATCTATACACAACATATGATAGTTATTCTATTAGCCCCTTATCGATAATGATAATATCATAAAGTGTCACAAAAAATTCTGCATATCTATTTTACCGAAGTCCATTGAATCCTCGGTTCAAATCCCAAAAATCAAGAAGAGTAAGAAATCTGTTGTGAACGAGCATCGTACAACAGTTTAACGGTAACTGATATAGATAGTTGGACCACATCTAATAACAACAAGACAATCTTCGAAATGAGAGACTTATACTCTAGACAAAAAAAGCTGGTATACTGGACTAACAGAATAGACATTGACCTTCCGGAACCTGACAGGACTGATGTCTTAAAACTTGTACAGCATATGCAAGACAAGGAAAGGAGCATATTGTGGATCATGCGATGTATAACAGCTCTCATTCAAATGCGAAGACATTTAGAAAAAAACTTTTAAGGTTTAAATTGTGATCACCATCGAGTTAATCATAACGTATGTAGTCTTGGAACTTGCTTAGTTTATGAATCTGAAAATAAAATCTGTGAAATATTTTCATGGGAAACTGATAGCACGAAATGAAATATTCTTAAGGCGGTCATGAATTCCAACTTATTAGTCAAACACTGCCACTGAAACTCTATATTGAACAAATCTAGATTGCTGTGAGCCCCAACCACGATGGGAAAGTATGTCCACATATTTGACAGAGCAATCTTCCATATACAGACATGTCATTCCTATAAGATCATCAAAATACCCTCCAAGCTTCAATTCCTCTATTATTTCTTCTTTACTTTTAACTAATATTGGAGGAAGTGCAGCGGGTAGTTTTAAGAAGAAAGCTGTGACTACTATCATTATAAACTGATAGATGATAGATAATTATGTTGTCTATTGATGGAATCGATACAGAACATGAACCCTTTCAGAAAAGTAGCAGTAGCAATAATAGTAATATTTTGCAGTTTATGAAAAAATATCAAATCGCCAATTATCAGCAGCTTTTAAAGAGATCTGTTGAGTACATAGAATGGTATTGGAATGCAGTAAACGAAGACCTCAGTTTGGAATGGTTCCATAGGTATAATCAAGTTTTTGATTAATCTGAAGGGCTTCCGAGAACAAAATGGTTCCTAGATGGCAAATGCAATATAGTTTACAATGCAGTTGATAGACATGCTAAAAATCATCCTGGAAAGACTGCATATATTTTCGAAAATGAAATGGGAATTACTAAAAGAATCTCATATCAGCAGCTGGCCAATGAAGTAAATTCTCTGGCTATTGCTTTGAAACATGCAGGTGTAAAAAAGGGGAATACCATTGGGATATATATGCCAACGATCCCAGAAGCATTTTTTTCGATGTTTGCCTGTTCTAAAATAGGCGCAGTGCATACGACTGTGTTTTCTGGCTTTGGTAGTCGAGCATTATGCTCAAGACTTCAAGATTGTAACGCACAAATATTAATTACTGCAGATGCAATGCAACGAAAATCCCTACATATAGATCTTAAAAAAAGGTGGATTAAAGCATTAGAAGAAACAAATATCTCAAAGGTAATCACTGTAGGGAAAGCAGATAGTTACAATAACGTGGAAATTATCACCTATAATGAATTCACCAAAAATTACGATGGAATGTCTTGTGATACCGAAGTCATGAATTCTGAAGATCCGCTTTTTATACTCTACACTTCAGGCACAACAGGTAAACCAAAAGGAACGGTGCAAGTACATGGAGGATATATGGTTGTGTCTGCACAACAAGCGTCTTATCTTATTGATATGAAACCGCAGGATGTGTTATTTTGGTATGCAGATATCGGGTGGATAACTGGCCAAACATGGGTTGTTTATGGCAGTTCTCTGATTGGAGGGACAGCGTTAGTATATGATGGTCATTTAGATTATCCGGAGATTGATACATGGTGCAAATTAATTCAAAAATATAAAGTGACAATTTTCGGAATAGCCCCTACAGCAATAAGGAACTTTATGAGAGAAAATATTTCGTTGGATAATTACGATTTTTCTTCATTAAGAATTCTAGCTACGACCGGTGAACCGATAAATAAAGAAGCATGGTTATGGTATTTTGAAAATGTAGGAAGAAAACAATGTCCAATAATTAATCTATCAGGAGGTACGGAGATCGGAGGAGCTATACTTAGCGCCTCACCAATTATTTCGCTTAAGCCTTGCACAGTGGGATTTCCAGTGCCTGGATTTGATGCAGATGTTCTCGACGATAAAGGTAAGCGGACTGCCCATGGTTTTCTTATCATTAGAAAGCCTTGGCCTTCAATGACCAGAGGAATACTAGCAGACTGGAATAGATTTATTGAAACATATTGGTCAAAATATGGCAATGATATATGGTATCATGGGGACGTTGTATTTGTTGATCCTGCTGATGGTTTATGGTATATTTTGGGTAGAGCAGATGATATAATCAAGGCTTCAGGACATAGAATAGAATCTGCTGAAATAGAAGGAGCTATCTCGTCTCATCACGCAGTTGCAGAAGCTGCAGTGATCGGAATGCCAGATAAAATAAAAGGAGAATCAGTAACTGCATTCATAGTCTTAAAGAAGGTATCTCCCTCCCCTAAAGATATGGAAAAAAATTTAAAAAGTGAAATCTTAAAAATCGTTGAAAGTTTAGTTGGAAGATTTGCTTGTCCCAAAAATATTATATTTGTAGAAGATTTGCCTAGGACAAGAACCCGGCCCATGATGAAGCGGGAAGCAAACTGGGATTGAAGGCGTAGTGACACGCGCCGCATTCCTTCTTATACGTGGTGTTCTCGGGTAGGACCCGCAGACTGCGCGGCGCGGGAAGCCGCGACAACCACGTGAGAGTTGCCACCGCCCCTGCCGCAAATACCATGAGGACCGCGACGGCGAGCAGGGGCCGCGCCGAACGTGGCACTGGGACAGGGGCTCCAGGCGGGAGCTTCTTCCATCCCGTGATGATGGCACGCACGAGATTATCATGTGTAAGCAGGCTCTCCGTGACCACGCCGACGATGTGGCAAGTCACCATCGCAAGCAAAAGAATCACAAGCCAGAGGTGGACTTGCTTGGCTGCTAAGCCCACCGAATAGCCGATGATCGTCGCCAGTGGCCCCTGTTGTTCCTCGCCGCCCAGTACAAGCAGCCCGGTCCCGACCAACGCGATAAGCACGCCGGCCAGAGCGAACACCATCAGCGCACCAGTCGGGTTGTGGCCGACGTAATGAGGCGGTCGGAGCAGCAGCAGGCCCCATAGATGTTCGAACGTGTTTCGCGGCGGGTAGATGAAGCTTACAACTCGGCTGTACTCAGACCCGAAGATGCCCCAGACCAGTCGAAACACCATGAGTGCAACCAGCCCATAGCCGGCCCAGACGTGAACATCCATCCACCACTCGGGCGCAACGAACCCTGTAAACACGCCAACCGCGACCAGCAACACGAGTATCCAGTGGAAAAGCCGCGTCGGCAGATCCCAGACCTTGACCCAGCGGTTGGCTACCGGTCCGGCCAGCACTTCCAGGTTCTGTGACGGGTCGGCCTCTACAGGCGGAATGCTGTTTTTCGGAGTCTCTGTCATGAGATCTCTGTCGCCGTTCTACCCGCGGCACCCAGCTTGTGCTCGATAATGATAGTGGGTTCCCCGGGAACATATTTTTTCAGGTAAGGGATCAGTGCCCGCGTCTGCAAATCGCCATAACCGCCCGGCGATCCGCCGCGGAGGATGGTGAGGGTCTTCCCTTGATAATAGGCAGTCTGCGCCCAGGATAACCCTGACGGGAGGGAATCATGGATCCACAAAAGTGCCGCCAGAAAACTCAGGCGTCTGAGGCTATTCTTTCTGATCTCCATATTTTTGTCCCTTTTTCTATCGGAAAATATCAGGCCAAAGGAGAGGAACGGTGTGTTGTCCGGGGATCGCCGCGATCCTGCCACTTATCGAGAGAATTTTCCAGAAGAGAGAGAAAGCCTTCGCTTTGCAGCATTTGTCTTGACACCTTCATTGACGCGGCAATATGATTCGCGCGTACTGTCCGGTCGATAGAGTTGGTTATAACGCCTGGGTCCCAGGCAGTCTGGAGAGCGATATGACAAGTTTCGCACTTGCGTTGTTGTTTCTTTTGGCTTCGATATCCAGTCTCCAAGCTCAGACTCCTTTCTATCAAGGAAAAACCATCAGGATCGTCGTCGGCAATCTTGCGGGAGATGCCTATGATCTATGGGCGAGAATCTTCGCCCAATACATGGGCAAGTACATCCCGGGAAATCCCAATTTCATTGTGCAGAACATGACCGGAGCAGGCGGCGTGACTGCCGCCAATTATGTTTATGCCGTTGCGAAACCCGATGGTCTGACGATGGGAACATTCGGTCCTTCGATGTATTTTGATCAACTTTCAGGACGAAAAGAGGTTCAGTTTGACTGGTCAAAGTTCACTTGGATAGGCACGCCGGAGCAAACCGAGTTTATTTTAATCATGAGGACGGATAATCCGTACAAATCCATTGAGGATGTCCGCAAAGCGGCGGTGCCGCCTAAGTGCGGTGCCACGGGAACGAGCACTTCCGGCTATTACATCCCGAAGTTCTTGGACGAAGGTATGGGGATCAAGTTCAACATCGTCACCGGTTACCCAGGCGGCGGTGAGATTGACCTCGGCATCGAGCGCGGCGAATTGCACTGCCGCAACTTGACGATTAGTACCTATTTTGCGCGCGAGCCGTTTCTAACCTGGCACAAGAACGGTTTTGTTCGCCCGATCATGCAAACGCCAAAGAAGCGAGATGCAAGAGTTTCCGATGTCCCGACTATTTATGAATTGATGGACCAATACAAGACGTTCGAGATAAACCGTCGTGTGGCCACGGTCTTGCTCGCCCCGGCAGTTTTCGGCAGGCCCATGGTGGCTACGCCGGGTGTGCCGCCGGATAGGGTAAAAATCTTGCGTGACGCGTATCACACGTCGCTCAAAGATCCAGCGCTACTGGAAGACTTAAAGAAGAGACGATGGGAGGTGGACGCAATCAGCGGGGAAGAGATGGCCAATCTGGCGAAAGAGGTGATTTCCCAACCACCGGAGGTCATTGAGCGGATGAAGAAACTGTTAGAAAATTAGCGCACAGATTTTCCAGCTGAAGAAATGTCTTTTCAAAATCAGGCGTGATGCAGATGACAGTGATTGGCCGGGTACAGGCCGGGAGTCGTGCTATCTCTCCCAAAGTTTCGCGCCCCACGGCGGCGAGAAGAACGGCGGATAACACAA
>CAVPXM010000081.1:0-24424 GCA_963709405.1 uncultured Nitrososphaerales archaeon
GATACTATAAGCTATCTCAAAAGGCAAAGGGCCGAGTGCGATTCATGTGATAGTATGAGAGAAATAGAATGATGTGATAGTGGGAATAGGTTTATGTGCAGAGCATGTGAAATTTAAATGCAGACTGTGGATTTGCCTGAAGAATGCAAACGCTTACATAACTATGTAGATAGCGTTCAAGTCACTATTCAGGTAAGATACTCCAAGGTACAACCAGCCAATTGACAATATCTGCTTATATTATAAGCAAACACAATATTAAACAAGCCAATATTTCAGAGCCACTAGCAGTTAGAAAAGAGATGGTGGAAAACCCAGAGGAGTCGTTATGGATCCACGCTGATGATCCTGGCAATATTTTTAATTTACAAGACGTTTTTGGTTTACATCCATTAACAGTAGACGCGATAGTTCACAGACATCAACCTTCCAAAATAGAAGAATATGATAGATATCTGTTTACAATTATAGATGGAGTACGATATGAAGAACAAAAAAGGGTCAAAGTAAAAGTGGGAGAAGAAAGTGATAAGGGAAATGATGGCGCCGCTGATAGTAATCTTGAAGAAGATGACCTATACATTTTTTTAGAGCGAAGATGGATAATTACCATAAATTTCCACGATCAGCAATTTCAGACGAATATTAAACAAAGGATCAGTAAAAGTTTGGTATCATCTCATCTATCTCCATCGGCATTATCAGAACAACATAAACAACGGTCCTCATCATCCAGCCAAAAAAATGATACCATGGACTACAGTATAGGAATATGTGAAATGGTATATCGCTTTGCGATAGAAGAAGTTATTTCAAGCTATTATCCCGTGATAGACACTATCAATACTCAACTAGAGCAGATTGAAGACTATGTTATACTCGAAAAACCCACAAAGTCACAACTGTTAGATGGTACTTTTGATTCGAAGAAAACTAAGTTTTCTAGAAAGCAGTCTTGCGATGATAACGCAAGCATTCGCAGACGTTATTAACGGAGTTGTTCATGCAAAGCTTAGCAACGATTCTATGAGAAACATTCGCTCAATTAATGATAGAGTAGCATATTTAGAAAACAGCGTGGAGAATATGCATCAGAGAGTTATCAACTTGCGTGAAGCCTACAACTCGTCCTTAAGCGCAAACCTGAATGAAACAATCAGAACGCTTACGGTCATTGCTACAATTATTCTTCCTCTTACCTTGATAACTGGTATCTATGGTATGAATTTCGATGTCATGCCAGAGCTTCATTCACCATTAGGATACTACTATGTTTTATCATCGATGGGAGCGATAGCAGGATGCATGCTCATATATTTTAAGAAGAAGAAATGGATTTGAAGCCTAATGTTATTTCGATGGATTGTATTAAAATTTAGTGGATTATTCTGTCGTGCGAGAAATAAAACTGTACGTCTTGATCTGCCGGTAATTAATGTCTTCATTCTTTGTTCTGCTATCTCTTGTTGATAGAATGTTTCAGCCGGCATTATTGCTAACCTTTACTTAATAAACACATGTTCAATGCCTATGCCAACTTTCATTTCCTGATTTGGAAAAAAGATAATACTAATTTGTGACAAATTTATTCGAAGGAGAAGGTGTGAGCTGATAATAGGAACCAATCGGTCGACTTATCAGTATTATTGGGAAAATATTTGCTTAGGTACTAGTCGATTAGAATCTAGCGCGAACAAACTACTCTTATCAGCTCCAGTACTTATAGCTGAAACAGCATCATGAGTTATTTTAGGGGAAGGAATTTCTTGGACTGCCTCTCATACTCTTTTCAGTATAGGACGTTCCTTTAGCATAGATTCTGAAATATCCAATAATTTCAAATGTTCCTCACATAGATATTAAGCTAATAGTTCAAGAACATGACAATAACAGAAAGAGACGAAGAGGTTGAATCTCCATTATGCTCAAATCTGCAAAATCCCATACAATAATATCTGGTCTAAAAGTAACTACTGCTCCAGAATTTGTTATTATATACTAGTTGGGTTTTCCATCACCAGCACTATAAAATTCGTTGCCCTAAGCTCTAGCATACCCTCCACCATTATCAATTAGATATGTTACCTTTTTCCAATAGTTGTTATTCTTAACATATAGGTATGATTCCATTTTTACTGCTCTATTATTATTTAGAGCCTATCCCAAAATTATCTTTCTATAGATGATCATAAAACAGGAGAACTGTACCAGTCCAAGGTAGTTCTCTGCCTTCTTTTCATACCGTGTGAACAGTTTTCTGAACCTGTTGTGCCATGAGTTTGTCCTTTCCACAACCCATCTTTTTGCAGAATGTTTTTTCCGGTTTAAGGAAGGTTGCGTTTCTGTTTTGACCTCCTCCTCTTCTTCACCTTTCTTTCTTTTTGGGACTAATGTGCAGTACATATCGCCCTGCCTGATTAGTTCCTGTTCTTCTTGTGCGGAATTATATGCTTTGTCAAGACATAGATGTTGTAACCTTCTCCTTCTTCCCTTTCTTCTTGATTTCGGTTTTGATGATGATGACGGCTTTTTAATGACTGAATTATCAACCATATCTGTTACCAGTTTAATGTCATGGGTACTAGCAGATGAAAATGACCGCCGAAAGCGGTATACCTTCTTTGTCTGTTAAAATGTGTCTTTTTGTGCCCAGTTTGCTCCTGTCCGTGGGATTACTTCCAGTCATCGCCCCCCTAAAGGCGACTTTATGGATATACTATCGATTGATTGCCATGTCCAGTTGATACCAATGATTCGATCATATATTTTCAGTAATCTGAACCCATGTCTTTTTGAAAACATCCAGTTTATTCCATTCCTGAAACCTTCTATGGCATGTGGAACCCGATCCATACTCTTTGGGTAGCATCTTCCACTGGCACCCAGTTCTAAGGATGTATAAAACTCCATCAAGTACCTTTCTGTATCGGTACAATTGGCCGACCCACTGTTTTGAGTGGTTTCTCTCTGGGTAAAATTACTTTAATCTCATCCCACAATTCATCTGGAATGGTTATGATGGTGCGATTATCCTTTTTATCATCCTCTTTCTCATTCTTCTTCTGGATACAGGCCATACTTTAGCAAAAGCAACATCGAGCTATAATCGTATCGAATTTTGGGATAGGCTCTTATATTATCTATTACTACTTCCCGCCAAATCCATCTACCAAGAACTGAATTATCAGTAGCTCTGACTTTATCTTTCTGACATGCATAATCACAGGCAAACCATATTTCTTTTACGCGAGATGCAATACCATTAATCCTTCTCTTCTGTTTTCACAATTGATAAAATCTTATTCAAAACTACTGGTTCTTGATCTGTTACTTCTCTATCTAATGACACCATAAGAATAGGATAATCTTGATCATCTAGCAAGAGTGTCACTCGTTTTATTTTCTCATACAATGTAAATGAATAGATAGGTCTACCAAGCTTTAATTCTACAGCTTTTTGTCCTCTCCTAGTATTCATTCTTATAACTGATTCAATGGTGGATAACTCCGATTCACTTTCTGTCAACAACGGAACTAAGCCTTTTCTGTATTCAGACACAGCTTTGCTACCAAATTTGTTTGCAATTCCTGCGAATCTAATAGAATTATCAGCTTGTAGTATGTGTTTGCAAATGGATGGAAGGTTATTGCTTTTGAGGATCATTTTAATATATTTAAGCGTTATAGAATGGAATTGATATACATTGGTACAACATGTTTATAATTAGTTTAAATCGCTGCTGATAAATGCTCAACTCTACTTATGTAACATCTTCTATCATATACTTTATAATAACATGGGGCATGATTGGCTTCCGTTTAGGCCATTATTCAAGCCTTGGGATGGTAAAATATTGGATTATTCTCAGGATTCCTTTAAAATATTTTCTAAGCCAGTTTGTACTTTATCTCTTAAGCTATCTCGTGCTTCGCTTAATTCTCACCCTATTTTCTATGGGGTGTGTTCCACTGACCCCTATCTTGGCAAAAAATGTAAATGTTCTAACAAGGAAAGATCACGTCCAATGATCTCATGGGACTGTTGAAAGTCAAACAAATGTCTGATCTAAACAAGTTGATAAATGATGGTCAAGCATATGGTAATCTCCATACCCAAGCAAATCGCAATGGAGAAATACGTGGGACAAATATCTACATAGCTCTGCTACGATGATTATAAGAAATATCCTTATTTTTCTTGGAGTCCATTTCTTAAGTTTGAGTAATAAGGATAGCAAAACATGTCCTCTCATTTCCACTCATCCTGAAGTTATTTTTGTTTTCATTAGAATAGATTGACCAATTCGTAGTCTTTATACTCGACGTCCACATGACTGATTGAACGTTGTATTAAGTAGTAATATGTTCCACGTTGTGTGTTGGCTGTGGACGTTGAGAATAATAATAATTATAACAATCTATCAGAATATTATGATATATCTTATGTCCCCGAGTAAGATTGTGTATGTGGCATTTTGCCAGACTAAGCCATCATCCTGCTAAGGGTTACTATGACCAACCAATCCTGCAAATGTTGACTTATTCATATATACAAATATTGTAGCAGAGTGAGGGTACACATATGATACCCGGGACGATATTGGTACTAAATTAGACTGCAACGCTAAATTTGAGGTACAAAACCTGTTCGGCTCTGGCGGTATCATTATATCAAACTATAAATTAATTGGGTCCAATTTGTATCGCATTTCGTTATTAATATAAAATGAATTGGTACGCATTTACATTATGCCGATCTTGGAGCGATAGAAGTGCTTTGAAGCCTATCTGGTCTGGGAGTAAATCAACTTCAGTTTCTATTTGTGATAGGAACAGAGTATTTTGGCATATGGATAATGTAAATTCCACAAAAACCCACTACACCGCCCAGGATAGCAAGGATTATGTTTACCGGTAAATGGGTAACAATTCCTAACTGCCTAATCATTAACTGTAGAATAACGGTGATAAGGATGCTTGATGAACCAATCGTCGCGGTTAGCGAAGCACCTATCCGACTCAAACCAGTGGAGTAAGATAATGATCCAACAAATGGAATTAATGAAAACAAGAAGAGGATGACAATAGTGTACGTGAGGAGAAGATGAATTTGTGATGAGTCAGTTGGCGATGAGATCAACGCTACACTAGTAGAATCGTATATTAAGATTCCGAAGAGCAATATGGTACATAGAAAAATGCCCGATAGAAACATAGAGGCTCCAGCTACTTCTATTGAAGAATATCTTGACACGAGTTTACTAAGAAAGAGCACGCCAATTGCAAATCCTAAAGCTGAAATCATAGCTTCCGCATCTCCGAAGCCAATTGGTCCTAGGGCTGACATCGCAGTTGTCCTTACAAAGCGCACGCTACCATTAGTGCTGAAATCTGCGTCACTTAGTAGAGCCAATATAAATCCTATTAATGCCAAGCTTATTCCAACAATGTGGGTTTTATGAAGTCTCTCTCGTAAAAATAACCTAGCCAACAATACTATGACTACTATTTCGAGAGGGCCAGCTATTAGAGATTCTTTTGACGCACCGATCCTGTTAATAGAATCATACCACGTGAAAATTCCAATTGCAAGTGATAACGATGCCGGGATAAGAAATCTCCAAGATTCCCCGAAATGCGCAATTATTCTAATTCTCTTCCTAAAGATAAAGGCTGCGGCCAACAACAACAATATGCCAGCCAAAGTTATGCTAGTAGAAGAAAGTAATATAGGAGAAATTTGAATATAAGAAGTAGTTAAGAATTCTATGATAATGGATTCAATGGATATCGCAGCTGCGTATACGAAAACTATCCAAGACTTTCGAATCAATAATGCTGTAGGCAACTATGAATAATACATATTACATTCAATATAACTCGTAGAGCTATTGTGACGAATAATGCTTACACGCAAAAATGGTTCATGATGCGGACATAAATCCTTGTCGTCTCGCAATCAAAACGAATTACGAATTGATTCGTATTCTGTACTCGAGATGTTTTTATCCCCATTTTTCAAATGTGCTAATCGTCAATCTCCCAAATTCAAGAACCAAGTCTTTAATATGACTGATAATATTGTATCAATCATTACAATACTTCTATCGACTCTTCGTTAAACCCCTTCTTAACTAATAGTTGCTTGACAATCTCACGATGATCCCCCTGTAGTATAATCTGACCTTCTTTGTAAGTCCCACCAGTACCTATTTTTGTTTTTAACTCACTTGTTATTGCCACAATCTCAGGGTCCTTTAATTTGCTTGCTATACCGGTAACCACAGTGGAAATCTTCTTATATTTGCCCCTAATCTGTTTCGATATCACTATCCTAGTTGTCTCTCTGTCTAACTCGCGTAATATTTCATTCATAGAATTTTCATCGTTTGAATTTGACACTATATCTCATTAGGTACTTCCAGTTCAAAAGATTTACGGATGGAACATTTAGAGTCATTTTGAATCATGTCTAAAAGCCTGAAAAAGATCATTTCTGCCCACTTTAGTCTCGTCTGAAGATGGTTATTGATAGAAAGACTTTCAAGGAATATGGCTACAAAGTTTATTGATTAATACCTTACTTTATTATAATGACGATTTGAGTAGCATCTCCACCATGTCCATTACTATTGTGTGTATCTGATGTGATGGAAACCAAGCTATCTACCTAAATCTCGCATGTATCATGTCCCAGATAGGGGATCCGAGCTGAATTTCATGACTATCACATATCAATAAATGGCTGCAAATAGCCTACCGCTCATCTATGGGGTTCAATGATCCTGTGGCTACATAAGGTCGTTTCTGCTTTCTAGTCCCAGAACTAGATTAAATTAGTAAACTTCTCCAAATTGCTAAAGTCAATGTACTTGATGGATCAAATAGCTCTAAAAGATTGGTTATCCTTTAAAGTCCTTTAAAATTGTATTACATATTTTATTGATGAAGTAGTACAATCTTAGCTAGCCAATGTCATTTTGATCATGTCTTCTCTAAGGTTTCTTCTTATTCTATTAAGAGCGCGTTGTACCTCCGCTATCCTCTGCTTAGTACTATTTTCTATAATATCAATGTCTGCTGCGGTATAAACATGGTAGTACCCTCCTGCTTCTCGTGTTTTTGCTGCTTTATTGCAAAGATTCAAACTCACTAATTTTTGCAATGCTCTGAATACTGTACCCTTATTTCTCCTCACCCTACTCGCTAGAGTCTCTAAAGTCAATTGTTTATTAGATTTTAACAAAATATTTAAAAGATGTATTTCTGGGGGAGATAAACAATATAGACAAGAAAATACATCCCTGCACGAGCAATCTGCTCTCGTCAGAAGACTAATAGAGGAATATAAAGTCCTTTCTGATACCATATGAGTTTCCTTGAATTTATTACTGACATCAATATTATTAAGGTTTTGTACAACGCCTGCAAAAGCCATAATATTTAATAGTGGCTTAAGCGAAAGAGTATAAGCGATGCAAAACTGGGATGATGAATTGAATCAGATTATGGCGAAAAAAATGAAAGACCTAGCAAAACAGGGTGTTAGTAATAGCTTTTCTGATAACGGTAACGTAGTAATGGGCGCAGGTCCAGTTACGCTAAACGATAGCAACTTTGAAGATATGGTCAAAAGAAATCATTTGATTGTAGTTGATTTTTGGGCTCCTTGGTGCGGACCATGTCGAGCAGTCTCCCCAGTAATTGAACAACTTTCAAATGAGTTGACTGGTAAAGTACTATTTGGGAAGTTAAATGTAGATGAAAGCCCAGTCGTTTCAAGCACATTTGGTATTCAAAGCATCCCTACGATTGCTATATTTAAAAATGGGAAAATGGTAGATGGCTTCGTGGGGGCAGCTTCAAAATCACAGATATTGTCAAAAATATCGACATATGTAGATTGATATGCTGATTAGTCCTTGTAGACCGTTCCCATATAGATCAGCAACTTAATGTTTTCTAATAAAAGAATTTGATGCATCTGACTAAAGCGGATTATCAGCTGTGCAGTAGGATATCCATATTCAAATTTCTTCGACTTATTAAAGACAGTCTAACAGGTTGACACGAAGTGTGAAAATATTGTAGCTTCTGTAGATTCATGAAATTTATTCGTCATTATTACGCTATACACGTGAAATGTCCTATCGAGGGTACATCATTTTGCGATAATAGAAAAAGCATATAGTAGCCTGGCGGGATTACGTTTCTATTGAAAGAAACCTTTGAGGATATAAGATTAGAATTCTTTCTTGTGAACTCTAACCCAACATACCTTTGTTCTGTATTCACACAATGAGTAGTAACACTAGGCCGCATGAGAGCCACTGATTTAATATCGCCAGTATCAGTAGTTTCGATTTCAAACTCATTTCCATATAGAATCGTCTTAGGAAATTTTGAAATCGTAGGCCTCTTCCCCTTGAAAAGATACGGAGGACGATATATTTCAATCCTCAGCTCATTTATTCTCCTATCAGGATTACTTCCAGAAGCCATTACCCTACCATCTGGGAGCAATATTGCATTAGCATGATACAATCTGTCGACCTTCATGGATGCCATCGGATGCCATTTTTTAGTTGTCAAATCGTAAAGCTCTAGTTCTAAAACTGCGTGAGGATCATGAGATATAGCTCCCTGCGTAAGTAAATTAGTTGATGACTCTTTACTTAGATTCATCTTGCTATTTTTCATCATATGCCCTTTCGTTCCTGTTTTTCCGCCTAGCACCAGGACAGTTTGGTCGGGCAGAAGGACAGCGTATGCGTAGTATCTAGCATGTTTCATTGGCTTAATTGATTTATATCTGGGATGTCTGTCCGAAAAATCAATCATTTCGACATCGTTTATTGCATCTGTTCCAGGTTGAGTTCCTCCCCCTATCAATAGTACCCGGCCAACATAATCCGGTGGCAATAATGGAAGTAAAACTGAGGTTCCCTCTTCTCTTTTTATATTATTGGGGTTTCCGATTGTCGTCCACTTGTTGGTACGAATATTGTATATCGCACTGGGAAACGAGCGGAGCGAAAAGGGGAAGGTATAATGGGTGTTATATGACCCAGCATAAAAGATATCCCCGGTGGGAAGTAGGTGAAGCCTGGGGTACATAGGGACCCAGTGGTTTCCCCCTACAACATTATGCCATTCACCAGCAGCGTCATCAGAGGTATAAACCTCAAGCTTATTAAGAAACGCCCAAGGGAAGTTTTTTGATAGCCCTGCCATGGCCAGAACCCTACCATCTGGTAGTGATATACACGTAGGATACCATCTGCCATTTTTCATACTGGCACACTTATTCCATCTTAACTTCAATGGGTCAAAAATGTATGAATGATCAAGACCACTAAATGGTGGAACGGGTAGTCCTAAAAACTTACCGTCATATTTGTAGGTACCTCCAGCTATCATTAACCGGCCATCTGGTAAAAATGCATGTCCAGAACAGAAAATGTCACCGTCAACTTCAGTCGGGATTTCATAAACTCTGCCATTAGGGGTATCGGATTTTTTATTCCCTTCATGGGAATGTTCTTCAAAATTATCAGCACGTGCCCTCTCATTTGTCTCCTGCAGTAGCATATCGGGCTCAAATATCTCTGCAGAATATGGTGAGGTCAAACGGGTTTCATCATTACCGGATCCCCCGAATGCTAATACCTTGCCTGTATGAAGTAGAGCAACATGAACAGGTAAATGTCTAAACTGATATTTGACTGGCTCCCATATACCTTTCTGAACTGGGTCATCCTCGATTATTAATTGATCGATATCATCAATATCATCCTTTTCCATTTTTATTTCAACCATACATAAGCCAGCGGATCTATTTAGAATATATGCTGAAAAGATCCTAACGTCTCCATTCTATTGCTCTCACTCTCTACACCAGTAGAGAAATTTTGTCGTTTTTCATACTGCTTTCTTTCAAGGTGATATCCTTTGCGTTACCATCAATCGGAGAATCTAGCCTCACAGTAAAAGATTGTTGTTAAGACTACAAATCTACAAATCACAGCAACTCGACAGGTAATGAACTATTTCCTTCACTTTGGGTCGATAATAAGTTTTTGGGACCTCCTTGTCTGTTACGAATTACAAAAGCTAATATCCTAAAATACCCTCAAAATAAGAGAGATAACATTTCAAGTAAACTAGGTCGAATAGTTCGTAGAAGAATTTTGCGAAGAATCATGAATCGTTATACTGGTCTATGGTTTTGAATTCCACTTTAATGTTTAAATCTATGGAAGAGTATTTCCCACAGTAATATACTACTATTGTACTTGTTAACCTTAGCGTTACTCGGAATTTTGTCGTGTACACTAGCCTTTTTACTCCTTCTATCAACTCCAAACACCGAGAATTTTCGATGTAACCAATGTGCAGATGCAAGAGATATGACTTATCCTGAAGTCGCTCCTAGTTACCTTAGTGGGCCGATACTAAATGACTCTAATCTGACTGTACAAGTAGTATCTAGAGGATTAAAATATCCGACTAGTATGGCATTTTTAGGCCCTAATGACATTCTGGTTACTGAAAAAAATACCGGTACTGTTAGAAGAATTGTTAATGGAACGTTATTTCCTCGACCGTTACTTGATGTCAATGTTGCTACGTTTGCCCATAGAGGTTTGCTTGGGATTGCCGTAGTACCTCTTCATTACCGGTCATTACATAATGAGAATGCTACTACAGTTGATGGTAATACTACTATGGCTCACGTTTTCCTATATTTTACTCAGGCAGCAACAAGAGATGGTGACGATATAACGGAAGGGAAAAAACCCTTAGGTAATCGGTTGTATCGGTATGAACTGGTCAATAATCATCTAATAGAGCCAAAATTGCTCCTGAATTTACCTGCCGGTCCTGGAGCCATTGGCTATGGCGGTAAAATCGCGATAGGTCCGGATAACAATTTGTATCTTAGCGTAGGAGACATCGGCATTGATGGACATCTCACGAAAGCACAGAATATCCAGAATGGCTCAGACCCAGACGGGACTAGCGGTATTCTAAGGGTCGATGAGGATGGTAAGAAAGTTAACCCAGCGATCTTAGGTAGCAAATATCCCTTGGATTTGTATTATTCTTACGGACTTTGGAATAGCTTTGGAATGGATTTCGACCCGGTTTCTGGCAAACTTTGGGACACTGAAAATGGCTTGATCTTCGGCGATGAGATAAACCTTGTAGAGCCAGGGTTTAATAGTGGATACGGCAAAATTGATGGCGTTTGGCTGCGCGGATATAGTCTCGATGAAACCGAGAGACATCCTGCGTCTTCCCATCCTGGAAATTTAGTCAGCTTCGAAGGGAGAGGAAAATATCACCCACCAAATTTTACGTGGTTTCGAAGTGTTGCTCCCACTGCAATCAAATTTCTTTCATCTGAAAGTTTGGGCAAGCAATATCAAAATGATATGTTTGTAGGTGACATCATAAATGGATATCTTTATCATCTCAAACTGAACCCGCAGAGGACCGATCTAGTGTTGCCAGCTGGACCTCTCTCTGATAAGGTGGCAAATAGCACAGATGTGGTTCAGTCGATTGTATTTGGAAAGGGCTTTGGCGGGATTACTGACATTAAAGTAGGTCCTGGATGTAATGATGGTTATCTATATGTACTCACATTTAGTAAAGCAGAAGGAACCATTTTCAGAATCATTCCTAAAGACTAGAGCCGGTTAAAATTAACACAATTAAAATATGCCCAATGGATTCAATAAAACTCGGTGCTATGTTGAGGCAGGTTAATAATTAACATTATTATCGTCTAGTTTTTGTTTGCACATACAAAATTGTATATGCTATCCTCACCGGGTGACACCTTATCCTGGTCGCTCCTATTAGTTCTTGGCTTTAACGGTTAATTGACTTGATTCCTAGCAAACTCTAGTACTAATCTCTGTATAACTTAGTCATTAAAGAGGGATTTAATAAACGATATTAATGATAGTAACGCAACAAATTCTTGATTGTAGCAATAATATGTTACACATTCTATATTTCTATTCTTCGATTTAATGAAAAATGATAATCAGAAGCCACCCTTGAAATAAATATTTGGCATGTAAATGCATTCTTCATACACCGAAATTTGTATCCAATTGTTTTCATTGAGAATGATTATATGCCTGTTGCCAGGGCTTAGATCTTGTATGATGTAACGAATAAGAGAATTACATAGTTTTTTGAAGTAAAAATGTTATAGCTAATAGAAATAGGAAAAAAATACGTTATCCAGTTAACGAAAGTCCAAATAATAGAATAGTCACTAACAGTAATACGATGAATAAAACAATTGGTTTGATAGCTGTTACAGCTGTAGCAATGCTCTTGATTACAACTACCGCAATGGCTCAGGGGGTATTTGCTCATAGCAGCCATCATCACCATGGTCATGGTCATGGTCATGGTCATGGTCATGGTCATGGTCATGGTCATGGTCATGGTCATGGTCACGGAAGTAGCAACAATTCACAATCACTGGCACAGGCAAATTCTTGCGGAAATGGAAGTTTCTCTTCAAACGTTAAATGCCAGAATCTAGGATCTCAGGTACAAGGAAACGGTAACGCAGTTAACGTGATTGGTACTCAATAGGACTCAATCCAAAGCCGGAATCAGCGACCGTCACCTATTTAATTTTTTTAAGATATTATTATGAAATTCTTATGTCCCTCCAGTCATTGCAAATAATGACGAACTACGTGTTCTAATGCTACTTCTAACCTCAGAGTAAGGTTGATTTGTGTGTGTTTATCAGAATATTACTACGAGAGATGGCTATTAATAAAGTCATGAGCAGTTATATAAAAAATCTGGAATCACTTGGAGAGCAAAATAAAATCATGCCCCATCAACTGAAACACTTTTTAAATAGAGGACTAGAAGTCATCTCTCCAGCTGATAATTTCGGCTTAGATTATTTGGGACAAATTTTGCCTGAGATTGTAATAGGTGCAAGCAAAGAGTACATAAATAAAATGAAGGTCCCTTATCAAGCTACTAGCTACCTTGCAGCCAACGCAGTAGATAATGACAATACCGGGCCGTTCATTTACAAACTTAACGGACAGAAAGCAGGAGGTGTACCTTTGTTGTCCGGCGGGATGAGAAAAAAAACTGATAACGCCTTTGCCTCTACACACAGGATACTGATAGGCCATGAGGCCATAATGGTAAGCGCGGTTAACCTCATTTTGAACAAAGATCAGATATGGAATTGGCATTTTTTTGGTGATTTATTTAAAGATAACGATCCAGATGTTTACGAGGATCTATGTAAGCTGGAACGAATAATTGGATATTCAAGACATCTTACTTATATTGTTGTTGCGAGATCCGACAAGACCTTCAAAAGGTTAAACATTATTGAAGAGTACGAGAGGAATCGTATTGCAGTTCTGAAAAAGGAAAACAATACCCACGTAATATTTCTAACTAATGAAAATGGATATAATTTTGCCCATAATAAACTGCCAGAATATGAGCTACTGAGTTATATAGTGACAGGTGAAGAATTTGACTTTCATAAGGCTATGCTGATTCTCAGAGAGAGATATCATATCCAAAAGTTATTGAACGATGGTGGGAGACAAATGTCAAATGGCGTACGTGATTCCGGTCTCCTAGCAGAAGAGAGAATTACGCTCGAGCCATATCCTGGTGATGACATAATGATACCTACTGAAGAGATCGATCCTACGTCAGTTCTTGGAAAAACTGGATTAGGCATAGATGGGAGTGAATTGGAAGGCGCTATTCTTCTACATTCAATTGCAATTGGAAAAGAAAGGGCAAACGTCTATACGTACCCTCTAAATGATGAAATAGTGTTATAGCCCTTTTATCATTTTTATTCTTTAAATTTAATAGAAATATGGAAATAGCCACGCGCCTCAGATATTTAAAAAGATGTGCTCTTATTCTATAATATCCCGCGATCTCTATTTTCAGTTTTTAATATACATGACACGTATGAACCCGAATTGAACTACTCTTACAGCACTATTAGTTTGATTGCATGTTGATTATTATCAAATTTAGTCTGCGAGTCATAATTCACTAATAAGAACCTACAGGCTGGATGCGACATTATTTCTATTTACTACTGAGAAACTATTCTCTTGTACTAAGAACCTAACGGCTAGCTAGGTAATTTGATTTTATCCTTTCAGATCGGAAGACATTTTACAAAATGGATAATTATGTATATACTTTTATACAAGCCCCTCGACCAGAATTGAATTCGTAATCTCGTCTCTATAAGCAGGACATAATTTCATATATTTGCCGGTCGGACTGTAATTCAATAGTTCGGAACTTCAAATTTTATTTCGTTTACCTAAATTCTGTGTCCTGATATGTTTATTTGTGTCGACTAGCTATCTAAACGGCTAGGTCTGCGAGTATAAATTCGACTCGTAACAATTACAGATTCCCTAGACACAAGAAATATAATGCAGCAGATAATTTTTTACCCAGATGATCTCCTACAAGCTGTTTTTAATGTTCTAGTGTAGTTATGAATATCCTTCAGGAGGTCTTTGTTGTTTGACGAGTTGGCTATCTTTTTGATTATTGCACTTGCTACAATAACAGCATCGGCACCTCCACTAGACATTAACTTGACATGCGCAGGTTTACTTATTCCAAATCCTACACCCACTGGAACCTTTGAACCAGTGATTTTTTTCACTCTTTTAAGGGCGTCAATCGAGTAGTTCTCAAATGATATCCGTGCACCGGTGATCCCAAATACCGAAACTAGGTAGAGAAACCCAGAGCTTATATCGCTTATTTGTCTTACTCGCGCTTCTGGTGTGTTCGGAGAAACTAGAAACACTGTCGATAGACCAAGGTTGGACGCACTCTTGCAGTATAACTCTGATTCCTCTATCGGCATGTCTGGTAAAATAAAGCCGTCTATTCCAGCGACTTTGGCTTTTCTCATGAATTTGTGAATTCCCATTCTGATAACTATATTGCTGTATGTCATGGCAACCAACGGAAGATCAGAATAGTCCCTTCGAATGAGCCTAGCTAGGTCTAGGGCACTTTCAACTGTGAATCCCCCTTCGTAGTTACAAGATTCGATGCCTCCTGAATGGTGGGTCCGTCAGCAATTGGATCTGAAAATGGGATGCCTATTTCGATGATATCTGCCCCACCTCTCACCAATGCCTTAACTATTCTACTACACATTGCTAGATTCGGGTATCCTGCGAGGACGTAACAAATGAGTGCACATTCATTTTTATCTCTTAATTGCTCAAACTTTCTTGAAAGTCTACTATACAACTTTGATATATCCGTTGCCACTAATATTTGCCCTAAATTTTTACGTTTTGATAATGACAAAAAAGTGGTTTCGTTGTTTAATTGGCGTTATATTTCTCTTTAGAAATACTATCTTTTCTACTCAATATCTGAAATTTTCATTATTATCTTGACATCTTTTTAACCACAATTATTTCCGCCTATATCCAACCAATTTATAATCTAGAACTCAGTCTTGTCGGGCTATGAATCAAGCATCTGGTTTATCGGTCTACAAACCTAGGAACTATTGGTTCAAAGGAACAAGTGCAGCGCGGAAATCCAATATGAGTAGAATTTTTAGATATTGGTAGGGTAACGATGACGTAATAGCATCTATGCTAAGTGGAATCTCTTCTTCAGTGATTTAAGGCACCAGTGGTAGACTAAAATGAAGTACTTGGACAACAATTCAAATAATATGAGCCAGAAACTTATGCAAATCATATAGTGATGCCAGTGGATGGATGTACTGATGATGCAAGGTTTATTGGAAGCAAAAGTTCTGTAATCTAGATTCCTACATAGGCTTCGTGATAAAATAACGTTTATCTTATTGGTATACCTTTAATCAACATACTGTACTTGTGTAACAATTTTCTATGAGCCTGAAATTCTGGATCTATCATCTTAACAATCTCCCAGAACTTGTTAGAGTGGTTCAGCTGTATTAAATGTGCTAGCTCGTGGATAATGACATAATCTATTATTTCGATGGGCAGCGCAGCCAAGAGCAAATTAAAGTTTAGAGTCCTTTTTTGAGAACAGCTCGCCCATCTTGAGCGATGGTTCTTTATAAGAACCTTATTATATCTTGGTATAATCGGGTTCATTCGAGTGATAGATTCAAGACGCTCAGAGACAATTCTATGAGTTTCTTGACTGTACCATTGCCTAACATTATCCTTATAGTGCCGCATATCAGTGACATGAAAGGTTATTTTGCATAGATTATTTGAAATTGTCATCGATGATCTTGTGTCTTTAATTATTTGAAAAAAGTATCTCTTCCCCAAAAATGAAATGGTATTAGATTGATGTTGCTCTTCCCCACACTCATTTCGTATTCTATCATAGTATAATGACGCTTTCAGTATCCATTGCTTTTTGCTTTCCAGAAACCTGATCACATGACTGATTTCGCAGTTAATTATTGGAGCTACCAAATAAATACCCGAAACATTTGCTTTCAACCACAATCGCTTTGCTATTTTGCTTTTCTTGATCTCTATGTTTAGGACTCTGCCATCTGGTAGATTGACAGGCAAAAACGACACGGGCACTAGTGTATGCAATACTACTTAAAAGTCATTTACTTGACTATTCGATTAACTCTGCTAATTATCGATAATCCAATTCCATTCCCGCAAGGTCAGCAAAGGATCGATATTAGGCTTGATGGCTCCACCTTTTATTCGTGTACGGCCATCTCCCTTTACAATAAAATCTTCCTTGCTTCTGCATTAATGACGTAACAAATAATGAATAATATAAACACTGGATCGAAGCTTAGTATCGAAGTGACTTTATTGCAATGAGCTGAGTTAGACTCCATTAGGCAAGGCTGAATAAACCAGTTCCTCAATCTGACAAACACCAATGGGAACCTCATCGGTGGTAAATCTGGGATAATGGATAGAGAGATACGGCTCCTACAGCTAATTTCCATGATCATAACCAATATGTTATTCATTGTTTATTCAGACAATTTAGTCCTCTTATAAAGATCCTTTTTGTACCAATTTAGTAAGAACAAGGAACAATGATGGCTGATTGTATAGTAATCAATGCCTGTAATAGCAAAACTTCAACCTGACGTGTATGGATCAAATACAGATCCTGCAGGTTAAATTTTAGATTTGTTGCTAGTTTCTTGCCTAGAAATACTTAAAATATGCAATACTATATAGACGGCTAAATGGTTACGTTGTTGTAGATGGATCACGAGTCTGATTCTTTTCTAAAGTGTTTAAAGTGTCAACATCACAAGGTTGATCATAACAGAAATACAAGTAGGGATAAAACGAAGTGTATGATTGGCGCATGTGAATGTCGGAAATTTATTGCAGATAGGAAATACTATAGAGCAAGTAAAAAGTAGGTTCAGTCATGATTTTTATATTTCTGATCTCGTCAGCTCATTGTGTATTTTTAGTGGTAGAATTTATACAACCTGCCCAAGCGAGCCTTACAGTACTCATTACACATCTGAGCCAATTTTTGCTCGTATGCAGCTCTATCTATCAAATAGAGGAGCCTAATATTAAAGTTTAATTGTTGCTATTATGAGTATGTGTAGACATGTGCGAGTTTTACATGGGCCGTTTTTGCGATTATTGTCATTGATGTTTGTCTGACCTATCTACAGACTCAGTTATTTCTTGCGTGGCATGGTTACCAATATTTATTTTATAATGCTTTTGATTTTTAAGTTTCGAGTTCAGTTTATCCATGCTTATTGTCTCAATTCCTACTGACTGCAACTATAGTATTTCATGCCTATAATCCAATCGAGGATAATTACATATTTATCAAAACCCTACTTTTCCATATTAGGTGTGGACATCGCAAGAAATGGAAGTATTCATTGAATGCCAATTGTATGTTAATTATTGAATCATTTATTGCAATATGAGCCAAGTTAAGCAGCGTATGAACCGCTTTGATTCAATATTGGGCATGTACAATGTCCTCAATTTAGATCAGTCCTACCGTCATCACGTTTGCATGTATCTATACTTCCCAATTACAGGTATACGCAAATATGTTCATATATGCCGACATGAGTGCCTATTTAGACATGATGATTTAAAGCAATAATGAATATTTTTCATAATTGAACCATTCGTTCGTGGCGAATATCTTTTTGCGCTGATAATCTGCGTATGATCTCCTTGGCGATCTCTTCCTGTTTTATGCTCTCTCCTCTTCGACCAGGAGTCTTCATTTGTTGCTGGTTCACTTTGACTTTCTCTTCTAACAATTCATCGGGTCCATAATAGTTATTTATCCCTGGCATTCTCTTCTTTTCGAGTTCTTTTGCATATCTCTCTCTAAACGAACATTCCACGGCATCTTCCGTAGAACTTTCTGATGCCGCAATTATAATAACTGGTTCAGCTCGCTCACTCATAACTCAGTTCAGTGCGAAGCATATAAGAACGTAAGGACTCTGGTTCCTATAATTCCAAGGAATGAAATATTATGTTTAGCAAAAAACTGACTGAAACGCATCAGATAGTCCCATATTAATTATGCGTCGCTAGGAGTCAAGGCGAGTAAAAACGACTTCCATTGGTGTAGGACCAAAATATTTCACCTAATCCTACCTTCCAAGCCAAACCCATCCAGTCAAACTATACCAGAAAATAAAATCTAAAAACGAAAATATTACAGGCTTGAAAAATGCCTTATTTTCTACGATGCCTCGATTGTATTAAATAAATCTTCATTAATCAGACAAGCTAACGTACATAATCTTTTATAGTAAACTCAATTCTATAGTTCTGGGCCCAAATAAATACACGAGAGTGAAGCGGGCCCAGAGGTATGAGCATTGTTTACAATATGAATCTGGCCATAACCGGGCTATAGAACATCGGAGTTCAACGCTAGACTAGCACTATTTAATAAATCATAACAAGTTGGTCCGGGTCCGGTGGAATGTGCACCAAATTTGGCTCAATTTTGCCACTCGGCTCTCGTCGAAACGAAAAGCACGGGATTTATGGTATTATATATTTATCCGATACACGCAGAATTATCATCCATATGCTATTTCTATCGTGAAGTCAATCGTGACTATCATTCCTATCATTCAACTAAGGGCATTAGACCCAGTTATCAAGTGTGGACTAGCAGCATTTGACGCCCTGAGGCAGACGATTTCTATGACTGCACCTACACGCGGTGGTGATGACATTGATAGCGTAGCCTTTCTATCATGAGGCGTGTGCCAAATAATATTTTCTATAAAGAAGAATTATTTATGTACAAAGGTTGATACTATAGACAATTAGTCTCCATGATCCCATTTGCAGGAACACGACCATCAATTCCTGAATATCCTCAAATTGCTGATAATATCCGACAGGCGATCTACGAAATTCAATTCGAAAATAAGGCTCCTAATCAAGCGTTACAGGAGGCAGACTGCGAAGTCTGCGAAGGTGTTAGGATGGTAGCGAGCAGATAACCCAAAATCAAAAAACAGAATTCTAGTGGTAGATGATGAATCTGACATTACACTTACTTTCGAATGGATTTTGAGAGGAGAGGGATTCGAAGTTGACTCATTTAATGATCCTCAAACAGCCTTATCTAATTTCAGCCCTGGTATTTATGATATCGCGCTTATTGATGTTAAGATGCCGAAGATTGATGGAATTGATTTGTATAGAAAACTAAAAAATATAGATGATAACGTCAAATACTGCTTTATAACCGCATACGGAGGACATTACGATACTCTAAAGAGGGACTATCCTGGTTTATATGTTGATTGGTTTATCAGGAATCCAATAAATACTGAACAACTCGTAAACGAGATCAAATCAAAGCTTCATCCATGAATTTGTATATAAAAATTATTATTATTCAATCCATTTTTATTGTATTTTATGTATTTCTGTTCCCTGCTTATATTGCATCCTGATGAAACATTAATGAATTTAACATACCTCCTGGAAATTCTAATGGCTATGAAATATTGTATTTCGGTGTAAATCTCGTACTCATGTTTGATTATAGACTTGGTTTTGATGTACAAGTAAAGAATTCTGATGGCGAAATACAAGTTCTAATTGTCAGTAGAAAAGATGTTTCCAAATGGAAAGAAAATCACGAAAGTTCTGAAATTAACTTGTATTACAGCAGAAGTGGTCTAAAGATTAATGATGTCTTTAAGCCTACTATAAGCGATGCATATGCATTTGTGCTAAACAATAGTAAATCCCCTGTTAGTCATGAAGTGAAAACAGTTGAAGTTACTTTGATTCATAATTGGCAGCAAGCGGTAAGGGAATCTCAATTAAGGGATCGTAACTAGGCACAATGGTAGGAAAGGATTATGGGATAAATAAATAATGGAAAATATGCTGTACTCCTCTCTCGTCAATAGTTCGTTGCTTTTGGCGACTTGTTTTTATCTGAAATCTATTCCCTCATGGTTTGCAGAAACATATGCGAAACGATCCACTCAGAGAGTTGGCATATTCATATGAAGGAATAGAATGTTGAATATTTCTGCAACGCTTTACACTGAACGATAAGAAACTTGAATAGATGTGCTCTACAGCTTAATGCGGATTTAATTTCGCCATGCTTGTAAAAACACAGAACAGGGAACTATCATTCAGATGCATAGCCTATAACATTCACAGGCTAACAAATCTTGTCATTATTGTGATGATTTCTACATAGCCTATGTCAAGTAAGATATTATCATCAAGTTTTTAATATCGCATATATATTTCTGTTATGAGACTATTAACATTGAGATGTACAAGGAATATCTCAAGATATAGAAGAAAATATAACATTTCACTTAGGTGTATTTTATCTGTAATATTAATAATATCTTTATCATTATTTTCTTCATCAGCATCACCATACTTACTTCCATTTATAATGCAAGGAAAGGCTAAAGAAACAACTCTAGTATTACCAGCAGCAACAAGCATTGCCATCATCGTTATCTTCATCATCATCATCATCAGAAGTACCAGTAGAGTACTCAACTCCTGATGGGGAAGGACGAGATAGTAGTAGTGCTGGTGATGATGGTAGTCATTGTGTTAATTATAGTCCTTCTGAAAGGCTAATTACTATTTCTTGTAAATCTGCTGTCAGCATAACCGATGTATACAATCAGCTTAACAGTGATCATAGTAATAATGGTGTTTTAGATAAGGATCAGCAGCAACCAGGTGTATGGATATTAAATGCAAACGTAACAATAAATAGTGGAGCTACTCTAAACATAGATTTTAAAGATACTAAATGGCTAAAAATAGTTGCGAATGGTAAATCTCTTGCATATGCCATACGTGTCTATGGTAGCCTAAAGATTGACTCAGTAAAGCTAACTTCATGGAATCCTCAAACAAATGATTATGTTCAAAGTTATGGTTCAAGAGAAACTTCTGGAAAAATAACACATGTAGGAGCTCCCAGACCATATATTAGAATAGAAGAGCCATCAGATGGAACAGCTATAGGTGGTACTACAAATATCACCAATTCAGAGATTGCATATTTAGGATATGAGGGTGGATGGGGTACAGGAACATCTGGAATTCATTATCATATGGCTGGTCATGGTAGTGTAATAAGAAATAACAATATACACCATCTATATTTTGGCTTTTATTCAGTCGGTGTAGGTGGAATGGTTATTGAAAGCAATAGAATTCATAATATGGGACATTATGGTATAGATCCACATACAGGAACTCATGATATGATAATTAGAAATAATACTGTTTATGGCGTCAATGGCACAGCTATAATTTGTTCGTTAGATTGTTATAATATACTCTTTGAAAAAAATATAGTCTACAATAACACAGGATCTGGAATAGCATTTAGTAGAAATGTAACTAATTCTATTGCCAAAGACAACTATATATATAATCAGCCAAGAGCCATTCATATTTCTAAGTCACATAATAATGAGATTTACAATAATACAATTTCAAATTCTACATCAGCTATTAGTCTAATTAGTGGTTCCTCTTCCAATAAAATATATGATAATAGTATCGCTAATGCCAAAAATCCTTTGATGATTGATCCTGGTCTTGAACAAACGAATACAATTTACGCCAACAGAATAGTCAATGATACTGCGTAGCCCCGTCAAATATTGTCCGCCCACGGTCAATGAAATCTGCACATGGATCTCCAACTAACTCATCGTTTCTTCGAAGTAGATCTTATCGTCGCCATGTAGCCATCATTACCTCTGTAGATAATATCATTACCACTGATCGATTCTTTGTTGTTATTGCAAAAAATATTACACATTATTTGGGTATAACCATCTTCGCTAGATCTACTCAATAAAGGCATTGCGAAGTATGTAAGACCTATGACCAGTATTATGGTCATAAACAAACAAACTAGTAAAATCTTCTGGTTACAGAATGAACATTCTTCTGGAATATCTGAAGGTATACCTTCAAGATGACTAGTAGAATCTTCTATCTGGTTATAATAACTCAGCTAGCAGACACTCAGTTCAGTGAGAGTATTTTAATGTAATTGGTTTTTGGTTCGTCTTGGTTAATAATTGTTGGAGTACCATTTACACTTCGTTATGTGCTTAAGCGCCAGATCAGGCCCCAAATACTCCGGTACAGTTGTATTATTATCAGCCACTTGCTTGATGAGATCCTGGAACGTAAAGATCGACCCGCTTGATTGCTTTAGGATCGCTAGGCAATTACTTACCGCTTGCTGGCGTGGTGACGAACTATCTAACTGCGGCGAGTGATAGTTTTTGTTATTATTATTGTTCAGTTGCAGACTTTAACCGAATATGCTACCGACTTGATGACTTGTTTCTGCTTCTGCTGTTCATACATTTTGATTATCTCTATAAGGAATTGTTTACTGTAATCTTCCAAGTCCGAGCTCTGATATTGCTCTGGCTTAATAGCTTTAGTCTGTTGCATTCATTGCAAAGACAAACATCTCATACGGTTCCGATTCTAATTCAAGCACTCTTTTTCTCCTTTTCCTAGAATCCTATTTGAGAACTAATACCACAACGGGCCCAGAGGGATTTGAACCCTCGACCAACTGCTCCGCAGGCAGCCATTCTATCCAAACTGAACTATGAGCCCATTCAGGTCAAGATATTTATGTTACTAGCCGTAATTCCATGGTATAAATACCTTCTATTTAGAAGATGATTAGACACCACATTGTCTGATATGCTTATGAAAGGAACGCTACTCAATAACTCTTGTATGCTCTGAGTATGATTGATATAATAAAGAGTTATGTTTTATAATAACCCATTATTCACATCAATATGAATATTGAATATACGTACTACAATCCTCTCACTATTCCTTGGACAGTTCTGTAAGAAGTCTTAAACCCAATCTTGAGGAATGCTAGAAACTGGATATATGTATGTGAATATTCAAATGGTGCTCCAATCTTCCCATCATTCATCTTCCTGATTTCTTTACTTTGCGATTTCAGAAAACCTATACCTATTAATACACGTCCACGTTCAACCATGGAGGGCACTAGGTTTACCTGATTTATTTATTAGTGTATATTTCAATTCGATAGACCTCAAGAGTAGGAATACTCGTTACAAAACCTCCAAATTTTTCATGGCAGAGCAGCTTCATACCTACTTCCATTAGATGATAGTATTGTACAAGTACATAGAAATGACAAATTAGTAAATTAATTTATTAATTTAGCTATATAATGAATCGGCCTGAATATTTTCGTATTTATATATCACTATATAATCATATACTAAACCCGTATACGATTTGCTATGGTGGCATATATCTATATAAAACTCGAGGGAATGTCGACACTTGCCGGAGCAAACAACATATTTCGCCTGTTACTGATGAGTCCGTTCTGCAGCCATTATATCTAACCCATCAGGACCATTTGAAGTTATCAAACCTACATCAGTTGCGAATTGTCTGGTCCGTCTATCATTCCATGCCAGATGCATAGGTGAACAGGGTGGAACAGTATAATAAAGCTGTACTGTGTGGTTTTATGACATCGGGATCAGGGAGAGAAATCTAATGAATCGAGCAAAGAATGGTACCGACTGGCTAATTAACTTTTACTGCCCATACGCTAAATCCCATGACGCTGACTAACCCATAATTGGTATTATACAAATACCTGATTTAGCTTCCACATTAACTTGGACTTTATGATGTTATCTTTTAAAATCTCAGCCGTTTTTACACACATCAAGGTGTGTGGCTTTTTAGACATTGGGATACAAACAGAGTATGATCTCACTTGAGGTTTGAGATCACAATCGGCAACCTTAATGGATTCTCGCAGACTTATTAAAGTAATGAGTGAT
>CAVPXM010000082.1:0-19046 GCA_963709405.1 uncultured Nitrososphaerales archaeon
ATAATATTAATTCTTCTGTGTCTTTCTTTGTAGGGCTTCTGTATTCTGTAATCGTTTTTCGTCTTGCTCACCTTTGTGGCAAATCCGCCTAGTTCGATATTTATAATCCAACCATGATTTTAATTGATGTGCTACTTCGTCTGTAAGAAAAATAATTCTATCTGTTCTAGTTTTGTGTATTCTCCCCTTACAAATATATCTGAAGAATTGACCAAGATCCAAATCTTTAATACGTATTGACGAAGCCTCTGCTGCGCGCTCTAATATCATAAAACGGCATCCGCGTGACAAGTATTATATACTCTGTATTGTAAAATAAACATGCAGTACCTATAAGCGATATCCTCATTATTCTTCAAAAATAGCTGGCAAATCCTAACATAACTACAGTACTATAGTGGTTCCTAATCATTAGTGAATTCACATAATGGTTAGTTGATCTGCTAGACTCTTCCTTATTGATTCATTGATCACCAGCACTGAAGACGCCGGACTCGCTGATACGCGCTGGCCCTTGATCCTTACTGCTTACTATAGTCCCAAGTGGAGTAATACTTTGGGCTAATTTCTATGACAACTGATTGACCTTTCTTCTGCAAATCTAAAAGTGCCTTAGCCATTGGATGTTCTAAATTTCCTAAGTACTTAACCATTATCTTCTCTGCGATAGGAATATTAAAGTTCACATCTTCATGTATCTTCACAGTTCCCTTACCACGTGCCCCCTTATACGGAGGATTCGGTTCATCGATACAAAAGTAAACATTCTCTTTATTTCTAAGATTGTAAGTTTTCTTAGCCTGCTTTGATGTTTCAATGTATATCTTGTTGGTCGGAAGATCGTAATAGTACCATGCAGGATGAATATTTGCATCGCCCTTCTCATCCACTGTTCCAAGGTGTACGTTTAATTTACCAGCCGTCAAAAAATCCTTCGTCTCTTGTTCATTTAAAGGCCGACCAAATCCTGGACTTGCTTCTAAAATCTTCAACGAAATTCAGAGTCTATAACTTGTTTACATATTTAAATTCTATCTGGCATAAACAATATTCACAACCAATATGTGACTTTAACTGTGAATGGTATAGCTGTTGCCACAGTAATTGGCGATCCAAAGCAATCAAGGTCCCTGGACCGACATGATTATAGTATAAGAGTGGATAATAAAGAGAACTCATTCAGACCTACTTTTCCTGTCTTTACAACCTATTATGGAATAGAATATCAGTACTTGATGTATAGAAAATCAACCCTGAGGGATTGGATTTGCGTATTATTTTTATAGAATTTGACGCTCAAATCTCTAGTGATATTCCATGCGTCAGGGTATCCATAGTAACCATAGTACATATTCAATTCTGTACAAGAAAATTGATTACTATTATGTATACCACACAGTACGGATGTAGAATCCAATATAGTGAAAATACTACTACATAACGGATATCTACATAGTTCACTTATACAGTTTCGGTATTAACAAAGCGGCCGCAACGTTCGACCCACTTACAACGCAGGAACCCGACGCTAACGACGTAACCCTTGATCTTCTTGCTGAAGAGTCCGAATGTGGTGTGTTAGTCAACAAGTCTAGAGCCAAGTCTTCCGATACCGATACCGATACGGTTGCCATTCTGGATAGACAGACGTCAGATACACGCATAGACAAGGAGTTAGTCTTAATTCAGAAAATGGGCTTACGGTTATACTGCAAAAACTGCGGTAATCTATGGGCTATAGGGGCAAACTAGACGGTAGTCGATACTATGTCACATCTAGCCGTTGCCATAGTTCGATCCGTATCAAGTCACCAAATTCTACGACTACCAGTAAGACCAAGCGAAGGAAGGGAGCCAAGCGACAAATGAGTAATCCAGAACAAGAACTAGGCGCTGGAAGTGTACCAAGTGAACGCGTTAGGTACTGCAGGATCTGCAAACAGAACGGATTTCCTCATGAGGCCATTAGAAGACCGACCACTTACGACGGTAGAGATACCTATATCGTTGACTATTTCACAGGGAAGCGGCATATATGCAAGTCCAATAAAGATCGCTGGCCGGTGATCCCATAAATGAGTAAATCAGTAGAGATTGAACAGTACAAGTCTACCCGCTGCTTCCGTTGCTATATGCCGATCTTTCTATGCCCATACGAGTTTGGTGAGTGGGTCAAGATGATACCTTTTGATTTCTATGGTACCAAGCGACACGAACGTATGAAACAAGGATATAATGATACTACTATATGATACTAGAAGAAAAACCACTAGACGAGCCGATCCTATGCTGGAAATGCGGCGAACTAGGCCACAACATGAAGATCTTTCTCATACCCTACATAGACGCCAGTAATCAGATCATAAGGTGAATTGGACCCAGTTGTCCACATTCCATGTTTCATATTAAATCTTGCATTTGGATCAGACTCCATCAGATCTGTTATTGTTGAATTAACAAATTCCGAATTACCTTCTTCCAGTGCAGTTGATAAGGACTCAGGAAATGATGATGTAATAGCGGCATATCCATCATAAACTCCATCATTAAGTATACATGCAGAAATGCGATGGTCAAAAGCTGCGCTCTAGCAGCCAAATATCCACCCATACTCATACCCATTAATGCGATGAGATTTACATCTATACCAAATTCTTCCTTTCTGTTTATAGCATAGTCAATTACAGGAGTTACAACTTTTTCCCAGTCATGTCTAAAGGGAATTCCCTGCTTACGGATCACACCTCCTTGACCAGGTCCTTCAAACGTTAGGCAATTATATCCTCTTTCCAATGCTGGAGCTGCCGCTGAGGAATATAATTCTTCTAAAGTCGAATCAAAACCTCCATGAGCTATAAGGGTTGGTCCTGATAATTTCTTTTCGATTTCTTTCCCTCTGGTATTCCTGTCTCCATTATTGTAAAAACTATCTTTTTTTGAATAGTGATAAAAATAGCCAGGTAGCGTGACCCCTTCCTTGTATGGTATTTCAATTGATTCTATATAGAATGGAAAAAGCACTGCAGCTCAGTATACTTTCACGAGCGATTTGAGTTTCTTCCCGCTACTTTTACCCCGTTTACTTCTAATCTTGTCAGCGAAATCTATACTCATTTGCTACATAGAAGGGATTCCAAATTCAACGGAGGCTCCAGCTCCAAAGAAGCTCATTCTATCAGTGTCTATTGGACCTGGTTTAGAGGACTCTTCTAGTAAAACCCCTTTGTGATTCTCCAACTCTGGTATTAATATTAATTCGATAGAATTGTTGGCAAATTTGTAGATAGGAAGGGGGATAAGTTACGTGATGTTAAAGGATATTCGATGTAGAAAGACCTATGGACTAGTATATACTAACTGTTAACGAATCATTTCGGAAAACTTTATCGGTACTGGTACCAACCTTGCTCTAAACCGTATTCTGGAAGTGGTGCATGAGGAACTATTTATATTCATATGATTATAAATTATCTTCTATGGCTAAATCAACAGAAAAATTTAACAACAACACTAGGTGGATTTTATTATCAGGAGTAATAGCAATAGCGCAAATCGTGATTTTAATTACAGCTACTATATCGCCATATGCTTATGCGCTGACTATTCTTAATACGTGGGGCTCCAATGGATCAGGTAATGGTCAATTTCATGGTCCATCAGGTATAGATTTAGACTTTAAAGGTAATGTGTATGTAGTTGATAGCGGCAATAACCGTATACAAAAGACTTAATGCTACAGATGGTAAGTTCATTACAAAATGGGGTTCTTCTGGTTCTGGCCCAGGACAGTTCAATAGTCCAATAGAGGCTGCGATAGATGAGGCTCGAGGTCACATATATGTGACAGATGCAGCTAATGCACGAGTCCAGGAGTTTAATGCTACAGATGGTAAGTTCATTACAGAATGGGGCTCTTCTGGTTCTGGCCCAGGACAGTTTACCACTCCTACCGGTATTGCAGTAGAGCTTAAGACAGGTAACGTGTACGTATCTGATACTGGAAATAACCGTATTGATAAGTTTACCCCAGATGGCAAATTCATTATGTCTTTTGGTTCTTTCGGGTTAGGAGAAGGGCAATTCGTTAACCCAAGTCGTCTTGATGTTGATGGATTCGGTAATGTATATGTAGCTGACTTTGGCAATAACCACATTGATAAGTTTACCCCAGATGGCAAATTCATTATGTCTTGGGGCTCTCTTGGTAGAGGTAATGGTCAGCTGTATTTTCCAACTGATGTATTTCTAGATCATATGGTAGGTCACGTGTGGGTAGTTGATAGCGGCAATGATTGCATACAGGAATTTACTCAAGATGGCAAATTCATCAATAACTGGGGGCCTCTTGGCATAGCTACTAGTGGTCACCTTCATAATTCAGTTGATTTTGACTTAGGGTTAACTGGTAAAGGATACCTTGTCGATCGCGATAATAACCGAGTCCAAGTATTATCTATGTCTCCTACAACGCAACATTAGTAATGGCGCCACCATAGCTTCAAAGAGCGAATATAGAGAAGAAGGGATAACTGGTTTGTGATATCAAGAAATGACGGTCAGTAGTATAAAACATGAGATAGGCTCTGGTAGGAGCTACTTATAGTGATATAGTCAATGTAGGTGATAATATTGGCTTTTCTGAACATCCACAGATTGCCGTATCTGGTAGCAATGTGTATGCAGTGGGGACAGATAATACTTCGGGAAATGGAGAAATACGCTTTGTAAAGAGCACAGATGGGGTTGGCTACTTATGGTGATATTGTAAATCTAAGTCGGCACTCGAAGTCAGGTATCTTAGTGACCACTATTTCTCTGATTCCAATAATTATCACCAAGTCCTATGGTTCGGAAGGCCAATATATTCACAAGAATTAGATTGAGTAAAGGTCAATAGAATTGGTTAGGAAGCAGAAATCGAACAGCAATGTTTAGACTATGCAAGATGATGGACAATTAACCCAACCAATAATAGCGGAAAACCATGGTTATGCCAGGATTTCGAAATCGGATCAAATATATCTCTCATTCCACCGAACCCGGATCAAAGTTGTCCCTTTATTACCACCCGGTTTGTTACATTAGGTAATTGAGTTCTCTATCCGTAATAGACCAAGACAGAGAAATAACATAGGTACATCCACAGTACGTGTTTATGTATGCATTAAAACCTCTGAAGTTTAAAGAGACACTGAGATATAAGAATCAGAAATTGTATAATCTATTGCGTCGATCGAAAAGATAACATGAATATGTTATGATGTCAGATTTAGTGATGTCGACCTTGCCTAAAATAGTCGGTTGAGGATAACACCTAGCTATTTACAGATAACGCGATTCATGAACCTCTCCAAACGCACCAAACGTCATTACTTAATTGCAAGATTTGATTCGATGTATCAAACGACCTATTAAAGATAAAGAGAACAGGAACATTTTCAACATGAAGGAGTTCGAGAATGGTGTTATCAAGAAAGGATACCTACGACATATTCGACATAGAGGAGAGGAATCAGTAATAAAGATCAAAGACGGCGATCAGCATGCTAAAAGAAGATGGGTTGTAGAAAGAACCAACTCCTGGCACAACAGGTTCAGAAAGCTTTGGCTAGATCTGAAAAGCAGTTAGAAAGCTATTTTGCTTTAGTATGTTTAGCCTGTTGTTTTGTTATCTACAGGAGGATAATTTTGGGATAGGCTCTCAGCTAACGAGGACATATTAGCTTTTAGCAAAAGTTTATTATATTAAAATTCATGATCACGTTTATATGCTAAAAAATAGATTCAAAAGAATCCTTGTTGCTCTGGACGGATCTGCGAATTCTATAAGAGGAATGAACGAAGCAATCTCACTTGCCAGACAATCTGAGGGAACAATAACTGGCATATATGTACTACCTGGAGTTCCAAGTGAATTTACAAATACATTAGCTAGTTATAGAGATTATCTATTAGAAAAAACAAGAAAATTCATGTCCAATGCAAAAACCAGCGCTGCAAGACACGGAATAGATTTTGAAGAAAAGATAATAACATCAAATGATACTGTAAATGCAATAGCAAACTTTGCAAAATCAGACAAATTTGATATCATAGTTATAGGATCTCGAGGTTCTGGATCCCCAAAATCTGACTTTTTTGGTAGCGTATCGAATGGTATCCTTCATAGCTCTCGCATACCTATTCTTGTTGTAAAGTAAGGTTTCACACTGTATGTTATTAATTATTTTACTATTTTAAAATAGTAACAGCTTTCTACTCCCACTTAATATACTCGTAGTCGATCTACGGTAACAGCACATTACGATTAAAATATTGCATATAATTACATATAATCGCCAACAACTTATTAAGACCCCATCCCAAAAAATAGATAGACATATAGCTTGAGAATGTCTGTTCATTGATGTGGCTTACGACAGAATCAAGTATCTGCCAACTGTCAAAAGGATCCCAGATGTTACTAGCGCTAGCAAAACCTGGCATGAAGCTGCTTGAGATCATGGCTATACCAATTAACATAAGTACGGTAACGGCAATCTGAATATGCGTAGTTATCTGACCTGGAATGTGTTAGATTACTTATGTTAACTGGTATAGGAAGAGTGCAAGTTAATACAAACCGGTAGCCTATTCAAACACTGTTGCAGGCAATTCGGACATTTACCTAACGACTATAATGCCTTCTTTTTCCTACTTATCTACCTCGTTACAAAGTCTAAATATTTTTTTAGAGCCTTTTCATCGAAATCCAATGATAGATTGGCCTGTTCCTCAAAGCTAGGATTGCGCTGAGTGATTTGTTTAACCGTTCTTTCGATTTCTCTTTCCATTTCTGCTTGTCCAATTAAGCCCAGTAGCTTGGATTCCATGGCGGGTCTTTGGATAGATGCACGTAGGGTATTGCTAGTAGAGACAAGAACTGCCGAATTATAAATTCCTAATAAGGTCAGGTAGCCAGCGACAACTAAGGCCGTTGCTGTTACGACTCCAAATGGTGGATACGGAGCAAGAGTTTGCGTACCTCCCTGATCTGCACTGAATATCAAAAGGATACCCCAGCCAGATAGGATCATAAATATTCTTATATTTTTTTCGTAACTTACACTCTTTGACATCTTCCAGAATACAATCGCAAAGGTCAAACCGCCAATGGGTGAAGTATAGTAGGTCTAAAAAAACCAGAAATCCTTAAAATAGTTCACATGGATTACACTGATAGTCAAATTCTTTTTGATTATTTATATAGATTGTAGTTGTCGCTTTTTCTCGTTGTATGTTGCATGTAATTATTGAGTATTGATTTCAATAATTGCGTTGTTATCCTCATTATCATCACTACCACCAGTGCCACCAGTACCGTGCTCATGATGCTGATTGTTAGTGCTAGTGCTACTGCTACTGTGATGCTGATTGTTAGTGCTAGTGCTACTGCTACTGTGATGCTGATTGTTAGTGCTAGTGCTACTGCTACTGTGATGCTGATTGTTAGTGCTAGTGCTACTGCTACTGTGATGCTGATTGTTAGTGCTAGTGCCTACTGTGGTGTTGGGGCTGATTATCACCACTATCAGATGAAGTTGATGAGGTCGGTGTAATCGGAGCATAAGAAGTTGGAGAGTGACTCGCGTCCTTTACTACATTCTGTGCATACAGAGGAGCAACGAAACTATATGGTAACAAAGATGTTGCAAAAGATAATACCACTAACGTTAGTATAAACCATTTTCTATTTGTAGAGATATAAGTCATATTCTATATCCTTGAGTTAGTATTATTATATGTGTATTAAGACACTTAAGTAGACCGTAATAAACCTGTTATTTATTACAAAAGATACTTTAATAAAAATATTATTCGATTTAGAAGATGGTGTGAAGTATATCATAATCAATTAGATATCAGAGTTTGATTCATAAATATGACCATGGTTTGTTTATATATAATATACCAACATTGAGTACTTGATACCGATTATCTACTTTTTTCATATTGTACATGTATTTTTATAGAATAGTATAATCAAAATTATAAATTTATTGAAAATTTTGATAATGATATAAGATATGATTTCCGGATATCAATATCTTTAAGTTTGGTAACATTGGAATTGTTTTTATATGCTAGCAGATATTGATGGAACTGATATCAAAAAAACAAAATATATTTACTCAATAAAATGTGTTAGTAAACATTAATCGTTTTTATGAAATCTTTTCAACTAGTGATATAATCATGATTAATGTGTACTATAGAACATTATAATATAATCATAATGTCATAATAAACCCTAACTCCGAATTTGATCTATGGTTATCACAAAAAAATTTGATTAACATAAATACATGATGGCTATCTTTTAGATTCTAAAACTACTCCCGATTTCTTAGAATAGTTAAAGAAGTACTATTCATGCTATGATAGCGGCATGGGATCTATGCTGTCATCCATACACAATGGGCACGTTCTAATTTTATCAGCTAAGTTGATCTTCACCCTATTAGATGTGTAATTGATGTAAGATGCACACCAAAAACACGATTTGCAGAGCAAAAAATAATGGATGACATTGCCGGCGTCGCAGCTAATCCTAGCATCGTAACCAGTCACATTCTTTGCTACTCCTGGACTTGCACTGACAAGCATGCCTCCTTCGATTTCTAGATGATGGTTTCTAGTCATAAGGTGTGACATCATTTATTACTAAATCCATTGAGAGAAATATAATCAAATCTAAATATGCAAAATAAACACAAAATGTGTATCTGAGGCATCAGCTGTACTCGTCCATTACTGACATATTGCCATCAGGAAACTAAGAATACAATTTTATGTCATCGATTTCTTGCTCTAGAATAAAATCTGTACTGGTCAAATAAGGCGCAATTATAGTTTTTGTAGCTTTCATCTATAAATCGATCGCAGTCCAATTTTAAAGATACTGAGGCATAAGCTTGGATTAGGTGTTCGATACCCTCGCTACTTCCCTTCTAAATGGTTAAGATACTTCGTTTCGACAAAGAATATATGAAAACAATGTACTAGCAGGGAAATGATCCACTCAGTTGGCGTATACATAGAATGATTCAACTTTCATACAGAATCCAAACGATAATGATATAATTGTTGACCCTAGTTAAAGATAATGGGAAAAGGGATGGCAGTTGGTTCCGGATATGATAAGGCATGCTAATCACTTCTTGTGATGATGAGAACCTTCATCATTGTTTTTTGAATGGCTCTCTGACTGTAATTCAGGTGATGGGGACGGGGATGACAAGGTTGTCATTAATTAAAGGTAAAGTTAGTCCCTTGGTGTCGTTGTAGATTCAGGTTTTATGAATAACCTGTTATCATGAGTAATTGTCCTAGACCTGCTTGTCATAGAATTATCTAGAGTCTTTTGTTCATTGCTAATCATTTTGTTATGATTGTCAATAGTTGGTGACACAGAAGGATTTCCTGGTTTATTGGACTCTTGTTTTCCAATAATAGATAACAACTCTGTACTATTTTTGTTACTATTAGTGCTATTAGTATTATTCTTTGAAGTATGTAGTTGTGCTTGTGGGATAGATGCACCAGCGGATGCGCTGGTGAAATTTACACTATAAAATTTTGTCATATTCGTCGGTCTATCATTACAAGTTAATTTAGCTGTAGTAATTGCCATCAACTCGTAAGTGATTTGCTTGCATCGTAAAAAAAAATAATATCAAATAGACTATACTAGTTATAGAACAAATATCTGATTTAAGATGTCATAAAATAACTCCGAATGCAGATAAACCTTACAACAAATCATTTCTTGATGAATATTCGGTGATTGACAATAAACTTGCGTTGATGACTATTACATCCATGATAACGGCAGTACTATTATTACTGATAACAGGAATTGACGCAGATAACAGTACAATTGCAAAAAAATACAAGGCTCAGACAATAGGGCAGGTTAATAACTGTGGAAATTACGTATTACCAACAAATGTAACCTGTTCTAATTCTGGCTTGAATTCTGAAGGACATGAAAGCATTTACAACATAGGTATAGTGAATCATTCGTTTCTACCGTTCCCTTAAAACATCTGGGTAGGTTACATACTTTGATTAGGTATTGGCAATATGTGGTAGCAAATGGGTTATGGATTATTGAAGTAACCTTAAATATCTCTAACCCGAATACAATAGCCATATCAACTAATACGAAGATCAGTATTGGACATGATTTAGTAGCACAACACTACAGGCATCTATTTTATAGACAGTATACAGAACATCTAAAATATTCATTATATCCCAATATGCCAGCTAAATTATCATCTTTATCCCCCCACAAGTATCTCGAGATGAGGTAAATGAGTGTTAGCTCGATGGATCATGGTAAAAAGTATAAAACAGCAATTATTTTTCCTTGCTCCAATTGTGGCTTGCATAATTTCATATCTTTTCAGAGAATCCAGATTAATAATCACAACTGCGTTCAAAAGGCAAAGTGTCAAATATGCAAATTCGAATGGATTGAGTTCTGGTACATGCCAGAACAAAGCCGATCCTTCTATCAACAGTCTTCTGTACCATCAAAGAGATATAAGAAAATATCAAGACAAGACAAACGAGTAATGCCGCTACAATGAAAAATAATGATCATTAGGATCAAAAGACATTGAAAAGCGGCTTCAAATATCGGCACGACCGGAAAACTTCTCTGTTTAATAATTATTCAAAAAACTTGGTTCGTTGTAGTTTCTTCTTCTGCCACTGCTGCTACTGAAGAAATATCTTTTACCACTTTCTTATTATTATTTTCTGATACAAATCTTATAGCATCTTTAACTACAGTAGCATTTGTCAATAGATCAAGTTTCATAGAATATTCATAGAATAGCATTCTTTTGCTAATGATAAGATTTGTATCTTTTCCTTGTTATCATTTGAATGATATGATGTAGTCCATGCTTCTCTCAATATTGAAGTTATTCCAACCAGACATTTTTCACACTCTTCAGGCAATCTTTCATCTACATATGATTTGATATTCTCCTTTTCTTTCTGTCTTAGAAAATTCTGATCATTTCCCACAGTTCCATGTGATATCTGTAGTATAGTGGATATCTGCCTTTGTGAATATCCTTGAGAAGTTAATTCCTAAAACTCTATCTCGTCTTAGAGAAACTGGATCCTCTTCTAGTTCTTTTTTTAGCCTGTTGACCAGTCTTTAATATCAGATACCCATTATACCATGCTTGTTCTTAAAGTAGTGCCCATCATAGGAAAAAGCAATCTTTCCCTTTGTATCTTTGCAAGTCTCAAACTGATGTTATGGATCTGCTTTATAAAATTGAATTTTAATAATATATCAAGGTCTTTATTATCAGGAGAAGGACCGACACGACCATAAAGCATCCATAGCCTATCTCGTGTTCTTGTTAAATTTTCTTCCTCTGTCACCATACTATTATTATTGATAGCTTTGTATATCCATTATAAAAATAGTAATCAACCATTATAATCGAATGTCAGAGTACATTAGTAGCCATAAATT
This sequence comes from uncultured Nitrososphaerales archaeon, assembly GCA_963709405.1. GTDB lineage: Archaea > Thermoproteota > Nitrososphaeria > Nitrososphaerales > Nitrososphaeraceae > JARBAU01. The sequence goes on from CAVPXM010000082.1 coordinate 11,546, forward strand.
TGGTTAACACAGCCAGTACTTTTATTCTGCTAGAATCTACCTTTTTAAAAAGGTGCCTACAATATAAGACTATCTCCTGATAGTTCAGTTTCTTTAGTGAACGATTATTAGATGGTGAATTGGGAGAAGTACGTTCGAACAATTCATGGACAGGTACTACGGCAGGATGTACTTCATCAAATGTTTTACATAGGCTTAAGCATCCAGTTAAACACTGCAGGATTTTAACATCTTAGTTTATGAATGGTATGGCGATTTTGTTAATATGATTTTTGCATGTGATCTTTGTCATTCTTATGGCGACGCTGCTACTGCCCTCATTCCCTCAACTCAATGATCGGAGATTAGAAGTCTAGTCTACATCACATTATTCCCAACAAGAACTTGCAGAATCGATTTGAATTCATTCTAAAATAACCTAGGTAAGGTAAGAATTTACTTGACAATACTTTTAAGCCTTCAGAGCCTTCAGAGCCTTCAGCAATACTTGACTAAGAACAAAAACAGAAACAGCTAGAAGAAACTCAACGGCACAGCATTGCCAAAAGTATCCACGGGATAAATCTCAGTTCTGATATTTGGCTATGTCACAATTGCAACAATAGAGGAGATAAGTGGTATATGTTGGTACAGAACTGCAAGACATCGAAAAATGAGACTGTATGATACCTTTTACGGTATTAGTAATGTCCAAAAATCGTTGAAGATGAGCTAAAAAGATTTAGGATCTTGGTATATTATTCAAAATGCCTTTTCTGTCTAGCATAAATAACCCCCTCTTTACAATCAGATAAACACGACGACAGCTACCAATCTAGATAGTAATCACTTTGACAGCAGTCTTGTTGTTTTTTTCCATTGCAAATGTTAATTAACCTCAATTCAGATATCATAGCTATGGGTTTACTAGGAGCTGCAGTGGTTGGGAGCATGGTCGGAAAACGTTCGGCAAGGAGACAGATGGAAGGTATGCAAAAACAAGCACAAGCACAAGCACAAGCACAACAAGCACAACAAGCACAACAAGCACAGGCTTCGGCTGCATCAGAACATAAAACCGATCCTATGCAAGAAATAGCAAAATTAGGTGACCTGAAACAGAAAGGACTTATAACAGATGAAGAGTTTCAGGCAATGAAAGCAAAGCAGCTTGCCAAAATGTAGGTGGGCAAACAGAAGCATTCAAGACTTGTTTTTGTGGGTACAACTTGGAGCTAGGGGATTAAGACTGCTGAGCTCGGTGACATGTTATCTCCAGTGTATGCTGCAGATATTGAAAATTACACATCTTAAGTCCAATTTATTTATATTCTTAATAAGAACAGTTAAATTAAGACTCAAGTCAACTGGTTTTTATATGTCTCTTGCAGAAAACAAACAAATTGTTCACGACTTTATTGATGAAATTTTTAACAAAGGGAATTTGGAAGGAGTGAGTAGGTTTGTCACTCCTGACTTCATATACCATGCTCAGGGCGAGGATATTACTGGGCTGGAAAATTTTAAGGAGTGGGTTTCATCAGATAGTAGCATATTTCCTGATATCCGGTTTACGATAATAGATAGCATAGCAGAATTTGCTAAAGTTGCTACAGCTTGGATTGTTGAAGGTACACATCTAAAGGAATTTCGTGGTATTCCCGCTACTCATAAGAAATTTGAAACTGTTGGGGTCAGCATCTTTCATTTTGAAGGTACCAAAATAAAGGAAGCGTGGGCTATCGCCGACGGGCTTACCGCAGCGTTACAGATTGGTGTCATTAAAACAAAATTTAGTGAGACCAGCTCAGAAAAATATTTCTGGATTAGTTCTCTACTGACTTTTATATCTATATGCTAGATTATTATTGATAACAAGGAGAGATTTCAAGCATAACATGAGTTCGGCTAAATGTAATGCTCTATAATTTGCAATTTAGAGATCTTTTATTGACTATAAGTAATGCGTAGAGTTGACACAATAAAAGCCCCTAGAATTTATTGCTATCTTTTGGGTAACTAATGTGAATGATAATAAAACTCAATAAAATTAGCAAATTCTGATCTTGCTTGCTTTTCGCATCCTGATTTACGAGATCATGGTAAGCAAAGATATGACATGTTTATAAAAGCGTATAATGAAACTAGAGAACATGGAGGAATAAATGGTCTTACTCCATCAGAGATGTTTCTACAAAGATTAATTACATCCACCATACATACAAGAACAAGCAGCAAAGTGTAACCCATGTAGGGTACTTAATAATGTAACCTATCTGTGCAAGTACAACAATTACTTACTCGGTCATTGCTAGCGACGCCACTAATACGACGTTTGGCCAGGACGAGCAGGCGGGAGAAATTAGACTAGTAGACATGACTTCAATCCAGGATAGTTTGAAGGATCTGCGTTCCTGAACAGCGTAACTGATGAGGAATTTGATGAACGATATAACACAGCCAGAGCGGTACATGCTACTATCAAACGACAGATCGGGATGAGCACGTGCAGGTGATATAGTTGCCATCCTTGGAATAGGAGGACTTGGACATCTAGGTGTTCAATTTGCTGCCAAGATGGGTTTTAGGACCATCGCTATTGCAAGAGGAACGGACGAAGAAGAACTGGTGAAAAAGTTGTGTGCAAGACAATACATTGATAACCGATCGCAGAATGCTGTGGAAGAACTTAACAAATTGGGAGGAACCAAAGTCATACTTGCAACAGTACCAAGTGGAAAAGCCATGGGTGAAATCCTTGGAGGTCTTGCAGTCAATGGAAAGATTGTAATAATTGGAGCATCTGATGAGCCAATTGAAGTGTCTCCACTTCTATTTATCCAAGGACGTCGGTCATTGGTAGGTTGGCCGGCTGGTACGTCTATCGACTCGCAAGACACACTCTCATTTAGTGTTCTCTCTGGTGTAAGGTCTATGAATGAAGTCTTTCCACTAGAGCGTGCAGCAGAAGCCTATGAGTTGATGATGAGTGGTAAAGCTAGGTTTAGATGTGTACTTACAACAGGTAATTAGGTACAGCTGAGCACATATTATAAAAAAATGTACAATGGCTAAGAAACTATATGTAATGCTATGGAGATTAGAGATTACATACGCAGGTTGTTGTAATTGTATTAAATACGCCCCATTATACTTATGATGTTACCAATCTCAATATCCGATTTGGCATTTGCAGTGATATCAAGTCTAGTCCGCCGTGCGTACGGAGAAAAATTCATGGCTATAATTATAATAGTGCTTGGGTTACAATGCAAGGCAATGTACTCATCATACTATTATAACAAACCGAAGGCTAGACTTATGTATTGGATGGGAAAGATAAATCCCATTCCGTGCTCGATATCATGTTACGGCAATAACGTTTCTCGTTATTGGTATTATTGTGACCGGCATATTTGATTGCTCATTCGTATTAAACCAAAATCATACTGCAATTACACAACAACGACCCTACATGTATATCTTTTCAGAATGATAACTAGCTCAAAATGCTATGGGTATTACAGCTCCCAATTCAGGTCATTGGATTCCAGAGGGGCGACCAGACTCAGTAATAAAAGTACTTGATAATTTCTTTAGTGGTAATACGACTAGACCCTAGAAGTGAATTTATGCAAAGATACTCGAAATGAGACTATTCAATTAGATATTGATAATGATAAATCAGTATTAGATGCAATTAATAGAATAGTAACCGAAAATAATAGGATTTAATTTTAGTATTAGGGAGCTTGTGGCGTTATTGATCCTGATGATGGCCCTGATGACGAGGACGATGGCCCTGATGACGAGGATGAGGGGGATGAGGGGGATGAGGGGGATGAGGGGGATGAGGGGGATGACGTCCCTGATGACGTCCCTGATGACGTCCCTGATGACGTCCCTGATGACGATCCAGAAGAGTTTAATGCTGGGGTTGACGGAGTGCTTTTTGGCAATCCACAAATTTCAGATTCAGTACTATTGACGAAGCTGAGCCTAGGATTGTCAGGTCTGCAGAATTGCTTTACTTGTTCTGGAGTTAGTCCATGCGAGTTCTGACCTTGTTGAGCTTTGACCTGATTTGTAGTTATTGTAATGAGAGCTAGCATCATTATACTAAATTGCAAAATATAACGATGGTGCATTTTTTCCATCTTTTATTGGAAGATATCTATTTTAAAAGTCTTTGTATCCTCAATTCATTTTTAGCTGTATACACTTGGTTAATTTTCTTATATTTAATTTAAAATTATTACGTCAATTTATAACACGTAATAATAAGGGCTTTCATAATTTAACTATGACTAGGCACGATGGTAATAGGATCTTTTTAAGATGTCTATAACAAATTGTTAACAAAATTATAAAATATAAAATGTAAATGCCAGATTACAGAATAATTTGCAATTAGAGTTTGACATAGATAGCGTCAGTTATATGCATTAAAAACATGTAATATTTCTGGCCTGATTATAAATTTGGGTCAATAGACATTTGACTCAGTCCTGTAAATACAATAACGTGAAGACACGAGACTATCAAAAGAAAAAACAAACCATCGAGAAATTTATAAAGAAATATGGTAAAGTAGACCATTCTATTATTTTAAACACAGTAAATATAGATTATGACACATTGATGAGTATATTAGCAGAATTGCATAAAGAAGGAGTTATTAAAGAATAAGTTTGCTGTAAATATCTACTTATCAGATCAGGCGTTTCAATTCAGAAGCCGCTAAAATGATCATGACTAGGGCTACAACTGAGCCAAGCTCGGCGCAATCGTTATAAACTTCAACTTTAGATAAGCTCCACCTACATGAAATTTTGATGAACCTAAATCCTTAGCCACATCGGTATACATAAAAGTGTGAACTTATAATATACCTTTCTCGTCTGCTATGTACCTCCACTATGCATCAAATGAATGGATAGAAAGATAATTACCCATTCGAGGCCTTGTCTTCATCACTACCTCAGGTTTACCGCAATCCTCATGCCAGATCCTTAACAGCTCTTGAACCTTGGACTCTGCTGCTATCTCATCACAATTTGAGACGTGCATAATAACTTCCTTTAATGTCGACTTACCTGTGATTGCACCATGACCATTTTCGACGCCCTTACTATAAGTGCGATGTAATGTGTTTAACCTATCATCTTTTTCTTCATAGTCGTTTGCTTTGTCGCATACACCTTGTAAAATTTGAGCAGCAGAATTCTTAGATACGCCTTCTTTAAAAGCTAGGCCGCTAAATCCCAATGAAAATTTATGTCTTGTCCTTTGTTGATAATAAGGTACAATGTATTCGATTGACTCTTTAATCTTCTCCTCACTCAGACTGATTGTCTTCTGCTGATACTCTTTTAGTTCAACAGAAAACTTAATAGTGAGGTTTATGTTATTACTTTTGAGTCTCTTTTTAGAACTGCCATTAGAGCCAAAACTATGAAACTAACCAAATCAACGTTCCCAATGCTATCAGGATTACTGCGTTAACGCCTCCACTTCTTTCCTGTAGATCTTCCAGTTCATCATAAATCTGCAACTTCTCTCTCATCTTTTTAGTTGCGTATTGGAAAAATGCAAGGGAGCTAGAATCATCATCTGTAATAGCCTGTTGACACTCTAACTCCCATTTATGCTCATCCAAATACTCTAATAATATTTGCTGAGATTCTGGTGTTACCCCATCAAGTTTAACAGGCAAATTATACTCAAGCCGTCTGCTAATGAGTATCATCTCGACTCGAATTTCTATGGAACGCCAATCTGTCGTCGTCACCATCAGCCTATTTTTTGCAAGCAATAGGAGAGTTGATGTCCAAGATGACACGAAGGCGTTCAGGTTCGTTGTTACGACATCCAGTGCCGAGGCAAAGATTTGTCGCCCTGTCCCAAGAGAAATGAATACAGGAGCAATTAGTATCATTACGTTTTGAGTGAATACCATTACAATCAAAATTGCAATAACCGCAAACGATATGCCGATTACGGTGGCACTAAATTTAAAGTAGTTAGTCGGCTGTCCAATTAACTTGATATTGTACTCTGCTCCTGATTTTGTTCTTTTGCGAAGAAGGAATATGAATAGAGCATTGACAAATAGCAAGTTAGCAAGGTGCTTTAACATCTCTTTCATGACAAAAGTTACTCCGGGAGGAGCTTGGATGACTGACTTATTTTGAGCGACTCACTACTTAAAAGATGTTGTATGTAAGCATGAGATGACATATCATGGTTGAATTGGACTAGATTCGAAAAGTTTGAATCACATGATCCTTAAGAGCCTTATCATACTTTTATTACAAGTAGCTGGAAGTCTATCTGGGATCTTCTAAGCAATGCCTTCAATTTACCAGTAGCAATTTGTGGTCTTGGGCAGCATCTTCAATGAGTCTAACGTTATAGATTACGGTACTATATCGTGAGTCTTATATGTGTGTGATCGATTTGCTTAAACTGTTCCCTGTCTTGTAGTCTTTGGATGATCTTTCGAGGCTGATATTCGCAAGTGCTTATATTCCAACAGGAGAGGTTTCTACAAATTATACTAGAAGTAGCGTCGATATGACATTCCAAAGATCTTCGACTGTTATGGATGTTTTTATGAGATCATTGAAGACTTCAATTTTCCCCTCATCAATTATGTTAGTACGTTAAAATTGATTGCAATTCGATTTAGACACAAAAGTCTCTTGAGGCAAAGAAGGAGAATTTAATTAGAATTATGCAAGACTATGATAATCAGGTAAAAGCATTAGGTAAATCCTTTGACAATTATTGTTGGCGATAAAGATGATTAAATTGATGAATATAGACAGAGAATTATAGAATTAAATGAACAACGTAGAGATTTATAGGAAGTTGTTAGAAAACATGAAAATCAACCATTTGTTAAGATTGCAGCTCGCAAGGAGATTCATGCTCTAACAAAATTGATCACAAAAATTCGATGTATGCCTGGTGCCATTCAATAGAATATACCTAAGTTATAATTCACTGATATATTATTAGGTTCAATACTTAGCCAGGAAAAATGTGATCTAATATTACTGTTTTCATAACTATGTCCCAAGGAGTCACTATAGAATAATCACCACCATACTCTTTACCTTCCAAAATCAAACAAGGGTTGCGTATATCCATTAAAAGTTCTGCTGCCTTACTTGTCGTAGTATCATATTTTACCTTCTTTATAGATAGTATATCCAAGTGATTGATTATGTCAATCTCTGCTAAACCATCAATACCATTTGCATGCATGATATTTCTTCCATTATGACTTAATAGAAATTCTAGTATTTTTCTATCATTTATAATGCGAAGTAGTTTACTTTTTCTATGTGGTTATTATGATTGTTGGTTTTACTGCTATCCTCTTTATTATCCCCTCTGACCCAAACTGGGACTTTAGGCGCGAGTGCCATGCCATGATTTAGTCACTAAATTTAGTTTTCCTAATTCGCCTTTTTTCCTTTTCGGGTTGATAGGTACCATTGTGTCAGCGGATAGT
>CAVPXM010000083.1:0-43931 GCA_963709405.1 uncultured Nitrososphaerales archaeon
TGTCTAATAAGCATCAACGATCGTAAATGTATGGCATATATCCTCACACAGAGATTGGGAAATTAGGATAATACAGATCTAAACCTCGGGATAACCTTTAACAAGTCCTAGGAAGCTTAAGTATAAATGAAAAGACAAAGAAAAGCGATGGCCATAATCAGCAACGTTACTGAACATGGATATCTGCTGGAAAAGGTCATATGGATTTCGCGACAGGTATCATCTATATGTCTTGTCTTGGGACTAGTGAAAATAAGACTCATCGATATTGCAAAAGCAGCAGGTGTAACTGGAGATAACCGTAAAAAATAGATTTAAGAATCTTAAAGAAAAACTTCCTGAGGTAGATAATTGAATCTGTTTTTAGTTAGATCTTTGATTAATTTATTGCTCATACTAAGGACACATTCTCCAAGAAGTTCGGTTGGATGTCATAACATAGCATGTTTTTTTAGATGATTTAAATGGTCGTGTACAGTGTGACATAAAATCTGAATCTGCTCTTAAGAAATTCCCAAACGGCAATTCTTTATTTGCTGATCATTCAAATTTTCCCAATGTCGATTATGGATCAAGATCTTTGAAAATGTTTACAATCCTATTATTTGTATCTTTCACTCTGTTATCAGCTGCAACATTTATTGATAGATTTGGAGCCTATGCTTTACCAGAGGGCGGTGGCCATCCAGGCTTCGGCAGTCTACCTTCTCCGGGTGGTCTACCTTCTTTAGGCAGTCTACCCTCTCCGGGTAAGGGAGGTGCTTCTCATCTCAATTCTGTCAGTGGAGTGCACCCAGATAATGTTAAACCGAGCAAGATAAACCCAAACAATATCCCGAGTGGTAACGATCATAACATCAATCCAAATAAATGTCACATCCAAATAACATCAATCCAAATAATGCTCAATCAGAGCACATTGTACAGGTTTTGGCGTAGGTGCGAATCCATGTAATAAGCATGTTGATCCATGTCTGATTAATCCCTGTCCTATCAACCCTTGTGTCCTTAGTCCATGTCCTACTCCTGACGGAAAGGTTGTAGTAGGTACAAAATCTACTGTCAATTCATATAGTTCTTCTCCAATAATAGTTAGTGAGGAACAAAGTACTTCCACGATTACAAATAATGCAAACAATAATCAAGAACAGAAATCAAGTTCTGAAAGTATCCCTATTGCTGATGCTGGTTCTGACAAAAAGGTACATTCTTTGAATCACGTCACATTAGATGGGAGTAAAAGTTACGATCCAGATGGAAAGAAAATAACCTATTCTTGGCTACAACTAGCAGGAGGCCCGATTGTATTATTATCAAACGATAATAGCGTTAAACCTACATTTGAAGCGCCACAGGTTACCGAATCCACCACTTTAACATTTCAGTTGATAGTAAATAATAATAATGCTGTCAGTAATCCTTCCTATGTACCCGTTACTGTTGAACCTTAGTTGAGTACATGTACGTTTCAAATCCCTTTGTTAATATCTTTCAATTTTTACTGAATCTTGTTTTATATTCGGAGTATGTCATAATTTGAAGTATAGCACTGATCCTATTTATCTAACAAAATTTAAGTGACTCTTTTGACATCAAAGATGACCCTAGCTAAATAGAGGGCATTAGAAAATAGTTGATTCATTATACCTTTTCTGTTATTTTATACTATTTAAAAGGAACTTTCATTACATATTTGAAGTCATCTTCGAGAGAAGCTCATAATATTTTTTATTTGACGCCTACAACTTCTAGATAATACTGTTCCTTATCAATTTTTTCTGGTTTGACGCCTTCAATATCAGTCAGATCTTGCATTATTCCTTTTCTTCTCTCTATCCTTCCATTCGGTAACTTGACTATGCCATTAATAAAACCACTGCTACCACATATAGGATTGAAAACTGTATTAGTATTTCTGTGATATTTTGAGAGAGTTTTTTCTTTGGTTCCGTCTGGACCTTCAAAGAATCTTCCATTCCTATATATAACTCTGGGATGATTAGATGATAATATTTCACTATCTCTCGTGAAGGTAAAGATGATTTTAAAAGTTGCAATTTTCTTTGCCATACTAATTAACCAATTGTAATAAATTACGTTCAAAAAGGTTCTATTATCTTGCCTATTTGTAATGTATAGAGTTGGATTGCTATAGAATAGTGTAAGATTAATGTCAGAATTCTCAGAATCCTCCAGATATTGAATCAAACATCTGGCAGATTCTATTCCATTGGCGCCTGACCAGTAGGCAATATCGTTTTCCATTCCAGCTGCAATCTTCCATAAAAAATGATTCTTTGCTGGATTTACTCGCACATCTATCTTATCACCAATTTTGATCTGTTCGAGGAAATAAGCTGCAAAACCGTCAGCCTTCCCAGTTGCAGGATTAATATAACCATATGGCTTTTCATCTTTGATTGTCAATTCAATCAAATCCCTAGTTGGAGATGATGCTATGGAATATGCTCGCTCAACAAAGCCCTCTTCGAATTTGCCCGATGTTATAGGTCTTCTAAGGCATGCGCGAACAGTTACTGACTGGCCTACACTAAAACTAAACCTCTGAGAGTCAGAGTTGGGGGAAAAAGAAAATGTGTATGTATCAGGTGTTTCCATTACTTTATCAACTACTTGCCATTTATAATGTTCTCCTGATCCTTTAGATGACACTCTGATCTTCTCACTATTCTATTTTGTCTTTATAATATAAACGCGTCTTTGTTATCTCAAGATTTTGATTGTATTTCTATGACATTTCATGTGCATTTCGCTGGGTTGGTACTATGATATCTGATGGGTCAATCTTTGTGATGATTGATATAAAGATAATAAGTAAATAAATTAAGACATGGGATTTTAAGATAAGAATGAAAAACTGAAGATGCATATAAAATTTGGAGGGCTAGTGACACAGAAAGAAATGAGGTATAAAGACCGGCAGACTTCGAACTATGCTGATGATAGCATAAATATGATAATATATCACACCATGAAGTAAACTATGAGGGATCCTATATCAGATCCTTAGCTAGATGATCGCTATATCCTTCGACTTTAGGTCTAATTTTTACTTTTTTAACTACTTTATCGCCATTGTCTGACCAACACACTATGCCGTCGCATTGTCTACAGCGATAAATGATACGAGACGATGATATCTTTATAGGTTCTAATACCTTAACAGACCATCGATCACAATTACACTCCATATTTTCGAAGTTCGTATAATTATATTACTATTTACAGTAGTTAAAAACTATTCTCCTGCGTAAGATGTAAGTTGAGATAAAATCATAAAATCATGTACGTGTCCTAAACATTTGAATTCGCATATTGTAGTTCACAGTAACCTTTATCATTAGTAGTAGTTTCTCACTGTATGGATACTCCGCAACTTCTAAACCATTAAGAACCAACTCAATATCTATGCACAGATTATGGATATAATTACGACGACATCACCTTAACGATAGTATTAATTGAATCTGAAGGTATAGATGATCTATCTGGGTAATCGTTTCATATTGATCCGTTTTCTATTTGCATCTTATGGGATACTTCTATTTTGTACATCTAAGTGTTTCAAAAAGTACAATAAATTCGGCAAAGTTCGTGATCTACTCCTACCCATACGTATAGTTCCGACTATATGACACGGTTATGGTATACAAGTAAGCATATTATTAATGCTAGTGAACAGTTACAATCGATTGACTTGTTGTACATCACTATTTACAATCTTTTCTGCACTTCTCTAGGCCGCTGCTTGTTAACCTTACTTCACTGGCAGATACGACTTCAACAAGTCCTTCTGTTTTCAACTTTCGTATAATCTCATTTACCGCTTGAAATCCGTAGGATGGTCTTTCATACGCCCCAGTACTAACTGCGTGAAAATATACATCCATAGTTTTGTGAGTCTTATTCGTATCTCCTAATGTAGTTTGATATAAGAAACAGATGAATTTCATTGAATACCTTTCTAACTCATCATGTGTTAGAAGTGATGACATTTTAGTATGCACCTTATTTGTTGAATTTACTAATAAATGATATGTTTATGTCGGATCTGATCTTTATTTATAAAGATCAGAGCATTAATATTGCGAGAATTTCCCTTATGCACTAACTAACATATGTTACTGCATTTAACTATTGCTTTTGTAATTGTATGAAGATCTAAATAGAAGTCAATTGTGACATGGCTCATTTTCTTCCAATACTAGTTCAATAGATCAAAGTCGAGCTTCAAAATACTCTTAAGTCGTTGTTGGGCTAATATTCACTATATCATGGACGGCTTTATACTGAGTGAAGATGAAGGTCCAAAAATTAACTTTCATGGTACCAGGATGGTAATCAAGGTTTCTGAGAGAGATTGCGAGGGAAGATATTCATTAATAGAAATGAATCATCTAGCCAATTCTGGTCCTGCCCTTCATATTCATCCAAACGCGCCCGAGGCATACTATGTTCTTGAAGGAGATTATACTATACAATTTGGTGAAAACATCCGTGATGCTCACGTAGGCGATTTTGTGTTTATTCCGAAAGGCATTCCACACAAATACAAGTCTGGCCCAAATGGTGGAAAGTTGATTGTCATTGCACCTGCGGGATTAGAGAAATATTTTAAAGAAGTAGCTGATACGATTCGATTCAGTGGACAGATAACGTGGAAATCAGAGCAGGAAATTGCAACCCGCTATGGTCAAGAATTTCTTGATAGCCTCAATCATTGGGGATAATAATTTAAGAATAAGAATGATGTTCTTAACAGGTATTTTCACGAATTAATTGATAACAATCTTTCAATTGCAGCCAAACACAGTAAATTAAAGGGATTGTGATAATCATTAAATTTTTAATGAACAATTTTCTATACATATTTATCATAAATCTGTCACTGAAAACGCCTAGGCCTATTTTTATATTTTTTTATTTTAAACCTACCTTTCTAAAACTGATACATGAAAGGAGACTCTGCAAAGCCTGAAGTTACTGCAGTTACTGCAGTAACTGCAAGAGTGACTGTATTCATTATAATAGAAAAAAAGAACATTCTTGGAGGTGGGTACCTTTGAAGAAAAAAGGCTGGCATTGTCCTTATTGTTCGCAAATTTGCGCAAGACATTGGAATATGAAGGTACATATTCATAGAAAACATCAAGGAATAGGGGAACCAGTTGAAGCTCCCTACAACTCGGTCTTTATTCCAAACATGACCTCCCTACAGAATAAGAGCGATTATTTTAAACACAAGATGGTTTTTCCTCTCGATGGACAAACAAAAAGGCAAGAATCCGATAGAAAAGATCGGCTTTACGAAAATAGGCATTTTCTGGCTGAACACAGTGAATACCTTCGAGATATATTAGAAATGAAAAATTTGATAAACAGAGTACAAGATGACAGACAAAGAATAAGTGCAAACGACATGGCCTTTATCACTGCAGCCCTTTCTGCAGCAGTTCAATCGAAAAAATTCCGTCCGTCTCAAAGCGTTGCAGATAGCAAGAATAAACCTCTTGGATTTTGCATCAATGTTTGTGACAAATGCTTACGCAGTATACTCATGCCGATATTGCCTGACGATTTTCTTAGAATGAAATTTTCCGTCAAAGTTGAACATACCATTTGTTCTGAAGAGGACATTAGCAAGATAAATTATTTAATTGAAAATCAGAAAATAGAGGATATTCCAACTGAGGTCAAAAAAATTCACGGCAGACTACTTAACCTTCTAACTGAAATTGTGTACTCGTGGGCTGGCAAAGATGACATAGGGTTGTATGGTATAGAAGCGTCTTCAAATATATTCACTCACGAATTTAGAGATAATAACGCGAGTATTACGCAAATATTGGATATATTAGCATCTCCTTGGATCGAAGGAAACGCTGTAGACCTTGGTCATGTAAAAAACGGCCATTGGGCATTTAAACTGATTAAACAAAACTATAAAATGGCAATAATTAACAAGGATGAATTGAGAGAATTTCTCAATACTAGTAACTCCACTCTTAGGGCCTTTAGGGCTCAGATACAAGAAGATGATAATGTTGTTACACGGTATTTTCATGTGATATGTATGCCAACAAGCTTAGTAAACGGCGAGTGACGGAATGGCTCGAACTCGACCTGGCTCACAGAATCAAGGATTTAAAGAAGAATAGAGAGGAGTTAGTCTTTGGGCACGGCCGAACACATTCATTATTTAATCAATCAGTTAATCAATCTACCACGAGCCTATGTCTCATTTCAAAAAATCTGATAAAGTAGTTTGTTTTGTATTACTAGATAGTGCTTCCTTTTCTTCTGCCTGAGACACTTCAACATCATTCCATGCCACATCTGACAAATCCAACATTTTTCTGAATGTGTTAGCTGTTCCAGGACCAAAGCCCGCATAATGATTATTTGCTGCTACTATTGCTAGATTAAGCCTTCCTCCTTGTTCTTCTCTGGCTCTCTTCAGAAATCTAGCCCATTTCTTCATCTCTGAAATTCTGTCTTTTTGTATCTTTCCAAAATCTTTTTCTTGTATGGTTCTATCTCCAATGAATCTAACATACAGAAAGTCTGTTGTAACTACAGGTGGAGTTCTTATGCCGGCAAGCAGACTCCAGACCATACAAATATTGTTATTTGCAAAAAAACTATAAGCCAGATCCTGAAACCACGAGCTGTCTCTAACTTCCACAGCATATCTGAATCTTTTATCTAATTCAGGTATGATATCTCTCAAACGATTCATGCCTTCAACTATACCCATCGAGGGAGGTAACTGTATCACTAATGCTAAAATTTTTTCTTCAATATGAACCATGGAAGAAAAGAATAGTTCTAGTTCTTTTTCTACATCTTTTAGCCTTTTATCATGAGTTATGACTTTTGGAAATTTGGCAGCAAATCTAAAATGGTGAGGAGTCTTTTTACACCAATTTTTTACTGTAAATGTATTAGGAATTCTGTAGAAAGAAGAATCAATTTCGACAAAGTCAAAGACTTGAGAATAATAACTTAGCCACTTGGAATTTTCTAGATTGAGAGGATAAAATGGTCCTTGCCATGCTGAATAACTCCATCCAGAGCAGCCAATATGGTATTGCAAGTATGATGACGTAATTTAAAATGACATAATCTTGGATAAAGATTGTGAAGCTTTTATAGTCTTTTAATTGACATCTTTTGTATATTTTGTTAATCACAACCCGTCAACACTCGAGCCACATAAGTTGGTATTCTCAAAGAAGCAAATGCTATCTAATTTAAACCCACTGTAATTAACCTATTTCGATGTCAATTTATTTCAGCATTATAAACAGCTGAGGATAATAATATCTGAAAGCATCAAAAAAGAAATTACTATGAATAAATGAATAAATGATATAACTAGCATACAACAATATTATTTTGTATACATAAGGCATGCGAGGAAATCTTCTTTTGGGTTGCTCTGGTTGGAATTATCCCGATACTGCTAGTAAGGGTGGATGGACTGAGATTTTCTATCCTGATAAAGAAACAAAGAGATTACGCTACTACTCCCAATTCTTTGATACCGCAGAAATGGATTCTACCTTTTACAACAGATTCTATTCCAAAATGACAAAAGGTACTTTCATAGGAATGGCAAAAGCTACCACAGAGAAATTCCAGTTTTCAATTAAAGTACCTGAAACAATAACTCATGATAAAAGATTAAACATTGATAAGGGTGCAATTACAGATTTTGAAGAATTCTTAGACAAAATATCACCATTAAAGGAGGCTAATAAACTTGGAGCAATACTAATTCAACTCCCCCCAAGCTTTACAGTTAATGAATTTAAGGACATAGAATCTTTTCTCAAAAGATTGCCTAGGGTTAACTCCAATAATTACAATTATCAATATGCTATTGAATTCAGACATCCATCATGGAAGACTGAAGGACCTTGGGAAATGTTAAAGCATTATAATATTGCCGCAGTAATTACAGATTCACCTGCAAAGGAAAATTTGCAATTCTTGTCTGATGTCGTAATAACTGCAGATCACTCATTTGTGAGATTCCACGGTAGAAATACTAAAGACCATTATTGGTATAATTATTTGTACTCACAACAGGAACTCGAACCTTGGGTTGACAAGATCAACGAAATTAGGAATCAAACCAAAATACTAAGAATCTATTTTAATAATCACTACGGTGGAAGTGCAGTCGTAAACGCAATGCAGTTCAAGGAAATGGTGACTGGGACAAATTTGTCTAAAAGTGAACGAGAAGTATTGAAACACGCAGAAGAATATATTGTAGAACAGAAACAACAGTTGAAACTAGACCATGTATGACAACGTTCTTAGATGGTATATCTGAGTTGATATTGATATTACAATCTCTGCAATCATAATGGAACTAATATTAATGTCACACTCGATTATTTTGCTCCTATTAGTCTATCGCCCATAGTTCATGTGAAGATAAGCATATACTAGCCGAGATCATTTTCGTCGTATTACAATCTTACCATTGTGCTCCGAACCTAGTGGCTTCACTATGAGCGCCCCTCCGATTAGTAAAATGAATTGGAAGCTAGACGAGGCTAATGTATTTGATTGCGTAGTCACAAGAGAACATCTTTTAATGCTAAGGAGACAAGAACAATAAAAAATGAATAGTACTCTGGCTGACCAGGCTCCAGAGTTGCAGTATAGTATTGCTCAGGTCCATAATGAGTGGGGTGCAACAGAATACCTTGATCAGCAACTCAGCCAGATCCACCTCCAGATGTTATTGATCTCGAATTTGCACTTGGGACGAAGGCGAGGATGAGGATGTAGGAGGTCTCAGCGCATATTCTAACGAAGGCCTACGTTCCGTATTTACTAAAGAGCCAAATTTCGTCAGCAAACTCCAACGATTGGAGAAAGATATCTTCATAGCTTCAGGAACGGGATGACGAGCTTAACGTAATCCGATAATCTTTAACTGACTTTTCTAAAAACATCGAGTAAATCATCAGAAAAATCATATTCTCTCTCTATTCAGACTGTACCTCTAGATAATGGTGTTTTCAACGATATTAAGAGCTTGTCGGCTGAACTATAAATTGCTACGATATCTTTTATCAGTCAAGATGGTGATTAACTGTACCAAAATTGAGATTAACAGACATTAACAAACGAACCTTGATAATATATCTTGTTAACATTGGCTTTATCTATGAAAAAACATACTGTTCTAGTATATGCTAATGGTACATCAAGTTCATAACTGCAAGACAAGAAAACTCATAACTACCTCAGTGTAAAGACGAATGTTGGATACAATAATACTAGGAACCGTAGCAAAATCTAGGAATACAACTTCTGTTCTCGTATTATTAGCCGTACAAATTACTGCATTGTTTATAGTGTCAGTACTTTTGATTGGCTTATCACAGCACTTGTATGCTCAGACTAGTAATACGTCTAGCACTAGCGTGATCTTTCATACAATCAGCGGCGTACTCCCAAATCTGTGGGGTTATTTTCATCAGACTCTAAACCATACAATTTGACATTCGGAGAATGGACTGCTCGATGGTGGCAATGGGGTTACTCTATACCAAAAAATATCAATCCTGCATATGATGATAATGGCAGACTTTGCGTTCAAAAACAAAGTGGCCCAGTGTGGTTCTTAGCTGGTACGTACGGTCATCCTGTAGTTCGTCTTTGTGATATTCCTTCAGGAAAAGCAATCTTACTGCCCATATTAAACTCTGAATGCTCTTTTGCGGAATTTCCCAAGCTTAAGACATTATCTGAATTGCGTACATGTGCCAAAACTATTCAGGACCAGGTGATTAAAGTTAACGCAAGTGTTGATGGAGTGCCTCTCTCCCACTTAGAAAAATACCGCGTCGAATCGCCACCATTCAATTTTACTCTACCTCAAGGAAATATTCTTGGACTAGCGGCTAACACTAGTACACAGGCGATAGCAGATGGTAACTGGGTTTTCTTAAAACCACTTTCTCCTGGCATTCATAAAATAATCTTTAAAGGTGAGGTACAGCCAAAAACAGAAGGAAACTCAGATAATACTATTGATTCTTTTGCGTTTCCCTCAGGATGGGATTTTGAAACAATCTATAACTTGACAGTGAAAAATACAACAAATGCCTATCACTTTCCGAATCAAAGCTCAATAATCGAGCGACAAAATACAATCGTAAGAGCTGCCCAAACCAATATCGCAAAACTATTAGCTGATATGGTTGGAAATGCTTTGCACCATGCAGTTAGCCTTTTGGATATGACGAATAAAGAGCCCGCTGTACAAAATGTATCTTTTGCAAATTTCATAACCAAAAAGTACATGGGAATTCCAGCTAGTATGGATTTAGCAAAAAGAAAAGTAGCTCAAGATATCTTGGCAAGAGATAAGGATTTCGGAAGTATATACTTTCTGACTCCAGATGCCAACGTATACATGGGCGAGCCATTCCCTGACCAAAAACAACTTCCAAAGCTAAATTATGCGGACAGAGATTGGTATAAGGGAGTAAAGGCAACTAATAATACATACATAAGTGCAGTCTTTATGTCAGCCTCGATTCATAGTCCAGCAACGGCAATAGCTGTTCCAGTATACAGTGTTCAAAAAACTGATGCTTACTCTTACGATAATGGTAATAAAACTAATAAAGTTATTTCAGGATATTGGGTAGGAATATTGGATCTACGCAGCATACTACAGAGTATAAGAAACTTGAATCTCACGAATGATGAAAGGGTTATTGTAGTTGATCATAATGGTTCAGCAATAGTAGATTTTTCTCCGTCTTCTGCTACAAATGATAATGCATCATCATCCTCATCTAAATTAAAGGATTTTAGTTATCTTAAAAGTACAAAGGCTCTGATACAAGGAAATGCAGGATCATTAATCGAGACACTTAATGGTACAAAGAAATTGATGGTTTATCAACCGATTCAAATAGGTAATCGCTTCTGGGGAGTTATTCTAATTGATCCAGTCTCGAAATCATCCTCGTTTGTAGATATTCGTAACAGGGTAACGTAACAAAAAAGTTCAAAGGCTACTAACATTCTTTCTAAAAATAGGTGGTATTCTTCACAAGAATAATGCCACGTCAACTTATCACCAATCCTTTACCCCTTGACTCCCCGACTCCCATACCCTTCCATGTCACGATCTCTCCATCCTTGGTAGCTAATACTGCTTGTCCCTCAGCATAAATCGATCCATTAGGACCTCCAATTAGCTATCTCTAATTCATAGTCATAATTTATACTTTCAAAAAAAGGGGGGACAACAATTCAAGTATTTTCTATTTCGATTGATCTAGTACTCTTCCAGAAAAAGAAGTAGAAGAAGGTAAAGAAAATTAAAAATATTAAATCTATCTGTTCAAAGAATAGAAGTAAAAGGAGTCAACAAAAGCCTTGTTTGAATCAATATTAAATAAATTTCAGTTAAGATTTAAGAACCGAGAATGGGCCGCAAATGTGTTAGCTGAATCTTTAAAGGATGTAATAAGAAAGGAAAAGATAAGCAGTAAAGAAATAGTTGTTTTAGGTATTCCAAGGGGTGGAGTAATAACTGCAAATGTTATTGCTCAGAAGCTTAAAGCAAGTTTTGATATTCTAATTCCAAGGAAATTAGGAGCGCCCCACAACCAAGAACTAGGAATAGGTGCGGTTATGGAAGACGGCACAACGTATCTGAACAAAGATATCATCATGGCACTGAAAATTTCATCAGAATACATAGATCAGGTTAAATCGGAGCAGATTGATGAGATTAAACGTAGACGTTCACTTTATCGGAATAAGAATGATGACAATACTAGTTTGACTTATAATACTATCGATAATACTAAAACTGCAATCTTAACAGATGACGGAGCTGCGACGGGTGCAACACTTATAGCTGCAGCAAGATGGCTAAAAAATAAAAATTATTCCCCAAAGCAAATAATAATTGCCACTCCAGTTGCACCAAAAGATATCGTTTCTTCGCTAAAGAAAGAATCAGATCATGTGGTGATCATCCTAACTCCTTCCAATTCCAGCTTCAGATCAGTTGGTCAATATTATCAGGAATTTAATCCAGTTACGGATGAACAAGTTATTGAAATTATGAAGGCTAGGAACATTTTATAATGTAAATTTGTGGACCAACATTATGCATTTTAATATTCTTATTTGTCCAATTATAGAATGGAAATCCATGAAGTTAAGATTCCAATGCGTACATCGCCAAATCAAGCATTCTATAGATAAGATTTAGTTAGAAATTTAATGACTTTCCGAGTAAATAGTGAAGTAGAGGTTAACGTTATACCTATAAATATTATATCAGTTCTTACGGCTAACTTTCTTGAGACCTCCATATTTAGCGTAGTATGCTATCTCTGGTTTTTCTTTGATTGAGTTCTTATTATTACTTCCTAGACCAAAGAATGACGTAATAGTAGCAAATACACTGCTAATAGACACAGAAATCAATTGCAAATTAAGTTTGCTTTGTATACTATCTGCTTGACCAGGCCTATACTTAGCAAATGAAAAAGCCTAGGTTGGCATTTGAAGCTACAAAATATTGAGCAGTAAAGCAGAGACGACCATATTAGTTGGAATAATAATGATAATGATTATAGCTAGTCTAATTAATATAACGACAATACCATTTTTTCAAAACGCAAGCGCTTTTTCTCTACAAGGAACTTTAGACAAATTATTTGGTGGATTATTTCACAAATTATCCCCAACACACGCACCACAGCAACAGCAACATACACAACAAAATACAGCTAGTTCATCCATTCCTACATCTCCTCCACGAGCATCGTCAAGAATACCCACTGCGTGTCATATAATAAACGGAGGCCTGCCAGATCCTAAATGCACCCCTGGAGCTATAAATCCATCTGTAACTCAAGATAATATCAAGAATACAATTTGTGTTTCAGGTTATACTAAGACTGTAAGACCTCCTGTGAGTTATACCACACCTTTAAAAATAAAACTTATGAAATCCTATGGGCTTACCGATTCTCGTTCAAATTATGAGTTTGATCATCTGATATCCCTTGAAATAGGTGGAAATCCTGTTGATGTCAAAAATCTTTGGCCTGAACCAGGATATGGACAGAATAATTTTAATGTAAAGGATAGGTTTGAAAATTATCTTCATAAGGTAGTGTGCAATGGATATATGGCTTATCTGAAGCTCAAAAACAGATTGCAAATAACTGGATATCAAACTGGAAAAATGCTGGACAGCCTTAAAATAAGCTTTCTTAGTTTTTGAAGGTCTAGACGAATCGATAATTATACTATAGCCTATGATTATAGAAAGTTGGGATCACTAACCATTAAGTGAGATAGTGATAGCAATATTGTAATATGGAAGGATTAGATATTGCTTCTACAAGTCTGTGAAAATATATTGGAGGTTGGCCACTTTTAATGATGTCAATTGTTAGCACAATAAGTGGTAGCAAGCAGGCACTTATACTGATTTCACTTATTGTTGTGATTGCCATAGTGGATTCCCAATTCATTAACATTTTCTATGGAACTGATTTGGGAACTCCTGGCAATTTGCATTTGTTATTGTTTGTATCATTTGCTATCGTTGCCTCAGTAATTAATACTATATTGCTGCGATTTGTCAAAAGGAATGAGAATATTTATACCATCACCAAAGGTAGTAATCTGAAGTATGGATTTATAATGATAAAGATGGTATATCCATCCAAATCAGAATAGGCCATAATCATATTTGTTGTCTTCTTTCAACATCTTGTAACCTAGAAGTTAATGCGACGAGCTGTCCTGACAAATGTGCTATCGCATCATCTTTCATTTTATCAATGTCACTCATTGGTTGATTCAGTTGTTCTAATTCTTCTACCTTGCTTTGAATGTCAGCACAGTGCATTTCTAATTGACAAACATTTAGAAATTAGTTTCTGCTCATTTGGTCTTTAACGCCTCTAACTTCTATTAGGATCTAGTTTGTATTCTCCTTTCATAATCAGATGCTTTGCTATTTTGTTCTTAGCAGACTGTTCTACATTTCCAATAACACTTAGAATATTTTGGAGTGTAACATTCATTTCATCATATTTCTGTTTCATAGATTGAATCTCTTTATCTTTTTCTGATAATTCTATCTCTACTGACTTCATATTGGAGATGTCAGTCTGCAATTTCTTTACTTCTACTTTCATACATTCTTCATCTGATATACTCAAGTCTGATACCGCTTTTAGGAAATCCTCAAATAATATCTTCGGTCTATCAGTTTAATTGTAATTTTCTTCCAATGAAGATTTCCGCCATTATTTTATTTCCGAGAAAGTAGATTGCTAATCTTCCATCCTTAGTTCTAATATTGCTTAATGTGTATTGGAAAATGTTATTTAGATAGATATTTTTCATATTCTGCCAAAATATTAGGAATTCTAACCGTTGTTATTACTGATTTGTGACTTTAAAGTCTACGTTGTTGATTTGTAATGATGGAAATATAGAAAGTTATATAAGATGAGGTCGAAAATTGAAAGATACGAGATAATGTTACTTACACAAACTAAAAACCATTCTTCTTATCCAATTTTAGGTAATGAGATTGGTTCATTTTATCATTTATATAATGATAATGGTGATCGCCATCCCTGTCTTTCTAATTGATGGACATTTAGGAACGTTAGATAAGGTTCAATTTTACGAAATATCTCTGCTTTCTCTGAATCCTTTTTGCGATATCATCTACACGTTGGGAGTATTTAGCCTCAACAAACCTCTTGAAAATATCAAGTCGTGTATGATATTCCTTTGCTGTTAATTTATTCATGATGCTGACGTTTGCAATGTATTCTGAGATTATCTTACTTGAATTGTTGACTTGGTTGGCTTTATCTATTATTTCCAATCTTTGTATGTTATTATAGAATTCAACTTATATACATTTTATATTTATAGTTTCATATTCACTAGCAATAGATGTATTTAGAAATAGAGTGCTTGTAACATGGTGGGAAAGAAATGCGACAAGTGATATGCTCATAATGATGGCCAGTACTGATAATGGTGATGTCACAGGTGATGAAGAAAATCATTGGCCATCTGATGCATCTAACATATCTGATGCATGGTAGTATCTCAAGTGTATCCAAGATCGTTAAATAGGAATTCCGTATGAACGAGGATAGTTTACTGATTACTTCCTGGGATAAGCCTTGTGTGCCACCTCAGAATTCAGTGGAATTGTTGAGTCTGTAGCCAATAAGAAATTATGATCGAACCCAGCAACAGTTTGCAGGACCATATTCAGTAAGCTCAAACTAGAAGAAAGATCAGATTCCGATAAGACCACTTATAGAAGGAAGGTTAGAATAAAATGTAACGGTGTTAAAGTTACGCAAAATCAGAAGAAGGAATGATTAGGCGTTTATCATAAAAAGAACATAATATAGATGTTTTTCGTTTATCCCTTCTTGTAGTTGAATAAAACTGTAAACTCGTATTAGGATAGTCGACGTATTACCCTCATCTTATTTTAAATATTTAATCCTCTTTTTCTGTTCTGCTATAGTCAATACTTTAGTAAGCAATACACCAGCAATGAAACCACCAATGTGTGCTGTAAATGCTATCTGAACTGCAGTAAATGATCCTATTATAGCAAATACAATTTGAAGTAACAGCCAATAATAAGCCTTAGTGTTTCCAGCAGCCAGTCTGCTATTCCTAATATTCCTGAGATTGCTCCTGAAGCACCTATTAATACATTATGGCTATTTCCTAAAATGAAAGTAGATATTGCACCATAAAATAAAGCCCCAGCAATTCCTGCGACTATATAGATAAAGACGTATCTGAGAATTCCAACTGATCTTTCTGCGAATCCACCAAGATATATCAATGCTAATATGTTAAATGTAAGATGCGCAATATTCGCATGTATGAACATTGAAGAGAATAATCGTGTTAGGATATCCGTATACGATATCGATGTGGATGATGATGAAACTGATAATAGACGGTCAGGAATGAAGCCATAACGGCGTATAATCTGCTCTTGTGAATGTGACATCAACCCAAAAACAAGGATTATGACATTTAAGATCACGAGTGTTATTGTAGCTACAGGTAAGCTTGATATGTTTATGATGATAAAATGGTTTTATAGATATAAATGGATATGCACATTTTCTATTTCTTAATAATTTCTATAAAGAAATAAGAACTGCTATTTGCGAAACTGATAATACTAAGGTAAGTATACAGCGAGGTCAGCAATAATATAATGGTTAGATTCACATGGATATTAATGAGATTAAACTTTCTGTACCTCATGTACTTCAGTCATTGGCGCGCAGAAAAAGCCTCATTCTACAGATAAGGACAATTTAGGAGACTCAGTAGTATCATAGTTGTAGCTAATGATAAATCTTTGTCCTGGGGATCCCTTACAAATTTTTAAACCAACTCTAATTTGATAATGATGGATATAGTAAGAAGTGCAAAATGTGTGAGGATATAATCGAAAATATCTATTTTCTATTACTACTTATTCTTACTGCATGACAATTAGGACATAATGCCTGAGAATTTAATTCGTTATTTTTTGATCTATCTCCATTCTCAAATTGCGTGATCCATGAATAAGGTTACCTTTTGATACTAACATTCATTCAACAGATCTGTCTTACCGATCTTGTTAAATAAATCTGGCCTCCTAAGAAATTATATACAATATAATATAATACCATAATGTCGTTCAAAGTATAATATACGACTCAGATTACATCTAATATTCATTCAGTTGACGGCTTAGAGATTCTTTTTTCTGGTCATCGAATCGTTCCTTATCTGCTGCGAGAAGAAGGTGGCGGGTCAAAGATCTAACTCTGATAGATACCTGCTATATCAGAGCTTCCCAAGCTTGAGTCATATATTGACAATGCTGGCTACAAAATGAGTGATATGAAGAGGATACTTCTTACCCATGTTCATTCAGACCATGCACAGGCTGCAAATGAAATTAAGAAGCGTACTTATTCTATTACTACTACTTCTGCTTCCGCGTATGATGCTGCAGGAGGAGCAAAGGTATACGCTCATTGGATAGCTTATTTCGCACATACTCCACCATATCATGGTCCACCAGATATTAGGATATACAAGGAATTATTTCAGAAATATGACTTAAAGACAGAAGACGTAATTAAGAAGTTTGGTAAGTAGATGTAGATCCGATTATTGTAGATAAGAAGCTAAATGATGGAGACATGATAAAGGGTCTCAAAATAATACACACACCTGGACATACTCCGGGACATATTTCGCTCTACTTAGAAGATCAAAGAATACTTTTTCGTGCTGACTTGTTATGGAATATTGAATCAAGTGGTGGTTTGGTTATCACTCCCCCTTATTTTACATTAGATCGAGTAGCTGCAGCAGTATCTGTAAGAAGAGTTTCTAAGATAAACTTTGACAAATTGCTCGTGGCACATCAAGATTCTCCCATATTAGAAAATGCACAAAAAGCAGTCCAAGATGCTGCCTAAAAATATGCTTGATAAATGTTAATAGTAATAATGTTAATAAGAGGTAAGCACCCATGACTTTTGGTATATCTATCATGCAGGCGCGCTAGGTGACTTGTGCTACAGATAAGAATAAAGTGTCATTTTATTTCATTATTTATATGGCATTGTAGGTGCTATCTTGTTCAAAGCAGATATTACTTCATTTAGGCCTTTACCCGAACTTGTCAATACCAGGAGTACTTGATGTTTGTCTCCTCCAGCTGTTGAACCTCCACCACGTAGACTTGTGAATGAATATTGGTTGTCAATTCCAAAACCTTGACTCTTTAATCCCGAAATAGCTTTGCCAAGTTGATTTGCTGGGACCATAAGTGTGGTGATGGTGTCTGCCTTCTTGGTTGTTACTGCAGCTGGCGACGTTGATGATGATGCGTTAGTCGTAGTATTAAAAGAAGTGCTCAGTGGCTGTTTGACTACTCTTATCGTGCCATTCATTTTATAGCTTGGAACACCCTTATCAAAACTTGGGCCGGAGTAACTAAAAGTACCAGGTACCTATTAAATTTAATTGGCCTTGAAGCATTAAAGTTTTTGAAAATACCACTTTCATACGTAATGGTCTTTGAATATTATTATTGTTATTGTTATCATTACTAATGTTGCTGTTAGTATTGTTTGGTGTTAAACTTATTGTGTGAGGATGGTCAGCATCTGCATTAAACCATGTTACCGCAGTACCGACATTTACTACAGCATTCTGAGGAATATATGGTTGGTTAATTATTCTTAATTCTTTTGGAGATTGATTAGGCTGTTCATGTCCTTCATCGGGGATCATTATTACAAGATTCTTTATATCCTTGCCAAGAACTATAGTATGAGTTTGATAAATATCAGATGCTTTTATACTTGGTTTTTGTTGTTCACTATTAGTACTTTTAGTTATTGCAAAGACATTACTAGATGGGGCTGACAAAACTGCCAC
Organism: uncultured Nitrososphaerales archaeon; assembly: GCA_963709405.1. GTDB lineage: Archaea > Thermoproteota > Nitrososphaeria > Nitrososphaerales > Nitrososphaeraceae > JARBAU01. The sequence continues at coordinate 18,553 of CAVPXM010000083.1, forward strand.
GGTAAATACTATAACAGTACATAAAACAAAGAGAACGATTGTTGTACAAGACCGCATATTATCTTTGATCTCCTAGTGAAAATATCATCAAATCAACAATGTGTGAATTTACCATATTATATTGATCACCAGTAGGCTACAAATACTTGATAATTTCAAATATCATTATCGAAGACTCATTTTTAATCAGTGGTCCATTGATGTCTTTATTCGTGATCACTCCTTTCATTTCTCCTTTACTATCAATTACAGAAAGTCTACCTATATAACAGTTCTATTACGCTTGTAAGAAATGAGCGGAATGTCAGAAATATTGCTCAATATAAGAATGCCACGGAAAGAGGCAAAATAGGAATGGGTTAGATAGATAAGCCACTTGATACATCTTCCTCTGACATGTATAAACTAGTCAAGACAGCTCAGATGACACAAATAGTAATTCACGACATGAATGCTAACGATACAGGAGTTAATCAATGGATATAAGGACAATCTTCCTTATTCGGAAAGAATTTGGTTTTACAATGCAGGATGTCAAGTTTGGAGGAAGATGTGAGATCATGGTAGTGTATACAATAAATTTGAAAGCGTATATGATAAAATAAAATGGCTGCCTAGCTGCCATTGCAGTACCAAAAGATCCACTCTATTCATAAAAACAGTTGCAATTGTGAGTTGTGCTCCAAAATTTTGTCAGACAAAAATTTATGCGCATGTCTGTCTATCGTGAGGGAGGCCAAATAATGTGTTCTATGGATAAGAATTGTCTAGTAATACGAGGACACAGTCGAGGGTCTAGATACTTCTATCGAGTCTAGCTGGGTTAATCCTTGTCATCTAGGGTTTCACCAGTAGATTTAAAGTAATTATGACCGGGCAAGTTTGAGCGAATTACTTCGGACATCGAGATAATAGTTTCGACCTTTACTGCTAAATTGTCTGTCTAGTTATTATGTGCCATATGTCAAGTAAAGTCCTGATCACATGTAGCTCAAAAAGTCGAACATCATATTTGTAAGCAACGTTGGAAAGTAAGAAGCCTATTGTGTTTTCAGGCATAACTGTTCTAGACATAATAGGTCGTTTGTATATCTTATGATGCATGGCAAACTGTTACCAAGGAACGGTGACTGTGTCAAACGGAGATTTATTCGGTGGCGTACCATCGAATGTTACAAGGAAATAGTCACTAGTCAGCGTCTTCTTTTTGTTATCTACTGTGATTCGAAGAAACCCTGGTTCCTGGTCGTTGTGAGACATCAATTTCAGATCCGCACGAGCCGTCTGATGCCGAGGAGCTAATTGTTGTCCATTCGATAAGGCCCGAGAGTACAATAGTAGGTATACGTCCAGTAGCTTGTATCACACGATCAATGGCAATTTCTATGTCTGAATAACCACCGTGAACGGTATCAAGAGAGTAAGGAGGATGATGAACTGCGACAATTAATGCTTTATCAGGTGGAGCATTCTGAACCTGTTGTTGGAACCATTGTAGTTGTTCGCTGGTGCCTCTAGCGTCAAGTGTGCCGTCAACGTTTGAATATAACCCGACAATAGTTGCAAATGGTGTGTTAAATGTCCAATATACGTAAGGTTGTGTCATAGTCGAACGATAAGGACTATCATGATGACTTGTTGTATCGCAAAAGTTCGTCATGAAACCAAAAAGCGAAGGCTCGGGGTCGGGCGGATCTCCACGACGAGTATGCGTATCACCATCATGATTGCCTGCTATCGCAAAGATTGAGGCGTGATAATATTGGTATGGTTCGTAAAACTGACTATTGTATAGATAGCTCAGCCCGTTATAATATACAACGTCTCCGAGGTTATAATAGAACGCAGGGGCAGGTTTCCAGTCTTTTGCCTCAGAAATTTGTTGGTCCATCATATCGGCAATTGCTTTTTCGACATTGTCGCTGTGAATGCCTCCAGTATCGCCTACGGCATGAAAGACTAGCGAATTAACGTCTACCGCAGCCTTTGATTCCTCGGGCAGTATCACATCCATATCAAGACTCAAATCGTCGAGGTTTGTTGGTGGTAGTGGGATAAACTGAGGGTATGGCTTAGGATGTGATACTGGATCCCCGAGTATACGCTTGATCTTCCCGGGTTTCTGGTGTTCCACTCTGTGGCCAAAATGTTGGAGAATTGGTTTTGTCCTTAGAAAATGAGAGTAGCTCATGTTACATTGGAATGATGCTATCCATATAAATTAGTGTTAAAATTTGATATAATCTTTCATAAGCTCGCTATTACAAATTTATTTTATTGTATTATTAAAGGACAATATTTGCTCATCGTTCGGTATACATAGATAATGATTAGATGAAACTTCACATTTCTATCATGAGGAGCGCGTCAACAGTAATACAATCTGGTGGATCGAAAAACTACTGCAAACTCCAATGGAGGATCACAGAAAATTTGCAGTATGACGAATATTAAGTAAATATGGTAATATTCATAACTTTTATCTAACCCAAGAATTCCTTTCCGAGTAACATGATTTCTCATGAATATTTTTGCTGTTTCTAAATCACTCAGTTACCATACTGCCAGTCATAAACGTACATTCATTCTAAGAAATTTATACATAGTTAAATGCAGGACATGTGCTGCCTGACACATGACATGGACAAGGACATTCCATTTTCTCTTCATGATCATTTTCCATTATTCACAACTCACCTATTATCACTAGATTAAGATGGGTAACTATATAAGTTGGTAGGTCTCGATCTAGTTATTAGGTGAAAAATTGGTAAGTTGCTGGAAGAAAAAGAAATTGCCTCCATTCAAAAGAATATAACCAAATGCCCAATCAATAATACATTCAAAATAATTGGCAAGAAATTCACCATATTGATATTACGCAATATGATTTACCTGAACCAGACAAGATTCAATCAACTACTTGATTCTATTGAGGAAATAAATGCAAAGACGCTTTCTGTAAGACTTAAGGAGATGCAAAAAGATGCATTAGTGGAAAGAAAGATTTATCCTGGACCACCAGTAAAAGTGGAATATCATGTTACTGGAAAGGGAAGGGCATTAATACCAATACTCTATCAGATGGCCAAATTTTCAATCCAATATTGTCCTAAAGACGTCTTTAAAGATAAGAAACCTAGGACTGTTGAAGAGTTATTCGGATATGACCCTGATACTAATATCATACAAAAATGATATAGCATATTCAAAAAGTATTGTTTCTATTTATAGATAATAATCACTGTAAATTGAAACAACACCTTGTTTTAAAATATCTTTAGATTTTCCAGTATGTATAATATATGTACAATAGTATCACCACATATAATTTCAAGTTTCATTATACAATTCTCTAAAAATTAAAATATTCTTTAATATTGACTCATACTCTAAATTAACCAAAATCGTTACATAATTTCTTTATTTCCTTAACACGTTTTGTGGCTGTTAGATTTAGCTTCGATAGGCTGAGTATTTAGTGAAATGAAACGAGATTAATAACATGAAGAACAGATATTATAATAGAATGGTTTTCTACACATTCTCTCTTTGCAGTCATACAATACTCCACATCTTGTGCATTGATGATAGCAATGCTGCTGATTCTCTTTTGTAAGATAAGCATATGTTGTAGTCAATATTTGGTAGTATGACCGTCACCATTATTCTTATAGAAATTTATTTTACAAAGTCAAATAATTTAGTGTAGATTGTTTAAAGGTACTCCTACTAAATATATGATACAGTAACGGAAAAAGTAACTGGATAGATATTGTAAAAGAATACGTGTGTATTAAAATATAGATTGCCGAGTAAGGTCGCGAAAATTCATAGTGTTGTAGCAGGTCAAGTTTCAGAGGATATTATGTAGTAATGCCCTGTCCAACTATTCTCATTCCAGGACTATCTAGTTTTAGTAGTAGAAATACTTGATTTGGAATATAAACCACTGGTTTCTCAGGAGCAAGTTCAATGATAGTGATGTTATGATTATCATTGGTTATGCGCCTAATCTTTGCTGGTTTTATTTGGAGCCCTATGGCCAACATATAGTTTTGGTTCTCTGAAACTTGCCCTTTGAAGTATGGATTCCTTCTAAATTTTGCTGTAAGTATATTTTCATCTGAAGCCACTTTTATCATATTATCACTCAAATCTGTAAATGCGGAGCATAGTATGTCCCCTCTAGATATCATGTCAGCTGTAGTTCCTTTAATTGCTAGTCCAACTCTTGCCGGGGTTTTGGATTCATCAACTGGTGTATCATGCATCTGAATTGATTTGACAACTACATCTATGTCCGCAGGCATTATCTTTAGTTGATCATGCACCCTAACAGTTCCTTGCCTTATTACGCCTAATACAACCGTTCCAACTCCCCTAACATCGAAAGCATGATCAATCGATACAAATACAGTTGAGAATTCGGTAGATTCGAGTGAGTCTGATTTCGAGCCAACATCCTCATCTTTGTTAAATGATTTTTTTGGCTCTACTAAAGATAGTTCTTGTTTTAATTCATCATAACTATTTATAAATTTAAAATTTTCTACACTCGTATTTCGTATTAATAACTTTATTTTTTCTTCATCAATATCATAAGAATGAAGAATAAATCCATTTTTAAAATTGAGTGAGTCTAATGCAACAATCTGCTCCCCTAAATACTTATCAATTTTTGTAATATTTAAAATTGCATATTCTGACATGTTTATGACTTGGATTAATGATTGTATTTTCTCAGGAAATGTTAAAGGTACAGTAAAGGTGTAAATACTGTCAGATGTTTTTTTATCGTAAATTGAAATATCCGTAGTCGTTCCTTTTTTTCCTAATTCACTTACTATTGTATCATCCCCAAGTATTACAAAATTTATGCTTTTCACTGGTTGACATTATTCAATTTGAGTTTCGGCAAATAAAATTGTTGTTAATCAATACATTTTGGTAATTGTCAGGGGATCATTTTTATTCTAGTATCTTTGTCATGTAATTGGACCTGGTTGTTATCATTTAGATTGAACTTCAACTGGAATAATCTAGATTGACCAGATAGATATTGCAATATATTACTTACAACAATGTTGTTCTCAAATTTCGTAAAGATTGTTTCAACAAACAATAATAATATACATCGATCATGGAAGTATAGTGGTACTGAAACCTTCCGAGATCAAACCTCCATTCGATGAAGAGAAAGCAAAACTAAAGGTTAAAGCTGCAGAAAATGCTTGGAATACGCGTAATCCTAAACTTGTAGCTCAAGCGTATACTGAAGATTCAGTCTGGCACAACAGAACCGAGTTTTTCACCGGACGAATTAATATTACAAAATTCCTAGCCCGCAAGTGGGCTAAAGAACTAGATTATCGTCTTATGAAAGAGTTATGGTGCTGTACTGGGAATCGTATTTCAGTGCGTTTTGAATATGAGTGGAGAGATGCGGATAATCCATCCCAATGGATGCGTACACACGGTAATGAACATTGGGAGTTTGATGAGAATGGTCTGATGAGTAGACGTGACATGAGTGCTAACGACTATCCAATCAAGGAATCAGAACGCCGTTATAAGTAGTCATAGACTATTAGGTAGAGGCATTGAAAATATTCTACCCAGTTTGAGATTGTACGGTGCTGTTAAATTAAGAAAGGTAACTGCTAAAGCTTGATCAGATTAAGAATAATATGATAATGTTTGAACGTAATAGAACTAGACCATTTCTTATTCGATTGTCATGTATTTGGATTTTCTTGGATTAAGTCGGAGAAATACTTACTTCAAAGGCATTAGAACCATTCGTAGACATCAGTTATGTTGCAATACGGTATTGAATATAGAAATTCAATCCAAAAGGTATTCACCAGATAAAGAAGAGTAGTAGGATAACTGCATACACCGTAGACGAAACAATGGTTCAGATCGGTTATACTGATGCATGGCTTTGGGTTGCAATAGAACCAAATTGACACAAAATTCTTGGAGTTTAAATTTCAAGGTACAGGAATATACTAGTTGCTGGATCATTTCTGAAATCGTTGATTAAACTTTATGGATACATAATGTCTATTATGATGTTTGGTCATGATATCCTGAAGCTTGCAATTCTTCAAGACTAAAACATATACTCCATTCACCATTTGAAATAAGCATTATTGAGAGAGCTATGGAATATATCAAGAATTGAACTGAAGGTTTTGACGACTATATCCGTGTAATCTAATTCATGTTTACCAATGGCTGATATTGTTCATAATCTCACATAATATATCAAAATCACAATCTAAGATAAACTTATCAAGTTCTTGATAAGAGGTGGAATGGAGCCTTAACGTACCACAACCGATTATACATTGGAAGACTATTTTAAGCTGATATGGTTAATTTGTCTACTCATGATAGAAAAGGAATTTCCAGATTGGAATGAATTGTATAAAAACCAAAGAGCTGAGACTATGCCTTGGTATAATGAAGCCTTGGATGAAGACTTAAAGAGTGAATTAGAGAAGAGGAATATCAAAGAAGGGACGTTTCTGGATTTAGGAACCGGACCGGCAACTCAAGCTTTTCAACTCGCTAATATGGGCTTTAGAGTCAAAGCTTCTGACATATCTGAGGCTGCTATTTTTGCCGCAAAAAAAATAATGAGTGAAAGCAAGAATGCTAAGACAAAGTATGTCGATTTTATAGTAGATGATATCTTAAATTCTAAGATAAATGATGACGAATTTGATTATATCTTTGATCGAGGGTGTTTTCATGTACTTCCGGTTAGTAAAAGACTAACCTATATTATTGAAGTGAATAAAAAGTTAAAGTACCATGGCTTATTATTTTTGAAGGTCTTTAGTGACAAGGAATTAAGGAACGATGGACCATACAAGTTCTCAGAAAATGAGATAAGGGACATCTTTGAACGAGAATCATTTCAAATTGAAGGTATAGAGGAAAGTGTTTTCCAGGGAAATCTCATCCCTTTGCCTAAGGCATTGTTTGTAACTATGATGAAGATCTAAGAAAGAAAGAAATTACCATATATATGGTAAAGGAATTAACTTTAAATTCAATTATTATTTAGAAGGATTTGTGACTATTTTATATCAGTAGTGTACAATATTGTTCGTCTTGTTTTAGTGTTACATCATGAGTAATGTTGTTAGACAATCATAGTACTTCTAGACAAGAATCATCTAACTAAATCCAATAATTAACGTTAAATATATTAAAGTAATCTGGATATAAACCTCTTAATAAACCAAGTTCGTATAGAAGACATCTATTATGGGAAATTGCAAATAGAGTTCTGAGTGGCTGTAACAAGTCGGAAAGATTTGAACAATTGTTCTTAGATCATAATTACCATCATTTCTTTGATTATTAGGACATTATTATTTGATTTGGATACGTTTATCTATCTTTCTAGCTAAGATAAGAATTATATGACGACTACTAGGAAAGAAGACACAACCACAAGTGACCGTGATGAAGAGAATAATAGAGCTACGGCAGCTCCTGATGGCAATTATCGCAGCAGTAGACGATTAATTAACAAAACCTTCGAGAAAGCGAAAGACAACATTCGAATTGCAACGGATGACGCACATAGAGAGCTTCCAAGATACATGCAGACGGTTACTGATAATCAGGAGCAAATAGTTCAGGCTGCAAGAGGGATAGCAGAGAATTATCTAGAATCGCAAAAAGAAATAACAAGTTCCTTTCAGTCCGCATGGAGTTCATTCTTTGATAACTATTTTTGGAATTCGCCTAAAAGAATGACAGAAACTTATGCCAGAGGAGTAAGCAGCTTTTCAGATGGTACCATAGCAGCAATAAGGATGTACAACAACATGATCTTTACAAATACAGGTGCTATCGGCATGTCTATGCAATATGTCAAAGACAATACCAAGGAAATATCCAGGGTATTAGTAAACAATGCAAGAATGATAGAAGATGCAACAAATCCATATCAGATCAAGGATTCAATCGATGATGATTAAAATAGCAATACTTGTAGACTAATCACAGCCTACTAATTTTTATCAATAAGTTCTCTTATTCTTTTTTGATCCTTGATCCTTGATCCTTGATCCTTGATCCTGATCCTGATCCTGATCCTTGATCCTTGATCCTTGATCGAATGAAAACGTTCATTAACATCAACATTATAACGTCTGTTGTGCAAAAATTATAATCTATCTTGGCAACGTGACTCTAGATCCTCGAAGTCTATTTTAAATTCCATCTATATTATCCACGTATATTCATGATCTTTCTGTCTGTCTACAAATTCGTTAAAAAAGATCTCTTAAAAATGGGGGGCTTAATTATCAAGCATTTTTATTTACTAGTTACTTAAATTTTCAATGCCTTGTAACTGGTAATATAACGCAGCAATCAGTAAAGTCACAATCATCATTATTACTTAATTGTTATAGTTACAACGATAGGTTACATTTTTGATTGCCTACATGGGATACACTATGTTGCTTAGTTCTTGTATGTATTATGAATGTAATTAACCTTTATAGAACGTTTCTGAAAATAAGACTATTGATCCTTCAATTTTAGCTTCATCGTACGCTTTAACAAACATATCGTCATACATATTTTACTATCATCTGTGCTTAGCATATCCCCGATCGCTAGAAACTCATTCTTTACTATCTTGTTATGTACTTCTATTTTCCATTGTAACTGCAGATAGAAATGGTATTCCTTCGAGGCCATGTTCATAAATTCTAAAATCAACCATTGAGAGTCCAACTTTGCTTCCTTTATTATTTCTGTAATTTGTTCGCCAGTTGGGATGAGTATTTTGATTTCCATATTGGGATATTGTTTTGTTCTTTCATTGAATAATTGTAATATCCCTATCTGCGCCTGTCTGCGAAATGCGTTGGTCGTGGAAAACATTACAAATACTTCTTCTTTTGCAGCTCTTAGCATATTCCAAGCACGTTCTATTCCTTCTTGCGGGCTTTGGAAAACCTCAAAGTTTGCTGAGGATATACCTTCTTCAATTTCTATTATCTTTTCTTCTGCGGGTATCGATTTATTCCATAGAGTATCAAAGATATACTGTTGATGTTCCAGGAGCTCTTTCACATTACTACAGATAATCTCTGAAGCAGGCTTTCCTTTATCATTTAAAGTTGCAGGAGCAAGATATTGCATTTCATTTATGTAGAAACTTCTTCTAATTCCATCTAGGTGACGAAGCTCGTCAACTAATGTAATCAGTTTTTTACAATAAGAAATATTATCCTTGGTAATTTCTGTAATAAACTTTGTTCTTACTCCTCTGTCTCTACTAGCAATAAGAGATTCTCTTTAACTTGCTCGTAAAGTAAACGACGTTACATATCTTTACTTCCTTACAAAACCTTATTGCTCTAATAGACCTTCTTTCATCCATCGAGCTTGCTTTGAGTTTTCAAGGAAATTGGTTTTTACTGCGCTTGGCTCAATTAATATAACCTTTATCCCAAAGCCTTCCAATTCGTAAGTCATGGATTCGGAAAAACCTTCTAATGCAAACTTGCTACCTTATTTTCTAATTTTCGTTAAATAATAATTAAATAATAATCCCTATTCTATTATATTTCTCTATTAGGTTCACCTTTCTATGGGTTCTAATCTGGCTATTAAAGCCATGAGTTGGTCGGATAAATTGCTATTGCATCATCTTTCATTTTATCACGATCTCTCATTGATTGATTCAGTTGTTCTAATTCTTCTACCTTGGTTTGGATATCTGCTCCCTGCCTTTCCAGCTGATGAACATTTAAGAACGTCATATAAGGCTCAATCTTTTTAAATAATTCTGCTTTCACTGAATCCTTTTTACGCCAGAATGTAGCGCCAGAATGTCTTGAAATGCTCCGAGTAATCCGCGTAACGAAGATCAGACATAGGATGGACATGAACATTTCAGTGAAACATGTGATAATAGGATATTCTTAATGTTCTTAGTAACGAATAATATAGATGGCCAGTATGATACATTTCTTACAAAAGGTGATAATTATAGGCATAGCGATCATATGCACCTACTCCTCGCTTCATTCGCGATGCCTTCAATACAAATTGCAAAAGCGCAATATGTAAGCTCAGGTGGAAGTTAATCGAGTCTAGAAGAACAACTCAAACTCGCTAGAGAATAAGTTCAAAATGCCAAACAAGATGGAGCATATGGTTCAGGAACTCCGATACGTGGAGTTAATTTTAACGAAACAGAGATCTATATAATTGCAATTGTGATAATACTCGGTGCCATATCTGCAGGGTTTTTCTATATGGGACAAAGAGGTACAAGAAAAACGGAAGTGAAAAGATAGCAAGAATCACATGTCCATTCTTTTTAATTCCAAATTTATGAAATACGTAGTTATTTTTCACCGGGTATTATTTTGACAGTTCAGTACGGTCTTAGGTCCTAGGTCTAACTCTATTGATTATTAGTTCACGAAAGCCTTATTACTACCATACCAAACCTTTGTCAGAGCAATCAAGCTCAGCTCCACAATTTGGGCATAATAGATGACACGGCTGCATCTCAATCATTAGAAAACCGCATCTAAAACATTCCACCTTTTTCATTACTCTGGTATTATATACAATCAAATACTTGTTCATTTTGCTCTAGGGTTTTTCTATCGAACAATTTAGTGTGTGATAAATATATTACAACTGTCAGTTCAATGATATCAGTTTATTAATTGTTGTACTTCCAGACAAAGATTTTTTTATACTTGATTCGATACTAAATGCTATATCGATTAATGTATTCTAGTAAGATGTCGTGGTGAGATCGAGATTCTTACATGTAGTCAACCAGCTCTTTTAATTATGTGATATCCAAATTCTGTTTTGATTGGCTCTAGTGTCATTTCGCCTTTCTTAAGCTTAAATGCTGCTTCTTCAAACGGCTTTACCATCATGCCTCTTCCAAATACCCCCAAATCTCCGCCACGTTTTGCGCTACCCTTATCAATTGACAGCTGTTTGGCAAGGTTTGAGAAACTTTCACCATTCCTGAGACGTTCCAATATCAAAACAGCTTCGCTTTGTTTCTTGACTAGTATATGAGAACATTTAATTTTATCAGTCAATGCTCTTGGATTCTTCCCTCACTGGTAGGTATCTGCCCGTATACTGAATAAATATATTGCTCTGCTGAATTTCATAGCTTATATGCATTGTTAAAAATATTCCTTAGTTCTTCGATAGTAGCTTTTTTGATTAAATAATTATATTCTTTTTGAATATTCCCATTGCCAGCTGTACCTCTACAACGAAAATCACATCCAGATATACATTTATCAGATCCTCAACGTTACTTAGTTAGTTAATTCCTAATTCCTAATAGTTCTTTACATCTTAAACATATTTCGAATCAGGGGAAGAAAGTGGTTTATATATCGGCTAATTGGAAGAATTAAGATTTTAGTAGTAATCAATAACTTGATCCCATCAAGTAACTTTGATTATTATTTACGCCCATTTACTTATTCTAAACTCTGCGCTACGTGATCTATTTTATATAATAACTCATAGTCGAGCTGATGTAAGCTCGACACCTGATTCCAAGAACATGAAGTCCACTTGTAATAGGTATCCAATCCGCACCAAGAAGCAAAGGGAACTATAAATTATAATTAACAAAATCTTTTTATTCTCATACTCCGATTTTATCCAAAACAAAATGTGTAAACAAGTATGGACAGAATCCAGAAGATTATCCTTATTTCAATAATATCAATAGCAGCAATTTCTTGGATATTATCGAAAGATCAGCCCGACATGATGACTGCTATGATGAATTATAATCCTGTTGCAATTTCATTATTTACTATTAGTTGGACAATTGGAATGGCTGCAATGATGTTTCCAGCAATAACTCCGATGGTTCTACTTTACAATAGACTGATAAAACGTAGTAATAGTAATAGTAGTAGTGATGAGGATGATGGTAATACTGTTGGTAAAGGCCTCCCATCTTCACAGTCTTCATTATTTGTTGAAAGCGGTGATGATGACAACAAGACTGCCAAGAGAGCAAAAAGTTCATCATTATCGTTATCATTACTTTCAATTTTCACTAGCTCGGTTAACATAATCTTCTTTATAGGCTCTTACCTCTTAGTTTGGGCCATAACAGGAATTGTGCTTCTTTTGATATGGTCCATCCCAGTGAACTATTTTTTTATGCATTTTGAAAGCGGACAACAACAACCTCATCAACTCCAAATAGTTTATGGAATTTTACTGATTATATCTGGACTATATCAATTTAGTTCGTTAAAAACAAAATGTCTTGGATATTGTGAATCTCCACTCAGTTTCTTTATGAGAAGATGGAGAAGTGGAGCTATTGGTGCAATAAGGATGGGAATGTATCATGGTCTTTATTGTCTTGGATGTTGCTGGCCATATTTTCTTATTATGATAGCCCTAGGTTGGATGAATTTGCTATGGATGGCATTATTTGCTGGTGTTATCTTTGCAGAAAAGATATGGTCTAAAGGCATATGGGTTGCCAGAAGTGCAGGACTAGGCCTTGCAATAGTTGGAATCATGGCCATATTTGGATTGGTGATAATAACCCCTACTGGCATAAGTAATAGTAATAATAATAATCTCACTGATGGAACCGATGATCATATGCATACTAACGGTACGCATATGAATAACAATATGAATATGAGCAAAAACATGAATGCGTTACCGAACATAAAAAAGTCAACACCAACAGCAATGTCAAAAATGAATAATATGTGAATGAATACACAAAATGAATGATCATTTTGAAATACAAGAAAGCCGAATCAAACACGACGAACGGCTGTTCTCGGTTAACAAAAATCCTTAAATATTCATTTTTATTGTATATCTTATGGCTGCGTCGCAAGTCTCAACTACAGCATGGATGCTTGAAGGAGATTATTTTGAAGGATGCAATTGTGATATAGTGTGTCCATGTATTTTCTTTCTAGATCCTGACGAAGGCAACTGTCATGTCACATGCGCGTGGCACATACAGAAAGGAAAATATGGAAACACAGATCTGAATAATCTTAATGTGGTTGCTCTGTTTAATACTCCTGGTAACATGTTTACAGGGCCAAAATGGAAGGCGAGCATTATATATAGATGAAAGAGCAACTCAACAACAAAAAGATCTAATCCTGAAAATATATTCTGGACAAGCAGGAGGATTTTTTGCTGCGGCACATAATTTCATTGGCGAAATGCTTGGAGTAAAATCTGTTCCTATAGAGTTTGGTGCCGACGGAAAACACAGATGGATTAGAATAAAAGACACAGTTGAATTAGATATTGAAGCGATTGCAGGAGGAGACAAAAACAGAGAATCAGTCTGTAGTTAATGCACCATTTTCGGTAGTTCCAGGTGCTGATTTGACTATTGCACGTTCAAGCAAATACAATTATAGTGACCATGGAATGGAATGGAATAACTCTGGCAAGAATGGCTTCTATTGTAGATTTAAGTATTCTCCATAGTATTGTCAAGATTTGCTTGATTGCTTCAGAATTTAACAAGTGGTATTATTATTGGATGTGATTTGAAAGTAAAACAAGTTATAGACCATTTACGGAGGGAGGGCGAGTATAGTAGTAAACCAATCATCAAAAAATGGATCGTTAGTATTACAACATTAGATGAAGGTTCCAGATTACTTCTAAACTCGATCGACACTTCGGGATCGGTAAAACTTTTTATGCATGTTATATGAAAATCCAACGTAGAGCAATAAGAAATAATGAAAGCGCAGGCACTGAGATTAGACACTATTACTAACAACGATTTGATATGGATAAACATAGAGAAACCTACACGGGAGACATTAGAGGAAGAGCTTGCAAGTAGGGGATACCATTTTCATGAATTAAACATCGCAGACTGTCTTTCCAAACATCAAATCCCAAAGATCGACAAATATTCAGACTATATTTTTATATTATTTCGTTTTCCTTCTTCGCCTGTTCTTGCTAGTAGTAATAACACTACTGATGTGACAAAAAGAAAGAAAGCACGAAAATACTCCTCTACGTTGCATTTCAGCCAGTTATCTATATTCACAGGTCATAATTTCCTAATATCTGTTTATCAGGGGGACTTTCAAGCACTCAATGACTTGTTTGAACAATGCAAAATGAGTAGTATCCAAAGAGATGAACTTATGGGTAAATCTTCTGGCTATTTACTTCATACCATCATAGATGTCTTAATAAACGATCTCTTTCATATCTTATTGAAAATAGAAGGTAATCTTGACGATATTGAAGATGTAGTATTTGATGATAGAGTAGGCATAGTACAGGAAATTTCCAATCTCAGAAGAGAAATTACTCTCCTTAGGCAGACTATATTTCCCATAAAAAGGATAGTATCTGAGATAACAAATGTCATTCAAAAATTCTCAGAAGAGGATCTGACTAAATATTTTAATGATGTAGAAGATCATATAAACAAGGTGTTAGAGGTCCTAGAGAGTTCTAAAGAAACAATTGAAATCTATAAAGATACTGATTTTATGCTTAGTGCAGAAAGAACAAACAGGATTCTTGCTATCCTTACAATATGGTTTACTCTGTCTATTCCGCCTGTGGTAATGGGCACTTTTTACGGCATGAATATTCACTTGCCGGGGGGTATTGTAGCAGGACCTTGGACCTTTCTTGGAACAGATACAACATTGATTGTAATTCTGATTATCTCAGCAGTTTCTGCCCTAATACTGTATTTGTATTTTCTCAAAGTTGGTTGGCTTACTAGCAGTATAAGAACCAAGAAATAAGAAAGATAATGATGAAAGGCTATGAATGAATGGATTTGCATTTATATTGGCTGTAAATAATTACAATTTGATCAGACAGCTATACTTCTCAGGGCTATAACTCAGGAAAACGTCCGAAAGATTATCTACTGGTACTTATCAAAAGAAATCATGCCTCTATTTGGAAGTGGATTTGTATCATATGTTGGTATATTGTCGACCTAGTGAAATTCTACGTCTACCTATCTTGCCCTTAATGCATTTAATATAACACCCACATCCAATATTTCTTGAAGCAACGCACCAATTGTTGGAGGAATTAATCCCAAGCTTGCAACAATCATTAGGATGAAACTGACTCCTAACCCAAAGTAAATACTCTGTTTTGCTATTTGTATTGTTCTCTGACCTATTTCTAATACATCCGCAACTTTTGTGACATCATCTACTAGCAATACCATATCAGCAGCCTCAGCAGATATTGCTGTTCCTTTAGCTCCCATGGCAACACCAACTGTAGCAGCTGCCAATGCAGGAGCATCGTTAATTCCATCACCAACCATGACAATATTCTTGTACCGTTCTTTCAATTTCTTTATTGCCAATACCTTCTGCTCTGGCAAAAGGTTAAATTCAAAATTAGTGACAGCTGCTTGCTTGGCAATAACCTGTGCATTGTCAAAGCTATCTCCTGTAAGCATAACTGTTTCTTTTACTCCAAGCTTTTGAAGACGTTGCATCATCACATTAACTCCTAACCTTATCTTATCACCAAGTACTATAGCCCCTACAAGAATACTGTTGATACTTATTAATGCTATCATTTTTCCTTCGCCTCGTTTCTTTATAGTATTTAGTAGTAATTTTTTATCAAATTCTAATTGCTGTTGTTGCTGTTGTTGCTGCTGTTGCTGTTGTTGCTGTTGCTGCTGACGATGATATTTCTTGTTATCATTATTTTCAAAAAGACTTTGTGACCCAACTATAATATGTTCACCATTAATATCACCTTCTACCCCAGCTCCAGCTATTTCATGGAAATTTCTTGGAATAGGCAATAAACTATTTCCAAACTTTTCTTTTGCTTTTTGGACAATTACACGAGCTGCTGGATGAGAAGACATTTGTTCCATACCGGCAGCTTTGAGCAATAGAGCATCAGAAGCATTGTTATTGTTGCTATTAATGACAGTATTGCTATTGTTGTTATTAATACTATTCTTATCGTCCTCTTCTTGTCTTATTTTGCCATCTCTTGTTAATATAACAATGTCCTCTACAACAGGAGACCCGTAAGTAATAGTGCCTGTTTTATCAAATACAACTGCTTGTGATTTACCTATCTGTTCAATTGGCAGCTCCAGTCTTTATTATTATTCCTATCTTTGCACATCTATTTATTCCGCTCATAATAGCTACAGGAGTTGCAAATATAAGTGAACATGGAGTAGCAACAACAAGGACAGATAAGATAGTCTGTGGATTTTGTGTCATGAGCCAACCAAATCCACTTATTGCTAGTGTTATAGGAGTAAACCATAATGCATATCTATCTGCAAGTCGTTGTATTGGGGCTTTCTCTTCTTGGGCTTTCCGCACTAGCTGCACTATTTTGGCATACTGACTGTCCTCGCTTACTTTACTGGCTTGAATTTCAAAAGCATTTCCTCCTGCATTAATAGTGCCACTAAAGACTTCATCGCTAACACCTTTGTTTTTAGGTAAAGGTTCTCCTGTAAGTGCGGATTCATCAATTTGTGCTCGTCCGGAGATTATCGTTCCATCGACAGGAATAAGATCGCCCGCTCGTACTACAAGTAAATCACCGATTCGAACATCGGTTACTTTTATTTCTTCTAAGCTTTGATCACCAATACCGTTATAATCACTATTATTGTTCTTATTTACTTCCCTGATTTTTCTATATGCAGTGCGTGGAGATCTAGCCATTAGTTCATCCAGTGAAGATGAAGCTCTTCTAAATGCATAATCTTCTAGTGCTTTACCGCCAGTTTGCATTATGACAATCACTACTCCCGGTAATGCTTCATTTGCTAAGATAGCTGCAATAATTGCCAGCATTGCTACTATATCAGAAGCAAAATGGCGATGTATCATTCCCTTAATAGTACCCCACACAACAGGAATTCCTCCAATAATCAATGTCAAAAACCAAATCAAATGCCCAGCAACAGATTGATTTAATGCATAATATATGGCACCTAGGAGCAATCCCAAAACTGCGAAAACTGGTATAGGATATCTTCTTGCAAATAGTACAATTTTACTTACTTTTGGAGAGTGATTGTAAATTGATAATATATTGATAGTAATATTACTATCGATATAACTTTTGTCTTTTTGTAAAGAACTCTTTTGGCCTCTTTAGAATTTCAACAATAAACATTGTAGAGACACAAGTTCACTCGCGTTGGCCATAGGACATTGGGCTCATTAGTTCCGCTGGGCCAGATACATTTCTAGTTTATCTGGGCAGAGGGAAGCAAGCAACAGCTTTCTCACCTGCCACCATTGCCCCCATTAAATTTAAAATTAGGCCTGAGATTTTTTGATCTTTTTTCCTTTGTAAGTTGTTCCTAATTCAAATCCACAAATCAGAAATCTTGAAGCTCTTGCACTTGCAGCAGTGAATAATACCTAACCTGAACTAAAATTAAAGAGAATAATCACACGGATTTAAGTTCTATGTCATAGGATCTGATATTAAAGATACATTTGGTATTTCAACTAAATTCAAAATAATGCCTTCCATCTTGGTGGTCACATCTGGAGTAATTTCGAAAAATACCAATTCAAAAGCATTACCGTAGTTAACTGGTTTGCCACATTCAAAATTATATGCTCTCTGCTCGTATTGTATTTACACACTACGATTCTTTTTATTCCCGTATACAGCGTCATTATGAATAGTATTACGTATTAACGAAATAAATTTTAGAAATTCTTTATACTGTTGTTCTTGCTTATTTGTCATAACAGCCAATCATAAATTATGCAAAAATCATCGGTACCGTGTCGACACGAGGTTAGGTCACGTGCTATGACAAAAAGCCTGAATCTACTTTCCATTATTGAGAATAGAACTTGTGTTTAACCAATTAACATTACTTCATCAAAATTACTTAATATCTCATGTTCGTTGTGCATGATTATAAAATTGAATAACACAGAAGAACAAAAGTAACATCTCTTTTTTAGCACAATCAATGACTAGGACAGGGATAGCTAAAGAACGTGGATGCAAAGCAATTCTGATAACTTTGGGCTTTTGTTCAATTAAAAGATTGAAAACATCTTTCGTCTCTACTAATATTTACGCTATTCTTTTCTGGATATCCAGTAGAATCCCAATTTAACATCTTTGGAACTTTTATTTTCCTAAATGGATACAAATTTTTCTTGTGTTTCTGCTAAACTAAATCCTAACTTCTCTAATACCTCAATTGAGCTATTGTTTAGCTTCCGAGCTGGTGGTATAAACACCTTAGGCTTTATCCCTATATCTTGAAATATATCAAGCCCGGGACGCATCTCCTCTTCTGCATTTGCTTTTGTTTTCGTATGAAAATCATCAAACCTCCCATTTTTCTTCTCATGATAAAGACCAGGTAAAGCTATCTCGGATCCTTTGTAAGATTTGATTTTATCTACAAATTCAGGGAATCTTGGAAGATCTTACTCTTTCGTTAAAGAATGGCACCAATGCAATATTATACTTTATCCCTAACCTTTCAAGCTCATCAGCAAACTTGAATATCTTTGATGAAAAAGCAAGAATGCATCGTGCATAATCGTTATTTAAATTATTATTTTCTACTTGGATTCACAAGTTCAGAATAAATGATCATTACATATTTATAATTCTCATCTGAAGAGTCGTTGTCGATATTTGTGATTGGCAATATTAAAAGTTCATACAGGCAAACTGGGAAATCGGCAATGAATATTTTTGTCGTCGGTTTCTTGGCTATTGTATGTATCCAATTTATTGCTCCAAGTATGCTCCATTCATTGACTATCTTCTGCAGGGTAATAGTTTCAGTTACTAATATAATGACAGAGTATTTGAATATTCCCAATGCTTTTGGTGAAACGATAAATGATTTACAAAAACAAAATATCAAGGGTAGTACCGATGGCACTGGTAATAGCAATAATACCACAACGGTTAGCAGTAATAATAATGCTGATAGAAAAAGCAGATTCTAATCAGAATTGGAGTATAAATTTTATAAACTTACTAATTGACTCTGCATTTTCTGTTTATAGGATGTTTGCCGCATTAGGATTATCATTTGTTGCTGCCATTCTAATTGGGATCACTGCTGCAAGAAAGCCTTTGGCATCTAAGATAATTATCCCAGTCATAGATATTCTACAGTCAGTTCCCATTCTTGGATTCTTCCCTGCAGCAATTGCCTTTTTCATCACATTGTTTAATGGAAGCCCAATCGGGATTTCGCAATACATGATATATTGTAAATGCTAGTCTAACATACTTAGATTCCTTCAATATCCATAGTGTATTGCACTTCTAGAAAGCTCTGACGGAACAAAGCCCTACACTTATTTTAGATACTAAATACACTTATTTTAGATACTAAATATGAGCAACACCCAGGAAAAAAACCTCGACCTGAACAATGTCCATCAGATGGTTTTATATTCAGTAGGTACTGGTATAAAGCAATGTGGATTAGCTTATCTCGGAAATATTCCAATACGAATAGCTTAACTATTCATTAGGACATTATTCAACTACTCCTTTGAGCTTCATCCTTTTCCAGACGAGAAGATTCTTATAATTTACAAGAACTTTCATAAGTCATATTTATATTCTACTTTGTACATTGAATTTTGGAGAAGTTGGTGTGACACCGGTGTCACACTGGTGTTGCTTCGTACAATGGAGTATACTAATAGACTTGCGAACAAAATGGATCTGCCCAAACTGTCTGGAGTTGTCGCCTACTAGACATTGGAGCGTAGAAAGACACATTCGGAGAAAACATACTGGAATAGGAGAACCAGTTAGTATTAATACACATCAGACCCGAACTCAGATGAATATAGGCTCAGGATGGTCCAATTTCACTGCTACTGCTAACCAACACAATTTAATCCTAAGTCGAATAATTTACAAAGAAATGTCAGCAGTCACCACTATCACAATAATTACTTTAATAATGACAATTACGCTAGTTCACCTACATCAGACTTATCAAAATAATAACACTAATTTTTCTGCAGCACAAAATAATTTCAGTAATGAAAAAATAAGAAGAGAATTCACAGCACCACACACCGGAAAAAGGAGTATAATAGATGATGAATTTCTCGACATGTTCAGCCAGATGGTTGAGATAAAAAAATTTTTAGGACAAAATCAATTAAGCTCTGGTGTGTCTGCTAGTATAGGAGATATACAACAGCAGTTTATTGGTAGACAAATATCAGGTGAATTACTTACTCAATTTCTTATACACAAAAATATCATTGACAATAATAGAAATGTCGGACTTAGAGGTCGTCTGTGTTACAAGTGTTTCTCTTATTGGATTGACTTAGTACATAACAACAAAGATGAAGGAATGAAGATGAAAGCTGCTGTAAGTGGCTCTTCGAAATTAAAAATGTATAATCCTTAATCAGTTGGTTAAGCATAAGTCTCGAACTCTGGATGTATCCTGGAACATATCGTTATCAGATAATATAATCAAGTACATGTTCAAGGATACTGCGAGGCGTTTCTCTATTTGTTAACACTCGACATAAGTCTTGTTTGTTTTACATTTGAATAACAGAAATGTCTTTTCTAGCTATGACTAACACTATTTCCACTGCAAGAGCAAAGTTAGCCAATTCAAACAGCTCATTAACATCATATTTTTTTTATCTGATACTTTTTCCTTTCTCGTAATCATAAGGGGATTCAAATCTGTTTGCCATTTGACAAGGATACGATATACTGATCTGATAAATTAAAAATGCAATTATACATTGAACTCTATGGCAATATCCTATGATTCTATCTGTCTTCAGATTGATTAGTATCATGCTAGTAGGTTGATGAATTGGAAGATAATCCATTGCTATATCTATAATTTCGGAAATAGCTATAACATGGGCATGCTCCATCAAAACAAAATTTGGGAGATACAAAATATATGACAATAGTCAGTCGTGCCTGAATTTTTAGCATTAAGTAATAAGATAGAAATGCAATTATAGGAGGAAACAAAATGACTAGAATTATTGCAGACATCATGATTAGAATATTAGGAGGAACAATATTAGCAGGATTGCTCGTCTGGATATGGCATACGTGGTAGAAAAGCAGATAATAATGACTAGACAAATATATTCCTTGGCGGGAAATAAGTGTATTCAGCGGCACTATAGAATTGGAAGACGAGAATCGCAAGTGAATCGCAATTTTTTCTAGGAAATGATAAAACAAGAATCTTAGAATCTTATGTTAGAAGAGCAATAGATATTAGTTTTGCAGATGTGCCAATAGCAGTGAATGTTCATGATACTATTATGACTACTGTTTCGATAAATAATAAGAAATCTTAAGTTTCTTTGTTTGCAAACAAGGTCGATGAGATTATCAATTTGATTGCATTCATACACCTTTATACTATTAAAATTCACATGCACACTGACTCTAATACTTCTTTATCGATACTTGCAACAACCTTATCGGATGCCGTCTTCATGTCTTGGATGTATTTCAGACCATCTGAATCTATGTTTCCACTTGGATTAGCATCAGCAATACTCTTTATTGCAGTGCCTAGACCCATTAATACCGCTAATGATTCATCAAGAGTGAATGTTACTGGTTCTGGCTTATAGTTTGATTCTATCTCAATCTTATCCATCTTCATCTACTCCTGGTCTTCTTCAACTATCTGTTCCCCTGTATCTACATCTAATTGTACGTTCTTATTTGCCAGGTCTACACGATGATTTTGACCGGTATAATGTGCTCTTAGAGGTTCTGCACATCCATACTTGAGACATACTATACAATATTTCTCTGTTGGTTGACCACAGTAATTAAAGTTTTTTTTCTAGATGTCTTCGCATTTTAATAAAAGATGTTATACATCGAACGATCCACAATATGCTCCTGTCATTGCCTTGTATATGCTGTACACATCAGTCCTGTCTGGTTCTTGAAGGTCAGTATATAACCTCTTAGTCCAGTATGCCAGTTTTTGTCTAGAATATAAAGTCTCTCATTCGTAGATTATCTTGCTGTTATTAGATATGTTCCACTTACCTATGTCATTTTCAGTTAAATTGCTGGACGATGCTTGTTCACAACTGATTTCTTTCTTATTTCTTATTTTTGGGATTTGAACCGAGGATTCAATAGACTATGAGGACATATCACCAAAGGATCGGTATAAGTCATTACTTGTAAAAAAGTTAAGCACTCTATGCGTGCAATAAGCAATGCTTACTCCAATCAAAGAGGCCATTATCACGTTTTCGATGTGAAACTAACCCAATATAAAGATTATACAGGTATCGTGAGTTGAAAATGCTCTTTTTTCATGATGAATGTTTAATAGACGAATTAATGTATAATATATCATTGTAGCCAAAAACTGGTATTCTGAAATATCAGAATCACAATACTCTGCCTCATCATCTCCGCCCCTATATACTAGCACGTTAATCGAAAGGTTGTTGTTTCGGGTAGCCAGAAAGTGGGTCTCAGGTACAACGTATAAAGATGCATTATCAGCTGCTAAAAATTCTAACAAAAGAGGAATCTCGGCCATTTTGAATTTCCTCGGTGAAGATAATACTGATAGTAATAGTGTTGAACAAACAGTAAAAGAATATTGTCTGTTACTAGATCTCATCATTACTAATGAAATTGATGGATGTATATCGGTAAAACCAACTCAAGTTGGTTTAAAGATTAGTAATGAGGAGTGTTTACATAATCTTAGGAGGATCTCTAAAAAAGCAGGAAGCTTAGGGAAATTTATGTGGATAGATATCGAATCGTTTGGATAGCAGAAAGGTACAATTTCGATTTACCTTGATCTTTTGAAGGAGCACTCATCAGTAGGAATAGCCTTACAATCCTACCTTAGAAGAAGTGCAAGTGACTTGTTGCATATATTGGAAGAAGGAGCAAATGTTAGAATAGTTAAAGGTGCTTATAGACAAAATGAAGAAAACGCCTTTCAATCAATGAGTGAAATCAATTCAAACTTCTCCAAATTGATAAAAATGCTATTTGAGGACGAAAACAAAAATAATCTCTTTGCCATTGCGACACATGATTCTAGACTCATAAACAATGCAATCGAGTTATCAGAAAGATTTGGCACCGATAAAAAGAAATTTGAATTTCAACTACTTATGGGTATTCACAACGAGTTGAAGGAAAATCTTGTAGAAAGGAGATTTAAGACGTCTGAATATATCCCATACGGCAATCAGTGGCTTCCCTACTCTATGCGCAGAATTCGCGAGAGAAAGAGAAACATCCTACTGTTAGCAAGATCTATTCTCCAGCCGTGATTGACCAAATGCAGTTACTAAATGATAAGTACTGTTACATATGCTTTTTATCACTGGTTCATCGTAGAGCCGTAGGTGGAAACGTCTGTTTGCTATCTAGTCATTACTTGTTGAATTTAGATTTAAAGACTGAAATTCTCACAGTCTCATTGTAGTGTTGTGTAACAAATGAATAGTACACATTTGTGTAGCTATTTATTTCCAGATGGTATCAGTCAGGTAACAACAGTCTGGCTCTGCTCTCTGAGAAATTGAGGCAAGTAATAAGGCCCTCCTGTTCCTTTGCCCGTCGTGCCAGAATCTTTCCAACCACCAAACGGCTGAGAACCCACCATTGCTCCTGTTGTGGCACTCGCAGCTCTATTAACGTATATAA
Source organism: uncultured Nitrososphaerales archaeon (assembly GCA_963709405.1). Lineage (GTDB taxonomy): Archaea > Thermoproteota > Nitrososphaeria > Nitrososphaerales > Nitrososphaeraceae > JARBAU01. Next base: position 42,313 of record CAVPXM010000083.1, read on the forward strand.
CTCCGGCTTTCGCATTCTCAAGAAACCTATGAATCTCTTCTTTCTTCGTGTACTGTAAATACCTGAGGTCAATCCGTATTCAGACTCATTACAAAGCTGTAACGCTTCGTCAAAGTGCTTATATTTTGCTACACATAGGATCGGTACAAACAGTTCCTCTTTAAATAACATATGCCCTTTGGGTAAATCATCAACAATTGTAGGCTCTACATCGTACCCATACTTAAAGTCGCCATTTCGTTTCACAGTCCCGCCTATTATTATCCTACCATCTCTGGATGCTATTTTTGCGAATTTCTGATAATTCTTGTAAGCATTGGAGTTAATTAACGGACCCATAAACGCGTTCGGGACAAGTGGATTCCCGATAGATAAATTTCTTGTTTTCTCCACTAATCTTTTTATTAATAGTTCTTTCACGTTTTTCTGTACGTATACCCTTGAGCACGCGCTCATTTCTGGCCAGAATAACCAAAAGTTGCCTTTATGATCCCTCTGCAGCTTTATCAATGTCTGCATTTTCGGTAACTACTACTGGATTCTTACCTCCAAGTTCTGGCGATTATAGGCCGTGGTCTGATAGGACGTAGATTGTTCCATTTATTTTACCCTGCCATTTTAGAACCAGTAAAAACAATACCAGCAACATCATGACTTGCTATAATTGCTTTTCCAATTTTCCTTCCAGAGCCTGTCACAAGGTTTAGCACTCCGTCAGGTAGTCCTGCTTCTTTCATAATTTCTACAAATAGAGTTCCGATGATAGGAGTATCGCTTGCAGGTTTTAAAATTACTGTATTACCAGTGATTAGTGCTGCGATGCTCTAAGATACCTACCAGGATTGCAAAAGGAAAATTGAACGGAGCGATCACAGCCCACACGCCGTAAGGTTTCATTAGACTTTTGCTTCTTTCATTTGTATCTGCATCCTTAGTTCGAATTATGAAACCGCTATTTCTATCCATCTCTTCTGAATAGTATCTTATGAAGTCAATTGCTTCGTCTACGTCAGCAATGGCCTCGTACCTATTCTTACCGTTTTCATAAGAAATCCAGGCTGCCTAATTCAAATTTACGCTTGGATATCAAATCTGCAGGGCAGCGTTGCAGATATGAATAGGAGACTTATAACCAATCCTCCCCCATTTCTCAAACGCAGTCTTGGCGTTTTTAATAGCCATTTGCACATGTTTTGTTGTTGCCATTGAGAAGTAACCTAATTTTATTCTTTTATCTATCGGCGAAATATCAACAAAAGTCTCTGAGGATATAACATTTTTACCGTTGATCATCATGGAATATTTTTTGACCGAATTGCGATTTGACATTCTTTATATTGCACTCTCATCAGCTTTCATGAAATGCCTTCTCTTCGTGTGATTTCAAGTGTTTTTTGAGAGTATGTTCATTTTCAAATCTCATTTGACTTATGTCACTCTATTGCTCTCTCATCGGTTGTCCTTGTTTTATTTCTTATCCCATAAAAGCAACTATTCAATATTCATTGTATTGTATAGGGCTTTTATGATATTTTAGTCCATCAATACATTCTAGTATGATATGAGTATGAATTTCATTCTAATTGTCTGATTATCCCTGATTTCTCGAGATAGTTGAC
>CAVPXM010000084.1:0-14917 GCA_963709405.1 uncultured Nitrososphaerales archaeon
ACTGAAATAAGACATTATAATCTGTCAAAGTCATCAGATGCATCGATAGTCTATGCAAAAGTTTTGGATGTCTAGTTCCCGAGCTTTAATGAAAATGTCTGTTTAGTTCTTCATTACAATCAGGCGTTGCTTGATATACACGATGACTGGGAGGATATAGCGGATGACGTTCAGGAAGATATGCCCAATATCTTCGTTATGGCGGCACTTGAGAATATTCCTTACAACATCATAAAAAATTCCAGCCATGAAATGATTAGAGATGTTGTATTGAATGGAGCAGATCTATCAAGTGCACAGATTATTAGGTTAGTAAACGATATCCAGGCATCAGTCAGGAACGTTTCTATTCCTGACAACTTTAGCTTCTTAAAATCCCTATCTGATCGTTACGCTGATAATTTGAGAAAGACCATATCTGTAACATATTCTCAATAAATGTATTGCTATTCAGTATGACGTTAGATTGCATGTAACGCCCTTAATCTAAGTGAACTTCACGGGGTCTCACAATATTAGGTATAGAACTGTAATATCTGGACGAGGAGAGACAATACTTGATCCAAGATTAAACAATAGATTTAATAAAAATCTCGTATCTGATCGAAGCAATAGCCCCCAAATTTTTATCTCAGCAAAAAAATGGTGACCTTTTAAGGCATCAATTGCTTTAAGACTGGCCTATACGGGTATGGCCTACTAGAAATTGTATACCCGATGATAGTAATACTTCATTTTGTCTTAATGGCAATAGATGGCAATACGAATAAGGTGGTTGAAGATATTGCAGTAGGTAAAGATCCCCACATCATTGCTGTAAATCCAAAAATTGATTATATTTACGGTGATAATACATGCGATGGCAGTGTATCTTCCATAAAGATGTCTGTAATGTTGAGAGATATGTTATTAACTATCGGCCGAAAGCGCGCTAAGATTAATTTAAGTCTGTAAACATGTGGTAGAGCTAAAACATAAGCACAAGGTCTAAATCAATCCTATAAAATAACTCATATTTACATTTGAATAGAGGACACTATTCCAGAATTAGGTATAATAGACTCTACAAGATTCCGATGTTGTCAGCTGTGTTGAAAATACTGAACATAAAACGAAGCCCCATCTTTGACAGAGGATCAGATTACATCGAAAAAGTGTCCATTTTTAACCGATGTAACCCTACCAGCTTTCCCTAATATATCGCTAGTGATTGGCGGTTCCACAATGACGATTGGCCATTAACTAACTGGCTTGCCTTGACTTAGATTACACCTTCTCCTCTCTTGTTAGTCGGAATATCTACCGCATCACGAACATCTTGGATAAATATCTTTCCCCCTTGTTCCCCACGTAGTTTTTCTCTAAGCTTTGATATTAATTCTTCAACTTGCTCGTTTTTGATAACTACCTCTACCTTAGTTCTTCCTATGTACTCGGGTGGGGCTTGTTTGGGGTGTGTAGCAGCAACAACAGGATCTTCCTTTACCCTCCCACTTCCTTCTATTTCATAGTGACTCATTCCTCCAACGTTTAGATCTTTCAAAACGTTATGGACATCTGGCAACATTCCATGTGGTATAATTATTTCAACTTTTTTCATATTTGCAGTTTCAATCCTTTGTTCTGAAAGGTTACTTATAAAAGGTGGTTTAGTAGCATACCAACCAAATTGCTCAGAGTATTTTTCGTTGGCTTCAGTCTGAGAATAGGAACCACCGAGTAAGTAATGCTCAGGTTTGAGAGTTGATAGGTTACCTGTATATAAGTGGGATGTCTTTACTGCCTTCCGCCAGGTTCTCGAAAAACGGATCTTACCAGAAGTCGTGTCAAATGAACCATCAACATTGTCGCCGAAAGCGGTACCAGTCCACTTCCCGTCTGTATCTACTGAGATAATGTTCAGTTCTCCTTCTTCTTTGTTCCCATATATAGACCACATTCCAGTAGGTAACGTTATAGTCATAGCATGACTATGTATAGCTCGTATATTAGAATTGTGTCTCCCCTGTGTTGTGGTATACAATCTTCACCTTGGTTAAGAAGAGCAGAGGGCACAGTTGACGTTTATAATTACATCAGCGTCAACTATGATGGATATGGAGACATTCAAGTTGAGGGGAATACTCAATTCCTATTGAGTCACATTATGTTTCAAAAAGATTGATTGCTACGAGGTAACACAGTATGAAGTTTACTCGGTGCCGCTACTGCTAAATAGCAAATTGTTCTATGTATATAATACAGACAAGACACCCATACCGAACCAAAAATCAGCATATGTCAGGTTGTTTTGCTAGACTTGGTTGAGCCATTACAACCATTAGCCTGGCAGACAACCTTATCCTTGACTATAAAGTTGCCAATGTTTTTGTTACTCATGTCAGCTGAAGTCTGGAATTGTACAGGTTTTGTGAATCTGTTCAGCATTACAAACCGTAATATATCCTCCTTACATGGAGCTTTAAATCTACGAAATAATCAGGTTACATAGGTTAGATTTGGTCATCTGATTTAGATATCTAGAATTAATGAAGGCGCGCGCACATCTTCTTTGCTACCTATTATGTCAAAGCGGCTTTGATGCGGGTTCGGTAGGATTCGGACACTGCATGTATGAGGGTTCGGTTGTTCTGCTTATTTGAGCTTTTTAATACTATTATGTTTCTCCCTTCTCTCGTCTTCATAGGAATCCTTATGCCGTAATAATTATCCTGACAGAAGGCGTCTGTATTTTCTATCTATCATTCTTTATTAGGTTCTGTAGTTGTATTTTTCCATTAATTACCCACTTGGCACTACCTAGATCCGTCCCATCTGGACCCTTTACTTGCGGAACATGAATTTCGAGACCATCAAACTTCATTGTAGTAGACATATTCGTACCTACTAGTTTGTCTACAATTTCACCCATTATTTGAGCCCATTGAGTTGGAGCATTCTTTTGATTTGATTTGGTATTATTACTTTTATTCATACTTGCCAGTCATTATGGACAGATGTTGATATACCATCCTAACATTTAAAAATGGATTCTTTACCCTGAATCCAGCCGTTACTGCTATCGTTACTCCCACTACTCTAACTAGGCTGATAAGGCCTTGATGAATGGAAATACTACTGCAGCACTCACACAATTGAATTTGGCGCAACTACAATTAGCGATGATGAATATGAAAGCTAGGGCACTATGAATTGGAGTCAACTTGCTGGAATAAGAACTCCTCCAATAGTTACAACAGACTTTCTCTACATTAGATTCATTGGAGATAGGACCACAAAAGAAAAAGATTTTGGGAAGATACAAAAAGAAGGCTTTCAGAGATGAAAAAATGGGCTAGATTTCTGAAGAGAGCCAGAGAAGAAAAACAAGTAGACTGGCAATTGTAGTGTAAATAATCATTATGCTGGCTTTGGGGCTGGAATTGCTAACGCATATAGGTAAATGTTGGATTTGTCAGAAGTGACATGGAATAGTGTTGAGATGCTACAAATGCAAAAGGTGATGTCCTATCTGGTATAACAAAAACAAACTAGTCTATCAGGCTTTTTGAAATGAGATATATGTTCGATTATTTTAATCGCTCTTATTCGGCGAATGTTTCAGCTAACGACATGTAAGAATACTTTGAACAACTTATCTCTTATACCATATTTTCTCGTATTATGAATAAACTGGAAGGTCTTTGTATATGACTGCAGATTGTGTTTGTTGACACCCATGAATTTTCTGACCCATATCTGGTAAAGGTTACTTCTACATTCACAATTGTTTACATGTACAACTCCTCTTGCATATTCTTTTTGACAATGACAAACCTGTTTATGTACAAATCCATATTTTTTCAAATTCCTGTAACCAGGATATTCATCTGTGTATATTTTGGAATTACGATGTACTGATCTACAAATATTACTGATCAGAGGAGAACGTTTTGTACGAACATCAAAATATGTCATTCCTCCTCTTTGATGTATACATGTGATCATTGGATGTTCCTTTTCATAAGTACCTCTACCTCTCCAAGGTTTCAATCCTCTACGTCGCGGTGATCTCCCAGAATTCAGTATCTCTAGATGATACGATCTACCTTTCAGACCAGCCTTAATGTAGAATTCATCTGCTTCAACTGTCCCTCTAAGTTTAACACCACCACTATCACCATCTAATTTAGAAGATGAGGATGATGAGGATGATGTTAGTCTCTCCATCACGGATCTGATAAATTTGTAACATTGGTAATATGATATACCTACTTCTAGTGATGTTTCATGTATAGAACATCCAGGCCACAGTACAAAGAATAGGTATAATGCCAGAAACCATGTTTTCAATGGAGTATGTGAATAGTGAAATATTGTACCTGTTTTATCATTGAACCACTTTTTACACTGTTTGCAAAAGTACTTTTGATATGAACGATAATGTCCATCTTTCCTTACATTCCTACTACAATGACAGTAAGGACAAACCACCAAGAAATCCCTCCATCTAATATATCTAAGTACCTTAGCACACCATCCCTCATCAGGGAGAAATTTGCAAAGTGTGAACACATGTTATCTATGAAAAGCTTGGCAATAAGGTGGGCTGAGACATTCCATCAATAAGAGCGATTTTAATTAAAGAGTGTTGTTTTCACGTCGTGCCCATTTATGACGACACTGGACTCATGAACCCCTTTAATCGTAATTTCAGCCATACTATAACCGAGACATTCTGCGCATATACTCACTACTAATATACTAGGGTAGAACCAAATTCATCTTAGTTTTCCGTCAATGATCTCATCAGAGACTTTGATAATAAGGTCGGAAGGATACCCTTCTGCTAAATTGACTATCGCAGTGGCTTTTATTATGTATCCATAAGCATGATAAATAGCCTTGGGGATACGGTCATCTCCAATTGCAAAATGAATAAGCGAACGTTGAGTTTGAGCACCCCAGTAATGCTCAGCAGGTATTTCAATAGTCCCCATCGAGTCTGATTCTAGACGAGTTTTGTTTGACATGATCTTTGAGATACCAATCCCTTCAGAGAAATAACCCTTTGCAATCCTAAATTAACGCCTCATTTCTTTACATACTTTGAAGGCGGCGATATTAGTAATTGATTATAATTCATATTGAAGGCCAAATTGCTGCTGTTTGTGGTTTGATGCAGGCCAAAATTTTTTTCTACTCTAGAGATAAATTGGATGACTTTAGTTTTGGCAGCCGTTGGTTCGAGATGTTGTATCGGTACGTATAATAGTCATAATTTTCTCGATTATGTATTGGCCCTACAGGATTGCCGAGTTTAACAATTTCCGCTAAAGCCTATGTAACAGGCGAAACATGCCGTTTGCTCTGAAATCTCGACATTGTATAGAGTTTTAAATAACTATATAATAAGATGACAAATCGTATACGGGTTTAGTGTATGACTATATAGCAATATATAAAGATGAATATATTCAGGCCGTTTTATTATATAGCTCCATGAATAAATTAATTTACTAATTTGGCATTTCTTTGTACTTCCGGCATATTATGATCTCTTGGATGTAAGTATGAAGCTGCTCTGTAATGAAAGATTTGCAGATTTAGTAAGGAGTATACTCCTTGAGGTCATCGAATTGAAATCTATGCTAAGTTATTATAAGCCGCTTTGCGAGTAAGAAACTAGGAATTCGAAGGAATATCACATTTACAAATCTCAGTACTGTCAAATTATATTTAAAGCAGTATAAACAGGCATTGAGGTTGATGTCACTTTGAGCCAAATTGGTAGACACGTGAAGACATATCACTAGTGAGATGATAGAGATCGACACCACCAGATGTCATTTTAGGATGAAATGATGGACAATATCTGTATGTTTGTCAGACAGTGTCAGCTAAGAATACATGTATGAGAATATAAAACTCTGGATTTAAATGCATAATGGAGCATTTGGTATGCGTGCAAACAAATGGTAAGATTGGCAGTGAAGCGAACGATTGGACATACAATCTCTTTGTGCAACATCCGCATCTCTTTTTGCCTATCCTCGAGAATCAGAAGCCGAAAGGCGAGTTAGAAGCAACTGCACTAGAGAGAATATTCGACGAATTTGATGTTCCACGAGGATCTAAAATACTAGATCTATCGTGTGGGATAGGTACGCACTCGATAAACCTAGCTAAGAAGGGATATCAAGTCGTTGGGTATGACCCTTCTACCCTTTATATCGAAAAAGCTAAACAGACTGCTATTGATGAAATCGCAGGGGCGCAATCTAAAATACGCTTCTACCAGGCAGAGGCATACAGGGTTGCAGAAGTTCTGTTAGCAAATGCTGAGAGTGATTTTAATGCTATGATAGTGTTCAATTCTATAGGATTTGTAGGAGAATCTCACGACATCCAGATGCTAACAAATATTTTCAAATTAGCCGCGACAAATTGTATTCTTGTTACCGAAACCGAAAATAGGGACTGGATAATTCAGAATCTTCAACCCCAGGTAAAACTTGACCTTGAAAACCTAGAGATTCATGAAACATGGAGATTCAACTTGGAGACATCAACTGCTGAAAGCAGGTCAAATTTTTACGAGAAGAACACTAATGGCACAAGTCTACGTCTAGTGCTGGATTTAAACACAAGCATTAGATTATATTCTTTGCATGAACTTATCAGAATAATCAACTTGGCTGGGTGGAAGTATATCAAGAGTCTTGGAGATATTCTTACGTTGGAGCAGACAAGCTCGGAAACACCTGATATCTTTACAATAAGCCAGAAAATCTAAAGATATGGTATATCTCAACGGATATTGTTATAAGACTAAGCTTGAAGGCCCACAAATTAATAAAATCAAAAATTATAGCGAACTGGGCGGAAATTTAGATATAGAGTTGTCATATTCCACAAAAGTGACGAGGGCCTACGAGGGATTGTGTTGAAGCCGAGGAATAAATTAGAGCAAATCCCTGTATTAGAGACTAAGAAACACTGAATAGTCCCTCCTAAATGCTTCGGCTATAGTCCATATTGCGTAAACTGTAATAGGCAGATATAGGTCAAATTTGATCTTTATTTTTGGATTTGACTTTTCTAATATTGAGGCTTCCGGTCCGAAAAAGCCAAAGCTGCCATCGGGTCGTTGTTGCTGGGCGATAAAATCTAGGGCCTGCTTAAAGGATCTTCCCTTATTCAGATGTAGATAACACATTGTTTGCAATAATTGAAAACCCATTTTCAAATTATAGCTGTACAACGAGTGAAATAGATGGAAAACAATAGACGAATGTATATGAACCTTCAAATTTCGGTCAAATCGTATCTTCTTCGTACCAAACAAAGAAGTTGCAGCAACATATTTCGACAAATAATCCCAATCTTTACTAACGTATAATCCATTCAACTCATCTAATCTCTCAGGCATCTCTAAGTTCTTAGATCCAGGGATAGGCATGAGACCTATTTTATGCAGAAGAAAGCGGGATTGAAAAAGACTAATGTTTTCTTCTTCTGTTTTGGGGATGTGTGTCCGAATAGATTCATGAACAACCTTTGTGAAGTCCTCTAAAGTTTTGCTTCTTATATTTAGCGTTCGTAATATAGCCGTATCCAAAAGGGCAAGGTTTGCAACTGGATATGTTAACATCTTATTATTAGCAGATGCTGATTGCGTATCTATCTTCTCGCTTATTTCTTCAGCCAAAGCATACAGATTTGGTAAACTTCGTGTTTCAAAAGCATCGGAATAGATCCACTCTCCTAACAAAATATACAAAAGTGATGGAAAATCATATTCGACTTGATCTAAACTTTTATACAGCTCTCCTAACCACAGGTGAGCTCTTTTGCAGACCAATCTTGCTCCACTTAGCGAGACTTTACTTTTGGCTGGAAGATAATGGATATTTCTGCAGCCGTAGATAGGATTACGGTCAATCGTAAGAAGACATGCTATTGCAGTTATTATTGTTGCATGATAATTTTGAGTAAAATTCTTATTCCAAGATTTCGATTTCATCTCCAATTTTTCACTGCGTAATAACCCTGGTATTGATCCATCGGCCCTTTGAACATTCAGAAGATTATTCCATGCTACTTCATAAATAGGGTACTGATACCATTGTAAGCAGTGATAGCATAATAACAATTCAGCTAAAATATCCCAGTCCTGATCACGTAGATATAGACCAGTTAGTGCTGTAATAATCCAACGCACTTTTGGAAGTTGCTGAGCCGATATTTCCGTAAGTTTCCTAAAGCCAAAGTCGCTTAAATAAAATATAATATGCGTAATATCATATGCATCATTTAGATTCAATGATAAAATAGCAGGATCCTTAGCGAGTAAAGTTTTATGATATAATGATTGTAACGTTGGGAAAGGATGTCTGATATTAGCTTTGTTGAGAGCGTAACAAAGGTCCATCATTCCGAATGGTATACGTTCTCTTGAATTGACAGCTTCTTGATCAACTGCTGCCACGATAGCATTCCTGAATTCTTGAAGTTTAAGACCGCATTCGTAAAGCGACTTGTAAATGAATGCGTAAAAGGTTAACGATTCTGGCATTCGCGCCAGGCCATCCAAATAACCTACTCTTCGAAGTTGCTCGGTTGTAAAAAAGATTATTTTATTAATTCGGTCATCGTATCTGTTGTTGAGTTTTCTTTTATAGAGGCTACATAGCACATTCATTTCTGACAGTACTTTTAAACCAAATTGACAATCTAAAGCGTCCAAAGACAAATTGAATTCGTAGATGTTTTCACATATCCAGTCAAGGCATTTATCAAAAGCCTCGCTTCTCCTTTGGGTAAGGTTATACATCTCCATTTTTCCTGGCAAGATTGAGGATCAGATAATTTACACAATATATAAACAAAAGTAATAAGAAAAATATTCATTCGAAGACTTTCTTGTTTTGATATTCTAATATTTCAAAACTATTTGTATCAGGACACGAACCTCCGATTCTCTAAGGAATGAATCTCGAGACTGGAAGATGAATGCCAGACGGTGTTTCTGATATGATACATACTATTATCTTGGTCTCTTCAATCTCATTATGCGAACTTCGGACAATAAGGAACAAATCAAGGATCCCACTCACCAGCTGAAGTTCAGGATGGTGGACTTGCGCGTAGAAATAGAATGATTCAAAGGGCTCTGTAAAGTTAAGGAAAAATCTATAGCTTTGTTATCGTCGATATTTTTATGATGTGTTTCAGATAAGAATGAAGAATGAAGACATGAGATATGATGATTTAGTTTCAAGAACTTACAGGCTTGTAGAAATACTTCCAAGGCTTATCCAGATTTGTTGAAACTGAATGTCATACTGCCATAGATTCTATTCAAAATTATGATAACAGAGATGTGTATTGCAACAAGACAATATATTCTGAATTCATACTTGATGAAACTAAATCAAGTTGGTTCCGAACCTATTTGCTTTCAGGCTCTAATAATGTAACCCAGAGGTCCTAAATTAGCATATCAAAAGAACGAAACTATGTTTGTTGCAGAATTTTATATGAAATCTTGTAAAAGATATGGAGAACATCTATCATGTTTCAACCTCTGATGGATGGTACTTGGTATCCACAGGCTCTTGTAGCAGTTCTTGAGACTGCATCATCACATTCATTCTGCATATGAGAAAAGTATCATAGAAAGGACGATTGACAATAATGATGCAACGAATAGGACTGAATGTTTCGATGATTATTTTCCATGTAGAAAGAATAACTGAAATTGCAGCATATAAAAAATGGTTAGATATTTGAATATCACTATAACAAGGAGTTGTTATCTTAACTTTACAGAGCCATTCAAAGTACTGGAACCTTTATATGCAAGATGGGAGTGGTAATTTGTATGCATTCCAATAAGGAAAACCTAACCAGCCTGTATAGTTATCTGCAAGACGACATCATCACCTTGAAGTCCAGTCTGGCGCCAGTAAACAAAACAACCCGCAGGATGAGGCCAGCTAATTATAACGCAATATATAGACCTTTCAGACACTAGTTAAATCATAGTTGCCCTCGATGTCCCTTATCATTGCCTGGGCATTTCTTACATGCCCAAGGTTCTCATCATCTTTGCCCTAGTAGTCACAACTTTCGGTTTTAGAAGGTCATAAAACTATATAACTTGACAACGAAGTTGCGCTAATTCTATAAATAAAAAAAGATATGTATAAAATTATTAACTTGGGTCATTCATCGTATTAAAGCTATCTACCATGTAGATTATATACTAAACATAAAAAAAGATGTAATGTGGGTTTTATTTCTTAGACTGCTCTGGTTGTACCATCTTAACAATACCAAGCCCTAATGACGGTGCAAGCGCATCAAATATAGTCCACGCTTCCTTGATTTTGTTATTTTCAAAATGAAAAATATCGACGCCGTGAGCTTCAAACTTCTTATGACTGGCCGGTAAGCCAGCAAAGTCCCCTTCGTGAGTGGCTTTCAAGGTCCACCTAACAGCAACATTGCTTCCTTCTGCTATGTCTTCTACTATTGTGACCTGCATATCAGGAAATGACTTGCGCTCTTCGATTATCCACTTTTTAAAATCTTCCAGACCTCTAACGTCTTCTAACCCATGATAGACTACATCAGGAGTAACAAAGTTTTTTGCCTCGTCTACTTTTCCTTCAGTAAATAGTTCTTGAATAAATCTATGAGCAATCGCCTTGTTTTGTTCATTCGCCATGTAGCTATACGATTGTAGGTTAGCATTAAAGTTTGCTATTCATTTATTGAAATATCCAACTCAACTTAAACAAATTTTCAAAAAATCTATTACTTATTGATAGTACAAAAGACTAACCGACTTACACTTATACTTGGTATGACCTGACTTCAAGGCGAGTTTTATAATTTCGAAATTGCTTCCATTTGAGTTTCTGAAATTCTTCATCGGTTTGTTTGAGATCAGTGAACTCACGCTACCAGATACCTAGCATCGCTACGACATTGATGGAAAATATGATAAGTCACTCAACTGAGTATACTACAGATTTGATCAAATGGATAAACATACAAAATCAGCTTATGGCAAAGGCTATAGAAGTTTTAAAGGATTATGTAAAAAAGCTACCATTCAGCAATTGTAATGATGGCGAAATATTATTCTAATATAATAAAAGAAGGATCACTTTGTGATCTCAAGTATGATAGAGATCCAAGAATACCATTATGAAATTCATTATATATAGATGGAAGGAGGCCTACTCCAGCCCGATCAATTGTCAATTACGAGGATTCTTGAATTAGATCCTGATGTATATTCTAAAACGGTAACAGAATATTTTCAAATACTTGAGATTAATTTACTCTTCATCCTTTGAAATTCTTCTTCTGTTATTAGACCTTGCTGCCTGAGACTACCTAATTTTTCGAGTTTATGAAGAGCATCATCCTTGTTCTCGTTAGGCCCTCTCGTCTGTGCCTGCACCGCTTGCAACTGGGCTGCTTGTGTGCCCGTTCGGCATCCTCTGCCTGTGCCTGTGCTTGCTGTAACTGTTCCTGTTGTTCTTGTTCTCTGGCCATTGATTTATAGTGATCCTTAGTCGCGTAGTGGGCCATCACACCACCTGCTATCAGTCCACCTGCTATCATCATGCCAAATACCATATAATCTTGCTCAGCCAAAGATCCTTTTTAATATTACGGAAATCGCCAATAAATAAACAACCATATTCTGGTATTGTAAACCAGCTAATGGCTGAGTACTTGAAAGAATACATAAAATGGATCTAAAAGAGACCGAAGGAGGGTTGTTAGGAATTGATGCAATGGAGTCACTGCTAAAGCTTAGAATGCTAGTGATCCTAGTAGCCTAATCTTCTTTATCATTAAGTTAGACACAGATGGATTTTTAAAAGATCAACTTGAAAATAACAAAATCAGCGAAGCATGTTGCCCCATTTCACGGTCATGAGCACCGTTGAGCCTTTGCCGTACTTCCCCATAGTCTTTAGCAACATTCGCATTCTATTTAAAGGTCATTCTCAAAATAGGGTAAACGATACCTTATATCATCTTATATTGCATGAGACATACACTCGTCGGCTTGGAATTCTATTGGAACATTCTTTACCTTATGTCTAGTCAATGTCATTACAATTCTTTCAATATAGTTCAAGTTTCGAATTATAAGAATATAGCAGTTAGTTGGAAAAACATTGTAGATTTTGAAAGTTAAAAACTATGGCAATTGTATGATTGATATCATATGCAGTAACAAGATGACAAATACTTATATGGATCACAGTTCTAACTCCTAGATTTTTTTACTGGATAGAGGGCCAGATAAGGATCTGATGTCCAACGATCGAGATTTATCGACAGCAATCCACCAAAAAAACATTTTATAAAGCTCATCATTCATCTCCTTCACTAACTTTATTCCAATTGGTGCTTTTCGATTCTTTACTGCTTCATTCGTATCATATCTTATCCTATTATCATTATCATATTCTTTTAAAATTCCAGCTTCAAGAAGCGGTATTATGCTCTCCTCAAGAGTATCAAAGCTTGTAAACCATTATAGGAACGGAAAAAGCCACCCACAGCTTGCAAATAGCTTTGGTATAACAAAAAGTACGTAGGTCGGCGTTTGCAATACAGAAACAATATCAAACAAGAAGAAAACTGAGTAAAGAAGATTTCTATGATACAATAGTTCCCTATCTTTATGATGTCTTTAAGTTAAGAGGGCCTATGTGGTATAGTATAGTTTTAACTTGTTATTTCATTTATTATTTTTATCAGCTCTTCGTTTTGGATTGGTATTTGAATAAATTGATTTGTCTTTAGATCACTAGGTTCATCTATACATGATCCACAGTTAAATTGACTGGATGTTAGAAAGCAAACCTGAACTTTATTATCTATCTTTTTGATTTCTTTATATAATTCAAAGCCACTCATTTTTTTCATTTTGATTTCAAGTATTAAAACATCGTACAAATCCTCTCTAAAATCCTCCAATGCCAAAAGAGGATCATCAAAGGTATGAACTACAAATCCGTCGCCTTCCAAGACATTCGCTAATGTTATACAAATATCAGATTCATCATCTATAACCAAAATCCTCTTCGTTTTACGCATAATTAAACCGCCTCCAAAGTTGAATAGATACCATCTTACCTTGATGAATCATGTATAAAAAAACTAGGATTTTTTTGTGTCATTGTTTTTGATAATTGACTTTGAGGGTACAGTGCAATTATATTATTGCAGTTTCAGATGAATTCCTATGTTTGTGTATGCATTTTAGAAGTTTGGGATTTTATTTGGGATTATTTGCCTAAATAATCCTTATATAGATAGAAAAGCCAATTTTTATATATTTATTGACAGGGAAATTCTCATCGACTAGTGAGGAGAAAGTGCTGACTACATCCGGAAGAAGGGAAAAAACTGAGAGTGTTACCTTTAGAATTGAGTCTAAAGCATTAAAGAACTTGCGGCGTGAAGCTAAACAAAAAGATATCAGCACCAATACGTTGGTAAATAAATTAGTAAAAGATCATATAAATTGGCATTCTAACGTAGACGAGCTGGTTTTATATCTGTTAGAAGACCATTTGTTTCAAAGGTCATAAAATATCTACCTGAACAAGAAATTATTTCTCTAGCAGAATACGTGGCAAAGACAACAAATAAGGATTCTTTACTACTTATGAAAAATGAATATACCACGAAATCAGCTCTAGATTTTTTAGAATCATGGATAAAGATATCTGACTATCCATACAGACATGAAGAGACGAATAATGATCAGAACAAGCACTCATTTGTCATACAACATGATATGGGAATGAAAGTATCTATATATTTGGCTAGTTTATTTCAATTCCTATTTGACGAATTAGGACATTACAAGAGAATAGAATTTGATAAAACTGAAAACACATTAGCGTTTTCAATCGATGTTGGAACTAGCTAGAAGAATAATGATTTTTTTTACATAATTAGTTGTTGTACTTGCACCGATAGGTTGCATTATTACGTACCTACATGGGTTACACTTTGTTGCTTCGTTCTTGTACGTATGGTGGATGAAATTAATCTTTGTAGAAACACCTCTGATGGAGTAAGACCATTTATGCCTCCCTGTTCTCTAGATTCATTGTACGCTTTTATAAACATGTCATATCTTAGCTTAGACACAGAAACAAATGTTTCAGCTAACGACGAGTAAGAATACCTTTGAATAACTTATCTCTTATACCATATTTTCTCATATTATGAATAAACTGGAACGTCTTCTTATATGACTGCAGATTGTGTTTGCTGACACCCATGAATTTTCTGATCCATATCTTGTACGAACATCATAATATGTCATTCCTCCTCTTTGATGTATACATGTGATCATTGGATGTCCCCTTTCATAAGTACCTCTACGTCATGGTGATCTTCCAGAATTCAGTGCTGCTTTTTGCTGTGGTCTTAGGTCTTACTCTATAGACCTTATCATTACCATACAAGACGAAACGTGCCGATAATCCCGGGAATACAGTCGTATCAAGTGATTGATAGTTATTATATGATTCTTTAAGCAATTTGGTGAAATGGTTTTATTGTTTTGCTTTAGATTTAATATGTATTTACCAAGTATATCATTGACATCTATCATATTTTTCTTGACTTGAATAACAATACTATCAACACTTGAATTGTCATAATGAGTGGATACCAACAATCCAAATTTCTTCAATCTTTCATTGTATTTTATTGCAGTCGATTCATTGACTGCAGCTATACTTGTTAAGTATGTGGATACCCCTTCATTGTCATTAGAAAGTGGGTGTTTTTTGGCTATCGAAGTGATGTTAATTTGATTTGTTCTTGAGTTTGTTTTTGATGATGAAAGTTTCAATGATGAACGATATACATCATCCGA
>CAVPXM010000085.1:0-12224 GCA_963709405.1 uncultured Nitrososphaerales archaeon
AGTACTGGAACCTTTATATGCAAGATGGGAGTGGTAATTTGTATGCATTCCAATAAGGAAAAACTAACCAGCCTGTATAGTTATCTGCAAGACGACATCATCACCTTGAAGTCCAGTCTGGCGCCAGTAAACAAAACAACCCGCAGGATGAGGCCAGCTAATTATAACGCAATATATAGACCTTTCAGAGACACTAGTTAAATCATAGTTGCCCTCGATGCCCCTTATCATTGCTTGGGCATTTCTTACATGCCCAAGGTTCTCATCATTTTTGCCCTAGTAATCACAACTTTCGGTTTTAGAAGGTCATAAAACTATATAACTTGACAACGAGGTTGCGCTAATTCTATAAATAAATAAAGATATGTATCAAATTATTAACTTGGGTCATTCATCGTATTCAAGCTATCTACCATGTAGATTATATACTAAACATAAAAAAAGATGTAATGCGGATTTTATTTCTTAGACTGCTCTGGTTGTACCATCTTAACAATACCAAGCCCTAACGTCGGTGCAAGCGCATCAAATATAGTCCACGCTTCCTTGATTTTGTTATTTTCAAAATGAAAAATATCGACGCCGTGAGCTTCTAACTTCTTATGACTGGCCGGTAAGCCAGCAAAGTCCCCTTCGTGAGTGGCTTTCAAGGTCCACCTAACAGCAACATTGCTTCCTTCTGCTATGTCTTCTACTATTGTGACCTGCATATCAGGAAATGACTTGCGCTCTTCGATTATCCACTTTTTAAAATCTTCCAGACCTCTAACGTCTTCTAACCCATGATAGACTACATCAGAAGTAACAAAGTTTTTTGCCTCGTCTACTTTTCCTTCAGTAAATAGTTCTTGAATAAATCTATGAGCAATCGCCTTGTTTTGTTCATTCGCCATGTAGTCTATACGATTGTAGGTTAGCATTAAAGTTTGCTATTCATTTATTGAAATATCCAACTCAACTTAAACAAATTTTTTCAAAAAATCTATCACTTATTGATAGTACAAAAGACTAACCGACTTACACTTATACTTGGTATGACCTGACTTCAAAATCTTTAGAATGGGCCTTAAGTTCAGAATTATAAGTTAATATTTCTCTTTTATCTGTCATAATAATAACCGGTGTGTAATGTCTATTGTCGATCATTTAAACAATTATTTTATAAATGTTAATTTTTCCTTGTTAGAAATCGTATTGGGTCTATTTTTATATCCCACAGGACTAATGCTGATTTCCTCATACAGCAACCGCAAGTCTCATAGATTGTCTAATTAGGTATCGCACGGGCTTAAACCTGTCGCTTAATAATATTCCAATACCTGCCTCTTAATCTAATCTTGATCCAGTCATGAGGACTGGTTGGCCAATCGTAGATGAAACGTCATCACCTACATTTGTGATAATGGTGACGTCCTGCAGGCTGATGTTATAATAAATTGAATTATCTAACATTGGATAAGCCTCTCAAAAATTTCATGATTCGGGGTCGATATTTCAGAAAGCCTATCAAGAAATCTGTCCTCTAATTTCTCCATCCGGATATTGTGTTGTTTGAACATTTAGATATGCGTAATGATGGCGAAATATTATTCTAATATAATAAAAGAAGGATCACTTTGTGATCTCAAGTATGATAGAGATCCAAGAATACCATTATGAAATTCATTATATATAGATGGAAGGAGGCCTACTCCAGCCCGATCAATTGTCAATTACGAGGATTCTTGAATTAGATCCTGATGTATATTCTAAAACGGTAACAGAATATTTTCAAATACTTGAGATTAATTTACTCTTCATCCTTTGAAATTCTTCTTCTGTTATTAGACCTTGCTCCCTGAGACTACCTAATTTTTCGAGTTTATGAAGAGCATCATCCTTGTTCTCGTTAGGCCCACTCGTCTGTGCCTGCACCGCTTGCAACTGGGCTGGTGTGTGCCGCCCGTTCGGCTTCCTCTGCCTGTGCCTGTGCTTGCTGTAACTGTTCCTGTTGTTCTTGTTCTCTGGCCATTGATTTATAGTGATCCTTAGTCGCGTAGTGGGCCATCACACCACCTGCTATCAGTCCGCCTGCTATCATCATGCCAAACACCATATAATCTTGCTCAGCCAAAGCTCCTTTTTAATATTACGGAAATCGTCAATAAATAAACAACCATATTCTGGTATTGTAAACCAGCTGATGCCCCGGTTGCACAACGTTCCAAGTGCGTTACGCCCATTTAATCAGCTGTTTTCACATAGTAACCGAATTAATTTAATATTGTCATCCCAGCTTTCAAAAATCCGTTATATGCACTAATCCAGATATGGGCTCGCCAAAATCTTTACCCTATAATGAACGTGTCATAATTGTCAGAGTTGGGAGAATCAGAATTAGAATAGAATACGCTATTCTCGTTATCATAAACTATAACTGATTTGTCTAAATGTTCGTGATCTTCCGATTCACTGTGAATCTGAGCGATGTCTGGTGCCCCTCATCATGTTCTGGTACCATGACCTGACCTTCTATTGATTGGACTGAGTCATGTTCTATTTCCTGTAGGGACGGCTCTGCCATAACACGACCGTTAGGCTTTTTTTAGGGTCGGTTTCTTTGACGCTATCACTAGTACCTTACTTGCCGAAAGGATCTACTTCCAAATGGGAGAATACCTTACATGCCTCATATGGCCGCATATCTGTCACTTGTTTCATTTCTGACATAGCAAATTCATTTTCAATAATAGTGCAGTCTCATCTTGAGTAATACCTTCCTCATGCTTTTTTGTGCACCGTCTCATTACGCTTCACGGCTCGCGCGCGGAAACCTTGTAGGTTGTATGGCAAATAATTCTAAATCAGATGGGCCATATGAAAAAATATCTTGTTGATTATTTTGATGTTTTTGTTACCATTACTAACCTCGGCGGTACCAATATGAATCGATATTTGTCTATTGGCCAAAGGCAGCGCTAGCCGAGAATTATACTAATGCTACGCCAGACGTTAATTACTTGAAAAATACATTGGTGAAAATAGCCGATTCCTATAATGGAATCACAGGCAACACAACTTTAAACCAGTTCGGAGATAGGAAGTATGAAGATTATGATTTTTGGAGTGTACAAGAGAGCGAGAGTACTCATGATTCCTTTATTTGGAAGAATATTGGCAAATACGTACCTAATAATTATAAGAACTCAATAAGCGTTTGTCAACAGGATCATGCTAATAAGCATAGGGGAAGACGTTGTGTCTGTTGTGTCTGTGGAGCGTAACTGATCCCGCTGCGCAAGTCCATAAATGAATCCGGCGGTTACTTACCACGTTTCTTATCTCTATAGGTAATAGGTTGCTTTGATAAGGATAGGCATTATTATTTGTAAGTGGATTACTTCATCTTAGAAATTAGGACCGTAGAGCCAACCATTACACCAAACCTATGCCTTCACAATATGTAATCGAAAAAGATAAAGGTGAATTAATTGAAATACTATTAACAAGAAATGGCTTTTGTAAGCATTTTTTGTAAGGATGTTCGTTTGTGTCCAATAATGGGCCTATCAGAATCGAACAATGGATTCCACCCCTTGTCTTTATAGAATGATCCTATCTCTTTGGAGTAGGATGAAGAATTGAAGTTATCATTGTTATTGTTGTTAGCAGAAACATAATGATAGCCGCCCAAGCGTTTTGTATTTTTCAATAGTCATCTGTCATTATTATTATTATTATGCCATGTATTCTTATCAAGTTACCTGCCGAATTTTTACTCTTCATGAAAGAACGTGGTACTAGCATCAGAGTCGAAAATTATTTACTTAAATATGATTGATCTCAGACATTAGTAATAGGATACAAAAGTGAAGTATCAATACGGCAAAAGGAACAAAAATGGGGTTCTTCTCAGCCGAAATATTATAAACTGAAATCCACACTCATAATGGTGTATCTCTATAAATTGAAATAATCTGATAATGCATGATGTAATACGAGTAGTTATCCTTCCATTTAGAGGAGCGACCAATGTAGCAACGGTCCCACTTCAGTCACAGATAGTTATTCCCTCTCCTTTCTATTTCTTGGTATAAGTCAAAGCCACTTATTTTTCGCATTTTAGCGTCAAGAAGTATTAAATCATAAAACCACTCTTGAAGATAATGGTAATTTATAGTTCACCTGTCGCATTTGAAGTATTAGAAGCCACGCTATCTTTACCTAATCTTTTTCTGTATGACAAAAGCATATTCCATTTTTCTCTGAACTTGTCTGGTGTGATATTATATATATATAACAAAAAGGTTGAAGCCCTTACGAATATGGCCGTTAGTGAAGCGAGCCACATATAACAATAATCAGCCATCTCTAACACCTAATGAAAAGCAAAGTATCAAACGGTTATTGCTATTAGGATTCACAGAATCTAAATAATAATAACAAATAACAAAATGCGTGCATTATCTTAGGATATAATGCCTAAACATTTGAATGGCTCTGTAGAAACCATGTATTGAACACCGTTAGAGAGTTCTTTGTAGGAGCGTGATCAAATATCGAATGTTGAAAGAATTAAGATATGTCAGGCTAGCAAATACTATGTATAGTGTTCTAAGAAATTCAAGGATACCACTGTTTCTTCACAGAAAGAGCCACCATGCCTTTACGATGTGGCAGCATCTGATATTGCTCACAAGAGTTATAGGATGTTTGTCGAGTGGTTAATCGAAGCATATTATCTGAGGCTATTTTTAGGATTATCACATATTCCACATTTTACAACATTGCAAAAGTTTACAGACAGAATCAACAATTCATTGCTTGAAAAGATAATTTCGTCCTTCATTGTGATTAGAGGTACCAAGCATATCTTTGCAGGAACCTTATTTCAATGTACTGACAAACCTATCAGATGTGTACTGTGAACCACCATCAAGGAGTTCTTTGAATCAATTTCATCGAAAGGATCAGATTCCACAGAATATGACTGTGGGCCAGTCAGATACTATTGCATTAAATGCGGCAACGAGCACCGGGAAATCGCATGTCCTAAATGCGGTTCAAAGACAAAGAAAGTAGGATACTAATTAATCAGTATCAGACGTGGATTTTGTGTAAGTGAATTACCACTCCTACTCCCCCTAGAAGTGTTAATTGTGATTTTTGATAGGATTATTCCTTCAGTAAATACGACGACGCAAATAGCCAAAAATAATGATTATACATTTTAACAGGTAGTAAACTTGACTTAGCCTAGTCTTGATAAAAGCCAGAGTCTGATAGATTTAATTATCGCTCGTCCAAAAAGTCCTTGATTGCTGCCTATTCATTTGAAGATTACTTTGCTGTTGCTTTTACTTACTCCGTTCGATTTGAGTTGTGCCGTTTGTGCCCAGCAAGCAGTTTTTGGTCAAGTTTCATTTGAGAACACGAGTGGAGAGACAGGAAATCGCCTTGATACCATAATTAAGCTGTTGGAACAATCAAGACGAGGAAGTATCATCCAGCTAAACCTGACCATTATTGTCTTCATGATGGGATTGGCTTTTGTAATCTTTGGTCTGTACATTGGACAGGAACACAAACTTTCTGTCTTTACGAAGAGACTCTACTTGATTGCTTATTTTGCGCTTATTGTTCCTATCACGGTTATACTCCTACGATATATAGCTAGTGCTCTGTTATCTGGCACATTAAGCGATCCAGTTCTGAATGTTGCGTTCTTACTTCTTATTCCTGTTACGGCCTCGTATGTCCTAATGGTAGTCAAAAGCAGGCATGACGTTGTCGGGCGTACTTAAGCCACTGCCTAATAATCATAGCAGTCCAGTCATCTTGATAGTTTTTTTATTTGGATATAAACTTTCGTAGGTAAGAATAAGCTTCTGGTGTGATTTCGCCTTTTGCGAGGCGCATCTTAAGCAGTTAAAAACATTTTCATGACCGGGCTCTGAAGCGTAGATAGATTGATTTCAGTATATTAGTGCCATCCTCCTAATCTGGTTGAGACAGATGAATCATCATTGTCACAGCGGCAGAATATATTATTAAATGAAAACGCACTTGGTCCTTATTATAAGTCTAAATATAATCATATCATATCCAGCATTTCGATCAGGAGTTATAGAGCTTGTATTTAAGCGCTGGGGAGATCAACAACGTACGACCTATTATAGAAATAAAGATTCTTGTCAGTATCATCACCTAAAAAGAAATAACATGGGGTAAAGAGGAATAAAATGAATGCTAGTTATCACGTAAGTAGAAGTGTTATGCTAAATAAAAATATGATTGAGCGTCCCCATTCTTGTTGGTCAAGTTGCCTACGGCAAGGGGCCTGAACCTGAGAATTGACCAAGAGACGGAATCATTTCGCCGAGCCCACTAGGTATGGCCTCTGTCACTTGTGAAGGCATAGTGGATATCTCCTCACCTTTATGTTCTCCACCACCACTACTTCCGCTCCCTATATCATGTTCTCCACCACCACTACTTCCGCTGCCTATATCATGTTCTATATCTTGGGAAACCATTGTGCCAGGTTCAGCACATCTGTCTTCATTTGCAGGAACACAGGGATGTGGACATTCTGCTACAGTCCACCTTTAGGCAGTAGGTGAACCATCTGGACATGTATCAGGACTAGGTGGATATGCAATCACCTGCAATTAGGACCTTTGGTCGCACTAGTAGTGAGAACCATCTGGACTGTATGCAGGACCAGGTGGATGTGGACATTCTGCTACTCCACCTTTAGGCATAGGTGAACCATCTGGACATGTATCAGGACTAGGTGGATGTGGACATTCTGCTACTCCACCTTTAGGCATAGGTGAACCATCTGGACATGTATCAGGACTAGGTGGATGTGGACATTCTGCTACTCCACCTTTAGGCATAGGTGAACCATCTGGACATGTATCAGGACAGTTTCCATTCGCATCTTGTGGCTGATCGTTTGGACATGGTGGTGGATTATTGGGGGGAGCAGTAGGTATAGAACCAGAATACTGACTAGTATTAGAATTAGGACTATTACAAATTATGCTATATTCTACATTGACAATCTGTATTGCACTTCTTGGTTCATTTGGAACTTCCAGAAATGTTAGTACCTCTTGTTTTATATCAGCGACTTTATGAGGATCGTCTAATGCTTTTATATCAAGTTCAGTATTTGCTGGGAGGTTAACCTTGCTTGCTAGATCAGGTGTTCGTATGAAAAAGACAATCTTATCCCAGTGCTGGACATCTTTTGTTGGACAAACGACATTCTGTGATTGAGCGAATGCGCTTGAAGTTAATTTAGTTTGTTGAACAGCAGCCAGAGTTCCGAAAATTAGGCCCATCATTATGAATATGGATAAAAGTTTAAGATGGGTCAACTAGCCCAGACCTTTCCTACTCTGCACAGATCATAGCGTAACCTACCTCAAGTATATGTATCGAATCTCTGGGTTCATTTGGTACATTCAAAAAGTCTAATACCTTTTGCTTTATATCAGCGACTTTATGAGGATCGTCTAAACGACAGGTTTAGTCACTAGTTTGACTACGATAGAGAAGACATTCAGAGTATTCAGACAATCAATCTACAATCAGTCGTTGCTGAAACTAAAAGAGTTAAAGAAGTTGTCTGGAGAATTAGAAATAGACGAAGATTATTTGGTGGACATAGGAAAGGAAAACGTGGATGGGGATCTGAAGGTAAAAACCTAGTATTTGGAATATACCAGAGAAATGGCAAGGTCATCACATTCCCTGTATCCGACAGAAAACATGATACACTGATTCCCTTGATAAAACAACATACAAAGAAAGGTTCCTTGTATTATACGGATGATCATACTGCATATGCTACATTGAATTTGATAGGTAAACATCAGATAATACTTCATGGAAAGGAAGAATATGTTAGAGATGATGCAACTCATATCAATGGTATCGAAGGATTCTGGAGCTATGCCAAGACATGGCTATATCACTACCGAGGTGTACCGAAATCATACTTTGAACTTTATTTAAAGGAAATAGAGTTCAGATTCAATCATAGGAACGAAAATATCTTCAGAATACTGACAAAGATGATGAGCTACTTTTATATCATACTCGGTCTCCGGCACAAGATGTAGACTGCCGGCAAGATTGGGTGATTTTATAAAAAAGACAATCTTGTCCCAATGTTGTACATGTGATGCGGGGCAAATTGGCGCTTGTACTTGAGCAAATGTGCTTGGAGTTGATGTGTTGGTAGCGGCAATAAGTGCGCCAGAAATTACAACTAACAAGGCAATGATATGACAGTTGTTCTTCACTAATATTAACACAGATTAAAATCCAACAACTGCGGTCTATATAAGCATTTTTCATCTTGTTCTTACATATGATATCAATCTATAATTGCCATCATTTAACTTTCAAAATCTACATTTTTTCCCAACTAACTTCGATATTCTTATAATTTAGAACTTCATAATTGGGATATAATTATAATGACATCTTTTAGACATGAGATAAAGAATATTACAATAGTATACCTAGCAGACGAGTGTAGGTCCCGTGCATTATATGGATGGTATAAGGTATCATATACCCTATTTTGAGAATGACCTTTAAATAGAATGCAAAGGATGCCAAAGATTATGTCCTGAAACCCAAAGAGCATTAGTTTTACAAGGAGGGGGTGCCTTGGTGCGTACCAGTACGTGTATTAAAAGTACTATGCAAGAATCTTCTCACAGAGAAACAGAATTGCAACAAAGATGGATTATTATTCCACATTATAGCCGGGACATCAATTGGTGCTATGAATGCTGCAGTATTAGTCAGTAATGTGGTTAATAGAAATAGACCTTGGGATAAAGCAATAGAAGAACTTGAGAACTTTTGGACAGATGAAAAATATGGTCTCTCTTCTAATCCTGACTTTAGCAAATGGTGGCGAAATGACGATTATGATCAAAATAAAGCCTATGCCTCAGATGAGGCTCTAAGAAAATATTATTCAGTAAAGACAAACTTTTCTAATTCTTACGCCAGCACTTCAGATTTATCCTTATGAAGATTTACTACAGATTATGAAAGAACCAATATCAATACCACTGATCCTAGTCTAAAGTAATTGCAGTAAATGTGAAAAAGAAGTATGTTTTGAATATTTGATCAAATCATGACGTTGATGAATCTCCCGATTCCGATAATTTAGTCATATGCGATTATTCTGAATTTCATAGAATGACACAGTCAAGCATTCTTCGGTAACTATTGCTCATGTTGTTCTGATATCGAACATTGTTGTCTCAATTACCTGAGTTCGCAAGTAGGAGGAGATTATTGTACTTTGGAGACAGACGAGTTACTTCTTTTTTATTATACTAGAGTGATACTCTGCCATCTCTCCAATTGCTGAGTTATAGCTCTTTACATACTCCTTTAAAAGTTCTGTAGTCTTCGCCATAAGCTTATTTTGTATGTTCATCCAATTAATCAAATTTCTTGTATACTCATTTGAATGATTTATCATATTTTCTGTATTTGCCGTAGCTGTGATAGGCTCCTGGTAGTATGAGCGTGAATTTGAAAAATATTCTTTTTGAAGAGAGATTGTACTCTCGTACGCGAGCTTGATTGATTCCAAATATTCTTGCTGTAGACCGGATATTGCCTGTACGTGCTGCTGCATAGACTTGGCAAATTCCTCTGATAGCTTTTTATAATTTTCATTAGCTACTTCGTTCAACTTATTCATTGGAACACTATCGCTCTGTTTCTTTTCGTTGGCCATATGCAGATCATTTATGACGCTAATATATAGCCCTAACTTTCCCCATAATCAGTAAGTTTGAGAGAATTCTTTTCCCATCTTTAATTTACCAAATAATCCTGTCCTGCTTCCGCTTTCTGTATCTGTCATTTGCATTATTGTCGGGTGAATAAAATCAAAATTGATCTTTTCTCTTTACTTGTCAACTTCTATCCTATCTGCGGATTTTCCTTTCATATCAAAATCAATTACATCACCTTTTACTTTTCTAAGTGTTCTGGCAAACAAGTCTAGTATTATTTGCCGAGTCCTATTATCACCATAATTATTTGACATGATCTATCTTATGCTCCTGCCTATGTCATTAATGCTACTACGTTTCTCCTTTCTCTTGTCTTCATAGAAGTCTATACGTAGTAATTTTTATTCTGATAAAAGCGACTGTAATTTCTATCATTCTTTATTAGATTCTGTAGTTGTCCATTGAATTTTTCCATTAATTACCCACTTGGCACTAATCAGGTCCGCGCCATCTGGACCCTTTACCTGCGGAATATCAATTTGGAGATCATCAAACTTCATTGTAGTAGATACATTCGTACCTACTAGTTTGTCTACAATATCACCGATTAGTTCAGCCCATTGACTTGGAGTATTTTTTTGATTTGATTTGGTATTACTACTTTTACTCATAATTGATAGCTTGATATAGACAATGATATATTACTCTAACAATAGAAAATAGATTCTTTATTCTGTGCCCCAGGCAAATACATTCTTGATTTTTCGAAACAACTGCTAACAAGACAAACTAATCAGCAGAGGCATAGAATCAGGGACACATGAGTGCAATTGCTGTATAGTCCTTTAGACTACATTCTGCCGAGATTAAATGACCCTAATACGAGAGTCCCATTTGAATTCTCGAATTATGATCTCCGAGATATACGTCTGTTCAACAAACTAATCTTTATGTGGTTAAGTATGTTAAAGGGTATCTAACCATACTAATTTAGATGGTCGACTTTTACGTGTGTTTCTAGATCGACATAGAGTTTAGAATCACTATTGAGACGCTTGCGATGAAAATTACCTTTGGATTAAGTCATAACTTATTCTTATTCATGTCATCAGAAATTACACCGATTAGTTGACAATTAAACCAGGCAGTTGGATAATTGAATGATCACCTTTAAGGATTTATTGTGAACTCAAATGGTTTTGTAACGCTAGCTGCGTGACCATTCTCATTCTGATAATTAAGAGTTGCACTTGCCGTTGTTTGTCCTGGTGCAAATGCTTGATATATTGTTCCTGAACTTGGACCAGCTATTGTAACTTGATCACCGGCTTTCAGTTGGAATGGTGGAGAAGGTGTAGTACATCCTTGTGTGTGTTTTATGACCACATTTTTGAGAAACTTTGCAGATAAAGGTGAATCACACACTCCGGCACTGAAAGTTATTGTGCCTGGCGATTTATTGACTACAGTTGCAGTTACTTCAAATTTACTGGGAACTTTAAGATTTGAAGGAGACGTATGAATATTTACCAGATCAACTCCCTGCGTGGCATTCCCATTTAATTTGCTTGTAGTAGAGTTAACAAGTGATTGTGAAAATGCATATTGAATTTGGCCCGACGGAAAGGTCAAAATACTAAATAAAAGGAATACGGATATTATGGTTGATATTACGCCAAATTGGGTTATTTTGAAAGGTGTTTGCATGACAATTTATTGCTAGAGCACATATTTGAGCATATCTCTAACAATTTAAATTGTTTCTTTCAACGATGAGAGGTGGTAAAGCCATTAACGCTATGCACACTAGTGACCAAACGGTGGTAGTAACCAAGTTTGTGCTACAGCATTAGACCAAGATGGTAGCGGACTGAGATCACCAGCTGGCTCTTGGGTCACAACGATATCTGTATAGGTTGTTGCATTATTCATTACTTCCTGAAATCTTAGGCCACCAGAGTTCAATATTTTACCCATACTTAGCGCGTAGTCAGAACCCTTTGAGAGATCATCTACAAGCCAGGCCTCAAACACTTTACCCGGTTGAGGAATATAGTTTGTAGTAATGTCGACATCAATCAAATTGCCGTTCGTACAAACGTCTGCTAATCCGAATATCGTGCCACCATATCCTATTAAAGCGCCAGTCTGGCATTTTATTGGTTTAGTTTGTGCAGATTGAGCGTACGCTTTGACTAGAACCGATGACATTACCAATAAAGCTAGAGTTGTCAACATAACAGCAGCAATGACACTTAATCGCATAATTTGAAATACATTCGTAAGAATATAAATAGTATGCTAAGAGTATTCGATTATAGTAAATTTAGGTTAGCAGTAATCGGCAGCTATTAGTTTTTTCAGTTGGGACATCGTAATCTGATTTAGCAGAACTGTAGACTTGTTGGATCTTTCTGCAAGTACAGGTTATATCAAAAGATGGGTTTGCCGAGGCGG
>CAVPXM010000086.1:0-48371 GCA_963709405.1 uncultured Nitrososphaerales archaeon
CCATAAAATATTTTTTGTTGCTTCATTTGTTTCCTCAGTTTTCTAAATAAGGCAGAAAAATATGATGTTATAATTGCTTTAATAGTTCTTAATTTCATTCTTTTCTTGACATCCTTTTTTGAATACATAGTAAGAATAAGCTGATAATCGGTCAATATTTTTGAAATTTGATTCCTCGTCTAACTCTTAACATGATGATAACTGCTATTGAATATGAGAATCACGAAAACAGAAACAAGTCCTCTAGTATAGCAAAGAATTAGAAAGACAGAATGCTTTATTTGCATCTAAATTGAAGCAAATAATTAGAAAATATATAGGTCGCTATGAATATTCCTATAATAGATCAAATCAAACCAAACCAAACCAAAAATGGTCTTTATTTACCAACAATAAAAACAATGTCGACATTTTGTGATATCGTCTGTTCACCCGCGATGATTGGTGTTGGAGGAGTTGCAGCGATAGCTTTCGTAGCAAATACTTGCTGTGGTAGTGGAGATGCTGTAAATTCTAAAAGTTTAATGGATTTCACTCCAATTATTTTTAATCCTAATGCTGAAGCTGCAATGTTAGCTTTCTCTACGGCGCTATCAATCGCAGGCTCGATCAAGGAATTCTTAATTTGTTCTAACTTCTTATCAGAAAGGGTAAAATCTATACTGTTAATGTTGTTGGCTCCTGCGGCTATTGCAGTATCGATCCAATTTGATGTTGCATTAATGTTGAAGCTTTCTATTGTGATAGAATTTCTTGCTGTAAATCCAGTCAGATCTCCTCTACTTGATTGTGAGTAGTTGTAATTTGGTGAAATATCAAATAAGGATGTGCTTGTCTCATTTTCTTTGACTCCTGCTGTTTTTAATGCCGCAAGGGTTTTATTCATTGACTTTGAATTGGAAGATAATGCAGCATCTGCAGTTTTATTTGTAGTCTCGACACCTAATGAGAGTGTAACCTTGTCAGGTTTTATTTTTATCATGGATGCTCCAGAAGCAGATAATGTACGTATTAAAATCACGATTAGATAGTATTATAGTGTGATTATTTTGCGAAGACTGGGCGTTTAATGAATTAATTGAAGAGAGACAAGCGATAGAGACTATTGTCAAAATTGATATAGTAAGAAGGGATCTTGTACATTTCTTATATTTCGTTTATACTATATTATATTTGTATTATTACGTATACAATTCTAACTTATATGCGGGGTGGAACATAAAATCGAGATTCAGTATATCAAAACGAACTTTACCGGCTCAACCATAACAAATAGGAGAGATCGACATAATAATTAGAATCGACTGTTCTTATTAATCACTAGATAGTAACATAAATGAAGTTACCACAGCTTAAGAACCCATCCGAAAAGTAGAGTTTTATTGAGTTATAAGCAAACTGTGTTTGATCGATAAAGCTAACTGTACTACACTTTCTTTTGAGCTGTATTGATATCAGAGGTTACTGGAGTTGATTCATGGTACTGCATACCTGATGTTGTATGGGATAGAATCATTACATTGCTATCATCATCAATACGTAGGAGAAAGAAGAAAAAGGCTGGTCGTCCAAGAATGAATGACAGGACGGCCATGAGTGCTATTTTCTACGTCCTACGTACAGGCTGTCAGTGGAATGCTCTACCTAGAAGTCTTGGTGCTTCAAGTACAGTACATGACAGATTCCAGGAATGGAGAAAGGCTGGTGTTTTCAAGCGAATGTGGATCGATGGATTGTCGGTATATGATAAAAAAACTGGGATCGATTGGAAATGGCAGGCTATGGATGGCGTTATTACAAAAGCGCCTCTTGGGGGAAAAAAGCACAGGACCAAATCCCACAGACAGAGCTAAATCAGGTACAAAACGTAGTATTCTGGTAGATGGTAAAGGAGTACCACTTGGTGTATGTGTAGATGGAGCTAACAGGCATGACATGAAGATGACCAAAGCAACATTGCAAAGCATAGTCATCTATAGACCTGAACCAACAATCAGATCAAAGCGGCACATGTGCATGGACAAAGGCTACGCGTTTCCAGAGGTATACGAATTACTGGAAGAGTATGGCTATACAATTCACATCAGATTAAAAGGAAAGGAAAGAAGCAGCATTAAAGAAGGAATACCAAAATACAGAGCTAGACGATGGGTGGTTGAAAGAACCCATTCTTGGATGAACAGATTCAGACGATTGCTGGTAAGATGGGAAAAGAGGATTGAAAACTATATTGGAATGTTACATTTTGCATGTGCATGGATCACCTATAGAAGAAGTGGACTTTTCGCATAGGCTCTAAGTAAGAGAAATGAACCAACCATCCAACAATGGAATAGGATAAGATAATCCGGTTGGAAGTATCCAACCAACCCGGGTAATTCAGTACACCATCGTTACCGTAGCACAGTACCACCACCAGCCAGTATAACGACAGAACTACATAGTAGACTAAAATCTTTAAACTTTCTAAACCGTCTATTATGGGTCCTCGACTATAACATTTTTCACATTTAACAGTGGCATACTAATGAGTAATGCAGGCGATATAAAATAGGAGGATAGCCCCGGCATATAACATAGAAATCCAATGCAGCAGATAAAGGCTATAAACCCATAAAATGTCATCATCATTCCGATTATGGTTCCGCTTGAAAATAGAAGGCTTGACCTAGACAGATAAGATCAAACTAACTAACACCTGAAGGTGATCGGAAAACACATGGAGACTCATCGGTTCTTTGTTGTTATTGCAAAAAATATTACACGTTATTTGGGTATAACCATCGTCGCAGCAATCTACTCAACAGAGGCATTGCGAAATATGTAAGACCTATGACCAGTATTATGGTCATAAGTAGGTCAGTAAGCAATGGTCGCTGTCCTAAGTAAATACTAAGGATATAATGTGCTATCGAACTAATACTATATGCCGCAATAAATGAAACTATTGCCATTTTCCATTTGGGAGGTGCACTTATAGTTTTCAAATTTGGCAGATTAAACCATGTCTCCAAACCAGTAACTCTCTGGAGAGTAGAGTATTTGTTGATCTCATCTATTAATGAAAGCGCTACTTCTGAATTTTCCCATGCATCAAGTGAGGCCTGATCTGAGAAGCGATTGATAACATACCGCACAGAAGAGGTATTGCCGCCAGGGGCAATTATCGTCGTTCCTAGATACCCAGGAAACTGCCTCTCCGATATCATAAAACGCTCCAACCAATCGTCGTAATCTTTTTCGTGACCGGCAGCTATGTTTCTGCAGATGACCTCAGTAACTTCCTTCGAGGAGTGTTTGCCATACCCACTTTTCTTATTCATGAATTCCGTTCGAGCTCGGTTTTCCTAAATCGGTTATTGTGTCCCTCTGACCGGGGGAACTATTTTAGATGTCGTTATTGTGCTGTAGATATCTCTCATTGACACAAAGTGGCTCTGACCTATTGCGGCATAGACTTGTGCCGCCAGCGGATCCGCGTTATTTTCCAACATCTCGACCACAATCGCATTGTAATCTGCTACGATCACTCCCGCCTGATTCATCCTGGTGATTGCAGTTTGTCGCTCTGTCTCATCAAAAGCGCCTGAGGCATCAATGGCCGCATACGCACTGTAGCCAGCATTCATGGCCGAAATTGCAGGGAAACAGGTGCAAACTGCGGTGTTGACACCCGCAATAATTACTTTGGATTTTCCTGTTTTCTTGATGGAGGAAGGGATTCGAGGTTCGTCGAAAGGGTTTACCTTCGTTCGATCAATTATTTCTTGATCCTTCAAGAGATCGGCCAGCTCTGGAAAGAGGGGTCCGAACATGCCGTCTGACATAGTAGTCGTTACCACTATCGGCAAGCCAAGAATCTTGGAAGCACGAGCGAGACCAACGACGTTCTTTCTGAGATCTTGCGGGTTCGGGGTATCTGGAACCAGCAACCAGACCGACCTGATGGTCGACGAGTAGCAGTACCGCGTTAGTTCTAGTTAGCCGGTCATAGGTTGCATGTTTGAATTCGCCTTCTGGTATATTTTTCACTGATCAACATAACCGACAGTCTGATATTTCACAACGATGTATTTTTCGTAATGAAACGTAACTGTTTGTATGTAGAATGTTGGCGGAAGCAGTCGAAAAAGGATGCGGCGTTGCAAGTTGCCCTTCTTATGGCAGTACCAGGTCTTGGAGTTCTCCTGGTCAATGAGGGAAGATTTGAAAAAGTGGAACTCCTTTCTTACTCAGAATTTATGTTTGAATTTCGATAACCACAGCCTGGTCGGTGGTTGTTATCCTTGGCTCTACATTGATTTCCTCAAAGAGGGCCTTCACAAAACTGGACAGATAAATCGACCCATTTTGCCCCATAGGGTGCGTCAGGGTGATGACTCGCCTGTATTGGCGTGATTCCGTTTCGAGGAACTCGCCCCATCCGCCATATGTCATCGTTAGGAAAAGGGCGTTGAGCAGACTCGTCAGATTCAGCTCGCCGTATTTTGCAATAATTGCAATTTTGCCCATCTCCTTCATGTGCTGCCTCGCGGCCTGGGCTACTCTATCCTCTGGCGATATCTCGAGTAATCTGCGAATGGTACTCCTTGCCATTCTCATCATTCCAAATTTTTTCATAAACCTCTCATAGGAAGTATGCACCCCGATTATCTGATCGACCAGAGTGTTGACGCTCACATTAAGCAGTGCCGCTTCTTCTTCTAATACGTTAAAGGATTCCTCACTGATTCTAAAAGACCTAATGATAGTCTTCTTGCTCTTGGTCGGCATAGCTGAGGATCTGAAGAGCATTTGTAACTGTAAAGTCATACTAGCTATTTGAGCATTCTGAGTTGATACTCAAGCATGTAACTGAGATGTTGAGTTTGGGGTGCTTAGTCTCATCATGGAAACATTGTTACAAACAGCTACAAAAAATACGTCGAAACTAATTACTTCGATTCCCTTAGAGAAGAACATGCGGAGGCGGTGACACTCTAAACTTATGCGAACTGCAAAGACCGCAATCCGTGCAAAGGCTAGCGAGGGTCCTTGCGGATTAGAGAATGCGAAAATGGCCGTTTCTCAAGACAGACTGACTTTGGCTCAAACGAAGAATCGTTAAAAAGGCCTGCAGTGAGCAACGCATTGGTGCTAAAAATCTGTGGGGTCTTCGAGTAAGGTTTGAAGCTCATGAGTATGTCTTAGAAAAAATACTTGAGGCTACAAAATCAATTATAAAAGTTCAAATAGATCTAGCTAATTTGCTATCGGTGGACAGAAAGGAGCCTAAAGGAGAACAGAAATTTAAGCCTGACACAAGAGCAATTCGAGATGCAACGGCTCACGCCAAGTTTAAAATCTACAAAGAGTCAGGAGACTTTGTAATTCATTTCAATAATACCGATGAGGGTTATCGATTTCAGAGGAGATTTTCGAGAAGTAATCATATATATGAACCAGTTATAACCCTTAAATTTTTCATTCGAAAGAAGAACTCATTCTTTAAATGAAGACCTTTTTGAAATAGTTAGTATTAAACCCGGTCAGTAAGATGAATCTACTATCCTTGGAGTATTAGTACCGCCTATAATATATAATGTCGGATCGATTTAAGATACATGACAGATCAAAAAGCTGCGATCGTAACAGGTGGTGGTTCTGGTATTGGAAGGGCAACTGCAGTTGCGCTTGCAAAAGAAGGAGTTAAGGTTGCGGTAGCCGACCTCCGTGCCAAAGAAGGAGAGGAAACCGTGCACCTAGTCAAAGAAGCTGGAAATGACGGCATCTTTGTGGAGACCGATGTGGCAAATGAAGATGATGTCAGGTCGCTTGTAGAGAAGACCGTCAAGAGATACGGTAGGCTCGATTATGCATTTAATAATGCTGGTATAGAAGAAACGCCGACATCATTAGTAGACCAGACATCAAATGTTTTTGATCAGATCATGAACGTAAATGTCAAAGGTGTATGGTTGTGTTTGAAATATGAGATTCCGGAGATAATTAGAACAGGAGGTGGAGCTATAGTAAACATGTCCGCTGGACTCGGCGTAATAGGAAGTCCGCAGATGCCAATTTATAGCGCGAGCAAACATGCTGTGCTTGGACTGACCAAATCAGCTGCACTAGAATATGCCAAATCTGGAATCAGAATAAATGCTGTTGCTCCAGGTGGAGTTGAAACCGATATGGTTCGACGAGCAACTGACGATAACAAGCAGTTTGTAGAAACACTTAAGTCAATGCAGCCTACAGGACGCTTTGCAGATCCAGAAGAGATTGCAAATGCAGTGGTTTGGTTATTATCTGACAAAGCATCTTTTGTTTTAGGTCACACGTTGTTAGTTGACGGAGGATTAGTCAGTCGATGAGCCCGCCTAATGTAGAGACATCACAACCAGAGTCACCGGTAGAAGAAGATCCAGAACAAGAACCAGGAGATCATGAATCAGAAGGAGAGAGAGAGAGAATAATACAGTCGACCAAGAACACGTTAAACGAATTACGGCCATATTTAAGTACAATAAAGAACTGTCCCTTGCCGTATGAAGGACCAAATGCTCAAGGTAGTCATTATTCTTGGAAGCACCAAACCTGGCCGTAATGGTGAAGCAGTCAATCAGCGGATATATGAGATTGCCAAGAAACGCAGCGAAGCCGATTTTGAGTTACTTGATATAAAAGATTTTAATCTTCCTTTATCAGATGAACCGATCTCGCCCACTATGGGTCAATACACCAAAGAACACACGAACACTTGGTCGGTAAAAATCAAATCATTTGATGCATATGTGTTTGTAACAGCAGAATACAACCATGGTATCCCCGGCGCATTAAAAAATGCAAATGACTTTCTTTTCAAGGAATGGAACAATAAGGTTGCAGGATTTGTAGGCTATGGCGGCGCTGGCGGGGTTTGCGCAGTAGAGCAGCTACGATTGGTTATGGCAGAATTGCATGTTGCAACCGTCCGCGCCCAAGTCCAGCTGTCACTTTTTACAGACTTTGAGAACTTTACAAGGTTTAAACCTGCTCCGTATAACGAAAAATCAGCTAGTGATATGTTGGACCAAGTCATAAGTTGGGAAAGCGCTCTAAAGGTACTTAGAACAAAAAATCGTTAGATTATGTATTAGGTGTCCCATAGATATTGTCATCATCAGACAGACCATCTATCACTGTCTCCAACACCGATATCTCGGGGTCTGATTCCGATAGTTATCTGTAAAGTTAGCCTTATGTAGACTACCTTGTAAGTTGCAAATTGTTACCAGTTTTAGATATAACACTACCTTCGTATACTCATCAAATCTTGCAGTCATTCGGAAGAAGTAAACCTTGGTAATGTATCTTTAAAAATGGGCCTGGTAGTTCGATACCAGTAGCTGGCAAAACTATCGGAAGATGGGGCTATGGAAATAGACGAAGTTACAAAGGAAGATGTCATATATCTTGTTCATTGATGGGAAACGGCTCTCACATTTTATTATGATAAAAAAGCCTGAGGTGGTTGGACAGGATAGTCCTTAAAGAGAATTTAGGATTACGTCTTCTAGGTTCTTCAAGCAAGCTTGCGTAAATCTTCTAATCTCTTACTCCTATTGCAATATACATATCTCTATTTAGGGACCTTTTGGTTATACAGACTTTCATAACATACCCAATTCACAATACCCATCAACTAGCTTCGACTATAGACATATCCTCGGCTGGAAATGGAACACCCAATCAAATTCAAGCATATGAAAAGGAACGGTTGAGCTGGGGCATGGCAACATCAAGGTCAACAAGTGCGTTTAACGTTTATACGTTTACTACGGGGTTTGATTTTCCTTGACTAGCAAATATTTGGTTAACGATTTGTTGAAGGTTGGAGATAGGTTTATGGCTTGGCTTCGATATCATGTCCTCCTTTGGAGTCTTTGGCGGGGTGTCGACAAATATGTTCATCATCCTGTAACCGAACAGAGTCGGATTGGGAAAGACCTTCCAACCAGATAGGAAGCCCTTTTCTAGCAACCACTTGAATCGATTTCTCACACATGATTACACACCTGATGGACTGAAGAGAGGTCCAGCCTCCAATTGCGGCAGCGGCTTCGTCTAGGATAGAAAACACCGTTTGACTCCCGACCATAGCCGCGTTCCTACTCCGCCGACTTTGTGGGCGCCAATTCCGGTAAAGGGCCGAGCTTACACGTCATGGTGAGCTCGTCTGACGGACCCACGCGGTCGACGATTTTACCGTCTCGGAAGTGGTAGAGATGAAAGACTTTGAACTCGACCTTCCGGCCCGTTGACGGATTGGATCCCATCGGCCCGGTATCAGTGCCGCACACCGTATTGTACGCCATTATCAGGCCGCCCTCAGCGACCTCCGCATGATACTCTGACTGCACGTCCGGAAACGCTCTGAAGTTGGCGTAAAGCTCGCGATAGACGCCTGGCCCCTTGCGGGCCTTGGTCGGAAACAGCTCATAGTGGTGGACGAAATCGGGATGCAGGATCTCGTCAAGGACGTCGAGGTTGCGCCCGTTGAACACCTCCTCGATCAACCAGTCGTGGACATGGCGATTAAGCGCTGCCGCCTGTGCGATTGGATCGGACCCGTAAGTGCGACTTTGAACATGGTTGCCTTCTTGCGATTGTTCAGGCGCTTGGCACGAGACCGAGCTGGCCGCATAATGGCAAGCTCGTCCCTCATGATGGCATCTTCGAGGATTTTGCCGTCACGAATGGTGTACATGTGGATCGCCATCCACTCGATGCGATTGCCCGTGCCGGGACGTCCGAGGAACTCCCCGCAATGCGTACCACCGAAGCGATCGAGGATTACGACCTTATCGCCTTCCGCGACAACGTTAAGCACCTCGCCTCGCGCGTCGGGGATCGCTTGAATGAACGTCTCGTAGAGCTTTCGCCGGGCACCGGGTCCGACCTCGGGCAGTGGTCCCCAGGCGTCGATGCCTACTGCGAACATCGAGCGCAGGATGCGGCGCACCATATCGGAGAGACGCTCCTTAGACAGCTTACCCTGCGCGTAGGCCTCCTTGAGCGGCTCCACGAACGGCTGCGCGTGCCAGTTGATCTTGTCGATCTGGAGACCGCTCTCCTGGTCGAGCCCCTTGAGCGCGAACTCCCAGCTCAGGGTGGCGCCCCAGTCGGACATCACCCATCCCGGGTAGGCCCACGCGCCCTTGAGCACGTCCTCGAGCAGTACGGCGTTGCCGCCGGCGTAGTCGCCGTTAATCTTGTTGTAGCCGGTCATCACCGAGCCTGGCTGCGAACGCTCGATCGCGATCTCGAACGCCAGCAGGTCGGATTCACGATGCGCGGCCGGGTCAATGATCGCGTCCAGCCAGTGGCGGTTGGTCTCGTTGCAGTTGAGCGAGTAGTGCTTGATCGTCGAGATCACTCCTTCGCCCTGGATGCCGTTGATCGACTCGGCGGCGAGCACTGCACTCAGCAGCGGATCCTCGGATAGATACTCGAAGTTACGTCCGTTGCGTGGATCTCGGGCGAGGTTGATGCCGCCAGCCAGCTGGACATTGAAGCCTCTACTGCGCGCCTCGAGAGCGATCATGCGACCACTGGCACGGGCGAGCTCAGGGTTGAAACTCGAGTCGAGCACGATGCTAGCGGGCAGCGCTGTGGCCATGTCGCCCTCACGGAACCCGGGGTTGGTGACACCGAGGCTCGCGTCCCTCATCAGGAGCGCTGGGACACCGAGGCGCGGCACGCCGGGCGTGTAGCCCGCGCTCATGAGGGTTCCCATGGGGATGCGCACGTCTCTGGCTAACGGGATGACCGGGTTTTCTCCCACCACGCTGACAACTAGCGAGAACCGGTCGTCGTCGGTCATCTGCTCCTCGACCTCACGCGCCCGCACATCGGCCGGCGAATCTTGTGTAGCCGCGGATCTACTCTGTTGCGTCATGACAGCCTCCTCTAGACGGCCTTTGCATTGGTTTCCGTGCTCCGGTTGGTATTTCAGCACGAATTATAAATCTCATCGATAAGATTGTATGATGAAATCTGTAAAAGACTTATTTCTATCCATCTAGTAGGTGGACAAATCATACGCGATTCATATGTTTTAATTGTGGTAACGTTTGGATTCAACAGATCAATAATGATGGCTGCATACTGTAAACAACTTTACCCTCTACCAAATTGATAATAGGATTCTTTATGATTCAATATGGGAAGTATTGGTAAACTAATAAACCCGTTCAAGTTACTTCATAGTAATCTAAGATTAACTGATGTATGCTTGCCGAGATTAAACTATAGAAAATAAATTCGTGTAACTACTTCACTTGGTACGTATTCACTGTAGTATTTGTTGCAATGCAATGCGATCAGAAGATATAAAAACACGTCTTAACAGGTATCAAATGCATGAATACATATGAAAAAGAGCAATGATGATAAGACTAACTCCAAACCTTTTGGACATATGGAATATAAGATAAAAAAGGAAGTTTCTATTTTAAGAGTTTTATATGTTACATTGATGACTATTTCTTTATTCGGTGGTCTTGCCATTACTTCAGTATTCACTGCGGGCCAATATACCATTAGTCCTGCGATGGCTATAGGTGATAATAATGCTAGCAGTACGACGATCGCTCACAATAATACTCCAGAACAAAAATCTATCACTACCAATGATACTAAAGCACACCCGCATAAGGTATTTACAATGATAGCCGAAGACGCTAGTATTGAAATATCTCCTGGCGAGCGAGTAAAGGTATGGACATTTAATGGAACAGTTCCTGGGCCTACGCTGAGATTTACGGAAGGAGATAATGTCACTATTCACTTTAAAAATAATGCACCAATGGCACATACATTACATATGCATGGAACACACGATGCAAAGAATGATGGTGGATTTCCCTTGATACTACCAAATCAAACTTATACTTATAACTTTATAGCTGAACCTGCGGGGGCGTTTCTGTATCATTGTCATGCTCAACCAGCGTCACTCCACATTAGAATGGGAATGTATGGCTCGTTGATTATAGATCCAAAAGGAAATGACAGTTCAATTCTAAAACCGGCTAGAGAATATGCATTAGTATTAAGTGAATATGACCCTGTGAATCCAGAAGCATTTATTCCTAAATATTACCCTATGAATGGCTATGCTGATCAATACATGGATAATAATTCTTTGCAAGCAAGACAAAATGAGCTCGTTAGATTTTATGTAGCTAACATCGGAACCACAATACCGTACTCATTTCATTTGCACAGCACTATTTTCAAAGTGTACCAATCTGGATTAATATCAAATAAACCTATAGACGCTCAAACAATATCAATTGGTCCAGGGGATGCTGCAATAGTTGAAGCAGTATGGAAATCTCCTGGAACATATTTTGTCCATAGTCACGGATTACAAGAAGAAAGAGGAAATATGGGAGAGATACATGTGATTCCAACAGCTGAAAAGAAATAATAATAATAATAATACTGTTGCTTCAACATCAAACTACTCTTCTCTAAAACCAGTTACAAACAAGAGCGTATCAATGATAGCTTGGCAGTATCAGTTGCAAAAAAAATTACAAAAACCAATCATCTCCAATGGTAGCGGAGAAGAAATAGCAAATTCCTCAGAACCTCTTGTTTCTAAAATGCAGCCTAGTCCAATGACAGAAGGACAAGGGCATCAAGAGCATTTGGCCACAAATTTTACTTCTAATCGTAACAACACAAATAATACCGCATCAACTACCCAAGTAAGCATTGAAAAAGGTTCTTGGGATACTAAGCAAAAAGATAATTACTCGCCAAAAGAAATCATTGCACGTGTTGGCTCTACAATTACATGGATAAATGATGACACGTTGCCTCATACTATAACAAGCGATAGATCTGGATTGTTTGATTCTTCCATTCTATCAGCAGGGCACAAATGGATGCATACATTCGTCAAAATTGGAGATTATGAATATCATTGTACCCTGCATCCTTGGATGAAAGGGAGTGTAAAAGTGATAAGTTAATAGTCATGTATTGGGAATTAAATTTTGGTTTGAACGAATCTATTAAATACTGAATAATTTGGCAGTCTGTCGTCATGCCATTCAATCCACGATGTTCTTGCGTTAACTTGAGCAATAAATAGTTCAAAACAAAAAAAGTATGGGATTGCATGAATGATACTAACATTATGGTGAAGGAGTATAAAAATTAAGAATGCTGACATCGCAAAGGCATTGCGCGAAATTGGCTTTCTGCTGGAAATGGAAGAGGAAAAAAATTCTAACATAACCTTTAAGATAAGATCTTATAAAGCCGCATCAGATGTAATTGCAAACTTATCATCAAATATTGATGAAATATACAGAAATCAAGGATTGAGAGGCTTAATGCAAATCCCATCCGTAGGAAAGGCAATTGCTTCAAAAATTGAAGAATATCTAAGATCAGGACAAATACAATACCTGGAAGAATTAAAATCCAAAACCACCATAAATGTTGATGAATTTTATGATTTGGAAGGTATAGGTCCTAAGACAATCAAGATCCTTTATGATAACTTGGGTGTTAAGGGCTTATCTGATTTAGAAAAAGCGGCATCAGAAGGAAAGCTACGCGATATTCGAGGGTTTTCAGAAAAGAAGGAAGAAGTAATTCTAAAGAAAATTCAGCTATTTAAGAAAGGAAGAGGCCGATATCTTTTAGGTGAAGTTTATCCTCTGGTAAAACAAATAGAGACACGACTACTAAACTTTAAAGGAGTAAAAAATGCAGTTGCCGCAGGCTCTTTTAGAAGAATGAAAGAAACGATAGGTGACATTGACTTTGTAGTAGCCTCAAACGAAGCTAAAAAGATAATGGATTATTTTATTTCAATGCCAGAAATACACGAGGTTCTTGGAAAGGGGGCAAGCAAAACTTTTGTGCGGCTAAATAATGGCATGGATGCTGATCTTCTAGTTGTTCCTGAAGAAAGTTTCGGATCCGCCTTACAATATTTTACAGGCAGTAAGGAACATGGCGTAGCTATGCGTAAGGTAGCACTCGCAAAAGGTCTTCACTTAAATGAATGGGGAATTTTTGACAAGGATCAGAACAGAGTTGCAGGTTCAACTGAAGAAGATGTCTACCATGCGCTAGATTTAGAATGGATTCCTCCAGAAATTAGAGAAAACACTGGAGAAATCGAATTGGCAAAAAATGGGGGGCAGCGACTTCCACGATTAATACAATATGATGATCTGA
The DNA here is from genome assembly GCA_963709405.1 of uncultured Nitrososphaerales archaeon. Taxonomy (GTDB): domain Archaea; phylum Thermoproteota; class Nitrososphaeria; order Nitrososphaerales; family Nitrososphaeraceae; genus JARBAU01. The sequence continues at coordinate 13,231 of CAVPXM010000086.1, forward strand.
AGGGTGATTTGCAAGTCCACAGTAACAGTACAGACGGCACAATGTCAATAGAAGACATGGCTTTAGCAGCCAAGGAGAACTTTGGACTCCAATACATAGCAATAACAGATCATACGAAAAGTTTGAAATTAACAAATGGGCTTGATGAAACGCAATTGCTAGATCAGGCAAACAAAATCTCGGAGATAAATGATAGAATAAAACAGGGACAATATACCACGCAGCAGCAACAACCACACATTCATAACGAAAAAGAACAAACTACAACCGTGACAAGAAGTGAAAATTTCCGAATATTGTCTGCTGCTGAAGTGAATATAATGAAAGATGGATCTCTTGATATTCCAAATAACATATTGGATAAACTGGACATTGTAGGGGCAGCTATTCATTCTAATTTTTCACATTCAATCGAAGTGCAAACAGATAGGTTGCTAAAAGCAATGGAAAATCCTAGTGTCGATATCATATTTCATCCTACAGGTAGGCGCATAAACAAAAGAGAAGGATATCCTGTCAATATTGAGAAATTAGCGGATAGTGCAAAGGATACGAATACCGTACTCGAAATTGATGCACATTATGATCGGCTTGATCTAAAAGATGAGTATGTAAGAATGGCCATACAAAAAAATGTCAAGCTTGTAATTGATTCAGACGCACATCATCCAGTTCATTTTGCTTTTCTAAAATTTGGTATAGGTCAAGCTAGGCGTGGCTGGGCCATAAAATCTGATATACTAAATACGTTGTCGTTTACCGAGTTTATGTCGAGTCTAAAGTGATTAGAATATAAGGCGCTAACCACATATTTTATTCTTAAATTTAGAATTTGAACGGAATGCATTTTAATATTGCTCTAAAATTACTCATACAGTAGATTGTGAAACAAAGAATTGTGCGGGTTAATGTCAGGAAAATTACGAAACTATAATTGGATTCAAACTATCTATTAATTCTTAATTAATAAATACGGAAGATGGTGTGGCTTTGTTGTTTAAAAATATATTCTTACGAATCAGCCTGAGTTAGCCTTTTAAACTGGGATCTAATTTAGATATTATTTTTTGAATATTGTTTTATATTGACGTATTATTACTGTTATTAATGACGTTTACTTTTTTGTTATTTGAACGTACTATTACTAGAGATTAGAACTCTTTATTAGAACAGTTTTCACTTGCTTAAACATGCAGGGTTTTATTGCTTTGTCATGGATTCTACAAGCCGTAAAGTGCCACGCTATTTCCAATGAGAAGTACGTGACAATGAATCCCGTAACCAAAATACATTGTCAGGTCAATGTTTTCAAACATAATTACATTGCTGAAGCATTATATATAAACTTCATCATCATAAAGTTAAACATTTGGATAACTATTCTTTAAAAAACTTTATGTTTGTTAATCGATAGCATACAAATCCGAATTTATTTTTTAAGTCACTGAGATAACTCATTATTCAATGGATTGGATTGTAGAAATCAATGCATTCGCCAAAATGTGACTAGACATCTATTTCCTGAAACGAATATTCACACAACTAAAAAAATCGAAAATCCTCTTTTACGGTTACTAACACCATACGACTATTAGTTCTTTCAACATATGGTAATGATAGATCTTTTTTTACGAAATCGCTTAGCTCTCTGCGATTTCTAAATTTGGCAACTATTATCATATCTGTTAACCCAGTGATGTCGTATACGGCACAAACATTTGCAAATTTTGATATATGTTTTTCTACTTCTGTTATCTTACCCTTTACAGCGGTGAGCTCAATTATAGCAGTTAGATCATAACCCAATTTCTCATGATCTAATACAGCTGAATATGATTTTATGACATGACTGCGTTCTAGCTTTTGTATTCTATTAAGAACCGTGGGAGGCGACACGCCAATTTGTTCTGCGATCTTTCTATATGATGACCTTCCATCAGATAATATCTGATGAAGTATTTTAGTGTCTGTTTCATCCATATTGAGAAATTAAATATTATCTAGCAAATAAAGTTATTATTATGACCGAGCTACCGATTTTTCATTGGAAGTCAAAGGTCAATAATGAGATTTTATGTCTTAAGCAGTATTTGATTTATTGTCAACTAAAAGTGATATTTTACGAATCAATATTCTATACGTTAGGATTTTTAATTGGAAAACTACATCGAATGCTCATTCTAAATACTAGTTATGATTTATTTGTGCAAACGACTTAATCAATAAAATAAATAGGATAAAAAATGTAATGTGAATTTGGATAATAATGTATTGGAATTAGGACAACTGTCTTTTGGTGCATGTAGTATCACAATGGAATTATTTTAGTGGTTACATAATTCAGAATGGTTTGAGCACAAATGACTATAAGGTTAAGAGAGCGACTCTAGGTGATGTTAATAATATAGCTAAATATCTTAGATACTCTAAAATCTTCAAGTTATCTGGTGAAAGTTATGTGGATCGGTGGAGATGGTATCCTATAGATTTAGATTCCGGAACTTCACCACCTCATCACTAATAATATTGTGCTTGCTGCTGAAAATGAAAGTTCAACTATCACCGGTGTAGTAATTGCTAACAAAGATAATATTGGACAGCCCAAATTGTTTATTTGGATACTAATCATGCGTCTGTCTTGAAGCAGTTAGTCATATATGCCATAAATTTGGAGGAATCAACTGAAAAATACGGAAGAATACAAATATTTAGTCCACAAGTTCCATATATTGACTCGGTTATGAAAAATATAGGGCTGAATGAATGCGGTGAATTTTTATTATATAAAAGAAAAATCTGAAAGCATAAATTAATACTTTATCATTCCATTCTTTGCTTTTGCATTAGTTCGATAATTGAGTACATAATATTATAGATGAGTTGTGTTTTGATTACTAAAATCATTGGATGAACCTACTACAATTGCAATGAGGTTAGACTATGTGCTTTGGTCAATAAAAGCAAATAGAAGGCGATGTTATATCTTGTCATTTGTACATCAAACTTACTGACACTTCTCAATGCAAAATATCAATAGCCAAAATCTCAGTTAACGATTATATTAATAATATCTCTCCATTCAATCTAGATATTTCTGCAATTAAGGTGTCATAAATGTAATTATACGTTGATTGCACTATTGATCTATCTTTTCCTTTGGAAACAATTTGAATTCTTATTTTTGGTTTGTTATCTTTAGTAAATCCACGTGGATGTGTTTTCAGATAAATTGAATCATCAGAAAATGACTGAACTATTCTTAGAAGAATTGGAGCAAGCATTGCTTCGCTAACACTTGCAATTTCATGATTTGTTTCAATAATATGAAAATCGCCGAGTATCAGTTTCATTTTTGGAAGTACACTTTCTAGAAATATTGCCTCTAATTCCTTAGGTACTCCAGGAAGACAAATGATCTTTGTATATGTACTTAGAACTGTGGAACTAATATTACTATCGATTTTAGTATCTATTAATATTGATGGGGCACTGCCAACAGGATTTTGGATTGGAGTTGATCCTCTGGGAATTCTAGCCATTTTTAATCTAACTTCGTCTAATTTGAAACTTGATGAATATCTGGCATAACTTCGCTTCAGCATTTCTATAGCATTAACATCTAATACAAGATCTGTCCCAAGGGCCACGGCAACACCTTCTAATGTTTTATCATCATACGTGGGTCCAAGTCCTCCAGAAATGATTAGCCAGTTGGGTTTTCTACTTTGCACTTCTTTCACTACTGAAGCTATTTCATTAACATCGTCTCTGACAACGGTTAGTCTTCTTACTACCCCTCCAGCTTCTGTAATTCTTTTTGAAATCCATTGAGCATTAGTATTTACAATTGTCCCTGAAAGTAATTCATTTCCTATGCATAATATCTCAGATATATCGGTCATTATTATGGCCATATTATAATTATTACTTCTGGTTATATCTTATCACTGAATGATTGTACATTTTTCAAGTTAATTTCATTTTCTTGTTCTTTTATTATAAATCTCTACTGTGAACATATCTTTCATTATATTCACTTTTATTCATCAATTCGACCATTTCATATTTGTAGCGTGAGGAAGTTTTATGGATTTTCAAAATCTAGATACAAAAGGTTACATAATCACGTATATTTAATCATATTTTCATCATATCACGTTCATTTCAATATTCCATCCTTAATAATATTGTATCCAGATATGATAAAATAAGGATACTCTGACATTACTATCTATTAATTTCTAAACATGTAAATCGGCAACATTTGTCGAGTTAACTTTGTTCAGCAATCTATTATATTTACAGCTCTGGAAGATAAGTTATTATTCTTGCATGTAGTAAAGAAAAAGTCGGTTTGCATCTTGAATTTTTATCATCAAGATTTAGTTTGATTATTCTGTTTTTCTTATCGGTATTGTCTATATCGTCAAGTTTCGTTATTCCGCACAGTTTTCTACAGCAACAAGCTATTGCGGAGACTACGAAAAGTTCAGATAATGCCAATGTAACTCCAGTCAATAAGAAACTAGTGAGCCACAATGAAGACTTCGCGATATACAAAAATTCTGCTTTCGGAATAATTATGCAATATCCACTAAATTGGGAAAAGATGGAAGGCGATGATGATCAAGATTCTTCAGATAAACAAGTTGTTAAATTCATCTCTCCAATGAAAGATCATTCAGATAAATATCCGCCAAGTCTTACTGTATCCATTCATAGTATGCATCACGATAATATCAAAGATTTTTTCGGACTTTTCGATAAACCAACTTCTCAAGCAATTTCACTACGTGGCTTTATGCTTTCACATCTCACTTCTTTATCAACAAAATTATTAGATTTTAAAATTATTAAACCAGAATCGTATGAAACCACTCTTGCAGGTAATAATGTTGCACAGAAAATAGTATATACGTTTAGAAAAGGTCAAGAAGACACTACAGCTAAAGTAATGGAGGTTATGATGATAAAAGATGATAGAGGATATATTATTAGATATTCTGCTGACTCGGCCAAATATTTGTATTACCTTCCAACTATTCAAAAAGTGACTGATTCGTTTGAATTAACTAAATAAGATGTCTTGAAATAATATTGCTGTTGAATTCTATTCCGATAATACGTCACATACCGATCTCAATTCACAATTTTGACACGTTTGGTAAATATAGACGAACTTAAATAATATGTATCTCATATACATATTAGGTAATGAGGGGTTCAATCTTAAGTATGATCCTAAATATAGTTTCAGTTAGATTTTTCCTTCAGTAAGTGATGCTTAATTTGAAATAAAATTCATTAATATTAGTGTGTTGTATGCAGGACAAACTTCATCGAAAGGTACGAATGAATAATATGATTGACTACAGACAAGTGAGGAAATTAACGCGATACCCAAATGCTTTTTATTTTCTTTCGAATTCAAAGATAATATAGACAAATACTGAACAGTAGTTCTACCAAATTTTCATATATGTTACTAACTGCAGACCTCACAAAAAGATGCATAAGAATATAAAATAAAGATTCAACCACTAAGTGTAATGTTTCTACATAATAAAAGATATTCCGCGGCACCAATCAATCAGTAGTAACGTGGATTATATATGTAATGTTTATGCTGCTTCTATTGCTGTATGATAAAAAGTATCTCGTATATATTTAATTCACTACACACCAATATTTGAGTGAACATTAATGTGCTTGCCTATTATTTTTCCGCTTTTGACCTCTTCTATCTGAACAATGTATTCAATTAAGATATTGGAACAAATTTTTATTCATCTAGAAAATCCCCATCATAATTAATTAACATTACAAATATGAAATTTAATATCGTGAAGGTCATTTAAAACTTTACCACATAAATCACAGAAATACTTCTTGCAGGTCGTGCATTGAATTGCAAAACATGCTGTTGTTACTAAAAGATTTGTTTGTGCAAAGTCATGTTCATGTATCATTGCATCCTTCGTCACAAGCTCAGAATTAGTGAAATCAGAAGGATTATGAGTAGAGAGATGCCTTGCTACTTTACCATTCTTTTTCCTCATATCGAGAAATATTAATAATAAGGTCTTAAAGCATGCTAACCAATGTAAATTGACATTGTTAATCGAATTCGCAGATTACTAGTAATATTGTGTCCATTTACTAGCAATATCTTTATCGGCACTGTCCAGTTAACGATAGACCTATAGCTAAAAACATCCTACTTTCTGTTAATGGCTAAACTTAAAGAAAGTAGCAGGACCTCTTCAAAGTATGTTTATTATGCATTACACCTATACTTTTTTTCAGGTTTATCACTTCGAAAAACATCACAAAGGCTATCTCAATTTATCAAAAGAAACCATGTTTCGATTTGGAACTGGATCCAGCGTTACAAAACCAAGAAAGATATATTACAAAAGAGATGCAAACTATCTAAATATATCATAGATGAAACATTGATTAAGGTAGGTAGTGACTATGTATGGTTATGGGTTGCGATTGAGCCAACCAATAAGACAATCTTAGGTATACGCATCTCAATTGAAAGGAACATGCTTGTGGCTGAACAGTTTATACAATCTCTGATTAGAAGATATGGAAGACACAATATTTCAACAGACGGTGGTACGTGGTATCCACAAGCATGTAGATTCCTGAATGTTAAACATCATAATCATTCATCGATTGAAAAAAGCTTCATAGAAAGGACGATAGAGTACATAATAAAAGATAATACCGAATGTTTTGATGATTATTTCCATTGTAGGAAAGAAAATAATGATTGTAAGCTAAAGCATGTCATGAATTGGTTGAGTTTATTTGTAGATATCACAATAGAGAAATTACGGAAAAGATTGTTAAGTGAAGAGTCGGCTCTGTAAAGTTAAGGAAAAATCTATAGCTTTATGACTCCGATATAGGTTATGATGTGTCAAATAAGAAAGAGAACAGAACCTGAGGATATAGCATATTCTCTGTATCTGTATTTCCTTGGTCTTTCATTAAGAAATACTTCCAAAGCTGTGTCTAGATTTGTTAAAAGAAGTCATACTGCCATCAGAGACTGGATTCAAAAATATAAACCAGAGATGTTAAGTTCCAGAAAGATAGATACGTATTACTGAATTTATAATTGATGAAACTATCATTAAAGTTGGTTCCGAATATATCTGGTTATGGATAGCCATTGAAAATGAATGATAACCGAGAAATCCTTCAAATAAGCATATCAAAAGAGAGAAACATGTTTGTTGCAGAACGTTTTATATTAAACCTTGTAAAAAGATATGGAGAACATCTATCCTGTTTCAACTGATGGAGGTACATGGTATCCACAGGCTTGTAGATTCTTGAGACTGCACCATCACATCCATTCTCCATATGAGAAAAGTATCATAGAAAGGACGGTACAATACATCAAAGATAGAACAGAATATTTCGATGATTATTTTCCTTGTAGAAAAAGTAAGTGTAAATTGCAACACATACAAAAATGGTTGGATCTATTTGTTAGTCATCATAACAATAATTTGTTATCTTAACTTTACAGAGCCTTATTTCCATATGATACCTTGTAGAAAAACTTCAGGATTTTTCTAAATTTCTCATGAGTTGATGCTTTGTAATTCTGTTTATCCATCCATTTGAATAATAATCTTATATCTTCCACTGTAGCTTCATTAAAGTTTTTTTGTATATGTCTTCACATTTGAATAAGAGCTGTTATACACCGAACGATCCACAATATACTCCTATCTTTGTCTTGCATATGCTGTACAAGTTTTAAAACATCAGTTCTATCTGGTTCCTGAAGGTCAATATCTATCCTCTTAGTCCAGTATGCCAGTTTTTCTTGTCTAGAATATAGGTCTCTCATTTCAAAGTTTATTTTGCTATTATTCGATGTGTTCGACTTGGCTATATCCTTTATTCCGAAGGTAGTCGACGATATTGGTTTACAACTGACTTCCTTATTGTTTTTTATTTTTGGGATTTGAACCGAGGATTCAATGGACTGGGCGGGATTATATCCCTTGTGGTAAAGGGGTTCAACTCTTTTACTACAGGCTCACTTCATGATCTAAACTTTAATTCCTGGGCAATCTCAGATTCATTCATCGATTGTGCTAACAAACAAGATACTTTTCTACGTCGTTCTTCAATCTTGAAATTATATTGGCCAATCAGACCTAGACTTCATCCAAGTCACCTAGAAGCTAACATAATTTTGAGATAAGGTGATTGATTGAGTTCTCCTTATAAACATAATATTGAATTATCCTTCGGTTCTGGTATGGGGGGAAATAAATAGAAGCGCCACTTCATAGAATATATCTTGCAACAAAGTCACCGTATACCTTCAGATGTTTACGACCTTTTGATATGAAGGCGATAAATTCCTTTGTTTTTTCATATACTAATGGTGGAACATCAGCATCGTCAATACCATCAATTCCTTCTCTTTTATTGTAGAAGTGCTTTTTGTTATTCTTGTTTTCCTTCTTTATTTTTTGACAATGGCTTCATCCGAAGGAAGTGTAACCAATATTTGGTCATTTTTTCTGTACTATTGGCAGATTCTTTATACAATTTAGTCATCTTCTCTGCATTTGCAGCCAGTTCCTTATACAGCTGTGTCATCCTCTGTGAACTTTCTGCGTATTCATTATATATTTCAGTCATTCTTCTTGTGTAATTAATATATTCGTTATATATTTCGCTCCAGGCCATAGGAGAATATTGTTGCCATAAATTACTAATTGACGCAATTTCATTAGGATTAACTAAGTCATTGTTCATCTTCAGTCTGTCGTCTTCTTTCTTTTCATTGCTGTTGTTATTGGCTTTTTCATTTTTCATAATATATTCACTAACTCATCCCTATACACTCCTAATATTGTTGCGCATAAAATTGTTTATAGAATAGATACCCCTCATAATAAAGCAGAAAGTAGTCTTTTGATTCATCCATTTTATTCTACAAAATAAGATTAGTGGATAATCGGTTATATGCAATGACTAAGTTATCCTCTTAATTCCATCTGGAAATTTATTAAATATACACTATGAGATATTAATATCGGTTATAGATGTAACAGATAGAACAAAGTAAACAGGGGTTAAAAAGAAAAAGCGAGGAATTTAAAATGAATAAAAATAACTGCTTTGTTGCACGATTCATGTGTTGTAAGTGATATTTATTTGACCACTCTGCATTTAGCTACCTAATAGTAATTATTCTGGCAAGAGAGCCAGAGAAGAAGAGCACAGGAAGATTAACCTAGCAATATTAACAGCGAACAATCATTATGCTGGTTTTGGTCCTGGAATTGCTAACATTTTTAGAAAAATGACAAAGGAAACTCTATCAATATCTAGAACACAAGATTTGTATATAATCAGGAATACCTATTTGGCTCGAGCTTAGTTCTAAAGACACGTAATAAAAAATTCTAAAAATACAGGTTAAAGATAATAATAATTATGCCATATAATAATAATTACCTCATGTGGGTGTTTTTCTAGTTCATCTAAACAACCAGATAATCCTCAATGTGATTCGTGTCCTGATACGATTTTTATGATTTTGCCTTTATTTATCAAATATAGACAAGAGATGTGATGTTTGAAGCCTATATATTTTGTAATTAGGAACAATGTTCCGAAGGATTCGTTATTACAGCCGCAATTTAAAGCCTATTATATAGGCGAGGTGTATATATATGTGATGTTAGCAAACGAGTTAGTATGTAAAGCATGTTATAAATTCTCCGATGTAATCACAGACACAGAGTCTGGCGAAATGATTTGCACAAATTGTGGTATCGTTATTAGTACTGATAAGTCACCTCAGCAGGTTACCCCAGAGTGGCGTGCATTTGATGCTAATCAAATGAGAGATAGAAGTAGAGTAGGAATGCCCATGACATTAACACGTCATGATAGAGGGCTTTCCACAGTAATTGGAAGACCAGATAAGGATGCTAGTGGACATGGGCTGGACAATTCAATGAGTTCTATGATGCAAAGATTAAGGACATGGGACTATAGAATTCAAGTTAGTTCACCAACGGATAGAAATCTTAAAAATGCGTTCGAGAAGCTTGACATGCTAAAAGGGAAGCTGGGGTTGCCAGGTAATGTAATAGAAAAGGCAGCCTATATCTATAGAAAAGTACAGCAACTGAGGATGGTTAGAGGAAGGACAATAGCTGCCTGCACTAGCGGCGTCTATCTATGTTGCTTCTAGGGAGGCTGGAGTTCCAAGAACATTATCAGAGGTAGCGTCTCTTAGCAATGTATCATACAAGGAGCTCTCAAAAGCATATAGGCAAATAGTTTTGAATCTAGATTTAAAAGTTCCAATGGTAGATCCAATAAAGTGTATTGCAAAGATTGCAAATAAAATGGAGATAAGCGAGAAAACAAAAAGGCATGCTGTAAATTATATGCGTGATGTAATAACAAGTGGAATTGCGGCAGGAAAAGATCCTATGGGATTAGCAGGAGCGGTTTTATACCTGTCGTTAATACGCAGCGATGAGCATAGGACTCAGTTAGATGTCGCCGTCTGCCTCTGGAGTATCAGAAGTAACTCTGAGAAACAGATGTAAAGAACTTAACATAAAGATTCCCCAGCTTAATTAGTACAACAGCCCAAGTAGTTCCCCCATTTAATTAGTACAACAAACCAAGCAAAAAAAGTGTAGCAGGAATATTTCTTATCAGTATAGTATATGTTGTATTCTTGCTATCACAGGCTAGGGATCTCGACCTGCAGTTACACTGTAGACAAAAGAAATATGCTGCTCCATTCTTTATTGTGATTATTTCCATAGTCTTAGAAAATCTGCGTTACCGTAGTTGAAGATAATCCTAACAAGAGCGTGACTAGAAATGAAGTCGCATTTACTGATTCAGAGCTAGCTGACACTTCACATATTACTAACGTCTTCTAGGGGGTCTCTTGTGAGTTCTAGCTGCACTCTTCGAGTCAGTATCGTTTAGAACTAAGGAGGTACATTGGAATAACATCTCAGTCCTAGTATCTTAGGCTCACTGATGATCGACACACTTAATGCCCTTGATTTCGATAATGTAAAGATGGATTCTTGATCCTGGTTGCTACTCTTAATAATTTTGATTTTTATCTTTTGCTTAGAAAACTACATTGAGGATTCTCTGTTCATGATTTATAATTATTATGTTGTTCGTGTTGTAGCTGATCTTCCTAAATGGTACTGGTGGACGTCCTATGGTATTATTTGGTTTTTCTGGTGGAAGTATCAATCTTATTCCATCCCATAACTTGTCAGGGATTCTTTTGACAGCTGAAAGATAATTGACTCTATCGTAAGCCACACTTATGAACAAAACCCTCTCAAGCTATATGTCTATCTATTTTTGGGATGGGTTCTAAGTCGATTTAATAATACCGCTTGTTTGATACTTCAAATAAATCTGAAGATCATTTAAAAAACAGATCTGAAGGTAATATCCCTGCTAAACTATGCTGATAATGTAAAAGGTAGAATCTATCTCCAAAAACTAAAATATCTCCATTAGATATTAGATCTATTGCGTAATATATTGTTTCCCAATAGGGTAATTTGTATCGGATGGCACTATCAGTAAATAATATATACATTGAAAAATCCTTTGATCTGTTATTTTGATTAAAACGATAAGAATTGTTTTATTCTACGCAATACTTTTTACATATACTTAAGTACAACGCTGTTGGTACATCTCATTGAAGGAGATATTATTCATTGTATATTGTAATAGCTGTGGCAAAGATGATGAATTCCCACGTTAACAGATAGTAATAGTAAACAAGAGAAATCTAACGCTAACCAATTTTCAAATATTAATAAAAATATAGGAAAGACCCAAGTATTATACGGCATTAATAATGTAATAAATGCAGAATTACAATTCTTCTCTAAAACAACAGGAAAAATCGATACCTGTATGAATTATACAAGGCCGCCATTAGCCATTCAGGTTAAAACAATAAAGAAAGCTTTTTCTGATGCTAAAAGAAGAAATGTAAGACTAAGATACCTCACTGAAATTACTAAAGACAATATCTCTTATTGCAAAGAGCTTATGACAATAGTAGATGAGCTAAGACATTTAGACGGTATAAAAGGGAATTTTATGTTGAGTGAAACAGAATACCTTTCTCCTGTAGTTTTGTTTGAGAAAGAAAAAGTAGCATCACAGATAATATACAGCAATGTAAAGGAAATTGTAGAACATCAGCTATACGTTTTTGACACTTTTTGGAGCAGATCAATTCTAGCACAACAGAAAATAAGAGAGATTGAAGAAGGAATAGAAGCTGAATTTTATGAAGTTATTACTGACCGCAAAAAAGCAGCTCAGATTCTTTTTGAATTAGCAAAATCGATAAAGAAAGAGGCACTAATTCTTCTTCCTAATGATAAATCGATGATAAGACTAAACCGATTAGGAGTTATCGATTATACTATAAAGGCATCACAAGAAAAGGATGCAGAAGTGAAAATAATATGTCCTTTATCTGAAGTAAATTCTGAGATCGTCAAAAGAATATCGAGTAGCGCGCCTAATATCAAAATTCTAAATGGCAATAACTCTCTATACGGCATGTACATAGTGGATAGTGAAAAATTCCTTAGGGCTGAGCTTAAAGAACCAAATGCCGAAACGCTTTCAGAATCAATTGGGTTTACGTTCTATTCTAATAGCAAACTGAGTGTGGACTCATATAAATCAATATTTGAATTGCTTTGGAACGAACACATGCTAAATGAAGAGTTAAGAAGAGTAGGAAAAATTGAAAGAGAGTTTATCACTGTAGCAGCTCATGAGTTAAGAAATCCTATACAACCAATACTAGGTTTGACTGAGGTTCTTCGATCCATAATAAAAGAACCAGAACAACAGGAGTTGCTAGATGTCACTATTAGAAATGCAAAAAGATTGCAACATCTTGCAGAAGATATTTTAGATGTAACAAAAATTGAAAGGCAATCACTTAATCTGAAATATGAGTCATTCAATCTAAATGACATAATAACAAATGCTATAGATGATGTAACAATAAACATAGCCTCTTCTAAGAAGAGCCAACAAGGAAATGTAATAAAATTAGCATATCAGCCTCAGGTTATATTCATAGAAGCTGATAAAGCAAGGATAACTCAAGTAATTTCTAATCTTCTGAATAATGCAGTTAAATTTACAGAAGTAAAAATTAACGAAGGAGTAGGAGAAGGAGAAGGAAGAGCAATTATAAATATCAATACTGAAAAGGTTGATGATGTTCAGGCTATTGTCAGTATCAGGGATACTGGTACTGGAATAGATCCTGAAATATTGCCTAGGTTATTTGAAAAGTTTGCAACGAAATCTTATCAAGGAACTGGACTTGGACTATTCATATCAAAGGGCATAATTCAAGCTCATGGGGGTAAGATATGGGCTGAGAATAATAGGGATAATAAAGATGGCAAAAGAGGGGGAGCTACATTTAGATTTAGCCTACCAATCAGCAAAGAAAACAGCAGCATCATACGCAAAAACAGTGGAGTAAATCAGCTCGTGACAAAAGAATGAGTAAAGCCTCTCTTGTAATAATGCTCGCTGATGAAATTTACTGAAAGTTCTTCAAAGTTATTCAACATTGGATTCCAAACATGTGAGCAATACAAACATATCAACAATAAGTATCTGTGTCGAATGTAGATATTCTGGTAAGGTCCTGTTTCACATTCATCTACTCATACGTCTTGAAAATAGATTCCAAATCTAAAATATCTGTTGGCAGCTATGTTGAAGTCGGAACGATCTTAAGTTCTGTTCATGGAAAGTAACTTTCATACTATAGCCTAGCAATTTGTTCTTAGCTCTCTAAAAACACTTATCCAATGGAGTTTTATAATCAATTGATAATTCTTAGTCTGTTTATACTAAGCAGAAAACTCCGGAAATAAACTTGTTGTATCTTCGTAAATAGGATCAGATAGCGTATTATTATTGTAGCTGTTGTTTAGTATAAGTGGCAGTGTTTCATATAGCTGTAAAATAGATTTTGTAAGAGCATGGATTTCTTTATGAGCTGAGATTTGAACAAATGGTTGATTTTCATATTTTCTGACTAGTTCCCATAAATCTCTACGTTGTTCATTTCATTCCATTATTCTTTGTCTGTATTCATCTACGTAGGCATCTTTACCTATTGAAAGGTTTCGCAACCATTCTTGAGCATCATATTTTGTTTTCTGTATAATATTGAGCAGACCCTTATTTGATAGAGTATTATTATATTTTCTTAGATTATCATTTAAATTTGATAAAATCTGTTTATGGTTGTATCCTCTCGCCCTACACACAAGTATTAAACTCTTAGTCTCTTCTTTTTCTAAGGCCCCCATTCTTGGCATAAAACCATATATTTTATTAGTGTTTTATTGATAAATAAATATATATACCAATAGAAAATATAACTCAGATTAATTTATGAATTACGCCTTTCTGTAGGCTCGTTTCAGAAAAATCCCCTTGACGGCAGAGTTAAGGTTGTTAAAAGGTTATCAAATAGGGCAGTATTCCCAAATAAAGTAACCAAGTAGTTGAGTTGTTCTCTAGGAAAATCCTTAATTTGCTGCAATATTCTCTCCTTACATGTCTGGGTATTAATTATGATAAGTCTTTTAGCATTATTATCATTCAGAGCTTCTAAAAAAAGCGTCATTTATAGACTTGTCTCTGAAGAAATAACCAATACAGATGTAGATAGTATCAAACTTTAAGAATTTATTAAACGATTCATAGAGAGATACAAATGGCAGGCTTAATCGTCGTAGATCAAGAATTGTCTCTTCTATTTCTGATGTTACCTTTCTACATGGAGTATTATGAGGTCTTTTAGAGTTATCTAGAAGTCCTTCTATCCCTTTCTGTTTGTATCTGTTATTCCACTTGTAGTAAGTCTTTCTGGATGTACCGTATCTTTTACAAATATTAGATACTGTATCGCCAGTCCATTCTTTCTCATGTATTAGATTGAATTTAGTTATGATTTCTATATGGATACACTTCCTGACAGCAGAAGTGTAACCCATGTCAGTAAGCTATAATGTCACCTATGTTAGGAAGTACAACACCCAATCAACCAAAACATGGGAAGCCGAGGTGAGTGCATTCTGCTATATTATTGATGTTATTGACACATTAGTTGCAACCTCATGGGTTAGAACAGAGCTTATTCTAGATCTAGCTAATAAATCATATATCAAGTCATGTAACCATAAATAGCTGCATGCTATTTTGGGGATATGGAAGAAGAGAGAGAAACAAAAAACAAAAAAAATAGAGTTATCCTTCCCCAAGTTACAATCACAAGAAGATAATGAATATATCTCAAAAGGAAAAGGTGGACAAGGGGAAATACTGGAGCGGTTTTCAGCTTCTGTGGAAGAGGTTTCAAGTTGGTACAAACAATACCAAGTAGACACAATAGAGTTATGGATCAGTGGTGTAATAGAAACTGGAGGAATAACTAAGTTAGTTGTTAGTGCTAAGGGCGAGGGTGGTTTGAGGGTCTTATTAAAGCCAAGAAATCAAGTATGAACCAATTATGATATATAGACAGTTAATATAATTTATTAGCTTCACTAATAACTTTTGTACGTAATATGGATTAATCTTATTATAATTGCCAAACTGAGTAAAACTATCCTAGGAAAAATGAAAAATGGGCCTATAGTAATAGATCATGGGGAAGGAGAAAATATTACTACCAAAAAGAAGGCAATAGTAATCGGTGTTAGCGATTATAGCACCAACCTACAATCTCTTAACTTTTGCAAAAATGATGGAAAAGAGTTATCTGAGCTTCTGACATCGTTAGGATATGAAATTTTAGACAGTCATAGACTAATAGGATATATTAGATTTGATCAAATGAGAGAGGCAATTTATGATTTCTTTGATAATGCATCTACCCAGGCCGATGAGACCCTTGTTTTCTATTTTTCTGGTCATGGTATACCAGCACCTGATGGAGATATGTGCCTTGCATCCTCTGAAATAAATCCAGATGATCCTTACAGAAGAGGCTTTTCTTCCTACGAACTTACAAGGTTGATGCAGAGCAGCGTGTCATTGAGAGTGGTAACAATTTTGGATTGTTGTTATAGTGGAGCAGCTAAGCTAAGCAAAGGACATGAAGACGATGCTGCAAAAATAGGGACCGACGCATTACGAAGCAAAGCAAGAATACTTCAAGATGAGCAGCAAGGTGAAGGAAAATGTCTTTTAGCTGCAAGCCAAGCTCGCCCAAGAAGCTTACGGTCCAAAAAAACAAGACCATAGTATATTTACTTACTATTTGCTCGAAGGATTAAGAGGAAATGAAAGATCTGTTGAAGTTAATGGTAATATTACGCCATATTCTTTAGGCAGCTACGTTTACAAGGTCATCATGAATCTTCCTCCAAAAAAGAGACCGAAACAGAAACCAATAACAAAAGTGGAGGCATCAGGCGATATTATACTTGCCAGTTATCCCAATCTTGTAAGGAGAGATTCTTCTGCTATTCTCACTCCTATTTCTTCTTCTGGCCTTCTTTTCTATTCCTTACTTCCAGAGCAGGTGTCACAACCTGCACAACAACGACGACTAATATCACGATCACCTATCGCATCGCCTTACGCCTTAGATGAGGCAAGGCAAAAGACAAAAAAAGAACAATACGAGGCAGCACCAATTATAGCCAAAGCGGAGGAGAAAAAACAACCGCAACAACTACTCAGTAATTCTAAAGTGGCGATACTAATAGTAGTGATTGCTATAAGTCTAATTGTGGCATTTATTTTCATCAGCGGAATACATACACAAGCACCCAATCATCTTCCATCAGCTATTGACCAGTCTATTATAACTAAGTTGAATACGCCTGTAAACATGACATTGGAAGGTATTGATCGAGATATACGTGATACAATAACTGCGGCTATCGTCACAATTCCATCTCATGGAACTTTACGTAATATCAACCAAGTTAGTGGTGTTATAACTTATACGCCAAATCGGGACTTTGCTGGAGATGACAGCTTTACATACAAGGTAAATGATGGTAAAATAGATAGTAACAATATAGCTTTAGTGAAGATAAGAGTAGGTGTCCGGTAAGTGTATAGATCATCAACATGAGTGATGACAATATAACCTCTTTGACTTTATCCGATTTTGGTAATAAAGTGAGCAGCGTTTGGTAGCGAAAAAAAAGTCCGGAATAGAGCATACGAAAACTACATCCTCTGTCTTTCTACCATATTCTTCGTTTGCTGTCATATTGTCAGTGTTTCTCATGTTGTCCTCATTTACCACTGATATTGCCTTTAGTATTCCTAACCGTTATAACATACCATTAGTTGTTAATCATCCTCCTGTAGTCAAAGCTGGACCAGATCAAACGGTAGAAGAAAATGGAACTGTAGTACTTCATGGCATAGCAAATGATTCTGATCCTGGTGATATAATCAGCTATTCATGGAGACAAATGGCTGGGCATGCTGTAAAATTAAGTAGCAGCAATAGCAAGAATCCGTCGTTTATTGCACCTAAGGTATCAGTTGATACTCAGCTGAGGTTTGCATTAACAGCTAGAGATGATAGAGGAGCTACAAGTATTACTCCTGCTAATGTTACTATTACAGTTGAACACATTAACCGTGCACTTGTAGCTAATGCTGGTACTGATCAGACAGTTAATGCAGGTTATGTTGTTATTTTGGATGGAAGTAAAAGCAGAGACCAGGACAATGATCCGTTGACTTACACCTGGAAAGAGACTGAAGGAACACCTGTAGTATTAAACGGTGCCAATACATCTATTGCTACCTTTACAGCTCCCAAAGGTATATCTTCAGACACAGATATGACATTTGAATTAACAGTTACTGATAGCAAGAATGCAACAAATACTTCTACTGTCAAAGTTACGGCCAAGTATGTACCACCACCGAATCAACCTTCAATAGCTAATGCTGGTTTAGATCAGACAGTTAATGCTGGAGATAAAGTTATTTTGTATGGTAGTGGTAGCAAAGATCCAGATGGTACTATAATATCCTACTCTTGGAAACAGTCTAGTGGTCCATCTGTTGCATTAAACAGCTCTGACAGGGGAGGTAAAACATTTTCTGCCCCGCCTGTTTTATCCGTTACTACTTATCCGTTACTACTTTAGCTTTCTCTTTGACTGTCACAGATGATAAAGGTGCTTCTAGTACTCCTGAGAATGTGGCTATCACTGTAAAACCACATGAGCCAATAGGTATCGGAGGCAATAAGACATCAAAACCTGTGTGTCAATATATTCCTGGTCCTAGACATTCTTCTAATCTGATAAGCTCGTGTAATATGATATTGAGCATTCGTTATACTTCGTCAACAAGATTGTCAAGTCCTTCTACGTCTATTAATTCGTCACTTTTAGCCCCTGCTATCCCCAAAATAATTTAGCCCCTTTATCCACTAGACATATTTTTCGAGATAACATATATCCTACTTCTGAAATATATATGTCTTCAATAAAGCCGAACGCTATTACGGAATGACTTACTGGCCATACTTTTGACATTTAGTGTTAACTATGACAAACTTAGGATATAATATTTCCTAAATACTGGTAATGATTTTGGCATAGTTTTGTATACTGCTAAGGTTCGTTCTAAATAAGAATGACTTACCGTCAGAAGTAATGTTTTATATATATATACAGCTCGAAGAGCATTAGAGGATTATTCTGAGTAAGGTACATAAATCTTGAAACCGTTCCTACAATTGATATAGACATTAAGTAACATTGTTAACTTTAAAGGTAGAAATTCCTGCGAAGGATTTTGCAATAAGGCGCAATATTCAGGATAAATATGTGATACGGTAGAACTTATTATTAGCGGTAAATGGAAGGGGGTATCAGTTAACCAGTGGTTATATAAAGAATCGATAATTTACTAAGCCCGTAATATAACATGTCATACGTGTAGAATTTAATCATCTTAATGATTAGCACTGTAATTCTGAAATGATAAATATTGCGAGTAATCTTCTTGCATTTAGCATTTACATCGTTATAGAATGTAGAAATTTAGTATAAAAAATAAAGCAGTGCCTAAATCTTAGATTTACTTAATTTTTGTCGATTAATTATTGTACTCCTATCACATTGACTGCATTACCATCGCCTTGCACCTGGTTAGCTAGATTTTGACAATTAACATCAGAGGCTCCGTTACCATTACCACAGACATTTGCCTGGGCAATTGTTTGCTGATTATTGCCCCCGCCCCCTGATCTAGACTTTTTACACTTGGCAAATGCATCTTGACTTGCAACTGCAGCGGTTATCACGATAGTAGATACAGCTATGACGGCAATAAGTGCGAGTATCTTATTGTTCATGATTAAGTATGTTGACACGTGATTTATTTAATTTAAGAATATGTGTGCTCTAAGTTATTTCTAATTATTCTACTAGAAGATTAGGTTTAATTAATAAAAACATTAGAATATATAATCACTACTTTAACAAAGCAGAAAGATAGTTGATAATAGATATCTATTCGGATAGCCTAGGTTATCGAACGACTTCCATGTTATCTTGACTGTCCCTCAAAAGAGTTGTTCACCGCGGTGTAGTTGATTTGCTATCTGATAAGTCCTAATTTGAGACCGCATTGTAGGAGAATGTGCAGCTAAATATCTGGAGATCGCTAATAAAAAATTCACTCTTGCTATACTGTTAGTACTGATATTATCATTATTTTCCTCATCCAGAAGAGAATATTGTCTGGATGCTGCTTCAAGCATTTGAATAGAGTGGAAGTTTCGATCTTCCCGTAACAAGAGCTTTACTAGGATAGAGATGAGTTGATCTGGATCCCCACCTCTATAAAGATAATCTGCTACCATTTCTGAGGCTTCATTTACTCTCTGTTGCTTATCCAATAGGTCTGATAACCTACACCATATAGTTTTAGGTGAACGATTTATCCCATCGTTATTAATATTATCATAGGTAGATCCTTTAGGAATGGTCGCTGATGGTATATTGAGGAAACGATTAAGGTATACTCTGATTGCAGCATCGAAAACTCCTCTCAACAGCTCAGTTGTAGGAATCCGTCTTAACCCTTGATGTAATGCATTCGCAAAAGTAAATGTGTGTAATATAGCATCCCAATCACTGAATTCATTTCGCGTATGAAATTGTACTATTCGTAAAGCTGAAGCATAACATACAATGCTTGCCAACTCCCATTCGGTAGTACCTTGCTCTAATGCGCTTAATAATACATCTATTATTGATTGTGGATTATCACCCAATAGCACTGTTACCAAAGCATCTAAATCAATGATTGTGTTACTCCTCTTTCGGTGTGCCTTCTTACTTTTATCATCAACATAATTCGTTGTTTCTTCTTGTTGATCAGTTAGTCTCACAGCCTTACCTTTTTTTAAAGCTACTGGCAATTTACTAAAAGCACCTTCAAGAATAGCTACCAAGTCTATCGGGTAACGCCAAGAGCTTGATTCTTCCATCCTTTCAGCAGACGCATAGCCAGTTACAAGACTAGTTAGTATTGATTCTATTAATATCCTGTCATGATCCCAATCCAGTTTATCAATTGCTTCTAATGCTTTATTGGTGAAATCAAGGGTATGCCCTATATCAAGAAAACGGTGATCGGTGGCTGCCGCAAAAAGCATATCTGCGATCTGTTGTATATTAACACCAAGTTTTATGGCGGTAGCAATACATCTCTCTGCAGATTGACCATCACGTGATTCGATAAACTGCCTAAACCAGCGCTTGAGTGTAACTAAGTCAGGCCAAGGTCCTGGAAGTGGAGTAATTTCAAATCTAGGAGGCATCGAAACACAGTCTTCTGCCACAGCGCAAAGGCCTTGGTAAAGTGCATGTGGTCTATCTTCGATATCGAGATATGGCGTCATATTCATCATACATGTGAGGACAGTTAGTCCCTGTCCCCAGCCAGATTGCTTATAATGGGTGCCAAAATCGAGACCAATTCGAAACACATTTACAAGTTTAGATTCATTCTTGTTACTTCCAGTTTCACATTCATCCAGTAATGCGATAACTGCTTTAGCTATAGTTAACCTGAGATTTTGCTTTAGCCCACTACATAATAGCATTTGATAATGAGAAGTCACATCGACAGAAGACAGCGATGAAATACTCACCCAAACTTCATTTTTATTTCTAATCTTTACAGGAAAAGATCTCACATCACCAGCCCATTGGTCAAATGTACCACCACCGTTAAGATCAAAGCGTGCATGATGCCAATGGCATGTAAGGATAGCATCTTTAACAGTACCTTGTATTAGCGGAAAGCCCATATGAGGACATCTGTTATCTATTGCATAAACTTTTGAATTACGATAGAAAAGAGCGACTATATGTCTTTGAATAGGTACAGATAAGCATTGACCAACAGCGTTTTGTATATCAAATAAACTTGCTGCAAATACATAATGGTCATCATTACCATTTACTTTTGACATGTTTGTCACACACATAGCCAATAGATAAATGATCTAATAAAAACATAAAGTCTCTGAAAATACCAAACTTATTTGTCTGAGATGATTACTAACCAAAACAAGTTAATTAACTAGATAATATCTCTTTTCTGCTTCCTATCAAACGCGCTCTTCTTTTATACTATACAGAGTATAAAGGGTCAGAATTTTTAGACAGGAATTTCGACATAGTACTTAAACTATTGAAATTTAGTTCTTGCTATAATTAGGAATAACAAAGGATTGTCTAATTTTGAATTTGCTAATCATTATGTATTATAGATACTTTATAATGACCAATCTTGAGATTATTACAATTAGCTATCTAATCATTAATGAATTATGATAATTTAAAATTGAATACTGTCTCATGAGCACATTGCGATCTCCTCACAGTATTGTGATAAACACAAATCGTTCAGATGGAGGGAGATAAATCTTGATTTTTCAGTATTAATGCATCGTGATACTAATATCGACAGATGGCCCCACAACTACGGGTCTAGTGGTGGATATGCACTAGCATATTTGAATATTGCAGATAATCTTCCAGACAGTAGTGAAGTCGAATCGGATCTCTTGGATCATGTTCCGATAGATACAAAGCGTATTCTCGATCTTGGTACAAGCTATGGTAAACTAGCAGAGTCTGACAATAGCTATCTTTTGTAAGAGGTTAAAATATTAATTAACGACATAACTTTAAGATCAACTTGCTTCAATGCTTGACATACTGACACGAGGATCTACTTTACTAATATCAATTATCATTTGCTTATAATAGTATAAGAAAATCAAATAATTAGACAAGCTCAGTCAATGGTTAATGTGAATACAGAGTCGAGGAAAAGTAATTAAATGAGATTACTTGAAATCTCGTAATAGAAGATACAAATTAGGAATAGGAGAGGATATACTATTGATACTATTATTACCACTGCTCGTGTAATGGTATCAAGAATAGACTGACGACAAAGAGTAATCCTACAACCATTCCGATGACACAGATGTTTGCTTTGATCGCTTTTAGTAGATTTTTCATCAATTTTATAATTCCTTTATGTAGTATTACTAGTCTGCTTGCATTTATCGCTTAGAACTAAGCAGCAGATTTTATTATTAATAACGACGATGTGTTACCTATTCCATTTTGGCAATTGAAACCTATAGTATATAGCGAGTCGAAGATAAGTGAATCATGAAAGGAAATAAGAAATCGAATAGTAAGAAAGACTTTTCTATCATAAACATTTTAGCTGCCAGCATTACTTTTAGCCTTGCAAATAGCATGAATTAGTGATAATAGTATGCTATGATTTAGCATAATTATTTGTTGAAGACCAAATTACCACTATTCTGCTAGAATTTCTCAATTTATGTAGCTTGTCTTCTATTGGCTACTTGACTCCGTGTACTAATATGAAAGATTTGCATAATATGGCGACTGAGGAAGCATCCCGATAGTATTATAATAACTTGTTAAATACCAAAGGCATACTCTAACTTCTTTTTCACTTTAATAGCCCAATTTGCTTAAACAGTGAAGGTTTTATTGTCTTGTCCTTAATCTTACACGCTGTAAAGTGCCATGCAACTTCTAGGGCTAGATACGTAGTCATAAATCCTATGATAGGATATATTACTAGACTTTCTAACATATTTAGAAATGTTGCTTAGTTACTTTAATTACTTTTATCAAGTTCATTGATGACTTGTCAGTATTGCTGCTGATATATTCCTACTTATCATTATTTTTTCTGGCGCAGCTCGATACACAAAATAGAATCCGATGATTTTTACCACTAAAACAGCTCTTTCTCCTAGAACAATATTCCTGAAGCGGCATGAATAATTGGAACATAAACTTCAAATTAATCAGTACAAACTAACGAAAAGAAAGCTGATGAATTCAATTTTTACTTTCAAGCTTGAAGCTATTAAACCACATGCTGTCTGTAATGAAGGACTAGGGCAATGGCTAACGAAAATAATTTCTCTATACTGAAAGGATGGCATTATATTCTCTACGATTAGATAGTGGAGAAGTCAGAGAACCGCACTGGCATCCCAATGCGGCTGAATTGGACTAAGTAATAAGCGAAAGGGGACGAATGACCATTTTTAGTCCTGGGCAGTAACATAGATACATTTGAAGTTTGTCCGTGAGAGATAGTTTTTATTCCGCCCGCATACTTTCATTATATAGAAAATTTGAACTAGTGAAGACATACAATTTGCGGTCTTCAGACATGAAGGACCAGAAGACATCGGTATTTCAGGTGCCTTTGGCGCATATTCAAATTAGGTCTTGTGGTCTATTTTTACTTTACATCCAAAAATCCTGGATGCGTTACCAAAATATCAAGAAAGCCTCTATGTCGTAGCTGCAGGCTAAATAGGTAAAATAGCTACTGACGTCGCCTGTTTGGGATCAATCGACATAAATGGAATAGTCGTTATCTTTAAGATCTAATCATGTTTAAAACAAGATTTACTCATTAATCAGATTTTGAAATAGGATTGTCATTTGTAATGCTAAATTGTACTCTTTATTTGATGTTCGATGGATCCATTCTGGCTCAACCTCTCAATCTATCTTGATTAAATTCCGGACTACCATATTCACTTATTTTTGACTTTCTTCCATGTACTTTTTTATGAATTTCTAAACGCCTCTTCTCTTCAAATTGCGTTCCGCATTCTTTGCATTTAAAGGCCATTGATAAGAATAGTTTAGTGAGCTAGGATAAAAGAATGTGGTACAAAGTCAGGCCAGGAGCAAAGTGTAAATCATGGACTCGGTCCAGAATCAAAATATATCTATAATAGTTAATTGTTGTACTTACTGACATAGGTGACATTATAGCTTACAGACATGGGTTACACTTCTGTCGGGAAGTGAATCCATATAGAAATCAGAATAAGGTTTAATCTAATACATGAAAAAGAATGGACTGGTGATACCATATGTATTATTTGTAAAAGATATGGTATATCCAGAAAGACTTACT
This sequence comes from uncultured Nitrososphaerales archaeon, assembly GCA_963709405.1. GTDB lineage: Archaea > Thermoproteota > Nitrososphaeria > Nitrososphaerales > Nitrososphaeraceae > JARBAU01. Next base: position 37,852 of record CAVPXM010000086.1, read on the forward strand.
ACAAGTGGAATAATAGATACAAGCAGAAAGGGATAGAAGGCCTATCAGATAACTCCAGAAGGCCTCATAAAATCAACTACAGGAAGGTAACACCAGAAGTAGAAGAGACTATACTTGATCTACGATTAACTAAGAGATTTGGATGTAGCAGGATCAAATTTCGACTAAAAAGAATCATTGGAATCTCATTAAGCACCCGAACTATATACAAGATACTAAAGAGACATTGTCTTAATATCCTCATGTGTAAGGCCAAAGCAAGAACTTACAAACGGTTTGTCATGAAGCATCCAAATGATATGGTGCAAGTGGATATCCTTGGCCCTTTCTATCTGAGTAATTCCAGTCAAAGGAATTACATCATTAGTTGCTTAGATGATTGTTCTAGGAAGGTAGGGGAGTGTACCCCTCCAAACTGGGCAGCTTGTCAAGAGATAGTCTACTACCCATCTAATTATTACCTCCATTTATCATAGCATAAAACTCCTTCGGTGTCATGTACTTTAATGATGAATGCGGCCTGTTCCAGTTGTAGTCATGGAAGAACTTGTGGATAACAAGGTCGGCTTCTTGGAATGTCTGAAAGTCGTGCTGCCAAATACAGTCTTCTTTGATGGACTTGTGGAATGCCTCGATATACGCGTTCTGGTCAGGTCTATTCTTTCCAGTAACTTCATGCCTTATTTCGTACACCTTCAAGGTACTGACAAACCTATGAGACGTGTACTGCGGGCCACCATCACTCCTTGTTGTCAGACCAAGTAGAGGAGGAATGACGCCATCTGGAAACCTTTCCAGTACTGCCATTTCCAATGTCGTTATAGCTTCATCTGTACCACACTGGGTGCTGAATGTGTACGCCAGCCATTCTCTTGTATAACAGTCCAAGATGCTAAACAGATAGCACCACCCATCATGGCCACACCAGATATAGGTTATATCCTGTTGCCAAAGCTGGTCTGGTCTTTCCGGTATAGTAAGGATCCTCCTTATGATAACATGCCTTCTGACGCTTCTTTTCCTGACAAGATTAGCATGCTTCATGATACGGTACACCTTCTTTCTGTTTGCTGTTATCCCACTTCTATGGAGCATGGCTGTTATTCTCCTGACTCCATAGGATGGATATTCCAGTGCCACTTTTTCTATGGCTTCAAGTACTGCCGCTGCTGAATCAGTGCGACGATTTCTGCTGATAACCGGTTGCTTGTGCCTGTAGTAATAGGAACTTCTGGAATATCCTGACAGAACAGACGCTTTCAGTATGTTACTCTCTTTCATCAACAACTCCTGAAAAGCAGCTTTTCTCATAGCCTTGTCCGCCCCTTTTTTAAAAGCTCATTTGCCAGTGCTAGGTCAGCTACCATTTCCTTGAGTCTCTTATTTTCCTGTTCCAGCTGCTTTTCTCTATCCGATGCATCTGTACCAGATAAACCTCTTGTACCTGCTTGAACGAAACTTGCTTTCCAGCTGTAGACCAGGGTTGGTCGAACGTTGTACCTCCTGCATATTTCGACTGTCGGCGTACTTGTGGTCAATATTTCCAGCACTATGTTGGCCTTCTCTTCTCCACTCCATCTTCTACCTGGCATATTCTGTACCCTCCAAACTGTATCTTAAAACTGGCCTAAAGCTGCCCAGCTGGTACGGGGTACAGATCAGTATGAGTCTTTTCTACCAATCACTTTTCATAATGTTTCTCTTAGATTCTCCAGATGGTCAATAGTATTCGTAGAATTCATTCTATCATCATAGAAATCATACGTCATTAATTTCTCTTCAGGCCATAGCATGGATATATATGCGGAGAACTTCCTTCTACTTCCATTATGTTCTATCCTTTGTTGCTGGCCTTCAAAACTCATGGACTTGTGAATACAAGGTTTCTGTGTTATGGTAGTTTCATCTTCAAATGCCATTATAACTCTCTTTTTTTCAGAGCTGATGCTACATGCTTGTAGTTATCCACTCTCTTTTTCCCTTGTTCATAATCCTCTCCATGTAATAGTTCCAATTTTGGTCTTTTGCATCTAATTCCCATATCCTTAGTTATTCTTTGTAGATGTTTGAAACTGATTGGAATATCAAGCTCATCTGTAAGACACCTTGCCAGCGACCTTAGACTCCATGTATTCCTTAGATAACCAAAGATATGTGGATCGTTAAACAATGCTGAAAGGATAATCTCTTTATCCCTATCAGTTATCCTAGATTTCGATCCTCCAGGTTTCTTGATCTTTATTCCGACTAGCCCTTTCTTAATGTATGCAGCGATCCATCTTTGTACAGATCTACTGCTAACTCCACGCTCCTTTGCTATGTCATGATAGGTTCTACCTTCTCCTTTTTGTAGTATAGCCAGCAACCTACGATAATCCTTTTTATTATCGGTACTCTTCATGATTGACTTTAACATATTCTCCTGACCTCTAGAAAGTTTTAGAGTAGAAGGATGATTCATAAAATAGAGATATTCTACATATGTTAAGCTTTAACTATACAAAAATCTAGACTAGATGATAAATAAAATACGACATAAATATGGACACTTCACTTAGTATTGATATTGCAATGATTAGCAAAGATAACTATCTGCTTTTCACACCCATGCTTCACGAAGTAGCTTCCGGAATGATCGAAACAAGACAGGATTGCTGGTAAACCAATGAGTAATGACTAGTCTATTAGTTGCTATATAGAACAAGGCCGAACTCTTTATTACTTTTCAAGTAGTAGTATATTTTATACCCTGTGTATGTGTAATGCATATGGGGAAGGTGGTCTGTCTACATATATATCCTCATCCGATGGTGCGGCTACTCTCGCCCACTGGCTTAGATTTTATCATTTACCAGGTCAGGGTATTTTCTGTGAGCCTTAAGTTCCTTCAGATTTACAGTAAATCCTAAATCTGTAGTCTCGTAATAACTAATAGCAAAAGTGACTTTTAAAGATCTGAGAAAACGAGTTGGTCTGAAAACAATACATCAGAATTTACTTTATGACAGATTAAAAAATAAACCATTTTGGATATGGGACCAGCAGCAACACAAGAAGATAGATATCGAAACTAATGGAGATTGTTGCTTCAATCATATCATTGGGCTACCTACAAAAGGAACAAGAGGAAAACCAATCTTTGATTATCAAAAATTATTGTATGACAACCTGCTTATTCCAAATATAAATAATCCATTAAAGCATGATTTTAAAGACAAGCATCTATGGGTTAAAAAGGCAACTGGTCTTGGTGTTACAGAATTCTTTCTTAGATTAATGGCTTGGTTATGCTTGAAAGATGATACTTATCGTAATTCACAAATGTGTATCGTAACAGGTCCTAACCAGGATATTGCTATCAAACTCATCAAGAGAATGAAAGCATTATTTGAACCTCATAACATTATATTTGCAAACAAAGAAACAGTATTGGAATTAAATGGTTGCACTATTGAAGCATATCCTTCAAATCACTTGGATGCTTACCGTGCTTTAGATAATCCCAAATTCATTTTATTGGATGAGGCAGACTTTTTCAGAAAATCAGAACAGGAAGATGTTAGACATGTATCAGAACGATACATTGCAAAATCAGATCCATTCATAGTGATGGTATCAACTCCTAATGCACCTGGTGGTCTTTTTGAAAAGATAGAAAAAGAACCAGAAGAGACTTGCATTTACAAACGTCTCAAACTGGATTATACTTATGGTCTTGACAAGATATATACAATCGAAGAGATAGAAAAAGCCAAACAATCACCTTCGTTTGAAAGAGAATACAATCTAAAATATTTAGGCAAAATAGGAAATGTATTCCATACTAAAGACATTGAAAAAGCGATAGAACTTGGCCAAAAATATAGCGTCGAATATGAACACCCAGAGATATGCGAAATCAAAGTAATCTGAATATTACATACACTGCTAGAAAGTCATTAGGTCTAGATCCAGGTTATGGTAGTTCTGCATTTGGTGTTGTTGCAACTCAGTTTGTAGATGGTCAAATACAAATAATATATGCAGATCAATTTGAAAGACCAGACTTTAATCAGATGTTAAATGTTGTATGGAATTTAACTAATTACTTTCATTTTACACCAGAAAATAGCAAGATATACGTAGATGCAGCAAATCCTTCCTTCATAAAATCATTAAAGATACAACGAGGTGAAAGAGAAGATTATGATCAAGCAATAGCAGAATACAAACATACATTCCCAGGTTATGACTGGACTACTGCTACTGATATGTTTATAATTCCAGTTAATTTTGCTCAAGAACATAAGAAGATGTTGTTACATGCTAAAATGTTGTTAGAAGATAAACATGGTTTAGTAGCAATAAATCCTAAATTTGACAAACTAATAACATCATTAAGAACTGCAGTGGAGAAAGGTGAAGGAACTTTAGATAAAGAATCAACTTCCTACAATGATATATTTGATGCTTACAGACTCGCATTACATCATTATGAGAAAAAACCTGTAAGGAATGTGTTATGATTTGAAATGATAAATGTTAATGATTCAGTTGTAAATCGCTATTGTTATGTTTGTGGATATGTTCATGAAAGCAAGGAAGATTATAGAATCTGCGATTATTGTCTAGAGCACAAACGTTGGGTATCTCTACCAAAACCAGTATATTACAGATATGGTTTTGCTAAACGTTTAGTCTCAATTTGTGAAGATTGTAATATATACGAGTTTGAAAATCTGAAAGTTAAACCAAGAATTATTACTGTTCCTACACAGATTAATGCTTTTGAATCAATCTGTAGAGTTATCAAAAGATCGGGTGGGAATAATTCTGTTAATTACTATCAAGTCGTAAGGATGGCATATTCAGAAAGTGAAGAGTTAAGAGAATATCTTGGTCCTGATGTTATCGACATCAACCTGTATCATAAGACATCATATGGAAGGATTTTATCCTTTTTGAAGGACAGTATTTCAAGAATAGAAGATCATCCTCAGCGGTCCACAAGTCAGTAGGTTTGTAGATTGATTTTTCTCTTCTTTTTAATTGGAGAATATTTTCCATTATTGCAGGCTTAGATCTTTTATCAGGTTCTACATCAGGATAATATAGCCACTTAAAGAGTCTGAGTAAATATGTCCTAAATAGATTATACGTTCCTATCCATTTATGTAGAGGGTCTGAGGCTTCAGTTTTACGAAGACTATCTAGGAATGATAAGACATCGTCTCTTATTACCTGTTTGAATGCTTTATTGTGGTGAAATATGGAAAACCTGATCAATAACCTGATATTGTCTCTTCGGTAGTTATCTGCAGGATTGATCTCAGACTTCATTGATAAAATATAATTAGCGATTGTTAGAGCGTCATCATAGGATATTTTGTAAAATCGTTTATAACAGTCTGATTTAAGTCCTTCTGTAACATTTTCAATTTTTCTATCGAAAAATGGGTCATTGTATTCTTCCTGTTTCTGTTCTTTCACTGCGGTGAAATTGCTTCTCAGTTTCGTTGTCGCTATTCCGCCTGTATTAGATGAAGACGATACCATTTTAGTATATACATATATTGGACTAAGCCGTATGATATAAGCGTATATTATATATCACATTATGTATTAATAATAAATCCTGATTGGAAACAAAGACTCATTTAGAGCCTATCCCAAAATTCGATACGATTATAGCTCGATGTTGCTTTTGCTAAAGTATGGCCTGTATCCAGAAGAAGAATGAGAAAGAGGATGATAAAAAGGATAATCGCACCATCATAACCATTCCAGATGAATTGTGGGATGAGATTAAAGTAATTTTACCCAGAGAGAAACCACTCAAAACAGTGGGTCGGCCAATTGTACGATACAGAAAGGTACTTGATGGAGTTTTATACATCCTTAGAACTGGGTGCCAATGGAAGATGCTACCCAAAGAGTATGGATCGGGTTCCACATGCCATAGAAGGTTTCAGGAATGGAATAAACTGGATGTTTTCAAAAAGACATGGATTCGATTACTGAAAATATATGATCGAATCATTGGTATCAACTGGACATGGCAATCAATCGATAGTATATCCATAAAATCGCCTTTAGGGGGGCGATGACCGGAAATAATCCCACGGACAGGAGCAAACTGGGCACAAAAAGACACATTTTAACAGACAAAGAAGGTATACCGCTTTCGGCGGTCATTTCATCTGCTAGTACCCATGACATTAAACTGGTAATAGATATGGTTGATAATTCAGTTATTAAAAAGCCGTCATCATCATCCAAACCGAAATCAAGAAGAAAGGGAAGAAGGAGAAGGTTACAACATCTATGTCTTGACAAAGCATATAATTCCACACAAGAAGAACAGGAACTAATCAGGCGGGGATATGTACTGCACATTAGTCCCAAAAGAAAGAGGGGTGAAAAAGAGGAGGAGATCAAGACGAAAACGCAACCTTCCTTAAACCGGAAAAAACATTCTGCAAAAAGATGGGTTGTGGAAAGGACAAACTCATGGCACAACAGGTTCAGAAAACTGTTCACACGATATGAAAAGAAGGCAGAGAACTACCTTGGACTGGTACAGTTCTCCTGTTTTATGATCATCTGTAGAAAGATAATTTTGGGATAGGTTCTTAGTATTAGTTGGCTTTGGTCAGAACAGAATCCATCTGATTCCGGTGGTAATGGCTATTTGTAATGATCTTCCAGAACTCAAAGTGACGATAATTGATAAGAAGAGTTTTGAGTCCATTATTGGAGAAAGCAGGCTATTAACGGAAGAGCAGACCAACTGGTGTAAGGAAAGATTCGTGCAAGAGAATGGAGGCAGTGAAGTGGTTGCTGATAATTTGCTGTTAAGAGAAATATTACGGACAGATTATGAAAAAGGTTTTCAAAGAATTTTCTATTTGTCTCTTCCTCCTGAGATCTTCGAATCTACTATCAAGAAATACTCTGGATATGCTGATATTTTTATAATCGAAAAGCCTTGGGCATTAGATCAGGAACGTCTTCGAAAAATTGTTGAATCCTCAAGATTTATTAAAATACTCGGAATCGATCACTATCTGTGGAAGCCAAAGGTTAGACAATTTCTGAAAGATATGCAACTCGAATACAATCTAAAATTATTACTAGAAAGTCATTCTCTCGATTTTGTTCTTTGTGAATCTGATTTAGACTCCAGAGATAGAACTTACTTTTGGAAAACCGGTGTAGCTATAGGTACGATTCCACATGTCATGCCGTTGCTAGATAGACTATTTGATAATCGCATAAGAAAGGTTTCAGTAAGAAAGGCTATTCCTGGTATATGTGACGATATAATAGTGAGTGACGTTCTTAATAAGAGTAATAATGTATCTGTTACTGGACCTAGTTCAACGGCAGCTATAAAATTCGATGTAAAGGAAACTTTCGCTGAGATAATCATGATTCTTTATCTCGAGTCAGGTCAAAGCAAATTAGTACATGTTGTATTAGTTGTTGTACTTACTGACATAGGTGACATTATAGCTTACAGACATGGGTTACACTTCTGTCGGGAAGTGAATCCATATAGAAATCAGAATAAGGTTTAATCTAATACACGAAAAAGAATGGACTGGTGATACCATAAGCATTATTTGTAAGAGATATGGTGTATCCAGAAAGACTTACTACAAGTGGAATAATAGATACAAACAGAAAGGGATAGAAGGCCTATCAGATAACTCCAGAAGGCCTCATAAAATCAACTACAGGAAGGTAACACCAGAAGTAGAAGAGACTATACTTGATCTACGATTAACTAAGAGATTTGGATGTAATAGGATCAAATTTCGACTAAAAAGAATCATTGGAATCTCATTAAGCACCCGAACTATATACAAGATACTAAAGAGACATTGTCTTAATATCCTCATGTGTAAGGCCAAAGCAAGAACTTACAAACGGTTTGTCATGAAGCATCCAAATGATATGGTGCAAGTGGATATCCTTGGCCCTTTCTATCTGAGTAATTCCAGTCAAAGGAATTACATCATTAGTTGCTTAGATGATTGTTCTAGGAAGGTAGCTAGCAAGTGGTCCGAAAGAAAGAGGTCAGTGGATGTTCTTAATGTATTAGAGGACTGGATAATGATTAATGGTAAGCCTAAGATGATGATGCATGATAACGGTAAACAGTTTACATCCAGAATATTCAGACATTTCCTTATACATAATCAGATAAAAGATAAGCAAATACCAAAATCATATCCGCAGTTACAGGGCAAAGTAGAAGCATATAACAAGATTGTAAGGAGTGAATTCATAGCATTAGAAGATATACCAAACATAGATGATGGTAAACAAAGATACGACATGTTTGTTAAAGCATATAACGAAACCAGAGAACATGGAGGCATAAATGGTCTTACTCCATCGGAGATGTTCCTACAAAGGTTAATTACATCCAGTACACATACGAGAACTAAACAGAAAAGTGTAACCCATGTAGGTAATTAGAAATGTAACCTATCCGTGCAAGTACAACAATTAGGTAAGGGAATAACAGTACCATCTATTTTGGTCTGCGATGAGAGAAGCCAGTTTCAAAAATTCCTTTACTGTTCTTTTGGCGACATATTCTTGGATCTGAGCAACTACAATATAGTATTAAAATGTGATAAAAAAGTATCAAATGAAATAGAAAGTGTCTGGACTAGTCTACCAGTGTTCATGTAGCGGAATTACAAATAGACTGCCGACAAGAGCTAACCCTACAGCCATACCTATGATATAGATGTTTGATCTAATTTTTTCTTTCCACATACTACAGGCTATTAAATAGCTGATAGACTTAAACCTTATCATAAAAATATTAAACATTTGTAAATTAAAAACCTAACTATAATAATAAATGTAAACCTACGCTCCTAAATAGCAAAATACATTTATCAAATGCGAATATTATTTATTCGGTTACTCTATAACCGATATAATTCATCTTCACAATCCTTCCAAGAAAAGTTAAACTCCTGCAAATATAGTTGCCTTGGCTGCAACGTCTGTTAGTTGTTGTGAACTAATAAAATAGTTGCCTATAAAAATTATGGCTGTACCTGCACGTAGCCCGATTCCAATTAGGACTGCAAGTCTATAGACTCTTTTCACGCTTCTACTATGAATTTAAGAATCTGCTGTTAGATGAGATGATGTAATTTTTACCATTTGATATAGTCCTATTTTTCACTTACTAGATATAACAAATCTTTGCTTTTATTGTTGTCCCAACTAACTTTGATAACCTCTGCAATAATTCACCATTGTTCTCTAACTTAAAGGCCTGTCTATTTGTCAAAAAGAAGACGGAAGCTATTGATACAGCCTCTGAGTTTTGCGGATGTGGCTCAGTCTTATGATGGTCTTCTTATTGCCCTATTCGTCGAAAGTGTTTCTAAATTCATCCCGTCTAAAGAGGAGAAGAACTAGTCGAGACATTTATCCTGAACACATCGAATCGCGGGGGCTAAGCAATCAAAGTCTAAGACGCGATTATCCATAGTAACCGTAGGTACATATTCAAATCTGTACAAGAAAATAGTACGTAAGGTGTCACATGTTCATAATATGAGATTCAATAAAGTACTATGGATACCCTGACGTCTATGACGGCTCGTCATCTCACATTTAGATAAACCGAAGCCATAAGAAGATCATTAGTGATATTAACTGGAAATCTGACGGGGATGTTGAAGGATGCGCCTGCTCATGTCCCAGTTACCAAACGAATCAGCTATACATATAGAAGACACGGCCAAAATTAGGTCAATAACTGACTTCTCTTATAATGATCCAAGTACGCCATATACACACCGCTCCCAAAGCAAGATTTAGACCAAAGCCCGTGTTATCCAATAATTGCTATAAAGCAGGAAGACTATCACTGCGGATTACATCCTGAGATAAAGTATGTACACCAGAATCGAGAGAATCAAATACAAAGATCCTCTATTACATAAATCAAGGTTCTTGAAATTAGCTGAACATTCCCAAACTCATATGAGCAGCTGATCCTATCAATAGGTAAAACTTCAGGACTTAGCGACATTAATTACGCAACTGAGCTGCCGACTCTACAATTGATATCTATAGATAGTAATCATTGGTTGATGTTAACCCACGGATTCAATTTGCTAATATCCAGTTAGTTTTTAATATATCAGATAATATCGGATTCTTTTAAAGTCCAGTTAAGTTATATCGGAAAGAGTGTCTTCTAATACAGATGTGCGACACACGAGATTATAAATATTTTCTGGAAGGTGACATTATCTGTATAGAGTATGATAAATGGACATAATCACATAACACTTTGTATGTTAGTTAGTCATGGGTGCGCGCCAGATGCCGCACGATCCAAAATAGGAATTAGTTGACAGCACGATATCTAAGAAATATGATCTTTGATCAGTGGTAAATCGAGGTCAAAGATTGTATTTGCAAATTACGAAATATTCTAGATTTTCGATGTTCTAACTAGTTTGTATTAGACTCTGTTAGTGAGGCTAAAAATATGA
>CAVPXM010000087.1:0-25058 GCA_963709405.1 uncultured Nitrososphaerales archaeon
AGCATTACTATTAAAGATAGATGAGTATTTTAGTATTCAAAATATGCTATTTTAGCTATCTTTTTTTATTATCCAGACCTTTAGTTTTTCCACCAGTCACCATTGAGAGTGCCACCCGGGCATCGCGCTGAATATTCTTCAATTTTTGGTAAAGATTCTGGTGAGCACACACAATTTCATCGCCATTAGCTACCCAGACAATAGAGACCTGAGCCAGGACTGCCATCCTTGTTCAGAGTCACAAGGTGAGCAAGATGGCCCGAAAGTCAATGCTTGCTGGACGACATTATTCAAAATCATAACGATCAGATCCTTTCTTTTCCAGTACTTTTTTACTTTCTTTGTTAGGTGATTTTCAATTTTCTTTTTCTTTAGCGAGATATTCACCTAGGAGGTAGGAATTTACCCACTTATTCACTTATCTTTTTCTCTAATTCCTTTTGAGGTACATATCCAACGATCTCACCTACTTCTTAGCCTTCACAGAAGAACTTTATTACAAGTACGCCTTGTATACCGTACCTTGATGCCAACCCTCCTTGTTCATCAACATTGACCTTAATCAATGCAATATCTGGGTATTTACTTGCGATTGATTAGAATATAGGTTTCAATCTCATACAACACGGAAACCATGGAGCCCAAAAGTCAGCAGCTATGAGCTTCTTTGTAATCAATGAATCCCATTCTACTTCTTGCGTTATATCTGAAGACTTACACACTTTCACTTTACCTTAACCAGATTGTCCTCAACTTTTACCTCGCGCCTCTCTTGATCGTAGGTTCTGATAGGGTTCATCATTTTTTCGTACACAAACTCAGACAATTTCTCTGGGAGTGGATCCATCCCTTCCGGAGGCGTCAATCTGGGTTCCTTCAATTTTTGCCCAGTTGTTATATCAAACTGAGCCCCATGAAATCCGCATGTGACCTTGTTTTTAGGAGCGTCCAAGTAGCCCATTGAAAGTAAAGCGTTCATATGCCCACACCTATCAGCGATAGCGTAGAATTTCCCGTCAACCTTGGCAATCAAGATTTCCCTTCCGTCAACTTCTACATGTTTCATACTACCCTCAGGTACTTCATCAGCTTTACACGCATCTCTGAAATAGTCGTTTCGCTGATTTGAAACTTGTTTATTCATGACAAACGAGAATCGATATTTTTATTTAAGCATTGGGGTTTACCTGTACCTTACTGTAAGCGCGGGTGTTATCTGTAAGACCTACTATCTATATTAATCCCCTATTCTATCCTGGGTATTTTAGCTGAGGTATTTTAGTATTGTAGTAGGATAGACTCATTATACGATTCTCACAATTTCTTTTTCATGGCTTCGATCTCTTGTCCTGCTACGTGGTTACTTTGAATACACTTTCGTTAGGCCGTGTCTGTTTCTATTAATGACTTTGCCTTTCAAATTCTGGATAAGCGGTCGTAGTTCTATGCTCATTAACGAGTTATAGTTCAAAAAAATGGGCCTTTACAAGTCCTACATACATAATATTTACTCACGTCTTTAGGTATCCTTTTCTCACAACTTCAATGACCCATCATAGCACTGTATGCATCAGTGCACTACTGTAAAATGCAGTCCCACAAACGTCGCACGTATAGCAGACATTTCGGGAATCGACATTACCACATTTATGTACGCGATTTCTTTTTCTAGGATATAATTAGCTACAATACTTTCGTGTCATTACGAGTAGAGTGGGATATACTGATAGGACTCTAGCCAATAAACAAATTTTCAAATACTCTGAAAAGTGGTCGAGCAAATGGAATACAAAGTTACTTTTATCCGTATTTAATTCTCAAATTAGTTTCAGTTGAATAAATTAGTTCCACAAAATTACGATATTTCAGACCTATTATCTTAATCACGTATTTAATCGCTATTGCAAAGGTATGCACTACAGCAAAGGTGACATGACGATAATAAGGAACGCACTGGAATGGGTATAGCCAAAGGTGGCTAACGACAATGAGCGAATAACAACTATTACAATAATGGCGGGATTATTTGGCGGGTTAGTTGGTGGCCCGATTGCCAGTTTAGTGGATTATTATGCTCCACCTTATGAGAGGTTTAAACTATTTATAATTCCAGAATTCATTGGTTTTGCCTGTTTGGGGTTAATGGTTTATTTTGGTAAATCAAGAAAAAGGAAAAGCAAGAACATATGATGTACAAAAGAGAATATTGATATTGTCATGTGGGTAAAAAGGTAAAATCTAAAGTTAGTTCTGTATGATGGTAGAAATAGCCACACTCACGTGTCTCAAATTGAGTGGGAATTGTAATAATGATGGTTAGTTGATATCTGTCTACTTCCAATCTAGTTTTTAATCTATTTTTTTATCTGCCAGTTTACCAATAGTTTGGCATAGGAAATTTGTAGGAATTCCATCAAGATATATGTCTTCCACTTTCATACCATGAACTTTCATAGCATGTTCTGCACCATTTGTCAGAATCTCTTCTTCTGTTTCTCCTTTTATAACATAATCACAATCCAATCCTGTCTCACGACATAGAAGTGTTAACATATGCGTACACATAGATTAAGAGGACCCTATTAAACTTAAATATACACAAAAATCCTTCTGACAATGTATCCTATTTGCGCTTAGGATCGCTTTGAGCGCATTTAAAAAAATGCGTAATTTGTGTTTTTATTCACTCTATCTTTCAAACTTCTGCGATACTATTATTTCTTTTATAAGTAACAACTGATATAATGGAAGTGTATTTGTATAATAATGAAAATCCTTTCTGTCAATGTAGGACTTCCACGCGAGGTCTTTTTCAGGGGCGAAGTCGTTACCACAGGAATTTTTAAGGAACCAGTAGAAGGTCCGGTTAGATTACGAAAGTCTAATCTGGATGGTGATAAACAGGCTGATTTAACTGTACACGGAGGCCCAGATAAGGCAATATACGCTTATCCTTCGGAACACTACGACTATTGGCTACGTGAATTACCCGGTACAGCAACATTACCTTATGGAATGTTTGGTGAAAATCTTACTACTCAAGGCTTAATGGAAGATGCGGTTAACATCGGTGATCAATTTCAAATTGGTAGTAGTGGTTTAGCCAAAGTAATAGTGACTCAACCAAGAATGCCATGCTACAAGCTTGGAGTTAAATTTGGACGAATGGACATTATTAGGAGGTTTCTGGCTAGTGGTCGGCCTGGAATTTACTTTAAGGTATTACGGGAAGGAGAGATTGGAGTGACAGATGAAATACAACTTGTAAAACGAGACAAAAACAATGTTACGGTTAAAGATATCGTACGGTTATATGTGGATGATAAGGAAGATGTTGAAACTATGGCGTGCTATAAGAATCAAAGCATTGCCAGAAGGATGGAGAGATTATTTCCGGCAGTATATTGCTCAACTTGGAAAGTAGATAATGAATATATTGGAATATGTGAATTAATTGAAGACTGCTGTACAATATCAAAACGAGTGTAGTTGATGGTTTCGGAAGGATTGGCAGAAAACTAAGAATTTCTGTTACTTCTCCTAATAGTGGAGCCGAAGTGATAGGTCATAGGAAGACTATGGAAATAATCACAGTAAATAATGGGTACTTATTTCTTTGTATTTAGAACCTATCCCAAAATTATCTTTCTACAGATGATCATAAAACAGGAGAACTGTACCAGTCCAAGGTAGTTCTCTGCCTTCTTTTCATACCGTGTGAACAGTTTTCTGAACCTGTTGTGCCATGAGTTTGTCCTTTCCACAACCCATCTTTTTGCAGAATGTTTTTTCCGGTTTAAGGAAGGTTGCGTTTCCGTCTTGATCTCCTCCTCTTTTTCACCCCTCTTTCTTTTGGGACTAATGTGCATGGACATATCCCCGTCTGATTAGTTCCTGTTCTTCTTGTGTGGAATTATATGCTTTGTCAAGACATAGATGTTGTAACCTTCTCCTTCTTCCCTTTCTTCTTGATTTCGGTTTGGATGACTGATGACGGCTTTTTAATAACTGAATTATCAACCATATCTATTACCAGTTTAATGTCATGGTATACTAGCAGATGAAAATGACCGCCGAAAGCGGTATACCTTCTTTGTCTGTTAAAATGTGTCTTTTTGTGCCCAGTTTGCTCCTGTCCGTGGGATTATTTCCGGTCATCGCCCCCCTAAAGGCGATTTTATGGATATACTATCGATTGATTGCCATGTCCAGTTGATACCAATGATTTGATCATATATTTTCAGTAATCGAACCCATGTCTTTTTGAAAACATCCAGTTTATTCCATTCCTGAAACCTTCTATGGCATGTGGAACCCGATCCATACTCTTTGGGTAGCATCTTCCATTGGCACCCAACTTGTAAGGATGTATAAAACTCCATCAGGTACCTTTCTGTATCGTACAATTGGCCGACCCACTGTTTTGAGTGGTTTCTCTCTGGGTAAAATTACTTTAATCTCATCCCACAATTCATCTGGAATGGTTATGATGGTGCGATTATCCTTTTTATCACTCCTCTTTCCCCCTTCTTCTTCTGGATACAGGCCATACTTTAGCAAAAGCAACATCGAGCTGCTTATAATCGTATCGAATTTTGGGATAGGCTCTTAGTGCAAATACTAATAAATATCCAAGTCTTATTTACCTGATGTAATTAAGATGCTTAATACGTTTGAGCTTAAATGAGCTATTTTATTTTTATGAATGAATATAAGTAGACATAAACCTATTGCTAGTAAACAACGCTTGATCTTTTTATTTTCAAGTCTTGTATCATATAAAAGCCTGCACGACCATAATGCAGAGTATTCTAAATATATATAAGTTGGATAGTAACCTCCTGGTAAAAGACGATGATTTAGATGCAATATTATTATTAAGAGATTAGAAAATAATAAATAATTTATTTCGAATTCTCAGTCATGGGCAGATAGACTACATAGAAGGATACACAGTATTGCGGATTTTCTCTGTAAATGAAACTGGGCTTACTGAAGCAACAGAGAGCAATTTCCATTAGAGAGTGAAATCCAGCGGTTAACCGAACAAAATTTGCATGATTTATTTGAACTAGATTTTGTGAAATCTGAATTTGAACTGCATGGCTTGAGGGTAGATACCCTTGCATTTGACAATGAATCCAAAGCTTTTGTCATAATAGAGGACAAGAAGGACAGAAATTTCTCAGTAGTAGACCAAGGTATGGCGTATCTTAATCTTATGCTGAACAATAAGGCTGATTTTATACTGGAGTATAATGAAAGGTCTCATTCATCTCATAGTCTAAAACGCGAAGAGATAGATTGGTCACAGTCAAGAATAATCTTCATCTCACCAGAATTTACAAAGTATCAGGCAGCATGCTATAGGATTCAAGGATTCTGGAATTCAGTTATGGGAAGTTCACAAATACAGCAATGGTATATTGGTATTCAATGAGGTAAAACCTCCTTCTAGTAAAGAACCTATCGCACATATAGCCAAAAAGAATCCTGTTGTCAGAAGGCTAACAGAAGAGATTAAGGTCTACAAGGAAGACGATCATCTAAAGTCGGTTGATGATAATATGAAAGAGATTTACTCGGAATTGAAATCTGCTATTCTCAATCTAGGTAAAGATATAGAAATAAGACCTAGGAAACACTATATTGCTTTTCATCGTAAGCAGAATTTTGTGTCATTTCATTTTTTCAGGTCAAAGACTCAGCTTACACCTTAATATAGGGATAAATCAAATTAGTGACCCTTCAAAGAAAGCAACAGATTATGCTAGATTCAGTGGTAAGATGATAGAAATAGCAGATTTAGATAGAAATGAAATTCCATATGTATTGCATTTCATAAAACAAGCATATGAAAAAAGCTAATAGATGTAGATTTCTAAAGAGCATTTCCTGATGTTCAGAATAGTAGGGCATAAAAAGGAGTAAGTATTGTCTTCAGAGAATAACAAGATAAAAAGAATATTCCTAACGCATTGCTCTGCTAAGAAGAATAGCTCATTTAAAGAAAAAAATATTCAAGTTACTCCTGATCGACTGTATATTGCAACTGTGACACAGCACTTTATGAACAAGTGTAAAAATGCTAAAGCAAATTGGGCTATATTTTCAGACAAATATGGCATTTGGTTCTCTGATATTGAACACAAATGGTATGAAAAGGATCCTAACAAAGTAACAGATGAAGAATTCAATGTCTTAGTACAGGATTTTAACACAAAATTAAAAGACTTTGATGAAATTTGGTTCTATTATAATCCTGGACGGTTTCATCCTATATACAAGAAGTTGCTGGTGAACAATTCCTTGAAAGATAAAATAAAGATGTTTACACATATTAGTGAAATACAATAACTAATGAGTGCAATTAAAGAATTGTCATCTGAAAAGTGGTTTGCTTCATAATCAATTGGAATCCCTTCCACTAGTTAAATTTCCTTTTGATGTTAAATCCCTTCTGAATCGACAAGAGAAACGGTAAGTACGATAGGCTTAATTCTCCTATCAGGGTATTTTAGAATCCGTCTTATCTCTTCGATTGTGGGGGCACGGTCGTCTGCGTATCTTCTTCCTTTAGGCAGCCCACGACTAATGTTCTTCCAAGGAACGGATACGTCGCTTGTTTCGCAAAACATCTTGATGGTCTTGATAGTATTTCTAAGGGTACCTCCGGTGATCTGTTTTTTCTCTACCCTATTTTTTTCCGACTGAACGTACCGAAGGATATTTGAAAAAGCCCAGTTAGGATCGTTTTTGCCTAGCTTGGCAAAATAATTACATCTCTCTTCTAGTGTACATCCTCCTTTTAGTGCCATAGGAACTTCACTTATTCCAGTAAGCATGTTTGGTTTCTCTACAGCTATAAGATATTCATTCAACAATCAGATTGAATGGTTCATCGCTTTGCTTTTTATCAGTGGAGGGATTGGTGGAGGAATACTTGGGACAAAATTTGCTTCCATGTTACCTAAAAAGACTTTGTCTATAGCATTTGCATTTCTTTTGATAATGGTAGCTATGTATATAATAACAAAAAGTGTATTACTGATTGTATAAAGGAAAAAGTCCAACAATGCGTAGAGTATCGGGTCTACTTACTTGGGACTGTGATATCATTTTCTTTGTAGTTTGTATTAGAGAAAGGAATTGGTAGTTTGGCTTTTGGTTGTCTGTTCCTCGAATTGTTCTTTTTTAGATACTTCCTTTTCTGTTCCTTCCGAAAAGTTTGTGCTATCTCGTACCGGATACTTTCCAACCGGATTGTTTACTTGTAAATAATGATATCCCAAATTCTGGAACACGGCTTTCGCCTGATACATAACAGATTGACTCGATAGTCAAGGATTATTAGATCATGAATCGAAGCAGTTGAATGAGATTTGGTCTTAACCGGACTAATGAATTTGGCAATATACCTTTGAGAAAGATGAACCTGTTTCGGTAGGGGTATCCTTGACATCCGGTACGCGATAACATCGCATCAAAAGCATTAAGAAGAGTTCACAGCAATCACTGAAGTGCCATTTGTCAACGTGTCAAATGCTGGGGACAACTTCTTTCCGATTTCATATAACTCATTTATTTGTTGTTTAGAAGCAGAGGCTGCTCTTAATGTTAATGTCCGCCTTAAATCCCTGCGCACCAGGTCTTACTTCACTCGAGATACCGGTAAAACCTCGAAGATCAACATCACCTTCAAGGTTTATAATTATGCCATCTAAGTTTATTCCTCTTGCGGTGGCATGTGCAACAATTGTTTGTGTTATGCATGCACCTAAGCTTAGACATACAGGCTTCACATACTGTGGGACCTTTGCCTTCTCCCGAGAATTCTGGAGGGAAATCAAAGACCATCGTATAAGTATTATTTCTTTGGATCGATTGGCCACCAATTTCAAAGTCCTTGATTGATGATCTAACACAAAATCCACCTTCCATACTATTCCATTCTGTCTTCACGAAAAATGTTGCTTTTGAAGTAGCCGGCTTCTCCATCAAAGTATTCATTAGACTACCAAGTTGCTGCGTGTTTACCCCATTAAGCTTAGTGCTATTCATTAACAAATAAACTGTAAATGGTGTTGAATAAACATTCTGTATCTTTAATCGGCTACCGGACCGGCAAATAGATATTTGGTATCTTCTTTCATTATTCGAGTCCAAGAATAGCTCGAATGGTTTGTTAACGTTTATAGCTTTACGACAGCGAAGACTAATACAGTCAATCAGTTGCTGAACCAGAGGCAGGATTCACCACAAGCTGATTCTAATTCAGACAACAGTGATCACAATGCCGTAAATCCGAACTGTAAGGCGTTCTGTGTGAAGTAGAAATGTCTTCTGATGCAGGGAAGGAATTATTTGAAAAATTGGAATCAAGATATGTTAGGTTCACACCGTACTATATTTTGCATTTTGAAGTATGCAAGGAGCCTATAATATTATGATTCATAAAGATGGTAGCTTACAATATCTTAAATAATATTACCAGGATACGTCCTTGAAATGAGTCAACAAACCCAAAATACTATTGATCAAAACAAGATCCAACAATTCATGAATAAAGCAGTAGGAGATATAGCAGGGACTCTACAGCCATGCTTGTAATTATTGGAGAAAGACTTGGCTTGTATAGAGCTATGGCACAAGCAAACAGCCCAGTCTCAGTCAAAGCACTTGCTGATAAAACTGGAACTGTTGAAAGATTGGTGAGAGAATGGTTAGCAAATCAGGTGGCAAGTGGATATATAGAGTATGATCCTAGGAGCAGAAAATACAGATTACCCCCAGAACACGCATTAGCATTAGCTGATGAAAATAGTCCAATATATCTGCAAGGTATTTTCAAAGCTATAAAGTCATACTTTAAAGATGAAGAGGAATTCTTAAAGATGTTTAGAGGAGAAAGAACACTTTCGTGGATGGATCATAATCCTTCCATGGCAGAAGGCTTTGCTGAATTCTTCAAATCCGGTTACATCGGTAACTTGATTAATTCATGGATTCCGACAGTAGATAATGGAAATGTTCTTGAAAAACTAAAAAAAGGTGCTAAAGTGGCAGATGTTGGCTGTGGTTTTGGTATCACTACTTTAATGATGGCAAAAACATATCCAAATTCTACCTTTACAGGATTTGATTTTCACAAAGAATCAATTGAAAAAGCAAAGGAATCTGCAAAAAAAGAGAAACTAGACAATGTAAAATTTGAAGTATCATCAGCTTCAGAATTTCCAGGAAGTGATTATGACCTTGTAACATTTTTTGACTGCGTGCATGATATGGGAGATCCTGAAGGAGCATTAACTCATACAAGAAACGTTATCAAGAAAGATGATGGTGGTGGCAATAGTAGTAATAATAGTGGCACTTGCATGATTGTAGAACCATTTGCACAAAATGAATTAGAGAATAATGTAAATCCAGTAGCAAGTACGTTTTATGCTGCCTCTACGCTAATATGCGTTCCCAATTCATTAGCTTTTAATGGGCCTGCATTGGGAGCACAAGCAGGAGAAAACAGAATAAAAGATGTAGTAATGAAGAGTGGCTTTTCTCACTTCAAAAGAGTACTTGAGACACCACTAAACATAGTTTACGAGGCCAAACCATAGTTAGATTACGCATAGAAAGTAATAAAAAGAGGAACAATAATTTTTATTCTAGTTCTTTACTTTTTCACATTCTCTATTTTTATTTAATTGTCTTCAAAGAAAAAATCTTTTTCCACTTATTCATCTCTTATAAAGACATCATGCATGTTTATAAAAACATTAATGTAGGACCCATATTGTCCGTGACCATAACATGTTGATAACAGCACAGCATATTGATGCCGTAAGACCATATGTTTTGGAGTTGAGTCGAAGTTGAGAATGCATTAGCAAATAAAGAACGTTATCATCTAGAAATATCATGATAAAAGATAGAATAGTTTACTAATGTAAATAATGGCTCGATGAGGATTTACCCATTGATTTATTCAATAGTATCTAGCTAGTGTGTCACAAAAAAGAAATGAGAAAATAAAACAGTTAGCGCCTAAACAAGAACAACAATCACCGGCTCAAGTAGACTATGGAGTATCTGCATCAGCCTGAACATTACAATTTTCTTCACTACGTCCTGACTGTTCAGATCCTATTAGGAAACCATGAAAATATCCATCATTCCATTCCAGACTTTTACCTTCTCCTTTAGAGTGGTGGAGTTCTCTCCAACTACTCCATCACGTACTAATCCGTCATGTTTTCCTATCTTGAACCCTTTCTTAAAATCTGATCCTGATGCTGCAAATATGGTTAAAATATAGACATAGATTAATAACATTACTATCGCTATTGTTGTAGTAATCATTACAAGTTTATTCATGATGATCCTTATAAAAAAGAGAATACACGTCAACTAGGTTAGAATTCGAAATATTGGTCAGACTGATTAAACTGCCTTCATTATTGGAGACAAAATAAAACAGATAGCCGTCCTATTTACTACCAAATAACTGCTTCTTCATCATGTTATGATATTGTACGTCTGACATAGTCATTTTTGCTTCTGTCATCATTTCACCATATTTACCTACAATATATCTTTGATTACGATTATCTAAGATGTCTGCATTAAGTATTACTTTTGCAACTTCTTTTGCAGGAATCTGATATTGTTCTTGAACTTGTCTATATTCTTCGAACAGTTTCTGCATCATTTGTTTATATGGTGAATCACGATTAGAGGCTCCTTTTTTCCAACCATCTTTACATTATTGTGAAAATCAGAAATTACTAGAGCAGGTTCTATAAGTATGATTTTTATGCCAAATTGCTCTACTTCATAACTTAATGATTCAGATAATCCTTCAAGTGCGAACTTGGTGCTACAGTAGGCTGCGCTAAAGGGGTATCCTGCTATACCTCCTATAGAACTTACATTTATTATTCTACCGCTCTTTTGCCTCCTCATTATAGGTAATACTTGCTGCATAACTCTTACAACTCCATACAAATTAGTTTCAAACTGTGGTTTTAGCTCCTCTTCAATCGAAATATCTTCAATAGGTCCTATTAGTCCATAACCAGCATTATTTATAAGTAAGTCAATCCTTCGTTTTTCAGATACTATTTCTTGTATTACATTTTTTGCTGATAAATCGTCATCGACATTAAGCTGAATGACCTTTAGAGGTAGTTCTTCTTTATTGGTTATTTCTTTAATCCTTGTAGATTTCTTAAGATCACGCATTGTAGCATAAATGCAAAACCCATTTCTTGCTAGTGTAAGGGCAGTCTCAAATCCTATCCCACTTGAGCTCCCAGTAATTATTGCGATTCTATTGGCATTGCTATCTACCATAGTTTCCCAACTAACCTTTATTTTATTATATTATATTACGTTATGTTATAATCCACCAAAATCAGATCACGTCATGTTCAGGTATTGTTAACGGCAGACAGATGTCATGATATTCAACCAAGTAACTATGAGCAATGCTACCTATCACCAGATTATGGTGCCGATTGTAAGCAAGCAGAAACCTTTAGAAATATAATATTGGATGAGTCTGAGAAATTTTATAACAAGAAAGTTGAAGAATTTATAAATAGAGTCATTAGTGAAGCAGCTGCATATGACAACAATCAACTACCACTAACACCTGATGAAAAGGAAGGCATCAAGGAATTATTACTGTTGAAATTTACAGAAGATGAATAATTACAATATGCTTATTAATCATCTACTATCTGAATTCAGAAGATAATAGACTTCCAGTTGATGCGTATAGAGAGGTTAATGTTACAAAGGAATAAGCTTCTAACACTGTCTATGATTAGTTTCCATTTTCTACCCAAGCGGCTGAATCTGAACCTCTAGAACAATCCCACAGTGCTTGATCTGCGTCACTACTCATACCAGGTTGAACACTACAAAAACCATCTACATATCCAGCAATAAAGTCATGTGTATGAAATGCAAAACCCTTACCTGGTTGAAGTATGTACCAGTCACGTGGATTATTACTACTTGCGTCACTTACTCCATGATTATACCCAGATTGATAACCTCCACCTTTAGCCATTGCAATAGTAGGGACAGCTATAAGGCTTATTCCTATGATCAGAGAAAAAGTAAGTTTATTTTTCAACTTATTTAGATATCCTGACCTTCCCCAATTGTTCTATAAGATTCATATATGTAAAGATTTGAAACTTAATTTCTGAATAATTTTTCATCTGAGTTTCAATGTTACTAGGATGTTACTCATTTAGCAGCATACCAATAGTTTTGGATTCAAGATATCGTTATAAAATGTGTAGTTTCGAGATACTTCCAGATAATAATATATTAATTCTATAACTATCTATCTAGTTGAAGGTAAAAGCACTAATCATAATGACAATCTTGTTGGTATTGGCTGAGCTAAAAAGAGGACGAATTCATAAGATAAAACTATAAAATAAGGATATTATAGGAGGAGAACAGGAACAATTGTCATGCCTATTATTCAAATGTCAACTACAATATACCAGTTCCTGATATGTTATGAGAAATTGCATCTCAAGTTTGCTGTTTTGATAATAATGTATTCCCAATATTCTTATTGCACTATTAACAACTAGACCAGCCCTTTATATCTTTGGTGCAGTATCAATCTTTAACATTAACATAAAGATGTGATTTCTAGTAGTTTTGCAAATACACTGCGATTGTTACCAATATAAGGACTTAGAGCGTTCCTTTAAATGCCACTTGAAATCATAGCAACAGGTCGGTTGGAATTATAAACCATAGGCAAACCTGGCCGTAATAGAATCAATCATCAATCGTCTTTTCATACTTTAAATTACGAATATCTGATGAGGCATCGGCGTGCGATTTTTATCCCTCTGAACAGTATGTCGGATTCTGACCCAGTTGATTTATGTTCTCCCTCCAGTACGTACATTTTCAGCTGTGCGATGAATTCTTGCATCAGTCATGATAGCATCTTGACAGCAACGTTGTAGCAAGTTATTGGGCGTGCGAAATTAATTAATAATTAATAAAATTTTCATCTAAACAATCAGCAGTTTACGGTAGTTAAAATTCCACTTGAAGTCGAAGGTCGAAAAAGAAGATTGCAGAAGGAAATTAATCGTATAGATAATTGGACTAATACAGCATCAGACAACGGATTATTTGACAACATACAATCAGGTGATGAGCGCTTTGAAGAGATTCAATCCAATCTCAAGAATGCTAGAGATTGCTTATATTCTGATGCGCATTCAGACACAGAGCGTTATACCTCACTAGCTTTAAGAGCATACGATAAGTCTCTCTATTCTTCATCTACAAAGTGGAGGTTTTCAAATATATACGCTGGTCCAATGTGGATCTACTTAGTAGGATTTCTTATATCTTCATTAATCTTTTATTGCATGCAGTTGGATGGGACTATCTTGAAGTTGCCGTCGCATATTGAGGCTACAGCACTTTATGCAACAACATGGGGTGCTGTTGCAGGAATATTGCGAGGGCTTTGGTATTTAAAAGATAAAGTTAGTGATAGAAAATATAGAAATTCATTTCAAATTTATTTTTTAAGTGTACCATTCCTTGGGGCTCTTTTCGGAGCACTGGTATATTTATTATTTGTGGCTGGCTTATTTATCCTTATACCTGGTCAGGTTCAAAATGTATTGCAAAACCAGACAACAACTGTTGTTAATAAGTCAACTGGAGGACCAGTCACCTTCACTGCTCAGCATACCACAGGGACAGGAGGATCTGTCAATAAAACAAATCAATCTAATGTTCCTAATCAAGG
This sequence comes from uncultured Nitrososphaerales archaeon, assembly GCA_963709405.1. GTDB lineage: Archaea > Thermoproteota > Nitrososphaeria > Nitrososphaerales > Nitrososphaeraceae > JARBAU01. The sequence goes on from CAVPXM010000087.1 coordinate 13,808, forward strand.
AATCTCTACCGTAGGCATAATTTTCTTTTCTGCTCTAGGGGGATTTAATTGGGAATGGGCAGTGACAATCATCAAGAGAATAGGAGACTCATTTAAGGGAGAGGCAGAGCCAGATGAGAAAGTAGACCGATAAGTACATATGGAAATCCATTAGTTTCAGTCGTCGATCGGATCATGAAAGAATCAGACAGATATTCTGACCTTTTATTAATAGTATATCACTAATATATGCAAAAAGAACAGAACCTCCATTGCGCTAGCCGTAGCTAGGGTTAGCTACCCGAGTAGGGTTAGATATCAGTGTTAAAAGCCGCAATAGTTATCGAAATTCCCTCCATTCATGTATGTATTTCTTGCATTTCAATACCCTTGATTATATGCATCTGATCTAGCTGATGAGATGTTACCTTGAAAGTGAGCCGCTAATGCAAGAGTCATAACTATACTAAGCTAATTCTTGCTAATTCTTTCAATTCTTTCAATTCATCTCCTCAGATCACTTAGTGTAATCAGGATTTTCAGAATTCGATTCACTATTTGATGACTGCTCTTGGGTCTGGATGGGAGCTATACTACACTACTGTTTGGATAGGTTCTTAATGAAAAAACGAGTAAGATGAAAGAATGGGAGTATTTTGTTCATATTACTATTTAATTTTCAGGGTTTTTGCTGTAGCGTCGATGGCTGGAATATACTTGCTAATATCAGGTTTCTGCGTAGTAGAAGGGGTGGCTGAAGAGAACAGAGGACTGCTAACTACTAGCATCAGTCGATAAGTTCTATCTGGCGTCTTGTATTCATATACCTTAGTTTGTCCTATGCCATTAATATTGAAATTTTTAGGTGGCGTAGTGATAGCACTATTATTGCCAAGACTAGAACTTGCTCCACTCTGGTTATTGATAGACGCTCCGGAAAATAGTTTGGAGAACGGACATTCTATTGTATATACATGAAATGTCTTGCCATTTACCACGGAAGTCGAGTTTGCAGCCAATTCTTTGCAGTTTTTGGAAATGGAAAAGGTAGGAAAGCTTAGCTTATTAATCACCGAATTGTTAAGCGATTGTACCAATATAACTGGACTTATGACTGGATTTTCTCTGTTTAACAAATTACGTAAATATTGACTTTCGTTGCCAGGATGCATGTTTATAAGAAGTCCAAATTCGGTCTCAATTGCACGACCATGCCATCCTCCAGGAAAGGCTATGTCATTAATACCAAAGGTCGGATTACTATAATGTCCGCTGATATCCTTTCTTAACGATTGCAAAAATTTAGGAATCATAGTTTTGATATCAATGTTATTCTTATTGCTGCTGGAATTATTTTGTGCGTAGATATGATGATTAGTTATTAACAATGATGGCGCCGAGACCAGCAACGTCAATATGATACCGATCGGTAAGATTCTTTGATGATCCATTATTGCCTCTTCGTGGAACTAACTTATATATATGTAACTTCTTTGAGAATACCAACTTATGTTTCTGAGTTGACTGCCTCCAAATAAGCAACAAATTGATTCTTTTCTGCTTCTTCTAATACCTTCTATTAAGAATGTTTTACCATTTGGGTCGACCACCCACGTCTACCTCCTTTAAGGACTGTTTTCATTATCTCTGGACTCACGCAGGTTGACATTATACATCGAATATCATTAATCATAATAATTCTAATACAAATATCATTGATAGCCACATTGGAGTCACTCATAACGCTTATGGGAATATTTTATGCAGTTTTGAGTGGAATGATAGCATTTTAGAACATTATTTACAATTTATCTACTCTCTCTTTCTCACTTATGTCACGTTCGTGATACAAAACGGCCAAATTTTAAATTAAACCTAATTCAGCTACCGAAAATCTAAGGGTGGATATTATCAGTCCTGCAATAGGAATGTAAATCAATTGACGACTAGTGCCAATACTTTCTACAAATCTAGAATCACCGGTCATTTTATTTAATTCCACAATTTTCTTGAACTTTCATTAAGAGTGTGATAAGGGGCAACATTACCAGCTACTATGTCGGTATCTATAAAGAGTATCGCTTTATCATGATAAATTATGTAGCAATGTAACGGTGTAATAGATATAAAGGATTGTGGTGTATAAAGGATAACGTTTTGCCTATCCTTCAGACTCTCGTATTCTAAATAAGTTATACCCTTCGGCTTGTGACAATATCTCAACTCATTTTTCATCAGCCTATTATATTTTGTGCTATCAGTGAGTAGTACTAAAAATAAGTTGAATATTTATCAGGTTCGTGACTTGAATGTCCAGGGATATCGACAGATAGTTGACACCATAATCAGCCAAATATTGAAAGCAGCAATATTCAGTTATTTACAAAGTCAGATTCTATTTTGACATACAACAGAGTAAGCGATCGAATTTTTTCTGTAATTCAAATGGGACTAAAACTCCTAAACCTCCTATTATATATCCAAATGGGAGCTAATAATGCTCTGATGCTAGGCCTTATGCCATTCCAACGTTGAATGATTTTAACTTCTTCGTTTACTTTCGAGTTAATTGAACGTGGCACTCGTAACATGCAATTCTTAAACGATAGTCCTTGAGTATGACAGGGGTTTGCCTTGTTATCAGATAAATGTCTTTCAGACCATTGCAGAAACTTTCGCGAAGGTTGTTTAAAATCGCCAAATAACTCTTCCAATTCGAAAATGAATGCTATGACTGGTAGGTATATGTGATATCCATTTCCTGACGATAATATAGTAGGATGAACATTATAACCATCAAATTTAGCACAAATATTACCCACAAACTGTGATAAATCAATGACTTTGACGTCCAAATCTATGAATAGAAAGTTAGGTGCTTGTCTGTTCATTCCCTTCCATTCGACATAATTAGGATATGCATTAATTCTGCAATCTAGACCATTAGCCTGTTTAAACCTCGCAGATGCTTCCATTCTACTAAAAACTACGATTTGTCTGCCTTCTGTTGTCTTTACACGATCAATTTCCGCATTGATAGTGGATATCTTCTGCTGCCCCTAGTCTTCTCATATCTAGTTCTTTTATCTGCATCTTGTTTCTTTTCATTCTCTACACGTTCGCGCCATGCCTTCGAAAGAAATATCATAATCTTCGTGATAGTTTTACCATCGAAATAACCTGACTTGATTAGTGCAGGTTTTAGTTCATTGTATAATGTTTGTTTCATATGTCGAGAATAATATTTACTTTCGATAGTCGGTAAGTCTGCCGAAATAAAATAGACTATCAAGCCATTAGAAATATTATGTTCATTACCACTTGATTGCTTTAAACATACCCTAGATGTTGTACTTACACAGATAGGTTACATTTTCGATTACCTACATGGGTTACACTTTGCTGCCTTGTTCTTGTACGTATGGTGGATGTAATTAATCTTTGTAGAAACATCTCTGATGGAGTAAGACCATTTATTCCTCCATGTTCTCTGGTTTCGTTATATGCTTTAACAAACATACTATCATATCTTATTTTACCATCATCTGTGTTTGGTATATCCTCAACTGCTAGGAACTCATTCTTTACTATCTTGTTATATGCTTCTATCTTCCCTTGTAACTGTGGATAAGAATTTGGTATTCGTTTATCCTTTATCTGATTGTGTACGAGGAAATGTCTGAATATTTTGGATGTAAACTGTTTACCGTTATCATGCATTATCTTCTTAGGCTTACCATTAAGGATTATCCATTCTTCCAGTACGTTAAGAACATCCACTGACCTCTTCCTTTCAGACCATCTGCTATCTACTATTCTTGAACAATCGTCCAGACAGCTAATGATGTAATAATTCCTTTGACTGCAATTACGAATATAAAACGGTCCAAGAATATCCATCTGTACCATATCGTTAGGTCGTTTCATTGCAAACCTTTTGTATTTTTGATTATTCCTTGTCTTACAGTTTAGAACATTTAGACCATGTCTCTTCAGTATCTTGTATATGGTTCGAGTGCTTAATGAGATTCCAATAATCTTTCTCAATCTAAACTTGATCCTTTTACATCCAAATCTCTTGGTTAATCGTAGATCAAGTATTGTCTCCTGTATTTCAGATGTTATCTTCTTGTACTTGATATTATGAGGTCTTCTTGAGTTATCGGATAGACCTTCTATCCCTTTCTGTTTGTATCTCTTATTCCACTTATATACGTCTTTCTGGATACACCATATCTTTTACAAATAATGCTTATGGTATCACCAGTCCATTCTTTTTCATGTATTAGATTAAACCTTGTTTTGATTTCTATATGGATACACTTCCTGACAGCAGAAGTGTAACCCATGTCGGTAAGCTATAATGTCACCTATGTTAGGAAGTACAACACCTAGAAATACCTAATGTGGTCATTTCCTGTTTAATATCATCGTTCATCGGAAACTCCACTTCAGTATCAGTAGACGTCATTATGCCAAAAACCCCATTGCTCAGCGCAAGGAAAATAGTAAGAGCAGCAATATGGTGAGTGAAAAGGAAATCTTCCTAGCATATATTCTCCCACTCTAATCTGCAAGGTGTTATTTGGAATTGTCAATTAGCAATGCCTCCTTTCAGCAGTATCTTTTTCAGTTGGATGAACTCTTCCTTAAGATCGGCTCTCAGATGCGCAATGGCTTTTTGAGTGCTATTGTTCTCTTGGGAGAGACTATCGATTTGATCTTTTATTCTATCAATGTCAAAAGGTTTATCCGATAGATCGTGATTAAACTTTCTAATGGTCATCTAGATTGATCTCCCTGGTGACTGTCGTATGCGTGCCTTTGGTTGGGATTATGGATTGGCCTCCCTTCTCAACCTGTTTTTTAGTCACATTATGCCTTGGATCCAAACATTCGACAATATATTTTCCAAGAACTGAATCGACCAACCAACCCTGACATTCCGGATCAACACATTCGGTTATTCTTCCTAACACTATTCTATTATTATCTATGGACTCTTGATTAGTGCTGTTTGAAATGTTTCTTGATTCATTCTTTACTGCACGGTTTATCCTATTTGGAATCAAGATGTAGTTATCTGATTGTGGCTCCATTAGTCAGTGTCACCACCATCATTGTCAGTTCGATGATTTAGTTTCCTTTTTTTAGAAAATACCACGGTTGAGCGGCATCTTGGACAAGAGGCATAAAATTTACTCTTTCCAGAATAGGCCCATTCATATCCACAATTACACCTTACTATAATACCAATCCTCTCTGGGATTACGATGTGTTTTAACATCATTTACTTTTTATTTGACTGTCAGTATTAGTAACCTATGTTTCCCCAGAATATTGATAATTCTGATAATTCTCCTCATAATTCTCCCTTTAATGATAATAACATACTAGACAAATGCCCAGAATGTGGCAACCAAGATATTCATATTCGCAGAATTAAAAGAAAACAAAGGAAATCATATAGAAAAGTAAAACGCTTTGTGGGAATGGAGGATTATGAAGAAACTATACCTGTAGAAGATAGGATAAACCCATTGAAAGCACATCACATGACTATTTCTAGCGAACTTAATAGAGAATCACCGATTGTAAATCCAGTAATCGGGCTTCCCAAAAATTTACACAAATTTGAAAGAAATGATGTGGGTAACGCCATAAGGGAGAGTATAAATGATCTTAAAGAAGACATACGATTTCATGACCTACCACTTGAAATGTTATCACAAATTCTTACAAATCCTGCTTTAAAGATAACTATCGATCCAAAGTCCATTAAGGATATCATGATAGGGTTTAAGGTCCTAGAGATGGTTAGAAAAACTGCGGTAAATGGTCAATGGGACAGAAATTTAATTGATTGGATACCAATATGTAATACAGCGGTAACAAACAGTCTTTATGCTGCCTAATAGACAATATTATTCCGTTACACAAGATGGGAAGAAACTATATCTTTCATCAAAACAGATCCTGAAAAACATACCGCTAGTATGCTTATTTATTCCGTTATACGGCTTATTTGCAAGTCGTTATATTCAATTTGCATCCGAAATATATGAGATTGCCGAAAAAGATTCAGTATTAAAAGAGGAGGTGAAAAAAATAGAATTAAAGTATATGCGTGAACGTATATCATATCTAATACAAAATTGGAAGAATTGGTTCACAGAAATTCAGCCCGAATGCAAAGGGATATTCAAAAATGGGGATAATATTAGCAATAACTATGTTGATGATGATATTATTCATCGTGAATATTTTGAAATCAGGCATCGTGATAGACAGTTATATGAGGATCAGAAACTCAAATGGGAAAGAGGCGAGAGAAAGGCCAAACCTGACGGATGGAAGTATTGTTGCACTTTGAAAGCAGACAATTTGCCTACGAACACAATAAAATACTTACGTAAATTTAAGTCACATAAAATTAATAGTATCAAAGATAAGTAGTCATAAATTGTGGATATTTTTCCTTAATTCGTTATGGTTGTTTTATTCTACATCTGCACAGTCTTCAACACACCTGATGAAAATAGTGATTTTGTTATTGCATTAAATTGTTGTTTGTCTTGAATATTTGATAAGCCTGTGATTAGTTTTTCCAGCATACCTTGCATATTGTTGAATCTGTCCTCCATTAGCGGTAAGTTTGTCTTCTTTTTGTTTCTCTGACTCTAACGTTTCAGAATAGGCATCATATGTTAACACCATTCTACATTTAGCACAGAACTTGCCATCTGGTTTATTAGGTTCGTTGCAATTAGGACATTGTTTTGGTCTTAGTGCATCTGATAATTTCTGATCCTTAGTGACTATACCATATGCTTCCAACAATGATTCTGAGGCTTCGTTTCCAAAATAATGAAGATATTTTTGTGGCATGTTTGAACCTGTAGTCCAACCTGCAAATTGCCTTAGGGTATGTTCCTTTAATATCTTGGATTTCTCTGTTAATGCACTATGTCTTCTTATATAAGGATTCCAAGGTTTCTTTAGTAATTCTCTAATTCTTTGTTTATCTTCTGGCTGGACATTTGGATTCTGTAATAGTTTTGGAAATAATTTTGTTTTATATGCATTATAGATAACTGAAATAGAATGTGAATCGATCGACCTGCCAATACTTTTTCCAATTCCACAAATAAATATTGCATTTGGATTACCAGGTTGCGGATGTTCATGGTCAAGATAATCTTTAACATATGGTATTGAATCAATCAAAGGTATATGCCTACTCCCTGTCTTACCATTTACTAAAACCTCCGCATACTGTCTGGTTCCAGCAGATTTGAATACAATATCTCTTATTCTTAATTTCAATATTTCATGTGGTCTGCAACCTGTATCATAGGACATCGCATGGAAGCATTTTATTCTCTTTGAAGGACAGTATTTCAAGAACAGAAGATCATCCTCAGCAGTCCACAAGTCAGTAGGTTTGTAGATTGATTTTTCTTTTCTTTTTAATTGGAGAATATTTTCCATTATTGCAGGCTTAGATCTTTTATCAGGTTCTACATCAGGATAATATAGCCATTTAAAGAATCTGAGTAAATATATCCTAAATAGATTGTACGTTCCTATCCATTTATGTAGAGGGTCTGAGGCTTCAGTTTTACGAAGACTATCTAGGAATGATAAGATATCGTCTCTTATTACCTGTTTGAATGCTTTATTGTGGTGAAATATGGAAAACCTGATCAATAACCTGATATTGTCTCTTCGGTAGTTATCTGCTGGATTAATCTCAGACTTCATTGATAAAATATAATTAGCGATTGTTAGAGCATTATCCTGGATATTTTGTAAAATTGTTTATAACAGTCTGATTTAAGTCCCGCTGTAGCATTTTCAATTTTTCTATCGAAAAATGGGTCATTGTATTCTTCCTGTTTCTGTTCTTTCGCTACAGTGAAATTGCTTCTCAGTTTCGTTGTCGCTATTCTGACTGTATTAGATGAAGACGATACCATTTTAGTATATACACCTATTGGACTAAGCCGTATGATATAAGCGTATATTATATATCACATTATGTATTAATAATAAATCCTGATTGGAAACAAAGACTCATTTAGTATTAGTTGGCTTTGGTCAGAACAGAATCCATCTGATTCCGGCGGTAATGGCTATTTGTAATGATCTTCCAGAACTCAAAGTGACGATAATTGATAAGAAGAGTTTTGAGTCCATTATTGGAGAAAGCAGGCTATTAACGGAAGAGCAGACCAACTGGTGTAAGGAAAGATTCGTGCAAGAGAATGGCGGCAGTGAAGTGGTTACTGATAATTTGCTGTTAAGAGAAATATTACGGACAGGTTATGAAAAAGGTTTTCAAAGAATTTTCTATTTGTCTCTTCCTCCTGAGATCTTCGAATCTACTATCAAGAAATACTCTGGATATGCTGATATTTTTATAATCGAAAAGCCTTGGGCATTAGATCAGGAACGTCTTCGAAAAATTGTTGAATCCTCAAGGTCTATTAAAATACTCGGAATCGATCACTATCTGTGGAAGCCAAAGGTTAGACAATTTCTGAAAGATATGCAACTCGAATACAATCTAAAATTATTACTAGAAAGTCATTCTCTCGATTTTGTTCTTTGTGAATCTGATTTAGACTCCAGAGATAGAACTTACTTTTGGAAAACCGGTGTAGCTATAGGTATGATTCCACATGTCATGCCGTTGCTAGATAGACTATTTGATAATCGCATAAGAAAGGTCTCAGTAAGAAAGGCTATTCCTGGTATATGTGACGATATAATAGTGAGTGACGTTCTTAATAAGAGTAATAATGTATCTGTTACTGGACCTAGTTCAACGGCAGCTATAAAATTCGATGTAAAGGAAACTTTCGCTGAGATAATCATGATTCTTTATCTCGAGTCAGGTCAAAGCAAATTAGTACATGTTGTATTAGGTAAGGGAATAACAGTACCATCTATTTTGGTCTGCGATGAGAGAAGCCAGTTTCAAAAATTCCTTTACTGTTCTTTTGGCAACATATTCTTGGATCTGAGCAACTACAATATAGTATTAAAATGTGATAAAAAAGTATCAAATGAAATAGAAAGTCCATGGTATTATATGTTTAGATCCTTGATTAGAAAGGAATATAATTGCTTTTTAGATATCGAGTTCATCCAAAAATACGTGTCTTTATACGGATCCATATTAAGTAGACTTAATGATTCGGTGTTAGAGGTTACCGGAAAAGAATTTACTTCAGGGTATGCTCGCCTTTTATTGAATTATGACGAATTTCGGTACGTCAAAGGAGAAGAATTTCACTTGAAATTAATACATCCTGGCTGCTTGCTTCACTAATAATTATGTAACCAAGTTATGATAGTATGCCATTATTATGATTTGGTGTTACTTGCGTTTAACCAAATGATTAAGGATTATACATTTTTTAACTTTGTCACTATTGTACAGAATGGATCAAGATCAGGTTATGTCTAGTCTTTCCTTCAAAATCGTCACCATTAATTATTACATCAAAACTGTGGCTGCCAAAATAAGTATTAATAATTAAATCCAATTCTTGTATTGAAGAGCTACTTACAACAGCTTTCAGACAATTGCCAAGTTAACTATCTTAATTTATGTCTATAAAACATCTCTCATCTCTTCGTGATTATGACCAGATTTGTAGATGAATAATATGATACTTAACTTATTATTGTTATTATCAAGCTCAGTATTAATAATTAAGCACTCTAGTACTCTATTGTTCTTCTAATTTTCTCAACTCATTTAAGGTCTCTCTCCTTTAGACTATGCTTTCCGTAAATAAAGGGAAGGCCAGTTAATCTAGAAGCATACACTATAGTTACTAGGAATAAGCGGCTAAGTCTAACCCAGTGTCAAAATACAGAATTTCATATGTATACACAGGTAGCAACAAAATTTCGGATATTCACATTTTTGATAATACGTAACATTCTCTACTAATTATAGATAGAGAATGTACAACGAAAGAGAACAGCACAAATTCATTTGATATTTGTTAATATCTGATCAGTTGAGCATCGATTGTTTTGTCCAACGTCTGTTAGTTGTTGTGAACTAATAAAATAGTTGCCTATAAAAATTATGGCTGTACCTGCACGTAGCCCGATTCCAATTAGGACTGCAAGTCTATAGACTCTTTTCACGCTTCTACTATGAATTTAAGAATCTGCTGTTAGATGAGATGATGTAATTTTTACCATTTGATATAGTCCTATTTTTCACTTACTAGATATAACAAATCTTTGCTTTTATTGTTGTCCCAACTAACTTTGATAACCTCTGCAATAATTCACCATTGTTCTCTAACGTAAAGGCCTGTCTATTTGTCAAAAAGAAGACGGAGCTTATTGATAGAGCCTCTGAGTTTTGCCGGATGTGGCTCAGTCTATGATGGTCTTCTTATTGCCCTATTCGTCGAAAGTGTTTCTAAATTCATCCCGTCTAAAGAGGAGAAGAACTAGTCGAGACATTTATCCTGAACACATCGAATCGCGGGGGCTAAGCAATCAAAGTCTAAGACGCGATTATCCATAGTAACCGTAGTACATATTCAAATCTGTACAAGAAACAGTACGTAAGGTGTCACATGTTCATAATATGAGATTCAATAAAGTACGATGGATACCCTGACGTTCTATGACGGCTCGTCATCTCACATTTAGATAAACCGAAGCCATAAGAAGATCATTAGTGATATTAACTGGAAATCTGACGGGGATGTTGAAGGATGCGCCTGCTCATGTCCCAGTTACCAAACGAATCAGCTATACATATAGAAGACACGGCCAAAATTAGGTCAATAACTGACTTCTCTTATAATGATCCAAATACGCCATATACACACCGCTCCCAAAGCAAGATTTAGACCAAAGCCCGTGTTATCCAATAATTGCTATAAAGCAGGAATGCTATCACTGCGGATTACATCCTGAGATAAAGTATGTACACCAGAATCGAGAGAATCAAATACAAAGATCCTCTATTACATAAATCAAGGTTCTTGAAATTAGTGACATTCCCAAACTCATATGAGTCATCCTATCAATAGGTAAAACTTCAGGACTTAGCGACAGTAATTACGCAACTGAAAGCCTGCTGACTCTACAATTGATATCTATAGATAGTAATCATTGGTTGATGTTAACCCATGGATTCAATTTGCTAATATCCAGTTAGTTTTTAATATATCAGATAATATCGGATTCTTTTAAAGTCCAGTTAAGTTATATCGGAAAGAGTGTCTTC
>CAVPXM010000088.1:0-13775 GCA_963709405.1 uncultured Nitrososphaerales archaeon
AGATAAAATATTCTCCGTATAAACTCTATATTTCGATATACGACCATGTCAACATGAAATAGAAGTTTCTCTCTTTTCAAATACTTTCATACCATGTTATAAGAATATTGACGTCTAATTGTTTAAGACCAACGCATAAATAACAAATTTTATATCTTTTGCCTGTAACATTGACATGCACGGCTAAACTAATTTGTCATAATCTTCTTTATCGTGCTGGCTTATTTATTGTAGTTACGTATAGGTGGCAATATTCAGATATCTCTTCCTCTTCTTTTCTAACTCTAGCTGTTGTTATTCAAATTGTTCAAATTATTCTACATGAAGCGTCGTTAGACCATAGGAGTAGTGATTTGTGATATAAAACTTACCAGAAAGAGCCTCTTCCTTGGGTTAATTTTAGCCATTGTTATTTCAGACTCGTTCATTTATTTCGCTGAAATAAAAGCAAAAGCTTTCTATTCAAGTTGGATAATAAGCATTAATGCCTCTACGGCAGCAGCACTCGCCATATTTGTAGTATACAGACATATGCGGCAACGCAGCCATCATCCACAAGATCATCATCATAGCACAAAGCCATGTGGCCCTTGCAATAGGATTGTCATTATGGCTTTGTGCGGATCTTATATGGGGGCTACATATGAGATTGTGCTAGAAATAGTCCCGCCCGTTCCATCGGCGAAGATTTTGTTTGGCTATCTGCTTACGGCTTTCTAGCGTATTATCTGTATGCCACATATATTGAATTCCACAAGAAATTCAAATTTAACAGCAGAATTCTAGTCGCAAGTATAATTGGTTGTGGAATATTTCTTGCGTATATAATTGCTCTTACCTCAAGTCTATCTGTTTTATCTACTCCAAGAGGAATTGCTATGTTTGCAGTCATAATAGCCTACCCAATCATGGATGCAGTATTAATGGTTCCTGCAATAGTAATTTTGTTAAACTTTAGAAAAGAGCCATTGTGGTTTACGCCTTGGATATGTGAATCCTTAGGTTTATTTTTAATGGCCATATCAGATAGTTGGTTCGCAGTCGTTGTTCTCATATCCGTAATGAGCAGTTTTGGCTATCTGCTACATTTTTTGCGTCATTATTTGGTCATAGCTGCAGGATTATTATGGTATGTGAAATTTCTGCTTACACAGAGTCAACCAAGTGATGACCATAGAAGGTCAGAACAAATGGAGACATCAATTATTGCCCCGAGAGGTGGCTACACTGACAAGCATAAATCAGAAGAAAAGACCCATAAGAAAATTAGCCACATAGCGCTTATGGCTATAGCCACTATAATAGTTGTTGCTGTAGCAATTGGAGTTTACCTCTCTTTATATTCAACGTCATCATCGCTTTTCCTGTTTTCTAACCCAAGTTCTGAGATAATACTACCAGCTCCGGCTGGTGCTTTGAAGCAGCAAACAGTGAAAATAGGTGCTCTTCTTCCCTTAACGGGTGTATCTTCATCTTTGGGTGAATCAGAGGGGGCGGCACTAAAGATTGGAACCAAAGATATCAATGAATATCTCTTCAAGACCCATTCAAATATTGGTATTGAGCTTGTTATAGAAGACACACAAACAAATCCATCAGTTAGCTTAGAAAAGCTAAAGCATTTAGCAGCAAAAAGTATAAACATAGTTATCGGCCCTGCAACAAGCGAAGATCTAAAAGCTACTCAAGACTATGCTGATAAAAATGGAATAGTGTTAATTAGTCCATCAAGTACTGCTTCCTCTTTAGCTATAAAAGGAAACAATGTGTTCAGATTTGTGCCAGATGACACTCATCAAGCTCAAGCAATATCAAAGCTGATGATGGCTGATGGAATAAGAGTAGTAATACCGTTTTGGAGGACTGATGTTTATGGAAATGATTTAGTTAAAGCAACAAAACATAGTTTTCAAGAGCTAGGTGGCAAAGTTGCTGATGGAGTTGGATATATACCAAATACGGGTGATTTTGCTGCTAGTCTTAATAGAATAAACTTTATAGTTTGGGATCAAGATTTGAAGGCTTTGGACTCGAAGGTAAACCAAGCTATATCTCAGTATGGTATAGACAAGGTTGGAGTATACTCTGTAGCATTTGATGAAATTGCGCCTATTTTTATCCAAGCGCAAAACCATCCTACGCTTTCAAAAGTAAAATGGTTTGGTAGTGACAAGGAATCACTAAATAACAAACTTATAAGAAATTCCGAAGCTGCAGCATTTGCAGTAAAGACGAATTTTACAACTGCAATTTTCGCAGTTGAAGATGATAACGACGAAAGGCTCAAACATGTAGAAGCTCAGATCCATGAACAGATAGAAAGAACACCTGGATCTTATGCTAGTGTTGCCTATGATACATTATGGGTAGCAGCGCTAGCCGAGAATGATACCAAAGCTACACATGATATTAATTACTTGAAAAATACAATTGTGAAGATAGCTCAATCGTATCAAGGAATCACAGGCAATACAACTTTAAACCAGTTTGGAGATAGGAAGTATGGAGATTATGATTTTTGGGCTGTAAGAAATAGTGAGAGTACTCATGATTCCTTTATTTGGAAGCATACTGGCAAATACGTACCTAATATAAGAACTCAATAAGCGTTTGTCAACCGGATTATGCTAATAAGCATGGTGGAAGACGTTGTGTCTGTTGTGTCTGTGGAGCGTAACTGATCCCGCTGCGCAAGTCCATAAATGAATCCGGCGGTTACTTACCACGTTTCTTATCTCTATAGGTAATAGGTTGCTTTGATAAGGATAGGCATTATTATTTGTAAGTGGATTACTTCATCTTAGAAATTAGAACCGTAGAGCCAACCTTTAGACCAAACCTATGCCTTCACAATGTTGTAACCGAAAAAGATAAAGCTAAATTAATTGAAATACTATTAACAAGAAATGGCTAGTTCATCCATATGTTCTTCTGCATCAAGAGTTGCTCAGACTAATGATGAAGATTCCATAGACGCTATAGTTACAATCAATGAAAAGGTAAGCTTAACAAAACAACAACATCAAGTTTTGAAAATTATCTGTGATACATATGATATTTCCTTTTCAGAGTATATGCAACAATCATTAGTCGAAGCGATGAGGCTGATGCCTTGTTGGAAAAGATAGGCAGTGAAGACAGTAAAAAGGATAATTCTTCTCTTTCATCTTCTTCGGCCTCTCTTAATTCTTGCCTGACAAACAGCGATCTAGATTTGCTTAATAAATTGCACACTAAGATTTAGTTACATAAGATTGGTGCCTGCAGGGGTTAAAGGTTATGATATACCAATAAGTCCAGAAGTTGAGAAAACTAAAGATGGCAGGATAATTCTAAATGAATTCTGTCAGATTGGTAGCTATCCAAATATATTTTCAAGGGGCGATATAGCTGCAGTTAAAGATGAGAATGGGAAATTGTATCCGCCTTTAGCTCAGATTGCAGTTAGAGAAGCACAATATCTTTCAAAGCTTATACCTAAACACGTTATTATTACTGATTGTACTGATTTAAGCTCTTTACCACTCAATGAAAAATTTGAATATAGTATCAAAGTACAATTAATCTCCTTAGGAAATGATGATTATGTTGGATTGTTTAACAATCATGTGATAAGCGGTAACCTTGCGAAGCTGGTGGAGGAATTTTCAATGAGTGCATATATTAAAACGCTCGAGAGTGGTGGGAGAGATATTATGAATAGAAGTTTATACGGAGACGACATATTTTCTCAGCTAGTATCCGGAATAACCTTTGCACGTTTTACTTTTATTAAATGGTTAGAAAAGGCTTCCATAGGAATTAATTAACTTAACAGATGGCATCTGAATGAGTCATCTTCATATAAAATAATTAACATTTATCCATCTTGCACCTGATTTATTATCTGAATGTAATATTATTTCAACATGAGCTTTATATTTAGCTTCATATCAGTGAGTAATATTGTATCAAAATATAAGAGTATCTATTCTTGGGAATTACTTGGATTCATTATTAGCAATATCGGATTCAATTCGACATCTGTGCTGTGCGGTATTGAGTATTATTCATAAAGATATCACAATAAAACCTTGCATGTGCATACTAATGAGAACATTATTGGCCAAGTGTAGTAACAGCAGTAACACGATAAACAGAATAGAGAGGTACTAGTTGAAAGATGAGCTATAGCCCTTCACTTCATACTAAGAAGAAAAGCAGAACCTACTTGTTAGTAACTTTAAAAGGAGTAAAGTATGGTGCATTTGCCGGTATTATTGCAACTTTACTCATATCTTTAGGTATTGGAAGCAGCTGAACTGGCATTTGGATTACGGATAGGTACATTTTATTCAATAATTGGTATTATTTTAGGTTCGAACAATGTTATAATTGCAGGTTATATAGGATTTGGACTTCATCTACTAATTGGCACACTGTTAGGAATTGCACTTGGAGCAATCGGAATTAGATGGAGGAAAATACGCATGCTTATTCCAATCAAAAGTTCATTAGTTGGCATGGGAGCAGGCATCGTTGTATGGTTAATCTTATTCCTTCCGATAACATCCCTTTTAATACAACCTTCCATGCAGCGCATCGTTGTAATTTTAGCAATCGCATGGCAGAAGACCATACTAGCCGACCAGCTAAGCCACTCAATAACAAACATTGCACTTATTGCAATAGTATTCCACCTTGTTTGGGGAGCAATATTTGGTTATGTGATGAGTTCACTGCTAAGAATTAGAGTTTATAAAATAAAGCAACACTATAAAGATATTATGAATATCGATCCAAAGATACGATTAGTCACGATATGTGATACAAATGGCAATATAATATTCTATCGTCATCGTCAGGGTGTACAGAATTTACTTAGCAAAGATGAAAGCAAAAAATCTCTTGAAATGGCTATGGTTGCCTGGAAGGTACGTAGTGAATTTTCAGACAAGATCGGAAAAGGAAAGTATGTGTTGGCTGAATATGAAAAGATTAAACGCATAACTATGCCATTTGGTGATGATCTTTTACTCTATTTAACTACAGAAGTAGAAGCTGATGATTCAAGAATATACGACAGAATCCGCAGTTTAGAGGCGGGTTTAAAATATTGGAATTAGACATACTGATATTGCTATTTTACTCCCATCCTCCCTGGTGGCAGGTTTGTGACTACATTCGCTTGTGTGGACTGAGATTGAAATTAGGTGACTGTATGTAACTGCTGTTTAAGAGCCGTTCTCTTTCCTGTTGCTGGATTTTTACTCAAAACCACTTTGTGCCGTGTATAGTGCTCCCAATAGATATACGGTTGCTAAACTGTAAAGCATAGCTGTAAATGGAGTATAAGAAGGGTGCGAACATGGAAAGTCCTTCTGCACATTCTATTCTGTCATTAACAAAATCCCTTGCGAACTTTCTTAATTAATTCTTGTCTAGAAACCTGCTAGCAATACTCAACGTATTTTCACTAGGCTGAATACTACCTCTCTATTTAAAGTAAAGTCACTCATGAGCTTTGTAGAAACCATCATCAATGTTATATGATCAGTCAGTCTATGTATGTTGTAGGTTATGCATCTGAATGACAATTCCCTGTTCTGTGTTCTAGTCAATCTAGACATTAAGTGCCCTTCAAACAGTCGTTTTATGATTGACATTGTAGTTTCATCCTTGTTCGGTTGATTCTACAACAATTTGGAATAGCCATGTTTCATTTGTTTCCTATATTTATCATGTGTTCTCAATATTGGTACATGTTCATATCGAGGTGGGATTACACTGAATGCATGCAAGCCCTCTCTTACTAAAAGGTGATTATCTTCACTATCGTAACCCTTATCAGCTGTAACTACAGATAATGGTAGAATTTCAGCTATTCTTGTTAGGATTGGCTTGAAATCTATATTATCATGTCTTGTAAGATCGTCTTATCTTAATCGAACATATGATTTGTTGGAATAGATCGACTCCAATAGATAGATAACTTCGCGTATTTTCGTCTCAACGCGGTTCGATCAGTATAAGACCGTGAAGCATGAGTCATTTGAATCCTGTCGAATCTATTTCTACAAAGATATGCCTGGTACCGCTAATTACAATGAATGACGAAAAATTTTCATTTGCATCATTCAAATTAGAACTCTTCCTCCGATTGCATATTGAAATCACCGATCTAGGATATTTATACCGTCTCATCCATGTGAATTATTGATATTCTAGTTCAGTAAGTTGTTATACAATCATAATCCCTTTACTTGTATATCATGATTACCTGGGGGAATAATAAAATCTATATGCACAGTCTTTGGATTCATTACTTTTATTGATACATCCTTATTATTTATCTTCCCATCCATTAGGACAGATATATCTTGACTTCCAGCTGTTTTAACTATCTTCAGACTCATTGGTCCGCCAGTAGGGTTATAGTGCTTTACCCCAAAAACTAAACTATCCGTTGCACTAACAAACTTAAAATTGCTAACACTAACAACTCCGTTTAAATCATATGCAATAGACCTACCATTACCTGTATCTAAGGTGTTCATGCTACCAGGATGGAGATCAATCTCAGCACAACTGTAATAAAGAATTTTTGGACCTTCTGCAGGATCAGGGTTAGCACTAAATGCTACCTCTTCACCAGGCTTTATGACTGATATTGTGCTACTTTTAACAGAATCAATCTGCTTAGTCTTATTGTCATGAGCAGATGCATAGACACTTACATCGTGAACATCGACTGATCCTATGTTCTTTACTGTCCCAACAAGAGATCTATCTTTACCAACTGGTGTGTTGGTATAGTTCAACCTTAATAATTTAAAAAATGGTGTTGGTGTCTCTTTTATACTTGAGATATATGCCTTACTTGGAATAACTGAATTGTTGTGATCATCAACTACAAATTTGAAAGGGGCACCGGTTAGAGGATAAATGATTTTGCCGTAGGTCGGTTGTATCATCGTTGTGACAAGTCCGCTATTCTTATCTTTCGTCTTGAGGCCCATGTTAATTTGAACTGGTACATGTCCCATGTTGTCAACTACTCCTACAAGATTGAGTCTGCCACTAGAATCTACGAAAGATCCTTGTTTTGTTACTATAAGCGAGCTATTTTTAATGTTATCAGCATATACATTGGGTGAAATTATTGATGATGTGAGAAATAAGCAGAGAATACAAATTGTAATAGCAAGAACAGTTACTGGTGATAGTGGATTCGTTTGGTTGTCTCTTGTGGCTACTTTGTTTTTTATGTTCGAACAAGGATAGGTAGAAGATAATGAAAATGCCCCACTCCTCAGATTCCTTGAGATCGATACGAAATCTATGTCCATACTGTCCATACCTTTTTTCATTGATATTAACCATCTTCACTATTATCTGTGATTAATCATAAGGTGTTTTTACTGTGTTACAACACAATGAAGATATATTGTGACTTTATATTATCTATATCATTTGAAGTTCAAAATAGGATAAATATCAATGCTCTTTATTAATCACGAACCATTCTTAGTAAGCTGATTATATGGGCGTTCTTAACTCATTAACATAAATTCGTCAAATCAATCAACCCATCTACTATCTGTTTAAACGCATTTGTAGTCACACGAAATTATGTTAGGCAGTATTGTTATGGGATAAATCCTATTTAGTATATCAAGATTAAAATCTAGACTAACTTCTGTCCTATAAAACAAAAGAGCAAATTACAAAAAATTACATCTGAGATTTCATCTATCACTCTATTTAGATTTGCCGAAAGTACGTGTGTTAGTATAATGATTTTGTTTCTCATCTCTATAGGCATCTATAGTGGGTATCATCTTCTCACTATGCCTCCTCACATGTCTGACCATACATAAACTGCATGCAGTGACCGATACAATTACAGACAAAGCTATAATATTACCCAATTGTGAAATGGGGTTAAATAATAGCTCATTATTTTTAGGTACAAGACCGATATTACTTCTTAGTGAATCCGATGAGTATCCTGTTATTGGACCTTTATGGACATTGATAAGGTATGGTTCACTTTTTATTTGTACAATTCCTTTATTGGATGATGAAGATGATAATACATCTAATGTAGCAACTATTGCATAAGGATTAGAGGCAGTTGCGGAATCGTATTTATGGTATAGAGGACCCCATTTACCTTCACTAGACGAAGGAATCCTAGTTATTTTGGACTGGCTACTAGTTCCATCACCCCAGGATACGGTTATTATTTTCTGTTCAGTATTTCTACTACTACTCGCTGCATTATAGGTAGTGATACCAGCAACTGATACATGATCTATATCCGCTATGGGTGAAGTATCACCTACAAAAGCTATAGTTACATGAGGGGTAGTAGTAGTAGAGTAGTACGTATTAGATTTTGCTTGGGCATATAGTGCTCCTCCGGACACTATTACTATTAACACAAATATCATCATCACAAATACAACTAAGGTAATGAGTAAAATCAAAGGGGGGAAACCCATGTTCCTATGGGTTATCATTAACTGCTGCCAACAGCACAGGTAGCCATAACTGCATTGAATTGTGCTGCTCCGCCTTTATAGTAGCCTAGTTGTTCATACTTTAATGCATTCTGTTTACATATATCACCTGAACTCGAATGGGATGAGGGTTTAGCATTCATAGTAGGAAATCCTACAACACTAATCAGCGGAATGAGAACTGCGATTGCTGCAACTCCTATAAACATTAGTATCAACATCATCTGTTGTTCTTTCTTCTTCTTGCTACCAGATAGTAAGATTGTACTCAATCAAAATCAACTCCAAGTGAGGTTCTTGATGATTTCTGCGACATGGTTCTAAGATCAGATATGTATTGCTTCATGTCTTATCTTATTTGTCTGATGTACTTATATCCTCGTGTGGCTCACTTGATACTTATAATAAGAGATTAGTATTAGCCATATCCAGATGTTACTTAATTTTAGTATTTTTAATCCTTGTGACACTATTAGGTCTTTTCTGCAGTTTCATAATTGATCCTTCCGGCAAAGGATCGGTAAATCCATAAGTAATTCTTTTTATTACATCGCCAAATTTCACTAATCTTGTTTAGACATAACATCATCAAACACCTGTCAGAAGAATACATCAAGACTTATGAAATCTTGGATCCCAAACTTGGATCGTTCATTTTTAATCAGGTTGAGATAATCTACGCATTTCAAGTACTCCTGATCAGTCAGAGTACTACGCTCGTATAAATTGTCTGGAAGCGCATTTAGCCCTAGAAACCGAAGCGCCTTCTTTGGCTTGTCGTCTCACAAACAAAATTTATCTGGAAATATCATGTTAAACATCTCAGTTATAATTGCGCCTCCAAATCCCGCAACATCGTCTCTGAACTTGTCCTACCTATTTACAGAATCATCCGTCCACTAATGCAATAGGTCGAGTCCTTCTCTTATCTGTTCGATACCATCGGAACCAACTATTTTGTTCTCAATATACCAGTCCTTGCTCCTCGTCGAATAAAAAATAAAAGGAAAAAAATCATGGTCGCAGATGATGAAAACGAGCCTACATTGTTTTTCAGGAGGTCTTTTAGAATACATGGATTCGAAGTTGAAATATATAATGACCACTGAAAAGCATTGTTGAATTTTTAAATTAGATTATTACGACTTGGTTATTCTACCTAATCGAAAATAGGATAGAAGAATAAAATCTTAATTCATAAAGTAAAATATGTCGTCTTCATACTTGTACATGTCGTTGCTAGCGGACGAATACATTTTAGGAGAAAAAAGTAGGAATGATGGCGTTTGAAAAAATATTGAATCCCTCCAAGATAATCAAATTTTTCTCTATTATCTACCTATGTCCGCGGGCTAATGCCTGCATGACATCCCAGTCCTTTATCTAGAGAAGCCACTTAATCTTCCTATATGCAGTAGTATGATGGATATTGCATTCCTTATGACCTCGTTAACTGATTTCTCCCTAACCGTAGCGACAAACGTGACAATCTCCTGATCCTCCGAGGCGGATTAATACGGATTGTCTTATTTGGTACTGCAGGAGCTCATCTTCTATCTATAAATGTCTATATTAAGTTAGATATTGATAAAAAATCGTTACGTGACCCAATCGAATATTCCAGAATCTCTAACCTCAATTCTGTTGCCTTGTCAATCAGATGCATAAGTATTGTTATCTTCATATATGCGTCTTTTATGCGAATAATCGAAAAATGGTTGATTATTGCTCAGGCCGAACATACAAATCCATGAACTTTTTGTCTATCGACCTTTACTTCTACAGGGCCCCTGCATTCCTTTTTGACTACCCGTGGACTTAAGATAACGGTCATAGGCCAGTGGGTTCGATCCGCTGCATGTTCAAAGACGGTTAAATCCATAAGTGATTATTATTATTCATCACCAACGTTGACATAGTCTTGTTAGACATAACATCATCAAAGACGTGTCCAGGAGAACACATTACGACTTATGAAATCTAGGATCCCAACGTTCTATCGTTCATGTGGAACAGGGGGAGATAATCTACGCATTTCAAGTACTCCTGATCGCAGAACCACCTCATATAACTTTCAGGAAGTGCATTGAGCCGTGGAAACCGACACACATGTTTGGCTTGTCGTTTCTCAAACAAAATGGATCAGGAAATATAAGGTTAAGCACCTCAGTTATAATTGCCATCGAAATCCGCAGAGCTCTGTGAACTTGTCACTATTTACACAATCATGCGTCCCTAAGCTTGGATGGAGTCCTTCCCTTATGCTTTCAATACCGTTGCGACCAACTAATTTGTTCTCAATATAGCAGTCCCTGTTCCTCGTCGAATAAAGAATAAGGACATTTATCGACTTGTTTAGATCAGACATTTGTTTGGCTTTCAACAGTCCCACGAGATCATTGGACGTGATCTTTCCTTGTTAGAACATTTACATTTTTTGGCAAGATAGGGGTCAGTGGAACGCACCGCATAGAAAATAGGGTGAGAATTCAGCAAAGGAGGAAATCGCTTCAGAAATAAGGTAGAAACTGGCTTAGAGAATATTCTAAAGGAATACTGAGAATAATCCAATATATTACCATCCCAAGTCTTGAATACTGGCCTAAACGGAAGGCAGTCGTGCCCCATGTTATTATAAAGGATATAATAGAAGATGTTACATAAGTAGAGTTGAGCATTTATAAGCAGCGATTTAAACTAATTATAAACATGTTGTACCAATGTATATCATTTCCATTCTATAACGTTTAAATATATTAAAATGGTCCTCAAAACCAATAACCTTTCATCCATTTGCAAAGACATACTACAAGCTGATAATTCTATTAGATTCGCAGGAATTGCAAACAAATTTGGTAGCAAAGCCGTGTCTGAATACAGAAAAGGCTTAGTTCCGTTGTTGACAGAAAGTGAATCGGCGTTATCCACCATTGAATCAGTTATAAGGATGAATACTAGGAGAGAAGAAAAGGCTGTAGAATTAAAGCTTGGTAGACCTATCTATTCATTTACATTGTATGAGAAAATAAAACGAGTAACACTCTTCGCTAGATGATCAAGATTATCCTATTCTTATGGTGTCATTGGATAGAGAAGTAACAAATCAAGAACCAGTAGTTTTGAATAAGATTTTATCAATTGTGAAAACAGAAGAGAAGGATTAATGGTATTGCATCTCGCGTAAAAGAAATATGGTTTGCCGGTGATTATGCATGTCAGAAAGATAAGTCAGAGCTACTGATAATTCAGTTCTTGGAGAGGGGGGGGTAGTAATAGATAATATAAATAATAATAGAGCAGTAAAAATGGAATCATACCTAGATGTTAAGAATAACAACTATTGGAAAAAGGTAACATATCTAATTGATAATGATGGAGGGTATGCTCGAGCTTAGGGCAACGAATTTTATAGTGCTGGTGGTGGAAAACCCAACTAGTATATAATAACAAATTCTGGAGCAGTAGTTACTTTTAGACCAAATATTATTGCTGGGATTTTGCAGATTTGAGCATAATGGAGATTCAACCTCTTCGTCTCTTTCTGTTATTGTCATGTTCTTGAACTATTGACTTAATATCTATGTGAGGAACATTTGAAATTATTGGATATTTCAGAATCTATGCTAAAGGAACGTCCTATACTGAAAAGAGTATGAGAGGCAGTTCAAGAAATTCCTTCCCCTAAAATAACTCATGATGCTGTTTCGGCCTATAAGTCCTGGAGGAAAGAAGTTTGTTCGCGCAGATACTAATCGACAGTACTAAGCAAATATTTTCAATAATACTGATAAATCGACCGATTGGTTCCTATTATCAGCTCACACCTTCTCCTTCGAATAAATTTGTCACAAAATCGTCCTATCTTTTTTCCAAATCAGGAAATGTAAGTTGGCATAGGCATTGAACATGTGTTTATTAAGTAAAGGTTAGCAATAATGCCGGCTGAAACATTCTATCAACAAGAGATAGCAGAACAAATAATGAAGACATTAATTACCGGCAGATCAAGACGTACAGTTTTATTTTCCGCACAATAGAATAATCCACTAAATTTTAATGCAGTCCGTGGAAATAACATTTTGCTTCAAATCCATTTCTTCTTCTTAAAATATATGACCATGACTCCTGCTATCGCTGCCATCGATGATAAAACATAGTAGTATCCTAATGGTGAATGAAGCTCTGGCATGACATCGAAATTCATACCATAGATACCAGTTATCAATGTAAGAGGAAGAATAATTGTGGCAATGACCGTAAGCGTTCTGATTGTTTCATTCAGGTTTGCGCTTAAGGACGAGTTGTAGGCTTCACGCAAGTTGATAACTCTCTGATGCATATTCTCCACGCTGTTTTCTAAATATGCTACTCTGTCATTTATTGAGCGAATGTGTCTCATAGAATCATTGCCAAGCTTTGCTTGTACAACTCCGTTGATAACGTCTGCGAATGCTTGCGTTATCATCGCAAGACTACTTTCTAGAAAACTTAGTTTTCTTCGAATCAAAAGTATATCTAATAGTTGTGACTTTGGGGGTTTTTCAAGTATAACATAGTCTTCAATCTGCTCTAGTTGAGTATTGATCTTGTCTATTACGGGATAATAGTTTGAAATAACTTCTTCTATTGCAAAGCGATATACCATTTCACATACTCCTATACTGTAGTCCATGGTATCACTTTTTTGGGTGGATGATGAGGACGTGGTTGTTTATGTTGTTCTGATAATGGCAAAGGAGATAGATGAGATGATATCAAACTTCTACTGATTCTTTGTTTAATATTCGTCTGAAATTGCTGATTGTGGAAATTTATGGTAATTATCCATCTTCGCTCTAAAAAAATGTATAGGTCGTCTTCTTCAAGATTACTATCAGCGGCAGCCATCATTTCCCTTATCACTCTCTTCTCCTCCTTTTACTATGTCCGCTTTTTGCTCTTTATATCGTACTCCATCTATAATTGTAAACAGATATGTATCATATTCTTCTATCTTGGAAGGTTGATGTGTGTGAACTATCGCGTCTACTGTTAATGGATGTAAACCAAAAACATCTTGTAATTGAAAAATATTGACAGGATCATCAGCGTGGATCCATAACGACTCCTCTGGATTTTCCACCATCTCTTTTCTAAGTGATCGGAAAGATGCAAAATCTGAAATATGGGCTTGTTTAATATTGTGTTTGTCTATAATATGAGCAGATAGTGTCAATTGGCTTGTTGTACTTACAGTAGCCTACCTAAATAGTTCTTGAACGACTGATCTAC
>CAVPXM010000089.1:0-7760 GCA_963709405.1 uncultured Nitrososphaerales archaeon
CATGATTGGGCGGACTGCATAAACTCCTTCAGGTCAGACAGGGCGAACGCTTATCACAAGAAGCGGCGAAAGCAACTTCGGGCTTACGTCCTTTTCCTTGCCAATTCGGGTCTCCGTGTTGGTGAGGCACGCATGATGCATTGGGCAGATATCGGTGTTTTTAAAGACAAAGCGGGTATTGAATATCTCCAAATAAGGGTCAGGGCAGACACCAAACAAGGGGCATCACGAACAGTCATACTAATGCCAGACGCGCGACGCTACTTGAGCGATTGGCTACTTCTGTCAGGTAATCCAGATCAGCAAGATAACGTCTGGCATGGCGACGACCTGAACAAACCCTTCCAGGCGCTTCTTCAGGCAGAGAAGAAAATTTGCTGTGCGACGCTGACGGCGCACGACGAACGCTCTATTCTTTGCGCCACACCTACGCAACGATGGCGTTGTTGCATGGCGATCTGACCGAGCTTGAGTTAGCGCGCAACATGGGAACCAGTGTCGCGCAGATTGAGCGGCACTACAGTCATGTGCGCAATCCGCAGAAGGCTGCGAAGGTCGCTCATCTTCAAAAACATCCCTCATCATCGGTTTCTCGATGCGGTTGAACGAAGCAACCCTCATTGCAATCGCCTGCCGGATAAAAGAAACGCGAGACATCTGAAGCGTCCGAGCGGCTTCGTCAGTCAGCATGAGGAGAGTGTCGGACAAGGGCAGCAAAACCCGCTTCTTAGTGGATGTCGGCATGTTGCAACTCCGGCGACTTGGGCTCTTCCGAAGTGCTTAGGTTTTCGCACTCTGCTGCAAGGGCCTCCATTCGAGCGGCAAGGAAGTCAAGATCCCAAGCTCTCATCGTCTCGGCTGAACGGCTCAGCAGTCGGGAAACCTGTCGTAGTCTTGCGGTTTCGCTCGGGCTCGCGTTGTCAGGACGATCCTGGACATACTTTTCCGCGAGTGAGGTCTCCTTGGACATGAAATGGTATCCGCCGCAGCGTTCATCGTCTTCATCGAGCGAAAGATATTCATAGAAAGTCGAGCATATAGATAAGCCATCGGATATTTGTTGTATTGCTTGCTGCGTTTCTCTTTTCATTTTTTGATCCTTTTTTTAAAAAAAAATATGGATTTGGAGCGTATTTAGCCCTCCTGCCATGTATTTATACTTCAGCTAAACTCGCTTGATGTCTAAATAGTATTCTGTATATCATTCGGCTACATTCGGGCGTTCTCGCTCCATGCCGGCCCAAGACATGAAATAGACGCTTTTTTAAAAATCGCCCCAGGGAGCGGCCCATCTCATCTATCGGCCTCGACTGGATATCTGCCTCAGCCTGAAAAAGCCGAGGCGCATAATCAATTTATGGAGTTTTTTTTCTACTACAAGTCCATCAGTTTTGAAGGCGAGCAACTCAAAATAGAACATAATGGAAGTAGAAGGAAGTTCTCCGCATATATATCCATGCTATGGCCCTGAAGAGAAATTAATGACGTATGATTTCTATGATAGAATGAATTCTACGAGTACTATTGACCATCTGGAGAATCTCAAGAGAAACATTATGAAAAGTGATTGGTGGAAAAGACTCATACTCATATGGGATAACGCTTCATACCATGTAAGCCTAATGGTACGGAATTATATCAATGCACAGAAAGAAGAAGACTGGCTGACCATTATTCACCTACCAAAGAAAGCACCATACCTAAATCCAAATGAAAGGAAAGTAAACCAGCAGATAAAATCAGATGTGTGTGGGAATAGATTCTATGAAAATATAGAAGAACAAAAAACTGCGGTATCAGAATACCTAAACAAAACATTTGGAATATGGTATGACGACATTAAATATGACACTTGACTTAGTTATTGATGCTTCAACAGAAACTGTGTTCAAAGACTATTACTGATCCTGCCGAATTAACTAATTGGTTTCCAGATCATGCTATTTTGGAGCCAAATATAGGAGGAAAAGTCAATCTCTCTTTTTATAAAGAAAAGTCATCAGCGGAGCATCAAAGGGACTTTTTGCAAGAGGGTACGGTAAAGGAGTTTATTCCAAATAAGAAAATAACCTATACTTGGCGGTTTAAGGATATATCAGAATTTCCTGAAACTACAGTAATGTGGGAACTGGAGGCAATTGATCAAAACAAAACAAAAGTGGTACTAACTCATTCGGGCTTTACGGGAAAAGAGACAGGAAAATTATCTTCTACAGAATTCGAGAATGGTTGGGCGTATTTCTTGAATCGATTGGAAAAATACTGTAAAGAAAGAAAATGAAGACAAATTATTCTCTTTTTTTGTAGTGTGATTTACCTAATAATTTTTGAGGTTCGATATTAATCTCCCAAGTATTTGCTTTCGTTTTGACATTCTATTTGCAAAATGGATTAGGCTTCTCTCCTCTTGTCCCTGGCCTAGCGTTTCTACCATTGAGAATGGGATTTCTTATTTCTTCATTACTTACTCCAAAGGTTGTTCCAAAACTAGAAGTCGGTATTTTGAAGATTGGGGCATTTATAACAATAATATGCTATGTGTTCTTGATTTTGACGGTAGATCAAGAAGTTAATACCGGGTTGCAATGGTCACAATTGCTACCGTTCATGTTCGCACTTGCGGTTGGAAATGGGTTTATACTAATACCTTTGATTAATGCAATACTTTCACATGCAAAGATTGAAGATGCAGGAGCGGCCTCAGGTCTATTGAACACAATGATAGCAGTCGGGAATGCAATGGGAATTGCATTCATTGGATCTATCTTCTTGGGACTAATTGGTATTGGTTGTGGTGCTGCTTCTGCTATCCGAATACACTACTATTCTGATGCATTAATTAATTGAACTTTGCATACTGTTGCGATACTGATTCTTATATTCCTTTTATCCGCATCAAAAGATTCTAAAGAACAACGGCCTCAACGCTTGTATAATATAAACTGATATGGAATTACTATGTACTTCAGTTTCGTTGCTTTCCGATCCCATATCTGGCAAGCCCATACGTTTCGGAAGAAAGATAGTCCAATATAGATTCTTAAATTATACCAGGGCATCCTCTTGAATAATACCTCTTAACCCTCTTCATTTGATGATGATTTTACATTCTCTCTATTCAGGTTTTGATTCAAATGCATTAACATGATTAATTGATAACTATTCCACAATCGTAATGAAAGAATTATTTGCTATGCAGCTGGTTATTAAAACCCCTTTACTTTTGAAATCTTAATTTTGTAATCACATAATACAACTCTACTGAGTCAAGACATATCAGATTGGCATAATTCATGCATGTTCAAATGATGATGGTAATGGTTTAATATGTACAAATTTAATCTACTATTCAGTAATAATGTTTGAATGGAGAGAACATAGGTTGCCATCTATATGCACAAACTTACATTATCTATCATCCCAGTTACAACTCGAAAGTCCAGCAGTTAATATGGCTTCACATATTCTTAATTATTATTAGATATAATAGCTAATGATATGAATTTTCCATTACCATTTATGTTACAACAATTTTCACTCCCACTCCCACTAATATCTCTTGGTGATCAGCTCTTTTTTCATGTTTCTACATCATCTTCGTCTGATACCTTAGTTCAAGACTTTGCGGCGATAATGATAGTCGCTGCTATAATGTTGGTGATAACTCACAAGTTAAAACAACCTATGGTAATTGGTTATATACTCGCTGGCATGATAATAGGTCCTTATACACCTCCATTTAGATTGATACAGAATATTAACTCATTGAATACCTTTGCAGAGCTAGGAATTATAATGTTACTATTTGTTATTGGCACTGAATTCCCAATAGCCAAGTTAAGATCTGTGGGTAGGATTTCGATCCAGGTGGCATTAACAGAAACTATAGTGACTCTATTAATCGTATTTTTCGTTGCTCAAACACTCGGCTTTTCATTCTTTGATTCACTGTTCCTTGCATTAGCTATGTCTATTACTAGTACGGTAATAACTATTAGAGTCCTTGAAGAGGTAGGCATGATCAAGGATAAATCAACCGTTCTAATTCTAGGAATTTCTATTGTAGAAGATATTATAGCTATCACTACTCTTGGTATCTTTCAATCAGTGGCCACAAATGAAGGTCACGTATCTATCCTGCAAGTCTCTATTTCATTAGGAATAGTTATTGCATTTATTGGAAGTACACTCTTCCTAGGCTCAAGGTATATTCCTGCGATAATAGATAGAATTGGTAAGACACAAGACTACGCATTGATTCTAATCGTAATTCTTGGGTTGGCATTTGGTTTGTCATTTGCAGCTAAGGAACTTGGTTTATCTGTTGTTACCGGCGCTTTTCTAGCTGGAGTGTTGGTTGCTGAATCAAAGAGTGCTAATGTCGCTAGAGTGATCACAACCCCATTAAGAGATATGTTTTGCAGCAATATTTTTTATATCCATAGGTGCGCTGATTAACTTATCTCAGGTTCCTTTACTCATTGTTCCAGCAATGTTACTGATTCTAACATCATTTGCTTCCAAATTCTTGATAATTATTGCAATATTGATTAGGGCAAAGGGATATGATGACATTACAGCACTAAGGACAGGATTAGGAATGGCCTCGGCAAGAGGAGAGATATCCTTGATTATCGCCAAAGCTGGTCAAGATGTTGGAGCAATTACTTCCTCAGTCTTCCCAATATTAGGCATAGTAACTATAGTAACAGCTTTCATGACTCCATATGTAATCAAGTTTGGGAACATCCTAAGAATTTCGGAATCGGTGACATCTTCTCACTCTCCTGAATCTACGTCTCCTCGAGAAAAGGTGAAAAGGTTTAGGTTTCGTTTTCGAGTATGATGTCAATAGCTCAAATTAGAACAAATATACTAAAAATTTGATATTGACTAGATTTCTATAATATCCTCTACTGTATCACCTGTTCCGCTTCTACGATGACCATATAATTGCTCTATGCAGATGGCGAACCCTACATGAGCACAATCACCTTCCTTACAGTATTTACAATAAGGAATGCCTTTGTTTATTTCAACGTCTATCTCTGCACGTAGATATGTATCATATAGGATGGTATGGACATCATTAACAAATTTCAACAGCACTATGGGGTTACCAGTAGAAGCTAATGACTTCTTATCATCGGAATTCAACCAATGCATAAAAGCAAATGTACCTTCGTCCAATGTTTCGCATTTATTCAACTTGTTTTGATCTTTATAATTGCCGTGACTATCCGAATCATCATCTGATTGGTCGCTATTACGTTCTTCTTCCATAAGGTTTGCCTTTTTGAACTTATCTTTATTATTGAGAATAACTATATTAACTTATGTACGAGCGTACTTGATCTCCACATAGGACCGTGCTCGATGAATCCAGTATTATTATAGTTTTTTTCATTCTAGTGGCATTTGGCATCATAATTCACTACATTTTCATGAGTTTGGTATTAAGTTGCTACAAAAAAGGTCTATTTCTTTCAGTTCTCAGATATATTTTTAAATATCTAGTAATTATCTAAATTATTTATAAGTAATAAAAGATCTACACTTTTTATATACTTTTTGACTATATTCTGTAGCTATTTCAAAAGTTTTCACAACTCTAGCAGATATTTAGGCGATTAATTCTTAAAACACAATGACGTTTATTGGCTGAAAAGCCTCGAAAAAGACCAGAATGTTTTATGTACAAGTTAAATTTCTTATACTGGCATTTAGATTCAAATCTTAAATATGACCGATACGAATGATTATTGTATATCGTAGTATTGGATGATGATAATGAAATAACTAGAGAACATATAAATGATGGTTCTAAACCTCTCACGAATACAGGATCTGCGACTTCAACTTCTAGTTTGATAAATGAAGGGATCCTAGCAGGTCAGAGGATTGCCAAAATTTCAGTTATCACTTTAATAAGTATCGGTATTGTAGAACTTGTTACCGGATATGTTAGCGGTAGTGCTGTTGCCACAGCAGATGGAACTGATTCCTTGTCTGATGCAATGATATCTTTCATAGTATTATTAGGGCTAAGAATTGCACACAGACCTGCAGATAAGACCTTCCATTTTGGATATCATAAAGTTGAAAGCTTCGGCAGCACTTATGGCAGCAATAGGAATGGTTATAATTGGTGGTATTATCTTTTATCACTCTTATGAGGCCCTAATACAACCAGGGGAATTTCGGCAGCCTATTTTGACTATGATTGTCCTAAGTTGCTGCGGCTGGTATCTCTCTTACAGAGCATTTCAAATGAGAACTATCGCGAACAAATATGACATACTCTCATTAAAAACTGATGCCAAAAATTCAATAAAAGATGGTTCTGCTTCAGTCATTGGTTTTATTAGTGTCGTGATAGCCTCTCAGCTGGGATTCTTACAAGCAGATGCTATAGGTGGTATGATAATCGCCGGGTACGTTTTTTCTGTCTCCTACGTATCACTCAAACGTTCATCTCTTATACTTGTGAGATTCGTGGCAGGATCCCAAGGTTACAGAAATTGTCAAGAGGACCATCGAAGAGAAATTCAGCTACGAGCAGATCACAGTTAGGTCAGTATTGCTCCGTCCTACCGGTCTGGTAACGCGGGCTGAAGTACATATAGAAATTGATGGCAGCAAGCCCTTGGCAGAAGTTGAGTTGTTGTCGATCGAGATAGCGACTGAAATGCGTTCTAAAATTCCAACTATGGATAGAATATCAATTGTTCCTCATTCCTCCTCAACAGCAAAACCTTCACCAAAAAGATGGAGTGGAATATTTCGTAATCGTAGAAGTGCCATTCGTAGCCAGTAGGAGCAGTTCGAGATAGTCATTACTTATTTATCTATCCACATATGATTCAAATACGAGATCTACTTTCATAACTAGTGATCAAACGTATAGTCCATAAGTGAAGTAAAAAATGACTACTTGTCATCCCACGTTTCACAGGTGGCAAACTTAACCGAAAGGGCTCAATCATGATGTCAGATTATCCATATTTTATAGCAATTTACCAGCGATCCTTTGCTTAGTAGGTTAATTTACCTAGCAGGTGACGTAGGGACATTAATTGATCAACTGAAATACTTTACTACATTGGTAGTGATAATTATAGGAATAGTAGCATTAATCATTGCATTTCTTGTATTCTCATGGAATAAACAATTAGAGAAAACGGTAGTCGCAAGAACTGCACAACTAAAAAATGCAAATGATTCGCTAGCATGTGCAGTGAGAACTCAGGTCATCTCCAATTTAGTAGATAATGCTATTAAATTCGCCAAAGAAATAGCTACCACGACAACATCTGGAATGTGGCGTCAGTGGACCATCAGAACCAGAAAAGTTTGGTGACGATAATGATAACGACAATAAGAAGGAGGTTGTGATTAGCGTTAAAGATACAGATACAGGTACTGGGATATATTGAGAAATATTTCCCAAATTATTTTCAAAATTTGCCACCAAATCCTAAAGCGGGACTGGTTTAGGATTATTTATATCAAAAAGCATTATTGAAACTCATGGTGGTAAGATATGGGCCAAAATATTAACTCGAACGGAAAAAGGGAAACTATTTTTTGTTTCAGTCTTCCACTAAGTAACAATATAAATAATAGATACAAAAATATGAATGATTTCTATAATAACGATAACGGAGATTCGCAATGAGGTTATAAAGTTCTATGTCCAATATGAGAAGTCATGCTATGCCTAAGATGGACGGCTTTGAATTATATCGAGAAATAAGAAA
>CAVPXM010000090.1:0-18468 GCA_963709405.1 uncultured Nitrososphaerales archaeon
ATCGCGTTATTATCTCAGATAAGGTAATGTTATGTTCAGTCTTGTTTGAAAAGATAATATCTCTTGCTCTATGATGAACCTCTGGCAAGTTCTTTGGAAGTGTATTAACTTTTTTGGAATAATTTTCTACCAAAAAATTCTTTTTATCATTTATTGGAGATGTATCTAGTACATCCCTTAACGGAGTATTGCTTAATAATCCGTCATCCCACGTGAATACGCCATCTTTTTACTTCTTCCATGGAAAATTATATAAAGGATAAGTGGATGTTGCAAGGATATGTTTTGGAGTTATCTGTTGCTTATAACTATCAAATGTTAGAGATTCTGCAGTTAAAATGTTCACTGCAGTTAAGATCAAACATGTATTTGGATTTTCTTTAGGTCTTAATTTATCAAAATCGATGTATTTTTCGAGATTTTGCCAGTGGTGAGTGATCATACATACCAGTCCACTTTATGGGTGTAAAGTAATCTGGATCAGCTAATACGTTGTTACGCATCCACCTGGGCTTGAACATTTTATCATTTCCAAATATAACTGAGCTATAAAATGCCTTTAGCTGTTTAACCCTACGATTATATTCATTTGCATTTGTCAAATAGATTTTTTGTTGTGATCATAGTCCGAGGTCATCATAATAGCTTTTAGATGGCATAAATTGCTCTATAAGTTGGAATATTGAATCAGAAGAAAGATGAAGAGTGGTTTTGTCTAAATCTATATAGCTGTCAGCTAATTCCAGCCAGAACTGTTCTAAGAGTTGCTCTGGATGTTTTTCGTCCTTGCTACCTACCATAATTGCAGCATTTATTCCACCTATTGAAGTACCTGCAATAATATCAAGATGTATTTTGTTCTTTGTAAGTTCCTTGTAGACCCCGCATCCGAACGCTCCCAAAGATCCATCACCTTGAAGTATCAATACGTTCTCAATCCTTTTGTTGTTCTCTACTATTGCTAATGATGACAATTCAGCATTACTGCTGTTGTTATCTTCATACGTTTTTTTGGTACGAATTTTCGTTACCATTTTGAATATTTGTTTGTTTGAAGTATTCGCCTATTTTTTTATTGATTGTTTTTATTCATTATTTATTCGAATAATATTTTCATTCTACATGATGATTATATAGAAGTTGGTCGTAGAGTCGAACTGATTTGATGTTAACAAATTCCAGCATACCAAATCTTGACAATTCTCTGCCAAACCCACTATTCTTGACGCCACCGAACGGAACTCTTGGATCAGATACTACCATATTATTTACAGTGACGATCCCTGATTCCACCATCGCAGATAGTTTTTCTGCCTTTTCAAGATCTTGTGTCCATATACTTGCACCAAGGCCAAATTTGGAATCATTTGCAATCTTTATAGCTTCCATTTCATCATTAGCTGCAATTATTGGTGCAACCGGTCCAAATACTTCTTCTTGTGCTATTTCCATTTTAGGCAAGACATTCTTGAGAATAGTGGGACGATAAAAGTATCCTTTATTTTTTACTTTCTCTCCACCTGTAAGTAGTTCGGCTCCTTCTTTTATAGACATCTTTACAATTCTATCCATATTCTCAACTGATTTAGCATTAACAAGTGGTCCCATATCTGTATCATCTAAAAGTGGATCATCAACTCTAAGTTTTTCAGTCTTCTGAACAAACTTCTCAGTAAACTCGTCTGCTACTCTTTTAACTACAATAAACCTTTTAGATGCTATACAGCTTTGTCCACAATTAATGAATCTACCTTTAACTGCACCAGTTGAAGCTTTTTCAATATCTACATCTTCACACACTATGAATGGATCACTTCCTCCTAGCTCAAGTACGGTTTTCTTTAGTTGTGATGTTGCTCTTTGTGCAACCTTTGCTCCAATAGGTACGCTGCCTGTAAAAGTTACAGCACTAATACCATTAGAATCGATAAGTGTCTCTGCAATAGTTGAGTCTCCTATCAATGTTTGAAAAACACCTTCTGGTACTCCAGCCTTACGAAAAGTATTCTCAATCTCAATTCCACATTGCATTGTAGCACTAGCTGGTTTTAATACAATAGTGTTTCCAACCATCAATGAGGGAGCTGCAAACCTTATTCCCTGCCAGTAAGGAAAATTCCACGGCATTATGCTACCTATGACTCCAATAGGCTCAAACGATACGGTACTTTTTCTTGCATCTGTATTGACAACTTCGGCGGTTGAAAAAATTTTTCCATTATCCGCATAATATTCTATTACCCATGCACATTTTTCTATTTCTGATCTTGATTCCTTTATTGCTTTTCCCATCTCCTCTGTAGCTGTTTTGGCGAGTTTCTCTTTATTTTTTCTAAGCTCTTTTGCAAATGCATAAAGAAAATCTGATCTTTTATCAATATTCTTCTTCCATTCTAAGAATGCGTTTTTTGCTTGTTTTATTGATTCATTTATCTGTTCTTTGCACATTATTTCATATTCTTTGAGAACTTGTTCCGTTGTAGGATTTGTTGTCTGTAGTTTTGATTTTCTATAATCATGCAGCTCTTTCTTTTTATCATTATTATGAATATTTTCGTTAGCAGATCTCACGGATTTAATACTCCTCTTCCAATAATTTTACCCTCTTTTAACTTTGATAATGCTTCTGTGGCTTGATTAAGTTTAAATTTGTCCGATATTACTGGCCTAATTATTTCTCTGTCTGCCAATGATATCAATTCAGTCATATCAGCTAAAGTTCCAGTATAGGATCCAATTAACCTATATGCCCTTGTTGGCATCGTTACCAGGTTTAGTCTTAATTCCCCTCCAAAAAGACCTACGAGTACGACTTTGGCTCGTCTTCTTAGAAATTTCATATCTGTGTCCACGGTTTTTGAAGCATTTACGAAATCAATAACCACATCTGCACCCATGTTGTTGGTTAATTCCATTACAGATTTGGTAATGTCAGTCTCTGTCTTGGTATTGATTATATCGTCTGCACCGTTGTCTTTTGCCACTTTAAGCTTTTTATCATCTAAATCTAAAGCAATAATCCTTGCTCCAGATACAGCCTTTGCCAGCTGCATAGCCATCAGACCTAATCCGCCTGCTCCTACAATAACCACATTATCGTAGGGCTTCATACCAGTATTCTTAACCGCGCCATATGCTGTGAGCGCAGAACACGATAAAGTTGCCACTACATCCATGTCGATATGTTCTGGTAACTTGACAAGATATCTGTAGCTTGGTATCAAAATATATTCAGCATACCCTCCATCATTATAAATTCCTAATGATCTAGGATTGTCACATAGATTTTCCTCACCCAGTCTGCATGCAGGACAAAGTCCTTCGCCTATCCAAGGATATACAAGAACCTTGTCTTTTTTAAGTATTCTTCCTTGTTGTTGTACTTCCTCGCCAATACTTTCTACTATGCCAGATATTTCATGCCCGGGTGTTAATGGATAAGTTACTCCTCTATCCGTTGTCTTTAAAAATTGTCCTCCTGGACCTTCGTATCCACCTTGCCAAAGATGTATGTCGCTATGACAGACACCAGAAGACTGAATCTTAACAAGAACTTGTGACCCTTTGGGGTTTGGTATCTCAATATCTTGTATTTCTAACGATTCCTTTGGTTTAACGATCCTTGCAGCTTTCATCATAATTATTGTTTACCATTCCTAAAAGACCATTCTATTACTATCTCTGATAAATGTTTTCTATTATTTTGGTATTCTTTTTCTGCAGGAGGGAAAACAGAATCACAAATCACTAGCGATTATTCTGTTTAGCTTGTACTTTTATATCCCCTGTAATGATGCAGTATTGTCTACGTCGTCTCAGCAGAGTATAACTCGAGTCCTTGACATCTTTTAATATTATTTCAGATTTATCCATTTCAAGTTTGTTGTAAGGCTTGTATCCGTAGTCATACTCGTAAATGCTAAGCATAGCAGTATCACTTTCAACTTCTCTATTAAGCCGGCCCATGACTTGAACTATACTATCGATAGGTGCCTTCTCTCTGAAAATTTGAGAAGCTTATGTTTACTCCAGCTTCGACAACTTGTGTTGAAACCAAAATGAATTTCTCCTTTGATTTTTCCTTTTCATCTAATTTCCTCAAAATATTAATTCTATCTTGTTTCTTTATTCCTGTAGATTGATACATTGCATCTGGGAAGTCTTTCAAGATCTTATGGAAGATATTTACAGCTTTTCGTCTAGTGTTAGCCATTACTAAGGTACGGTCTTTTTGAATAGACAAATCAGACCAACGTTTAAAGCTTATTTGTTTTCTGGTTAAGTCAAGATATGAATTAATGAAATCTTCTGGGATCCTTGTGGAAGGAATAGGATCTTTCAGCATAATATAAACTAGTCCATTATTGTTGTTATGAATATATTCTTTAGGAATTTTTCTTCGAAAGATCAGGTATACATAAGAGTGCTAAGACAAGTAGTGATAGCTTTATTTTCGTCTACAGAAGTAATGAAGTAATAGTAACTAAAAAGAGATGAAGATAGTGAAGTCAAACCATAGAAACCGATCTCACATTCCACGACCATTAATTTGCATCTACACTAATCAAAACAGAAATGAATTTGCCATTGGCTTAGAGAAAGATGAGAATTTTATGGCAATCACAAAAGTTGGTGATTCATATACAAGATTTGTAGATGCATATGATCAGATAATAAATGATGAAAACAAAGTTAATTGGAAACTAGAATTAAAGAGATGGATTGCCGCCGCAAAGAAAAATGAATCAATATTTGTTGAGATTGACCTTAGTGGTTGGAATCAAGAAGGAGAAAGGATTGACTAACCATTGTGCATAAACATATGTCATAATCTAGATTTCAGCTCTACACTTCCTGACAGCATAAGTATAACCTATCTGTAAGTTATATTGTCACCCATGTCTGGAAGTACTATAACTACTCAATGTTTTTGAATATCAGTGCTAGATAGGAGTACGATTAGTCATGTAAATATAAGATACATTTGAGTATAAGTACATACTTTCACCAGTATAGCGTTATGAAGAAGATTATTGCTGTTGTATTCCCTGATCTCGACGAAGTGATTAGAATAGAATTAGATGATTCCCTTGCACCAAAGACCTTTAAGGCAATATTTGAGAATCTACCAATTGAAGTTAATATCAATAGATGGGGAGATGAGCTCTATACCGATCGAACTATGGTATCTGTAGGACCAGAAGACAACGCAAAGACAGAAGTTAATAAATTAGATGTTGCATATTGGCCTGAGGGCAAAGCATTATGTTTATTCTTCGGACCGACTCCTATCAGTAAGGACGAAAGGATATTGGCGTACTCTCCTGTGAATATTTTAGGCAGAATTATAGATTCAGATAAAGACGAGATATTGAGTCAGATTAAAAATGGAGCAAAAGTAATCATTAAAGGATAAAATGTAGGCATACAAGAAAACATGATGCCCCATAAATGAATAATTATCAAAATTAATCATATTTCCTATTTCCATTTACATATCTCGGATATTTGCAACTAATATCTCGGAATGTAGAGCCAATTTACATCATCGAATTCATCCTTTTGGTAGGAGCTTGAACATGTCATTATTGCCAATATTTTGATAGGAACTATCATTATACTTCTAATGCTTGGACCATTGCTTGGAGGTTTGTTATACAAGAACAATTATGATTTCAATCTTTTAATCGTATGCTTATACCAATTATATTTCCTGCTTTTGTTGTATCTGTATTATTTTTGACTGGAAATTCTGTATCTATTCATCCTAAGATAATCATTCATCCTATGGTAATCGTAGATGTATTTTCTCAAATCGTGTCTATATCCATTGTAGATGCTCTTCTTCTTCTAAATCTTTATCCTGTAGAACGACTAACAATTAAGAATGTCAGCCCTGCAGAAAATGACCAGCTTGAAACTGGACTGTCATACTCCATATAAGGGGATAAGAATAAGGAACATGAGTATGATTGATGCCACGAGAAGTCATATTAATCATAAAAGCTCTTTGCGATTACGACATATTATTGGCCCAGATTATGAACTGCGCCATTACCCTTCAGAATAAAATGGTAGTATAATTTGTAGTCGAAGCAAGGCAGTTAGATATTGAACAAGAATAAACTCGGGAAGAAAAGACTGAACTACTCTCTTCTCTTCTCTTCTCTTCTCTTCTCTTCTCAATGACACCATAAAAGTCATATAGATAAATATCAATATTTCACTATTGAATTAGCTATTACGTCCTAATTTGAATTCATTCTAAAATAATCGTGGTAATAGAGAAAATAAGTGTAACTAAGTGGTAATAATGATAACACCGTGGTAATAGCTCTTAACACCTTTAAGATTCACATTTACATATATTAAATATAAAAACCATGATAGGCCTAACAAGAAAAGAAAAAGAAAACCTAGTTTTAGATCTTTATTATAATCAAGGAAAGACTTATAGTGAAATATCCAAGGAAGCACGAATATCTCTGCGTGATATTGGACCTATTTTGAAAAAGTCCGGATCAGACCAATCCTTGTCCGATTCCTCTTAGGCCTACCAACTATTTTCAGAGAACAAGTCTCCGCTACACGTGGCTATTAAATTAGGCCTAAAGGAACCTGAAGTGCATGAATTGTACAGACAATACTGGAAACTACGGCAACTCTATACTCTTTGTAAAGTCTATGAAAATGTTAAAGACGATATCTGGTCATTTGTAGAGCTGTACAGATTAACCAAGGTTGTAGGTATGGATCATAAGCATGTCAAAAAACTTCTCGAAATTGCCAATAATGATTTGCCAATCGTACAGGCTAAGTACGAAGGATTACGAATAGAAGTAGATCTCTTGGAATCTGAGAGAGTCTTGAGAAACAAATATTTGATTTACATGCTACTTTGGTTCAATATCGTACGTCTTACCGAGAGGCATTGTCTCAAATAGACACTCTGCATCAAGAAAGATTTGGACTGAAAGAGTCTTGAAGGCAATTCGAGTATAGTAAGAACTGTGTATCGACATTAGAGACTAGACAATGGAGTCGCCGGTTCATGAGCAATTAAAGAAATATTATCATGAAATATCATGATATATGGGAGAAAATAGTCCATTATTCTAAACAGTCACCTGATGAATATCTATTCATGTGTTCATTTAAATCATAGCGACACAAGTTCAATATTTTCCCGGGTATTTTTTGTGAAATCATGGTCTGCTCCTTGTAGCGGATCCCGTAACATTTTGATTTAATTATATAATTAAATTTATAGCTGAAAATCAAAAATTGTACTATACATACAAATAACTAATGAATTCCTTTTCGTAGCAGATTAAAGAAAAATAGTTCTTATAAATGCTAACTATGATGGCGCAAATATCGACACTCCCATATCGCGGCGACTAACTAAATAGGTGCGGCAATTTTGTCCATGAACTATACCAAATCCTATATAAACACAAACTTTACCGAGTGCTAAGTGAGGTGTCCATATTTATGTCGTATTTTATTTATCATCTAGTCTAGATTTTTGTATAGTTAAAGCTTAACATATGTAGAATATCTCTATTTTATGAATCATCCTTCTACTCTAAAACTTTCTAGAGGTCAGGAGAATATGTTAAAGTCAATCATGAAGAGTACCGATAATAAAAAGGATTATCGTAGGTTGCTGGCTATACTACAAAAAGGAGAAGGTAGAACCTATCATGACATAGCAAAGGAGCATGGAGTTAGCAGTAGATCTGTACAAAGATGGGTCGCTGCATACATTAAGAAAGGGCTAGTCGGAATAAAGATCAAGAAACCTGGAGGATCGAAATCTAGGATAACTGATAGGGATAAAGAGATTATCCTTTCAGCATTGTTTAACGATCCACATATCTTTGGTTATCTAAGGAATACATGGAGTCTAAGGTCGCTGGCAAGGTGTCTTACAGATGAGCTTGATATTCCAATCAGTTTCAAACATCTACAAAGAATAACTAAGGATATGGGAATTAGATGCAAAAGACCAAAATTGGAACTATTACATGGAGAGGATTATGAACAAGGGAAAAAGAGAGTGGATAACTACAAGCATGTTGCATCAGACTCTGAAAAAAAGAGAGTTATAATGGCATTTGAAGATGAAACTACCATAACACAGAAACCTTGTATTCACAAGTCCATGAGTTTTGAAGGCCAGCAACAAAGGATAGAACATAATGGAAGTAGAAGGAAGTTCTCCGCATATATATCCATGCTATGGCCTGAAGAGAAATTAATGACGTATGATTTCTATGATGATAGAATGAATTCTACGAATACTATTGACCATCTGGAGAATCTAAGAGAAACATTATGAAAAGTGATTGGTAGAAAAGACTCATACTCATATGGGATAACGCTT
The DNA here is from genome assembly GCA_963709405.1 of uncultured Nitrososphaerales archaeon. Lineage (GTDB taxonomy): Archaea > Thermoproteota > Nitrososphaeria > Nitrososphaerales > Nitrososphaeraceae > JARBAU01. The sequence continues at coordinate 8,390 of CAVPXM010000090.1, forward strand.
CATACCATGTAAGCCTAATGGTACGGAATTATATCAATGCACAGAAAGAAGAAGACTGGCTGACCATTATTCACCTACCAAAGAAAGCACCATACCTAAATCCAAATGAAAGGAAAGTAAACCAGCAGATAAAATCAGATGTGTGTGCAAACAGATTTTATACGCAGATAGAAGAACAGAAAGCTGCAGTATCAGGTTATCTAGAGAGTAGATTTGGAACTTGGAATGACGACAGACACTACGACACTTGACTTATCCTGGTTCTCCAGTAATTAGTTATGAAAGTCCAAATGAAGAAGTAGGAGAAGATGTCATCCTTATTGAAAGAGGAGAATACAGATGTAGGAAGTGCAACAGCATCATAGCACTTTATCGCAGGTTCAATAAATAAATAATAATAGAAAATAACTCGAGTAATTGTCTATTATCCAAGACTTGGTTTTCTAGCCAATAGATCAATTTCAAACTCTTCAAATTTCTCTATAGATTTTGTCATGTTGAACCCAATTTAAAGACTGATATCAGTATGGCCCCAAGGGAGTATGAATCAAATTTGACTCCATTTTAGGCTCAGTCATTTTAATAACTATAGATCTATAGGTTAACACTATTGATAATCCAATTAGTTAACAATCGGTAAACTAAAGAAAAATGTAGCCCCTTTTTCATCAGTATTATTTTCAGCCCATAGCTTTCCACCGTGATCTTCCACAATAGTTCTGGATATATACAATCCTAGTCCCATTCCCTTTTCTGATCTTGTTTCAAACTTCTCGAAAAGTTTGCCTTTAAGGCTAGGATGCACTCCTTTACCTGTATCTCGTATACTCACGACAACCAATTGATGACGATTGATGTTAGCAGCATTGTAATCTTTCTCTCTTTTCATCCTTACTGTAATAGATCCTTCTTCAGTAAATTTGACTGCATTACTCAATAAATTAGAAACAACCTGAGTTATTCTGTCTAGATCAGCATATACAAAAATATCTTCATTTTCCTTTGATACAAAATGCAAGTTTATTTTATTATCTTTACCTTCACTTTTAAGCTGGGTTTTAAAGTCAGCTAAGATATTCATGATTACTTCCTTCAGATTAAATTGATTCTTATTCAATTTTAGTGTCTTACTTTCTATTTTAGAAACATCCAAAACATCTTCTGTTAGTCTTTGAAGTCTTTTTGCATTCCTGTAGATAACATTTAGTAATTCTCTATACTGTTTAATATCGCCTTCCTCGGATAGTAGAGTATGCGATAATCCCAATATTGGTTGTATGGGATTACGAAGCTCGTGAGCTGCTATATTGATAAATTCCTTCTGCATGGCCTGTGTATTTTTTAATTCCTCATTTAATACGCGCTCATTCCAAAGCAGTTCAAATATTGATCTAAATGATTCTACACTAGGTTTGCTATTTGAATAGATAGGAAAGCCTATAGCTTCTATAAATTCCCCAGCGTGCGGATCTTTCAGCTCAGCTCTAAAGTATCTTGCATTATCAGCTATAAGCATTCCTGCAGAGGAAATGTTGCCATTCAAAACTCTGATATTTGATGCATTATTAGCTATCCTTTTTGCAATATGGGAATTCTCTTTACTTAAGGGACAGATAATCTTTATGATGGCATCATTTTCTTGTGAAACCTTTATCAGATTGTCAATGACTCCTAGGTTATCAACTCTTATCATTGCCTTATCATTTGGAAGAATCAATAATGCCTCTTTTCTTACAGACTTTGCCAAGTCTATAAGAACCATTTCCGCTCTTTGGGGGTCATTAATAACCTCAACAAATTCCGGCTCTATTCCTTGTTCTATTGTTAGTATTCTTTCCCTAGCATCAACGGCATCTTTCCACAATTCATTAAAAATAAAAACAAAGTGATTAATGTAGGCTTGTTCATTGGTGACCAATAGGCTTCTTATTATTTCTTCAGGTTCTTCGGTCTTCTCGGTTGTAGCAATCATTTCTTTATCTGAAACAGCGAAATCAATTGGAGGCATATTGTTAATATGTCTTATTTGTACTCCTATGTCGAGAAATTTCTTAATTAGATCTGCAGCATCCTTATCTACAATTGTAGTAACTAATTTTATTCCCTTATGTTCTCCATTTTTATAATTATCAATTATCTTTTTATATACGTTAAAATAGTTGTTATATACTAAGCGTAATCCACTAACTCTTGAACATATTAAAAATTCATAAGAAGACTCAAGAATGTCTTTTCCCTTTCTAAGTATTTCGTCGATATTTTTGAGTATTTTGATCTCTTTTAATACTGTTCCTAAATATTGTTTCATGTCGCGTTCTGTAAGAGATGGCTCAATGCCTGTTTGTTTTAGAAGAACAGATTGTTCCTCTTTTGCGGTGTTTAATACCCTTCTTTCTATTTCTTGATCCATTTGTGGCGTTCCAATGATATCCAATAGTTTGGCTACATCCATAGTAGAATTCCTAATTGATTTTCTTAATGAACTATCTTGCGATACCGATACCGCTAAAGAGTATAGGCCTATACTAAACAAATAGGAAGATAAAAATACAAAGGAATGAGCAGCTACTCCAAAAGTTTGTTGTAGTGCTGAAATCTCATTAGCAATACCAATTGGTATAATACCCATTGCAGATATAACAAGATAATCTTTTACTCTTATACCAGACAGACCTTTTGTTGCTATATAATATGCAAGACCGAATAAAACGCTGCTGCCTATTGTACCTGCCCTGAAAATAAGCCTAAAGTAGAATCTATATGGTATATCCGCAGGTAACGAAATTATCAACCCACTTCCAACAAGATATAATACTAAAGGAATAGATAGCATGATCCAAAATTTAATGGGAAACTTTCCGGGTCTAATCGACTGATAGTACTTACGTAATAGTGTGGCTACTGCCAGCCATGTAAAAATATAAGGTAGCGCCGCTAAATAATCTAAGCTGTTTTTAAGAGACACAAGTGAAGAGGGTAAAACCCAAAGTGTGGTAGTAACAGGATTTACTACTTTGTATTGTATTTCACCATGATATTTTTCAAAAGTTTCATAAATGAACGAGGCTTGGGGAGTCGCATTTGATGCTGATTTTTCTTCTACAACATGTACAAACATCAGTTTTGTATAAGCATCTTCTGTTATTGCTATGGCAAACGTTGCAGCTGCTAGCCCATAAAACAACACCATGAAATTTCTTTTATTTAACTTGTACCAAGAAAAAAATTTGAAGCTAATAATTCCCATGATAACGCTTGCTCCTATAGAGGCAATTACATAAACTGAAGTTGTTTGAAGCCTGACATTAGTACATTCACTAAAGTATGGATAGCAGTTTATACTGTTATTAAATAACACAAATAATAAAATTGTAAACATAGAAAACTGAATTATCGTTACTGCCCAATGCATTATGTTAGCTAAGATAGATTTGGATCTAAGGTTTGCAGTTATCCTTCTAGTATATTCTAAAAGAATCCACGAACATACCCCATATCCAACAACTACAGTTAGCGTAAAGAGTATGATTTCAGAAGTATTGTCCAAGTATAAGATCTGACGGGTAGCTAATAGATCTAAAATTATAAGGACAACTATAACTCCTCCAGCAACAATGGGTATTTGCCTATTACCCATAGAAAACGTTGTTGAGATTAACTTTCTCATCACAGCTGATAATATTGACATTATTACCGTGGCTAATATACTTTAAAATTATTAATGTGAAATAAATCACCCCCATCAATGTTCATTCCAGTCAAGTTTCCAGTTGATATCGCGAGGAATCTGAGTGTAATTTTCGCAGTAGGAGGAAAGAACGTACTTGGATCAGTGATATTGAAATCGTTTCTCATGCTTGCGTATTTTGAAGAATATTGTTGTTATTTCGGTGAGATAAAAACAAGGAGAAATTATTAGGAAATTATCGTATAGACATTTCCTTTCTATTTTAAAAGAGTATTATTAAATAACTAAGATGATAACCTTCCTCTTAGGAGCTAATATATTTCCTGATTTCTAGCTATGCTTGGTCAAGAATGTGCGCATACTCTCATAGACCAAGGCTGTTTTCTCAACAAATGGTGCATGACCAGCATCGTCTATTTGGATAAAGTTATCTGTATTCTTAAACACTTTCTTGAACTCATTAGCATAGTCTATAGGTATTAGATTGTCTTTCTGACCCCATATGATTAAACAAGGAATATCTTGGATTAGGTTGAATCCGATTCAAAGGTCTTTTCAAATGCAAATTTTGTCCCTGGTTGTGCAATCGTTCCAATAAAAGTATCGACCACAACTGGAAGCAATCTGGAACCATCGGCATACAAATCCTCAAATACATTTTGCACTTTTTTATACTTTAATTGCAAATTCGTTTCCATTGCCGCATCTAGATACAGTTCAAGCAAAGGAGTTGGACCATTAAGGGTACCGGAGGAATCTATCAATACAAGCTTTTCAATCATATCTCTATTTTCTATGGCTACTTGCACAGCTATATAGCCGCCAAGTGAATGGCCCACTATGGTAATGGTTTTATCAATCAGACAAAGGAATTCATTGATGGATATGTCATAGGATTCTGTTCAATTGCCGGACCGGATTCATCAGTGGATGAAGATGAAGCAGATTTTTGGTGTAGTGATGGGCCATCTTCTGCGGGTTGGATGATAGGATATACTATTCGCAGCGGCATGGATTTTCATCGCGATCTCGCTTTGACAAGCATGGCAACGACTAAGGGCTACTGGACCGCAAGTGACGCAACTGTCACACCGGACTTTAAGAAATATCATTTATTCTTATATGGAGTGAATCCGTCCTGGACTCAGACAAACGATGAAAACAGAAGAATCGCTAAACTCGGAAATGATGGTATTACGCTTTGTTTAAATTTTAGTCCTCAGACTAATGATTCGTATATCTGTCATCCAATAACACATATACCATCAACTCCTAATAGCACAATAGACGCGGGTATTTCGTAGTACCAAGTTATTTGAACGAGACTAATGGTTATGTATATGCCAAAACCAAATATCAAGGAGTCTTGGTCGGCCCAGGCTATGGTCTAAACGGAACTATATGGCGCATGGATATGGATTTGATGTATGAAGAGATAATTACAGTTAGGGCTTGTGTTGAGGATTATCATTTTAAACAGGGCACGCCAGTATTCGATGACTGTTATAGAGCGATCAGCTAACCACTTAGATTCGGCAGTTTCCTGTATGACATTTCAGATCCACACAGAACCGAAGGCCCAAACGTCTTATTATCGCAACACGACCCATTATTGCATCCAAGTAGTCCATCATGCCTGAATCCGTATCTGGAGCCAGGAATGGCTGTGTATGGAGCAATACCCCCAAGGGGTTGAGCATTGGTATCTTTCCATTCACCGACCTTTTGCCCATTAACAGAAGCCGTAATATACACACCTGTAGGACTTGACTCTGGGCCGATGTTTTGTTTGGTTATTGTAATATCGTATACCCAAGGAACAATATTAATTGTGAAAAAATAAAAAACTGAGGATTGTTTTGGCGTTGTTGTTTCAGTATTTTGTAGTATGGTGATGATATGAGATAAGATATGCTGATATTATGGCCAACTCCCAACATTAAATTGTTGCCACATCTCTGCAATTTTACCATTTGCTGCAATTCTAAAGAGATCGAATCCAGTGATGGTTACAGGCTTGTCGCTAGGGGGTATGCCTAACATCTCTTTTTTGAGCATACCAGTATATGTCCATCGAATCAATACCTTATCTTCATTGGATATTGTATCATCATGTATGATTTCATATCCAGGCGAGCTCTCTGCTACAACTGATGCAAATTTCTTTACACCTTTTGGGCCATAGGTAAGCTCGGAAGGAAGCACAGGATTTCTTAAAACAAAATCTGGAGCCAGAATTTCATCTGCTACAGCTAATTTTCCTTCTCGAAATATTTCCATGTGAAAGCGTCGAGCCAAGGTTTCATTTTCTTGTTGTTGTTTAGTCCTCGTTGTTGCTGTTGATGAAGACGTATACAAAATTCCTCATATTTTCTTACCATATCGTACTTTAAGGAAATTCCTCAGTATTCTGTCACACAAATAAGAAAGAATATAAAGAAATCAGCGAGCGTTGTGAATAGAATAAAGGTAAGTATTTTGAAATCGTCAGTCCTCTAGAGGTGAGTCAGAGATGTCGTTATTTCCTTGGGCTATTCTTATCTATAGAACTCGTTATTTGGCGCGCCTCAGATAGGTTTGCGTTACATTTTATTATAATACTGAGACACCAGTCTATACATCAGACAAAGTGTTTTCGATGATATTTATAATCTGGCATGGCGCACATCTGCATTATAAGACATTTTTTCCGACTTAATTCTGTATCTGATGGAATATCCGATATAATCTGATTTGGATTACGAATATGGGAGTCGTTATCTACCTATGGTTCAGATACCGATAATATTCCTCTTTGCAGAATTAATATTATATTTGATCATATAATTAGGATTAAACTCTAACCTTAAATTACGACCCTTATCAAGCCAATCCCTCATAATATGGAAAGACTCGTCAGCAGAATATTTTCTAATATTAATAAGATATGGGACCAAGATACGCCACACTGCAAATTTCCTATAATCATCTATTGGAGTTTGTAATAGTTTCTCAGTCCAACAGATTTCAGTAGTTGAATTGATCGTTTGGGCGCGCGCCAATTTACTATTCAACAGTCTGCGTTGTTCCATCTTTTTGTTAATGAGCCATCTTCTAAAATAGCGTAACAAAAATTTTATCGTAGGTCTTTGACCATCCCATCTTTGTAGAATCCTGACAACTTGTCCACATTTCGAATTAATTGTCCCTGGAATCCTAACTAGACACGAATTTATGGATGGCCTATGTTGAGGATCTCCTTTTTTATTTGTTAGAAAGTCTTCTGCAAATTGCATGAATTTACTGGTTAAATCTTTTCCATTAGGATCTATAAATTTAGCGGAATATTTCGGCTTTCTCAGAGTCTTTTTTTAGGCCAGTATGTAGGGCCAGAATATCCTATAAAATATTCAGAGTAATCAGCATAACCAAGATCAGATATAGTAGTCTTTACAAACCTGCATTCTCATTAGGAATTTTCATCTCTTTCTCGGTTCCCAATGTAATGAGATATGAGTTGAAAGCAAGAATTCGACTTGTTGGGCTCTTCTGGAGTATTCATAGCGTGTATTAGATTTATTGAGTTTTAGACAAATCATGTATGGATTTACATAAGCCGTATTACGTCATTTTGTGAATTATAGTGACATCCCAATCCAGTCTGGCGGCGTAACACATTGACAACTGACAGCTAACTTTCAATGCAAACCTTAAAACTAATACGGTATATAAAAAGGGTGGCAGATCATTTAGCCGCCTATCAGGGTGCGGGGATTAGCTGATAGGAGGTGTGAATGCTAATGCGGTATCATGGTTTATGCTATCTCTGCCTTCAAAATCAAAAAAAGGAATAGATAATTTATTAGAAAGTAAACTCACTAAAATCAATGATAACATTAACAACAATTTTGCCTTATCATACAACATGAACATCAAACCTATCTTGTAATTGCTATTGCTTCTTTATTTATAATTCTATATTAAACATAAAATATATGATAGGTTCTCTGGCTTGTCACGAATAAATAATAGAGAAAGTATTTCCAGCATCTCCACCAAGTTGGTGCAGACTCTAACAACAAATAGTGTTGTTCAAGTTCCTGTGATTCTATTTGTTTATTCGCCTCAATTTATTCACATTAAATCTCGCATTTAGATTGGGTGGAGAATATTGGGGAACGTGTGAAGAACAATCCAATAATATATAACGCTAAAAATAAATTCAGCAACAATGATTATGACTGCATATTTAATAACATCCCACTTAGAACGATCGTTTAATCTTCTCCACCCTACTTCTCTTCCCTCCTTTTTCCAAATCGTTATATATTTTCCATTGATAGACCAACAACAAAGGGTTGCTAAGACGTCATGATAATACCAAAACGTATTAGACAAAACTAACATAGGAAGAGATAAGAGAATACTAGAATAATGACATAGATGCATCTCTAGTGTAAATACGTCTTCAGTGATGCTATGATTCACGTATCAGAATCATAGTCCAGTTCAGAAAATTAATTATAGTATAGATAATTCTTAACTTCAAATGATCATAGAAAACTTCTAAAATTGATTCAAAATTTGTAAGGATTTGGTTAATTGATAAAGAAGGACAATATTTGGTGTCAAAATTTAGTGCCGACAAAAGCTCTGTTGCATGAATCATTTTATCATTCGTACATTATCTATATCTCTACATCCCGATAGCAAACATGTTATACAGTGATGCTTTTAGCAACATCTCTTTGGCCATATTCTGAAACTTTCTTGCAGTTACATACTCGCCAAACGTTCTTTTGATAGACGAGAATACCGTTTCTGCCATCCACCTTTGTCCATAGCTCACGCTATGTTTCCATCTTTTGAGATTTGTTTGTTGTCTCATTACAGACCTATTCCTTGCTTGACAGTTGCCTGTCTTGACCTTGGAATTACTTCTTGTCTTTATACCAGGTTTAATATGGTTCTTGGATAGATATCTAAAATTCTTATTACTGTCATACATACCATCTGCTAACGCACCCTTTACATTGTTATTTGCAGAAGCATTATCAATCAACTTCTTTAGCATCTTGCCATCGTGTACTTCTTCACTAGTAACCTCCAAAGAAATAATCTTCTTATTCTTGATGTTTACTGCTACATGTATTTTCAGATAACCTCTTCTTACGTGCCATTTATGTCGTATCCATTCACCTCTATTGGCAACTTTGATTCCTGTACTATCTAATGCTATAATGATGTCGTCATCATTACCTACTTCATGTCGTTCGCTGATTCTGATATCCTGGTTATTAATACGTCTGTTAATTGTACTGTAGTTTGGAATAGATGGTATCTTCTTATTACCAGCATGAGCTATGACTACGCCTTCTGCTTGGCGGTATGGCAGATGAAAATATACCCTCATGTAACCTAGTAATTGGATAAACGAATCTGGATAGTGGTACTGTCCACCCCTCTTTCCATCATTCATTAAGTCCAACTCACTATACCAACTATCTATGACATCAAAATCTAGAATAACTTCACCTCGCCTAACTAGCGATTTGTTATAAAAAGACCAGTTAATCATGTCCAACAATAATCTCATTACATGTTAGCTAAATCTCAATTGGTCAACAAACTCATACCTATATGATAATGATTTTGTGCAACAAAGCACCGACAAATACAAAAATACTCATGATGAATTTTCCAATGTACTAATAAGCAAGCTCTAAGAAGATAGGCGATGATCACCTACAAATAATAAATATTCAAACACTATAATAAAGTCACTTTAACCCTTTTTCCAATCCATTTTCCTGGAAGATAGATGCGACCGTCTTTACCACTTTTTCCCACAATCTTTTCCAATTTAATGACTATTTTCTTTTTCTGCTCCTGTTTTTTCTTAGTTTTTTTCATATGATATATACTACTTAACGGGCTTAGATACAAATAGTTACGGTCTTATAGTTTTGGGTATTTATTATTAATGATTCAATATTACGAATTTTCTATAAGTCGAAATTTAGATTTTAAGATTTGGATTAAGTACGTAATTATGATTTATGTTTTATGTTTCATTCTATCTCATGAAAATGTAGATCACAATATTGTATTTCATATCTCAATGCTAAAGACAATAATCATATCTTCAATCGCTTTTCCTACTATCATAGGTAATCATCTTTAACTCCCCTTTTTGAATATAGGTTTTGAATAAATGTTGAATATTCCGCTTTGGTGTTACGATTTTTGCAGGATCTTAACAGATAATGTGTGTTTATTTTTTAATAAATCCTTCTTTACGCAATTCTGCTAATATGCTCATCAAAGTATCATAATCTATATTTACCTCGTTTAAAATAATAGAATGGTCCACTTTACCAAATTTCTTTATGAATTTCTCGATGTTTTGTTT
>CAVPXM010000091.1:0-30696 GCA_963709405.1 uncultured Nitrososphaerales archaeon
ATCGTTACGCTGATACTTTAAGAAAGAGCATATCTACACCATATTCTAAATAAATATATTGCTATTCAATATGATGTTAGGTTGCAATTAATACCCCTGACGTGCCCTCACCTCTAGGCGGACTCACGGTACTAGGTATAGAACGGCAATATCAAGACCAGGAAGACGATACTTGATCCAAGATTTAACAATAATTTTAATGAAAATCTTACAGTCTGGTGGAATTTAAGGAAGTAAAGACCCCTTATTTTTCTCGGCAAAAAAATGTGGCTTTTTAAGGCTCCAATTACTTCAAGACGGCACTGTTGCATTTTGGGGTTGAGCCCCGGTTGCATTTTTGATTGGTATAGGTCCAGGCGCTGTTGCATTTTGGGGTTGAGCCCCGGTTGCATTTTTGATTGGTATAGGTCCAGGCGCTGTTGCATTTTGGGGTTGAGCCCCGGTTGCATTTTTGATTGGTATAGGTCCAGGCGCTGTTGCATTTTGGGGTTGAGCCCCGGTTGCATTTTTGATTGGTATAGGTCCAGGCGCTGTTGCATTTTGGGGTTGAGCCCCGGTTGCATTTTTGATTGGTATAGGTCCAGGCGCTGTTGCATTTTGGGGTTGAGCCCCGGTTGCATTTTCAGGCAAATTCGGTGATAGCTTTCCTGCCACTATGCCAAGTGGAAATTTAATAGTGTCAATTCTTACAATCACATTTCCAGCAAGGATATCTCTTACAAGAGATGGCATGTCATCCCCACGTCCACGAAGGAAATCAGCAGAGGTGAAATTTCCTACCAAAGACGCTGATTTCGCCTGGCCACTCAATCCTTGCTGAGTACCACTCCTCAAGACGACTATATCAGTACATCTTCCTCCTGTCGAATGACACAGCGTCGCTCCTCTGACATTATCCACAGGGCCGCCTGTAATATTATAGGACATAGTTTTTCCATCACCTAATAAAGCAAGTTCTGCTCTTCCCGTAGCATTAGTCTTTACTGGAGGAAAAACATTATCGCCAGTCAGTTTTGCAAAAAAATGTGGCCTACTCGTGTTAGATACGTCGCTAGATTGGGCGTATAATGCTGGAGACATATTAGTAACCGCAGTTGCACTAATCATTGTCAGAGACATTAGGCTAGCCAACACTAGCAGCTTAGGAACATTCATAGTCGAGTACATGGTTAGGTTACTATATATGCATATTGTCAATGTTCTGTCAGATTAGTCACAGGTTTTGCCGCATTAGTCCTATGTAGGGATAAATTTCAATCCCAGAAATATCACCTCCTGTAACGCTTTCGTTGTTTATCATATAATTTATTAATATGGTTAATCCTAAAAGTATTAGAAAATATGTCCAGGAGCGATTTTGAATTAAGCGCGGTATAGCAGTTTTAATAGCTGGTGGAGTTCTTCTACTGATTGGTTTAGCGGTGGTAATCCCTTCCCTCTCTTCCCTTCTCTCTGTAGCCGATTCACTACCCCCAATCTCAGCAAAAGATTTGATAAGATCAAGTGTCGGAAACTTTGTTAAAGGCAACCAGACGGCTATCAAAGATACTCTGAAGAGTATAGGTTATGACATAGCACTTAGTTCCTTCGGGATTCTGGTAAGTATAATACTTGTAATTAATAGCATAATCGCCTTTGTGGGAGGGATTATCATAGTTATATATGACAGAAGATCTAAGAGCAAGCCTCTTACAAAATGAAAACAACATTAGTAACACTGATTCGCGTAAGATAGGCAAACCTCGAGGCAAATAATTGTCTGGCTGCCTGATACAATGCTGGTAAGTGCAGTCTTGGACACATATAAAAAAACATTTGCCCTGAAAAATACACAATCAGCAGACACACACTGCTATGGCCCACATGCTCATACAGTATGAAGGAATGTTTGCAAGTTAGATCAATTGTTCAGTTAACAGGGCCGAATTCCCTTTCCGAAAGTATATTAACTACGTATACTTTCTTATAAATTATGAGAGGGAGATGGGCTTCAGCAGCTATAGGAGCAAGCGTAGCCAGAAGTCGCGCCGGCGCTCAGGCGAACCAACAGTCACAAGCAGCACAAGCTCAACAACAAGCAGCACAACAACAGATAGAAGCACAGCAAAGGCAAATAGAAGCACTACAACAACAAAAACAACAACCACAAACCCAAACTCAACCACAGCAGGAAGATGTCACTCAGAAGTTGCAAAAATATGCTGATCTCCACCAGAAAGGAATATTATCTGACGAGGAATTCCAGAAACTCAAGGCGGAATTGTTATCTAAGATTTAATCTAAAAGATTAGTTAGGCGAACGGTTAATCTTTTAACTATAATTTTGTAATATTCATAACGCTATAAAAGTAGTTAACGCAATTTTTTAGAACAAGTTTGAAAATTCATCAAATAGGCTGTTGACTTTGATACTTCCATCTCTTTTTTAGTCCCGCCCTTGCGCATAAAAATAATTAGCATAGCCGTTTGTGAACAGTTCCTAGATTGCATAATCCCAGCTTTCTTGCACGGATAGTAACCACTAAATACTCTGGCTGGTTCTATATGGGATACTCGACAAAGATAAGGCTGAGAAGAACAGCTATCATTCAACATTTATAGCTAATTTGTCCAAATGGATGAAGAATAGTAGTGGGATGAGAATCATGGCTATATCACAAGTGTACTGGTATTAGATGAGTTGCTTCTAAAACGTGAATCGCAATATAAATAGAAAAGTAGTAACTTTCAAAACAATAATTACTGGGCCAAGTCAGCCATGTTACATATTGTCCAGGCCTCCTTAATTTTGTCTCCCTCAAAATGAAGAATTTCAACTCCTTGTGTCTCAAACTTCTTATGAGTGGCAGAAAAGTCAGCAAAGTCCTTTTCATGTGTAGCTTTTAAGGTCCATCTTATGGCAACTTTGTTCTCTTCTCCAAAGTCATCTAGTATTGTGACCTTCATATCTGGAAATGCGGAGAGATCTTCGGCCACCCACTGTTTGAAATTTTCAAGACCACTAACCTCCTCAGCCATCCCATGGTAATTTATATCAGGCGTAAGGTAGTTCTTTGCCATCTCTGTTTTCCTGCCATTAAATATATCTTCAATAAATCTTCGAGCTATTGTCTTGTATTGGGTATTGGACATATCCTATAACGATCATACGTTACCATTAAGCTTTGCTATGTATTTACTGAAAGTTTGGTCAAAATCCAGAAATGTAATACAAAGGAGATGAAAGAAACAAGCAGGACTAGAACTAGAAAACAAGAGGAGATGATAAAATATCATATCCTATCAAGGTAGGAATTGGTATATTTGGTATGATATGTATCACCATAACAATAGTGGGATACGAAAACCTCAAAATAAAAGTAAAAACCGTGATGTAAGCCATACTATGATCAATTATGTAAGAGATTTGATTGGATTCGATAGACTCGACTTGATCAAGAGTCTGTCAAGCACTTTGGAGAGGTGCTTGTCGGAATTCTCGAAAGTCTAGCAAACCAAGATCATTTATGAAATAACCTATCGCTTTCTCATGGTCCTTTATGTCTAACTGCTTTTTTCATGCCAGGTCGAGATTATTAATCATTTTCGTAAACATGCCATAGCCCATTTCCAATCTATAATAATTCCTACCCTGGCTAAAGCCGTCTTTTAGTAGCTCTTTATGCCAGATGCAGTCCGCGACTGAAATTAAGATAACGTCCATATCTTAAATTATAGGCATCACTTAAAGACGTTCCCGCACATATCAAAGTACCAACACGGGGGAACACTAATACATTTATTCGAACAGTCTGTAACCATACTCTTAGTTCTGTATCTTGAAATGCCGAATCTCTTCGCTTTATGATTACGTGATCGTCTTCTTTAGTTTTTATCTTATTAATAGTTTGGGCATCCGATGTTCCCTTTACGGAGATAGGACCTTCAATCTTTTCTTCCCTAGATTTAGGTAACAGCGCATGCATTTTTATCGGAAGATCTATCCCACTAGCTTCCCGAACCACTTCGGTGTAAAAGACCGGAATATCAAGTGATTTACATAGACCAATAAGATCCTTTACCTTAGGAATAATTTCTCGATAAAGTGGAGCGTTGTGAAGCCATTCTGCATATCCACAACAATACGACCCATGTTAATTTTAATATCTCCAACCTGTGCCTCAAATATGTCACTAATATTCATAAGGTGAATATACATTATTTATCAAACCATTAAATTCTAAACATAATTATATATTAGCAAATAGAAGGTATGGATAATTCATAGATGTCGAATATAAGAGCCAACATAAAACTATCCACACTCCGTATGCACCTATGAGATCATTGAAGACTATTATCTTGATGTTTATTGAAGAAATTATCTTAGTAACTACAACAAAACGGCAAGCTTTTCGTTAAATTGTCCAATTTTTTAGTATCACCAATATCCACTCCCCACTTGGAGACACTCCCAACTTCACGCCTTGCAAGATCATGCACTAGTACCTAATTTCATATGGTTACACTTCGCAATACGGAGAGTGCATAGTCTGTAATAAGAGGACCACCCATAGTCGTCTTAGACGTAATCATTGTTAATCGTGTCATTTCAAGATCGCGCGCCATACCAGGATTCCACAATTAAGGCCACTACCAACCCTACAATTCCTATGGTTATGAGCAAGTTCGAGCCTTTAGTGTTCTTCCGCAGATTCTTTAGCAACATCCGCTCTGTACTTAAAGATCATTTCAGATAGTATGGGGCATAAACGAATCGAGTTCCGCTCATGGAAGAGGATCACTCGCCATTGGAAATCACATTCAGTTTCCTAATGGGGTTCGAAATGTTATAATGGAGTCTCATTCTTATCTAGTCAGGACTTTTGCAGTTATTAGTTTCGCCCTAGATTCATATATGTTAAGGAATAGCCGTCGACAATAAAGAAACGAAGAAGAAATCGAATATCTTAAATAACGGGCGTTCCGGACCTACAATATTTATGACTGCAAGTCCCGATGTTAAGAAAAGAACATTTACTCAAGAGTTCATGGACTTCTTGAAGACTTTTGGAGTCATTGGACTTGCTATTGCCTTCGTAATAGGAGTGGCAGCTTCTGCATTAGTAAACTCATTAGTTAAGGATATAATCGATCCCTTGATAGGCCTGTTTCTTCCTGCTGGTAGCTTAGCAGCATTAACAGTAACAGTTCCAAATCTAGCGGGAACAACTACTGTATTCAGATATGGCGATCTTATTTCGAATATCATTAACTTCTTGGTCATAGCCATGGTCGTATTTCTTGCATACAAGCAGCTTTCAAAGTATAACCTAGTAGAGGATAAGACAAAGGGAGAAAAGAAATAACGTATTCTTAAGCTGACCTCAAAATATCCATTGAATATATCTTTATGTTAATTTTATAAACAATAACATCCTTTACAGAATTAAACACATATTCACCTGATCAAATGTTCGCTTCTGATAGAGTTATTATAAATCCTATTACAAATGTAATTGTATAATCTTAATTATACAATATAGATTGATAAATAGCTAGATGAATGCTGAAGCCAGCTCAGAGATTTTTTCTTGCCACGAACTTGCTTTTATTACGCCACTTGCAACGAGAATACCTTGTGCGCCTAGTTCTAGCGCCTTGGTAACATCCGATTTATCTACTATTCCTGCACCACAAATAATCCTTACAGAATCAGAACTGTCAGAAACCGCCTTTACCGAACTTGAAACTATTTCGGGAGCCTCCTTAGATATAGCTTTACCACTGCCAATTAACTCTGGTGGTTCTATTGCAACGAAATCAGGATTAGCCTTTGCTATTTCTGCAACCTCCACAGGGGTTCTTGCGCATACTACAGATATCATATCGAGTTTCTTTAGCATATGAACTAAATTCCTTATGCTTTTCATATCTATCCTGTGTTCACTATGATTTATCAGAGATCCGACACTACCATAAGATTTGGCCATCTCTGGTATAAAGAAGCCCGTCGTAGAGCCAGGATTGGCGTCATCAACATGCTGACAAATCACTGGAATATCTATATTATTTGTCACAGCCCACAGAGATGCTTGCGGGGGAGCTACAACTATCTCAACTCCCAAATTGTTGGCTCACTTTTTCTGCAGCCTTTGCAAGCTCTATGGTATTATTGCCGGAGATTTCCAAGTAGTTCTTAAAATTTAAAATTAATGGATTATTCAAATTAGTTTATGGATTTGTTCTTTTCCTTATTATCTTATCTAAAATACCGTAGATGTACATCTAAAACTTCTATACCATAGGCTAACGGACGTCTCTGCCGTCCAAATTAATTTGTTCTCATGTGCTTTCTTTTATTTTGCTGGGCTGGTAGTGTGATCAATATCTTTGAATTTTTTATTCAGCTTGGCCATCCTTGCTTCATAACCCTTGTTGTACTCCAGCTCATCAGGTACCAGTGTTGCAGGATGGATAAAGCCTTGATTTCGGATGATCATCGCCCTCTCTGCGGCCCACATTCTCTGAAGATCCCAGTCAGCAGTACCAAATCCATCGTGAGGACCTGTGAATTTACCGTTATGCATACTGAACACAAGACAAGATACTATAGGTATAGCATAGTTTAGGCTTGCAGGTGAATTCAGTTTAACCGGCATGAGCGGCATGTGGTGGCTCCCACGAGTGTTACCAGCTACGAAATGTGGATTGTTAAACGCACTTCCAGCCTCTTCAGTTGCAGGAAAGTTCTTTTGAGTTCTCACTATTGCGATCGGGTCATCCTTTCCTACATATGTACCTGCAATATTATGCAGTCTATCCGTTGATGCTGATACTATAAGGTCTCCGTCTGAAGATACAACAGAGTGAACTACGTATCGTCCAGGATACATAAGTGCTGCTTCAAGCTCCGGTTTGTCTTCCCACATTTTGAGATCTGCAATCTTCGCTGCTATAACGTCCATGATTCTAAACGTTACTCCTGATGCTAACTGTTCATTTATTAGAAGCCCGGTATTACTTCTAGCATCTACAAACATGCGCCATAGAGGAAAGTTGAATGCGCCTGGTTCTGTCTTGTCAGCTGCAAATATACAGAATACCTCGCTTGGACGCTCCTCCATTTCAATCTCTGCGACGCCAGGACCCATGCCTCTTACGTTACCTGAAAATGCATCCTTCAAAAGATCTTGCCCTGCACCATACAAACCCTGGTCTTTTGCAACTTTAGTTCCCTCAGTGAATGCATCCCAAGCTAATTGATGAATTTGTTTATTATCGATCCCGAGGGTATGAGTCATGATTATGTGTATATCATCACCAGTGAAGCCAATATAGTGATCAATTAGCATTCTTTTCGATTTGGATGAAACATGTTCTTTTACTTTTTGAATCAGTTCCAGACTAGGACACGTATGACCTCCAATTGCTCCAATGTCAGCCTTGATTGCAGATAATGTGATTTTCATATTTCTTAATACTGAGTGTTGTTTTGGGTCTGCTTCTTAAAACTTTTACGACGATCAATTTCCAAATATTAAGTAAGGGTATTCCAGAATTTCATATCTTATTGTCATTATATTCAATGTTTGACAAATTTCGAAAAAAATTTAATCATAATATGTACCAAAGAGGATAAAAAGGATATTGAAGGCATAATCCTCGATTCAAAGAAGAGATTTAAGCTTTATCAGCAACTATTAGCAATCTGAGAGATAGCGACCCCATATTAGATTAGATTAGAATAGAACAGTTTATTTATCTGGGATATGTTTTTATTGAAAATCAATACTGATGCTCAGATTAATGACATATTATCGTTTAAAATTATACGAAACTAGATTTGAGAATCTACTTTCATAATTCTTAATTAAAGGTATTTTGACAGTCTCTCTCAAATTCTTTCATGGTTCAAGACTGCGGCCATGTAGAGTTGAATGAGGAAATTGCGAATTGATATTTGATCGGAAGTAGGAAAAAATACTAGCATCTTCATTTCCGCTAGTAAAGGTGCTAAATATCAAGCCGTAATAATTCTATCTTCCTATTGTATAACATTAGTATATATTTCAAAGTTAGGACCAACCAACAAAGTACTTGTATCTTTTCTCTACATCCTTGTTGTTTCCCTCGAGTACTTTCTTTGCTTCTGCCTCCAGCCGGTTGTTAGCGTAGTCCTTAAATCTCTCTGTCTCCTCATTATCGGGAAATTTTGATAGGGAATATTGAAAATGATTCATAAACTCGACTGCTTTACTGCGGAATTCTTCTTTCGTAGGTTTTGACTTCCTTGACAGTTTGAACCATGTCGAAGCACATGCCGTAGAATAAATCTTCGCCAAGTCTTCTATTAAACGGTCTATCTCAAAAAAATCTTGCATCATTTGTAATCAATAAAAAAGGCGGCTTATAAGATTAATCGTATATATATAAGAAATTTTTGACGTCAATGGAGCTACCTCTTAGAAGCACAAATACTATCTATCTACCAAATGCATTGAAAGTTTGCTAGCTAGCCTCCATTACCTTTGTGCCCAGAACTCCAATGAATATTTGGTGGCGTTTGCAAGGCCGATGCTAAATAGGGCTGATTGTTCATTTAGGATAATGCAATTATTTCCTTATTTCTACAGATCGGCTCCGACTATTTTGTTTTATATTTGTGCGCGAGTATTCTAAAGAGGGTTTGTGTTGCAAGAACTCCTTCTCGAAGGTCATTATTTTTTATGCCTACTTCTACAATATCTACTCCTACGAGTCTCGAAGACTGACTTATACTTTTGATTATTCTTAGAACCTGGAATGGGTCTAACCCGTACGGTTCTGGTGTTCCGGTGCACGGTACATACGGCAGATCGTAGACATCTATGTCAAAAGATATGTAGATATTTTTATTCCTAGTAGTCTTTTGCAAATACTCTAGAAGTTCTTCTATTTCATAATGGATATCCCAGGCATCAAAGGTCGTCACGCCGTAGGTGCTAGCTATCTTATTCTCATTGCTATCAGCTTGTCTAATCCCTATCTGGATGATATTTTCTCCAGAAACGTATCCTTCATTCATAAGATGGTAAAAAGGCGTCGTATGACATATTCTGAGACCATCATATTCAGGTTTCATATCCCTGTGGGCATCGAAATGAATTAGAATTGGATTTGCGTTAGATAGCTCTTTTATCTGAAAATATGAGACAGTGTGCTCGCCTCCTAATAGTACAGGAACTTTATTCATATCATATACCGATCTGGACACCTCGGAAATCTTTTCATCCAAATACTTGAAGGTGGATTTTATGTAACTATCTATCTTTCCTCTCCGTGTAGGAATCTTGATGTCGCCTAAATCGTAGATCCTGGCTCTATCGTAAATATCCACCTTCTCATCGAAAACTAAGGTTTCGGTTTGGAGAGCGGATGTAATTCGTATTGCCTCTGGACCTCTTGCAGTACCCTTTCCAAAACTGGTAGTTAGGTCCAATGGTACTCCGTAAAATACCACCTGAGCTTCATTGAGTGTAACCTGTTGCGGAATATCTGCGAATCCATATCCTGCATCTGTTTTCTCGGGTATGATAAATATTGAATCCATCTCTTCAAAAGTCAAATTCAAGTACAAGAATAATTTTCAAAGATTAAATGGTTTTGCCATAGACACTCGTTAAGATTACTGCCATTGAATTCATTTATGTCTAAATAACCCCCATAATTATTCATAGCCATAATATGGATATACCGAAAGTTATTGAGATAAATAACTTTAGCTATTCGGATAATATTTATTTATTCAAATAGATGTCTGACATCTCCTTCTAGTATGCCTGATTCGCCGTGTAGTCTGTCTATATGTTTCGAAAGACCTTCCTTGGTATCAAAAGGAGATTGGCAGTATGGACATACTATACTGAACTTACTCAAGTCCTTCATATATGCTATAGCCTTGGTATTAATTATGCAAGCCGGAGTTCCAGAAATGGCAGTCTCTTCTGTAGCCATGGATAACGTTTCCATACTCTGGTAAATATCTTGCCTTGTGACAACTCCTAAGACTGCCGCATAAGCATGGACCATTACTTGTCTGATACTATGCTTATCCATAACCGAGAGCGCATCCTTAATCGTCGAACCTGGACCGACTGCAAAAACAGGACAAGTCATGATTTCTCTTAGCTTGACTTTTGACGGATTTGCATTTTGGGAGATCACTTTGAAAAGTATATCTGTCTTACTTACTATTCCTATCACTTCTCCACGTTTAGATACAAGAACGCTTCTGCTATTCTTCTCTTTCATCAGCTTTGTCGCCTGGTCAACAGTCTCGTCACTTTCAAGGATGACTACATCTGGTTTCATGAGAAGTCCTACACGAGACGATAGCAGAGATGTCATCGTATTAGGAATGTCCTGTTCCACGCTATAATTAGGCGCATGATTTATTTATAGCTAATGGTCATATTACTGAATTTATAATTAATCGATAAAAAGTAATCTAGATTATAAAAAATAGAAATCTGATTTTGTTTTTGTAATATAAAATCAATAAGAGTTGCAAATATTTCTTAGCTAATAAGGCTGGGCGAGAAGTAACTAGGGCAACTAGAATTCGTACAATAACGATGTTGTAGTTTCTTACGGATACTAGGTAGAAAATAAGCAGAAGGTGCTATGAATCAAATCTATCCTTACGTCTTCCAAAATAGTTCATCTAAACTGCGTTGACGCGGCTTTCCCAAAAGCGTCTTGAAGTTGAAATTAAGTGATGACAATAATTGATCAAAGGTCGCTTCCATGGTAGCAAGATATTTTTCGGTGTCGATGTCTTCAGGAACTGCCAACTCTACTGGTTTTACTCCGTCTCCTGTCTTTGTTTTAATATAGGATATAATATCGCCTGCTTTAATCAACCTTCCAGTATCTGTTAATAACTTTGCAGCCTTAATATGTTGTGGCAGGCCTTTATAGACTTCGACTTCTTTCTCCTTGCCATGGAACGCTTCCGTCTTGACTGTTTGATTAGTCGAGGTTCTCTTACCATACTTTTCCGGGGACTTGTTCACCATTACATTGAAACTTAATTCGCTTAAAGGGATCTTTTTTGACTCTAAATCTCTCGCATTTTCTTGAATTATGTTTTTAATTTTTTCTCTTGCGGATTCGAAATCCTTTTCTGAATCGACCTTACTCAAAATACTCAAGATATTGTAAAACGCGTTACGGATGAATGGAGGTGTATGAGATTTTTTTCCAGTAAGTCCCTTTACATCCACAGTTCCGTCAGCAAGTACACCCAAGTAATTCTTTTTCAGTTCACTGAATACAACATAACGATATTGTTTGTCAATCTCTAGATCTACTCCTAACCTACTCTTAGCCCATGTTGAAACCTCTTCAACCTTATTTGACGAAGGATTTTTCAAAAAAAGAGAGTCCGTATCACCATAAATTACATCTATTCCTATCTCCTTACATTTCGCAATGGTAGAAGTAGTAGTCACTCTTCCTATTGCGGCAGTAGCATCTGCTACTGGCAGACAGTAAAGAGGAAAGATCTCTGCTCCCATAACGCCATAACTGGCGTTAAGAATGACCTTGATAGCCTGACTGACTACGTTGTAAAGTTGACGTTCTTCTGGAGTAAATGACTTATCCTTTGACAAGTGTTTATAATAATTTACTCTTAAATCGCGTAATGAGCCTATCAGTAGAGAAGTTAACCCTCGGTTTTTCTTGCATACCCAATGGGTGGTTCCAGGTACTTGCTGTTCAGGATCTTCTTTGCAAGACTGGTGTACACAATTTACGGTTTCGTATGAAAGATTATGTACTTTGATAATACTAGGATACAGGCTAGCAAAATCGACTACCACTACTCCAAAATGAATCCCCAGTTTTGGTTCAACTACTAAGCCTCCGCGATATTTTTTCTCTTTGATGATGGCAGTAGTTGAGGCTGTACCCTTCGCCTGCAGTTCATCCCTCCTAGGTATCAGGAATCCATTAAGTCGATGCTCAAAGTATAGCATGCCTCTGATCCACTGATTAACCCCAAAGCGTGCAACATCGTCAATTGATAATCGTCCAATCCTCGCTATAACTATAAGTAATTTCATTAATAGGCTATCGTTAAAACTAGTCAGCCTATATGTTAGCTCTGCATCCTTCAAACAATACAATGCGAGTGTTTCTAAAGGGAGTTCGGATATATCACCATCAAATTCCAGCTTTGTATCGTTAAGTAGTGCCTCCGCGATTGCATTTAGCGTATGTTCAGAATACTTGTTACTAAAGGCATAGATTTGTACAGATCGATTTTGAAATGTTCTAAATAGATCAATATGTATACCATGTTTTACTTGCACAGGTTCTGCTTGAATTCCACGTTTGATGAAGGTTTCCCGTTTTATTATAATTGGTACTCGATCCTTTGGTATGATCTGTGAGCCAATGGGATCAATTCTTGGATCCTGAGACCTGGCATAAAGATATGGCAGGTCGAAGTCATCGCCGTTATATGTAATGATAAATGGATACGAAGCCATTATCTTGAAGGCCTCCTCTAACAGTTCTTTTTCTGTATAATAGATCTCTGCTTCAGGTATCAATACTTGGTTACTTTCTGGTTTTCTATTCTGATTTAACAGTAACACCCTCCTAAATCCATCACTGGCTACAAATCCAACCGCGATAATACGACGGTCATGATCCCTGGGTGTAGGCATTCTCCCTTCTTCAGATTCGACCTCTATATCAACAGAGATCCGCTTGATTTCTGGAATCGGTTGGTTAAGTAGATTTGCCCATCGAGTAATATGTTGCTGATATTGGATATCCTCTATTTTCTCAGGTCCCTCCTTTAGTTTGTTCCATAATAGATTTTCCAACTCTTCTCGTACCTTGGCTGAAATATCTAGTTCATGATTCCTGATTTCATCTCCAATTCTTATGTAGAAAGTACCTGGGATTAGGCGTGTATCGTAAAGGTAATTTTCGTGATATTTTATGTCCGCTTCCCATGATTTTACTCTTTCCCTAATGCTATTTTCTGTTCCACCAATCGATAGAGGATCAGGTGCTGTAATTTTCAGGATACTGATTAATTCATCCGCTATCAGATCGCGTCTCTTTACAATTTCGATGGTGTATTTTCTTTCCTCTCTAACGATTTCTTGTGCTTTAGGCAGCATATTGTAGTTTAGTATAACAATACGGTTTATGATTAGTCCGATCGCGCCAGACGTATATGGATTTATCTTTGGGGCTATAAAATTTAAGATAAACTTTCTGCTCTTCTCCTGAATATATTGCTGATAAAAGAAGCGCAGGGATATTTTCTGGCAGCTCTGATACGTCACTGAATTTTTTTTCTTTGGTAGTGAAATATTCCTCTTGGTGTGCCAACGATAGCTATGGTTCAATTACGAATGATATTAAAACGTTCATTTTAAGATCAAAAATTACAAAAGCTTCTTCCCATGCAATTTTATTTTTATTGCTATCAAAAGTAGGCTTCACCCTACCGTACTTAGGTTGAAATCTTTAATCTGATCTTTCTATAATTTGCCGATCGTGAACAACTCTGATAGTGAAGATTACTATTACTATTCCTAGTAATAAATAATCTATACTAATCTTCTCTCCATATTCAAGTTATATTTTCCATTCTCATTTGATTCTTTTCCCTTCTTTGAATGAATACAATTCCAATCAGATATAAGGCAATCATGGGGCCTGTAATAAACCACATCGTAATGCCGCTTCCATCTGGAGTTATTATTGCACCAAAAATGACCAATATTATTACTGCGTAACGAAAGTTCTTTTTCCAGAAATTGACATCAACCAGACCCGTAAGTGTAAAGGCATACATTATTATCGGGAGTTCAAATGCGATACCAAATCCAAGAAAGAATTGTAATACAAATGAAATGAAATCGGTAATGTTGAAGAAGGTCTCAACTCCGATCGCTTGACCATATTTATACAGGAAGCCTAGAGTGAATGGAATTACAAGAACATAGGAGAGTATTATTCCGGAAATAAAAAGGACTATGGTTGGCAGAAGAATAGCGACGATTAGACCCTTGTTGAATTGTTTATCAAAGGCTGGTGAGATGAAACCAAATATTTCTTTGACAATAATCGGCATCGACCCAAGCACACCTATTAGCATACCGACGTATATTTGGGCAAAAAAGGCCTGTCCTGGCGCGGTCTGGATTAACTTTACCTCTGGCGGAAGGAGTGTATCTCTCATGTAAGATGTCAATTGAACAGCTATGTTATTGATCGGATCAGGGAAGGGAAAAAACAGATGCGAATTATTCAAAGGTCTTATTCCAAAGCTTAGGCAGAATATTGTAATAATAGCTACACAAATCGCTATGTGAAAAATTCTAACGCGCAGTTCATTTAGGTGTTCGTACATGGACATATCTGCTGGGGGCATCTGGCGATCGTTAACAATAAAGAACATCTATCCGAAATATAATTGTGTAAGATCCACACTCGACATTTGCATATTCACTACTAATGTCTCTCTATCGATATACTAAAAATATCAATAAATCTCGATCACATCAGCAAATTGCTGCAACCCCTTTTGCTAAATATAATCAAGTTACCTCTTTCATGATTACAATAATGCCATTGCAAGATTTTTTGCTCCCCTCAGAGAATGTGAAATTTCATAGCAATTCACTTGTCCGATACGGGAATAAAAAATATAGAGTCTTGATAACTGACAAAAGGCTAATTCTATATGCGCAACGTGGATATTTCATAAAATCAGATGATATCGTAAGTGAAGGCTTGGATAGAATTCAAGGATTAGAGTATTCGGAAAAGGGTTTCATTTTTAGAATGGCTAAGATATCTATACAATGCTTAACAAAATTGGAATTATATGGTCCAATTTCCGAGATTAATCCATTATTCCATAGCATGCAATCTCTTATTCATATTGGAGGAGAACAATTCTAAACTTCGTTTTAGCACTTCATTACCACATTATGGCTTCAATTTGCCCCTTGCTTATTCTCTATGGACGATCATATCTCTTATCAAATCGTGGAACAAGGTGATTAAGAAGAGCAATGATTATGAATATGGTATAAAGCTAATCTGGCTACATTTTATTAAAAATGCGTCTAAATCAATACTAGAAATGTTATCTGAAGATAATTATTACAGTCTTGTAGCTAGAATTCAATTCCTATCATGAGAGTATAAATCTCATCTACTGAGTCAAAGAAACCTCAATATAAACATCGTCGGGTATTTTTAGTCTCATGAGCTGTCTGATTGCTCTATCATCGGCGCCCAGATCAATGACTCTTCTGTGAATGCGCAATTCATATTTGTCATAGGTATTCGTGCCTTGTCCGCACGGAGATTTTCTCGTTACTACTCTCATTTTTTTTGTAGGAAGAGGATGTGGCCCTCTCAATTTGATACCACTTTTTTCACCGAGGCCCTTTATTTCTGAACATACTCCTTCTAGTGTAGACAGATTGGTACTCGTAAGTTTTATTCTTGCTTCTTGCGGCATTTTACAAATTCACCTTTACTTCTTTGACGGATCATATTTCTCTATAATTGATTTAACCACACCAGCAGCAATGGTAGTTCCCATGTCCCTCAGAGCGAACCTTCCAATTTCTGGAAATTCCTTAAATGTTTCAATTGCTAGGGGTCTGACGGGCTTAATTCTTACGATTGCAGCGTCGCCAGTCTTCAGAAATTTTGGTTTCTCTTCCACTATTCCTCCTGTCTTGGAGTCAATCTTGGCAATAAATTCTGAAAGTGTTGCCGCAACCTGAGCAGTATGTGCATGCAATACAGGAGTATACCCTGGTGCCATTGCCGTAGGATGATGGATCACTATAATCTGCGCCTCGAATTCTTTGGCTACAGTAGGTGGATTACTTGCAGGGCCGATCATGTCTCCACGCTTTATCGACTTCTTATCCACACCCCTAAGGTTAAAACCGATGTTATCACCAGCTTCAGCAGAATCCATCTGTGTATGATGGGTTTCAATACTTTTGACCTCACCATTTACTCCCGATGGCATGACAACTACCTTGTCGTTAGTCTTGACTATACCCGTCTCGACCCTACCAACTGGTACAGTACCAACACCGGTTATTGAATAGACATCTTGCACTGGGATCCTTAATGGCTTTCCAATTGGTTTTTCAGGTGCTTCGAACATGTCTAGAGCTTCTAGGAGGGTAGCTCCCTTATACCACGGCATATTTTCAGATTTCTTGATTAGATTATCGCCTTTCCATCCAGATACCGGAATAAATTGAACCTTGCTAGTATTATAACCGACAAGCTTCAACATTTTCTCGGCTATCTCCTTGACTTCTTTGTATCTCGCCTCTGAGTAGCCTGCATCATCCATTTTATTTAGGGCTACAATCATCTGGCTCACACCAAGGGTTCTCGCTAAAAATGCATGCTCTCTAGCTTGACCGCCGGGTTCAGTAGCCGCTTCAGTTTCACCCGGTTTGACAGAAATTACCAGAACAGATGCATCAGCCTCAGACGCCCCGGTGATCATATTCTTAATAAAATCTCTGTGGCCCGGCGCGTCAATTAACGTGTAAAAGAACTTTGGAGTTTCAAATTTTTGAAAAGCTAGATCAATTGTTATGCCTCTGTCCCTTTCATCCTTGATGCTATCCAACACCCAAGCATATTTGAAAGTGTCTCCCTTGCCAGTTGCTTCCGATTCTTTAGCAAATGCATCTATAGTTCTCTGGTCAATCACTCCCATATCGACCATTAAATGACCTACACAAGTTGATTTACCATTATCAACATGACCTGTAACCACCAAATTCAGATGTGGTTTTTTGCTTGCGCTCATATTCGTAAAGGACTGTTAGGGCTTTATTTGTATTTCGATGGTAGGATCCGATCTATATTGCAGTACCTACGATCGTATCTAGTTTCAAAGCAAGAAATGCTACTGAATTGTTCGCCTTACGTGAGACTTACTAGATTATACTTGCTAGATCTGGATATTCAGATAGCCGAATTTATCATTTTTGTG
Organism: uncultured Nitrososphaerales archaeon; assembly: GCA_963709405.1. GTDB lineage: Archaea > Thermoproteota > Nitrososphaeria > Nitrososphaerales > Nitrososphaeraceae > JARBAU01. The sequence goes on from CAVPXM010000091.1 coordinate 17,042, forward strand.
AATTTCGAATCTAATGCCAATCCATCAACATATAGAAATAGAAATTGGTATTTCAATACAAAACAGTCATTTTTCAGATTTTATTCTGCCGTAGTCATCTTCTAACCTTGTAATATCATTTTCATCAAATCTACCATAAGAAATTTCAAGCACAATACAATCTTCGTGAGCTTTTATTCTGTGTTTCACACCAGTTCCTATCCTGATATTTTCACCTTCCTTTGCAGAAAGAGTGACATCATCAAGCTGTATTTCGGCAGTACCCTTTAATATTCTCCAGAATTCCCACCTGTGATGATGATATTGAAGGCTTAGCCTTGAGTTCGAATTAATATATATCAATTTTACAGTGCAAAGTTCGTTTTCATGGAACTTCTCAAATTTTCCCCAAGGTCTAATCTCTGTATAAATATCCACACGATGAAGAATGGTAGGGAGTAATTAAAAATTTCCTCAACTCAAAAATGAATCCTAGGTAAACCAAGAAATGACTAACTGGCCAATGCTCACATTCGTTTTGCAGCATATAACGCAGCTATCGTTTATCAATATACAAGATAATCCCAATATGTTAAGGTCTAGCTTTCTTATTCATCTTCAAATACCGCCTTGATTAGCTAGATGTTCTTGTCGATATCTTGAAGTCTCCCTGGACAAACACTTGATCCATTGCTTTTTCATTAAACATTAAGATTTTCGCAGCGACGATTTTTGACTTCTTTTGGTATTATATTGCTCTACTTTTTCGATAGCCCACGATCTCTTAACGTTCATAGATTGATCTGATTGATAGTCTAAGTGTGGTATTACTTAGTTGCCAAATTCTTTCTAACAAGACTAAATGTGATGGTGCCTGATAAGCTAATGGGTTAGCGCACGTATCAAATTATCGTGCCCAATGCGAGCAGCCGCTATTCGAATCAGGCAATTGCGATCAGTACTTTTCGGCCATCTAACTCTACTTCTTTGTAGCTTACTCCCTCGATTGGCTGTCTAGTTACCATTACTGACCTTACTCTAACCAGATAAATTAATTCTTCTTTCATTTCTTTGATCGAATTAATTTCTTCATTGTCAATGTAGGCGACATAAGCAGCAGAAAGAATATCCGTGGGGTTATATCCTTGCTCTTTTCTTATTTGTTGTAAATTCCTTGCCAGATCTCTAAGGATTCCTTTTGCTATCAACCTCTCATCCCGTTTTGTTGAAATAAGAACGAATAAACCACCACTTCCTGCCATTTTATATCCTTCAGAGGCCTCGTACGACAATTCTAAATCTGATGAGGAAAGTACAATCTCTCCACCTTCAAACTTCAAAGGGAAGCAATCAGTAGAATGAAGCGACCTTAGCATTTCAAGTCTGTCTACTCCCTCGAATGCTTGCCTGACTGATATTATTCTTTTATCTTTTAGTCTTGACGCAATATTCTTGGTATTAAGCGAGGCCTTGATAACGATAGGGACATTACTGTTTAACAAATTCGATATATGATCAACTGTTTTTGTTGGGTCAGTTATATTTACAATTTTGTAATCTTCTGTGTTAAGTTGGTTTTTGAGCACTTCTCCAATTCCTGGTGCATTTATGAAAGAAGTCTCAAGACAGCAGACAAGGACCTCATTAATTGGCCACCGCCTTTTCAAATTGGCTTTAGTTCTAGCTGCATTTGCAAGTGAGATTATATCCTTGACCATATTAAAGCTATTTTCAATATTCTCGTTAACTAGATATTGATCATATGTTGGCCAGTTCTCAATGATAATGCTCTCTTTTTCCTTGAAGCAATTTTGGTACAAGTATTCAGTAATAAATGGTGCTATTGGGTGCAGTAGTATGTCTATTTCATGTAATGAGTGACCTAAAACTGAATATATTACGAGTCGCCTATTGAGTGAATCAACATTGTCTTCCCAAATATCGTTTCTTATCATAGGAACATATGTTTGGCTAATAAAATTTATTATGAATTCTTCGATGGCTTTAGCACCATCATGAAATCTACAGTGTTCAAAACTGCTTGTGACAACGTTGATTAATTTTTGAAGTTTTGATAACAGCCATATTTCAGTTACAGCAAGTGAATCATTTTTAATCACCCATTTCAGACTATGAATATGTTTATCAAATCTATCGTAACTGCTGTTGTGTTCGAAATATATGTGCAGAAAATAGAGAGTACTCAGTATTTGATGAGGTCGAGTTAGCATTTCACTTACGCTAAAGCTTAGCGCTTCAATTGGAGATGATTTCCACATGAAATAATACCTCACTAGGTCAACTGCACTATCTGTAAGCAACCTCTTGGCATCTATAACATTTCCCAAGCTCTTGCTCATCTTATTTCCGTTTTCATCCAACACGTGACCTTGGAAAAGAAAAGACTGGTAAGGGGCAATCGCAGAGTGATTTAATATTACATTTTCGATCAAAAGGGTATACGCCCAGCCTCTTGTTTGGTCGATCCCCTCTGTAAGAAAAGTTGCGGGAATTGTCTTTTGATATTCTGAATCTGTTAAAGAAGCGTATGGTGCGGCCCCACTATTATGCCAGGTATCTAAAACAAAAGGTTCTCTTTGCATAATTGCCCTGCACTTCTCGCATGCAATCTCTATTCTATCAATCTCAGGACGATGCAATCCAAAATCAGGACCATCAGGGAGACTAATCGCCTTCTTCGAAATCTCATTTCTAGAAAAAAGGAATTCTTTATGCCCACATTTCATACAAACCCAAATCGGGAGAGGAGTTCCCCAAAGCCTTTCTCTCGTGATACACCAGGGAACTTGTTCCTTTATAATTTCCAAGAATCTATTCTTTGGGGGGTCGTAAAAATATTCTACATTTTTTGCGAGCATCAATTGGAGCTTTTTCGAGTTCATCGATCATGTAAAAATATTCTCGCCTTGCAAGCCATATTACTTTGTGATGGGATCGCCAACAAGTTGGATATTGGTGATTTATTTTGCCCAGCTTAATTAAGGAACCACCTTTTTCAAGGATCTCGCTAACTTTCAAGTCTGCGTCTCTTACAAACATTCCACTGAAAAAGCCTGCTTTATCTGTGAAATGAACGGCGTCGTCAATTGGAGCAAAGATTGGAATTTTTCTTTTGACAGCAATTTCAAAATCCTGTTCTCCGTTTGCAGGCGATATGTGTACAATCCCGCTACCAGTGCCTACATCCACAAAGGACTCTGCTACAACAAAATGGATTGACTTAGATATCCGATGTAATTCTGGAATCAAATCTAAAAATGGATGAATATAGGCTTGTCCATCCAGAGCAGCTCCCATAATGACTTTATCAACAGAAAACTCTTCTATGTGCAGTTCTTTCATCAAATCCTTCAACCTGTTCTCTGCAATAATCCATTTTTCGTTTTTAACTGTCACAAAGGCGTATTTCGCATCAGGATGTACCCCTACTAGTTCATCCGTAACCACGGTAAAGGGCATGGTGGTCCACACTATGATATAGGCCTCGTCGTCGACTAGCTTGACCTTATAATATAGTGAAGGGTCTTCCACAGTCGCATACGCTTGCTTAATCTCGGCATTACTTAGTGAAGTTTGACATGATGGACAATACGCTACTACTCGAAACCATTCTTTCAAAATACCATATTCCCAAGCTCTCTTCAGGTATTGCCACTCTCGTTCAATATATTCGTCCTTAAATGTCCAATATGCACGTTCATAATCAAACGACATTCCTAAGAGGTCGTCAGCCGTTCTCCAACTTTCACCGTAGCGTTCTATCAGCTTCTTGCACATATCTACAATTTTTTGTATCCCAACTTTCCGAACATTTTCAATCTTGCTACCAGTAAGCCCTAGCTCCTTCTCAGCTTGCAGCTCAATCGGGAGTCCTTGGGTATCCCATCCAGCTCTAAAAATGATATTATTCTTTTGTAAAGTTTTGAACCGATACCACAAGTCCTTTATGATTCTACCTCTCAAATGGCCTGCATGTGGTTCCCCATTTAACGTTGGAGGTCCATCTATGTAACCAAGTAGAGTACCACAGTCTTTTTTTTTCAGATCGTTTTGTATAAGGGATTTGATATCAATGTTAGCCAAATACTGCCTAGTTTCATTTTCTATTACCTTGATATCAAATTTATTGGAAAGTCCCATTTATAAAAGAGCCGATATAGGAACTAGTGTTTATGTTTTTGGTTATCGCTACAATAGGATTATATTTTATTCTCTAATAATTAACCTCAACAGAATGTCTTTTATAGATAAGTTATATGCCGGACAAAAGATACCCCATGAATTTAACGTCTTAATAGAAATTCCAAAGAATAGCAACATAAAATACGAGATCGATATCGAAACAGGGGCACTAAACGTGGACAGGAAGCTACTCACCTCCATGACTTACCCATACAATTATGGTATAATTCCACAAACAATAGAAGATGACGGTGATCCAATTGATGTTCTACTACTGGGTGGGGATCCCTTTATTCCAAAATCTGTAGTTAAATCTCGTCCAGTAGCTGTCTTGCTTACAGAAGACGAGGAAGGCCAAGATTCGAAAATAATTGCAGTTCCACTCGCTAAAGTTGATCCTACATATTCCGCAGTTATTGACCTAAAAGATATTCCGGCGACTATTCAAAATGAAATAAAGCACTTTTTTGAACATTATAAAGAATTAGAAGTAGGAAAGTATGTTAAAGTAACGGGCTGGGGTAGCGTAGAAACTGCCAAGGAAAAAATTAAAACTGCAGTGGAAAATTATTCAAAACTCAAGAGAAGTTGAGGGCAGTATTCTGCAAATATTTAATTGATATATTTAGACCATCATGCACATGATGCAACAGTCGATTCCGACTTGTGGCGTTACTAAATATACGTGCTGTTGATTTGTTATTGATAATGTAGTGCTATACGGTAATACACTTCTATTTTCTATGAGAAACATATCTTGATAATTATGTATTGCGATTTAGTTTACAGGCAAGAACAATTAGCAACTAGATCATGCTCTTGATTGTCCAATAGATGTATAACTACGAAAGTAATCTAACTTCCAGATTTCATTTCTACAGAAGTTGTCTACACATCAGTTTGGTAACAGTATATCCTAGCACTTTAGACGCTAGCTCTGAACACTCATGATAAACACGGATCAAAATCAACTAACTAATATGTGGAGCTAATTAATGAACCTAGAGAGCCTTAAACTGTTCACTCCATCCCAGATACGCTCTTATCATTTCTATACTTACACTTGGTTTTCTCATTTTAAATATCTCTTTAAAATCGACCATTGTAATTGATCTTGGATTCGCATCTGAATCCATTGCTTTTCCGCTTTCGAATAACTCATTGACAACACGCAGTTGCGCAGATTGACACATGTCCTTTATATCGCTAGCGCTATACCCTTCAGAAAGTTTTGCTAAATCCTCCTGTTTTAAACCATTGTCTCTTCGTAACGCGGCAGTATATTGATTGAACAGATTTAATCTGGATGCTTTATCTGGAAGGGTAACGTATATCCTCTTCTGAAATCTTCTAAGGAATCCTGCTTCTAGGCTCCAAGGCTTATTTGTTGCGCCAATCACATATAATTGAGACTGCCTAAGTTTCCCGCTAATGCCGTCCATCTCTGTTAAGAATTGATTTTTCACTCTAACTTCACCGCCTACTTCGCTAGTTCGGGTACCTAATAGTGAATCAATCTCATCTATAAAGAGTATCACTGATACATCTTCCTTCTGACTTGATGTACGAGCCATTGAAAACAATTTAGCAACATTCTTTTCTGCTTCTCCCAGCCATTTACTCATCATTGCGGCTGCATCAACATTTATGAAATATCCTTCGATTTCTGCGGCTGCCGCTGCTGCGAGTAGAGTCTTGCCACACCCAGGTGGTCCGAATAATAAGATACCTTTAGGCCAGCCAAGTGGAAATAAATCTGGTCTTTTAGTAGGATATACAATTGATTCCCTTATCGCACGCTTCGCATCTTCAAGACCGATCACTTCTTCCCATGACACCTTTGGTCTTTCCTTCATTACAAGGTCATCAAAGTCCATTCTTTCGCTATCTGATTCTTGTATCCTCACTCTGACCGGACGAACGATTGTCTCCCTTTTTGCTTTGATTATTTGAGGTTTCAGTATCGTTATTGGTAAATGGCGGCCTTTTTGATTCCGACTCTTTACTTATTGGGGGAGACCTTTCTCTGAGCGGATTTTGAGACATTAGTAGTGCCTTTATTCTATTTTGATAAGCATTTGCTCTTTCAGTGTATATCCTGTTTAATTTATATTCAGGATAAATCTGAACCAATCTTATAAGAGCTTCAATTGCACGTTGGTACGATTGTATGGCCTCATTATGAGAACCTTGAGAGTCTAGTCTGATTGCTTCCGCGGCATATTTGCTAGCGCTATTTTCTAATACCTGGGGAGCTAAACTCATAATTTGTTACAGCAAACTAAAATTAGATAAAGCTTTGAATTACTATGATGTAAATCTATATTGTGTAACAAACTAAAAAATTTGAACAAAACACATGCACCATTCTTTGCAGCTAACAGTATAGCTTTATCTAATCAAATACGAATTATGGACGCACTGAAATGCATTATTTCAATAAATCATATATTAAAAGCTGATAAATTGCATTTATAGTGACCAAAGCCCATTTCTTAGCGCAATTTTATGCGATAGGTTCGTTCTTTCATTTAATTAAGAATAGCTGGTCCTTGAATCAGATAATTTCCTATCCAAAAAACTGCTACTTTGTGCTACTTTATTTTGACTCCCAACGACGAAAAATGAAAATTAAGGGTGAGCTTGTAAAATTTATTAACCTATTTGTCTACTATTGTCAGATTCGATCTTCTTCAGTCAGTACGTTGACTAAAGAATCTTGTGAGATTGGGAAACTCTTCGCTAATTTTTTGCTCTGCCCTCGCATGTGCATCGTTAAGAAGCGATATTGCCTCCTGATTTGCTTTCTTAAAGTCTAGCACAGCATTAGCCAGTTGGCATGAGTCTATAAGAATGATCTCAAGTATTTGGCAAATGTCTCCTATTTCCTCTTGTGTGTTAGATACATAGCGGATAAGAGCTGACCTAATACTCTTCATGACGGCTATTGTAGGCGCTATCAAATCGACAACCTCTCTAAATTCTGTCACAGCGCGTAGCCTTTCCGATACTATTTCCAGAGATATTATAGACATAATAATCGTCATACCTCTTCTTCTTGACTCAAATAACTCTGCATGAGCAATACCATTAGGTCTTGACATATCACAATTATATGAGTACGAATTCCCAACTTCACGAATTTTCATCTCAATCATCTTCAATTCATCGAAAATATATGCCAATTTGGTAACCTCGTTTTCAATATTGCTAAGAGCAATTTCTATTCGAGGCTTTAATGCTATAGCCTTCACTATCAAACCTTTCCGTTCTAACATTGCTTCTGATTTGATCCATTTTGACCCGCTTCGCATACCTTGAATTCCCGTTTAGATGATTGCATGGTTCATATAATATGTAGTATGTCATGACTATTTTTGTCACCAAAGTTACATCTTCTTGTAGTAACAGCTAAGTATTTTTTTAACTTTGACTAAATGTATTCAACTGTCGCCTTTTATCTTCAGCTTTACTAACATCTACTTTAATTTTGATGCGCTCTAACCAAACACAGTATAATGATCTTATCGGCAATTTAGAGGAACTAGGATTATCAAAATATGAGGCAAGTGCTTATCTTACCTTGATCCAGAAAGGATCGCTTGCTCCAAGTGAGATTGCTTATTATAGTAGCCTACCTAGGACCAAAACCTACTCAGTATTAAAAAAATTGGAGAAGAAGAGGTTGTGTGTCATCTCGCAACAAAAACCACTCATCTTTAGTCCGATTCCTCCTGAAGAAGCATTTTATGAGATCCTACAACTTTCTGAAAGAAGGATTAAGAATATGAAAAAAATTGTGGATAATCTCCAAAAGGTTAATGACGAGATGCACAAGCCAGTTGGATGCGAAGAGAAAAGATACACTATTTTGAATGCTAAATCAGCTTTTTCGAAAATAGACAATCTAATAGCTGGCTCTAAATTCTCTATTAATGCCTCCCTAGATATGTGGGGAATAAGGTTGTTATCACAATGCAAAGATTCGATAATTAAGGCGATGACAAATAATGTAACGATCAGGTTGATTGTAGGGTATGATTCTGTCGATGACGAGAGTATTCTTCACATGCCAGAAGATATCAATATAAGGATTGGGAATATCAGATCAAGTAAAATAATTATCGATTCAGTGAATATGGTATTAATGGATAGTAAAAATGGTAAAGCTGCTCTTTTTAATTCATTAGACGTAATTGGTGTCTCTTATCTAAGACATTTCGAAGAAGATTGGAATTGTGCAACTCAGATCAAGCTTACGACAAATTCAGACATGGCTATGGCGTCAAAAGCCACAAAATTAATTAGAGTTATGAGGGAACACTTGCCTTATTACGATTTATTCAATCAATCCTCTAATTCGCAGCCCGACAAATTGTCGTTGATAGCAAACAAGATTGAAAAGATGGGTGCAAATATTTTGGGTGAGACTTTAGACGAGATAATTAGGATCATTGATTATTCTTTGAGAATGATCTCTTATGGTACTCTAAAATATGACAGAATTAATGACAGCATAGCTATGAGATGCTTGGTTGAAAAGAGATATGCAATACCATGGGCATTCTTGCTCTGCTACTCACTGAAAGGTAGGGGATACGAATCGAAAATCATGCAGAATCCAAAAGAATATTCAGACGAAGTTATCTATATAAAGATCTCCAAAATCATTACTTGATCATATCAAAGCGTTTCATCGCCTCAGGTATATTTGAAATTAGATCTGTTGCGACCAAGTGTAAGCCTAATCTTTCGAGCGCCAGATTTCCAGCAATTCCGTTAAAATATACACCAAGAACTGATGCGTCAAATGGATTATACTTACTAAGAAGACCACTGACCAAGCCAGACAAGACGTCGCCGGTTCCTCCAACAGTCATTCCACAGTTGTGTGTGGTGTTTATTGCTACTTTATCACTGTTCGAAACTATATCCATCCATCCTTTAAGTATGATAGTGATACCATGGACCTTAGCAAGTTTATGAACATTAGAGATCCGTTCGTCTCTATTGTCTCCAGCTGCTTGCTCAAAAATTCTCTTGAATTCTCCCACATGAGGTGTGATAATTGTATCAGTATTATCGATTTGATTCAAAATATTTGGAATTAGGGCTGATGCATCCAACAAGAGCTTCGTGCCTATGGATCGCAGACCACTTATCAATGTGCAAAGTGCCTCTGGCTTGGCTATAGTAAGGCCCATCCCTATGGCAGCTGCGTCTGGCTTTTTGGGAAGCATAGCTACCAGTCGATTAGCTGAACCGACGGTGAGTTTGTCATCAGCCAATGGAAGAGCTATGATATCCGGCGAGAATGATCTGACAGGGATAATATTTGATCTCGGCACCGCTGTGTATACCAAGTCGGTACCTGACCTTAGAGCAGAAAGGGATGCAAGAATTGGTGCACCGTGATAAATTCTATTTCCGCCTACAATGAGAATTGTACCGTTGTCACCTTTCTTAGAATCGAGCAATCTTGGAATAATGCGTGTTTTCAGGAAATCTTGGTCTATAGTTATAACTGAAGACAACTGAATATTTCAGATTTAATTTCTTGCCAGTTGTATTCATTTGTATCGTTCAGTGAGGCTAAATTGAATGCCTGCGTCGTATGGTTAACAACCATTGTTGATGCAAAAGGCTTTCTATTTTTTAACAAAGTGTCGCTGCATATGTGAAGAATAATCGACAAGATCTGATTTATTGATTTGGTAGGAAACTCTCCAGCTCAACAATTGAACTTCAGGATTTTCACTTTTTTTTATATTTATATCTAAGCCTGTTTCCACAATTTTTACACTCCGTCAATTCAGGAGGATATGACTTTTCACATGTCAAGCAGATGGCAATCCATCGTCTTGTACTTGTTATGCCAGCAACAGATATCGTTCTTACAACAATTTGCAGATAAGATGCTACGTTAGCTATCTTATAGTCATCAGTAATTAGGTTCTTTTTCAGCTCGTATGCAAGTGCTAGTACGGAGATGTCTGCTTCTGATAGCTTGGTAAGATCGCCACTTTCCTTTGCAGCCTGTTTAACGGTCCTTACTGATGAGTCGTCGGGTTGTAATATGACAAGATTGCGTGCATCGATTAGCGCATCCACGGCTCCGTGTGATTTCTTGATGTGTTGTATTTCGTCATAGACTAGCGGAGTTGTAAACCATTGCGACCCAGATAAGAATGGAATCCCAGCATAGAATGCTGATGCGTCCAGGATTGACACAACCTTAGAATCCCAGTTTTTTAAGTTGTCTCATTCCCCTTTTTTTTAGCCGTACAAATTGAGCATCCGAAGAATGACGTGTGATTTTTATGCGCTGACCCGCAATAATATCAAATATTTCTTGTCCATCCACTATTAGGCTTGTATCCTGGCTGCACATGATATTTATTTGTTGCACTGGTACTACCAACTGTGGCATCCTATTAACTGACGCAATCGGGACAAGAGTTAGACACTCAAGATCCTCATGTAAAACCGACCCACCAATTGAAAACGAGTGCCCTGTTGATCCTGTTGGGGTAGATACTATAATTCCATCCATTCTCTGGCTTATCTCATCGTTCATCATTTCGATAGTAAAGACAGGAGTTCTCGTCAAGTTGCTCCTTGAACAGACAATCTCATTCAAGGCGGGGCGAGCTATCATTTTATCATTAATAGAAGCTTGAATTCTCAGACGGGATTCACAAACGTATTTTTTTTTAAGTATGGAGTCTAGAGAATCATCAATCGAATTTATTGTTGCTTCAGATAAAATTCCTCTATGCCCCCCCACATTTATACTAAATAATGGGGTCCCACAGTGGATTAGATTAAACGATCTAAGCGTTGTGCCATCACCGCCCACGGCCATAACCATATCGAGATCGAGATGCTTTAAATTATCGGGAGATAATGATACACAGCCGTGTTCGCTGAAAGGCACGATGGAATATGTCTGAATCTCTTTAGAATGAAGTATACCAATGATTCGCCTAGCTGCCTCTTCTGCCTCAACACTATTTGACTTTGTAATTATAGCAACTTTCTTGATCCCTACTGCCAAAGATGACAAAAAGTATCACCATCAATTCCCTTAAATGCATTTAGATGCAACTCTACTAAGTCCAGATATTAAGTGATGTGTATCAAAAATCGATACCTCCAACTGCTGGTCCAGATCTACTCCAAGCCACACGATTAAATATCTGCAATTTTTAACATTTTAGGATGGGCCGATAGCTCAGCTTGGTGGAGCGTTCGACTGATAATCGAAAGGTCGAGGGTTCAACTCCCTTTCGGCCCACATTCGTATTGGTTCTCAAATAGGAGTTAACGAAAAAGGAAAAAATAATGTAAGAACAAAATGTGGTAGGTGGGTGCCTGAACATGGATTCAGATCCTTAAGGTATAGTCACCTTTGTGATAAATACCCAAGTAACTAAGCAAAGATACACTTATAGGTTAACCAGATTTTTCGGCTTTATCAATCTGGAAGGTGAGACACATACAAGAAAGATGCAAAAAGGCCTAAAGTAAAATCAAGAGAAAAGAAATGACAAGAGCTACTCGACTTAATTTTGTTAAGGCTATAAGGTTGTTTTGTGAAATGAATGATATATTAATACCATTTAACAGGATTTACAAGGGTTACCTAAAGGTAGAATATATATCCCTTTGATAGACGTCCAGCGATTGAAGATATAAGAAGAATATTCAGATAGGAAAATAAAGGCAACTGTCTGCACAATGTCTCAATCTGGCACCTGAGTTGGTGTGTGAGGATCATCTTGGAAAGATGCACATCATGCTATAAGGGATGAGACAATCACATCAGCTAAATTAATAGTATACCTAGAAGATGATGAACATTTTAGTTTCATTCCCTCATAAGCAGATCACAATTTTGTGTCGATATCCTGCTATCACCATATCTTAAATTTGAGACTAGAAAGAATTAGTATAGGTTAGTAATGATATCTAACTGATAGAGATCCGCTCTGAAATTCTGTCGCCACGCCATTGCAGTCTCTTCAATTAGTTAAGGATAGCCTGACATTGACACTTCATCGGTGGACTACCTTATCTATAATAAATAGTCCACCCATCATACTGGAAATATTGTGAAGACTATTATTTGTGTTTGTGATGACAGTAAAATGCTTTTCTAATACGTAGTAATAGTACGTTTAGTCAGCTGAGTTTTTTAAATTATCTCTTTTTGTTTTAAGCAATCTGTACAATCTTTTTAACTAATTAACATACTCTACCTAGGTTAGTGTAGATCGGAGAAATAGGCAAATGCCTGTACTCCAGGCCCACGGCCCTAGATTGCCTCTTCTCCTCTCTTATTAGTTGTTATATCTAATGCGACGGGTACATCTACCACAAATATTTTTCCCCCTTGAGGTTCAACACGTAATCTTTCTCTAACCTTTACTATTAATTCTTCAACTTGCTCGTCTTTAACAACTACCTCCACTTTAGTTCTTGATATGTATTCTGGAGTCTGTGATGGATGTGTACCAGAAACAACAGGGTCTGCCTTTACCTTCCCACTTCCTGATATGTTATAGTAACTCATTCCTCCAACATTTAGTTCTCTTAGTACGTTATGTGCATTTACCAACATTCCATGTGGTATTATTATTTCAACTTTTTTCATATCTACATTTAAACAACATATTATATCAATATAAAAAGATATTCTGACTCACACCGTTAACACGCTTGTTCCAACTAGTCTAGACTTAACCTCTGCTAAGTTAGCCAACCTAAGCGTCTCACATGAACAAGCTATCCCTCTCACAAGATAGAGTATGGAATGCAAAACCTTTTTCAGGGTGGGTTATATACCTTTGAAAATCGATAACTGCATTTTCCAAGACTTCATTTAGCTGGACCAGTTCCTTGGTTAATTTGAGGGATTGATTTTCGATTCTTGTTACGTCTAGCAAATCTTCTGTTAGTCCCCGTAATCGCTTTGCATTCCGGTTAATAATGTCTAATAACTCTGCTTGTTCCTTGTCATTTGTCCTAGAAAGTACAACTTCAGTCAATCCGAGTATTGGTTGTATTGGTGTTCTCAATTCGTGTGCTGCTATATTGATAAATTCTTGCTCTGTTTGTCGCGAGTTTTTAATTGTTCATTTGCTCTTTCAAAGAGCAGATTTGCTTTCTTTAGTTGTTCAGATAACTCGGTCTGCTCCCAAAGCAATTCAAAAATAGATTTAAATGATTCAACACTTTGTCTGCTGTTCGAATATATACTAAAACCGATTGCTTGTGAAAATTCTCGAGCATCAGGATCCTTAAGCTCACTCTTAAGAATCTAATACTGTCCACTATAAACATGCCAGAAGTTGAATTCGCACCATTTAGGATCTTAATATGCGGCGCACAAGTCACTATTTGTTGAATAATATTTGAATTTTTGGCAGAAATTGGACAGATTATCTTTACCATTGTACTATATTCACGCT
>CAVPXM010000092.1:0-17022 GCA_963709405.1 uncultured Nitrososphaerales archaeon
TAGTAAATGCCTTGTAGCTGATAATCTTACTTTGCTTGAAGAATCAAATTCATATTAGGGCAGAGCAGAGATTATGAAGTTATATTTCAATCTAATTCGCAGTATTTGTGAGTAATTGATATGGAATTGTGTTTCATATAGGCGAACTAAATCAATAATATATTTTAATATTGATGAGTAGAAAATAGTATCTTACAATATCGTTCGGCAAATTCAGTCAAAATTCAAGCTTTAGGTTCTAGATTCACTATGAGCTTACCTGTGAAGGTTCCGGTTATACCTATTAGTAGTAGACCAATTTTATCTAATTCGTTGATGAAATGTTGGTTTATGAATTTCGTTTTCAGCCTGAGACGCCCTGTCTGAATATCTTGTTCTAACCCTTTTATATCAATGCCTATCATTTCAATTTTCTTTTGCCATCTTGCTAAACCATCGTCAGATTTCACCTCATCAGCCATTGAACAATAATCTCCAATTCTACTTCATCCGTATTGACATTGGATTACTTAATCCTTTTCTGTGTCGATATTCCTAGCGATATCCCTATTGTGTTATTCGTTGACTCGATTCGATACTTGGAATTTAGTGTGCTTTACTTGAACATGTTTCTTATTGGGGGGGAGGTCCAGTCTTACCGCCCTCCAGCATCCTATTATAGAAGTTCTGTTTATAATATCTTTCATAAAAGGAAGTGTGATTTTCCTCTAAATGCATCAGGTATTCGTGCACTCTCTGGGCGGCTTCTCTTCCAGATGACATTGTTTTTACTACTAGCGACTTCGTTCAAGGCTTCATCCTTTAATTCAGATATAGACATCGAGAAGGGGCGAAACTCGCCATGAACCTTGCTACTAAGAATCCACTCGCGACCTTCCCTCTCATTGATAAGCTTAAATGTCAGATTATCCTCTTCCCTTATCTTCGCAATTTGAGTACCATTTAGTGATATTACAGCTTCCCGCGGTTTCCGGCTATTTATCACATATTCTGTATTCAATCGCTCAATTACTAGGAATAATGGATTATGATAAGAATTTATAGCTTTATATGAATCTTTTTCAACCTGATTTCGAGCTGAAATGTGATTATTTTCTATAGTGCTGCCCAAACAAGTGAGTCATTCAGATTAATTCATTGCTACGTCCACTTTTGAAGAGAAAATAATGCCTGGCGTGCAATCAATTAGAAATCTTTTTAATTCATTTGTGAAACTGTGCTATATAAGGGATATCGTGTGAAGTCTAACTTATTGTTGTCCATAGTTGGCACTAGCCTGTTGTTATTGATATTTGGTATTCCATTTTTGAAAGGAGGTCCGGTCGAATTTTTTGCTTCAGGTCTGGATCTAAAGCCTGCCAGTGGTAATCACTCGTTGTACATGCTCGCAAATATTACTATAAATGGATTCAACCTACTAGCCGATGTTCCGACCACGAACGATCAATTTCAAAAAGGATTAGATATTAAAGATCATATTAAGGAGAACGAAGGGATGCTATTCATTTTCAAACAGCCGGGTAAATACCCTTTTTGGATGCATGGCATGAAATTTCCGATAGATATCATCTGGCTTGATAATGATAGTAATGTTGTACATGTAGAACATAACTTGTCACCATGTGTAATCGATCTTATGTGTCCAACGTACTCGCCGGAAAGAGACGCGATGTACGTGTTGGAAACCAAGGCGGGTTTTTCTGAAAGACATAATGTAAAGACGGGCTCGCACATGAATTATCATTTGATCAGATAATCAATCTTGGACGAGAGTAACTATCTAAAGACCAGATATACAAGTTGAGCAATAATATAATGACTGCAGCGATTGACATTTTGATGGCAAACGAATCTATTTTTCGTCTTGGTAATAGCCGACTAAATAGATTAGCATATCAGGATGATGGCACTTGAAGGAAAGAATTTGTAACATAGAGTGTATATGTTAATGAAAGTTGATGGTACATGTAATATTGCTCTCAGAAATGTCCTATCACTTGATCCTTGACAATCCTTAAGTAATTGTTATTAGGTAAGGTAAGATTACATGGAATTAAAAATAACGGCTGTCATAGTATTCTTGATAGCAAACCTGTTTACAATAGGATTGGTCTCTTTCCAGTCGAGCATCGTTAATGAAACATATGCAGCGTCCTCGAATGCAACTAATGCAACTAATGCAACATCGAATACAATGCAGGCTGCTCTTCAAAAAGAAGCGCTCAAATTAACCCCACCATCTTCTTCTAACGATGCTCAAATAACAACGACGAAAAATTCTATTGTTTTGGGAAATCCATCATATATAGAATATATCAAAAGCATCCGACAACAACCTTTAGTCCTGAATACTGGACTGCATGCCGTTGGAATGATATTCATAGGTAAAGGAACGGTAAAGGGTACAAGCTTTGTACAGACTGAAGGCAAAGCATTGATTATACCGTTGTCCCAAGGAATTGCAGATATCGTTGGTGGTGGGCTTATCAGAGCTGCGAATGGAGAAGGTGGGAATGCAACTTATAGCTTTAGGGAAATTGGCCATTATAATCCATCAACTCAGACCGCTCAAGGAACTGCGAATCAGATCATGAATGGAACAGGAGCAGCCATATTTAACGCGAACGCCACTGGAAGCTTGTCTTTCCTTAGCAATACTGTGGTAATGTTTAAAGATGAAGGTAATCCAAGTGGTGTTAGTACGATCAAAGGATGGGAATGGAAGTAACTATATTAGAAGAATAGAACAAGCCGAATCTTTCGACTTGCCCTTTTCCTATCGGTTTGATTATCATATATTTTATCCTAAAAGCTGGTGTTAGATTGGCCTGTCCTTGTCTGTGATCCACAAAATTGAATGAAAAATTAAAAATCGCCTCAGGAGCTATAGGAAGTCTTGAGTCAACAGGTAATTTCTTCATACTGATATTTGCCCCATGAGATAATTAAATAGTCTCATCGTGAGAAGAACTACTCCGGCTAAGATGATTGATGTACTCTTTTTATATGTGCATGTTTAGCCGTCAACATATTACTCATGAACTGCGAATTGAAAACAAAACAAAACGTCAAATATAGTTTCGCCTAGTCAGTCAGCTGAGCTACATGGGAGGTACAATCGGTAAATATCGCCAAACAATTAAAAATATGCTTTCAACATAATAGTTTTGATTCCCTAAAACGCATTATTTTAGTTGTGGCCCAGTCCAATAGTTAAAGAAGGATTAAGGTCGTTTTATTTTCTTCATTCTCTCACCTTGATACACTTGACTGCATTGATTTACAGATCATCATTTCAGTGGAAGGACTTTCCGTAATAACTGACAGCAATAGTAGTTCTATCGGATACAAGATATTACCTACTAAGTATGCCATCCTGTCGCTATGACGCACGAGTGACGTAATGGTACGCCACATTAATTTCAAAACAGATCGATTCGTATCAATCGGCGCATTCATTAAAACAAACATTGGACGACGCAGTATTACTTCGAAGTTGTTTTCGCGCAACGCTTTTTGAATAACGCTCAATGATCTGCTAACTTGACGTGCAGATCTTAATGAATCCTGATGTAGAAAATTATCTGAAAAAATAAAGAGGCCGCCAGGTTTTAATAATGAAAAAATATTTTTGATGGCATTGTTGTATCTCGAATCATCTACAATATGGAATAATACATCAAATGCAGAAATAATGTCAAATTTATTTTGAAGAGTTTTATAGCCCGCTTCATCTCCAATGTCTAGCTGTAAGAATTCGTTGGATGGATACATTGATCTCAAATTCTCCACAGCTACCATTGTTATATCTGTGCCAGTTATCCTAATTACGCCGAGGTCTTTCCACAGTCTCACATAAAACCCTGTACCTGAACCAATATCCAACACGTTCACATTTCCATAGTCAATATTCAGCTTTCTGATTCTCTGCACGAAGACCCGCCGCCTAACCTTATACATATATTCATTATATCGCCTTCCGAGGCCTTGGAAGCCTGTGCCATGTAATCCAAAATTTTCTTTTAATCTCCATTCCCAATAATCTTTAGAATTTAAATCGCTCAACTTAGGTGAACAGAACAAAGTACAACATATAAAAATCTAGTGACTATCTGATCAACATCTAAAAATTACTATCTTGCTCTTGTTGTTGTTAAGATACATCACTTATCTAAAAGTTAAGTATGAAATATGCTCTTTATTTTTTCGACCTGTTTTTTTCTTACAAATTGTCTGAGCTCTTCATCATAAACACAATTATACCCTTCATTTTCTGCCTTATATGTAAGATAATAATAGATCATATATAACGAGCCACGTCGCCCTGTTACAGTCCCGGTTGAAAAGTACTTGGCGAACCTTCCTAATGCATACATTGGATGATATCCCAGTGTATGCATACTAGCTCCAAATTCAAAGAAGCGATGATTCAATCCTAGAGGCCTTGTATGTCGATACTTTGCTTCTTCTATTACAGCGTATTTGTAACCAAGATATTCTGCCTCATACAGAATAGCAGATTCATAACCCATTTGTTCAGGATAACTACCATTCCATCTAGTCTTTTCAAAAAAGGAATTTCTTATATATCTACCAGCACCATGAGGCATTTCAGGTTTGTGTTTAGTATAATTGCCCGATACTACAGCTACATCAGGATTAGAATCCAAATACGAGACGATCCTAGCAGCGTAATTGGAAGGATATTCTGTATCATCTGTAGCGATTAGATGATAGTCTGTTCTAACCAAGTTTCTTTGTTTCACGAGCTGTAACGCTGCATTCCAATTCCTAACAACTCTTCTTATATCATATCCAACATCGGGATTTGTAATTATGAATAGCTCACTCCAGTTATGTTTCAGTTCTTCAAGAATCACTGGTGTATTGTCCTTAGAGCCATCATCTATAACTATAACATATTCTGGCTTCAATTCTTGATTCCTTAATGAGAGTAGCGCCGACTTGATACTGTCTTCCGAGTTCCTAGATGTCACAATAGCAAAATAACTACCCAATTAATTATAGGACTAATGAGTAACATCAATTTTAAAGTTCTTTAATCTTTTGTTACGAGGAATCGTGGATAGTATACCACTACGTCGGAATTCTAACGAGAATCATATAAATCCGACCTGCAATAATAACAGAAGTACTTGATAGGACTATTTGAATTTCAAGATAATCAATTTGTTCTATAATAAGTAATAGTGTTCAATCATCTTCACTCACAATCAAAGTCGAACCTTAATTATAACAAAAAATTTTGAATTCAATGATATTAGGATCAGTGCTAAGAAAGCTGATAGGCCTGAAGTATATTTTTTTCGTACCTTTCCCATATCAAATCAGTTTTAGCAAATCCGAACGAGTCTTGCCTTTTCTTATATAGTAAATCTAAGTGGTCTTTGAAATATAACAGTTGAGAAACCATCTCTTCATAGCTATCAAACACTGAGCAATGACCTTGGAGCGTTCTAACTACGGGCTGAATAGATGATGAACACATGACAAGGGCACCAGCGTGAGCATATTCATATGGCTTGTTTGGGTTGATGAAGAGATGAGCCCAATGCTTCCTCCATGGCACTAGGCCTATTGAATGATTGGAGATTTCATTAAACATATCTTGCCTAGATAGAAATCCTTTGTATCTAACCTTATCAGTTGATTTATTCTCCCAGCCCAATATCGTGAGAGTGCCAATTCCATTGTTTTCAAATAGCTCAGTAAAGCCGACCATGTTCCGATGCGGATAACTATCTATATTATGACCATCGCTGCCCGCATACACTGATGATAATGACTGATGACATTTTGGATATTCAATATTACTAGTCTCAGATGTGAGAGGGAAGTTTGGTACAACAAACAATTTGCTCGAGCCTAATTTTCTCATTTCGTTCGAAATAGAATCAGAAACAGTAATAGTTGGAGTGGAACAAATAATCTCTTTTTCCCACTTGGCCCATAATTTTATAGCATAATAGTTTATGATTTTTCTTCTAGCATTAGTAGTCAATTCGAGAAAATTGTGACCCAAAGACTTTGGCTTAGACTCATTTAACCTTGGCTTCATTTCATTCAGGAGCCTTGAAGAAGCTGACCAGTACTCATGATCATCGTATACAAAAGGTACTTGAAATTCCGAAATCATTCTTGCAGAAAAAATATTGTGTGCATGAACGATATCTGGTCTTGTCTCATCCAACACCTTTGCTAATTTTCTCTTCACCGATTCCCAATACATTGGAATACCTAACCTTGCTTTTGCGTTCCAATTGATTTGATAGATTTTATGAAATAGAGTGGTTTCGTAGTTCGATGGCCTACCACAAAAAAAGACCTGATGTCCATTCCTTGCTGCCGTAATAGCTGATTTTTCGACTCTCCAATCGGGTAGGCCTTCGTGAGACAAGTGCAATATTTTCAATTCTCATGTATCATAATCTTATCAGTATTTTAATTCCTATCTTAACAGTGAGTACGAATAAGTCACACATTGTTATAATGCTACGCGAGGCAAGGCCTGCCATGGAAATATTACATTCATGTTCATGGTTATGGATATGCACTATATGAAATACAATCGTCAGACTAGACATTATAATTATCGTTGAATATGGTCCGACTCGAAGTTAGCCTTTGATCGACAGATTGCGAATACGAAGTCTAAGTTCAGAGTTGGGGGCGCTAAAACGGTTCCACTCAAAGGTTTCAAATGACTACGATTGGTGCTTCATAGTTACAGATGACAACCAACCAGGAACGAAAATCCACGCCACGCCTAAGCCTGAGAAAAATATCCTATGTTCTTGCATATAATGACTGCATCTGTGCTACAACGTTTAACGGATTATGTTCAATCGGCAAATTCTCATGATATTGTAAACGGTAGTTTAATACTTTAAGACCACACCCGAGGGCTTCCAGAGCCGTCTTGCTTAGGTTAGGCAATAGTACTCCGTTAACATATCTGATATCCACATATACTGCGTATTTTTTCAGGAATTCAGGCATATCCCTGTACATAATTGGGTGTTTCGCTCTATCATAAACATTGATATTCAGACGCACATTATTTTTCATACAATAACGCATGGTTAAATTGCAATCAGTTGCTTCCGTGTCGATCGTCAAAGCCTCGTTATCTGAAACTTGTCTGTTGTTAAATCCGCGCATAAAATGTTCAGTGTCCACTGGATTCGGAATATATATTGCCTGTTTAACCTGTGCCAAGAGATCAGGTGTTGCAACTATAGTGGCATCAGACAGTCTTTGAGCCTTCTCGTGTAGCCTGTGTTTTAATAGCAGCCTATCGCGCATCATTCTATAGCTGTAAATTGACCTTATTGCCATATCGGATAACGTTGATTTATGTGGTAATTTCACCTTCTTGAGTCCTCTTATGTCAGTTCCATGGTAATGTAAGATTATCCTCTTTGATTTCCCAAGTTCTTTACGTAACAAAAATAAAACATCAATTCTACTGTGGACATGAATTATATCAGCTGATTCAGCATGCATTAAACATTCTTCATTGAATTCTTTCTCGGAGTTTGCAAGTATTATATATTCTTTGTAAAAGTCCTTTATTCCGTATTTATCCGAGCTGCGAGTGGTTAGTACCTTTGATTCGTGTCCTTGCAGTTGCTGAAACTTGGCAAGAACAAATGCTACACCTGCCTGATCGAATATATGAAGAATCCGTAACATGTATTCCCGGTAGAGTATTACACATTCTCAGGGTTTACTTTTGCATCGATGGTGTTGGTTTTTTGAGTTTGCCCATTATCTTGTGGTGCATTTATAGTCGATGATGGCCTGAGCGCGGCGGTTCGAAGACTACGCCGAGTTATCTTAGTAAGCATTTCTCTCATTTGCAGTTTCTCTTCCTCTGATACCCTTCCATCGATTAAGTCGATTACAAACAACCACATCGTGGCTCCTATTTCATTTTCCTTAAAAAGGGCATCTTGTTCCACTCTCCACTGGCTTTTTCGATGCCAATACCCAATAAATATACCTAGGGGTACATAAACTGCTATGAAAAGAAGAGCAAATCCCCATATACTATGAAATACTGAATTAAATAACGGAGCTTTGTCGATCAGTAACTTGTACTGGATGGTTATAAAATTAGCAAAAGTCATTATAAATATTAAATAAATACTGTGGCCATTACGAAAATCGAGCCATCGCCTCCTTACCCAATTTCCAGTAGCTTTTCGTATAAGGTCTCTAGTGAGCATATAGGCTTAATGATCCTTTTTACTGTTAAAATATGTTACGCATTCATTTGATATGAGTTTGGTTGATAACCTTCGCCGGCTGCGTCATGTGTGAATACACTCTCGATATAGTGATGATTTCAGATGAATAAACGCTTTTGATCTTCAGGCCACGGAGATCAGGACTTTCTCCCTTCAATGCGAATAAGTAACTATTTTGGGATTTTAAATTTCGTAAAAAATCGACAAGACCGTCATTGTTATTGAAAAAATGAAAGGTCCTGCCTTTTTCAAGCTCTAGTTCCATCCATCCCCTTAAGTGACTTGCTCCAATTATAGTTGCATTTGGTTTGGTATTTTTATTGATCCAATCTATGGCAGACAATAGCTTA
This sequence comes from uncultured Nitrososphaerales archaeon, assembly GCA_963709405.1. Lineage (GTDB taxonomy): Archaea > Thermoproteota > Nitrososphaeria > Nitrososphaerales > Nitrososphaeraceae > JARBAU01. The sequence continues at coordinate 8,624 of CAVPXM010000092.1, forward strand.
GGATTCTCCTTTATATCAACTGAATTGAACTGCATGCTGACTGGTTCAAACGATCCCACATATCCACGCACGATTTCATACAGTATAAACGGGCTACGATATGGTAATGCAATATAGCTTATCCCTATAATACCGAATACCGTTATTGCCATTAAAAGGACAGAATACCCCGCCTTCAAATTTTGGGCACGGACCCTTCTGCTAAGGATGATGAACCCATATCCTGCGAAAATGGAAAGAAAAATTCCAGTCAGTATGATCCATCTGTTAGCAACCAAAGATTCATTATTTGGAAAGAGTATCCATGAAAACGAGCCAAAAAGAGTGATTAGGAGTGCTATTTTTAGGATTTTATTATTATTCTGGTATCGCAAACCTAGCAAAGATGTAGGCAATAACAGACCGTTCACAATAATAAAAGAAACTAACAGATTGAACCCGTTGTAAGAGTTGGGGTTTATTCCCGAATGTCGAATTGTAACTGCCTGCTGTTCAATAAAACTGAAATTAATAACGTTACTCCACAGATTAGAGCCCGTGAACACAGCGATTATAAATATACAGAAGGCAATAATTGAACTCACAAGGGCTATCCTACAACTGGATTTAACAGCATATATAAGTAGAGAAAGCGAAAATAATCCACCAACCATTCTGTCCGATACAACAATAATAGAGGATAAGATTAGCGATGATATCAGTTTCAGCAGTTTGTTCTCATTAATGCTTACTCTGTGAACAGCAATCAGTGAAAAGGCGAACAACATTAGTGAGATGGAAAATACATCTTTGTGCAAATCCCATGACGTACGAAGCACAGCCATTTGTACGATTACAAAGACTGATAGGAATGCGCTTTCTGCTATAGTTGTCTTGAACATTCTTATCCCTATCACGAAGATTGAGACAGAAAGTATTCCAAACATGACCGTGGCTGATGTTAAAACGGCAATATATGGGGACGACCCGACAGCATTAGCCAATAAATGCAGCAGATAGACGTACAATGGAAATTCGTGCGAAGTAGTTTGCCAATGAAGATCGAAATTTGTCAGTACCTGGGATGTAATAGTTAATTACATCGTAACCTATAGGATACGGATATGCGAGCACTTCGGGAACGAGTCTAAGGACGCAACCAGCTGAAAAGACGAGCGCAGCCGCACAATATTTATCTGTTACAAATCGTGAAATCGGTGAAATAAAGGAGTGCAATCTTGGTCAAATGGATGCCAAATTAATATCGTGTCTTGGATCATTCATAGGTGATGTGTATCTTTAATCTCACGAGTTACAAACAATTTATACCAAATTTCTAAGCTTAATAATTGAAGCAGTTTGCTAATATATCTCGGATCTCCGGTTTGATCTATTCTAGATAATGCACTAAGATACCATTTCTGATCTATTATTTGTTCCTCAAATATCCGACCTCGATCCAAATTAGACGTTACAATCTCTTTCCCCTCATTTGACCATAATGTGTTCAAGTCCATGCCAAATCCTATTTTTTCGTTCTCAATGAACTCATGCTTGGAGTTGCGTTTTAGGATAGATCGCAGTGGAATCTTCCCAACATTATTTTTAAAATCATATTTCAAATCTGGAGGAATTTTGGTGGAGAGAATTACAACTTCGTCATCCAAAAGGGGTGCTATTCCCTTAATATTAAAATGGTGAAAATATTTCTCATTTGTGGGTACGAAATCGTGCATTAACTTACCATGATAGTCTGCATACAACAACTGGTCTAGTGGTTCTAGATCGTTGTTGAAATATTTTTCGAATATTTCGTAAATTGAAAACCAATTAAATTTCATCTTTTCTGCGAACATTTTTTCTTGATCATCTACCCAATCACGCTCATGACATTGTAGATAGATCTGAATACGTTCTAGCGAAGTGGATTTTGATGTAATGGTTGAAAGGAATTTCCTATATCTGAACGTATATCCTGCAAATAATTCATCACCACCATCCCCAGTAAACAGGATATTAGAAGTAGATTTTGCCTCCTTGATAAAATAATATTGATATATATTCCATCTCGGTTCTTTAACTATGCTTAACATTTTGACTAGATCTCTTAATGGATTTTCTACAACGATATGATTGAATCCTGCTCCTTTACTCTCTGATATCTGCTTAGCAATCAAAACTTCATGATCATCGTAGAAGCTTACGCCATAACAATTGATGTCGATAGCTGGAAATTCTTCTCGTATTAGCGAAAATATAAGATTCGAATCTACACCTGTGCTCAATGCAAGCGCAATACGGTTAGCGTTATTTGTCTCAACAGACTTTTTTATAATACGACGTAGAGTTTTTTCTATTTCCAAAGAAGTCGGAATTGGTTCTATGCTTTTTCTTTGAGCCAAAATTTGATCCGTGGTAATATTAATAATTTTAGATGTATTTTTTGGATAGGAAGGGTCATATCTCAATGTCAGCAAATTGCATAGATTTATCAACGGTAAGTCGTACTTCTGCCTTTTAAAAAATATATCGTAAGACTTGAGGCGCAAATCTGATTTCCAAAATAAAGCAAAAGGAATCTATGAATCTGCGCTGCTCTTAAATTCTATATATTGATAGAATTTTAATGCATAACAACGATAGCCCTTGAAACTTCAAGGATTCATTCGTTTGTATGCTCCTTCCAATATCACCCCTATTTTTTCTGGGGAGTGATATTTCTTTACATATTCTATTCCTTCTTTTGATAGTCTTTGTTGGGCGCTTGCGTCTTCTATTAAAGTTTCTAGATCCTGCCTAAAATTCTGCATAGTAGTCAGAAAGATTGGTGGTTTGTATTTATCGTATAACTTGTCAGAGACGTATGCGATGACCGGCTTTCCAAGTGCCATGCCTTCAAGCTCGAATCTCCCAAACCAGCCAATTTTCGGAATGATCTTTCCGATCACGATGTCGCAAGTAGAAATTAACCTTAATGTCTCTTCATACGAAAAGCCTAGTACTTTGATTATGTCACACTTACCAGTCTCCTGCAACGAATCTAATATCGCAGAATAAACATCATCATGCCCATACATTTTATAATAAGGATAATGTGCTATTCTGACTCTCCCTTCACGTTTATTTTCTGCCCGCGCTACCAACTCGTCGATATAAACTGGACTAGGAAGCCACGTTCCATTAGGGGCATATTGTAACAAGTCAGGAGTCGAGACTAGACAAAAATCATCATCATGCTTCCCCCTAAGATCGTCACCGTGATAATGCTTGATGTATATCTTCCCACGTTTTCGTTTTTCTAAACCCACTCTTAACGAGCCGTATGGATAATGATAATGCCATATATCATATTCTTGCAACCTTCTAAATACTTTCCACCTTGAAAAAGGGGATTTGTAATTTATCATAATTCCACCAAACTGATTATAGATCTTTGTGTTGAATACATAAACATCCGACAAATGTCCTTGTAATGTTTGCACCCGGGAAAGAGCAGAGCCGATACCTGAGGTATTGTTTATATGCGCAATTTTCATGTCCGTGGTAACTAGTAAAGTGACATAATAGATAATGAACCTATTGAGATCGCAGGAATAAAACGTAGCTAGAAATAACTAGCTAAAAACCAGTAAATTCCTAAATTTCAGAATTTTTATCAACGTGCATCTTGTATTTTTTCTCAAGAATCTGATACTTTTGTAAGTCGACAAGTCTATTGAATTCATCGAACGTAGTCATCATCTTTCTGTGTTTTACTGTCGTACCTTTCCTTTTTAACTCTGTAAAGACTTCATTAACTGCGTAAGTAGCTGCATATAATCCTGATAATGGGAAAACTGCAATTCTATATCCAATATCAAGGAGTCGTTTTGCGTTCATATTCGGTGTGATTCCATCTTCGATCATGTTTGCGACCAATGGCGCGTCAATTTCGTTAGTAACTTTCTTTAATTCTGCAACTGATCTTGGAGCTTCTATAAAAATCACGTCTGCACCAACCTCTCGGTATGCTCTTCCGCGTCTGATAGCCTCATCCAATCCTAGGGGTGCTCTCGAATCTGTTCTCGCAACTACAATGAACTCTTTGCTCTTCCTTGCTTCCAGAGCTGCTCTCAACTTCGAGATATAATCTTCCATTCCGATAACATCTTTACCTTGCATATGTCCGCATCTTTTTGGCCAGATTTGATCTTCTATAAAGATACCGGCCGCGCCTATCGATTCTAAATCGCGAACGATTTTCCAAACGGTTAACGGATTGCCATAACCTGTATCTATATCGACTATAACTGGCGAATCTACAGATCGAATAATTCGAGTTGCATTATCTATCGTTTCGCCAGCATTTAAGAAGCCGTAGTCTGGCATCCCAAGCAGCGAAGCAGCAGAACCATATCCGGTCTGAAACATAGCATCAAATCCAACATTCTCTGCAATTTTTGCAGTCAATGCATCAAAAACTCCTGGAAGAACCAGAATATTCTTCTTGTCCTCAATCTTTTCTCTTAAAGATTTATTATTCTTCTGCTTCCTCAATTGCTTCTGTCTAAAAGGAGATTGCAATTATTAAAGGATCTGTTTCGATGGATCTTCAATATGACCTTTCGATATATTTGAGAAAACCCAATTCTATCCTTATGTTTATTATTTGGACTTACAATGCTATTCCAATTTCTTAATTTTGTGATCTGTTCTTATGAATAATGATGTCTGAATACCCACTCCTCAACAAGATATTGCTGCTATTCATATTTCTTGATTATTAATTATATATCAAAAGTATTCCCCTCAACTTGCGATATTTTTAATTGCCATTTTTGAATATGACTATAACTCAATTAAAGCCTGTACTTCAAGACTAGACTACTATGTCTCCTATCCGTGAAATTTTGATATTTATCCAAGCGAATATGCTCCCCAGGACATAGCAAAATGCATTTGCCCAATGGCGTATTGATTGGAGCGGCTGTAGGGAATAATGAGAATTGAACATCCTAATGGCAACGATATCAATACCTGACAATGATTGGTCATCAATATGGGATTACCTCAGAATATGATTCATGCTCATCATTTATTCGCAGTTGGTCAAATATCTACAAGACACTAATTTGAGATCACAGAAATAACTATTGGATAACGCAAAGGAGATTTGTATATTTTTTTGCTAGGATTGCTTAGGAAAGTGTTATATGAATATGAGTAAAAGAAAGGGCATACAAAAATTGCAAGACGACGATGGTCACTTGTCCAGATTAAAAAAGAATGCTCTTGACCAGAAGGAACCTGTTGTAGTAAAAACCATTATTGATACTATTGCAGCATTTGGGAGGGAGGGAATAGAACCTATACTAGAAATTCTGAGGCAGTCGACAGATAAGTCAGTGAAAATACACGGAAGTGAAGTAATTAGACGAATAAAGATGCTAAATCCTTAATTTTATGATTCAATTTCCCCTATGACGCAGATTGTATCGACCTCCACTATTAATTGAAACAGTCATAGAGTAAATGTCTCGACTGTATTTTTAACCCGATCCGAGCCGCTGCTTTCTAACCCATATATTGTCAAACACTAATCGGTCGATCACATTGTTGGGAAGGAATCGGTTTCTGTGATATAAAACTCCCTAGTTGTAACACGATCACCCTAGACGCAACACAGTACGAGAACTTCCGGCTTCGCAACAGGGAGTGCTGTTGCAATCTCGGGTGCTCTCATAACATGTTGCACGCGGGTGCTAAGTGTTGCATGATGGGAGCTAATAAGTTAAAGCTCTGATTGTCTTAAAAGATATGATTGGTAAGCATTGAAGAAGTAAAGAAACATGCTGTTGAGATTATAGAGAGTCAGATTCATCTGACTCTGCTTTTAACCCAGTTAAATAATAAAGAAATTGAAGAATTTAATCAATGGTATAAAACTAACTGGCATTATATGAAATTGCAGGAATTTCTGCAACTTATGGCACAGAAACGGCACACTCGCTAGTTATTTCAAGGCTGCTATTGTTGCGTCAATTTCAATGGTGTTGATTCCAGCAGTCCGCCTGTCTCATTAGGCTTTCCACTTTGTTATGACCTAAATGCAATTCTAACCCCGCTTTTTCCGCTGGAGTCTGGTTCTTTAATGCCTGATGAGGTCTAATGAAATTATAATGAATACGCATAGCATCGACTAGTTCCTGTGTGGGATTTGCTTTATCCAGTCCATGCGTGACCGTCTCTCTATCCCTTACGGTTCCATTCAGCCTTTCGACTTTAGAGTTTAATCCCTGATGTCCTGAGCCTATGCTTCTGATGTTTTGGATCTTTGGATTCTTTAGAGTAAAAAGTTCTTTATTAAATGCATCATCATACGCTGGCAATCCGTCATGAATTAGGGCTGAAGGTAAAGGGCGCGCGCCGTTTCATCTCCTTTAATAGCGCTACACCTGATTTGGTGTCACGTTTCTGACTTATCCTAGAACATATCCAGAACCTAGTAGTAGAATCCATTAGATTCCATAGCCATGAATAGTGATTATCGAATTGTCTGTTAGTATGGTTATCTGGATTACTTAAAGTCATTTTAGATTCATTATTTTCCTTACGGACATGTAGCATCATTTCGTCTACCTGATAGACACCTCCGACCTGTGGGACCAGACTGTCCACATATGGCTGAACGGTTTTACTGAACTTGCGTAACCATCTACAGATAGAAGAGCAATTAATTTTAAAATTATAGAACTGCTTAAGGTGGTCGGCTATCTTACGCAGCGATACTCCTTTAAAGTAAAGGTCGACGGCAGCGGTGATTAGTTTTGCAGATGCCTTGGAATTCTCGAATGCTGGGTTTATGGTAAATCGATAGTTGCAGACTTTACATAGATAACGTTGAAGGTCACCACTGTTTTTGTTGTGTCTAACTACGAACTTTTTATAATTAGCGCTTAGGCACTTTGGACATACGATCTGACCTATATCGATAGCATTGTAATTACCGATATTCTCATTATTAACTAACTGAGCAAATGTATCCTGATAGATTTTCTTTCGTAATAACTTGCTAAATTTAACGGCATGGACGTGCTTGCATTCCAGATGTCTAAATGCAAAATCAGGACATTCACACATCCAGCCATCGCTGTAATTACGAGCTACGATATACCACGTATTAGGATCTGACTGTGAGCGCACTTTATAGGTGAGTTTGTTTAATCGCTGAAGCGCTATGTCTGTATTGGCGATTTCTAGTCCTCTCATCTCCCGCGCAGTCAGATCCGTGTATGCAACCATTGATATCAATAGTTACATACATAGATTTATAAATGTTATTATCGATATCAATAGATATCAATATATGGCAATGAAGAGAATCCTAGTATCGGTGTCTGAAGATTTGTATGACAGTATAGAAAAAGAGAGAAAACTTCGTAAGCTTGAAACAGTTCCAGAGGCAACAAGAGCTATCTTAAGTGATTATTTCTTCACAGAGAACTAGCGGAAAGACATTCATACGGTTCAGAGTTATCTAATAACATGTCGTATTCAGAGCAATATCGATTAAAGAAAGCCTGATTTGCTTTCAGGTATGTAACATCGCTTGGTCTTGAACTAGAATCACTTCCTACTGGTCGGCTTTCGACATATATCCACGCCTTATCCGCATTGTCTCTATCTATAATTATTATACTATGTTGTGAGATAGAATCATACAGCCTGATTCGTACTAGGTCTTTGAATTCATTTTTTAATTTGCATAGTATTTCGAGTGACCCTTGAATCTGTTCCTTTATATCTTCACCTCCATGATACATCTTGCTTTGGACTTCTATAGATGATGAATCAGGATTTGATAATAAGAAAGTGATATGCACCTTTCTGGATAGCAATCCTTTCAGGACGTCGTAATTTGCATATGTGACAATCCTAAACGTTATTGCTAGCATTTCTATCCGTCCTTCAGCTTTGTAAAGCATCTCATTGAACGGTAGCTGAGATCTATTCTCATAATGTTGTATACCATTTTTAATTGACTGTTGGGTTATGAGTGGTTTTGGTTCTGACATCTTTTCTTTAGGAATGATAACTTCCTCCACTGATAGAGGAGACAATTTTATATCATTCCTGCTAAACCGATTGTTAATTTTATCTCTAAATCCCCATACAAATAGGCCAATAATACCAGCAGCAATAAAATATGGAATAACGTTTAGTAGAACACTATTCAATGGCCACCAACTCATGAAAATGCCCAGAATCATAATTGCTACGAGAACGACAATGCCAATCCCTGCTACTACTTCTTTCTTCATAACCCTTTTGAATCAGTATTTTAATAAAGGCTATAATAAGCCTCACCGAACACCCGTCTTGCAACACAATCACCCTAGGTGCAACGGCTTGTGAGAGCACCCTAGTATGCAGCAGGACTT
>CAVPXM010000093.1:0-4294 GCA_963709405.1 uncultured Nitrososphaerales archaeon
AAACAGGCCTTGGATGTTGTTCATCAGTTGGTGACAATAATGGTAATGAGGATATAACTAGCCAATTAGACATATAGTATCGTTTCTAGGATATTCTTAACTGAATTCCATAACATTGCTTTGTATTTCTTAATGCTGATATAATTTGGATCTAATGATATCTCACCTTCTTTATCCGACTTGTAATACTGAATAACATCTCCTGCCTTAAGATCAAGTCTAAGGCCTATTTTTTCTGGATATTATTCACTGTATATTGATCCGCTAGGCTTCAGAATCTTTATCCAAAACTGTGCTGTTTTAGTATACGTCATCATACTTGCAATACCATATTGGCTCCTCTGGATGGAGTTATTCAGACTTGGCAGGCTAATCTAGATAATTCCAAATGGTTAAGTTACTATTCTCATCTATCTGACAAACAGACACATTAATAGAGTTCATCCTTAACTTAAGGTATAGATCATACCTTTGATCTATAATGTTAGCAGGAATAGAACTAATCTTCTGGTCAAATATAAATATGCTTTATTTTTGTACTATGTTATCGGAATAAGTTCAATTTAGACCACCTTGAGGTTACTTTATTTGCATATCACTTCCCTCGCAAATGTCTGATCATCAGTTTTTATTATTACTATTCTTATTTCGACGAACACAAATAGATAAGATGACTATGAACCTTGTTACAAACCCATAGCAAAACTATAATATGCCAAGAATCAAATTACCATATAAGAAAAAATAGTAAGACTTTGAGGTACTGATCGATATTTATCTAACGATTCATTTCTTTGAATATTATTTGCTTTCCTATCATTGATATTAGTATCATCTTTCTTGTTTGCTTTGCTAGTGTAAATAGTGCCGAATGCTGTTACGTCATCATTAAAATCTTCAGTGATTGTTGGGAATATCTGATCTTCCAACTTTTGCATGTCGCAATCCAGCAGTCGCAGGACGTCTTTTAGAAGCTTCCAGAAGCTCTATTTTATAGACATCGATATCCAGATCCTGATAGTTTATCGAATATCCCTTGTATCCATCTTTTTGCTGACCAGTTTTGTAATATTTGATTAAGCCACCAGCTTCTTTGTTTAGCGATTTACCAATTTTATGCTGTGGAGTATAAGATTGGTAGTTATCAGGATCTTTATTCAAAATAATTGAATACTCCAAGAGAGACGGGTCGACTTCTGCTGATTCTAGCTGTTTGAATGCCTTTAGTGCGTTCAGAGCCAAATCAGGTTTGTTATTTTTATAATCATCATCTCTTTTCTTACCTTCCATCCCCTTTATGATTACTCTACCATCCGCTTGAATACCTATGTAATGTTTCTTGCTGAGCAATATACTTCTAACAAACGTATTCTGATGATCTACATCAACTCCCAAGTTCCGTTTACAGGCAGCAGTAAAATCAACTGCTCCTTAATGATAGTTTTGCTCTCCTCCATTATTTATGCCAGAAACAAAGATCGAATCTGTGTCCTTCGTCTTTCTTTCATAACCCAATAAACGACCTTGATCAATTTTGCTGCACCCAGCTACTCCGACTTTAGAGTTACCTTTCTTTTTTGCTATTCTATAATAGAACTGATCTATGTTAGGAAATACAACAAATAACATCACTATAATGTTACCTATATTAGGAAGTACAACAAATAATATAATATAATCAATTATGTAACAGATCAGATGACGGACAGTTTTTAGGCTTGTTATATATGAATGTCGATGACGACGATTTGTTTGAAGTGGAAGAAAAGTCTTTTTAAAATTCTCATTGTAGTAGACCGTGTGAGAGGCATCAAATCACGCAGTAGATTATGCCATAGAAATGGCTAAGGATCATAGTGCGGAGTAATTGCACTGAATGTAATTTTGTTAGACGTAACAAGAGCCAAGAATAGAGAGGGATCGCGTGCTAATTATCGAGCTCACTACGAGAATATTTTTAAATACGAGTGAATATGCTTATTGACCGTTGTCTACTACTCCTGATCTCAGGACCCCTCCTACAGAACATATTTCGTTTAATGCGTGGAAAACTATTCTAATATTATCGGGTACTATTGTGATATTTCTCTACCTTAATACCGCGATGTCCCCAGCTCTTCCGGGTATTGCTCAAGACTTTCAAATTTCTGACGCTTTAGCATCATGGGTGATGACAGCATACATGGTTTCTGGAGCTGTCATGACTGTGATAATGGGAAGGTTAGCGGATCTTATTGGAGCCAAGAAAATGCTAATGATAATGATGCTCTGTTTTACCGTAGGAACTATCTTGGCACCTTTTTCTCCTAACATATCCGTTCTTCTTGCTCTCAGAGTACTTCAGGGAATAGCAGTGGCTAGCACTCCGATTTCAATGAAATTGATAAGAGATCAGGTTCCAAAAACCAAATTCCCTATTGGTTTGAGCGTATATCTCGCGGCCTATTCTGCGGCATGGCACTGGGGGCTGTGCTAGGACCTGTTGTTGCTGCAGGCCCAGGATGGCAGGGTAATTTCTATCTCATTGCTCCTATTGCAGTTGTTTTGTTATTTGTATGCTGGAGGTTCATTCATTCAGATGAGAGTAAAAAGATACATGAGCATGATCTACCTTGACGAAGCTCCAAGCAACATTCCTCCGAAGGCTAAAAAGCAACGTATAGACTTTATCGGTATTATAACGCTGACTGTGACAATCGTCAGTTTTCTTGTAGCAATAACAGTCAGTGGATCAATTGCAACCAATCCGGTAGGGTTTGTGATTCCTCTGGTCATCGGAATTATTTTTATGATACTTTTCATGATTGTGGAAAAGCGAGTAAAGTCTCCGTTAGTTAACTTGAAGTTGGTTTTTCATCCAGTTATTTTTACTGGAAACATCATGATGCTGATGTTCGGTATTTTACAGTATTTCGTTATAACAGGCATACCACGGTTGGGGTCTGCGCCTGCCCCATCTGGGTTAGGACTAGACCCAATTCACACAGGACTACTGCAGTTGGCTTTTGGACTGTCAATGATGATCTTTGGGCCAGTTTTCGGATTGATGGTGGCAAAAAGAAGGGGACTTAATATAAAGTTGTTGGTACCTGGTATAGGAATTACTGCCATTTCATTCTTGTTACTTTTGTTTTTCCACTCTACATCACAAGGCGTCAATGTTAGCCTCTTTATTTTTGGTATTGCTGGAGCGCTTTTACCAAACACATTGAATAACACTACCATTGGATTTACTCCTAGAGAATATACTGGAATCTCATCGGCTATTACAAACATGATGAGAATTGTAGGAGGTGCAATAGGTCCAGTCATGGCAACTGTAATTCTAGCATCTGCTACGATCCCTATTACGGTTGATAATGTTGAGCAAAGCTACCCGAGCCCAGTCACATTTAACATTCTTTTTGGACTTGGAGTTGCAATGGCAATTGCATGTGTGTTCCTGGCTATCAGAATGAAACACCTTGCTACTAAGATGACACCACTGATAGCCAAGGATATAACGCGAAAATAACAGATGATTATTTTTTGCTTGTCATCTGATGATTTCTTACCGCCTAATGTTTGATTTCATTAACATCTATTAGTAGACTTTTAAATTTCGGAGAAAAATCAAAAAATATTAAAGAGTTGCACTATTATCAGCTATCGGGCTAATTCATTCTTCGTTCTACCGATAACTCGCATGAGAAAATGTTGAGCCTGTGGCTAGCTGTGCTCTCTGACCTATTGCAAAAGCAAAAATTATACCCCTGCGTGGAGTATACTCTAAAGACAAAGAAATAACTCTATCCAAATCGTGATCTTATAGAAATAGGGCATCCTGGGACCTTCGTATCAACAAAGTATCAAATAGTCAAACATAATAAGATCTCTTTTGACTTATTTAGATAATAGATGGAACAGGTACCAAATTTCCAAAGAGTATTAGTCCTACAGGGTGGCGGTTCACTTGGAGCATATGAAGCAGGAGCATACCAGGCATTGTATGAAATTATCACGAAGAGGGATAAGGAAAAAGGGTTTAAAGGTAAACCATTATTAGATATTGTCGCTGGGACTTCTATTGGTGCAATAAATTCTGCAGTAATTGTAAGCTATGTGATGGAAAATAATACATGGGAAGGCTCTTCTGAGAGACTAAAAGATTTCTGGGAATATTTATCAAAGGAATCATCATTGGATCATATTCCCGGTTATACAGATTGGTGGGATTACTTACACAACAACGTTGACCATAGTATCGCCACAGGAGAGGCTGCAAGACGATACTATACGACAAAAGAGTTTTCGG
>CAVPXM010000094.1:0-6825 GCA_963709405.1 uncultured Nitrososphaerales archaeon
ATTGTTGTACTTACTGACATAGGTGACATTATAGCTTACAGACATGGGTTACACTTCTGTCGGGAAGTGAATCCATATAGAAATCAGAATAAGGTTTAATCTAATACACGAAAAAGAATGGACTGGTGATACCATATGTAATATTTGTAAGAGATATGGTGTATCCAGAAAGACTTACTACAAGTGGAATAATAGATACAAGCAGAAAGGGATAGAAGGCCTATCAGATAACTCCAGAAGGCCTCATAAAATCAACTACAGGAAGGTAACACCAGAAGTAGAAGAGACTATACTTGATCTACGATTAACTAAGAGATTTGGATGTAATAGGATCAAGTTTCGACTAAAAAGAATCATTGGAATCTCATTAAGCACCCGAACTATATACAAGATACTAAAGAGACATTGTCTTAATATCCTCATGTGTAAGGCCAAAGCAAGAACTTACAAACGGTTTGTCATGAAGCATCCAAATGATATGGTGCAAGTGGATATCCTTGGCCCTTTCTATCTGAGTAATTCCAGTCAAAGGAATTACATCATTAGTTGCTTAGATGATTGTTCTAGGAAGGTAGCTAGCAAGTGGTCCGAAAGAAAGAGGTCAGTGGATGTTCTTAATGTATTAGAGGACTGGATAATGATTAATGGTAAGCCTAAGATGATGATGCATGATAACGGTAAACAGTTTACATCCAGAATATTCAGACATTTCCTTATACATAATCAGATAAAAGATAAGCAAATACCAAAATCATATCCGCAGTTACAGGGCAAAGTAGAAGCATATAACAAGATTGTAAAGAGTGAATTCATAGCATTAGAAGATATACCAAACATAGATGATGGTAAACAAAGATACGACATGTTTGTTAAAGCATATAACGAAACCAGAGAACATGGAGGCATAAATGGTCTTACTCCATCGGAGATGTTTCTACAAAGGTTAATTACATCCAGTACACATACGAGAACTAAACAGAAAAGTGTAACCCATGTAGGTAATTAGAAATGTAACCTATCCGTGCAAGTACAACAATTAATCCTTTACTGGCAGCCATGATACATATTGGTTCTGAACTCATATTCATAGCAAATGCTGCTAGACTCATAGTTGATAATTAATAGTTCAATAATAAAATATCCAACAATCTCTCCTTTAAGTAATAGATATAATGGTAAATGATGACAACCAAAAAAGTTAGATATTGGATTATCTATCCGATGACTTAAGGAGAAGATAGACAATAACACATCATAAACGACCAGAATTGGCAAAAAGATTGGCAAGAATCGAAGGTCATGTTAAGGGTATCAGGAAAATGATTGATGAAGACAAGAACTATGCAGATATAGTACAGCAAATCTCTGCTGTTCGTGCAACATTGGATGGCGTAATAGAGGTCATGGTTCAGGATTTGGTTGAGTATTATGTTAGTCAAACTGCGGATAATAAAGGAAAGAAAATAGCCATAGAACTAAAGGATACGGTCTCAAGGATTCTCTAGCTTATAGTTATACAATACTTTAACGATTATTAGTTGAAATAAGCGTTATAGAGATGTTTATTCCGTCTGGTTGATAGAGAGATTGTTTTTCCAAATTCAAAATGCACGCCTACCTATGCAATTTCCTTGTCCTATTTGATTGGTTGGAGTCTTATTTCTAATATTTATCCAGTATGTGCTGCAATCCTATATCCAATTAATGCTGCTTCGATTTCCTCTGCTGTTAATAATGCCATATAGGTGTTCTGATAGCGACACATAAGGGTATTAAAAGAGTAAGTTAAGATTTCTAATGATAATGATAATGAATCGAATGGCAGACAAAATAACGCCAAAAGAACTGCAAGCAAGAAAAGATGAATACGCGATAATAGACGTACGAGAAGCTGATGAATTAGAAGAAGAAGGCAAAATAGATGGAGCAGTCAATATGCCACTCGGACGGTTAATAAGAAATGCAAGACATGGTGACCTAAATGAACTTGCGAGAAAGAAAATTCTGTACTTACTGTTCTGGTGGATACAGAGGAAATATGGCTGGAGATGAATTAAACAAGCAGGGATTTGATTCTGCTGTAACTATTGAAGGAGGCTATTCTGCATGGAAAAATGAGAAAAAGAAAAAGGATGATGGAGGTAATAATGAATAGCAATGAGTGAAGTCTGGAATAAAGTCTACAAATCAGACAATACTTTCTTTGGAGAGGAACCTAGCAACTTTGCATTACTTTGTTTTAATCATATGAAGGCTGACAACGTAAAGAAAGTATTGGAATTAGGAGCAGGCCACGGTAGAGATACAACATTTTTTGCATCAAATGCAATTGAAGTACAAGCACTAGACTATTCTGTAGTTGCGATTGACATATTAAACAAGATAGCAAAGGAAAAAGGACTGCCAATACAATCACAATTCATTGATGTCGGGAGTATGCCACTTCCATTTCCAGATGGCTACTTTGACGCAGTATATTCGCATATGCTTTTTAATATGCGCTTTTCAGAAGACGGACTTCATTTTATATTTTCAGAAATAAGAAGAGTACTGAAACCAAAAGGTTTGAACTTCTTTTCTGTCAGAAACCACAACGATAAATCGTATGGTAAAGGTAGAGAGATAGATAAAGGAATCTATGATATAAACGGGTTTCAAATCCGATTCTTTATGGAAAAAGAGATACGAGATTTGGCAAGACAAGGAGGCTTTGAGATACTCTGGATAAAAGAAGAATATGAAGAGCCCGTTACACTCTATCTTGTATCGAGTAGAAAAACATGATAAATAGCATATGATTATCCTGGCTTATCACTTATGATTATGTTGTTTATTTCATGTTTGTGTATTACCATATGTCCCGCATTTTGTATACACGATTTGGATTAACGACATTCATTATTCAAACATTGGATATAACAACGAATTGAGATTTTTTAACACTATCTGAAGAACGATTGATACTTTTTAATATGGCATCTAAAGAGAAGGGATAACTCGTAATGTTGTTCACAGAATGCAGAATTCTTTTTAGGATATTATCGAAATTCTAAGATGTTCGCTCAAAGGTCAATAAATTATAATAATTCGATTCGAACTCATTATGCCTTAGATGTCATTGTAAAAATTCCCCCTGCGCTTACCTAATTGTTGTGACTTGCACAGATAGGTTACATTTTTAATTACCTACATGGGTTACACTTTAGTACTTGCTCTTGTATATGTTCTGGACGTAATTAATCTGTGTAGAATACGTCTTTTTTGTTGTCGTTCCTGCCGTTATTTTTTTGTTATTCAATTTTTTCAATAGAGCTATTTTACGTTCTTATGATTATAAGCAAGGGGACAAATTCCGAGGCTGGATTTCGCATCTGGATTTCAAAACTGGAATTTAGTGGCTTATTTATATTTGGTGCTTTAACAATTAGAGTCGACTTAATTGAAATGACACAAATTCAGACAAGGACTCACAAGCACCAAATATCTAAAATGCTTGCCATAGCCGCGATGACCTTATTACTGATCCATATAGCAGATGGATCTATGGAACGTATTATTAAACACGGATTTTTACCAATGAGTATAGATAAGCGACCGTTTGGTCTCTCTAACTTTGGTATCTCATCAATAGTCCTGTTTTTCCTAGCCTTTGGTATTGATATACGAGGAAAAAACGAATCAAGTGTAACAACAGCCCTCCTTATATTTGGAGGTGCACTTATTGGAACAACAGCATTAGGAGTATCAGTGATGGATAAAGGCGGATCGATATCAGCAGTTATGACAGTTTGCATAATAGGATATGTAATAATGGGGTCAGGTATATTACTAAGAGCGATGCGTCGTAGGAGGGTAGGAGGATTATATCCAAAATTGTCATCTAAATTATTGCAAGTAACAGAACAATTTGAGCAGAACCATAACTTGTACCTACGAGCTTCGAAAATGCTTATAACAGCAAGAAACACCTACATCAAAAAATAGTAAGCATGAAACGAGAAAGGAAAAAATTGTTTCTTTTCTTAAGTCGCTTAAGTCGTTACTAGCGATTTCGTCATCACCATCAATTGGCTTTAGGCCCTTTTCTCCAGGTTTAGGATATTTTAATTGCTGTTCGGCTTTCACCTGTGCCTCAATAACTGGCTTCTTAGTCATCACTGATTCAAATAATTCCCATTTATTATAATGACGACGGGCACTGTTCACATCTACTATCGTCTTCAGTTTCTGCTCCTCACTTTCAAAGTCCTGAGTCTCAAATTCTGGCTCAATTCCTAGCTCTCTGCAAATCTTGAACCTGTGGTGACCATCAATGATATTGCCATCCTTGTCTGCAATTATCTGTGTATCTGGATACTATTTCAATATACGATATTGACAATATGATATAATTTGATGGCTACCAGTTAGTGACTTGCTATAGCCATTTTTTGAGTCCCTTCTAAGGAGTAGACTATGATCTAGTTTCAATAACAGCTTGATAGTTGGACTATAATGATGTTATAATTACGATAAATCATTTTGATGAATCACAGATTTGACGGCTAATTAGATTAGATACTAATGTGATAAGCGACAAGTATGTCATGATTGATGGCTTGTCTATATTCTCAAGTAGATCAATGTCATCTTTCTTATGAGATATTATTCAATTAATCCGCGCCTAAATGATTAACCTGAAGCATTTATTCTTTAATTCTGCCAAAGGTAAACTATTTCTAGCCAAGTGACAATATAAGAAGCAAAAAGCAAAAGGTATATCTTGCTAGCATAGATATAGCCTAGTGAATTCAAGAATCCAAAAGGTAACACCAAGATACACCAAATTCGAAAACGTTTTGCCAGACGAATTGAGCCATACTCAAATCACCAAAGAACTTGAAGAGGCAAAAAATGAGATAAATAATATAATTGAAGAAGATTTAAGAAATGTAAAGAGCCTTTCAAGTAACCACAATAAAGCAATTCCATTCAATCAGTTTTTAAAACCATCCTCCATAATCAAAGAAGCATTTTACTTGGAAAATGATCACTCACAAGACCCCATATTGTTTTATTATGCCCACTGGACTATGAGCTTTTCTGCTCTACGGTCGCTTGCTCAGGGTATAATAGAATTGTCAAGGGAATTGAAGACTTTTTATGCTAATTATATGAATGCTTTCACTGCTACTCATGAAAAGGGAATAGAATTTAATCACTTTGTTAGCGCTTATCAAGATTTTAACGGATATCTGGCAAGTATCCATAATATAATCAAACAATACTATGATCTATTTGTACATGTGTGTAATGAAATCGATCCTAATAATAAGGAAGAAACGCTCAGTCAATACCAATCTGACACGGACACAGATTATCTTCAACTGTTAGCTGCGATAAAGAAATTGCTTTTACATGGAAATATGGGAAGGCTAGTTGGTTTTCCACTTCTCAAATCGGCATTAGAAGTTTTCATAACTAGAGAGATATTCAATACAAAGAAAAGTAGCAAATACAGCAATAACAAAGTCATTTTTCTAAAAAAAGATATTCCGAGTCCTAAGACCATAATAAGAATAATAGAAAAACTCAACTTGGAACGATTCTTTAAGACTGATTCTCTAAGAAGATTGTATGACTGGCAAAATATCGGTCCACATAAAAGTATTCGGACCGACGACTACCTATTATGGTTTGTATGTGAACGTACCGCATTAGAAATATTAGCTGCATTTAATGCTAATTTAAAACATTATAGAGATCAGATTCTAGAAGAGCTTCAAAACGAAGAGGAAATACAAATAAAATGATAGGCATTCCTGCATATCTTCTCTAAAGTTCAATGAATGCTAGACCGATCTGATGTATGCTCACTTGCTCGTAGTACTACACTATATTTATAATACATCATAATATTTGATGTGCGCGCCTCTCATGTTTTTTGCGTAGTTTTTACTTGACTATTTACCGGTACTCAAACATTGTGCGTGAACTTGTTGTTGTAGTTGATGACGCTATTAGGTTTGTATCTCTGAAATCCGTGGAGAATATAGAATCATCTCCTAGTTTTAATGAAGATACCTTAGATATGTACAGATATTGTGAATCATTCTTGAGTCGAGTAGACTCGCATCATAGGTTATATCTGCATATATAATCATCTACCTATCCGCTCAAATGAGCGGTTCATTATATAGATATATAATTATATAACAAAAATGAGATTGTTATACTTCCTGTGAAGTCAAATCGAATAAATAAATTGTGAAAATTATCATGATTATAGTTTATTCTTGGTATCGTATGGATAGATTCAGAAAAAGATTTGATTTGTCTACTCTAAATCTGACCACTTTTCCATATTAATGATTTGTAATATTAAATGGCTATTGGATAGCAAAGGGATTAAACATCCTAATTTGAATTCATACTAAAATAACCTAGGTAATAGAGAAAAAAGAGGTAAGTAGGTGGCAATAATGATACTACGACGGTAATAGTTCTTAGCTTTAAGATTCAATCTTGGGAAGGCTCATCGATCTCTGCTAAATGATAAAGACACACAGCAGATTCTAACAAGCAGCAACAACAATACAGCCGGAACCACCAACTAAGCCCCAAGTTAGATCATGACCGTCATCCCTACCTATAATGTCTTATTGGACTAATGGTATACTTATTCCACGGTATCTCTTCTAGCCTAATTTGTATCAAATCGAGAAATTCTCCATTCATTGCCTTCAGATTATATTCGCTGATATACTTGTTATTGGTATAACTTCGTCATTCGACTAGGTCTGGTATAAATCTTTTAATCGTATATATTCAGTAGAAAAAGAAAAA
>CAVPXM010000095.1:0-23390 GCA_963709405.1 uncultured Nitrososphaerales archaeon
CTTGATGTAGTCTGCCCTTTTACTTAAGGATGTGACATCTGTAGTTTCTTAGCTCTTGATCAGATACAATGATGGCATTGTCATCTTTTGTCGTTAACTTATCATCGATTATTCCGATCTCTCTTGCGACAGGCTATAACTTGTAAGTTTATGGTCTCCGGTTATCATAACGACATCTATCCCTGCGCATTTGCATTGCGCAATTGAATCTATGACTTCCTTCCTTGGTGGGTCCGTCATCCCCACAAGGCCTAGGAACAAAAGATTCTTTTCTACATCTTCTTGTGATAAATGATTCTCTTTCAGCTCTTTGTACGCTAGTGCTAACACTCGTAATCCTCTTGTAGCCATATCATCATTTAGCGACAATTTCTTCTAATATCGTCAGACAAGGACAAAGATTTGTTATCGACAACAATCCCGGAGCAACGACTTAGGACGAACTTCACAAGCGCCTTTGATATAAGCTCCATGCTTTCTACTATTACTGCTACTATTACTATTATTATTGTATGAACTTCTATGGATTGTTGTCATCATCTTTCTTTCGGGACTGAATGGTATTTCTTGTACCCTCGGATATTCGGAATTTGTTTTGTCCTTTGTTATGCCACCAATCTTGTAGGCAAAAATTAACAATGCAATCTCAGTCGGGTCTCCTGTTAGGTCAGCCTTATCTTCTTTGAACACTATGTTAGCATCATTACATAAAACCGCTGTCTTGGCAAGTAGCATTAAATCGTTGTTATCAATATTTGAATCAACAACCCCACCTTCTAAACCATATCCTGCACCAGTTACCTGAGCAGATTTGTCATACACATAGAGATTCCTTACTGTCATCTCCCCCTTCGTTAAGGTTCCCGTTTTGTCACTACAAATTATAGTCGTCGAACCAAGAACTTCCACAGCCTGAAGCCGCCTCACTACTGCGTTTCGTTTAGCCATTTTATATGTTCCAACTGTCAGAGATGCTGTTATAACTGCAGGTAACGCTTCTGGAACAGCTTCTACTGCTAAGCTTATTCCCCAAACAAGCATGTCTAATAGTTGGAGACCACGAATAAATGCAAAGATACTAACAATTCCAACTACGAGTAACATTATTACACTCAGCAGTTTCGTGGTATGTCTAATCTTTAGTTCAAAAGGAGTCTTTCGTACATCAATTGTTTGTATTTCAGTTGCAACCTTTCCTAGTTCTGTATCCATGGCAGTTGCAAAAACTACTGCTTTTCCTCGACCATAGGTTATAGTGGTAGTAGTGTAAATGATGTTTTTTCTGCCAACAATCGGCGTATCTTTAGATATCACTGCTGCAGTTTTTCCTACTGGAAGTGATTCTCCAGTTAAAGGTGCCTCGTTTACCTCCAAGTTGTGACTCTCAATTAAGTATGCGTCCCCAGGAACTTTGTCCCCTACAGAAAGCAGAATTATGTCACCGGGGACAAGTCTTGTCACATCAATTATGCTTTCCTCATTATTTCGAATAACCCGGCATGTTGTGGCTGTCATCTTCTTTAACGCTTCAACCGTCTTTTCTGACCTGTATTCCTGGATAAAGGCTACAGTGGCCGCAAGTATTACTATTGCGATGATAATAGCTGAATCAATCAGTTCACCCACAATCGCAGAGATCGCAGTCGCAAATAGGAGTATTATTATAAGAGGATCGGTGAACTGTTTTGCGAATGTGGTCTGCTCTCGAGATCCCTCTTTCTGCTTCGATTTCATTAAATCCGTAGACTGTAAGTCTCTCGTTAGCTTCTCTCCGAGTCAGTCCTCTGATACTAGTCCTTAAATCTTGCATAACTTGATCACGATTTATAGAATGCCAGTCGGGTTTTGTTGATTTTGTCGATTCCTTTACCATCTATTGAAATACTTCCAAACTAATGTGTATCGGTGCAATAAGTTTATGCTTTCTAATATCAGGATTCATCAATTAATTCTTTCTTATAGAATTTCAATCGTCCTGATATTGTCATTTTGAGGTATTTGCGGTAACTACCGTTCAAGATAATTTTACAACCCTCCGGTTATTGTTCCATAAACTAACCCTGCAATGACACTTCCAATCCATGCTATAGCCGCGTATGTTAGAACAACTTTCCATCGGACAATTCTTGATACCGCTACGGCGTAAACAACATCATATGGTTGTCCCATAAGCCATGATAAGAGTGGACCTTTGGTCATTCCCAGAGCGACTAATCCTTTACTGAGAACAATTTCTACCACTGTAGGTGTATATAGAGGTCCGTAAATCACAGATGCCATTAAGACCCCTATGCCCCCAGCGACATAATCGGACACTATGTCCTGTGGAAAGTAAGCTTGGACGTAACTAACTGTAACAATCCCTCATCACGCCAAGAAGTTTGGGGACTTCCATGGCGTTCTAATGTAACTCAGGGATTCAAGGTCTCGCGCACTACATAGAGGAACGTCCATTATATTTTGGTGGATGATCTCCGCAGTTGCTAGATGATATTCTGCATGTTAGCGATGCAAAATATTTCTTGTCCTTGAAAAAGATATGTATCTTTCAAATTCATTTATCTTGTCGATACGAATGTGTGTTTTTAATGTCTGCCCTACTTTAAACTCTTAATTTCAAATCGGATTTACAAAATTATTGAATCATATCTAATATATTTTAACGGTCACATTGCGATCGCTATTATTTGCTATTATACCACACGAATTTTTTACTGACCAATTTAGCCGATGTGCTTTCGTATTGTTATCATACGTACTCAATTGACAATAGAATGTTTCTACAGGTTTTTGATGTTCACATCACACGATTGTACTTACAAATGTATGATACATCCAATATTTTGGATATTAAATATTTAGGATACAGATTATTAGAAATACAGTACTTTACAATTGTTAAATATTATATCCAACAGCCTTATATCTTTCAATGATCTTAGACCATAGGTGTTAGAAAATATAGCATATTTTGGCCTCGGCTTTGCAACTGTCTTCCTTGCACTTGAAGTCAGCCTGGCACTTTACGGCCTGCAAAATACATGACAAATCAATAAAGCCCTGTATGTACAAGCAGGTAAAGTTAGTTTTAGTGAGAGCATAGCAGATAAGGAAATCCGAAATGGATGTGGGATAGGCCACTGCCTGCTAAGCCTAGAAACAAAGAGATCCATAGAGATACAGATTCCGAATTCCTTGAAGTTATTTATGATGCTCAAAAAGCAACGGATATTTATATCGACCTTGCACGATCAATAGATAACGAAGCTCTATTACTTTTTGCAAATAGTAAGGCTATGGTGAGGGCAGATAGACTAGGAGTTGTAGATTATTTAGTTAAAACATCCAAGAAAGGAGCATCAATAAAGATTATCTGCCCAATAACTGAGGAGAATTGCGAGATCATAAAACAAATTTCTGAGAAGGCACCCAGTATCAGAATTCTTAATGGGGGGAAATCTCAGTCTGGTCTGTTCATAGTTAATAATGCCAAGTTTATTAGATTCGAGATAAAAGAAATGCTAGCTGAAGATTTTACTGATGCAGTTGGATTTGTAGTATATTCAAACACAAAAGTCAGCGTATACTCATCTAGGTCATTTTTTGAACTACTTTGGAACGAGCGTCTGCAATATGAAAAACTAAAAGAAGCAGATGAAATGAAAAGTGAATTTATCAATATAGTTGCTCATGAATTACGAACACCGATACAGCCCATCCTGGGACTGACTGAAATTATACATTCTGAGACAACAGATCCTAAACAACTTGATTATTTGGAAGTTGTTATAAGGAATGCAAGAAGATTACAGCGACTAACGGACAACATACTGGATGTTAGCAAGATTGAAAGCGGGTCATTAGATCCTAAGCAAGAACATTTCAATTTAAAGGATGTAATAACAAATGCTTTAAATGATACGATAATACTAAGAAATAATTCATCCATTAACACTAATGAGAAAACAAGTGTAAGATTATACTATCAGCCGCAAGATGGTTTTGTAGAAGGAGACAAAGGAAGGATAAGTCAAGTCGTTTACAATCTAGTAAATAATGCCTTTAAATTCAGTAAGGAGGGAAGTATTATTACCGTTAATTCAAAATTAGAAGACAACAAGATTATTGTCAGTGTAAAAGATACTGGTCAAGGCATAGACCCTAAACTACTCCCCAAACTATTTTCAAAGTTTGAAGCAAAATCCTTTTCAGGAACTGGATTAGAATTGTATATCTCCAAGAATATCATAGAAGCACATGGTGGCAGGATATGGGCTGAAAATAATAATAATATTAACGGAGAAAGAGGAGCTACCTTTCACTTTAGTTTACCACTACTCAACGTCCAACAAAACCAACTTGTTTGTTAACGGATGACAGAAACAAAGAAAGACGATGAAAAGGAAACAATTTGTTTTATTATTAATATGTAAATAAACTATAATGCCTTTTACATTAGCATATGTCAGTTTCTATATACTGAAGACAAGCGGATGCGGTGGGCTTCAAATAGTAGAGGAATGGTAAATCAAGTAAGCATATGCAGTTTGACTGAAGCGATCCTTAACTATGACTACTCCACTTCTCTATTGTAGTCATCCATTCCCGTTACTTCAACTCTGTGCAGATCAGCTTACGCTTCCAAGACACCCGATATCCTCAAAAGGAAAACGCTTCCGTACGACTTTACCATCTTTACGTAATACTCTATATCATATATCAACCAATTGTGGCGCCTCTGGCTATCCCCAAATACGTACTTGACGAATTTGTCATATCGTTTTCATAGTCTAGAAGCCATTCTTGATTAAGACAATCTTGACCCATTTTACAAATAGATGGTAATCCTAGCATTTTGTAAATTATATTTATCAAATATTAATTATAAAGAAATGTAATTGTTATTTGTTCAGTATTTTCCCCAACAGCTTTATACCTTTCAGATATATTAGAGTAAATATGTTGGAAAATATAGCATACATAGGTCTTGGATTTGCAGCAGCATTCTTTGCGTTGGAATCAGCATGGCACTTTACGGCCTGCAAGATACATGACAAATCAATGAAGCCTTGTTTCTACAAGCAAGTTGGCTTATTGAAGTAGAAGGAGGTTCCGACAATAATGGCAAGTATTGAAAGTAGTAGGAAAATTACAAGAAGGACAAGATTACTGAAAATGAAAACAAGCCGATCATCATCTAAAGCTATTGAAGTGGAAAGAATCATCATGCATGATGGGTTTAGTTATTTTTCGAGAGATAATAACTAATAATTACTGGGTAGAACATTTGAACGCATGAATATTGTTCAGATGCCAATGAATTAGGCCTCTCGTAGTCATAAAGACAAGGTTTTGCCAGTTTGGGATAAGGTGTTCTTGTCGTATTTGCTATCGATAATTACAACCTAGCTGACAACTAAATTGAATATAATGATGAGGGGAAACTCCTCGGATGGATAACCGTTAACTGTTAGCGACTAACCCACTTTATAGTTTGAGCAGCAAGACCTCGTCATTTCAAACTACTTAGGCAAGGCATTGATAAGTAAGTAGCTAAACTCCTCATGTCTCAGCAGCGATTAAATCAAGCAATGATACAGCTAAGGTATCCTTTAAAAGGTGACAGTATACGTTACATCTATACAAACTCGCAACACAATAATCCTCCTTGTAGAGTTGTTCCCATAGAGAATACACACATAAAGGGTTTCTACTGCTACCGTATGATAATGAAAAATATAAAGAACTGATACTCGATGGCATAGAAACAGGTACTAGGATTGTTTGGCTTTGAACTGTTTACACTAATTCTAAGAACGGCAGAAAATAGTACAAGGAATTAAGAGAAGAACGAACAAGAGACATACAAACTGATTCATAACATGATCAAATACATACTTGATATTCTCTGATAGAGCAATAAACTGTATTGCTACTACGTATAATTGATTTATTTGCAAGAGTATCAAGAAAATATAATAATCTAGATTGCTAATTTTTCATAACACAGTGATCCGCAAAGTCTATAACCCGAAACCGAAGATGGAAAGTTCCCTGAAGACTGGCAACACATATTTGATCCATTGGAAACATTTACTTTTGTAGCCGCTATCACTCATAAAATTGCATTAAGAACTTCTATAATCGACATGCTCTTTCGTAATCCAGTCATACTGGCAAGGGATTTGCAACATTCGATGTCTTATCTAAAGGAAGAGATAAAGCTGGATTTGGAATAGATTAGTTTGTCAAACCTCGCATCTGTTGGTTATTGTTCTCTACAATTCTGGAAGTGAATAATTAGAAAGTTATGAGGTGATTTCGTTTACTGTTTTATATCGTATATATATACCATATCCTTCATATTATAAAATGAACTTTTGTCTTATATATATGGAAGAAAATGCCAAATTTGGATCTGTAAAGTCAATGAAAAATCTATAGACATATGTCTCGGATATAGTTTATGATATGTCAAATAAGAAAGAGAACAGAACCAGAGGATATAGCATATTCTCTGTATCCTTCTTTATTTCCTTGGTCTTTCACTAAGAAATACATCCAAAGCTGTGTCCAGATTTGTTAAAAGGAGCCATAGTGCAATAAGAGACTGGATTCAAAAATAGAAACCCGAGATATTAGGTTCTAAAAAGTTACGTATTACCGAATTTGTAATTGATGAAAATTGACTCAGTATATCTGGTTATGGATAGCCATTGAAAACGATAACCGAGAAATCCTTCAAATAAGCGTATCCAAAGAAAGGGAGAAACATGTTTGTTGCGGAACGTTTTATATCAAATCTTGTGAAAAGATATGGAGAACATCCTGTTTCAACAGATGGACGTACATGGTATCCACCACAGGACTGTAAATTCTTAAGAATAAGACACCATCTTCATTCTGCATTTGAGAAAAGCATAATCGAGAGAGAACGATACAATATATCAAAGATAGAACGGAAAGGGTCCATGATTAATTTCCTTGTAGAAAAAATAAATGTAATGGTTGAATCTGTTTGTTTGTCGTCAAAACAAGGAGTCGATATCTCAACTTTATAGAGTCCACTTAGAATATCATTGCTTTAGAGGAGCAATAATAGCGACACCTAAAGGTATTCTTCATGTTAGTGTCTACACCTATTAAGTAGGATTCGTTATATAGCTTATCGGTCATAAAGATATAATGAGTGAAGGTCTTCAACCGAACTAACAAATACCGCATATGACATACTAAAGGTTTTAGGAAAAGATGCAGATTTTCTATACGATACTATTGATAAGTATATCAAAGATGCACAGAACGCGAACAGACAGGACTTGGTAGAAATGTGGCAAATTATAAAAAAGGATAGGCTAAAACACATACATATGTTAAAGGAAGCGTTAGAAAAAGAGATCCATGGCTAACTATATCAATTAGCAGATATTCTCTAATTAGAATAATGTATTTTTTCTCTTTGAGTTTAGCTGTATCCAGGTAAGTATAGCCTAATTTTCTGAAGTAAGCAGGTATAGGAGTGGTCCTGTCAGCTCTAAAGTCCAGGATGGCTAATTTTTGGTAATTCTTGCAATCGCTTCGCCTCACGTTCTATTTTAGATAGGCTTATCATAAAGATATTTTTTCACCTTGTATAGATTTCCATATTTATCCTGCCGCAATTTTTTTGTGCGATAGTCACCACGAAAGCAATAACTTGTCGGTTGTAACTTTAAGTTATTTTCAATTTTGGCTTAATTACCTAAAGTAACGCTTCTCATTACACGGTCTTCTTGAGTTCAAATATGCTACTTGATGAATTTGACGGCGTATTGACTCATTTGACGTGCTATTTGACGATGACCACATAAACCGTCGTTGATACTTAAGTAGGTAGAATACGAATATGCCTGCAGCAATTCCAGAAGCTTATAAAATCACATGTTATCATACAATGGCTCCAGGGCCTTAGCCGAGATGCCATAGCACGCGGCTAGGTCGTGAGTAACATAATCAACGGGTGGACAAATGCTCTTGGTGTATGAAGCAGATGCGCTGAGGGATTTAGCAAAATTACTCAGAATCGCCGGTCTTTCTCCGGCTCAATGTGCGATGGGTTTTAGAACTACGAAAATATTAAGTGAGCAGAATATAGATGTACCTTATATCTGACATATACAAAAAATGCAAGAACCTTGGAGTCACGTCAAGTAAAATTGTCACTTATATTGAAGACATCCTGATAAGGAGATATTACTAAACACCACCATGCTCACGTATAGTCAAGCTAGACCCCGTATGTTAGCGGCATTAGGAGCACGGACTCCAGTTGATCTAATATCCTTGGATCAAATATGGCTTGGAGAGTTCGCTCAGAAGGACTCTTGACTGATTGGCCTTACCAATTATACGAAGAATTGGGGAAGAGAAAAAGACTGGTATCAAGCAAATTGGGATGGTGGTATATATGGTGGAAAGGTTTATGGAATATGGGCATGGACTGATATTCGAGGAATATGGTACTGGAAAGATCTTACCGTAGAGTGAAGCTGGTGTTGATCCTAATTCCTTAAAGACTTGGGACGGATATATTGGAGGCGGCAAAAAAACTAGACACAGTTCTTCCAGACCTCAAGGAATAGAAGGAATTCATCTTACAGGTGCTAGTCATTCTCCTGATTTATGGTATCCATATCTGTGGATGGTTGGAGGTGAAATACTGAGATGAAGTTCTTGGACATCCAACAAAAGGTAGCTACTGGTTTCCTGCGTATAATCGTACTGAAGGTCTAAGAGCTATGAATTTTACTCAAGGAGCAGGTCGATGCTGGAATAAAACCACAGAAAAATCATTTTTGGGGATTAGAATTTCTTGATAGGAAGTTCGCCTGAAAAGCGAGCAGAATTTGAACAGAAGGTAGGATTCATACCTATGTTCCCGGTACCAACTACGTCCCATGTGACCTCCAGTTTAATGGGAGGCTGGGAATTAGCTGTTCCTCTCACGTCGATACACAAAGCGCTTGCGTGGGAGCTGCTTACAATAATGCTAAAACCCAAAATACTTGCTTCGTATTTGGTTCACACTCGAACCTTCCAACACAGATACCTATAGGAGAGGGTCAATATTCCGGACTCATAAACAATACAACACCTTATTACGATAAATTAATCGCTCTACTCAAAGCAGGACATAGTAGACCGAGTATACCAGAATATCCTCAAATAGCTGATAATATCCACCACGCACTTGACGAAGTTTACTATGGCATAAAAGAGCCGAAGCAAGCTCTGGATGAAACGGCTAATAAATCTGCAAAAGTATTGGGTTGGTGAGATATATGTGAGAATGTCAACTAGAAAATTTGTTTCGTTGTATTATGATCGAATGAATGGATTACGGAACGGATATATTCTACAAATTATGGGCCTCTCCTTTGTCTTTAGAATTTGCAGTACTCTTACACTTTACCTAATCTTTTTGTTAGTAGCAAGTACTGTAATCATTCCCACAATCGTTGCTCAACCAAGTTTTGCGCAGTTAGGCAGCTCCAAAGGAAAAGATTATCCTAACAGCTATGTTCGTAGAATTACATACAAATCGTGAAATGGGAAAATTTCTACTCGACGGTGCACTCGCCAACCGCTATATTGCTCTGGAGCTGATGCTGCGACAATATTATATCCCCCAACCCTTGAAAATGATAAGCCAATAGCTATTATGCCTAGGTTAATAGATATTAAAATTTGAGTTGAGTGAAACATAAATAGCAAAAAGAATCCAATCGTACTGATCACATTTCCTACTACAGTGATATTGAGATTTCCAAATTTAGATATAATAACACCAGCGATAGAAGATACTAAAAAAGATATAATCATAAAAGGAAGTTGAACACTTGCTGCTCCTATTGCATCACCACCAAATCCTAATGGTTTTGGACTTCTTACCAATATTGGTATACTCTGATATACCATAAACATTGTAATGCTTATAATCATCAAGTTGATATTAGTTGGAAGTAAAATTTTATGGGTCATTAGATTAAGATTGACTAATGGAGAGGGCGATGTTGTTGTTGTGCTTGTGCTTGTGGTTTTTGCAGATGTTGTCACAACTGACATTTTTCTTTCTATTCTTATAAAAAACAAAAGTGAAACTACAGATACAACTGAAAAGCTGATGAGTGGAATCAGATTAGAGGGATTGCTAATATTCTCCAAATCTGATAGTGCAAGCAAAAAGAAGGTTATCGTAACGGCTAATGTTACTGCACCTTTGATATCATCTAAATTAAGAAGTCTACTACTATCCGCTTCTGCTTCTGGCAATCTGCACCTGCTCATCACTTTCGTTCTCTTCGAGATTGTAATTGTTCTTGATTTAGCTTCGTGAATACACAGCAATAGTCAAAATCAGGTTTTGACTTTGGTGATTCCTGTTCTTCCTTACTAACATAAATTAATCTATGTACCATCACAATTAATGCAATAGCGATAGGTATTATCGAGAAAAAAGGTTGCGTGCCATCCAAAGTAACTGGACTATTGGTCCTCCTACTGCTAAACCCACTGCAGATCCACCTGCAAAAGTGCTTATAAAAATTCCTTGGGCCACCGCTAGTTTTTGTGGAGGAAATTGAGATCGTATGATACCAAAAGCTATTGGAAACATAGAGAGACCAACGCCCTGAATTATTCTAGCAATAAATAGAAAAGAGATAGAAAATGCCAAACCACCTAAAGTAACACCTATGGTATAGATTATCATTATTATAAGTAGAATCTTCTTTTTTCCATAGATATCAGATAACTTACCAGCAATCGGCGTCATAACAGCACCTGAAATCAAGTATGCTGTAAGTATCCAAGATGATGTACTGTAATTAATATGAAAGTCCCTAATAATATCTGGAATAGCTGGTAGCAGCATAGTCTCTGCATGCATGGTTATAAGACCGATAGAACTTAGGATTGCAAGTGTTATCCAAGGGGACTGCTTGATCTTTGTCAGCATATGGTTTCACATTGACATATTGATATTAGGAGATCTACATTGAAAAATTTTGCATTATCATTTTTCGAAACTCCCTGTCAGGCATATTCATTCTTGCTTGTATTATTGTAGTACCTACAGTATATCTTAGTTCTGGATTTTCGGATCTTACGGCTTGTAGTATAACCTTTGCCACTTCTTCTGGTGGAGAAGATGATGATACATTTTCCATCATTAGTTTAAAGTGGTTCTCTACCTTTTCCATAAGTGAAAAATAAGGAGATTTTGGGTCTAAAGCTTTTTTTGGTGAAGCGCCTGAATTTATAAGGTTAGTTCTGATAAAACCTGGTTCAATTATAACTACTCTTATTCCAAATTGCTCTACTTCATAGGCTATAGATTCTGATAATCCTTCTAGCGCAAACTTTGAGCCCACATAGGAAGAATTGAGTGGGAGTCCAATTCTTCCAGCTGAAGAACTAATATTTACTATTGTGCCTCCTCTTTGTCTTCTCATAATAGGCAATACTTCTTTTATAATTCTGATAACACCGAAAAAATTGGTTTCAAATTGTTCTTTGAATTCTTTAATAGAAATCTGTTCTACGGGTCCTAGTAATACATATCCTGCGTTATTAACTAATACATCTAGCCTTTCTTGTTCACTTTCTATTTTACCAATTGCTTCTTTGACAGATCTGTCATCAGTGACATCTAGTTGAACAACTTGCAAGCGGCAGATTTTCCCTATTGGCTATTTCTGTTATATTTTTGGATTTTTCAAGATTACGCATAGAAGCATATGTGTGAAATCCGTTCCTTGCTAAAAGAAGGGCCGTCTCAAATCCTATGCCGCTTGAGCTACCTGTTACAAGTGCAATATTTTTTTTGCCTTGCATATTCTGTATTAACCACAAAAGATAATTATATAAATTAGTAAGATATTCAATCCTAATCTACTAAAATAATGATGACTTGGGCATCAAAACTATAGTCGATCGATTTCAACGTGATCTCATCACCTTTTACACATCTGGTGATTTAATACTCCCTATATTTGATATATACATGAAGCAAGGGCACAATATGGTTGATTGATATATTAAGCAAACAATAAAGCTAAGCATGTTCACTAATGTAGAGCATAAAAATGGAACACCTATTCGAAGACAATTATACAAATTGGAACATTTGGGCTCAGCTATGGAAAAGCATAATCAAGTACAGTGGAGTAGAGATAAAGTACAAGAGCTTCGCAGCAAAGGATACAGCCAAAGGGAGATATCGCAAATATTGCAGATTGGATTAGCTACAGTAAATGGAGATATATCATATTGAGAAATGTATATACTGGTCAGTTAAAGAGTATTTTACATACGAACCTTTTGTAGAAGCCATCTTAGTCTTCATTTTCCCCATCTTAGTACTGATCAATTAATTGTTCAGCTACTGTTACAAAAAGGCCCAAATTTTGCATTAATTCTCGCCATGAGTTTTCACCCATTTGTCGCTTTACTTTGCCCTGAATTTCATTCCAGAGAGGAAGAGCTTTGGCTACAGCGCTACGTCCTTTTTGAGTAGCTGTCACAATTCTCGTTCGGTGGTCTTTTCCCGATGAGATCTTGATAAAACCCTGTCTCTCCAAGACAGACAGATTTCTAGTAAGGGTCGTCCTATCCAGCCCTTGCTGCTTAGCAAGATCAGAAATTTTTATCGAGTCATTGTTGCAGATGGCGTCTAGTAAGACGAGTTGCGGGATGCAATACACTAGTGTATGTAATCCATTATTGACTGAGGTTTTCAAATAAAGTACAGATAGTAGAATAATTGGCTCTTGGAACAGTTTATATACGTAAGAGTTAGCCGATGAACCGTTGGAGAGGTATAATATGTCAACGACAAACAACAGTACATTGATTGAATTATAAGAGTATGCTATTTTGGGTTCTGCTAACCTCTCCCTGGACATATAACTATCTGTTAACTGAGGTACATGATTATTCATGAGATTTCCATTTGAAACTTGCTCGTATAAGAAAAGGTTGATCACATTTTGGACATATTTCTCGTCCCATCATTGTTCCCTCTAGCTTGTACTGGCTCGAATCTTTAAATCGAAGAGTTTTTGAAGGAAATTCGTTCTTACAATGCGAACAAGTTACGGGAAATAAGATAAAGTGCTATATATGATTAATTTTTTTCGAATAGCTTCCAAGTGTTCTGATAAGCGTGATGCACAAACTTTCAATGATGCATACAAGAGTCCTTAATACAGAAGAATCCAAAGAACCTGACTATAATGGTTCTGTCTCCATATGTTCACCGCTGTGACATACTGGACAGTCGTTGTTTTGTCTGAATCTTACATCGAAAACTATTCCACACTTTACGCAAACGTGTACGTTTTGTACCACATTCATATACCTCAGATATTGTAATTAAGCATTTAAAACAGGGTTTCAAAAAAGACAGTGGAAAATTATTCAGATAGATAAATAATGGTTAGTAAACAACAAGCACATAATCATTATCCTTCTCTTCCTAAATCCTATAAACCCAATTCTTGATTACGCGGATCATTTCTGAAGACTACAGCATCTAGCTAGTCTTTATCTATTTGACTATCATAATATCTTACTTCTACATCCTTTGAGTTTTTATGCTCATCTTTTCTTAGATCAATAAGATAAGCTGCTGGCGCTACATCTTTTATTATTCCAGAGGTCTCATTATAACCCTTAAATTTAACAAAAGCACCTGGAGGTCTTGAGACAGGAAATGGTAATGCAGCAATAGCTGAAGAATATTTTGTTCCTATAACGTTTAATGGAAGTTGCATCCCATCTTTTTCCTCCTCTTTAGATATCCATTCAAATTTGTTTTTAATCATATTTTGATAGTCATATGATCTAAGCTTCCTTCCAGACTCAACGTGATTAACAATATCTATCTGAATAAATCTAGCAATAGTTGTTAGGGAAGTTAATGGCTTGTATTTGTCACGTAATGTACAAAACAATAAAAGTAAATTGTATGGAAGTATTAACGCTGGTGATAACCAGTAGATAACTCCTGCCAAGGGATTATCATTTCTCTCTGCAGTCTGCAATATGTAATTGATAATAAATTCATAGCTTTCATGCATGCTGCTGTCTTCTGTAATATCTCTTAGACCTACTGTTGATTTTGATCTGCCTGGTAATTCAATATCAATATGGGAATATCCATGAAAATTATCAGATCTAATCCTTAATCCTTTCGAGATGTCACGATATTGCATTTTGAACCTAGTTACTCCAGTTCTAAGAACCATCAATCTCATATTTACTGTCTCGCTTGGAGTTAACGGCATGTTAGCCACTGCATAAATACGATGACTTTTTGCTTTTTTCCTTATGTCAAGATCTAATGCATTCTTATCGTAAGTTATCCTTGCATATCCATAGCTAAAATCAGAATTCTGTAAAGGATAGAGTACTTGGATGTCTGTATCAGAAAGATAATTGAAAGACAGATAGTTATTAAATGTGAATTCTTTAATTTAAGTTACAGCAAGTATTCTGTATTGAAAAGCTCGTAAGTTTATAATGTCTCTGTAAGGTAAAAAGATGACTTCATTTTTAGCAATCTTGTTATTGGTGGTCGCAGCAGGTTGTATTTGAGCTAAACTAATTGAGTTAACTACTATCTTAGTGTCCGCTTCTCTGAGTATGACAGTCTCGTAACTTTTCCTTCAATCATTTGTCTATCGTCTTCTAGCCAACCTAGAACATTACCACAGATTTTGCATCGTAGCCATGTGATCTTGACACTTTTCTTTTCATAGTCAAGTTGATGACCAGAACAATGCATTAAATTATACAATATGTATGCTTATGGCATTATAATACCTTTGTAACAAACTAATTCATTCAGTATGTCATTCAAGAATTGAATTGAAAACATCAAAACCATGTTTTAGTAGTGCATGTTTTGTTACGGTGATTATGTCAAAGTCATCATCGAGTGCTATTATTGGGATCTAGATATAGTTACATCATATGATAAAGAAAAATATCGTGACCTATTGCTTGATGCTGCTGAACCAGTGTTAGGGTATTTTGGATTTGATGGCTCTGTTTACAGAAGATCTGAGAACAGAGGGATTAGAAGCAGCAAACAGAAGAAATGGTGGAACGAATTGAGAGAGGAAAGAATAAAAGATGTTGAAACTGAAAGAGACAACTGAGGGTTTTTTCCTTTCATCATTAAATACTATGCTACTACTAACACTGCTATGGCCTTATGTTGTATATCGTCGCAGTGTTTATTCGATACTGTATTAGATCTCTAGACCTTTCCATATTTCTATATATTCTATCTCTATTCGCAAGGTCAATTTTTTGTTTATTTGCGTACTGAAACAGATCCGCTATCATATATTGGAAAGATTCTACCAAATCCTCATAGAACTTTTTATATTTCAGAACCATTTTATATTCTTCTATTTATGCGAGTTTGACCGAGTATTCATCGTTCAAAATCAGCTGCACCTGGTTTATGATCTAGGTATTTACTCAACCAATCTAATGCATTTCTGTCTTCTTGTGAAAGCATGTTTCTAGACTCGTATGTAACTTGTTCTTTCCTGTCTATGCTTCTTAAGGCTAATACTTGCAAAATCGCATAAACGACCTGAAATTTATCGGCATTTAGCTTACGTGTATTGTTTATTCCTCGTGCTATTTTGGTAA
Source organism: uncultured Nitrososphaerales archaeon (assembly GCA_963709405.1). Lineage (GTDB taxonomy): Archaea > Thermoproteota > Nitrososphaeria > Nitrososphaerales > Nitrososphaeraceae > JARBAU01. The sequence continues at coordinate 15,709 of CAVPXM010000095.1, forward strand.
TATCTTTTATGTCTGGCCGAGCCATATCGAAAGCCTTCAACAGGTCTTCTTGTTTACTTATATCAGATAGCTCTTGTTTATGTAAACCTTCTAACCAGCTAAATAGACCATTGACTGATTGTGGATTAGTAAGAAGCGTTTGTATCGCTTGTTTTATATGCATAAATTCATCTGACATTAGAATTGTATGTTTACTATGGTCATTTATAATTTATTTCTTAATAGGATGAGCCTGTATCCACATATCAATCGCTTCTTCTAATGCCTCACTAATATTCCCCTTTCTCAATCCCTTGTGATCGGCAATAGTTTTCCTAAATCCCTCTTCCAGCTCATCGTCGATAACGACATTCATTCTCGTCATATTATTAATATCAGATAGTTAAGTATATTGATGGCGCAAACCCTTCATTTATTAGATCTTTGAAAATACAGATTGGTGAGAACGCCGAATAAAGTAATTAGAAGATAGGGCTTTAAGATACCCTTAATGCCGTCACGGTAGCTAGACCAGTATCTAAATCAGATAACTAAACTAAACTAGTCTGAGAAGGTCAACGCGCAAAGGAGGCTAATTCTAGCCTTTTTGGAGTTAGATTTAATCTAAGTCTGATTAGGGTCAGCGTGACGGGTTTCGATATGCTCTCGAAGGTTTTCTATATATTCATTACAATCTAGACAGTAGTTCTTGCCGTCACGATATTCTATTCTAGCCATACATTATGAAATAATTTTCATTCGTGGTTTAAATCTTGCGTTTCTTGGCCATTTTAAAAATATGCAACATACTTGACATCTTTTAGCCGCAGATTGATAATTAGATTCGTGATACCCCTTAATGGATTTATGACGAATACATATACCATTACATATAGTAGCCACTACTTCATTCGAGATTGTTATAGAGAACTTTTATTTAAGATTAAAGAGACCTAGAGACAATAGTGGAAAAAGCAACTCTGTTGCATAAATCATTTTATTCCTTCATACATTGTCTATACCTCTCTACATTATCGTAGCAAACATGTTATACAGTGACGCTTTTAGGATCAATTCCTTGGCCATGTTCTGAAAGTTTCTTGCAGTAACATATTCGCCAAATGTTCTTTTAATAGACGAGAATACTGTTTCTGCCGTCCACCTTTGTCCATAGCTCACGCTATGTTTCCATCTTTTGAGATTTGTTTGTTGTCTCATTACAGACATATTCCTTGCTTGACAGTTGCTTGTCTTGACCTTGGAATTACTTCTTGTCTTTATACCAGGTTTAATATGGTTCTTGGATAGGTATCTAAAATTCTTATTACTGTCATACATACCATCTGCTAACGCACCCTTTACATTGTTATTTGCAGACACAGACATGACGGAGAGAGAAATTCCATTGTATTGAAACTGTGGGCAGGTGCTATAGCGGCAGCAAAGACAACGCGTTCGGTATATAATGTTCAAGGAGGCCAACAACGATATACCATTGAAGAAAGGATAGTAGGTTTTGCAAAAGTCGATGTGTGGGCGAATAGTGACCAAATACTTCGTGCTGGAGTTGAGGTTGCACCTATTCTAGAACTAATTGTGCGAAAACATCATGTCATTTCTTTAGAAGGCACTGATAAGAATTCTCCATGGAATGGAATGGCAAATGTTGATTACAAATCTGTAAAGAAAGCCGATTTAGTAATATCTGACCAAGATGAATGTGATTGTAACACCAAAAAATGAGCGTTGTTTCATATGCTAACTAGTGTCCTCAACATAAACCAATTTTGTTGCTTTCGAAATTATCTCTATCCTTCTTGAAGAAATAAAAGTATGCAAGTTGAAGTATATATCAAGCACGAAAAATGCAAATCTATCATCAAATGCAACTAAATAATGTGGTAAAAGAGGTAACGACCTGAATGAAACGCTGTATGTACTGGTCACTATCACAAGCGCCATTATTCAAACAACTTGACGACGGTAAAAACTATTACTGGACTGACTCATGTATCTCAAGACATTATCATGAATTTGTTGAAGCAATAGAGTGACCGCATCAGACTCTATATTTCCTGAGTGTGACTATTGTCATAGGCATAAAGATATCAAGACCTTTATAACATGCGGTTTCTGTGGTAAGAAGATGTGTTCTGCTTGCTGTATAAATGATGCTGGAAAGTGTGTAGGAAAATGACTGAACCTCAACCAAATCCAAATCCACCACCATCAATAGAAGACTTTGTTAATCTATTCTTAGAGACAAGAGTAAAGCCTATCTGGAAATGTCCTGTCTGCTTAAACCCCGTCTGGAATGATGGGCGAATACTAAAGCAAGGAAGAACCGGTCAACACATGCATACTCATACTATCCTAGAGTTTCAAAGAGAGTTAAAGTATAACCTAAGTCATGGTGTAGGTATAGGAACAGGCGAGTCACATGGATGGAAAAATGACCGAGCATAACTACAAGGTCTGGATTGTGTATCATGGCTATTACTCAGACAAGAATATAGAACGAGTGTTTGACTCAAAGGAAAAGGCAGAGAAACATCTTAACAAGATATTATTTGGTGAGGAAGATCATTACCAAACAAGACTACAGCGAGCACAAATAGACCTTGCAGACTATGAACGCGATCCAAAACAATACATGGAGAATCACCACTTACAAGGACATGCAAAACTGTTTGATAATCCATTATACGAACGTCTAAACACTATTCATGCTAATCTACAGAGTAGTGTATTATACTGGAAAAAAGTCATATCAGGTGAACGCAAGCCAGACTCTTCAGACGATTACTATATTGAAGAATACGATGTCTACTAACCTATGCCGAGTCTAGATAACTCAGGCAGACTATACCCACACTGTAGATCAGATTTACAACAGCGTTAAACCTTCTAGACGTAAATACCCAAACTTCGGTGCTCCTACCACAGTCAGAGCAATAACATGTCACTAGGAGAAAGGGACGCACTGGATGCTATTCTGTATATCATGTGATCTCTGGAAAGTAGATGATTGACCAGTTACATATGTTTTAATTGTGGTAACGCTTGGATCGAACCACGACTATATGTCACAAGCCTGTAAACAACGTTGCCTTCACCCAAATTTTCCACTACATCTTCTCAAAACAGTAGAGACAATAGATAGATATCCAAAACGAGCAAGCAACTTCTTACAAAAGAACTTCTTACAAAAGCATAAGATTAGTGACTGCAGAATATGCAAGACTAATACATAACAGATTCACAATTTACTTGGTTATGTCCATGTTGTGGTAGATGGCTATCTAGGAAGTTGAGCACTAAACAACAACCATCCGTAAAAGTAGAGTTAGAAATTTCACGCTAAGTGATGATAAGGTAGCAATGCTCTACGTTTTCTACTAAAGAACGGTAATACATCAGACGATGTAGGAATAGACGACTACGAGAACAAGTTGAAGAAGTTAGCAGCAAAATTTGCTAGGGCTTCACTACAATAAATGGTCCTTACATTCTACGAATTTTAAACAAACGGCAACCAAATATCAACACAAGCACAGACATTTAAGCCAATAACTGAACCGTTTCATACAACTACACTAGATGTACTTACTGCAATAGCAACACTTTAGAGTCAATGTCCATATCTGATAATGAAAACAGCAGATCATACCTTGTTGATTTATAACACCGACCAACCAATTTCTGTCGCTTCAGTAAAGTTAGCGACGATAGTATGGAATAATGTGTATATATGAAAAACATAAAGAGCGCTGTGAGATTATAATATATGCTCTGAGCTAGTCGCCAATGGACGAAGGTAATATATCACCAGGTGAAAAAGACCTTTGACTTGACTTACATTTTTCTGTTTGTTTCAATTATTATTCCCTTCATCTGTCCTACGGCCACTTAAGATACTATTATGCTACAAGCAAGCTATCTAGGAGCATCAAACTTAAATAATTACTTCAAGACCTCTATTATTATGCCAAGAGTTATACATTTTGAAATAGTGGCAAATGACCCCAAAAACGCAAAGGAATTCTACGAAGCAGTTTTCGGATGGGAATTCAATCAGTTGGATGGTCAGGAGTACTGGGTTATAAAAACAGGAGAAGGCAGCCAGCCAGGCATAAACGGAGGACTTACTGGAAAGGATCCGCACAGTAGTGATCCGAGTAGCAGAATGACAAATACGATTGATGTACCTTCTATAGAAGATTTCTCTAAGAAGATTATAGCGAAAGGAGGCAAAGTTATGGCTAAAGTGCCAATTCCAAACATGGGACTTTTAGCGATATGTAAGGATAACGAAGGAATTTCGTTTGGTATTCTCCAAAAAGACCCAAATGTTAAGTAGGTAGATGACTCTATTTCAGCTTCGCAAGTGGCAAAACTGAGAATCATTTTGGAAATACACCAATCTACGGTGGACAACATAGAGTAAGTCATCTTGAGCCTCAAAACTTCTAATGTAACGAAAAAACCTTACTATTATTTTTGAATCAACATCATGATACATACATAGTTTTGGCTAGTTGTACCAATGAGTATAGGAATAGCTGCAAACACAGCATATGCTACAGCCCAACAAAGTGCATTAGACTTTAGTTTGAGCTATGAACCTAATTGAGTCTGAAAAATATTAGGTTCATCTTAATTCAATTTTACTAGGTGCATGTTATAATTCTGCAAATGCTGAGGATAAAAAAAAGATACACTTGTATCGTTGACAAAGGAATGCTGTTCAATGAATCTAAATTTGCTCACTCGTGTTATAGTAGTTGATGAGCGTATTGAGTTTATAAAAGAGATCGAAAGAGTGACCTATGTTGTCTTCATATGACGTAGATGATAAGAAACCAACTAACTCTGATATACAAAATGTAATAACATTCCTGCAAATACATAAACCTAACTCTTACGAAGCGAAATGATGCATAATTTGGCTAACAATAATCAGCAGCATCCTCATCACCTGACAAAGTTTTTCTTAATTATCTCATTATTTGTCATAGCCATATCAATTCTTGCCGTTTATTCTACTATTGTTGCATCTGAATATGGTCTAAAAAAAGATGATTTGCAGACTCAGTCTCTTACACACTTACTCAAATCTACGGATTGGTTAAATGACTACGAGGAACAGAAATTAGGAGAAATAATGCTTCAGGCTGAGATAGATAATATGAATATTACGTTGCAAGATAATAATAACAATCTTTCAACATCAGATGTTACTCACCAGAAAGCTAACTATTATCTGCATAAATACCGGTCATATATTGATACTCTGCATGCTAACAAATCAGTTGAGGGTTCATTAGCAAATCTACAATCTAAAGTCGAAGTGGAGAACAGTGCATATGAAAAGTCTTTAGGCAATATTTCTGAAACTTCAAAGATTATAACCACATACGAGATAGTAACTATACTGTTAATAGTGGGTGCAGGATTAGGTGGCATATCAGAAATTGCAAAGAATAAGATGATTGGATATCCAGGATTCGTTATTGGTGGTGTAGGAGTAATAATATTGTTATTATTCTTATTTACTGGTGCAACTGTATAGCTTGGGAACTATTTCAAACAGCTAATGCAGAAATCACTATTTCAGATTATGTATAGCTAACTAATGCCTTATTTTCTACAGTTTTAATGTATACATTACCTGTTGGTCCATTTTCTGAATCTTTCCGCTTTCGCTCGAATGCGGTGATACAATAACAATAGGAAAACAAGTATCTCGTCTGACACATCTGCCATTTATCTATGGAAAGCATAGTTTAACAGAGAGAATAAGAGCCATTAATAAGTACAACAGATTTGTCTGTAGCAGGATATTTGATGAAGGAATGGATCTTTCCAGGTATAAAGAATATAATTGAACTTGATTTTCTTGGTGGTTCAAGGAGGCAACAGCTCCAGAGAGTTGGAAGGCTTATGCACTCTATTACAGATGGTGCACAGTATTATCTTATTATGTCACCTATTGAGTGCAAAAATATGAAAGGAGACTTTATGGATTGTACTCAAGACAATTCAAAGTAAATATGGTAAAGCATAGTTGTCAACCTTATTTCATCCGATAATTCATCAGGGATTCTTTTGACAGTTGGAAGGCATTTGACTCTACTGTAAGCCACTCCTATGCATAGCAAAATCACAAGCTATATGTCTATCTATTTTTGGGATGGGTTCTTGGATACGTACCTTAAGTATGATAGAAAATGTGTCTTCAAACATTAGTATCCTTATAGACATGTCTTTTATCCTTCTAATGAGTGGGAACATCACATGGTCAAATAGAAGAGTACGTGCTACAGGACATGTTTGAATGGCTCACATCTCCAGCGAGAGAAGTGTATGAATTTGGACGCTAGAGTAATATTCAAGTGGGGATATAGTGTCTAGTTTTTAAGCCCAATATTTATGTTGATGTAAGTGCTGCTTATCTCTGTTCGAGTGAAGATTAAATTGTCAATTTTTAAGGTAGAGATTAATGAAGGAAATGCTTTGTTGCACGAATCCGATATTAGTCAACTAACTTTAAAACATTGGCCTAAAAAGGAGTAATCCGCATTTGACCTATTCCTGGAGGATACATAAAAGCATTGCAAGATGACGATCTTTCTGAATTATGCAACAAAGCAGAAGGAAATAAAAAATATGTATTAATATACTATTTAGCAGAGAGGTAGTTTTAGTTCGAGGCCTAACAGAAATGATACCTGCCTTTGTGGTAGCAACAAGAAATTCAAACACTGTTGTATAGAATTGCACAATGAGAGAATGAGGTGGGACGCATAGAGGATGATTACGTGAAAAGGTTGATGAATACTGGAAAGAATCCTATCATGAAAGGTATGCAGATCAAGCCTTAGTGATTTATACTAAGGATATATTCTGTGACATGTCAGACGTAGTCGACAGAAGATTATTCTTTGATTGGTTTATCCATGACTATGTCATTCCCAACAAGAAAGACACTATTATTCGCCTATTTATCAAAGAATGTGAAAACGAACTTCTTGACGAGATGGAAAGAAATACTGCAATGGCTTGGTCTGAATCACAACTTAGATTCTATGAAATTCTAGAAGTAAAGCGAGGGACTGGATACGAGGTTAAGGATATATTTGGTGACGCAGGGAACAACAATCAATTCTTCGTATTTGACAAATCGTCCTCAGAAAAAGCAAACAAATATGATATACAATACATGAGGGTATATCCGGTCGGAAGCATAAACACGGTTACTGGTGTGGGCATACTGATGCCTCGTCGTTACCTGCCCCATATTAAGGATTATGTTTTACATAACTTCAAGTTATTCAATAAAAAGGTGGGGAATTGACTGAGAGCAAGATTATGGATGATAGTATCACTGCAAGCGAGTCCCTTGATGTTATTTATTTTGATTACTTTAAAAATGAGAGCTTGTCGATATTAAAGTATCTTATCATTTAAGCTAAATCCTGCTACTGTGACTACTTCCCAAGGAGACATGATGGTATGGCCAGAAGCAGATACATTATCAAAAACAAGAGAAGGTTATTCTCCCTTTTAAACTCTTCAAGACAATTCGTGAGGTTGGAGAATGAAGGCAAGCACAGTATACGATATGACTGGGTGGAGAAAATGAACAAAAAGGATCTAATTGGAACGATGACTCATTCAACAGGACTAGATGAACACCTATC
>CAVPXM010000096.1:0-8273 GCA_963709405.1 uncultured Nitrososphaerales archaeon
CGATTCTACAAAAAATGCTTTTACATGTGTAATTGCAGGTGCGGGTCTTATTGGTCTTGAGATGGTAGAAGCATTTAAGGAAAGAAGTGCGAGAAAGTAAGTAATTAGAAGGATATTAGGTTCACAAATTATTGGAGGAGAAGCAGTGAAGGAGAGAATTGATTTAATTGCATTAGCTCTCTTACTTAAAGCAGACATAAGAGATTTGGCAAGTTATGATGCATGTTATGTTCCACCAGCTTCGCCAGTGTGGGAACCTGTCAATATTGCTGGGTGAGAGAAAGCACTAAGCAATTATGATTTCGTATGTTAGTCTGAGGAACTCAGGCTTTTTTAGAAAAACCAATCTCGTCGAATGGTGATCCATACTTACAGGCAGTAAGATAAAAATGAGATCTGAACTAGTCATTCCTGAATTCTGATAATATTATTGAGTATGCGATATTATAGTATCTTTACTTTGAATCTGTACATGACCCTGAAAGTGCAGGATTGTAGTTCTCAATGATAGCCCTGCTAGCATCGATATTCATCAAGTCCGATACTCTACAACCAATGGTTACCAATTCAGCTATGATGTAACTTGACTGATGTTATACACAACAAAATGTAAAGTATGCAATGAAAGATTAAACGATAAGATTACAAGTCAATTAGTGACTTAGTACAGTATCTGGAGTATGTATTAAGCACTGAAAGTCAAAGAGGTGGTGCTAAAATCTATAGGATATGTCCGGACAGACTTCAGTGAAGAAGAGATCAAAAGACAACCTGAGACTAATCCATCTCCAACTTGAGTAATTTCACCAAGTCTAAAAACAATCCATGGCATTCTGAGCTTAATAAGATGATATGGTAAAAAATGATTGTATTTCGCTCATTATCGTCTAAAGGCCATCCATGTATAGATGGGTCACAAAACATTATTCCTTTGCCATTTACTTTGGCTTCAATAGCAGGTTGTTTTTCTCTATCTATATTCCCAATCATTTTTGCTTTGAATGGTCTTTTTGAGATGACATAGATGTGAATATTACAAGGTTCATCGTCATGTAATTCAGTAAGGTAATTTTATCTTCGAATTCTTGTACTGTTAATGCATTACCATTTAGAGTGCATGAGTCAAGAGAGCTACTCATCGAAGGAATGTATTATAGATTTATCTATCAATATTTATGGTGATCTGATAAGAATACGTAGAGCAACTGTACCAAGATTTGCCTTGTACATAGAAACTGTTAGAAACCTAACCAAGGCCTTCGGAAATCTCTATCCCAGACTTCATAGTAGATTATTACAAGAAAAGCATCATTTTATGTTTGGCACTAAATCTCGATACATCCTTGACAAAACAAAGGGTATGGACTCATATCCTTGGTTTATAGACTACAAAGAAGGAGATAACAAAAGTAGATGTAATTAAGGATTTTTGATAATTTATGCCTCGAACAATGCATTCAATGGCCTTACGACTAATCATGATCTCAAATCTACAAAAATAGAGATAACTAGGAATAACTTAAGCCAATTCGAGGTAAATTTTCTTGGACTCAATTTTACGCAATATTGTCATTAACGATTATGCAAAGAAACCCAATAATACTCAAACCATATTCAGTGCTTTTTATTTAATGTTAATGCATTTCTAGTGTTTAATACAGTCTCAATTAGAGGGTTTAACAATAATATATTCTAAAATGCAAATTTTATTACGATAATTATGATTATGATTAAATGGTGCTGCTTAACTTTGCAATTAGTTCTTGGTTTGGGGAAGAGGATTCCAGATATATACAAAGATATCTATCATTACTTTCTGTCAAAGGCGTTATAGCTACCTTAAGACTACCATGAACTTCTGCGAGTTCGACATGAACAGTCTCTGCGTTTTCTCCATTAGATCTTTTTCCATCATTTTTATTTTTAATTGATGGAATCAAATACTTCGTATAAAAAAGATAACTTGTATTATATTGACAGAAAGCAGCAGTAGCAGTTATATACATCTGGTCGGCCTAGCTGGTTTATTTTGAATTTTCTTTCTATATTTGCCAACGATTAGTTTTCCATTATTATCTATAACAGCTGCAAACTTTACTTCTCTACTCATACATAATGCAGCCAAGCACATTTCATAAAGGAAGTCTCTTTCTTCCATTAATCTTATGTAAGAGCAATAGACAATAATATTAACTATTGGATTGAAAATGATCACAAAATTAAGAATTTTTTAAATATATTTGAAAAAAATCACACAATAAGTATCTATCTTTATATAACCATCCGCGACACTTTTACTCTAACCATAATTCGTGACATGAAGAAAAGCTTCGAAATAGTCTACAAAAGTGAATCTTTGCTGGGATATTTCGATTATTTCTATATAAACTAGTATAGAATACTAATTTATTTACTACCTCCGACATTAATGAGATGTTGCACCAAGGATAACATTACCTCCTGTTTATACCAATGATTACATCTATCGAAATGAAGATAGACGCAGTAACAGAAGGTTTAGACGCTCATATTGCCAATCGTATAAGAATAATATCAAAGGACAATAAAGTTAGCATCATCGATTTTAATTCGTCTGTGAAATTAGAGATCAATATTTCTTACCATTATAGAGAGAATTATATAAAAATCCTGCACAGACTATCCAAATTCTGTCACGACAAACCTTTCAAGGAAGTCACAAGGGATGATGTAGTTTCATTTTTAGATAGTGCACGAAAACTAGAGATTGATGACCCACCACACAAATGGATTGGAACTTATAATCTGTATAGGAATTTGTTACTTTGTTTTTTCAAATGGTTATATTATCCTGAAATTGAATCTAGCAAAGACCAAAACCTCCTGTAATAGAAAATATTGCCGGCCTAAGAAGCAGAGAACTGTCGATATACAAACCCTCTGACATATGGACCGTTGAAAATGATTTATTGATACTTATCAATATAGTAAGACATAAGCGTTATCAGTTTACAAATAACTGTAAGTAGTAGATATTCAGAATGATACTATTCCTGCAAATAAAATACTTAGCCCTGCATGCAATATGACACTAAATTATGGAATCTTGGATAGCCATAAGTCTATGTATTAATCGAGCCTATAGTTCTATAGTACCAGCTAGAGAAGGAAATACTTCGCATTAACCCGCAATTACAGACGACTTTATCTTACAAAATAAGTAGGTACCCAAAGGTGTTCTGGCGCACAGTCTCTATTATTTTGATGGCCCTAGTTTTCAGAAGCTGATCTGTTAAACCTCAATATTATATTTTTGAATACTCTAACTTAACCTTACGTTATTTTTACCATACAAATATGCTTACTAAGGGACCAGAATAGTCGCCATTACTTCGACTCGGTCTACTAAAAAAGAGGGCTCATCGTAGTTGCCGTTTGGCTTATGACGACTATTTCGCACTCGCCCATATCTTATGTAGATATACATATGCAATTTCCCATAACTATGCCTCTTCCCGCTTTGTTGATCTTGGGTGAGCTCTTCGTGGTCAGGGAATTACTGCCGAGCGCGGCGTGCATTAAATTACAAATATCAAGAGCTATAACTGCACCCAGGATATCCGGGATAGTTTTGTATTCTAATATAATTTTTGTTAATCGTTGTCTTATATGTTCTTAAACTCTTCTCTAAAGTTGAAAATAACCCAGGTATCACGGGTGTTAGATTAGGCAATTTTCAATTCTATAGATAAGATCCTGCAATGCAATTGTATCAAATCTAATTTCTATGCTAATCTATGCTAGCTCCTCTGTCATTGAATGAAGAATCGGAGTCTTAAACATTTGACAATATTCTGGCAGATATTCTATCTGTCAGGGGGGATCCATAGCATACGTGTACTAATTGTATTCTGCTACAACAAATGAAATTTAGAGAGGATATGGGATTCATGATATGAAATCCAATATACCATTATGGATACCCTGACGGCTCGTCGTCTTACATTCAGATAAATCCAAACCATAAGACGAACACTAGTGATATTAGCTCTCGTTCTCCGTTAAATAACCTTTCCACTATATAAAGAAGAGTGCATAGCAAATCAAGATCGTACAGATAACTTCATTTATCATGATCCGAATATGGAATATACACCACTTCCAGAACATAGGTTAGAGCAAAGTCCGTGTTATGCAATAATCACTAAAAAAACAAAACTACTTTTATTGCATATTACATCCTGAATCATTTATCCCTATTATCAGAACACCTCGTTTTAAGGCAAGATCCATTACTTTGCACACTTTGGATGCAAATGCCCAGCCCAACCCAGAGAACATCCTAGAACTGTAAAGTCATGTGAGAAGGCGAGACATGATACGAAAGATTCCGACCACTTATAACCTATCCGAAAAGTAGTTAGAAAATGTTTATGATCTAATACGCTGCATGTATCAATTATGCAATTTCAGGTATTGCAAATAGGATGTCCCTATATGGACTATTGAGTCAGGTGTCTCGTGGAAATATAGCATCTTGGATTAATACTATCTCTTCCTTTCATACTCGGCATACAAAGTCGGATTCTATCAATGACGTAGCCAGCTGGCTTAAACAAGAACTCAATCGCTTACACTACAAAAATGTCTGGTTTCACGAGTATTCACATGATGGCTATCAGTTGAAAAACGTAATATGTCAGACGTTAGCAGGAGAGGATAAGACAATATTAATTTGTGCTCATTATGATTCTATAATGGAGGATATCAATAACAGCGAAGAACGAGCACCAGGAGCAAATGATAATGCCAGTGGAATGGCTGCGGTGTTGGAACTGTCTTGTATCCTAGCTAATTCATATTTAGATTATGTTGTCAAGTTTGCCTTTTTTTCTGGAGAAGAGCAAGGACTTTGGGGATCTAACGCCTATGCAAAACACATACATCAAAAGAAAGAGAACATGGATATGCTTATCAATCTTGATATGGTAGGGCGGCCACCGTTGGATTGCAATTCGGTTATTATAGAACAGGATGAGGGTAATAGCGTTCAGGAGAATGATCGTACATCCTGCCACTTTGGAGAGATTATGAAAAACATGGTATCACAGTATACAAATCTACGAGCCATCGAGGGCTCGATTTACGACAGCGATTATATGCCTTTTGAAGCTTTGGGTTATCCCGTTGTCGGAGTATACGATGATGGACAAGAAAGTCCTATTCATCATAGCAAGTCTGATATACCAACTAGTCTTAATTTGGACTACATTGTTGAGATTACTAAGGTGGTGTTAGCCACTTTGTCTTTTATTAATAAGGATTTTGTGTTCTAGCGAAAATTAATACCATTCCGAACCGATTAAACCCCATTTAGAAGTTCCTTGTAAGTTGATACCGACTTTTAACCCGGTCAAAATATAGACTGTCTGGTCTAGGATTTTATTCGTTTGTTAAAAGTTGTTCATTCTTTCCGAACACAAACGATTCGATCTCATCTTTCAAAACCATATTGTTTAATCCACAGGTAGATAATCTGGTAACTGTGAGTCGATTAATTCACAACCTATCTCTTTCAAATCTTCATCTCCGTTGACAAATCTTTATCTCTATATCAATGCCATACTTTCGCTTCTGTAAAGTAGATCGGATTCTATTCCCTCTATGTTATATCCAGCTATTTGTAGCAAGATTTCGATCTTATTCCAAAGAATCTCTTTGTACTTTTTGATACTTAGATCTTTAATTTTTGTTGAATAACCTCTTTCATTAGCCAAAGACTCGTACCAATAAACAATTTCTCCTTTATCAGCATCAAGTTCTAATCCTAATATTCTGACCCTAACCTTTCTATCTTCGGGATATTGATTAGGATGTTTATCTAGTTGTGCTGTAAACTGCATATCTTTGGGATCAAATCTACCATAGTCTAATTCTTCATAAGCTTGATTTATGATTGGTATTACGTCAACACCGGGATTCGTTACTAAATTAGTTGCAATTTTTTGTACTTGTTGTTTTATCCATTTGGGATATCTTCTACTCATTCCATCTAGATTCTTCAAAATTGATATCCTTTATTCTTATAGCACACCCTTCAACTGCGCGCAGTCCTCCAGACGCCAGAACCAAAAGATATGTCTTAAGCCTACGATTATTGCATGACAGTAGTATTTTTCTAATATCCGCAGCATCTATTGGCTCCTCTTTCTCTTTAAGGGTTTTTGGCACCTTTACTTTCCTTTTAAATTTTGATGGTATGATATCAATATCGTAATATGCAAAGTACGATTTTATTCCTATTAGGTACGTTCTTATGTTCTGCGGATTGTTTCTTTCTTGATTTTCATTAATACTTTCAAAGGAAACAAAGGCATCAAGTAACTCGTAAACATTAATTTGATCATGTAATATTAGATCTATAATAGAATCTACGTTGTGCTCCAGGTTAAATCGATGATGAAGGAATCTCTGTAAGTGGATTAGCCCTGTCCAATAGTTGCTTCTAGTCCTCATGCTGTTCTTTCCTATAGTATTTAAAAGGGCTCTGGACTTTGGATATTTATCAATTTCCTTGCGTACGGAGTCCCTATTTAGCAATGATTTCTTTAAGCGTAGTCTAAATATAAACTATTTTAGTTATTATCTAAATTAAAATGCAATCTTTACTGTTCTCTTTGGAAAGAGATAATGATAGGACACCAGAGGAAATTCTTAAGTTGACTATATTATAAAAAGTTAAGACCTTTTTTGTACCTGAAAGATAGTATTACGGTTGCTGCTATCAGTGTTATTGTTGTCCTTTTTTATCTATGTGTCTTTGAATCGCATTTCTTAATGTATCGGTAACTATATGAATAATGCGAGGATCATCTACTTCAGGTATGATGTAGTCATACTTCAAATTATCTCTATCTACAATATCTGCAATCGCATTTGCGACAGATACAAGCATGTCTTCGCTTAAAGTATTCACTCTAAGATCTAATAACGCTCGCAGTATTGATGGAAATACCACCGCGTTATTAAGTTGGTTAACAAAGTCTGACCTACCAGTCGCTACGATTCTTGCTCCTCCTTCTAATGCATCGGATGGAAGAATCTCTGGGTCAGGATTACTTAGTGCAAATACAATAGCGTCATGATTCATAGACCGTACCATATCCTTATTTATTAAATCGCCCTTTCCGGACACTCCAATAAATACATCACTACCAGTTAGGACATCAGCGAGACTTCCTCTTAATTTATTAGGATTTGTTTTATCAGCTATCTCTTTTTTGTAAGGATTTTCTGGGTGCACCCTAATCCTGTCTTCGTATATTGCCCCAGAACTATCGGTTACAACAATATTCTTACATCCGGCCTCTTTCAATATTCTGAATATCCCGTACCCAGCAGAACCCGCTCCTGCTATGACTATACGTAAGTTGTCTATTCTCTTTTGTAGTAACCTCAGCGCATTTAATAATCCCGCAAGAGCAATAATAGCCGTACCATGCTGATCATCGTGGAAAACCGGGATCGAGAGATCCTTGTGAAGCCTTTCTACGATCTCCAGGACTTTAGGTGATTCAATATCCTCGATATTTACAGCTCCAAATACCGGCTGTATTGCTTTCACTAATTTAATTATCTCCTCTTTGTCCTTTGTGTCTACACATAACGGGAATGCATTTATGCCTCCTAACGCTTTAAACAAAACAGATTTTCCTTCCATAACTGGTATTGCTCCCTCTGGACCAATATTACCTAATCCAATAAACGCGTTCCGTCACAAACAATTGCAACATTGTTCCATTTTGATGTAAAGTCATATACCAATTTTTTGTCTGTACTTATTTTCCTGGGCCAACCATGCAACACCAGGAGTATAAATTAGATCTAATATATTACTCCTACCTTCCGATGAGCCGTCTTTTGATATCTTACTATGAATTTCGATTTTTCCCTTTAGCATTCGATGTAAGTTTATCGCATCTTCTTCTAAAGTCAATTAAACAATCTAATTACATATTATTGCGTCAATGTATATAGATTGCTATATTTTGTAAAAAGATTAATTTCAAATATTCATAAGGATCGTAAAAATGGCAAGTCAAATGAATGCCTTATGATTATTATTCTTTTCGCGTAATCTCTTTAGAGGATTATTAGCAGTTCGTCACTTTTCATTTGACATGTGAATGATTTATTCATTCCATTCTTTTATTACATGCTATTCTTTCTATGATTCAGAATTCGTATCATCTAATAGTCTGAAATCATTTTGGATTCTAATGCTCGATATCTTA
>CAVPXM010000097.1:0-10782 GCA_963709405.1 uncultured Nitrososphaerales archaeon
AAAGGCTCTGTTTTTAGATGTGTTTTTAGATGAAGTTGAAAAACTTAGTAGTAAATCAAATAGGCGCTGGTTCTTAGATTTCGTTAGGGTAAATATTATTGCTCATAGGCCTTAACCATCTGTCTATTTTGCGTTAAAAGCTAAGAGCTTTGCCTTGTTAAGAGCATTGTAATATCATTAGTAATTACTTTGTAAAGTGAATATGATTATTATGACAAACTAATTTTATGACTACAGCTTTAGCTAAGCAGTTTATTCATTGTATTATGAGAGATACGTACCTCAAGGATATATCATTGAAGGAAAGAAACGACCTTCATTGGTTGCTTGACCACGATGGAGAATCTGCGTATAGAGCTAAGATAATCCTGCTTAAACATGAGGGATATAACGTACCTGAGATCCGAAGAATAACGAATCATCATGACAATAACATACGTAAATGGATACACAGATTTAATGACTACGGCTTAGATGGTATTATATCTAGGAAACATACACATACTCCTCAAAAGATTACGGATGATATAGAGCAACAGATTGTTGACATCGCTTGTACAGATCCAAAAAGGTATAATCTAAAATTCTCTACCTGGTCATTACGTGTTCTTGCAGGCTTTATTATGAATGAAATGAAACTAATAGATACGATAAGCCATACAGAGATTAGAAGTATACTTTTGAAGCATGGTATAGAATGGAGGCATTCAAAGACTGTTCTGATAGGTAAGAGTAGAGATCCAGAGTATGATTTAAAAAAAGTGTATAGATGAACTACGAAATAACACTCCTATAGATTCAGTGTTATTATTTCAGGATGAAAAAGGACCGATTGCTGCCAAGACGTATGGCGGTACTTCTTGGTGTTCTACGCAAGCAAAGATAGAACGTGCGCAAAAGATTAAAGGAATTCTGAACGTATTTGGTGTTTATGATCACACAAATGATAGAATGATTACACATTGTTATAAGAACAAGAAAAGTAAACAATTCATGGATTTTATAGAAAGAGTAGAATTACTCTTCTACCATGACTCTAATATTAAAAATATATTCATAGTACTTGATAACGCATCTATACATAGATCAAAGAAGGTAATAGATAGACTCAAAAGCTATCATCCGAGAATATCATTAGTGTTTCTACCGGTCAGATCTCCTGAGCTTAATCTGATAGAAGTAAGATGGATGTGGATGCAGAGACAGGCAATTAACAATTCTACATTTACAAAAGAATCAGACATCGGAAAAGCCGTGAATGATTGGACAGATAATTACAACCAAACTCATAACAAAATGACCAGAAATACTTTACATAATGAACTTATTGCGTTATTTACATAACTGTTAACTCTTCTTGCTAATGTGGAGTATAAAACCTTCTACTCAGTCCATCACCATCGAATGATTTTCTACATTACAATAGCTACAAGAATTGGTAATATGGCAGAACAAGGATGTTCTGCAACCTAGGCTGTGTAGAAACCATGCTATATAGTCAAAGCTTTGTAAGAGTATAATACTAATGATTTATTGAGGGATTAATTCTTCATTAATGTCTCGACAGCGAGCATTACCACATGATTGAAGAGCATTATGGCTTTTAATGTGATAATGGATCTATTATGGGAATATATAGGCTTGACCTTCTTGATTTGACAAAAACAGGTCTTAACGGTACATAAAAATCATATTAAGAATGATAGAACATAACAAAGCCACAGAGGTAATAAAAATAACAACTAACACCGTACAAGAATTGAGGTAGACCTCGCTTCTCTTACGGATGCTGGATTAATGACATATAGAGCAATAATAACGTCTCTAAAGAGGTCTTATTTAGTCATAGGCCTATCTATCTATAATATGCTGATAACTCCTCAATTGCATTTTTTAGTCCCTCATCTGTATATTCTTCATCTCTTAAGTCAAGAGGAGTAATTATTCCGATAGGTTTGCTTACATCATTATTTTTTTTATCTACAACGAGTAAATGTCTTACATTATTTTGTACCATCATATCAACTGCTATGGATGCAGATGAGTTAGAGTCAATTGTAATAAGGGGAGATGACATAATCTCCCTAATATTGACTGCGCTAGTACGTATGTCATTAATGCATGCCTTTCTAACCAAATCACGTTCAGTAACTATGCCTTGCGGCTTGTTCTGATTGTCAACAACTACCAACGAGCTCACATTCTTTTCTTTCATTTTCTTTGCTGCCTTTCTGGATAGAAGCCATTTCCTCAATGGTTTCTAGGCTTTTGCTCATCATATCGCTTATATTTATAGTCATGAGAATATGCAAATTAACTTGGGCTATTAAACATAACTACAAATAGCAATATATTTCGGCTATTTAGATTTAGACTAGTAATAATGGTAGGATTGAAGATAATGCTTGCTACTATATATAACACCTCTTCTTCGATTACCTTAGAAGGGCTTCCCACTCCGTTGTTGATCCTTTAATCCAATCAAATCTTTTCAGACATTTGTATGTCCAGGCTTTAGATCTATGAAGTTCGTCCTCTACTACACCTACAATATCCTTTTCATTTGCGCGTACACGTCTGACTTACAGAATCCTCTCCTTCACATCTGGATTTAGCTCAAGTCTATATGCATAATCAAGAATATTTCCGATAGATCCGGTCATTATACTTAGATCATTAATCCTTAAGCTAAAAGGATAATCATGAAATTCATTTGGCCATCTACGAAATTATATTGTACAGTATAGACTTAGCTGCATACAGCAGGTTGTAATTTGACTAATATAGGATTGAAACACTCTTCATCTGAGATTGTAGGTGTGTATGTTGTTGTGTTGTAATTTGACTAATATAGGATTGAAACAACGACTAGGCGGTGTTCAAGCAATCCCCGCCTAGATGGTTGTAATTTGAGTAATATAGGATTGAAACTTAATACATGCATACTAGGTATAGGTATGAATAAACAGTTGTAATTTGACTAAGAACCTATCCGAAAGTTCCTGCTGTTCTGTAAGTGATCCAAGCACAAGCAAAATGTAACATCGCAATATGGTTCTCTACCTATTTCTCCCATCTAATTAACAAGCGTCTAAACCTGTTCATCCAAGAATGAGTCCTTTCAACGACCCATCATCTAGCTCTATATTTAGGCAATTTTTCTCTTTTTATGTTGCTTCTTTCTTCTGCTCTTAATCGAATGTGAATTTGTATAACCATACTCTTCTTCTAGTAATTCGTATACTTCAGGAAAGTCATAACCCTTGTCAAGGTACATGTGCTGCTTTGATCTGATTGTTGGTTCAGGTCTATAGATTACTACTATACTCTGAAGTGTTGCTTTACTCATTTTCATATCATGTCTGTCTGTTAGCACCATCTACGGATATACCAATAGGAACTCCTTTACCATCTACCACCAATATACTACGCTTCGTACCTGATTTACTTCTGTCTGTCTGTGTGAGGGATTTGGTCCTGTATTTTTTACCCCAAGAGGTGCTTTTGTAATAACACCACCATCCATAGCCTGCCATTTCCAATCTATTCTATTATTTTTATCATATACCGACAATCCATCGATCCAGATGCGTTTGAATACAACTTCTTTCCTCCACTCTTGCTCCACTCTTGGAATCTATCTATATGTACTGTACTCCATGGTAGAGCCTTCCATTGACATCCAGTTCTTAAGACGCAGGAAATAGCATTCATAGCCGTCCTGTCATTCATTCTTGGACGACCAGTCTTTTTTCTATTCCAATGTATTGATGATGGTGACGGTAGCAATGCAATGATTTTGTCTGTCCCATACAATATCAGGTATGCAGTACGATGAATCAACTCCAGTAACATCTGATATCAATACAACTCAGAAGAAAGTGCAGTACAGCTTAGCTTTATCGATTAAATGCAGTTTGCGTATAACTCACTCAATAAAACTCAACTAGTTTTCGGATAGGTTCTAAATCAAGATCCTTGATACGAACTGCTAGTGCTTCTTTGCTTTTCCCAATTGACTTTGGCAGTTTTATCTTTAGCGTAAACTTCCTTGGACTAATATCTATATCGTGACATTCAAGGAAATTCTTTACGGTTATTACATACCGTTTTATTGTATTTGTTGAAATGTTCGTGTTGCTCAGGTATGAGCCATATTCATTTATGACCCCAAAAACATCTCGATTACATTCTCTTCTCCTAATAAGGTCGTCTACTGTTAACGCATCAAATGCGTTTGATATAAAATTCTTGAAAGAGGTCAATCTTCTGAGATATTCATATGCTGTCGCCTTA
Source organism: uncultured Nitrososphaerales archaeon (assembly GCA_963709405.1). Lineage (GTDB taxonomy): Archaea > Thermoproteota > Nitrososphaeria > Nitrososphaerales > Nitrososphaeraceae > JARBAU01. The sequence continues at coordinate 4,297 of CAVPXM010000097.1, forward strand.
TTCGTAATGCTAACATTTTTGATATATTTAGAAATTATGTTGCTATGACTAACGAGCCTTGCTGCTTTGTAGAATTGGTAATGGCTATGAGACAACGCTATTAAGTTGTAATTGAACAGCCAATCCTCCACTTTAAGAGGTGAAAAACTCTTGTTAGCAATATTATCGAAAGTCTTGAATGCTTCCTCAAAGGTCAATAGATTATAATAATTCTATTCGAACACGCTATTCCCTAGACGTCATTATGAAGGTCTTGAATGCTGAAGATGTTATTAGTGCTGACATCAACAATAATAATAATAATACTCGTATCAGCGGCAATATAATCAGTAAAGAAATAAACTTTATAATATGTAACATGTGTTTTTGGTGTGCATCCCTATACTCAAATGCAAATAGCAGCTTCAATGTCAAGTGTCCTGCCTGTGACGACAATAGAAATTTAGAGTCAATACCAATATCTAAAAATGAATCATTCAAAATTAATTATAATTCAAAAATGGGAGTTGTATTAGAGTTTTCACGGTAAATAGTCGTTTATGGCAAAACGAAGAAGGGAATGTGTAGATCAAATCAGATCACAATATCATAATCAAAAAAGCATAAGATTGATTGTGTGATCCACAAGATGATTTGTACAGATGGAAGCAGGATCAATTTGACGCAAATGTGCTATCAGGGTTTCCAGCCAATCTTGTGCTGTAAAATGATGATATCAGATGTATCTATAGACTACAGGGATAAATGGCTATTCAAAATGATCTAGTAATATGATATGATCTCTATCCGGATTACATGGACTATATAGAAAGAAAATAACTACAACTGAACGATGATCCTGATATAAACATCTTTATAAATATGAAGACATGGGCATTTTCATTATCTTCTACCTATCCTTGTTGGAACATAAAAAACAAAGTAGCCACAAGAGACAGATAAATGAATACGCTATCAGCAATAATTGTTCTTACTATTTTTCAACAATGTATAAAATTATTTACAGAATTTAATGCGATCGAAGTACAAAGAAGTATTATGCATGATGGTTATGGTTACTCTCTCTATTATTATTACCCTTCAACACCTTAGATAAATTTCCTTAGTATATGAAAAATGCTTGAACTCCCCTGCAGAGGTAAAATATAAGTAAAAGCGTATGGTGGAGGGTATGGTGTATGGTAATGGTTAATCAACATTATAACAAGGAGCAGAAAGATAAAGAGTCTCCTATTATTAATACTACGGATACCTCTACAAGCAGGATAAGGGATATTGAAGCAGGAGTTGACTTGGCTGATATTGAAGTTATTCCAAGCTCAACAAGAGCACAGGAAATATATTTGAATATTGTAAAATCAGCTGCAGAAGAAATATTATGGATATTTCCTACTATCAATGCTTTTATTTGTCAAGAAAAAATAGGAGTAATAATATTAGCAAAGCAGGCAACAAAACAAAGAAATGTTAAAGTTAGAATATTGGTGCCTACAAACCACTTAATTGAGCAAAAAATACAGCAACTAAAAGAATATTGTCCTGATCACGTAATAGATGTCAGGTATATTGAACAAATGACAGAGACCAAAGCCACAATTCTAGTAGTTGATAGAAAGGCTTCATTGGTGATGGAATTAAGAGATGACTCAAAAACAACCTTCCTTGAAGCGATAGGATTGTCAACTTACTCTAATAGCAGGGCAGGCGTTTTATCTTATGTTGCAATGTTTGAGAACTTTTGGAAGCAATCTGAATTATATCAAGAGATAAAAGAGTCACATGATCAGCTTAAAATAGCAAATGAAAAATTAAGAATGCAAGATAAAATCCAAAATGATTTTATCAAGATAGCTGCTCATGAGTTAAGAAATCCAGTCCAACCAATCCTTGGTATGTCACAAATTGTTAAATCCATGATAACACTAAAAAAAGAAGTAAATATAAATCAGACTTGTGATCATTTGAATGTCATAATACGGAATGCAAGAAAACTACAAAGACTTACAGACGATATTTTAGACATCAATAGAATTGAAACAAATTCACTTCATATTAGAAAAGAAGCATTTAATTTAAAAGAGTTAATACAAGTGTTAGTAGACGATTATAAAAGCCCAAATCACAATGAGAAGAAATATGATAGCAATATCTACCGTAATATAGAATTGTCTTGTTTATTTCCATCCATCACTGAAGAAGCACAAAATGCAGATCCCTTTCTTATAGAAGCAGATAGAGATAGAATATCACAAGTCATTTCTAATTTATTAAGTAATGCTTTGAAATTTACAAATCAAGATGATACAATATATGTTACTATAGAAAAAAAAGATACCGGCAGCATAGGAGAGGTCACTGTAAGCATAAAGGATACAGGCACAGGAATAGATTCTGAAATATTTCCTAGATTGTTTACAAAATTTGCTACAAAATCTGATGGAGGAACCGGCTTAGGTTTGTTCATATGCAAAAGTATCGTTGAAGCACATGGTGGAAAGATTTGGGCTAAAAATAATGGTGATGGTGAAAAAGGAGCTACGTTTGCATTCAATATACCATTGGTGTTCCAACAAGATCATCACCAAGAAAGTATAGCTATGATAAATGATACAGATGAAAGAATTAAGAAAAAGCGTGATGATTATAGTGGATATTATAACTCTCATAAAACAAAAATGAAGAGGATATTTTTAGTTGATGATAACTATGATCATGCTGTTACTTTCAAGGTGGGATTGGAGCTTGCCGGATTTGAACTTGATGCATATAATGATTCAGCAATAGCATTATCAAAATTCAAGCCGTCTTCTCCATTACCTTTACTAATTCTATCCAGGGTCTTTGCAAAAGATGTACCCGAATCCTGGTGAGTCTGTCGCAGTGAGGTGTAGCTAGAAGTTGGTGGTCATTTAGATGACTTTAAATAAGAAATAATATATGGTGTTAGTTTAATAATTAATATAGTTTTATATTGAAAATACGAATTGATTAGCAGGAGCCCTATCTAGGTGAATTGAAATATATACCAATTTGGTAACTATTTTAATTTAGATAAGAAGTATGTCACTAGGGATTTTCATCACGCTCGCCCTGGCTCCTGCACGTGTCTCAGGAGTTTTGAATAAGTTATGGCTATACTAGTCGGGTACATTCATAGGCACATCAGTAGTTGTCTTACATAACTCTTAAGTCAGTAGAAATTTTTTCATTGAGTTTTCGGGTTAATTCATCTTGTTGTACTTGTATTTCACGCATCTCATCATTAATCATTAGTAGATCTTCAAAATATCATACTTTTAAAGATTTTTCTAGAATGGCCCTCATTTCTAGCCTCTATCTGAGTTCCAACGACTGTAAGTTTAGTAGTTTTAATATCTTGTTGTTTTAGCCCTGCAGACACAAGAATAACAGTGGCACATGCATGCATAAACCGTCATATTCCCTCAATAACTGCATTCTAGGTTAAATCAAAAAATGTATATTATAAACATCTATACAAAGAAAATGGACACAAAAAAAATTATTGTTTGTGGAGGAACGGTTGTTGTTGAACCGTGACGAATGAATTCCAAGCCTTTGCGGCGCTCGTGTTATATTCTGTCACAGACTCAATTGTTCGATTAAGGGTTCTGAAGTTTTCTGCTGCTGCATTTATTGCGTTGACTGTCAATTGGTTGTTGATCCTAACTGCTTTGACTATGTTCTCGGTTATCTCGTTTGATTGCTTTACAAATTCATTAGTGTATGGTGGTGTTACTACTGGTGGAACGTTCCCGTTACTTGCAAACACCCTGTGAGCTGAAACCATACTTTGGATAGTATCCTTTGCTGCGTCAATGCAATTAATCTGTAGATTAGAGACTGATTGTGCATATTGTGGTTGAGCTTTTGCAAACTCGTCTACTATTCTAATGCAATTTTGTCTTACTGTGTCATAAAAGTTAGCTGCTTCAGCTGACCTAGTTGAAGTGGTGGTTATGTCGTCTTTAGATTTAATATTATCTACCATTTTTATTTCATCTATAATACTATTAGCGTCCACCTCATATATACGTTGGTATTTAATGGGTCTAAATTCCATATAAAACCATATAATGTCGCAATTCACCGATGGCAATGCAGAAGGATACCAGCAAGTTCCACGACTTTCCCGAGTTCCCGTTTGGACGAAAATCACGCTCAAATTCATTGTGATACAAACGGGAAAGATGACGGCGATGTTGAAAGGCGCGCATACTCATGTTCTCCGTTACCAACCAAACTATCTATAGATATAGAAGACACGACTCATCTTAGCTCATTAAACGATTTCTTTCATGACAATCCAAATATATCATATATGGTACCTCCGGAACACGTTCTAGAGCAAAGTCCGTGTCGCACAATAGTTGTCATAAAACAGGGATACTTTTATTGCAGATTGCATCCTGACATAAAGAACGTACATCTGGAATTGGTAGAACTTGAATATGACTAGATGATTCTATAGAAAGGAAACTTCAGAACTTGTAGTGGTCTTGCATAATCCTTCATACCAGTAAAGTCAATCATAATGCACGGTTCATTTCCAACAACCCATGCATTGTGTCCAGGCGGTATTACAGCAGTATCTCCAGGTCCGCCTTCAACTTCTGTGCCATCGTCCATCTTGACTTTCATTCTCCCAGAAATAGTATATGATGTGTGAGGAGCTTGGCAACTATCTGTATTAACTAGTGACTTGATACATTTTTCCCAACTCCATCCTGGTTCTAATGTTCCTCTACCTATGGTGACGCCGCTATCTGTAAAGTTTACAATTTCTATCTTTCCTTTTCAAATGTCCTTACTTCGTCAGGTGAAGCAAAGCTTTTTGCCAATATTTTTGCTGATGACACTGACTATTGGAAAGATAGCATTAACATTAAAGGATTACGAAGCTTGTGATGCCTCTAGTAATTTTAGTCATATGTGACACTATCTGATTCTTGATGTCAGGCTTTATTGGCATGCTGAAGCAAATACATCGTGTTGGCAAAAATTATTTTGGTGAGTTAGTTATAACATCGGAACGCAGAAACTATCTTCAAACACCGCCGAGTCCATGAGTTCGACGACTACCTATTGCTATTTGCCAACCCGGGATTTCTGTCCAGATAATCAGCTATCTCTTCGAATGTCGCACCAGAATCATTCATCTCTATCAGTAATTCTTTACTGATACCGGCCTGTCTCAATGCGACTAACGCAGCATATAATTTTCTTTCTGCGTTAGTGATGCATTTGCCGTCCCAACCATAATAAGACATGATGACACCCATAACACATCTTCCACCAAGTCCATCGGTATACTGCTTTCTAATCTGTGTAAACTGTTTTCCATATGTCCGTAGTATTTGAGAAATAGATGATTCTTGGTTCGACTGTTGACTAATGGTAATAATATCTGGCCCATGGGTATGTCGCTCGATGTTCTGTGTTAACTGCTTTTTATACGTCCGTAGTATTTGAGAAACAGATGATTCTTGCTCTAATAGTTGTTGCTGAGCCATATATTGCCAATAAATAATCACAAACAAACTATTTAGAAGCTACGTTTACTGCGTTTCTATGGAAATGGTGTGTGGACTCCCCTTTTAGACATTTTGCAGGAATCTAGGTTTCGGTGGGATGCAATACACCAGTGTATGTAATCCATTATCGCTCAATCTATGCCACATAATTAGACATCATTTAACCCATAGATCTAGTCTGGACATATTTACAGTGGAAGTACACTTCAAAGAACATCGTTTAGTAGATAGCGATCTTGATCCTAAATTCATAGCAAAAATGTCAAGAAGATGATGCCTCTTCTTTGGAAAAATGTAGGTTTCGATTTTGTAGATAGTCTTCGAGTAATTATCACTCAAGGTTGCTGTTTCGGCGGACTCAACAATAATCAATGTCACTGTTTGCTTTGATACTCCTTTGCGAGTCAATTTCACTTGGGTCTACGTCTTCTCTGAATCTACGTAATCGTGAATAAATGTCTGCTTTATATTTTCTGCTAGGCTACAAAGCTCTTCGAGATTATTAAACTCATTTCTTTTCTTTATTACTAATCCCAGCGAGGCTAACTCATTTCTCCACCACGGGGGTCAGATTATCAAATTTTGTGTTTGATAGAATTTTCCGATCGAAATAACGCCTCTGAGATACACCCCTTTGAAGATTCCATTGATAACCATAGGACCAATAAGTCTCGCATAGTCCAGTACCAGTCTATCACTCTCTATGACTGACTACCTTCATCCTTCTTGATTAGTTTAACGGTAATAATTATCGTATCAGAAAACGCTCTGATATCGTAGTTTACATTGGAGGAATCAGAGGTTTTTAGGGCCTGGTTCTTGTACAGTTACCAGTTGGCGAGGGGAGGGTCACCTTTGAAGATTTAACTTTAGTTCCACTGAGAGCTCAACAGAGATCCTTGATGTATGGTAGGACACGACCAATGTAACAAAA
>CAVPXM010000098.1:0-17944 GCA_963709405.1 uncultured Nitrososphaerales archaeon
AGTTTGGTAAGAATTTTATTGTTGGTTTTGTATCTGCTTCTCGACATGATTCAGGAGTATTAGAAAATGTAATGATATCTAGTATCAAATTATCTTCTCCAAATACATCTTTAAACAATTTTGGTAATACAAGGATTTCAGCACTTGAATCACAGTATCAAGATTTTCATCTAGTAAGCTCTGGCCCTTTTATAACTTCAACAGGCTCACCACTCTATAAAATAGAATATACACACACAGATGGTATTCTACCGATCACGACAACTGAAATATGGTCATTGAAAGGTGCTGATGCCTTTATGCTCCTATCTAATGTCGATACATCTGAGACCTCTACATATATGCCTATATTTCAAAAGATGATAAATTCATTTAGTTCATCCTTGTCTTCAACCACGTTACACCCAATGAAAGTGCACAGCGTATAAAGTATGGGAGACTCTTGTTTAGGTATTCGAGATGTAGATTTAGGGACAAGACTCATGTTCTAATTAGCAACTCTTGTTCTTCCGATGTAATATGGATTAAAACCAATATTGTACGAGTGTAAAACTAATTATTATAAATAATATTAGTAAGCCCATATTCGAGATCAGATTCAGGGTAGTGATTATGATTTTGTTGATCTTATTGTTGCATTCGTTGCATTTTCAGTTGTCGTTGGAATACCAGATATGTTCGATTCTGTTGAATTAACTGATTTGTCACCAGAATCACATACTGCCGGTTTTTCTCCCTAGGTCAGATGTGAGTGAAAGCCAGTCTTAATTCCTAATAATACAAAAGCAAAGGTAAAAGATGACAATACCTGAACATATGCTAAGTAGTACTTGATTCATTCTTCGGCTGATTAGACTCACTTACCTATCCATTTTCCTTATAACGGTTAACTTACAGTATTTGTAAGTTACTTCGTCAATTCCATATCAGGTCACTCCTATTGTAGTTATTATTCCAAAGATTGTTACACGTTCGTCAGTCATATACCTCGATTTACCCGTAGATATAGCTATTGTTGATGAAGTCTGTTTAGTTGTTATGTTACCATTATTATATATTGCTTTTTGACCGGACGCATACGGCAATATGTCAGAACATGTAATAATGACTCCAAATAACATCGTTAAAGAAACTATTATGACTATTATTACGTATAGAATGGGATCTTCGAAACATGAAACTATCAATGGTTGGCCGGTTCTTGGCTGAAAGGATTGGAATGAAGAAATGGATGAAACACAACTAGCGCACCATCTTGTGAAAGCATATTATATTGGATCCTTAAAGATGGCACTATATCTGTCTAAACTTCAACATACGATTGAGCTAACGCAAGAACCATCGTAATCCTTGTTGTGTTCATGAGTTCTGTTTGACGCCGAGAAGGTTAACGAAATCACCATCAAATTAATATTCAATTATTTCCAATAATATTCCACCTTTCTCTAAAAATGTAGTCTTGTTTTATAAATACCTTAATGCATAGGTGAAGTTAAGTTCGAATTTGAAGTTGAGCTGGAATTAGTTGAAATCATCTTTGCATTTTGATTTTGACCGTTCTAGTACAAGGTATGAGGTCTAGAATCGTTCTCGTAGATGTAGGCGCATTAGGTATTGCTATATCTGGTTTACTATTGGTACATCCTATAGATATTGGAATACCTCTTTTGGCTCAGTAATTCAATTGCATTATTGATAAGAGGAATACAGAATGACAGGCAGCAGGGATGGGTGGCAAAACAATAAGATATAATAACTCAAAAGACATCCAAAAAAATATTGCATAGTTAACACAGTTAAGGGAATCTGGAGAATTGCAAGAAGTCAAGGAAGAGGACCAGGACGAAGATAAATGCAGAAGAAAACTCGAAGGATTGGAGTCTTTAAAATGACAAGGGTTACATCAAAACCACAATAACAAAAGTGGAAATTCAACCGAAGTCAGAGATGGGGAAAAGCTACAAAGAAAAGGGCATTAATAATTCAAAGTTGACTATATAATGGGTGGAAAAATTGAGTCAAATTTGTCTTGCATTCCACCGGACTCGGACCTACGGTTACTTGCAGGCGTACGCGGTTTGGTCGGCGGTAAAAAGCTCGATCAGCCCTTCACTCGAATTTAATTTTATAACTTTACGTGAGTTGCAAAAAAAGAAGATAGACATGTATTCACCAGTTATGACCCATTTGACGCGAAATTCGACGCATTTGACGAATACTTTAATAGGTGTTATTTCTATAATTAGATGATATAATGTGCCTACCAAACTTCCGAATAATCTTAAATCGCTGGTGATTCAAGAGTGGTTAAAAGGAGTACAAAGAGATAAAATCGCAGGTGATAATGGCCTTAGCGCAGGAGCTGTAACAAATATTGTCAATGAATGGAGAGATGCCCTCGGTTTTTCTGCAGCAGATGATTTGAGGGAGCTGGCTGTTACTTTAAAGAAAATTGGTATAACCGCAGCTCAATGTGCAGCTGGTTTTAGAGTTGCAATGATGATGAGTAGATTAGGAGTAATAGAGAATAGCTTTGAATCATTTATGATTGATGTTTACAAGCGTGGCAACAATCTGGGACTAACGCCAGAAAGCATTGCTTCTTATTTGAGAAACTTGATTGAGTTTTCAAAGACCGTACCATTTTCTCAGATATCAGAGTTCATTCAGCAAAAGGTAGAAGAGAAAAAGGAATTAGAGCAAGAAATCGAAAGGTTAAATGACCAGATCAAAAAGCTGAACGAGGAAAAATCAATTAGTGAGGCTCGTCGTTCCTCTGCCTTACATGAAGAAAATATGACTACTGCAGAGCTAAAATCGTATTCGGACTTGAAAAAAGAACTCGGGCGGTACGGGATACATATCGATGATGATCTTTTAAAATTTGCAAAAGTAGTCCATGGAATAAGTCAAGAGGGTTATGATGCTGGCAAAGTTATAAAAGAATTCTCAGATTTAGAATCACTCAAGACTGAATACTGGTCTTATCAAGCATCCATACCAGATTTGAAAAAGAATTATGATGACTTGAACCAAGAATGTTCTATGCTAGAACAGTCTGTGAATTCCTATAACCAAACGCTTTCTTTGTATAATGAGCTACAAGCTATGGGATTTGGTCTTAAAGAGCTAAAACAGTTGCGCAATACTTTTAACGAAATTGCATATGCAAATAATATACCTAAGGATCAGGCTGGTCAAAAGTTCTATAAGGATATTGAAGAAGATTACGATGATAAGCTAGGTTTTGAATCGAAGTTAGATAAACTTCGTTCCGATATTGTTACTGTTAATGCGAATTTAAATGTCTCACGAATAGCATTACTTGCTCAACCATTGGTCGGACCATCGTTACAAAGGCTTTTTTCCAAAGGACTAGTCGAGCAGGATATTGTTGAGCTTGCAAACATCTTATTTGGAAGATCCCATGGTGATGGTGGTGGAAGCAGCAATAATATATAGACAAACAATCTCTGATGGAAGACCTGAAGAAATATGGCAACATAATATCTACTATACAAGAATTAAATCAACAAGCAGATAAATTAAGAAATCAAATAGACGAATTACAAAGACGGAAGGAAGGTTTAGAGGGACAGAACCAAAAGATGCTATCTATTTTAGCCTATTCAGAGCCGGTTGTTGAGTTTTTACATGGATCGGATGATCACTCATTTAGTAATGATAATGATAATGTAAAAATCCTTGCAATGATTGCATTTAGCTTGTATATTTTGTACCTTCGTTACGTAGGGGTAGAAAAATTAGTTGATGATGATCTTAACAAATTATTTGTACGGTTGTCAAGAGCTGTTGCTGCCAGAGGTGAAGAAGCTGTTTCTATTCCAGAATTGAAGATAGTTATAGGAAAAGCCCTTAGAGTTTTGATAGCCAAATTAGATACTAAAACGCAGGCTGACGAAAAGATATTGTACTAGATAGACTTCTTTCGCTGATTAATAACCAACAAAAATCCATTATGGCTCATTTTCACGTACCTTTACACGATCATTTTCAGCTTTATCAGTTAAGTCGGATAATTTACATCTCATCATTTAGTATGCTTCATCTCTGATTGTTCTATTGCTCTGAAATCATTTGTTGTTATATCATCAATTGTTCTAAGGGTAATCTAGTCTAGTGGCTAACATCGATTCCAAAATAGTTGCACGCTGTAACGTATTTGTCAGTTAATTTTCAGGATCATGTAGAACATAATATCTAGCACTAACACTCTGTTGTGACACGTACCGGTTTATCCTGCCTTTATGTTGCACCACTGCGTCGATATGTGCGGGTTCGGTAAAGCCTTTTTCGGAGTCAAGATCGAGGGATACCTCAAAATGCTGAGTAGATACAATAATTATCGGTAATTTCTTGAATGATTGATCTATTGTCTTTAGCTTGGATAGTAGAACCTCCTTGTCTCTGTCGTTCCTATCATTTCTTGTGAGCTGACCGTGTAATAGAATGGTGTCCCTTTTGAGTACGCCAGTTCAAATAATTAATGAAACCGTAGAAAGTAATCAAAAATAGTATTGGGTACTTGTTCTAACTAATAAGGTAGATGAAAAATATGAAAAATTGAATGGGACCAGCTATCATACTATCTTACAAACTGCGTATTAAAAATACAACCATCTTTGATTCGATGTCTCTAGGAAATATATTAACTAAATTCCTGTTTACAATAGGAGCAAGTATTGTGTTAGTCCTAGGACGCGGCGAACTCCTCTCAGATCACAGCATATACGCTAGATTTCTTAACAGCCCTCCTAAATCACGTATTGGTGAGTACGATTCAAAAGATAATCAGCATGAAAAAGAGCAAACTCCAGTTGGTCTGGATGTCAAATATAGGATCGAATCGTTGGCGCTCAGTCGATACGAGTCAGAACCAGACTAATAGACTAGCAGTGCACTATTGTAAGATTGAAGTTGATATCAGGTGAAGTAAAATATGAAGATAATTATCTCCATGTTCAAATTCCTGCAAACTGTAGGCTTTGTGGAATTAAGCTCATATTGACTTTTTAGTATTGGAACGTAGGCTGGGGCAGAAAAATTCCCCAATCGCCAATAAGTTTTCGTTTGATCAAGGTATGGGAAAATGATGCTCAGTGACTAATAACCGATCCCAAAAATAGATAGACATATAGCTTGTGATTTTCCTATCCATAAATGTGGTTGGTTGTTCCATCCTCTAATAAGAGCCTATCCCAAATTTATCCTCCTGTAAATAAGAATGCAACAACCCAAATATACTAATGCAAAATAGTTTTGCTAACTTCTTTCATATCTAACCAAAAGTTTTCTGAGCCTGTTGTGCCAGGAGTTAGTTCTTTCTGCAACCCATCTTCTGGAACTATGATGATGGGCTCTCCTGATTGCTGATACAGGGCTCACCTATGTTAGGAAGTACAACAGTTAATCAACAAAGAGGCTGAAAAAGTCAATAGATGTAGTGAAAGAGAATTGAAATCACAAGTAATTAAAAATTCCTAGTCGTCAGACATAAAGTAATATATAAAAAATATGTGCCGAATAGCTTTATAGAAACCATGTGATTATGGGAAGTGAAAAGTGAAAAGTATACAAGATAAAGGATAGAGGGCTTTTGGCAGAGTCTCAACTACTGACACACCACTTGTGGAGGGAGGGTTGTAAAGTTTACTAGGACGACGATATTATTAAAAAGTGTACAGGCATATAAGAAGCTGAATAAATTATGAGACAAGGCAACCACCGAATGAAGTAAGAAATGACTAGCAAGTTCGTAGTTCATTGTAGGAAATGGCCTTATGATGTGTATATTGGTCGGCCTTCGCTGGCAATACGTCGAGATATTCCCGGCAGCGATGGAAGATGGGGCAATCCCTTCGTAGTCGGTAAAGACGGTACTAGAGAACAGGTAATAGCCAAGCATAGAGAATGGTTAGTTTCGAATAAGGAATTAATGAACCAGCTTCCAGAGTTAAAGGGTAAAGTCCTCGGCTGCTGGTGTGCACCTTTGCCGTGCCATGGCGATACGTTGGCAGAGTTAGCTAACAAACAACTAAACCAAACTAGCAGCAGCTTCAGCAACAACCAACGACAAGCAACCCTTTCAGACTTTCATTGAAGCACTGATTAAAAAGTAGTTGCTACGACTCTCCCAACAACTACGACTTGATCAAATCCTGTACTGGCTTGCTATTGCATTATTTGCAAGCTCTACAAATTTTTGATTTATCCCATCTCTTGAGTGACTCTTCTTACGATTTCAATCCAATCATGTGATTCAGTTCTCATCATTGAATTTATTATTTGATAGGCGCCCCGGTTCTGGAGTGTTCTGTAATATCGTCTTCTTGACTATCTGAATCAGACGAAAGTACAAATCCATGTCCAAGCTCATCTACATATTGTGAAATTCTATCATTCAATAGTTCAAATGTTGAATCACTTATCTCTCCTTGTTCAAGTAGCGTTGTAATATCCCTTCTTTTTATCAATAGTAACCCTAAACATTTTTCTCTCTCGTGTTTAGATAATTCATATATATTATCGATTTTCTGTATATGAATTCTCAGAACTTGCGTTTGTCTCTTTTTAGAAGTACGCTCAATAATAAATGGGATAAACCATCCAAAAATGGCTCCTATTATTGGACCTAAAATAACTCCATATAATAGGTCTGGTGGAATAGTAACATTAATGGGAACTGGTAATTGAGTGAAGTGCGCAGTTAACCTTCCCTTGTATGTCTAGAGTAGGTGTACGGCTTTATGTCGAGTATAGGCATACCATTTATGGCATCAAGGCCTCGCACCTTGACAATATTATGATGTCTTTCCAATAATTCCACCACTGTAACACCTATGGGATTAGGACGATTTGGCGTTCTTGTTGCAAATAAACCTACTTTCTCAATATCTCTTCTTCTTCTAGGATGGATTTTGAGTTCCTTGATTCTTGTTACTCTTGTGCATAAAATATATTAGAATCAAATGCGAGTATGCCTCTATTCCATCTAGAGCCTCAGCAAATGTACGATTTATAATCAAAGTCGATATAGTTGTCTCAGGTTGCTTTTTGATCTCTTCTTCCCCAAAGTCGGTCTGGACATATCCTATAGGTTTTAACACCAACTCCTTGGCTTTCAATACTTAATACCTACTCACAGATGTCGTACCGTATCATCAATTGACTTGTAACCTCATCGTTTAATCTTTTACTGCATACTTTCAGATTGGTTTTTCTCGGGCCAGTTCCTCAACACTAATATACGAATTCATAATCGCTTAGCCGTCTGCAATGCAGCAATATTCAAAGGTTCCCACACTGGCGAAGCTGGCGGTACATAACATGCATCATAGCTTGCTAAATCTCTTATGTCTGCTTTAAGTAAGAGAGCTAATGCAATTAAATCAATTCTCTCTTTTACTCCTTCTCCTCCAACAATTTGTGAACCTAATATTCTTCCACTTTTTCTATCAGCAATAATCTTTATCCATATTGATTTGTTATCTGGATAATAACCAGCCTTTGTTATGCTTTCTATTCCTTCTTCAATAGGGTCAAAACCATACTTCAAAGCATCTTGTTTAGTTAATCCAGTCTTACCAATATACAAGTCAAATACCTTGGTTATAGCACTGCCAGCAATTCCCCTAAACCTTGCACTTCCACCAGCCGCGTTCTCTCCTGCAACTCGTCCCTGCTTGTTTGCAGTTGTTCCCAAAGGTAGGTATGTGTCGTCATTTGTAATATAGCTTCTAGCAGTTGCACAATCTCCCGCTGCAAATATATCTGGAACATTGGTTCTCATGTATTCATCAACCTTAATTGCATTGGCAAATCCTAGCTCTATACCTGCATCTTTAGCAATTTCAGAATTAGGCCTCACACCGGTTCCAAGTAGTATGAAATCTGTATCGATCTGGCGATTAGTATTAGTTTTTATGGTCTTGACATAGCCATCTGCGCTACTACTACCAACTATTTCTTCTACTCGCTCACCTGTAATAACTTTCACTCCATTGGCTTCTAACTCTTTTTTGTACAATCTTGGCCATGTGTTTGTCAAGCATAGTAGGAAGTACATGGTCACTCATCTCTACTACCGTTATATCCATTTTTCTTCTCGCACCTCTTTTCTTAAATGCCTCTACCATCTCAAGACCAATAAGACCTGCACCTGCAATTACGCATGTAGAAGCATTTTTTGTTTTTGTAGAATCATATATTTTTAGCCCATCTTCATAATTTCGTATTAGAAATAAACCATCACCATTTTTCTGGTTGACTCCTTTGATGTTAGGAAGTACTGCTCTTGCGCCAGTAGCTACCACTAAAGAATCATATTCATAAATTGTTTCTACTCCACTTTGCAGATCTATTGCATATACTTCCTTTTTTACTCTGTCTATTTTCTGTGCACGGGTATTAGTAATAACATCTATCTGGTATTGTTTTTTGAACACATCTGCTGGTCTTTCTATTAGTTCTTGAAAATCTTTTACTATACCTTCAATGACATATGGCATTCCACAAGCACCATAAGAGACTACTTTTTCATCTTGAATTATCTTTACGTCAGCATCAGGATCGATTCTTTTAGCTTTTGATGCTGCACTTGGGCCTGCAGCAACACCACCAATAACTAATATTTTCTTATTATCCATATGTAATACACCTTGCAAAGCTGCTATTATAAGAGTTCAATATCCATCAAGTTGGGAAAAAAAACAGTTTGGTAAGAATTTTATTGTTGGTTTTGTATCTGCTTCTCGACATGATTCAGGAGTATTAGAAAATGTAATGATGTCTAGTATAAAATTATCTTCTCCAAATACATCTTTAAACAATTTTGGTAATACAAGGATTTCAGCACTTGTGTTGGAGTGGTATAATGAAGTATTTCTAAAAAAGTATAGTGAAATAAATAATGCAGCCATAGACAATGATGGAAGTACAGGTTTAACAAGTCGCCAGTTAGCAGATGCTACATTTCAAATCAAACGACGTAAATTATCGTCAAAGCATATCCTCGAAAATTACATAGAGCCTCTTATTAACTCCGGATACATAGACAAAGTAGAGAATAAAGAAGATAGACGCTCATATCTCTACTACCCAGTTTTAAATGTAAAACAAAAAAAATTATTCGATGTGACTGAATCGAATAAGTTCTCACAGAGAAAAACAGTAAGTATTGTAGATTCTACAATATTTCCAGACAGAAATTATCTGATATCTAAAATTCAAGGGGTGCTGAAATATTCGTATGACATACATAAAATAACAAAATTAGAAAATCATGAAGGCAAGGAAATAACAATTGAAGACTTAGTTGATCAATACTATAAAGATCCTGGTAAATATTTTGAGGTTTCCTCACCTTCAGCTGTGGAAAAAACTACAACGACAGCCATTGCTATTTCTAGAACTTCTAGTGAGCCATCTAAACCACTAGAAGCAAAAAATAATGAAAGGTGGGTCAGCGACGAATATTCTTTGGATACGCAAAACAGGGATAGATCACAACAAATTCAAGGTTTAGGTTCAGATAATAAGACTGATAGAATATCTGGAGACTCACAGTCAACGCTGTTTTTTGGTTAATCCATAAGTTAGACTAGTTTGGATGCTGTCAAATCTTCGTCGGTTTTCGCTATCTTTGTCACTGTGTAAATTTTCGTCGGATCTAGAGGACTCTATCTCATCCATTTGTTTATGGATTCGGTCAGCCATCTGGAATAATGCATCTCTATTTGGCAATGGTATATCATTTTTCTTTGCGTATTCTAACATGAAGAATAACGTTCCACCGACTTGATCATATAGTTCTTGAATCAATCATTTCATACGTCGAACTCGTTTCCACTCTAGGAATATCTCTTGCCAAGCGTCAAAGCGTTCATTTGGCATTTGGATCCTTTTTATCTTTTACTTCGTCTTCTCGATATCTTTTCTCCCATCTTGTGAAATTTGATATGTCATCGAGTTCTGACAATCTCTCTCGTAGAGATTCAACTTTAGAATCATTTTTCAACTTTAGATCGGCAATTTCTTCTTTCAATTGCTTTTTCTGAATATAAAATTCAGTGGGTAAACTATCTATTAATTTTTCATATGATGTAATTGTGAGATAGTCATTATTTAGCACCTCCATAAATACTATGGAATGTTTGAAAAGAAGAGAAAGCATCAAGAGCGAGTCCGAACTCAGGTATTCGAGTAAGATCCGAGTTTGTGGATCTATAGTTGATTCGGCTAACTTTCTCTTGATATTGGCACGGCTTTGTAACAAATTCTCTGAGATTTGTCGACAGTTTGAAATTATGCCATCATCAAACGTAACCATTAACTATCGACCATCTTGCGTTTTTGTTTCATAGAATATCGAGCAAGTTCTACTGAACCAATATGATCTGGTTTCTTTGTGACGATCGCAGCACGTTCATTATTGTGCGTATCCATTTTCCATTCCAATTTGTCACCTGCTTTAATACCCAAGAACTCGGTTATTCCTTCTGGAACTGTCGTTCTTACGGAATTAGTGCCGACTTTAGCGACACCTACTGTACTCTCTAATCCCATATTCATTTATCGTACTGACGATATATAAAGATGCCGTCTGAACGGTAGAAGCAGTTAAATATCACTATATGGGCCTCCAATTGGAGACATAATTAGAATGTCAATTAATGCTGAGAATGGTCTCATTGTGCACTCTGGATCTTATATTGCATCTAGCACGGGAATAATGCTTGATACAGAATGGCAGGGTTTTAGAAAAGGACTTTTTGGAAGTGGGTTGTTTATGTTGAGGGCTAATGGTGTAGGTGATTTATTTGTCAATGCATATGGAGGTATAATTCAGAAGAATCTGGGAGATAATGAAAAAATAATTTTAGATAATCATCATCTCGTAGCACTAAGTGAAAATTCAAACTATAGAGTAATAAAATTTGGTGGGCTGAAAACTACAATCCTTGGGGGAGAAGGACTTGTTACTGAAATCACTGGTCCAGGATCAGTTTATTTTCAAACCAAAAACATCCCAGATTTCGTCAATTATCTTGGGATAAAACAAACATCGGGATCTGACAGCACATGGAGGTATGACAGCACATAGTTCTTCACACCTGATAATTATCGCGAGGATATCTGCATGCTTATATCAAAAAGGGATATCAAAACCCGTTCTCTTCTTAAATCAATTGTGTCTTGCTTTAATTCATTCTTTGGTCGATTGACCAATTTATAATATCAATTACTCAATGCGGCACACTTGTTTTTAAAGTAGTGCCCAAAATTACATATTTTTATGAAAAATAAATTGAGGTAGAAATGTAAAAAAATTACGGGGCTACCTCTTCCGCCTCTCTCCATCTTTGATGAAATCCGTCATGAAACAGTGATAATTTTATTAATTGAATCTATGATAGGGTGATACTTGTGGAAGTCCATTAGTTTATAAGTTAAGGAATTAAAAGAGTTAGAAGTATAGATAACGCTCTACCATATGTTATTGTAAATTAGACATGGTTTGAATTATTTATTCATTGGATTCAAGGATTTCGTCCAATTATTTCCCTGTTTACGAAATCCTCAAAGACAGGATTGAGCCATCCCTCTGACCGTATTAGATTCCATTGTCCATTTATAGTCCCATACTTAAAACAATTTTTCATCCAATGTAACCATCCTTCCCATTCGTTATCATTAAGGACGTTCCTCTGTCGCATAGCAAATGCATGGGAACATATAAAAAGAATGTAATATGCAAATGCCAATTCTTCTGACGGCTTTTCAAGTTTATAGATAACTTTTTGCATTGATGGCTTTTCTATTATAATTTCTGCCATCTTGCGAACCTTCTCATCCAAGTCGTTAAGAACTCTGGTTTGTTGGTCAACCGACAAACTTTGTATCTGCCTTTTTGAGAAATACAGTGTCAAGACCATTGTTCCCACTATTCCGATTGTTTGCGCTAAGCTAAGTATGTCAGGAAATCCTAAACCTTCTACCAAATCTGGGATAAGGTGTAATTTTGTAATAAAGCAGATGCATGTAAATTATCTATTGCTAATGGAAGGGCTGAAATTTTAAGCCAGTAGTTGTTATATCTATCATTATATCGTAGTTAACTTATGCCTTCATGATTAAACCTAACCCCTTATGTTATGTCTGGTTGTATCTTAGGATCACCTTTTGGTTCTAGAGTCATGTATAATCAAGTAGATTGACAATATTAAGCACAAAGACTCCAATGCAATGCACTGCAGACTTAGGTGTTAATTATTCAGAGATATATTTGATGATATGACTATGGTTCCATATGTATTCAAATCCTCGAATACAGTAAATGATTGTGAAAAATCACCATCAAATAATATTAATAGTAGTAGTGTAACCAGCAATGAAGGAAGAAGCCACATTACAAATGTGTCAGTTATCTTCGATACTCGCTATGGAAACACCGAAAAGATTGCAAAATCACTTGAAACTGGGCTCAAGCAGGCAAATATCATTACTGTTTGCGTTAACGCAGAATATGTCACTAATGATTTGCTTAGAGATTGCGATCTGATTTGTATTGGTGTTCCAACTCATTTTCTTAGCGCATCTAAATCAATGAAAAAGTTCCTTGCAAAGATGAAGGGCATAGATTTATCTGGAAAGTATGGCTTTGCGTTTGATACAAAATTCGATTCACGTATGTCTGGTAGCGTAGCCAAGTTCATTGAGAGAGAATTAAATAAGCTTCGACTTGAGATCATAGCGCCTCGCGAATCAGCGATAGTCTTTGGTATGAAGGAAAAAGAAGGTGGAGCAAGTCTCAAAGAAGGTGAAGAGAAAAGATTTGAGCAGATTGGATTTCGTCTTGGAACCAAAAAGGTAGAGATTGTCAACAGCAGCCATAGCTATTCTGCAGGCTAGTATGTCTTCTAGGCTGCATTACAATGAAATATAAGCACATTGTGATACCTCGGTTCGGTGGACCAGAGAATCTCTTACTAGTTGAGGATGAGCTTCCTGAACCACGAGCTGATGAAGTGCGTGTAAAGGTGCTTGCTGCAGGAGTATCCTTTGCAGATATTCTTATGCGAGAAGGGGTTCATCCAGAATCTTGGAATCTTGGAAGAACACCATTTACTCCAGGATGGGATGTTGTTGGCGTTGTTGACAAATTAGGAGACAAAGTATCAACATGGCAAACAGGTCAGATGGTTGCTGCTTTACCAATAGTCGGAGGGTATTCAGAATATATATTTCTGTCATCAAATGAGGTGGTGCCAGTTCCCCCTGGACTTGATCATGCTGAGGCTGTAAGCATAGTATTGAATTATATCACTGCTTACCAGATGCTCCACCGTTGTGTCCACATAAAACCTGGCGAAATCATATTAATTAATGGTGGTGCTGCTGGCGGTGTTGGCACAGCACTACTCCAATTGGGGAAGCTTGCTAATCTGAAAAAACGTATGGAACAGCATCATATAGAAAACACGACATTGTATCTAGTTTAGGTGGTATTCCCATAGATTACAAGTCAGTAGATTTAGTTCAAGAGATTATCAAACTTACGAGTGATGATGATAAGAGCGAATCTGGCGTAGACGCTGTATTCGACGGCATTGGAGGTAAATCGTTAAAGTCCTCATACGAGATTCTTCGTAGTCGGCGGTAGATTGGTCGCTTATGGAGGCACACCGACTACAGACCTCGGAGATTGGCTGATGATGTTTACCATGAACGTGGTTTCCGACAAGAGAAAATTTATCTTGTATAGCATACAAACGCTAAAAAGACTAAAGTCAGTTTGGTTCCATGAGGATTTGACTTTATTGTTAAATTTACTAGAGCAAGGAAAGATCAAACCTATCGTTGCAGTGAAAATGCCTCTGAATCAGGCTGCTCAGGCTCATGAATTACTGGCCGGCGGCTCAGTCAAAGGCAAGATTGTGTTGATTTGTAACGATTGATAAACTCTAAGCAAGTTGGAGTATGATGAATAACATACAGAGTAACTAAGCAAGTGTTTTTTCGAACATTGATACTAGGCTCTCTACATCATCGTCTATATTCTCTGGAAGACTCTCAATTGGACATGCATCTTTTGAAAATCTTAAAATTGCAATTATCTTGCTTTCAATGAAGCTATGATTTCAGTCTAAGAAGACAAAAATTCATTCTGAGAATTGCTTGCTACGCACCAGCCATTTCTCTTACTCCATGAGAAGTACTTCTTTCAACTGTTCCTTAGTCTCTTTATGTCCATTTTGAATTAGCTGTTGGACTGTAGTTTTTGAAAAGTCAAATGTCTTATTTGAAATAGTATTGGTGTCGTTCTTTCGTTGCAAACGAGCGACAAAATCAACATCTACTATACCCCTCACTAAATCATCATACCTTCCCTGCTTGCCAGTGGAGAAAAAAATACCTTTAGTTTTCCCCTTCAAAATCTTTTGCAGTTCCTCTTTGCTTGCACCCTTTTCTTCGGCTAATTTGATTAGAGAGTTTGCTAATGTCACGAGATCAGACATAAGAGCTGCAATATTTTCATCAAATTCTGTTCTGTCATGATATATGATGTCATTCTTTCTGTCAACAACACCGTCATAGTCAGTAGGAAGATATTCCCGTTTAGCTGGATAAGATTGATTATACTGAATCTGAGTTTGGGTACGTCATCTAATTTCCTCACCCTACGCCAATAATCGATGTGAGCAATATATGTCTGCCTTAGAGGTGTATTAGGTCAGCAAAGTAGTTATTAAAGCAAAATAGTTGGAAAATATTTCATAGAAGAGATGCTACGTCCTAACAACCTTATATAAGTCGTCGAAATCCAAAACATAAAAATAGCCAGAAAAATTCTAGAAGATTGAGCTGGCTCTAATGCGAATATCTTTGGATTTCTCAAAACCAAGATCAAAAATATCAATGCGATCATCATTAACGTTTTCATTCTTCTTTGTTACAATTCTTATTATTACATCCTCATTTTTGATGATATTAACACCACATGCCTATTTCTATGCCAATGCGCTTATACTAAAGCTGTACCTGCAGTTGCAGGACCTACGATTAGTGATCCGAATTTGAAAGCGGAGGTGGTCTTTAAAGGATTTCATATCCCAACAAGTATGGCATTTCTAGGCCCTAATGGCATTTTGGTGCTAGAGAAAAATTCAGGAAACGTACTTAGAATCCTGGACGGTAATCTTATAAAAAAACCACTTTTGCACGTTAATGTAGCGACACAATTTCTAGAATGGGGATTGTTAGGTATTGCAATTTCAAAACAAGCAAATCCTGGTGGTAATAATAGTGGTCAAGTACATACCTATGTTTTCCTCTATTACACTGAATCTGGCGGAAAACCAGGTGTTGCAGCAGGTAACCATCTTTACAGATATGAATTAGTTAATGGCCAATTGACAAATCCTGTAGATCTGTTAAATCTTCCTTCTAATGCACCTGACCCTCTTGTGGAAAGTAACCATAATGGTGGCAAAGTGATTATAGGACCAGATAATAACATATATGTCGTCATAGGCGATGTTGGAAGTCATGATGGTCAGGCTCAGAATAACAAGAATGGTAAAAAACTTGATGGGACTAGCGGTGTACTAAGGATTACAAAAGATGGCCAACCAGTAACACCAGACCCGTTAGGGACTTTAGATCCTACAAGAGTGTATTATGCTTATGGCATTAGGAATAGCTTTGGTATGGATTTTGATCCTGTAACAGGCAATTTATGGGATACCGAAAATGGACCTACCTATGGTGATGAGATCAATTTGGTTAAACCTGGATTTAATAGTGGTTGGAATCACGTCCAAGGGATATGGCAGGTAAGCGGTTCATCGCCAGGTCCTGTTGCAGAAAATCCTTCTCAAGATTTGATAAACTTAGATGGCAGAGGAGTTTATAGATCTCCAGAATTTGTCTGGAAGTAGCCAGTAGGTCCAACAGCTTTAAAATTCTTAAATTCAGACAAATTGGGAAAACAATATGAAAATACAATGTTTGTAGGTAATGTCAATACCGGTGATTTGTACAACTTTAAGCTAAGTGAGAATAGAACTAGCCTCTTGCTAAGCAGCCCACTTGAAGGTAAAGTAGCAAACAGCCCGGAAGATGTTAGATCAGTAATATTTGGACATGGCTTTGGCACGATTACAGACCTAGAGGTGGGACCTGATGGATTTCTATACGTTCTTACATTTGATGGAACAATATATCGAATAGTACCTATAACAGGTTAAAAATAGCGGAATATCTCGCAAAGCTTCATTCCATTATAATTCACTAAATATGTAGTTTACAAATAATAAAATAGTATATGACTCAATAATCTCATCGACTAGGTTAGCCTATAAATAGTCTCCAATTAGTTTAAACGAGCTTATGGTCATTATTTTTATTGAAAAGAAAGGATCAATTAGGTTCTATAACTTAAATCTATATTTGTTATAAAGAATGTATTTATAATTTCATTCAGAATTATTTTCTATTCAAATTGAGGAATAAGATATCACTAATATTTATCATTTTGACGCTTATTGGAATTTGTGTTTCTGTTGTTATTATTTCTAATTACACTTTTTCGTATGCACAAAAAACAAGCCCAACACCAACAAAAATAATGTCTTCAATAATAAATACTCCTATCAATTCATCTTCAACTAAGTTAACGACAGTTGCAACTAACGTTGCTTTAATTCCCACAATAAAAATCCTGTCGCCACATAGCGGTCAAGAAGTTCCAGTAACTAATATTAATCTCATTGTCTCTGGCACTTCATCATATGACAGATCAAAGGATTGTAGAGTTTCAGTACTTTTGAATGGAATAAAGCCATACCAACAGACTACCGCGACAGGAAATAATGGAGTCAGTGATTATTCTACTTGGAGATACAAGCTAGATCCTATCTATACTACAATTAGAGAGGGATCTAACAAATTAACTGCAAAAATTACCTGTCTTGGCAATCCTTATAGTTTGACTAAATGGACAAGTATAAATCTAATTGGAACCAGAGATGGTAATGGTAGTCCTACTACTAGTGTAACCCAGCCACTGCCATTACGAATTTCGATTGGGGTTGATAAAAATCCAATTACTGCAGGAGATATGCAGACTATTACTGTGAAGGTTCATAGTCCAGGTATTATGAATTCAGCTATTAGTGGAGCTAAGGTGAGCGGACAAATTATCGATTTATCATCCTTCTCATCTACTTCTTCTCCTTCTAAAAATGTGAACACAGTTGTAGAGCAATTTGGCAATAATACAGATAGAAATGGTGAAGTTTCATATTCATGGAAAGTACCTGGAAATACTCTGATAGGTACGCCTTATATAATAAAAGTAGACGCATTATCTGGCAAGTACAGTGGGAGATCAGAATCCAATATATTTACTGTAAAACCTTCATATAACGACAATCCCTTTATTTTAACTCAGGCGAATAGCAACTTTACTAACGGTTTGAGCGATAACATAAAGAATTTTACTCAGGATATATTCAACAAGGTTA
The DNA here is from genome assembly GCA_963709405.1 of uncultured Nitrososphaerales archaeon. Classification (GTDB taxonomy): domain Archaea; phylum Thermoproteota; class Nitrososphaeria; order Nitrososphaerales; family Nitrososphaeraceae; genus JARBAU01. Next base: position 17,547 of record CAVPXM010000098.1, read on the forward strand.
GAAACAGCCTAGAAAATAATTTGAGATAAAACAAGTTCTATATCATCCAGCTTAACATAAAGCAATGAATAAGGTAACTCTATCTTTCCCTATATGAAATCTATCGATTGGCTATTATGATTAAGTCAGAATAATTAGATGATATTAGAATAATATATAGTTGAGATCTGCGATAATTAGTTTCAACTGTATTACGATTGTTTTTGATTAAATGAGGAAACCAATCAGCTCGTTGTACCTCAACAGAAAACTTACCATTTTTATTAATTAATATCATTTTAATCCTAGTATAGCTGGATTATCTCATTTTAGATTGAAAATATTTTGACAGTTAGAATATCCCAGTATAAAGTTGTGGCATTAACTTCCTTAATTCTAATATAGTAATTAATAATCAA
>CAVPXM010000099.1:0-6307 GCA_963709405.1 uncultured Nitrososphaerales archaeon
CCTTGAAGATGAGCTAAAAAGATTTAGGAACTTGGTATATTATTCAAAATGCCTTTTCTGTCTAGCATAAATAACCCCCTCTTTACAATCAGATAAACAAGAAGGATGAATCCATAATATCAGTCATAAAAAGATTATTTGGAGAGCACATTACATCAAGACTAGTGAGAACCCAAAACAGGGAATTATCATTCAGATGTATAGCCTACAATACCCACAGATTAACTAACCTTACAATAATCACATGGTTTCTACAAAGCTTGGTAACCGAACTATCTAAAAACTCATTGGAGCAGTGTATTTGTCAGATAGTTGAGATTAATCTGCTCTTCAACTTTTGGAATTCTTCATCTGTTATTAGACCTTGCTGCCTGAGACTACCTAATTTTTCAAGTTTTAGAAAAGCATCACTCTTATTCTCATCGGATCTTTGTCCCTGTACTTGCACCGCCTGCAACTCTGCTGCCTGCGCTGCCCTCTCCGCCTGCTCTGCTTGTGCCTGTGCTTGCTGTAACTGTTCCTGTTGTTCTTGTTTTATAGCCATTGATTTATACCGATCCTTAGTTGCGTAGTGACCAACCACGCCGCCCGCTATCAGGCCGCCTGCCACCATGCCGCCTACTAACATCGCACCAAATACCATTTAAATGCATTCAGTCGACGATCTTATTTAATTTTACGTAAATTGTTAAAAAACAGATATATCACGCTATGGTAAAGGAGATAACGCTTCGAATGTCCAATATTACGCAATACTTAGACCCAATGAGCATACAACGAATTAATCATCTATTAACTAATTCTATAATTTACTAAATTTGAGTACCGCAAACGGAAAGTCTATCTATACTTCAGCAGCTAGAGCCAGATTATGTCGTATTTCTTATAGAGTGGCATTAAGATAGTGTATGTGAGATACCGTATGGTCAACTATTGGGTTGCTTAAAATATTAATAAAGCAAAACAGAATAATGTATGGCTTACGCCTATTGAGGTTTATCACTTTTTATGTAGTTTGAGATTCTAGTCTTAGAAGGATATTAGAAAAAGTAAGTCCGACACCATTGCTCTAACCGTTCCTGCCGATATATACCATTAAAACTTGTCTTAGCAAGACCTAACTCTATTGCCGCTGTAAGGCGGGTCAACTATAGACCAGGCTTCCTTTATCCGAGGAGCTTCAAAACTGAAATTGATAATTCCAACAGTTTCAATTTTCTTGTTGTAGCCGGTATACTTTAGAATTCTTGTTGCTGCCTACCCACCTGAATCCACGTCATGGCGACTTGCTTGCCTTCCGCTATACCGTCTAAATGTGTGAAATGAATGTCACAGAATGTAGTGTCTTTGCCGCAATCGCTGCTGTCATGTTTGTGCTAGCACTAATCGCAGCAACACCTATCATAACTAGCAATGCAGTTGCCCACCCAGACCACAATCAGCACCACCATCACAACGGCTAGATTCATTATTTTATGTAGAAAGTGAATTGTGACATATATCTTCTTAATTTTTTTATACGGCGCATTTCAACTTAATAATATAATACAGACAAAAGAGGTGGGAAGAGAGAGGATAAGCTGTAAAGCCACATAATCGATAATTATGAGGGATATATAATAAGCCTTGAAGACCTTGAAAGCGGACATATGAATCCCTTCCGGATTTGGCTGAAATCAGAATAGATGAGATTCAAAGTCATTAAATCCAAAGCCCTATCAACTTCGTTCCTACAAATTAATAGAACTTTGTCCTCTACGCAAATCTCTTGAAACCGAGATACTTCAATATGAAGAATCATGTTAGGTATTCAATTGACGAGCACCGTCATAGAGTCATTTAACATGTTTGCATGGAGTGTTCACATTTAGGTGTGGATGTACAATTACTCAGTCAAACGAGGTTTGTGATGGTATATTGGTCATTGATACTAAAATCATCTATTAAAGATTGTTCTGAGGTTACATCAATAGTAGGCTACAGTACGGTAGACTCAACGGAATAGAATCTTATTCTTAGCATGGATAGGTGGAATCTATTCGTACTGAATATGATAAGGATACTATACGAGGGACCATGTAAAAAAAATAGTGTGTATTTGTTTAGACGATCCATGCTTGTTGTAACGTGGCATCAATAAATCCGCTTTTATCCAGGTCTGCTTTAGTTGAGTTAGGAATAATAAGCATCATGCGAAATACGATTATGTGGAATGCGAATGTCATCAACATAACGATTACAAAGACGGCGATGAGTATTATAGCTATAATTCCAACTGCTTTCATGTGTAGATTGTTACCTGAGTAACTAATCATCGTAATAAACCTTTAGAAGTGGATGGGAGTACCTGTACCTATTCTTAACCCATATTTCGTCAATTTAATGGAGAAAATAAAACTACTCATGCAAAAATACGGTCAGAGTGCATTAATCGATACTTTGCTTTGAATGCTCAGACCATAAATATCCTCTTTGAAGTCTGTCAGGATCGCCTACGTAAAATTTTCTGGAAAGACAATAATAATTACGACACCTTTACGATTATCTCATATCAAGAATGATAGCAAATTTCTACAACAAGCTTATTACACAGTGCTTAAGTTCTAGGCAATGTCAAGACATCGTGACACGTAACGTAGACTTTCATTACACTAATGTGGGACGATATTTAAGACTAGGAGCTTGGATTCCCCAATTCCTGATTTTATACTCGCCCTCAAGAATCGTAATAAACAATTTCAATCAAAAAGCGAAAATAACCCAATACTTTGAGGAATACTAAACCTCCTTCAGCCCCAGATTTAAATATATTTTATGGCTTGTATCACAGTTTTTACGTTTATTTTGAAGCTTTTCATATACTGTCAGCTTCTGTATATTATAATGATTTAGATTAATACGACCCTTTCATTGCCAAGGTTTACTTGATGGAGATAGTGCAACATGCACTGGTGATTTTTGTTGTCTCGTGGTAACTCCTAAAATGCTTCTTGTCTGGATTACCGGTAAGATTAGGATCCCAGAATCACTAGAGCCCTAAGCTTTAGCAGTGACTCCATTGCATCAATTCCCAACAACCCTATTGCGGTCTCTTTTAGATCCATATTATGTATTCTTTCTAGGACACCAGCCAACGTGGCGTACTTCGTCCTCAACTCATTAATCTTTTCTTCAACCATTTGATCAACCGCCTTATCTTCTCCTATAAAACTCAATTTCGTAGCATGAGTCTTTAATACCGACCTTACAGGATCAACTAGTACCAAGACGCTAACGACCTCTTTTAGATCCATGACCGGAATCCTTTCCAGGATAGCAGTAAATATGGGATACTTTGTCCTCAACTCATTAGTCTTTTCCTTAACATTCTGGTCACTAGTATCTTTGTCTGAAATACCCATAAGTTAGAGGCCTCCACCGCAGTAATTAAACATTCTGAGAACATTCGATGACCCTTCCCTTTGTAACTTGGGCAGTGCTAATATTACCAAATGTCACCAGAGCGTAAATCTATGATTGCTCATATTGATGTATTGGAGATGTCTTCACCGACCTATTTTGATTATTTTTTTAGAATTTTTATAGATAGCTGCAAAATTATGACTAAAACCAACCAAAAGAATAAAACCACTCATAGGGCCTCACTCTGAAATGTGACAAGGGTATGAAGTACCTCGTATATTCAGGCTTTGAGCCTGATGTAAAATTAATAGAAAATGGTGAGTACGTATACCAATTAAGATAAGTATACTTACATATTATTGATGGAATTGTCATATTCTTTGTACAGGAAGAGCTATAGCTTTGTTCATTGATCTGCTTAGCTGAATGAATCTTGAGTCTCGGTAGAGGAGAATTAGAAACTCTCTATAGGAAGGAATCACGAGTCGGACTAAAGGAGAGGCTATTACTTGTTCTCAAAGTTGAAGGTGAAGGAATGATCCCAGCTCATGTTGCAAAGGAGCTGCACAGAAGCAGGACATGGACTTCCGATTGGCTTGCAAGATATCATAAAGAAGGTATTGATGGACTTAAGAATAGGCCTAGGAGTGGAAGACCATCCAAATTATCGGATCAAGTTGCAGTTACAGTAAGAAGGAAATTAAAGGAAAGAAAACAAGGCTGGACCACACAGCAGGTAAATGAAATGATAGTAAAAGAAGGAAATGTACACTACCATCAAATCTATATCTATACATTGCTTCATAAGTGGGGATTCAAACAGAAGGTACCAAGGAAAGTGCACGTTAATACTGCATCACAAAAGGAGAAAAAGCAGTTTAAAAAAGAGCACAGAAAATACTAGATTGTCTGCCGAAGGATTTTACTGTAGTATCACTGGATGAATCATTCTTCTTCTTTGACAGCCTTGTTAGAAAAGTATGGAGCTATAAAGACTCCAGACCTGTAGTTACAATTACAGGCTCGCACAGAAATTTTTGTATGTTTGGAGCTATTAGTCTTGAAGGAAAGCAGTTATTCAGACAATTTGAAAGGTTTAATGAGGATACATTCTATGAGTTCCTAAAACAGATACATTACAAATTCCCAAAATGTTATTTATTCTTAGATAAGGCACCTCAACACTATAAATCCCATAAAATAAAGAAGTACTTTGAAGAACATAAGGATAGTCTATTACCAATCTATCTTCCAACAGCATCACCAGAATTCATGGTACTGGAAGAATGCTGGAATATATCCAAAAATGATTTGTTAGTATTAGTATATTATTCGGCATTTACAGAATTTAGAATAAGGTTAGGAGAGTACTTTAGGACCAAACATTTCAATCTGAATGTGAGAAATTATCTTACTAGGAATATGTCAGAGAACTTATCTTAATTGGTGTAGTATAGTCTACTAATTCCTACTATTGCAATTGTTTTACATAACATACCAAAATATACCAATTCCTATTTTGATAGAAATGATATTTACCAACTTGTATTGATTTACGGCTCTAGTCATGTTCATTTCTTTTACCCCCTGTATTTCTTTTACACGGATTTTAGATTAAAATTTCAATAAATAAATAAATAAATAAATAAATAGCAAAGCTTAATGGTAACACGTAATCGTTATAGGACATGTCCAATACACAATACAAGACTATATCTCGAAGGTTCGTTGAAGATATATTTAATGCCCGGAAAACAGAGGTTGCGAAGAACTACGTTACGCCTGATATAATTTACCATGGGATGGCTGAAGAGGTTAGGGGTATCGAGAAATTCAAACAGTGGGTGGCGGAGGATCTATCCGCATTTCCAGATATGAAGATCACAATACTAGATGACTTTGGAGAAGAAAATAAAATTGCCCTAAGGTGGAACTTAAAAGCTACACATGATAAGGACTTTGCTGACTATCCTGCCACTCATAAGAAGATTGAGACTCAAGGGGTTGAAATCCTTCATTTTGAGGGAGACAAGATTAAGGAGGCATGGACTATAGCTGATATGTCTAATTTGGCTCAATGAAGGATTTCGAGGTTACTAGATCTCTATTTACAATGCGATCGACAATTTAGAATCACTACCCATTTAGGCAAAAATAGTAAGTATCCATAATGGTAGCGGCTTCTCTCAGCCTTATCTTTGTCGAGTATGTCTATTATAGCGAGAACTGAAGTCTTGATGATTTAACACCAGGAATGGTTGGCGCATAATCTAGTGAATTACTAAGACGCACATCATTATAAAATGTCCACTTCAAGCCACCGATAATGTCCCACGGAGATGGAGCAGATACCAGAGTGAATCCTATGACAAACCAAAGAATTGAAAGAATTATGAGGCCAGAAAAGATCTGCATAAGTGTGGAAAGAGAGTTTTTGCTTCTAAGTAAGCCAGCCTCAAAAAACCCAAAGCAGGGACCATTAGCAGTACCAGTCCGGTGGAAATGAGTACCCACGAGGTGTCACCCGAACTTATCGTCATCATACCTCGAAATTTGGCTATAAGTTTTACACATTTACGAATAATCGTGTGTTATATACGATAAGAGAAAATACCTTGTATATAGACATGTAAGAATCCTTTCGAGATCGGTATTTTCTACCATACATATTAGAAAACGAGAGCATTAACTTAGTAACAATCTTAGTAATTCTTCCACTTATTTTGGAGTAGTAATTTTAATAGATGCGCTACTCTCAATCACTTAACTAATTTCTTTTAAAGTCGACAGAGTCCATTTGTTGAATTTTCAACCTGGTTTTAAAAAAAATTGCGTGAAATCTTCATTCCACTAATAATCTTCATTCATTTAGACAAAATTAGCTATACATATCTGGAATGGTAAT
>CAVPXM010000100.1:0-14114 GCA_963709405.1 uncultured Nitrososphaerales archaeon
GACTCTGTAAGCTATGTCGTAGAAAATAATACTTGGGAAGGCTCTTCTGAAAGATTAAATGAATTCTGGGAATATTTATCAAAGGAATCAGCGTTAGACCAAATTCCTGGATTTACAAATTGGTGGGATTACTTGCATAATTGCGTTAATCAAAATATTGCCACAGGCGAGGCTGCAAGACGGTATTATACAGCAATGGTGTTTTCTGTTGTAGGAGTACCTACGGTTTTTTCTCCTTTAATACCACAAGTTGACACTAAATTTTTTGATTTCAAAACATATGGTATAGATTTGACAGTGGGCCATTAAAGAGAAGTTTAGAAAGATTCGCAAAATTTCCAATAGCAACAACTTTCGACGAAAAAGATTCATTATCCCAACCAAGGCTTATTCTCGTTACTGTTGATGTAGCTGAAGGTAATGCCGTAGTATTTGATAGTTACGAAAAGGAGGATGGTTCCAGAAAATCTGAGTATGGTAAATATATTGTTCAAGATGGAAAAGAAGTTGGATTCACGCATGTTATAAGATATGATGATGGGATTACATCAGATCAAGTTATTGCAAGTGCGTCTGTACCACTTAATTACGGCTATAGCACTTTAGAAGTTGAAAGCTATAACAATGCTACATCTAGCTATGAGAAGAATATCCGGTATTTTTGGGATGGCGGAATAATGAGCAATACTCCCCTATCACAAGTTGTTCATCTACACCGGCAATATTGGCTCAAGAGAAAGGGTCTCAAACATACTGTTCCAAGGTTGAATATTGTCTTGGTCAATGTTCATCCACTTAAGCAAGACAGAATTCCCTGGGACCGTGATGGTATTGTAAATAGAAATAATGACATAACATTTTCAGACAGAACAAAACGTGAGGAACAGGCTCTACTACTGGTATCAGACTATGTAGATCTAGCAAGAGAGTTAATCAAGATTGCAAAAGATCATGGTGCAAAAGATGACGTCATAAATGCCTTATTGAACAGAACGACTATGAATCATGGTCTGGCGCTTAGACCTAGAAAATATGCAGATATAATAGTAGGACAATATGAAATAGGCAAAATAATACGGATAAACCGCAGGAATGATGAACATACTATTTCAAATAAGATATTCGACTTTTCCTTCAAGACTATCAATATGTAAGAGAAACGGCGTATCAGAATACTCTGATTTTAGTGATCTGGAATATCAGGGGGAATTGTTCTAACTAATCTTTAATTATGATTGGTCAAATAAAGTTTGATACTGTCATGTTGGACAAAGAAACGGATAATAGGCGGTAAAGTAAAACCCAAACTTGGGTAGAACGAATTTCAGCTAGCCTCAGGATAATTATTGCTCACTTCACGATTTCATCCTGGAGGGCTTGTGAGGAGGAAGGAATGATAATTATGCCTCTAAACACGCTTGACGATAAGAACTGCATAGCGAAAAGGAAACTATTGGCCCAATTCACTCCTGTGTTAGAGAATTGCAGCCGACGTGGCCATCATATATAAATGAAATACCTTTCTGGGCTCTGTAGAAACCATGTTTAGAGCCACCTTTCTGTGCTTTGTGGGATCGTGAATTTTTGATTCTTCTAAATAAAAATTGGGTGTATTTTATGCACCACCTAATGAGTGAAAGAAACGACACGTTGACGAGAATAAGCGAATAGCTCTATTATTATTTTTTGTTAATATATTGTCTCACATATTCTTCAAATTCTTCTCTAGAGTTGAAAATAACCCGGGTATCCCGGGTGTTAGATGATACTAGATTTAGTGCTATTGATAAGATCTTCCAATTATACCCAATTCAGTCTTATTGCCGGCGCACCAATTGATATCACTCCTCCTATTATTAGAGCAAGAATCATCGAGTGTAGACGTCTGGACTCCTATCAGTCAGAGTATCCATGGTATTCATAATACATATTCAGATCTCTGCGGCAAAAAGGAATTAAGCATATGACACAATATTCGATATTAAATCCGATATGATGCTATGGATATTTTGCCTTTATGACGGCCAGCTGTATTAGAGGTAAACGGAAAGCCATATGCACTATCCTTACCGATATTGTCCAGACAAAGAGAGCGCGCGCCCATTCCATTCGGCTTTTATCTACACATACAGAGATAAGAAAACTCTCAGCTCGATAATGAATTCCCTAATTATCGATCATGTCAGACAATATCTGATTTTGATGAAATCTTGTATTGCTATACTGGAGAAATCTTGCGATTGGCTGATCGAGCGTTTCCAAGGTATTTCATACTAATTCTATCTCCTTGTGAAACTGTTTTATCTGGATCTTCTACTAAAGTTGCAATGCCTTTACCTTTGACACTCTTATACGGAGAATTCTCATAATCTATGGAAAAATAAATAGCTGGTTTAGTTCGAAGATTTTGAGTTTTTCTTGGCTAATTTAGATGTAGTCATCAAGAGTTTTTCTCCATCTTTATTATAATAAAACTAGACGGGTTATATATTGGGCTCACGTCAATTGTAGCTAGCTCCAAATTTAATTTACTTTCAAGAAATCTCTTGACTTCTTCCTTAGTCGTGCCAGGAACATCGGAAGTGGCATTAATGATTTTCATAATCATTCAACGACATACCGACAAAAAAGAATTTCTTACTGCACGAGTCTATATTTAGTAATTATGATTTTAACTAATTTAAAAAATCGGATAGACTAGTTTGTTTTATTTAATGAGGATAGATATGCTTAATAGATACATTTGTTTCGCATGTGTTATGGGGATGAAGAGGATTCTACATGCCAGTTGCAATATTCATACTGAGGGACTATCCTTGGTATACGTATCTCCATTGAAAGGAACATGCTTGTAGCTGAACAGTTTATAAAATCGCTGATTAGAAAATATGGAAAACGCAATATTTCAACAGATGGTGGTACATGGTATCCACAAGCATGTAGATAGATTTCTAAACATTCAACATCATCACAATCATTCCTCGATTGAAAAAAGCTTCATAGAAAGAACGATCCAATAAATAATAAAAGATAGAACCGAGCGTATTGATGATTATTTCCTTTGTAGGAAAGATAATAATGATTGTAGACTACAGCATGTCATTAATTGGTTGAGTTTATTTGTAGATATGCACAATAGAGAGATTATGGAAAAGGTTGTTAAGTGAAGAGCCTCTAATAAGCAATAGTTGAAAAAATACTCGTGATCCTCCCACTCTTGGATTTATCTTTTGAGATAGTAACTCCTTCATTGGCAAACCTCGCTACCCATTCCGAAGTCCATTAACTTCTGTGTGTAACAATCTCTATTTATGCTGGAATTCATGAATCGGTTTATAGAATGTGGTATATTTATTATTGTTATCTGGTCGCGCTGTATACGGACAAGAGAGCGAGTGCTGATCTTATTTTCTCAATCAGAGCCCCTGGTAGATTAGTAATCACGACGACAGGTACCAATCTAGATAGTAATCACTTTGACAGCAGTCTTGTTGTTTTTTTCCATTGCAAATGTTAATTAACCTCAATTCAGATATCATAGCTATGGGTTTACTGGAGCTCCCATGGTTGGGAGCATGGTCGGAAAACGATCGGCGAAGAGACAGATGGAAGGTATGCAAAAACAAGCACAAGCACAACAAGCACAACAAGCACAACAAGCACAACAAGCACAGGCTTCGGCTGCATCAGAACATAAAACCGATCCTATGCAAGAAATAGCAAAATTAGGTGAACTGAAACAGAAAGGACTTATAACAGATGAAGAGTTTCAGGCAATGAAAGCAAAGCAGCTCGCCAAAATGTAGGTGGGCAAACAGAAGCATTCAAGACTTGTTTTTGTGGGTACAACTTGGAGCTAGGGGATTAAGACAGCTGAGCTGGTGACATGTTATCTCCAGTGTATGCTGCAGATATTGAAAATTACACATCTAAAGTCCAATTTATTTATATTCTTAATAAAAAGAGTTAAATTAAGACTCAAGTCAACTGGTTTTTATATGTCTCTTGCAGAAAACAAACAAATTGTTCATGAATTTATTGATGAAATATTTAACAAAGGGAATTTCGAAGGAGTGAGTAGGTTTGTCACTCCTGACTTCATATACCATTCTCAGGGCGAGGATATAACTGGGCTGGAAAATTTTAAGGAGTGGGTTTCATCAGATAGTAGCATATTTCCTGACATCCGGTTTACAATAATAGATAGCATAGCAGAATTTGGTAAAGTTGCTACAGCTTGGATTGTTGAAGGTACACATCTAAAGGAATTTCGTGGTATTCCCGCTACTCATAAGAAATTTGAAACTGTTGGGGTCAGCATCTTTCATTTTGAAGGTACCAAAATAAAGGAAGCGTGGGCTATCGCCGACGGGCTTACCGCAGCGTTACAGATTGGTGTCATTAAAACAAAATTTAGTGAGACCAGCTAGAAAAATATTTCTGGATTAGTCTCTCTACTCACTTTTATATCAAAGAAACTTTAGGACGGATTTTCAAATGCAATGTTATCATTTGAAACAAGTTGTCATGTAGCAGTTGTTTATTATCACTATATGCTAGATTATTATTGATAACAAGGAGAGATTTCAAGCATAACATGAGTTCGGCTAAATTTAATGCTCTATAATTTGCAATTTAGAGATCTTTTATTGACTATAAGTAATGCGTAGAGTTGACACAATAAAAGCCCCTAGAATTTATTGCTATCTTTTGGGTAACTAATGTGAATGATAATAAAACTCAATAAAATTAGCAAATTCTGATCTTGCTTGCTTTTCGCATCCTGATTTACGACCACATGGTAGTCTCGCCCAAGAGCCCCCATGACCATCCTTTAGAAACACGGGATCGTCGAGGACGGTCGTAATACCATTCTTGGAAGTTCATAAATAGATATAGAGGAGCATAATTATATGAGTAATCAGTTCAAAGGTTCTATCGGACGCACGTGGGAGGACTCAAAGCCATGGTGGCCACAGCCCATCAAAGCATGGTTCCATTGCCTGTACCATCAGAGGTGAGATTGCTCTTCTGTATTCCCAGCGTCAATGATCACTCTGAAAGTTGTGACTGCCGTCTACAAATCCATACAATCTAAACCAACCTTCCATTTTTTACGTCAGAGTAATCAGAGTAAAAGTAATTCCGTTAGGAGATGGGAGCACAATCCTCAGGTTAGAAAACTTCAAGTCAACTAATGGACCTAATGTTCATCTTTACCTCGCTACTGATAAGTAACTGCCTCAAATTTCATAGATCTTGGAAGGTTGAAAGCAAATAACCGAAATCAAAATTATAATATATACCTCCTGGAACTGATCTAGTAAAATGCAACATGGCCTTGATATGGTGTAAGGATTTCTCTGTACTATTTGGAAGTGCACAATTAAAGGCATAACTTGAGAACAAGCCATTCTTCAAACTTGATATAACTAGGCTCAATAAGAGTATAGAATCTATAGGAGAGATCAAGGGAGTATTATCTGCGTCGTCTCAGACGATTCTTTGACTTCCTTGAACTAAAGGAAGGGTGTACTCTAGAAGAGAGATGTAATTACTTTGCTAAGCTAGGCAAAAATGAACCATGTTGGGCTTTCTCAAATATCCTTCGATACGTATATACGGATTGCCTTTCAAATATTGGAAAGGGGCACAGAAGAGATTGCGTAAGAGCATATATGGTTTCACAACAATACTAATTTTATCAGCATCTTCTATAGTTCTGTCCTATTTTATCCAGTCAACAGAGAGTAGTTTCGCGGCGAATTCTACTTCGAACTTGTTATCTTCATTAATCAAGCCCGCAAAAAAAGTTACATCTGCAATTAATGTCGCAAGGCCATCTATTAATGCTACGCGTTTACAACAACTCCCCAATAGTATAGGCAGCTAATGTAGAAAAAATCAAGAGTATAATCAATACAACAGCTAATGATGCTCGTAATTCAATTAAGAAGACTATCAATGACACACGCAATGCATTACTGGATCTTGGAATTAAGCTGGCAGAGATAGCATCTATTATTGCCGCGGCTATTGTTGTAATTTCTTTGATTAGACGTCCTTGGCTAGGTCTAGATAAGGTGCATTCCCCGCTGGTAAAGAGGGTTGGATTGAGAGCTTATGATATCGATGACACTAGTGTTCCTTTCAACCTGCGCACATTCAAGATAAATTACAAGATCAATACGGTGCTCGTTCGAAATAAAGGATGGAAGACAGCGAAAAATTGTAAAGGAACGCTAAACATTGGCAATGAGGGAGTAAAAGTGTATTGGTCTGCATTTGACGAGAGAGAAAGTATGACAATTAATCCCCACTCTGTGGAATACCTAGATTTATTTGCAATAATTGATGGGGAACCTTCAGAAATTTTTAATAGTTTGTCTGAAAATATTTCGAAATTAAAAAGTTATATAAATAGTGAAACATTTACTGACACATCCCTTCGTCATGGCCTCAACGCGAGAATAGAGGCGCTCTCGAGCAGATATAAATCTGCAGAAGATATCCCTCGAATAATTACACAAGATGCAAACGAAGGCTGGAATATTCCTAGAGAACGATATTCCTTTCCAATAAACGAAGCTGATACATGGCGGTCAATAATGGTTGATGGTAACATTCCTATAGAAAGAATCAAAGAGAGCACTAAAGTGACAGTAACTTCAGAAAATGCTAGAAAATTACAAGAACCTATAACTATTCTTGACAGACCTTTTGATGTACGAGGAACGGCGATAAGATTCTGATTTATATCCTACGTGCGTGCAAGTTATATGAATCTAGATGTCCGATCCTTCCCCTCAGGTTTTCTCAACTTTGCAAACCTTTCTTCTTCTTCCAGAATGAATCCATTCATTGGTTGATAGACATGGTAACCATTACCATTCCACAATACAGTAGGATAGGCCGTGAGGCGGCGCTAATTTTTCTAATTGTATTTAATCCTCTATCAAGTTTATCCGTCGAATTGCCTAAATCTCTAAGAAATAAATCTATCATCACGAAACTCGGCGCAACTCGATTAATACCATGATAATTAGTAAATGAGGGATATGGATTGATCCTCAGAAGCGACTTGGTTCGTTCTTGCAAATCGCTTTGGGGCTAAAATCACCACTCAGTATATTGATTTTAATATCGGATGGCACTACATTTAGCTGTTTCAACAATTATCAAGGCAGACCAATAAGGTGCGCAAACACATGTTTGCTTGGCTGAAGTTCCCCAACTGTATTCCGAATATTTCTAAAAGCGGAGCAGCGGATTTATCAATTCTGTTCGACCAAATGCGATTATAAATCGAAAATTCAACAGGCAACAAGAAATATATTAAGATCCATTAGCCAAACCTCGGTTCGGCTTGATCTTATCTAGTGATATAAGAAATATTGGTGAGTATATGGCCTTCAGAGAAAATAGTAGTAGTGCATAATAAGATAGACTTCTATTATAAGGTGGGTGATCAGTGATAGCTAATAAGATATGGGTCCAGGCATCACTTCAATATGGATCTCGTTATCTTAACGGTTCTGCTAAAGGTGAACCGGGATGAGTGATGCTGAAGTCTGCAAATGCAAGCTTACAAAGATATATCATATGTTTACCACAATTAAGAGTTTGAAGGATGGGGAAATCACACCGATTGTTTTTTGTTTAGAGTGTGAATGTTCTATATTTATGAAAGAGGAGCAGATTTGAACAAAGGCTGTCATTACGATGGATGTAATAAAATTGCAGATTGGTACTTTGACACAACAGATTATGCTAAACTGTATGCATGTGACGACCATGTCATGACATTACGAAGCCAATTGAAACAAGAAAATGGTGTAATACTGACAATATGTGCTACACCACACTTACTAAATCCGGATCCCTCATTATACCAGGATTGTTAGATAAAATGAAGATTATTTCTCATGTCATGCGGAATATCAACGAATTCAATATCCCAGCTCGTACTTCTCGGGGTTATGAAATGCTTTATTTCGGTGTAAATCTAATCCTCATGATCGACTATAGATTAGCCTTTGACATAATCCCAGCTGAGTCAAATTATGAGGTCGGAGTTCTGATTGTGAGTCGAAGAGATGTTGATAAATGGAAGGTGAGGCATAGTCATTCGGATATCAATACATTTTATTGTAATCAAGGTGGTAGAATTAATGATATCTTTAAACCGACACAAAGTGATTCATACGCGTTTATCATAATCAATAACTCTCAATTCGAACAGATAACCGTAGATGTAACTCTCATCCATACTTGGCAACAAAGGATAAAAGAATCACAAATCATAGATGAGTAGCAAATCTGCCAATCGTGGAGCTGAACAGGATAAGTTGGAATAAGTTACGTATCATCATTATCTGATCGTGATAAACGTCGATGACTATGACTTTAATGACATAGTCATCATAACCTATCCTATTTGTTGCTCGTACCATAAACATAAAATGATTATTCATAATGCTATCGAAATCAAGCACATTGCTCATACCGTCGAGAATGGAAGTCAATTCTCAACAGGTCATCATTGTAGAATGACACAATTCCTAGCTTTCCCAGCATTATTCACCTCAAAATGTGGACGGCTAAGGCTTCATCGATCGCTTTCATATCTATGATGAATAGCCTAAAAATGAAAGGCATAGTTCGAACAAGATTAAATAAGACTAGAGATCATAAATTTCATCCAACAAGGATCCAAATTCCTTTAACAAAATTATCCCTAGTGTAGGCACAAGTTAACCCTTTGTTACCAAACAGGCAATTGCTTCAATGAGAACAGGTCGTGACAGTTATGTCGTGGCTGTTTGGTTTATTAATTTTTCTTTACATTAAATACTCTCGCTACAAAAATCAAAGATGGGATCATGGTGACTGGGAAAATAACTGCAACATTAAAGTTAACAAATGACAATGCTATGGAAATGATGTAAAGTGAGGGAATAATTGTCAAGCGAATATAGGTCTTCTTCTTCGCTAGACTATCCAATTGCTTACTCTGCAGACCCTTTGATCTTACTAAGTACCACCACAGCGAAGTTAACAACAACGAATTGACAATTTGTAACAGTGCTAGAACTGTTACTGCTTGCCAGGTCCTATATTGTAATTCCGCGACAGTGGTAATTGGGGTGATTAGTATCAAAACAAAAAAGGTTATTGAGATTAGTGTTATTAGATCATCAGGAGTTTTTAGATAATCGAAAAAGTTCATAGAAAAAATCCAGAAGACTGAAATTACCATGAAGCTACTTATCAACCCATATAGATTATAATAAAAATCCTTTAATTCATCTTGATTAACTTGACCATTTATGATCGTTGGAGGAACAAGGTTATATGCCAATATTGTAATAGCAACCAGAAGCACAGAGTCACTAAAACTCTTTAATCGTTCTGTAGTTAGCATGCTAGACAATTGATGACTGGAATTGTTTGAGGTAGACCTTTGATAATAAGATTACCGAATGTTTAGATTACGATTCTTCCCTAAACATTTGCGACAGAATAACAGCAGAGAAGACGATATCCAATAAACTGAATAAAAGATGTTATTTGATTTATCAACGATGTTTGAATGCACATGCACGTATGGACCAATCCCCTGTTTACAACATATTTATTTTGACCACCATAACTACGTAGATTAATAAAGCTATCGGTAACTACGTAGATTATGACGATAACCATATATACGTAGATTAAGCAGTTATTATTATGGGCAAATGGAAGAAAGATGCCAAGGAATTTGCCGTAGGAGTTAATTACGTTGAGGATAGAGGTTATTCTAGTTCAATTCCTAAACCCGTCATGGATAAATTGGGTAATCCTGATTCTTTAAAATTTATTATAAAAGATGATAAAACGATTCAATTAGTTTCTGGTAAACCGGTTAGTTATTCCGGTAAGGTGAAATCAAGAGGAGGAGGTTAAATGAATACTAAACAATTACATAGTAATACTAAAAAACATGTAGTCCGAAGGCATCCTGTAAGGACGTATAAAAGAGAAATGAAATATCATATTGACGAAACTGAAATAAAATTTAGACGTATTGATAAGGCCGATGCAAAGAAGAAAATCCAAGACTATATAAATAATAATCCGGGTTGTCTAACAAGCGAAATTATCGAAGGATTGCTGATAGAACCAGGCCTAGTTATGCAAACACTTAAAGAGTTGAAACGAGACGACCTTGTTTTGAGCAAGGATATTGAGTGAGGAAATCCATTTTAGAACAGCTATAGTTTATGCTAGGAAAATAGTCGTTAGTCCTAAACTTTACTCCTATGGAACTCATCGATGGAGTATGGCTAAATTAGATGAAGGTAAAATAATAGTCGAACAAAGATGGTTTCCGTCAAGTGCTAAGAAATGACCCGATAATTAACAGCTATATGTAGGGCCCATAGAGTTAACAGAACTATATATACAAATGACGACGTAAATGTTTATAATGAAAGATGAAACCTGCTGAAAGTAAGGAGAACAGGGATAAGACCTTGAGTAAAGGTATTTTTGGAATACATCATGTTACAGCTATAACAAGCGACGCACAACGAAACATTGATTTTTACACAAATAATTTGGGACTTCGGTGTGTAAAACTAACTGTAAATCAAGATGATCCTACTTCATACCATCTCTCTTCTAAAATACACCCTTCCTTTAGTTCAAGGAAGTCAAACAATTGTTCCTACACGATGCAAAATGTTTCTTCGTTACTAGAGACCTTATAGCATAAACAAAAAGGAAATAATCACTTACATTTCTCAATATTCCTGAATTAGAAAGACATGGTGCAGACATAATAAGGAAGGTAGAAGAATTAGAGCAACTGAACCAATCGATGAGAGACCGTGATAGATGTAAGACTACGCAATAGCACATTTATCAACTCAACTTGTAGCTATAACCGGAAGATTGCAGGAACTTGAGAGAAGACAGATAACAGTCTAGATAATTTTACCTGTATATTCCAATATCGTCTGAGGTTTTGCCATTCTATAAAAATCGCAATGCTATATTTATTACGCCTACACTATCGTCGTTGAGTTTGAACGTTCTAATGCGTGGTCAGCAACAGGAGCAACAACGACAATTACCGGCAGGATGTGGTCCTGGTACTGACAATTCAGCATGCAGTACAAATCCTAGTCAAATGATAACATTGCATTTGAAAATCCGTCCTAAAGTTTCTTTGATATAAAAGTGAGTAGAACTAATCCAGAAATATTTTTCTCACTGGTTTTCACTAAATTTTGTTTTAATGACACCAATCTGTAACGCTGCGGTAAGCAGAATTATATAAATCCTATAAAATAGGACGTGTGCATTTAGGACTGTTTTCTTGATATTTATGAGTCGCGAAACATTTTATGAGGTTTTTCAAATCGATTTCCAATAATGACCTTGGTATCGTAAATCTACCGCCTTATGATTCAGGTGATATATACTGTTGGTTGTAATTATGAACATTTAAGACTGTTGTTTAGGATTTCATCATATGAAATTATTTTTCCGCTTCTCTAATCCTTTTTCGCCAATATGTAGAACTGGACGCTCTTTAAAGTATTCAGAATAAGCAGCATAACCAAGATTAGATACGGTAATCAACAGATCTTCTAAAGAACTAAGTAATCTGCCGCTATTCATCATCTCATAGTCAGATAAGGGTGGCACAAATCACAAGGATGTAAATTGGCGATTTGAGACTCATACTGCACATACAATAATGGGCAAACGGATTATGCTGAAATTTTATACTGTTACTGCCCCATAAAAATCCAAATGGATAAAATTAGTATAAGGGATTTTGCAACTTGAAGCCGTACAAAATGCTTAATTCTAATTGCAGATCAGTATACTTGGAATTAACATGTGAATTCGCTCTAAATATTTCTTACCATCTTCACATCGAATATTTTACGTCCTGTCTCACATTTGTCTCATGCCACTATTATTATATACAACGCTTAACTTGATTCATATGATCAATCAAAAATCAATAAACTAAATAAGAAAATAGAATTGAGCGGAGTCAATATGTAGGCATGGCACCATGAACAAGTGTTTTTATCGGTGGTTTGGATGGCGGTGATCTCGTCCAAGTGGATAGTCTGGGATTGGTTTAGCGGAGGAAAAATATGCGAATACTTATTTGTGCCTTATTTCCTGTTGGAACTACAATACCCACCTTCTGAGCGTAGTTTTTATAGTCAGTTATCATCTTCTGGAGAACTGCAGGTTGTTTGTCTGCTAGGTTGTTATTCTGTTCCAGGATCATTTCCTATGTATACACCTGCCATTTCCCCAGTAGGATGTGATTCATCGTTCATTGCCAGCGATGGGCCCTCATATACAGCTGTATTGTTGAACAACTTCCCCCTTCATACTCACTTGCCTTGAAGCCAGCCAGTGGAGGTACTGAAACGTAAGGACCCCATGCACCGAAATTGACATTCGTAGTTGAATTACCCAAGTTCGCAACAGTGTATTAGATAGATATTGATTTGGTTGCCCCTTTAGTACTAGATATTTGTATCCAAACTATTTCTCGTTGCAATTGCTCTAACTTTAGCGGCAAGTAAGTATATGTTGACATCAATATTTCTGAGAATGCTTAATCTGCATCTAATGAATCACGCTCTTTAATTGATGCGCTTTCGATACCACGATGAGAGTAAATTAATCTCAAGTCTTTGACAAAAATATACCGCTCCGCCACTCTATAATATTAGCCTGTGATACTTATTGAGATCGTACTTTTACAAAGCGCAGAAAGATATTTCATTCATATATGATAGCCACGTCGGCTGAATTCTCTAACACAGGAGTGAATTAGCCCAATAGTTTCCTTTTCGCTATGCTGTTCTTATTGTTAAACATGTTTAGAGGCATAATTATCATTCCTTCCTCCACTCTGCCTCTCCAGGATGGAATTGTGAAGTCAGCTATAACTATCCTAAGGCCCGCTGTAATTCGTACTGCCTAAGTTCGGGCTTTACTTTAGCGCCTATCAGCCATTTTTCTTTGTCCAGCATGACAGTATCAAACTTTATTTGACCAATCATATCTAAATATTAGTTAGAACAGTTCCCCCTGATATTCCAGATCGCTAAAATCTAGAGTATTGTTATACGCCTCTTCTCTTAACATATTAATAGTCTTGGAGGAAAAGTCAAATATCTTATTTGATATAGTATGTTCATCATTTTTGCGGTTTATCCGTATTATTTTGCCTATTTCAAATTGTCCTATTATTATATCTGAATATTTTCTAGTTTTAAATGCCAGACCATGATTCATAGTCGTTCTGTCTAATGAGGCATTTATGACGTCATCTTTTGCACCATGATCTTTTGCAATCTTGATTAACTCTCTTGCTAGATCTACATAGTCCGATATTAGTAATAGAGCCTGTTCCTCACGTTTTGTTCTGTCCGAATAGGTTATGTCCCCATTTCTATTTACAACACCATCACGGTCCCAGGGAATCCTGTCTTGCTTAAGTGGATGAACATTGACCAAGGCGATGTTCAATCTTGGAACAGTGTCTTTGAAACCCTTTCTCTTGAGCCAATATTGCCGGTGTAGCCCAACAACTTGCGTTAGAGGAGTATTGCTCATTATTCCGCCATCCCAAAAGTACCGGATATTTTTCTCATAGTTAGATGTAGCATTATTATAGCTTTCAACTTCTAATGTGCTATAGCCGTAATTAAGTGGTACAGATGCACTTGCAATAACTTGATCAGCTGTAATCCCATCGTTGTACCTTATAACATGCGTGAATCCCACTTCTTTCCCATTTTGAACAATATATTTTCCATACTGGGATTTTCTGGTACCATCTTCCTTTTCGTAACTATCAAATACTACACCAGCACCCTCCGCTACATCAACACTAACGAGGATGAGTCTTGGTTTAGTCAATGAAGCTTCTTCGTCGAAAGTTGTTGCTATTGGAAACTTCGCGAATCTTTCTAAACTTCTCTTTAATGGACCACTGTCAAAGCGATACCATATATTCTGAGGATCAAAAAATTTAGTGTCGAGTTGTGGCGTTAAAGGAGAAAAAACGGTAGGTACCCCTAAAA